>NZ_JAVRHX010000001.1:0-1805026 GCF_031846345.1 Glaciecola petra | reverse complement strand
TATACAGAGCAACGGGTTTTTTACTACGCGCTTTTTGTGAGGCTCCAAAGTTATTTTTCATCAGAGCGTATTCTATGATAAACAGGTTATCAAGTTTACCTACTTCACCAAAATAGACATTGCCTTAATTTATATCTTTAATAGTTTTGACTATTGAACTTAGTTTTCTATAGAGGCTATCGGTTACATTATTTTTACGAATTTAGCTCCAATTATGTTTAACTACAGTACTTGAAAATTGTATAGTGTTTTTCGATAAGGGGGTGAATGAAAGAATGTATAGAGATTATTGTACTCAATGTCGCTATCCCATAAACACATGTGTCTGTCATGCCATTGAGCCTGTCCATATAACGACAAATGTGTATATATTTCAACATCCAAAAGAAAAGCGTCATGCCAAAAGCACGGTGCGACTGCTACATTTATTATCTGCTAATATTAAGGTAATTAATGCCAAAGATAAGGAAAGTGTTGACTTACTACTAAGTCAACTAAATACAGAAGACACCGCTATCATTTATCCCAATCCTAATAGTGTGGCATTAGATATCAAATCGAACTCTACTGTCGAGAATGACATTAAGAACCTACTAGTTATTGATGGAAGTTGGTCGCAAGCGTATTCAATTTTTAATCAAAACCAGAACTTTAACAAGTTTAAGTCTTATCATTTTGATAGCCCACCTAAACAAAAATTTATTATTAGAAAGGCTAAGCGAGCAGAGCAACTTTCTACGCTAGAGGCAGTAGCTTACTCACTTAAAAATATTGAAGGGTTAGATGAAAGACCATTTCTTTTTCTTTTTGATGAAATGCAAAAGCATTGGTTAAATCATATAAAATAGACTGTTTTGAAAAGCACATGTCTAGCATCAAATTGAAAGTTAACAAACTTATCTATTTTCTACTCGTATTGTTTTTTACTACATGTTTTTATAGCTAACCAACATATTTTTTACCACGATATAAATGCAAATCAGACTATACATGTTGTTGGTAAAATATACGCTATATAACGCGTTACTTGCTATTTTTTTCGCTTTCTTTCACGTACACTACGCCACCTAATTTAGCGCTTATTTCGAAACTATTTGCTGAGGTCAATAATGAGTGATCAATCCGAATTCAAAGAAGTCTTTAACTGGTGGTATTTTTTCGGTATCGTAGGAGCCTTGGTCGCATTTCCTTTACTCCATATTATTGCATGGGTTTTGCGCACCATATTTATTTGAGTACTTTACGCTCTTACTTAAAATAATAAGTTTCTGTACATTCAAGGAAATAAAGTGTCCAAAGAACTAATCAAAGACGCGGTAACGACTATTGTTGATTACCCAAAGCCGGGTATTCTCTTTCGTGATGTTACCAGTGTTTTGCAACAACACGATGCGTTTCAAGCTTGTATCGATTTACTTAAAGAGCATCATGTTGAACATCAATTTGATAAAATTGTAGGTACAGAAGCACGGGGGTTTTTGTTTGGAGCCCCATTGGCACTTGAACTTGGTGTAGGTTTCGTACCAGTGCGCAAGCCAAAGAAATTACCTAGAGAGGTTATTTCAGAATCCTATGAACTAGAATATGGCACTGACGAGTTGGAAATTCATAAAGATGCGATTAATCCTGGTGATAAAGTCCTGATGATTGATGATTTGCTCGCCACAGGCGGAACAATGATCGCGACAGCCAATCTTATTCGGCGTTTAGGCGGGATTGTAGAGTACGCTGGCTTTATTATTTCGTTACCAGACATTGGCGGAGAAAAACGACTCTTAGAAGCGGGTATTACGTCTTATTGTATTTGCGAATTTGAAGGAGATTAATTAGCCAATGAGCTATCAGGTTCTGGCAAGAAAATGGCGCCCTCAAATTTTTCCTGAATTAGTGGGCCAACAGCATGTTGTTGATGCAATATCAAATGCATTGCAAAACGATAAACTTCATCACGCCTATTTATTTACCGGCACCCGTGGTGTTGGTAAAACGACCATTGCCAGAATTTTTTCGAAAAGTTTAAACTGTGAAGAAGGGCAAAGCGCCAATCCATGCGGCAAATGCAATACTTGCATCGATATTGCTGATGGACGTTATGTTGATTTATTAGAAATAGATGCCGCTTCGAGGACAAAAGTCGAAGATACACGCGAATTGTTAGACAACGTGCAATACAGGCCAACTCGCGGTAAGTATAAGGTTTATTTGATAGATGAAGTACATATGCTATCAAAACACAGCTTTAATGCTTTGTTAAAGACCTTGGAAGAACCCCCTGAACATGTCAAATTTTTATTGGCTACCACCGATCCTCAAAAGTTACCTGTTACCATTCTGTCTCGTTGTTTACAGTTTAGTCTTCGCGCATTGAGTAAAGAACAAATTCAAGCTCACTTAGCACACATTTTAAAACATGAAAATATTCCTTTTGAAGATAACGCACTGGCACAAATAGCAAAAGCGGCTCAAGGCAGTATTCGGGACTCACTCAGCCTTACTGACCAAGCTATTGCGCAGGGTAACAACAGAGTAAGTCATGCAATAGTAGCAAACATGTTAGGTTTGTTAGATAAAAACCAAATACTTAAACTGGTCAAATATATTTGCGAGAAAGATTCGCAAAAAGCACTTGCTCAGCTCGATAGCCTTTGTGACCAAAGTTCTGATTTTACTCAAGTATTATCTCAAATAGTGGGTCTTCTTCATCAAATTGCGTTAAGTCAGATAGTACCAGAAATATGTAAACTTGAATCCGATTCTGCAAAAGGCATCCATGTTTTATCAAAGAACTTATCTGCTCAACATGTTCAAATGCTTTATCAAATAGCGCTTAACGGTAAGAAAGACTTGCCTCATGCTCCTGACGGCCGCATGGGGTTGCAGATGACGATACTGCGGATGCTTGCATTTTCGCCTGCTCAAAAGATTGACCTAGATGTAGATGCCTTAAAAAGCGACGCTTCAATGAATGTTGTTAACGATACTATCCAACAAAGTCTTAGCGCCGAATCACTGCAAAAAGAAAATAACACCTTGTCTTCTGACTCAGCAATTGAAACTACGCTAGTCGAGCAAATTGATAACCCAAATTCTGCTGGCTCAGATACAAACCTTGCTGTAACCGCTAGCGATGCTCACAATCAAGACGAATATCATAACGACAATCGTATTGATGAACATGTAGAGTATGCTAACGATATCCCAGTTGATATAGCAGCCGATATGTCGACAAGTAATGTTACTATGTCACCCGAGGCGCCGGAAGCGGAAACACTTATGCCTCACGAGGATGATGAGGTTTTTGCATCCAAACCAATTCAAGGTACTGATCCAGAAGAAACACCTGACAATACACTGGCAGTGCTGCAGCAAAGTAAACAATTAGATGATTTGTTTGGTGAAGACCTTAGTGGAGATTCAGGCGGAAAAAAGCCTAAAGCTACCCAAGACATCGCTTCACTTCCAGCGGTGAGTAATCAGTATTCTCTTGGTCACCAATTCACGGTGTTCGACACCACACAACACAGCAATACATTGCATGCGGTTTTAGCAAATGGCGATAAGTTGATTAATGCGGCGCAAGTTGATGAATGGAGCGCTTTTGTGGATTCAACAAACATTCAAGCCTTCACTAGGCAATTATTATTGCATGCAAATTGTTCAGAACTTTCAAATCCATTAAAACTTAAGATAGATGCAAACAATAAGCACTTGGCAGATGATTCGGTGCTTGCAAGTATAAAAGAAAAATTGAGTAAGTTATTTGGTCAAAATTTTGAAGTTGAAATTGATTTAAATAAGGTTAAAAATACGCCGTTTGAAATTCAAACTCGTATCGACGAAATAAGATTAAAATATGCGCGTGAAATTGTCGAAACTGATGAAGGAATTCAGGAATTGAAAAAAGCGTTTGACGCAGAGATTATTGAAAATAGTATCGTAGCACGCTAGTACAACTCATAGTTTTGTATCAGGTATAGAAGAGGTAATTATGTTTAAAGGTGGCATGGGCAATATGATGAAACAGGCCCAACAAATGCAAGCTAAAATGCAAAAAGCGCAAGAGGATCTTGCCAGTTTAGAGGTGACTGGGGAGTCTGGTGCAGGCCTTGTGAAGGTTGTGATGACATGTAACCATAATGTTAGGCGCGTTGATGTTGACGATTCTTTGATGGAAGAAGATAAAGAAATGCTTGAAGACTTAGTTGCCGCTGCGTTGAATGATGCGGTGAGGCGTGTGCAAGAAACGACCCAAGAGAAAATGGGTGAAGTTACAGGTGGCATGGGTTTGCCCCCTGGTTTCAAGATGCCGTTTTAATTTTTTAGTCCATTTATAACTTATCTTTATAGCCGTCGTGTAGTTGAACATCAATTGCATGTAAAACGTCGCTGCGGTTAATTGTTCCTAGTAAAGTCATATCGTCGTCTACAACCGGATATACTTTTGGTCTCTCGGTTAGCATTCTTTGTGCGAGTTCTAAAATTGAATCATAAGCCTTAAATGTTAAAGGCGGCGTTTTCATTATTTCTGAAACTTTGCAAACTTGCTCTCGATAATAACTCGATGTAATCATTTGACTTATGCAGTCTTGTTCAGACAAAAAACCAATAACTCGATTATTAACATCTACAACTGGCCCACCTGTTTGTTTACTAACAAGTAACATTTCAACCGCTTCAGCGACCGGCATGTTCACAGTTAATTTAACTGGGCGTCGATTCATGTAGTCTACGATTTTTAATGATTCCATTAATTTTCCTTCGAATATTGTTTAGACGTTTACTTATAAGACTTCGCTAGAACGATAAAATATACAAAATCAAAATGTACTGCAATATAATGCGCCACTCAAATAAAAAATGGCGATATCATTAAGAGTAGTGTTTTTTTGCATATAGAGCAATTGGTGATTGATAATAATCTACTTACTTTAATCATTATAATATTCATTACTGGTGCTTGTTTCACATTTAATACATGCAATTATAGCGTGTTTATCCGGTATGCCAGACTTGCGTATTGACGCGAAGGTCACTGAAACCTATTATGTATAACATAACGCCAGTGCTGTTGTATTTGCCCCATAACTGAACTTTATTTGCCTTATAAAACACGGGTCAACAAGGAATCATATGTCATTCAGTCCTCTTATCGACGAGCTAGTTGTCGCATTTAAGTGTTTGCCCGGCGTAGGTGCTAAAAGTGCTCAGCGAATGGCATTTTCTTTGCTCGAACGAAATCGAGAAGGTGGATTGAAATTAAGCCAAGCATTACACAATGCAATGGAGCATATTAGTAACTGTGAACAATGTCGTACTTTCACGGAAAGTAAATTGTGTGGTATTTGTAGCAATCCTAGCCGTATTGATAACGGCGATATATGCGTAGTGGAATCGCCGCAAGACGTAATAGCTATAGAACAAACACTTCAGTTTAAAGGGACTTATTTTGTATTGATGGGGCATTTGTCACCCATAGACGGCATGGGGCCCGCAGAGATAGGTTTAGACGTATTTCAACAAAGACTGACACAAGATGCAGTCAAAGAAGTAATATTAGCGACTAACCCCACAGTAGAAGGTGAAGCAACAGCTCACTACATCTCACAAATGTGTAAAAAGCAAAATATCAAAACTACTCGTATCGCACACGGAGTGCCAGTGGGTGGTGAACTCGAATACATAGATGGTAATACCCTTACTCATGCCTTTACTGGACGTCGAGATTTCTGAAATATTCTCTCTATTTCCTATTGAAAAGCGATTAATAGCCCTCAAATACTCCTGACAACGTTTTTATCAATTATTGATTCAACCACTACAATAAAGGAGTTCCTTGGCTATGGCTGAGACAGTCCAACACGAAACCCATGGTTTTCAAACTGAAGTAAAGCAATTACTTCAATTAATGATTCACTCTTTATATTCCAACAAAGAAATTTTCTTACGTGAACTTGTTTCAAATGCAGCTGATGCTGCTGACAAGCTTCGTTTTAAAGCTTTGTCAGACGACTCGTTGTTTGAAGGCAATGGTGAGTTAAGTGTACGCGTTAGCGTTGACAAAGAAGCAGGTACCTTATCGATTAAAGATAATGGTATTGGAATGAATAAAGAAGATATTATCAAGAATTTAGGCACTATTGCGAAGTCTGGTACAAAAGATTTTTTCAGTCAGTTGTCAGGCGATCAGGCAAAAGACTCTCAGCTAATAGGCCAGTTTGGGGTTGGTTTTTATTCAGCGTTTATTGTTGCCGATAAAGTTACGGTGAATAGCCGAGTTGCTGGCGCAGGTCCTGATCAAGGCGTTCAATGGATATCAGAAGGTGAAGGTGACTTTGCTGTTGCAGATATTGAAAAAGCGGACCGCGGTACAGAAATTATTTTACACATCAAGGAAGAAGAAAAAGAGTTTTTAGATGATTGGCGTTTGCGTTCTATCATCACTAAATACTCTGATCATATTAGTATTCCTGTAGAATTTTTCAAAGAGGCTGTTGAGGAAAGTGAAGGCCCAGATGGCGAGAAGATTCCCGGAACAGAAGCAGCATGGGAGTCGGTTAACAAAGCAACGGCCCTTTGGACGCGAGATAAGTCTGATATTAGCAAAGAAGAGTACACTGAGTTTTATAAGCATGTATCACACGACTATGCTGAGCCACTAACGTGGTCACACAATAAGGTTGAAGGAAAAACGGAGTACACAAGCTTACTTTATATACCGTCTAAAGCACCTTTTGATTTATGGAATAGAGAGCAAAGCAGCGGCTTAAAGCTTTATGTACAGCGCGTATTTATTATGGATGATGCTGAGCAGTTCATGCCAACATACTTACGTTTTGTAAAGGGTCTACTCGATTCAAATGATTTACCCTTAAATGTGTCTAGAGAAATACTGCAAGACAACAAAATCACTCAAGCAATACGTCAAGGCTGTACTAAACGGGTCTTAGGTATGCTTGAGAAAATGGCAAAGAAAGACGCTGAAACTTACCAATCATTTTATAATGAATTTGGTAATGTTTTGAAAGAAGGGCCTGCGGAAGATTTTGCGAACAAAGAAAAAATTGCTGCCTTGTTGCGTTTTGCCTCAACTAACAATGAAAACAATGAGCAAACGGTTTCATTGGCAGATTACATTTCTCGCATGCCAGAAGGGCAAGATAAAATTTATTATGTTACTGCTGATTCTTATCAAGCAGCTCGCACCAGCCCTCATTTAGAGGTATTTCGTAAAAAAGGCATAGAAGTACTCTTGCTTGGCGAACGCATTGATGAATGGCTTATGTCGCATTTAACTGAATTTGATGGCAAAACAATGCAATCAGCAGCAGGTGCAAATGTCGATTTAAGTGATTTAGACGATGATGATACTAAAAAAGCCCAAGAAGAAGCAGAAAAAGCAGTTGAAGGCGTGCTAGAAAGAGCGAAAAAATCATTAGGTGATAAAGTAGAAGAGGTTAAGTTTACACACCGATTGACAGACTCTCCAGCTTGCATTGTGGCAACTGACGATGGTATGACTACTCAAATGGCAAAACTTATGCAATCTGCTGGGCAAGCTGTACCTGAACCTAAATATAATTTTGAACTGAATCCAGACCATAATTTGGTTAAGCTAATTGCTGATGTGCAAGACGAAGACCAATTTACTCAATGGACCCAAGTTCTGTTCGATCAAGCTGCATTGTCTGAGCAAGGGAGTTTGAAAGAACCTGCTGAGTTTGTGAAAAACTTGAACAGTTTATTGAGCAACTTAACAAAATAAGTTTGTGTTATAGAATAATAGGAAAACGTTGGTTTATTATTTTATATAAATCAGTAGGATAAAGAGTTAGTTTCTCTAAAGAGCTAACTCTTTTTATTTACAAATTGATTTGCTATTGGTAAGACCTTTTGCTAAAAAAGGTAATTTAAATCTTAGGCTAAAGTATGAACAATTTAGATGATTATTGCTTGTGTAGGCCGACATGAGCATGTAGAGTTTCTCACGGTTTATTTCTTTATGATTTGGAGGACGCTCAATGCGTATTATTCTTCTTGGTGCACCGGGTGCAGGTAAGGGTACACAAGCTCAATTTTTAATGGAAAAGTTTGCAATACCGCAAATATCGACGGGTGATATGTTGCGTTCTGCAATAAAAGCAGGCACTGAAATGGGGCTGGCTGCTAAAAAAGTGATGGATGCTGGACAGTTAGTATCAGACGATATCATCATCGGCCTAGTCAAAGAGCGAATCGCCCAAAAAGATTGTGAGAAAGGCTTCTTGTTAGATGGCTTTCCGCGCACCATTCCGCAAGCAGAAGCGATGCAAGATGCGGGAATTGCGGTAGATTACTGTATTGAGTTTGACGTGCCTGACAGCGTGATAGTCGATAGGATGTCAGGACGACGTGTTCATCCTGCTTCAGGCCGCGTTTATCACGTTGTTTATAATCCTCCTAAACAAGAAGGTAAGGACGATGTCAGTGGTGATGACTTAGTTATTCGCGACGATGATCAAGAAGCAACTGTGCGCAAACGCTTGGGTGTATATCACGAGCAAACTAAACCTTTAATTGATTTTTATCAAAGTGCAGCAAAACAGGGATTATGCGATTATCTGAGTGTTGATGGTACACAAGCGGTTGCTGATATTGCCGCTGAACTTAGTAGCAAATTAGCTTAATTAAGCGAGATAAAAAGGCAAGGTGGTTTAAGACCGCATTGTCTTTTAGATCATGACATCTGCCACCACCGATTGCGCAATAAAATAACCCCAGCCGATTCTAAGGCGTCTTTTAATACTTTTCTATCATCTAAATTTAAAAATTCACCAATGACTAGTTTGCTCTGTTTGTGACAAATTGCAATCCTAGGTAACTCCCAATTATTTTCGGTCTCAGAATAATAAAAATCAGTATCGTGCCGTGGCACCTCGACGCGGGATTGTCGTTTAAATATGCCCATCTCAACAATCACTTTCTCTTTTTCTATGGTGACTATTTGTTTGCTGTAAGTAAAGCGAGATACTTTGTACATCAGAAGAGCAAACAAGCCAACTTCGAACCCAGCAAAGGGTAGTACTATCCATGCGCCTACAAAGGTCCATGCAAGTGCGATAATCATTACAAAAACAACCATCACAATAATGACCCATTTAGTTTGTTGCCAAGTGGCAGACTGATTTGGTGATAGGGTTATTATTGTTTGTGCATCTTGTTGCTGCGTCACTACCATATTTTGAAACCTTGGGTATAATCCATGCTCATTCTAATTTAGTATCTATTTACACTGAATTTAGTTCATAGTTCCAACAACACTTTACGTTTAACGCTGAGGAGTCTTATTGTTACGCGGTTTGTTTAGTTTATTCAAGAAGCACCCTATAAAATGTGTCTTGCTAACTGTATGGATAGGCTTACTCTGCTTCAATTTTACCCTAGCGGTGATTATTGATTATGTTGGTTTTACTATTTTAGGGGTGATAGGCGCAATATTCGCTAATGCTACAGGGGCCGGCGGCGGCGTTGTGTTCGTTCCTTTTTTCAATCAGCTATCCTTGTCGAGCGAAACCATAGTGGCTACCAGTTTCGCTATTCAGTGTTGTGGTATGACGGCAGGCGCAATAACGTGGTATTGGCATTATAGAAATTTGCCTGATAATAAAGAGTGGTCGCCTTTGCCAAAAGCACTGTTGTATATAGTGCCGAGCTCAATTGTCGGTATTTTAATCGCCCAATATGCTTTGGGTGATTATACCAGCCTTGTTCAGGACCAATTACACGTTTATTTTGGTATTTTCTCAATAGTATTAGCGATCGCTATATATTTGTCTATACCTTTGATGAAGCGTGAAGCAATACAAGTTAGCATTCAAAAGCTCGACATCTTAGCCTTAATATTGACTGCTATTTTGGGTGGCGTTATAACAGCATGGTTATCAGTAGGTGTCGGCGAGCTAGTGGCAGTCTATTTGATACTTAGAGGTTTCAATGTGACTTTTGCTATAGCACTAGCTGTTATGGTATCGGCGTTTAGTGTGCAAGCAGCGATCTTTTATCACATCTTAATATCTAATGCCGTATATTGGCAAATAGTCGCCTTCGCAGGTGCAGGCGCTATCATTGGAGGAATGCTCGCCAAATATGTGGTGCTTTACTTCTCACCTGCAAAACTAAAAGTGTTTTTTGCCTCGTGGGTGTTGGTGATGGGTATTGCAGGCCTACCTTTATTTAGCTAAGACTTATAATCATATTTAACGAACTACATAATTGTTTGTGCTTACAAAAACTCAGTCATAAAGGCCACCAGCGCTAGTATGACAAATCCGATTGCCATTCTAAAGGTAAGTGTTGCGGCATTCGCATCGGCGTCTCTATGCATGACGGGAAGCTTGCTAATCGCTGTTTGTACCCCAGTCGTTATTGCTGTAGTCGATTTATTAGCCGCATGCTTTATCATATTGCCCGTTCGCGGGAATACCTTTCGATAAAACCACTCAAAATCCAAATTGACTGATTTTAATTCAGGCGGGTAGAGTCCCATTTTATTTAACCACACAAACGCTAAGGCAGAGAAAAACAGTAATTGTAGTTGAGTCAGCGTATGGGTTAAATCGTATGGCTGATAGCTATTATCCCATGGTAATAATTGATACAACACATGAGGGTAACTGCCAATCAAGATACATAATACGGAAGCAATCCCCATAGCGACTAACATATTGGTTGGAGCTTCTTTAGGTCGCAAACCGCTATCATGGGCGAAAAATGCAAAGAAAGGAATTTTAATGCCAGCATGATGAAATACACCCGCCGAAGCGAACAATAGCATTAACCAAAGGTATTCGTGACCAGCTTCAATCATGGCGGCCATCACCATACTTTTACTGACAAAGCCACTAAATAAAGGGAACGCCGAGATTGATGCTGCGCCGATAATACAAAACAGTGTGGTTTTAGGCATAGTTTTGTGCAATCCACCTAAATCAGAGCCATTAACATGTCCAACACGAGTAAGTACAGCGCCCATGGTCATAAATAACAAGCCTTTAAATATCACATCGTTAAATGCATGTGCAACGGCACCATTTAATGCTAATGCTGTTCCTATACCTATTCCACACACCATGAATCCGAGCTGATTAATTAGACTATAGGCAAGTACCTTACGTAGGTCATTCTCAATAACGGCATAAAAAATAGGAAAACAGGTCATGGCTGCGCCAATATAAACTAGCATATCTTCGCCAGGGAATGTCCTAGCTAACATATAAACCGCAACCTTTGTCGTAAAAGCAGATAAGAAAACAGTACCAACCGGCGTTGCCTCAGGGTATGCGTCGGTCAGCCATGTATGCAAAAATGGGAACGCGGCTTTTACACCAAAAGCAAACAAGAAGAAGTAGGAAGCGGTGCTTCCTAAACCTATAAAATCGATAGATATACTACCGGTGTTCTGATAATACATAATGGTCGCAATTAATAATGCGACACCAGATAGTATTTGCATCATTAGGTAGCGAATGCCTGCTCTTTGCGAAGCCTCGGTGCGTCGCGCAAATACTAAGAAAGCAGAAGTGAGGGCTAATAATTCCCAAAATATAAATAGAGTCAAAAAATCACCAGCAAACACGGCACCCACAGCACTACCAGCGTAGGCTAAGCCTGCTACTATTTGAATCTTATCTTTTAAATGAAGTGCGTATATCAAACAAAGAAAACATGCGATATGAAATAAATACGCAAAAAGCAAAGATAGTTTGTCGACTTTGACTATTTCTAACTGAAATATATGCAAATTGATTGTAAATGCACTAGTCTCTTGTGAGAAAAACAACCATAAACCATTGATTAAAGGTACTAAAATAAGCGCGTAACGCCATTTAACAGGTGCTAACCAGGCAAAAATTGCAGCGAGGAAAAAAGGTAAAAAAGCAGGAATCTCATAACTCATGATTGCCCCTCCGAAACCTTACTATTTTGAGCCTCTTGCTTTTCGTCTAATCGTTTGTCGTAATAATCTTCGTCGCGCATTAGCCCAAGTCGCATTAGCTTGGCTAACACAACTAACACTGTGCATGCTACAAAGCCATAAATGGCATAAAAAGCAGGTATTTTTTCAAAATCCAAATAAATGTGACGATGTACAACAAAGTCCAAAGCTACCAACAAAATTGAAATAGCATAAAACGAATATAAGATAATGTTGACGTTTCTCTCTTTATCAAAGAAGCCTTCGTCAGAATTGGTGTTATTGTTTGTTTTATCTTGCATTTAATAGCACCTTATTTTGTTAAGCTTAATGACAATTGGTAGAAAATAGACGGATCAAAAAACAAATATAAAGTCACTATGGTCGGAATTGCCATTCCAATTAAACAGGCTTTTGGCGCTTCTTGAATATCAGTGTAAGAGGGGTTCTGAATAAAAAATGCACGCATTGGGATACTTAATAAATAATAAGTATTCAACAAGGTACTAATAGCCAAGGCACTCAAAACAGTCCAATACATAAACTCATTACCTTCAAAACCTAAGGTGCCGGCTAGCAAATACCATTTACTCCACATACCGCCAAAGAAAGGAATACCCAATATACTAAAGGTTCCTATGGTAAATACTAAAAAGGTGAAAGGCATAGCGCGGCCCATACCATCTAAATCGCTAACGGCCTTTTTGTGCATAGTGACCAAAATTGCACCTGCAGCAAAAAACAACGCAATTTTACCAAAAGCATGCATAGCAATGTGCATACCTGCGCCCAATACAGCATTCTTGGTTGCTAGCATCACACCAAGCACAATGTAGCTTAATTGACTCACAGTAGAATAAGCCAAACGCTCTTTCAGATTATCTTTGGTTAGCGCAATAAAAGAAGCTAGTACAATCGTGACTAAGGGGAACCATAGTAAAATAGTGTTAGCGCCCGATTCTGTTATAAAGTCCGTACCAAAAATAAAAACAACCACTTTAACGACAGAAAATACCCCGGCTTTTACGACAGCAACGGCATGCAGCAATGCACTTACCGGCGTTGGTGCAACCATAGCTGAGGGTAGCCATTTGTGCATAGGCATAACACCCGCCTTACCAATACCTAGAATAAAGAGCACCAGTAATGGTAAGACCCAGGCAGGGTCCATTGAACCAGATAAAATACCACCTTCAACAAACTCTAAACTTCCCGCTATAAAGTACACCCAAATCATCGCAGGTAAGAAAAATAAAATCGAAGAGCCCATTAAAATAAGAATATATTTCCGCCCTCCACGTTTGGCTTCGCGGGTTCCTGAATGGGTTACTAAGGGGTAGGTTGATACTGTTAGAAATTCATAAAAAATAAACAAGGTAAATAAATTTTCAGAAAATGCTACGGCCATAACCCCCGCAATTGCCACAGCAAATAGTGTGAAAAAGCGAGTTTGATGTTGCTCTTTGTGTGCACGCATATAACCGATTGCATAAATAGATGTCGCAATCCAAAGGCCGCTTGCTATGAGAGCGAACATTACGCCAAAATCATTAACCGCAAACGATATTGATAAACCATTGATAGGCTCTGCTAGTACAAAGCCAGCTTGCTGTGCATTATCCAATTGAGTATATAAATAAATATTTATCGCAAACAAACTCAAGGCGGTAATTAGGGTAATGGCCTCTCTGATGTTTTCATATTTATCTAAACGGGAGATGACCAATGCACCTACAATAGGTGTCAACAGACTAGCCATGAGCCAATAAGTAAGTTCAACCATGACAAGTACTCTTTAACATCGGGTTCATAATTTGTAATTTCATAAACCACTCCCTCCAATAGCAGGAGTATTTAGCAGCGCTTCAGCGATAGACTGGGCTGATTGATAAGGTATTTCTGTATACAACCCAAAATATAGACATGCAATAGCACCTATCCATAATGCAATACTTAAGCTCATTGGTGCTTTTGCAACACGGATGTCACCGCTTCTGACATTTTGAATCACCATTTTTCGTTTTGAATTAAAGTACATCGCTTCGACTATTTTCCAAACATACGCAATTGCAAGAACAGAGCCAATAACTATTGCTGCAACTACAATCCATTTGCCTTCAGAAACCGCTGAGCTTAACAAATACCATTTAGTTACAAATCCTACAGTGCCAGGCACGCCAATTAAGCTTAGACCAGCTAGACAGATAGCTGCAAACGTCCATGGCATACTGCCACCAAAGCCCCTAAGTTCAGACAACATGGTCGTATTTGCGCGGAATAAAATTATACCTGCACCCATAAATAATGTCGCTTTAATGATTGCGTGGTTAAATAAATGCATAACTGCAGCGGTCAAGCCGTCGTTATTTAGCAGCGATATTCCAATTACGATATATCCTACTTGTGCCACGCTAGAAAATGCGAGTAAGCGTTTGAGTTCGATTTGTTGCCAAGCTCTGTATGAACCATAAATCACAGCAACGCAGCCTAACACTAATAATATTTGCGGTAATAAGAATGCTTGCCAGTATGCAAGCGGATAAAGATCAAACAGCACCCTTAATAATGCATATAGAGATACTTTGGTCGCTGTGGCGGATAAAAATATACTAACCACTGAGGGAGCATGGCTATATGCATTTGGCAGCCAGCTATGCATGGGAAATATTGCCGCTTTTAACCCCAATCCTAAAATAATAAAAATGAAACCTGTCATCACCAATTGCATGTCTTCAAATTCAGAAAAGCGAGCAGCAATATCGGCAATATTTAGGCTACCGGATGCGGCATACAAAAAACCAACGCCAATTAAGAAAAAAGTAGCACCAATGGTTCCTAAGACAAGGTATGAAAATGCGGCGGTAAGCGCTTTTCGTGACCGGCCCATGCTGATTAAGGCATAACTAGAAAGTGAAGAAATTTCCAAAAACACAAACAAATTGAAGATATCACCGGTTAACGCGATTCCTAACAATCCCAGTAGACACAACTGAAAGGAAGCATAAAAATAGCCAAAATTTGTTTTACTAATTTCGCGAGGCACACTTTGCAAGGCAAAAATGGTTGCAACACAAGCAATTGCACTGACAATTAGGGCAATGAATGCATTGAGTGAATCAATTTTGTATTCAATTCCCCATGGTGGCCTCCACCCTCCGAGTTCATAAATAACGTGCTTTCCATCAATAACATCAATAAGAATAATGGACGAAAGGATTAGGCAGCTTACTGAAACGAAAAGTGTTACTGACCAAACAATTTTATGTGATTTAAAGAGGGCTGTAATAGGTGCCAAAACCAGTGGGATAACCACTAATAAAATAGTGAGTTGTTCAATCATTTTCAATGTTATCCATACGAGTTATTTCGTCTTCTTCGACGCTATTATACGTTTCTTTAATACGTATAATAAGCGCAAAGCCTAGTGCTGTAGTTGCTACACCAACGACAATTGCGGTCAACATTAACACTTGTGGTAATGGGTTTGAATAAACCTGATAATCAGCGTCTACAATAGGCACTGTGCCACCCGCCACTTTACCCATGCTGACATAAAATAAAATAACAGCGGTTTGAAACATGGCTAAGCCAGCCAGTTTTTTTACTAAATTAGAACGACTAATTAGTGTGTATAACCCTACCATCATAACGGCTATAATTAGCCAATAATTGATATGACCAATAATGTATTCAATCATTCTGGTGCGACTCTTCTTGCAAAAGTAAAAAATAACAAAATCATTACCGACGCCACGGTAATACCCACACCAAGTTCAATGATGATAATACCAATATGCTGTCCAGTGACCGGGTTTTCTGCAAGCACACTGTAATTTAAAAAATTACCACCTTTAAGCATTGAAACCACGCCAACACCCGCATATAAAAGAACACCAACGCTTGCACCTATCTTAAGGGCTATTTCTGGGATTACTTTTAACGCAGCATCTAGACCATACGTTAATGCGTACAATAAAATGGCAGTAGAAAAAATCACACCAGCTTGGAAACCACCTCCAGGGCTGTAATCACCGTGAAATTGCACATACAGTGCGAACAAAATAATTGTTGGAGAAAGCCACTTTGTGACAACTCTCAAAATGAGGTCATTCGGCACGACTGCCTCCTTTTGTTTTTACATATATTTTACGGCGTTGTCCCAAAAGCATTAATACACCTATGCCTGCAGTCAACACAACTGTGACTTCACCTAAAGTGTCAAAACCTCGGTAGCTAGCTAATACAGCCGTGACCAAATTGGGTACGCCGGTCTCTTCTTGCCCTTTTTCAATGTACCTTGCGGCCACTTGTTGATTTGGCGCGCTTTGAATGTCGCCTAATTCGGCAATATCATGAGTGCCATAAATCAATAAACCACCCATCATTAAGCATATTATTAGGGGGCCAAGTCTCGTTTTACCTGTACTAACTGCTTCGTGGCCGTCTTTAATTGACGCAAGCGTAACCAACATCAATACCGTTGAAATTCCTGTACCAACAGCCGCCTCTGTAAAGGCCACGTCTGGCGCATCTAATACGACAAAAAGACCAGCTACCAATAAACTATATAAGCCAAATAGCATGGCCATTGCGAATAAGTGTTTTGTTTTCAGTACGGCTAACGCGATAGTTAACAGAAAAACCATCAAAACTAAATTAATGATGAGGCTCATTATGCGTCCTCTTGGTTGTTATTTTGTGCTTTCTTCGCATCTTGGGCAGCGATTTGTTCTGCAGTTAGTACATGTATCTTCTGGTTATGTCGCAGACCCCATCGCCACGCGTTATTAGCTAGTGCGTATGAAGACGCTGGACTTGTAAAAGCCAAAAACAAAAAGATTAATACTAACTTAGCAACAACAATATATGAATCTGCTTGAAAACTTAACCCAAGCAAAATCAAAAATGTACATAACGTGTCGGTCACTCCAACGGCGTGTAGTCTGGCATATGTGTCAGGCAAGCGCACAACGCCAATTCCACCAATGAGCCCTAACACACATCCCAAGCCTATGAGTGAAAAGCTGATTATTTCTACTATCATTTATCAGACTCCTTACTATCGGTCGGTTCACCGGAAGTACCCGTATTTGCTAATAATTCGGTGTTTTCCATACGGATGTCTTCGTCTTCTACAATAACACTAGACGCATTGGCGAAATATTTTCCACGTTCTACTAATCGCAAGGCCGCGATTACCGCCACAAAATTAAGTAAGGAGTACAACAGCGAAATATCCAATAAATCATGTCGTCCAGAATAAAAGGCAAAAACAGCGACCAATAAAACGGCTTTGGTGCCAAACATATTAACGGCTAAGATACGGTCGAATACCGATGGCCCGAGTAAAGCCCTGCATACACCTAAGGCCATTGCGACCATTATTGCCAGGCCCGCAATTAAAAAATATAAGGTCATTCGTCTTTCACTTCCACTTGAGTAAGCGCGTATTGTTTCGGCATGATGTTAAGCATGTCGTTGTTGGCCAAATCGTCGGCATTTTGGTTGCTGATAGTATGCACAAGCAAAGTGTTTTTAGAAAGTGCGATACTGGAAGAGCCTGGTGTCAGTGTTATAGCGTTAGCATACAAAACTTTTGCTACATCATTTTCAAAAGGCATATCAATGGTAATAAAGGTGGATTCTACAGGCTTAAATCCTAAAATTCTTAAACTAACATCAATATTAGATTGCACAACTTTGACGCCAAGTTTGAAAATAAATACGATAAAATTGCTGGTCACGAAAAAAGTGTACCGTTCTTGGTCAATGTTATGCATTCGAGAAGTGATCCACA
Source organism: Glaciecola petra (assembly GCF_031846345.1). NCBI lineage: Bacteria > Pseudomonadati > Pseudomonadota > Gammaproteobacteria > Alteromonadales > Alteromonadaceae > Glaciecola > Glaciecola petra. The sequence goes on along the minus strand of NZ_JAVRHX010000001.1, from coordinate 1,787,279 downwards.
TCGAGACCACCACTGAAAAAATGCCAAACGCCAGCATAAGAGGTTCGAACATGCCCGATAAAAGCACCCACGTGGCGACCAGTATTATTGCGAGCCTAACTTTATGGTTCACAACTCACTCCTGATGTAATTATTTATGTTAATAATGAGTACATTGCCTTTTAGGCTTTTTAATCTACCAAGTTGTTGTTAATAATACAAACATCTCTTTGTTTGTTTTAATATTTTATAAATTGATAACTGACATATTTACGATAATCGTTATCAGGACTAACCCAATCGCAAGCAAAGCCCGCTTGATTTGGCGCATCGACTAAACCTTGTGCTTCTAATGCTATCGCAGAATGTTTTTGCGGTAAATAATTACCTGAATAAACTTGCAAGGCCTCCTGATCTGTTTTAATTAGCATTGCAATGCCTTGTTCTTCAGACGATAGAAGTGCAGAAAAAGCCATATTCTTCTCCAGCACATAGCAATGGTCAAAATCGAGTGTTTTTAATTTTTGCTTAAGCAACTGCTCTTTTATTAAATCAAGTTCTGGTGGCAAAACTCTAATTTCGCCAGTAGGGATACTGTTATCATCTACGGGAAGGTAGTGTTTTGCTTTTACGCTGAGTTTTAACTCATCAATGCTGGTCGCGCCAAGATTGAAGTAGGTATGATTACACATATTGATTGGGCAAAGAGCGTCGCTTTGGGCCCAATAATCGACCCGAAGCTCATTTGTTTTTGTTAATGTGTAACTCACCCTCGCGTTCAAGTTACCCGGAAATCCTTGGTCGCCATCTTCGGAAAACAAACTAAATATTATTTGTGAATCTTCATTATTATTCTGCAGCTCATCGACTTGCCAATACCGATGGCTAAAGCTATCTTTACCACCATGCAAGAGATTTTCTCCTTCATTGGCTTCTAATTTTATGGTTTTCTCACCTACTGAAAATTGAGCTTTGCTCAGACGATTACTAATTCTGCCGCATGTAGCACCCATATAAAACACATCATTTTTAATCTCAGTATCAGTTTGGTGATTAAGAGTCGTTTCAATAAGCTGATTAGATTTGTTGCGTACCTTTATAGATAAAATTCTCGCACCATAGTTGCTGAGTGTGACCTGCATACCATGAAGGTTTGTGAGAGTGAAGTTTTTTATTAAGTCCACGACGTCTTGCCTTTGGGCTGAAGAAACTTTTAATTTCGATTTACTATTAAATTACTATGCAAGTGCAGCGTGCAGAGTGCAAGTACTTATTTGGTAATGAAAAATGTGTTGAGAAATTTTTTTGGCTTGCACGGTTTTATTTTGGCATACTCTTCTAAAATCACAAACTATAGATACGCTCAAGCTTACTTTGTTTTCTTTGTAGTTAAGCATTACTCTTCAGAAAAGGATGGTCTTTGATAGCGGATAACGACGCATATTGCATCCCTGATTATTTGGGCGTACGCACAGGCTTATTATTAAATGGATTTAGTTGTTAATACATGATCACCAATAGTTATCACATTGAGACGGCTGAAGGTATAGACATAGAAATCATCCCTGCGGGCTTGGCAGCCCGGACCTATGCTTTTTTTCTAGATCTTTGTATTCGAGTTGTCATTTTTATTGCTGCTGCTCTAATTTTCAATTATTTCGGTACTTTCGGACAAGGTCTGTTGTTTATCATTCTTTTCGTAATCGAATGGTTTTACCCGGTTCTTTTTGAAATATATAAAGGGGCTACACCGGGTAAAAAAGTGTTTGGTTTAAAAGTAGTTTATGACAACGGCTTACCTATCTCTTTTTCAGGCTCTTTAACACGAAATTTATTTCGTTTCGTCGATTTTCTGCCGTTCTTCTATGTCATTGGTGCAGTATCAATGGTGTTAAATAATGAAAGTAAGCGGATAGGTGATATTGTTGCAGGTACAACGGTTATTTATCAACCTGAGAAAGCCAAACCATTATTTTTTAATTTTGATAAACAAAGCGTTACTTTACCGCCAATGAATACTGAACAACAACGACTGATGATTTCATTTGCGCACAGGGCAAGGTACTTAAGCGAAGCTCGACAAATAGAACTTGCAGATACTTTGTACCCTATTTTAGGAGTACGCGGCGAAGAAGCCATCCGGCATATTAGAATTATCGCCGCGGTATTGGTAGGTAAAGCATGAAGCAACAAGATTTTGTCTCACGTAATACAAATACCTGGCAATTGTTTGAAAATGCTATTCAAGACGAAGCGTTATTTAAGCAGAATGATATGCCAAAGCTGTATCGTCAAATTTGTCACGATTTAGCCACAGCCAAAGCAAGGCAATATAGTCCAGAAGTGATACAACGCATAAATAATTTGTTGTTAGCTGGACAAACGCGATTGTACAAAACGAAAAACCGAATTTTCAGTGGCATTATTGAATTTTTTGTAGTCGATTTTAAACAAAGCCTAATGGCAATTCGTTCATACGTAATTTGGGCCCATATAATTTTTTATGGTGTTGCTATTACCTCTGCTTCCATTGTTATTTGGCAGCCAGATAGTGTGCAACATTTTATCGATAATACTGCTGTAGCATCAATTGAAAAAATGTATGACCCAAGTTCTACACATTTTGCCAAGGAACGTGCATCTGATGGTGATTTTTACATGTTTGGGCACTACATTCGTAATAATATTTCAATTGCATTTCAATGTTTTGTCGGTGGCATATTATTGGGTCTTGGTACCTTGTTTTATCTCGTTTACAACGCCATATTTTTTGGTGCGATATCAGGACATATTGTCAATATTGATTATGGAACTACTTTCTTTTCATTTGTTATCACCCATGGTTCGTTTGAATTGACGGCTATTGTTGTATCTGCTGCTGCCGGTGCTGTGATTGGCAAGCATCTTATTGCACCTGGACAACTTAGTCGTGTTCAAGCATTGAAAGTTGCCGGAAAACGCACCTTTCCAGTCATACTAGGTTGTTTTATATTGTTAATATTTGCAGCATTCGTCGAAGCTTTTTGGTCAAGTAGTAGCATTATTCCTAACGGCGTTAAATATTCTGTCGGTGGATTATGTTGGTGTTGGGTATTATATTTTGTGTTCAAGAGGCCCAAATATGAAACTTGAGCAGTTGGCTATCAGCACCATTCCCAAAAGCAGTTGGCAATGTTTTGATTTAGGTTGCAAAGTGGCTCTGAAACACTACAAAATTTTGTTTTCATTTTGGTTGGTAGTGTCATTTCCGTTTTTTATTTTCAGCTGTTTCCTCAGCCTTGAGTGGGGCTTGCTAACATTTTGGTTGTTTAAGCCTTGGTATGAAAGAGGCTTGTTATTTATCTTAAGTCGAGCTGTTTTTAATAATGTAATTAACCTTAAAACAGCTTTGATGGCTTGGCCAGAGCAAATTAAACCTCTTTGGTTTTCTAGCATTACATACAGGCGCTTAGCGCCATCTCGTAGTTTTGATATGGCGGTGACCCAGCTTGAACGTTTAAGTGGGAAAAAGCGCGCGAATAGGCTCAATATTTTGCACCGAAGCAAAGATGACAATACGGGATGGTGGACAGTGCTTTGTGTGCATTGGGAAGGCATTCTTTTTATTGGAATGTTAGTCATGCTTAGCATGTTATTACCCACAGAAATAGATTTATGGTCATTTTTGTTATTCAGCGAATATGAAGAAGATGTATTTTGGAGCTTACTAATCAGCAATATTGTCTTTTACCTTTGTGTAGCCTTAGTTGCACCCTTTTACGTTGCTGGTGGTTTTATTGCCTATTTGAATAGGAGAATGATTCTAGAGGCCTGGGATTTAGAAATAGGATTTAAAAAGTGGGTAACAGCCTTTAAAACAAAAGGGACTGCATTACAGTCAGCTACTTTACCCATTATTGCGTGTTTCGTCTTAGTGTTTGCGCAAACACTATTTCAGCCGGCGTTAGCACAAATGACGGAAAACGATAGCGATAGTCGTATTTCTATGAATCCTGAGCTACAAAATACCGCAACAATAACGGTTAGTAAGAAAGGAGATTCAGAGCCAAATCTTGAAGCCAAAACAAAAATAAGAGAGGAGTTGGATGCTTTATTTGATGAAGAGCCTTTTTCATCTAAAGAGACTATTGTTTATTATCGTTGGAAAGGATCTGAAGAAGACACTGAACAGGAGTACACATCTGGAGACTTTAGTGGCTTCTCGACCCTAGCAAATTTTATTGCCTCCTTTTTGGAGTTGTTTTTATGGGCTGCTTTTGCGCTGATATTTGGCTATATTGTCATAAAAAACTGGTCCAAACTCGCTAATATTCTCAAACCAAATCAAGCAAGCATTGATGATACCCCGCTCCCTAATTTTATAAGTAAGGCATTCAACGAATCCGTTCCTGAGGATATTTCTAATGCCGTTAACCAAGCGATTGTTGCTCAAGATTTTAGACGGGCATTATCATTATTGGTCAGGGCTAGTCTGCTGCATTTAAGTAAAGAACAAAAAGTACACATCACTAAAAGTATGACTGAAAACGAATGTTTGAGGGCAATAAAACAGAGCAGTGCCAAGAAAGTTTATGACTTTATGACGACTCTAATGCGCTCTTGGATAAGCATGGCATGGGCACACCGTATGCCCAATGCACACGAGCTCTCTGACTTGTTAACGCGTTTTGAAATCACTTTGATGCCCGAACTCATCCGTGTTGGTCAGAATACTCCGGTTAGCGAAAGTTTGGTCGCTACAGGCAATGATAAATGAAGATTGAAGCAAGACATTTTGCGATCGCTGGCATATGTCTAATTTTAGTCGTTTTTATAATCTTTAACTTAGAAAGAGTTGAACAAGAAATCGACCAAGGTTTTCAAAAAGAAGCTAATGAAGAACCATTTTTAGCACTTCAAATGCATATGCAGTCTTACAATATAGATGTCATATTGTCAGGAAAGGCCGAAGACTTATTTGAAGACAATTCACTTGCACCACTCAATCCTCATTATACTGACCTTATTATTTTTGATACGGCAGAAATAGCTGTCAGTAAAGAGATATCAAATAAACTCTTTGCATGGATAGAACAAGGGGGCCATGTCATCGTAGGTCTAGATACTTTGGAAGGGGCGAGTACATTTACGGGTAACCATTTTTTACGGCAGCTAGAGGTTGAAACTCATGACTATGACCGAGAACTCCTTGATAGCGAATTTAATGTATCGACAAAAATAAATACTGCTGATTTTGGTGAAATAAACGTCAATGTAGAAGATAGCTTGTACATCACTGTCAGCGACAATGAAGAACTCGTATATTCAGCGAGTGTTTTGTCTAGTGCATATGTAGATGAACCCATTGCCCAAGACAAAATTCATTTTTATGACAAAGCAAGTATTATACAAGTAGCCATTGGGCAGGGTTTAGTAACCCTTATGACCGACGTTCAGATTTGGGACAACTATCAAATAGATGCGGAAGACAACGCCTTTTACATCCATCAGTTAGCAAAAGAGGCCGATGCCATTTACCTAATGAGTTTTTCTGAACCATTAATGTGGTATTCAATTATTGTAAACTTCTCACCCGCTTTTTATTGGATACTCATTTTTGTTGCATTAATCAATATATGGTTCTTCGCGGTTAGATTTGGTGCAATAAAACAAGTCGAAGATACGGTTGTTACGTATTTCAGTCAACATATAAAAGTGGCCGGTTTGTTTTATTGGGATACGGGGCAAAAACACAAGTTAATAGATGATGTAAGAAGTCAACTTTTAGACGAACTTCGTTTGCGCATGTCTCATCCCAATCCTTCAACAGCATCCATGTTGGCGGCTTTGAGTAACATAAGTTCATGGCCGGAAGCATCTTTACATACGCTCATTCTTGAGCCCATTAATCTGAACGAAACACACTTCATAAAACTAATGCAAGACTTACAAGCACTCAGGAAAATGATATGAGCGATTTAACGCAACAAGAGTTAGATACTGCAAAAAATGTTATTGGTAATCTTATCAGTAATATTGAAATAGAATTAATTGGTCAAACAGAGGTTGTAGAACAGGTCATAGTATCGTTTTTAGCTGGCGGGCACGTACTATTAGAGGGTGTACCTGGTTTGGGGAAAACCTTACTTGTGCGGCTATTGGCCAACAGTATCTCTTTAGATTATAAAAGAGTTCAATTTACCCCTGACCTCATGCCTGCGGATGTCACTGGACATTCGATAGTGAACATGAAAACGGGTGAGTTTAATGTTAAAAAAGGGCCCGTGTTTACCAATCTCTTACTCGCCGATGAAATCAATAGGGCACCTGCTAAAACGCAAGCTGCTTTACTAGAAGTGATGCAAGAACAACAAGTGACCATTGACGGGCAAGCCCATTCAGTAGGAAGGCCATTTATGGTACTAGCTACTCAAAACCCTATCGACAACGAAGGGACATATCCCTTACCAGAAGCAGAACTTGATCGCTTCATGATGAAAGTGGTGATTGGCTATCCTAGTGCAGAAAGTGAAATTCTGCTTACACAACAAATTTCAGCCAGTGCAGCAGGTAGTGAACAAGCAAAAGTATCGGAAGTGATTGACGCACAAACTCTTGATTCTATGCGAGAAATGGTAAAAAAAGTAACCGTAGATCCGCTGTTGGTTCAATACGCGGTAAATATTGTGCGTACTACCAGAGAATGGCAAGGTATTAGTCATGGCGCCGGGGTGAGAGCAAGTATCGCCTTAATACAAGCGGCAAAAGTAGCAGCGTTGATAGAAGGGATAGGATTTGTAACGCCCGACCATATAAAGAAAATGATGTACTGTGTTCTTCGCCACCGGGTTAGTTTATCTGCTGAACGAGAAATCGCAGGTGTGTCAATTGACAATGTGCTCAGTGAACTATGTGAATCGGTAGAAGTACCACGCCAATGAAATTCGTCTCAATCAGGCCGTCCAAACGCTTACTAAAAGTAACTTTTGTTTTGTTACTTAGTGCTTTGTTACTGCCTATTGTTGATCAATTTGTAATTATCGATATGTGGCGAAGGCTTCCATTTGTTTTAATGGGCCTTGTTGTTATTGCACTTTTTTTTGATGTGATAATGTCAAAAAAAGCCCCTAAAGTTGCCATTAACCGTTCGCTTATTAGTAATTTGTCGTTATATCAGCCCGCTACAGTAAAATTTGTTTTGGCTAACCGCTCGGATTCGCCGATTCACTTAGAATGGAAAGAACACTTACCAAACGATTGGGTTTGCGAGACTTACCATTCTAATATCCAATTAACGCCCGCAGAACAACAAGAACATCAATATGTAGTCACGCCACATAAGAGAGGGCCAGCTCAAATAACAGGGTGTTATTTAAGGGTAATTTCTTATTGCAAACTGTTCCAAATAACCTGGTTCAAGGCACATCAAAGTGAACATAAGGTCTATCCAAATTTTTCCTCTATTTCAGATTTAACGGGCTTAAAAGGTAGTGTAAACCTTCAGCAAATGGGACTGAAAAAATTTAATTTACGCGGCACAGGTATGGATTTCTTGCAATTGCGTGATTATCGTGAAGGCGAGAGTCTAAGACAAATAGACTGGCGTGCATCAAGCAGATTTAAAAAATTAATCTCAAAGGAGTTTCAAGAAGAAAAAAACCAACACGTGGTCATAATGCTTGATTCGGGTAGACGCATGCGCGTACAAGATGATGAATTAAGTTATTTTGAACATTCACTCAACGCATTGATTATGCTGTCTTTTACTGCCTTAAAAAATGGCGATAATTTGAGTATTCAGAGCTTTGGGAGAGAAAGCCGTTGGTTGAGTCAGGTAAGAGGTGCACAAAATGTGAGTCGCATTATGCATCATTTTTACGATTTATATCCTGAAAAAATAGCCAGTGATTATTTAAGCGCGGCTCAAGACCTGATGAAAAAACATCCAAAACGTTCGTTTATTGTCTTAGTTACATGCTTGAGAGATGAAGATTTTGATGATTTATTGGTATCAGTCAAGATATTACAAGAGAAGCATTTGGTTGCTGTAGTAAGTATCATTGAGCCTATTTACAATCATATTGAAAATAAACCCATAGAGTCAATTGACGATGCTTTAGATTATGCATCTTCCAATGTATTGCAACGCAGCATAGAACACAATATAAAACGTTTAAAGCACAAAGGTGTGATTTGTATTCAAACCAAAGCATCAGGTTTAACATCGAGTTTAATTAATAGCTATTTGAGTATTAAAAAGGCGGGTGTTTTGTAGCAAAATAGAGCAGAGCTTCGGCCGATGCGCTCCTTACAATCTTGCTTAAGTTCAGCGACGTTTAGCAAATGGTCAAAACCGACAGCGCATGAGCTAAATTGTGATGGGTCTCGTAAGCATATAAAAGGAGTTAAATATGACTAAAAAGATAGCCATTCTGGTAGTGATTGCGCTTGTGCTCATTGGCTTAATAATGACTGCAGGTAATCTTGTTTTAAATGGTTCACCTGGTTTAGCATTGCTGCCGGTATCAATAGTTTTAATTGCTGCGTTTGTTTATATTAAAAATTATAGCGAATAGGGCCAATTGGTCATTTAAATCTCTTTTATACAGTGTTTCCGTTATTGGATTAAGCGAATATTTTTGGTGCATTATCGCGAGAGGTAATGCATACGTCTTTATGCTCTCTGCTCATCTATCATTGTAGTTAAAAGTAATTCTGCACCTCCACCCAAACGTCGTTACACTTAATTCCCTAAAAATTCTCCTGCTGATTAGCTTTCATTAAAAAATAACGTAAAATTTACAAAAAATTAATAATTTAAACTATTTAAAGATCACTATGTTGTAGAGTTTTTATTTGAAAGAAAAATTAAATAATAAAAACAATAACATAAACATAAAGTGTCATCATGGTATTACTCTTTTGTAAACAATTGTTGTCAGGTAAAACTGAGCATTATCAACGTTTAAAACTCACTAATAAAACTTTTTTTTAACATATGTGTATAAAAAATCACCAAAGGATTCCTGTGAATATTCACTAAGGCATGCTTAGGTCTATTAAAAACAACTCAAAAAGAGAATAACCATGAAAATAAAAGAATTGTTAAATACGCTCGATTTCAGCGGTAAAACAAAAATGTTTTTTGCATTTGCTTTACTGATGATCCTGCCTGGTACTGCGTTAGCAGCGGGCAACCTAGAACCAGACGATTTTGTAGGTATTTCGTTTTGGTTAATATCGATGGCACTGATGGCTTCTACAGTATTTTTCTTGTGGGAAACCCAAAGTGTAACCGCAAAATGGAAAACCTCATTGGTAGTTTCAGCATTGGTTACGTTTATCGCAGCAGTGCACTATTTTTACATGCGTGATGTATGGATTGAAACCGGCACCTCTCCAACAGTATTTCGTTATATCGATTGGCTGTTAACGGTTCCTTTGCTAATGATTGAGTTCTATCTGATCTTACGTGCTATAGGTGTAGCCACTGCGGGTATTTTTTGGAGATTATTAATCGGTACCCTAGTAATGCTTATTCCTGGGTATCTTGCCGAGGCAGGATACATGAACATTACCATTGGATTCGTGATTGGAATGCTAGGTTGGTTCTATATTCTTTATGAAATATTTTTTGGTGAAGCGGGTAAAGCTGCAGAGCAAAATGCAAGTCCTGCAGTAAAGTATGCTTACAAGGCAATGCGCTGGATTGTTACCATTGGTTGGGCAATCTATCCAATCGGTTATGTGGCGGGCTATATGCTTGGCGCAGCCTCTCCAGAAGCACTAAACATCGTCTACAACCTTGCTGACCTAGTGAATAAAGTCGCATTTGGTTTATTGATTTGGTATGCAGCAACGTCTGAAAGTCAGTCAGTTTCGCCTGCCGCTGAGTAAATTCATATTGATGAGTTTACTTAAATAGAACATAGCCAACCTAATACCTAGATTGTGATAGGTTGGCTTTTTTATTAGAGAAAAGTCATGAAGAACGTAAGTCTAATATCAAAAAACATTATAAAAGACATACTCGTACTGACAGAACAGCACTTACACAAGTTTGTAGAAAATGATGCAGCCGCTATCTTTCACCTTTCGTCGGGTGGTTCAAGGACGAGAGCTAAAATATGCGTTCATGCCGGCATCCAGTTAGGATTAGATACTAATGACATTATCTGTTGTGCTTCCGCTATCGAACTTTTGCACAATGCGTCACTAGTCCATGATGATTTACAGGACGGTGATGAAGTTAGGCGAGGTCAACCAGCTGTTTGGAAAAAGTTTGGCCAACCGAGGGCTATTTGCACAGGCGACGCAATGATCAACGCTGCCTACGCAGCTATTGCTGATATTAAAGATGTCCATACTATGCGTGCAGCACTGCTCGAAATGACAAAAGCGGTAGGCGAAACGGTTCAAGGTCAAACCATGGACCTCGACAAAGAGCAGATTATTGACTCAAAGCAATATGAAGAAATCGCAGCAAGAAAATCCGGTCCGCTGTTTAGACTCGCACTATCTATGCCAATGATTCTAAGTCATCGCTTTGATTTATTAGATAGCGTCAATTACATCGCTGCGAAGTTTGCTATTGCTTATCAGATACATGATGACATGGGTGATTACCAAAGCGATAAGGGGTCCAACACTTTAAACATCGTTAGTTTACTAGCTAATCAGTCGTCTGACGAGGACGCAATGTTTATTGCGAAAAACCGTGTTAAATACTTACTCATGATGTGCCAAAAAGAACTCGCATTATTACCTAATAACTGCGCACTTGAAGTCAGAAAAGTGGCAGAGGAACTTATACAAAGCGTGGAGAGAAATTATTAATAATGCAAATGCTGTAGTCATTGGTGGTGGTTTTGGTGGGATAGCTTCTGCATTGAGATTGCGGGCAAAAGGTTACTCGGTCACATTGGTTGACCAATGCGAGCGTTTAGGCGGTCGAGCCCAGCAATATGAGAAAGATGGCTTTGTATATGATGCCGGTCCAACAGTGGTGACTGCGCCATTTCTATTTGAAGAGTTATTCGAATTATTTGATAAGCAGCTATCAGACTACATCAACCTCGTTCCAGTAGAGCCATGGTACAGATTTGTATATCCCGATGGTTCAACCTTTGATTATGGTGGTACAGTAGAAGATACGCTAGCGCAAATTAGAGCTATTAGTGAAGAAGATGCACAGGGTTATTTAAACTTGCTTGAACAAAGTAACGATATTTTTGAAGTAGGATTTACTCAGCTTGCTGACCAGCCGTTTGATAAAATAACAACAATGCTAAAACAAGTGCCTGCATTAATACGTTTAAAGTGTTATCGGAGTGTTTGGCAAATGGTATGTGCATTTTTGAAACACGATAAGCTACGTCAGGCGTTTTCTATACAACCTTTACTCGTCGGGGGTAACCCGTTTTCAACGACGAGCATCTATAGTCTTATTCATTTCCTTGAGCGAAAGTGGGGTGTGCATTTTGCTATGGGTGGAACTGCCGCAATGGTCAATGGCTTTGAGCAATTGATGCGTGAAGAGGGCATTGATATTCAACTCAATACCAAGGTAACAGGCCTTGAAATAGCCAACAAGAATATAACAGCAGTTGTCACTGAAAAGGGCATCCTTTCTTGCGATAAGGTGGTGTCGAATGTCGATCCTAAACACCTATATACCAAGTTAGTTCCACGTAATGAACAAAACATGGGCGCAAAGCTTAAGACAAAATATGCAAGCTTATCGATGGGTTTGTTTGTACTGTATTTTGGTACCGATAAAAAGTATGAGTCAGTTGTTCACCATACTATTTGGCTTGGCAAGCGCTACCAAAGCTTACTGGATGATATCTTTGACAAGAAGATATTAGCAGACGACTTTTCATTATATCTACACAGGCCAACAGCTACCGATCCAAGTTTGGCGCCAGAAGGCTGTGATTCATTTTATGTGCTGTCACCCGTGCCAAATAATTTGTCAGGCATTGATTGGGAACAGGAGAAAGAAGCATACGCAGATAAGGTGATAAAAGCTTTAGAAGAGTCAATCATGCCCGGGCTAACGCAAAGTCTGGTGCACAGAATTATTAAAACGCCTGCTGACTTTGAGAATGACTATTCTAGTGTAAGTGGAAGCGGTTTTTCTATTGCGCCTACCTTCACGCAATCAGCATGGTTTCGCTTTCACAACAAGGCGGAAGGGCCGAGTAATCTTTATCTTGCTGGTGCTGGTACTCATCCGGGGGCAGGATTGCCAGGTGTATTATCGTCAGCTAAAGTAGTTGATAAGTTGATTGAGTCCAGCAATGCATAACATCAATAGTCGAGCAAACGCTATCGACTTGCTAAAACAACATGGTAAGTCTTTTAATTTTGCGCGTTGGTTTTTAGAAAAAGATACCGGCATTGATGCCGCTCGACTATATGGTTTTTGCCGTGTAATAGACGATATTGTGGATGAACCAAAAAATGGTAATCTTCATGATGCGTTAAATGAGCTGCACGAAATTGAGCATGGCATTAAAAATAACACTAGAACTCATTTACTTGTGCAAGATTTTATCGCGTTATGTGAACAACATGATATCAACAGAAGGCACGGGCTTCAGCTCATTGAAGGCGTACAAATGGATTCTGAAACTGTAGCCTTGCAAACACAAGAAGACCTTATTCAATACGCCTATTTAGTCGCTGGTGTAGTTGGTTTAATGATGTCTCCAATCTTAAAGGCACCGGCATATGCAAACTCTTTCGCTGTTGATTTAGGTATAGGTATGCAGTTAACCAATATCGCCAGAGACGTGCTTGAGGATGCTAAAAATGGACGGCGTTATATTCCCGGTGATTGGGTTGACAACATGACAGCAGAATCTATAGCCAATCCAAAAAAAGAGCAAAAAGCGCAAGTTATTGGGGCGGTTAAACGCTTATTAGCGCTTGCAGAACGATATTATGTAAGTGGCATAAACGGCATTTCATACATACCAAAGAAGAATCAGCTAGGTATTTTTGTAGCGGCAAATGTTTACAAAGAGATAGGCAGAGTTATTCAAGAACGCGGCTACAACTACACAGAGGGTAGATGTGTTGTTCCTAAGGCCCGAAAGTTGAAAGTTGCGCTACGCTGTATTGTCGAAAGCTTCAATTTAAGCGCTTCGTTACAGCCACAAGCACATGAGTCTGTGCTACATTATGCAATCAAAGATTTGGTCGATATTAAATGATATTGTGAAATGAGTACTCATTACGATTTGATAATCATAGGTGCAGGGGCAGCTGGTCTTTCGTTTTTACTTGCACTAAATGAACGCGCTTATCGAGGTCGGGTACTAATACTAGAGGCTAAATCGGGATTTAATACCAATAAAACCTGGAGTTTCTGGCAGCAAGAGGATATGCCAGATTACCTTAGCAAAATTATCAAACGTCAATGGCTAATTTGGCGTTTCAGTTACCAAGATCAATCAATCGAACATGAGTGCCAATCTCAAGCTTATTCATGTATTGATGCTAAAGATTTTTTTGAACTTGCGGAGTATGTTGTTTCATGCAACGATAATTTTAATCTTGAATTTAACCAAACGATTGATAACTTGACGCAAGAAGAGACATGCGCAAGTTTGTATACAAGTGGTATAAAATTTACTGGCAATGCAGTCATAGACACTAGAATTAGCCCAATGCAAACGCCGAAAAACGCAATGTATCAGTGTTTTTATGGCATCGAAGTGACAACAAAAGAAGCCTGTTTTAACGATAAAAAAGCACTGGTAATGGAAAACCTCAAACACGATGATATCGGCATTGAATTTTTATATGTATTGCCCTTCAGTGAAACACATGCGTTAGTTGAGTACACTTGTTTTGATACCTCACCCGCCAGTGAATGTTTGCTTCAACAAAGAATACAGACCGCACTCAATGCATTAACTGATGGCAAAGGTTACACGCTTGTTCGTAGTGAAAACGGTGTATTACCTATGTTCAACATCGATGATTCGTCATCACCCAGTACAAGTATCATAGTTAAAGGGGGGATTGCCGGCGGAGCAATGAGAGCCTCGACGGGGTATTGCTTTTTACCCATTCAGCGATGGGCATCTGCGTTGGCAGATGAGTATTGTGCCACAAAAAAGCTACGAAAAATTGCACCTATTACTCAGCTATACCGATGGCTTGACGACGTTTTTCTTACGGTCATCAGTCGTAATAAGGAAAAGGGCCCAGAAATTTTTTTTAAATTTGCCAAAGGGATGGGTGCAGCTTCATTTGCTAGATTTATGAGTGAAAAGGCAAGCACAAAGGATTTGCTTAGAGCGATCATAATAATGCCAAAATGGCTGTTTTTAAAGGGACTGATTGTTTACTTGTTTTCGTATTACAAGCGAAGAAAATAAATGCCTAATAATAGCGTCTCTAAATTTTATTCAACTTCGGTTGCGCTAGTATTCATCATGCTAGCGTTTAATGTAGCGTTGCCCGATACGGTAGCCGCTTTGCTATTTCTATTAGCGATTATTACTATTGGTATCCCTCACGGAGCTTTAGATTTTTATATCGCTAAGGGTTTGAAAACTAAACCATCAATACAGTGGCAAGTGGCTTTTCTCGGACTGTATGTTTTTGTCACTCTTATTAGTATTTCAATTTGGTTAATGTTCCCAGCCTTTGGGCTGTCTGTATTTTTGCTCATTTCTGTTTATCACTTTTCTTCAGATTGGGCCAAACTGCTGCCAAAAAAGATAGCGCTCGCGTTTGCAGCGGTTGTGCTTTGCGCACCATCACTAGTCTATAAAGCTTCTATTATTGAGAGTTTTACCAAGCTCTTAGTACCCGAAGCACACGCAACTTTAATTAGCCTAGCAATGCAGCTTTTAGCAATATTGAGTTTTGTATTTTTACTCGTACAAATCAAAAAACTATCAAAGGAACTAAGAAAAATAAAATGGCAGATTATAGAGATCATGGGTTTGCTTTTAAGTGCGGTTTTATTACCACCTCTAGTGCATTTTGTGTTGTATTTTTGCTTACTTCACTCAGCGAAGCACTGGTTAGCAGTATCGCAATCGCTGGATTTGAACTTTAAGGGAATGGTACTAATATCAGCACCAATTGTTTTGGCAACGGTTGTTGGCGGCTCGCTTGCTTGGTGGTTGTTACCAAACAGTGCACCAATGACTGATATTTTAAGATTGGTATTCATTGGCTTATTCGGTTTAACTGTCGCGCATATGGTGTTAATTGATGTTTGGCAACGCCAGCAATCATTGCAGCACTAGAGTTTCAATCATTTAACGATTAGCATGGTCTCTAACACGTTTGTATACCTTTGAAAACCATACGGTAAAGGTTTCAGGTGCATTTTTTAATACATCATCAATTTCATTTTGATGCCACCATCTAACATTGCGTACCTCTTCTGGGTTGAGGTTCATAGTGAGACTAGTTGGCTCTGCAGCTATGATTGCGTCGTATTCGTGCTCAATCATATTATTATCTAAGGACTCTCGATAGATAATATTTCCAAGGTGGATAAACGACATTTTATCTTTGATCCCCAATTCCTCGTTTAGTCTTCTTGTCGCGGCAGTGAAAATAGGTTCGTTGGGTAGAGGATGAGAACAACAGGTGTTGGTCCACAGTCCACCACTATGATACTTATCGGGTGCCCTTTCTTGCAGTAAATAATGCAAGCCATCTTCATGATGCTGGTAAAACAAAATAGAAAAAGCGAGATGAAGTTGCCCTTTTTCATGAGCACTTATCTTTTCCGCATACCCGCAGTTTTTGCCTTCAAGGTTTACAAGTTGTACCAGTATTTTTCGGTTTTCGACTGCACTGCCCATAATAAAACTCGCTTTTTTATATTTAAACGAGTTATCGCCCGATTCCGATTAATTAAATAATTTACATGTACAGTCTAATGCTAAGCTCAAAAAAAAGTGGCATAGTAAACCGCTCAGTTAACACACTTTAAGTGATAGCGCTTTTTTTCTTTCATACTTTGCATGTAAACTTCGGCTGCTTCCTTGTCTAAGGTTTTAGAATAGTAAAACCCTTGTGCTTCTTGGCAGCCCAATAGTAAAATAAGTTCATGCATTGAGCTGGTTTCAATGCCTTTAGCAACTGTTTTAGTACCTAGCTCTTTTGCTAGATGCAATATATTTTTAAACAGTTTTTGGTTTTCTTCGTTTTCCACCACACTTTGTAAGAAAAGAGGGGCAAATTTTACTTTGTCGAAATGAAAACGATTCAGGTTTTTCACTGAAGCATGGCCTATGCCGGAATTATCCAGCGTGACAACAACTCCTAGTTCTTTTAATGCTTCAAGTATTTCTATTACTAGCAGTTCGTCTTGGTTAAAAACTGATTCAGTAATTTCTATTTCAAGTTGTTCTGCTGGTACTTGATATAAGGCAAGTAAGCATTTAATTGTTGCAGTTAGATCGAGTTTATCCAGTTGTAGGTAAGATATGTTAATAGATATTCGGAAGTCATAAAACCCCCTTTTTTTCCATTTAAATAACTGCTTAACCGTACTTGCAATAACCCATGCCCCCAGTTTATTTATTTGCTTGCTGTCTTCTGCTATCCCAATAAGCGACATAGGATTAACGTCGCCTAATAATGGACTGTCCCACCGAATCTGTGCTTCGTAGCAATTAAAGGAGTAATCGTGCAAGTTAATACGTGGGCGAAACTCAAGTCTAAATTGTTCTTCGTTTATCGCATCACTGAGTAATTTGCCAATTTTCAGCCGATTGACATTTAGGCTACTCATTTGCCCGTTGTATAGAGCAATTTTGTTCTTCCCATTATTTTTTGCATTATACAAAGCAAGGTCAGCGCTTTTAAATAGTTCTGCGGGCGAATGTCCGTGTTCAGGATACTGCGCAACACCAACACTTACCGAAACATTGACATCATTACCTTGAATGAAAAAACTGGTCGCAAAAATGTCAGGAAGGGTCTTGACCTTATCAAGAGGCGTTTCGGATAATTCGAGTTTATTGATAACTAATACAAATTCATCTCCACCAAGGCGGGCAAGAAAATTTTTGGAAAGGTCGATTTTGTTGATATTTACACTATTTAGCATTTCTATTTTCAAGCTACTTTCAATGCGTTTAGAAACCGACTGCAGAAACTTATCGCCTGCAATATGCCCTAAAGAATCGTTAATTTGTTTGAAATTATCAAGATCTAAAATTGCTACCGTAAAGTGTTTGTTTTGTTGTTTTGATTTACGAACCTTTTCAGCTAAAACTAATTCAAAGAAATGCCGATTGGGCAGATTTGTTAAGCTATCAAAATAGGTGAGTTTGTTTATGGATTTATTTTGATGTTTGATTTGGTTTCGCATTTGTATGATTCTGCGCGACAAAGCACCTAATTCATCGTCTTGCTTTAATGGAGAAAGGGCAATCTCCGTTTTCCCAAGCGTAATGTTAGTCGCTATTGACTGCATTTCTTCTATTGGTTTCAGCAAGGCTTTGTTCATATAAGCAAACACCATTATGACGATTATAAAGGTTGCTATACACATTAATAAAAAGGTTTTATTAATCAGCTCTGTTTGCTCAGTAAGTCCGGGACCAGCATATGCGTATATACCGAAAATTATTATTGGGATAATTGCAATTGCTAGTAGGGGAAGGAAAGTTTTAGCTCTAAGATTCATCTTTACTTTCTGGTCCTGAATTGCGGGTGTGAACACATATATTAATTTGCGCGCGAACAAACATGGCTTGCTTTTCAGGTAAGCAGCAATAACACATGGTATTTATGCGTAGACAATTTTCATTCTGGATAGTGTGCTTCATATTTGCCTTGTTCCCATTGCAATATGTATATAGCGGCTAAATAGCTAAAAAGTTGAGTAAATTTAGGTAGTTAAATTGTTGTCATTCAAATAAAAGAAAAAGAGCGCTAGGTTGTACACCGAGCGCTCTGCAGGTAGGGAAACATGATATTATTTTTTGAGTTTATTCGTTCTCATATAGTTTGCTTCCAATCTCAATTCTTTTTGCTTTTTGTGCCTCGGGCACAACTCGCTCAAGATCAATATGTAGCAAACCATTCTGTAAATCAGCCGTAAGCACTTTTACATTATCACCCAACTGAAATTTACGTTCGAAGTTTCGCTCAGAAATTCCTTTGTGCAAAAACTTTCGCTCACTTTCGTTTTTGCTCTTTTGGTTTTTCGTATCGCTACCGCTTTCTTTAGTACCCAGCACTTTGAGTGTGTTTTCCTGCACCTCAATTACTACGTCTTCTTTTGCGAACCCGGCAACTGCCATGGTTATACGATATTTGTCCTCGTCCAACAGTTCAATGTTGTACGGTGGATAGGTTTGTTGTTTTTCTTGGCGAGATGCCGCGTCGATCATAGACGCTAAGTGATCAGAGCCAATAAATGAACGGTAAAGTGGAGATAAATCGATAGTACGCATGGTCATATCCTTCCTATTAAGCAATATGTTAAATGTTAAATTGTTGCTGACTACAACCCGACCATTCGGCGTTGTAATCGTTGTGTGGCCCCTAATGGCTGCCACAATTAAGATATGTGGATAGCGTATTTATTTTCAAGTAAATAAATAAAATAAATTATATCTTTATGAAAAATATAAAGTTTTATTTTTGTCTTTGTTGCAAAACGGTAATTGCATCAGACAAACTGAGCTTACTTGCTTGAAGCAATACGATGAGATGGTAGAGCAAATCTGCAGACTCATTTTTGAGTTCTTCTAAATCACCAACGGTAGCTGCGAGCGCTGTTTCAACGCCTTCTTCACCTACTTTTTGGGCGATTCGTTTAATACCACTAGCATATAAACTGGCTGTGTAGCTCGATGAAGCAGGCGCTGACTTTCTTGATGCAATTAAAGATTCCAATTCAGCTAAAAAACCGAGTTTAGTTGAGTCAGCGTTATGCCAACATGAGGCAGTTCCGAGGTGACAAGTGGGCCCGTTGGGCTTAGCTAATACTAATAGGCTGTCCAAATCGCAATCGGCGCTGATATCAACTAGTTCAAGGGTATTTTGGGAGCTTTCACCTTTAGTCCAAAGTCGTTTTTTGCTTCTGCTAAAAAATGTCACTAGCCCTTTATTTAAGGTAACATCGACTGCTTCTTGGTTCATGTAGCCCTGCATAAGAACTTGCCCAGATCGCGCATCTTGTATGATACACGGCATCAGGCCATTCATTTTATCCCATGCTAAGCTTGTGCTATTTTCAATGGTAATTTTCATTTTAGCTCTTTATCTAATTTACTATGCCATACTGTTTATGGTTAAAGGCGAATTGCAATTTTTTGATTGATCAAATGCGACTTTAACTCGTCCATATCAATGATATTCTTATGGAAAACTGACGCAGCTAAGGCACCATCCACATCAGCCTGGGCAAACACATCAACAAAATGCTGAATTTCACCCGCTCCACCAGACGCAATTAGCGGCACCTTACATGCTTCACGAATAAGCTTAAGCTGAGCAATATCATAACCATTTCGAACGCCGTCCTGATTCATACAATTAAGCACGATTTCTCCCGCACCGCGTTGTTGTACTTCTTTTATCCAGTCGATGGTTTGCCATTTGGTTTTTTGGGTACGACTCTCGTCACCAGTAAATTGATATACTTCATACTGACGGGTCTCTTCATTGTAAAAACTGTCTATACCAATCACCACACATTGTTGTCCAAATGTGTTATATAAGTCGGTGATAAGCTCTGGGTTAAGCAGAGCAGGGCTATTTACTGAAATTTTGTCAGCACCCATGGCTAATATGCGCCCAGCGTCTTGAACTGATTTTATACCGCCAGCAACACAAAATGGTATATCGATGACTTGCGCTATTTTACTGACCCAGCTTTTATCGACCACTCTCTGGTCACTAGACGCGGTAATATCATAAAATACCAATTCATCAGCACCAATTTCAGCATAGCGTTTTGCAAGAGGCACAATGTCGCCAATAATCTCATGGTTACGAAATTTTACTCCTTTTACCACCAGCCCGTCTTTTACATCGAGGCATGGTATTATACGTCTTGCCAACATTTAATCGCCTCCTCAAGTGTAAATTTTCCTTCAAGTAAAGACCTGCCAAGAATCACAGCTTGTACTTTACTCGGTTTTAGCGCATTGATATCGTCTAAATTTCCAATACCACCCGAGGCCTGCCATTGAATATCCTGATATGTCCTAACCAGTGATTGGTAAAGGCTATGGTTAGCACCTTGCAGGGTGCCGTCGCGGCTTATATCAGTGCACAATACGTGTTTTAGTCCACATTTTCGATATAGGGTAATAAGATCATCAATGCTCACCCCTGAATCATTTTGCCAACCATGAGTCGCGACAAATTTGTTGCCGTGTTCATCGATATTAATGTCTAAAGCTAATACAATTTTATCAGGTCCAAACTCTTTAAACCAACCAGTGACAGTCTCGGTGTCACTGACAGCCAACGATCCAATTACGACTCGTTCAACCCCTGCATTCAATAAATCGAGGACATCTTGCTTGGTTCTTATGCCACCACCCGCTTGAAAACGCATAAGTCCGGTTGCTATCATTTTTTTGATCAGAGGTATCTGTCTTTTGCTGGGGTCTTTAGCCCCGGTTAAGTCAACAATATGGAGGATTTCTGCACCCTGTGACGCATATAATTTGACCACCTCAACAGGATCTAATTCGTATTGTGTCTTTTGTTTGTAATCACCTTGATAAAGGCGAACCACATTTCCTTCTATTAAATCGATAGCAGGTATTAGCATGCTTATAACCTAGAAAAGTTTTTTAATAATTGTGCACCGGCGTCGGAGCTTCGTTCTGGATGAAACTGTACACCAAAGAAATTGTCTTTATTGATTGCGGCAGAGAAAGGTTTGGCATACTCACTTACTGCAAGGGTATATTCATATTCTGGCACTGCGTAGCCATGCACAAAATAAAAATAAGCGCCATCATCTATACCATCAAACAGTGCATTACTGTTAATACTATGAACTTTATTCCACCCCATATGTGGCAAACGTAGTTGTCCAACTTGCATTTTTTCGACCGTACCCGGCATTAATCCTAGCCCTTGAGTATTTTCATTTTTGCCCAAGTCACATTCTTGCGACTCCTCTACCATTAGTTGCATGCCTAAACAAACACCTAAAACGGGCTGAGTTAGATTTAACAAACAGTCTTTAAGATTTTTCGCGTGAATACTTTTCATTGCAGCAGGAGCGCTACCTACACCAGGTAAGATAACTCGTTGAGACTTGGCTATGACCCTTATGTCGTCAGATACCTCAGCTATAATACCTAAACGTTCTACCGCAAATTTGACAGAAGCAATATTAGCACAACCAGTATCCACAATAGTTAGAGCAGCTTGCGACATTTAAAGGGCTCCTTTAGAGCTCGGTAATACATCACCTTGTTTATTGATTGCTTGTCGAAGTGCGCGTCCAAACACTTTAAATAGGCTCTCTACTTGATGGTGGGCGTTGCCTTCGGTAGTAGACAAATGTAATGACAGACCCATTGACTGAGCAATAGAATAAAAAAAGTGCGAGACCATTTCTGTCGCCATTTCACCAACTTTTTCACGCGTAAAATCAGCGTTAAACTGCAAATGTGGTCGATTTGAAATATCTATCAAACATTCGGCCCTGCATTCATCCATAGGTAATGCAAAGCCAAATCTTGCAATGCCTCGCTTATCTCCAAGGGCTTTCTTAAGTGCTTCACCCAGCGCTAATGCGGTATCTTCGACACTATGATGGTCGTCTATATGAAGGTCACCAACGACTTGTAAATTTAAGTAAAAACCAGCATGAGTAGCAATTTGGTCTAGCATATGATCAAAAAACCCTATGCCAGTATGAATATCTGACTTGTTTTGACTGTCTAGATTCACTGTGACGCTAATTTGAGTCTCTGACGTTTTGCGAATGACTTCAGCAATACGTGGAGACTGCGTTAATAATTTTGTAATGGCATCCCAATTATTATCTTTAGGGCCGTATTTGATACCTTTAATTCCCATATTATTGGCTAATTGAATATCAGTGTCACGATCGCCAATAACACAGGAGCGCTGGAAATCTACTTTACCTTTTTGCAAATAGTCACTAACTAGACCCAATTTAGGCTTGCGACAACTGCACTGGTCACTATCAAAGTGGGGACATATTAATACCTCATCAAACTTCACACCTTGTGACTCAAATATCGCCATCATTGCATTGTGAGGCGTCTCAAAATCTTTTTGTGGGAAGCTATTTGTGCCCAATCCATCTTGATTAGATACCATCACTAAAGAATACCCTGATTGTTGAAGTGCTAATAGGTTGGGAATAACCTTCGGTTCAAATACTAGTTTTTCGAGACTATCTAGTTGTTTATCGATGGGAGGCTCTTCGACCAAGGTACCATCTCTATCGATAAATAATATTGCTTGTTGGCTCATGAATTGGCCTCTTTTTGAATTTGGTTAAAAAACGTCTTAATGAGTGCTAGTAGTTGTTGATTTTGAGTTGGTGTACCAACTGTTATTCTTAAACAATTATTAAGTAATAACTGCTTTGATTGGTCGCGTATAAGCATACGATTTTCCACTAAAAACAGCATTAATTGTTTATTGTTATCACTTCTAAACAAAACGAAATTGCCACACTGCTTACCCACTAGTTCAACCTGATCAATGCTTTGTAAGGCCTTTGTCATTTTATCTAATTCTGACTTGAGTGATTGTACCCGGTTAAGCATAACATCACGAGTCGATTGGCTGAGTGCTTGAGCCGCTATTTGTGCAACAGGGCCGGGCACAGGATAGGGTGCGATTACTTTCAACAATATCGTTTTAATTGCTTCTGAACAAAGCACAAAGCCACAGCGAATACCGGCGAGAGCATAGGCTTTGGAAAGCGTTCTTAGAATAACCAAATTATCGAATTGATTTAGAAGTTTTTGCTTGCTGCTACAAACACTAAATTCGATGTACGCTTCGTCAACTACAACAATACAATTCTTACTGCTAGCTTGTAAAATAGTGACAAGGTCTGATTCGTTGATCAAGGTACCTGTTGGATTGTTAGGAGAGCATAAAAATACAAGCTTAACATTTGAAGAGCTTTGTAATGTGTTAACTATGCCACTAGTATCGAGTGAAAAATCATTCTCTATTTTACTAGATTTACTTTCTTTTATACTGTTTTCAAGTAGTGGAACTTTGAGTGTATTAACAGCAAAAGTATCAGCACTTATTTTATACATACCATAAGTTGGTGGGCATATTAAAATAGCGTCTGAATTGGGTTTGCAAAAAGCCCTGATGAGCAGTTCAATGCCCTCATCAGCCCCGCGTGTAATAACAATATTGTCTTTGCTTATATTGCTGACATTAAAAAACGAATTTGAGTACTGACTATAAGCAAGCAAAACATCATCTGGTTGACAGTCTGGATAGCGATTCAATAGATCACTATTGAGTGTATAGTGCTCAGATTCAGGTGCTTCATTCGCATTTAGCCAGACCTTAGTTTGTCCACTATTGGATGCGTCTTCACTGGCTGAAAATAGCCGGCGAGCGGATTCGTATGGCGTTAGCTTATTTACATGATCATTGCATAAGCTACTTAACCAGTTTCCATCGTGAGTATTTTCGAATACTTGGTTAGTTTGTGAAGCCTTGAGTTTAGACATTATTAGCATCCTGTTTTAAGCGAATACTCACTGCATTTGCATGCGCATCTAAGCCTTCTGCCATCGCTAAATTGACAATAGCACTAGAAATATTGACTAAGCCTTGTTGGCTAATAGTTTGCACAGTGTATCTGCGCATAAAATCAAGTAAGCCGAGACTAGAATAATTGCGCGCAAAGCCATAGGTAGGCAAAACATGGTTAGTACCACTAGCGTAGTCACCCGCTGATTCAGGCGAGTACGGTCCAACAAATATTGAACCCGCATTTTTCACTTTATTGCCAATATGCTCGGCATCTTTGGTTTGAATAATTAAATGTTCTGCGGCATACAAATTGGTAACATCTATTGCTTGTTCTATGTCATCAGTCACAATAAAGCGGCTATTGTTCATGGCTTTTTCAGCAATTGATTTGCGGTTCAACATGGCAAGTTGTTTATTAATTTCCGCCTGTACTGATAACGTCCATTCGCCGTCGTCGCAAACTAATATCGCTTGAGAATCGCTACCATGTTCAGCTTGCGATAGTAAATCAGCAGCAACAAAAGCTTGGTTGGCATGTTTATCAGCTAATACTAACACTTCGGAGGGACCAGCAGGCATATCAATAGCCGCACCAAAAGCTTGTTGACTAACTTGTTGCTTAGCTTCAGTCACAAAGCTGTTACCCGGTCCAAATATTTTGTCGACTTTGGGGATGCTTTGGGTTCCATAAGCCATTCCAGCAATGGCTTGCGCGCCACCGCACATAAATACTTCAGTGATACCGCATTTTTGTGCCGCATATAATATTTCAGCGGCAATTCTCCCTTCGGATGAAGGCGGTGTACACAGGATTTTCCTGTCGCAGCCAGCCACCTGTGCGGATACACCTAGCATCAATACCGTTGACGGCAGAGGTGCTGTGCCTCCTGGAATATACAAGCCTACCTTTTCAAGTGCTGAATGCTTTTGTTCGCATAGGACCCCAGGTTGGGTTTCTATCTTAATATCTTTAGGAAATTGCGCGGCATGGAAACGGTGTATATTATCATAAGCCAAATCAATAGCGGTTTTGACATTAGCCGGTGTCGTAGATGCAATTTCTGTAATTTGATTTTGTTCGAGTTTTAAATGAGTCAACCTGACTTGGTCAAATTTTTCGGTTAAGCGGCAAATCGCGACATCACCTTCTGACCTCACTTCACTGAGAATAAGACTAACAGCTTTTTTAACGCTCGCTGAATCAGCCAAAGCTGGACGAGCAAGGGCGTTTTCGCGCTCGCTTGCCGAGGATTTTTGCCAAAAAATAGGACTGGGTAGCTTCATTGTTTTATGCCATCATTTTTTCAATGGGTAACACAAGAATAGAACTGCAGCCTATTGCTTTTAGTTTTTCCATTGTTTCCCAAAAAAGAGTTTCTGAACTCACCACGTGTACCGCGACTCGATTGTCTATACCAGATAGAGGTAATACGGTTGGGTTTTCGACGCCGGGCAATAAAGATTTTACTTGTTCTAAGTATTCTTTTGGTGCATGTAGCATGATGTATTTGCTTTCTTTTGCTTGCAACACGCCATCCATACGCGGCAACAATCGTGCTATCAAGGCTTGTTTTTCTTCTGACAAAGCTCCGGACTTTTGAATCAACACTGCTTTTGAAACAAAGACCTCATCTTTTTCAGTTAGTCCGTTTGCTTCTAGTGTTGCGCCCGTTGATACGAGATCGCATATCGCATCGGCTACACCGGCACGCGGGGCAACTTCGACCGAGCCTGTTAGCATTACCGCTTGGGCGTTGATGCCTTTATCTTTAAAAAAGCGCTCTAATAAATATGGATAAGTCGTGGCAACTTTTTTACCTTCTAAAGAGGCGAGTGATTGGTAATTAAATTCGTTAGGGACGGCAATAGACAAACGACAACCACCATAGTCAAGTCGACGTAAAGTAATAAAACTCGCTGTCTTATTAGCGGACTGTCGTTCAAGCATCTTTTCTTCTAACTCATTTTCTCCAATAAAACCCAAGTCGGCCACACCGTCCATGACTAGACCCGGAATATCATCATCTCTAACGCGCAGCAAGTCTATATCTTGGTTTGTGCTATGAGCAATTAAAAGACGATCTCTGATTTGAAGTTTAATACCTATGGCTTTTAAAAGTGCGATGCTGTCATCACTCAAACGACCAGATTTTTGCACCGCAATGCGGAGTCGATTACTATTGCTCATACTTCTTCCTAAATGTTTGACGTTATCATACGTCTAGTCTACTTATTTTTGGGTTCATCTAAGGGCTTTTAAAAAGGAAAAACCCCCGAAAGTTTCCTTCCGAGGGCTTCAAATTATATTCAACGCCAATGGAAGGGTGCAACCTTCCAAGCACAGTCCTGAAAGGCTAAGTGCTTAAATGATGGTGATGATTAAAATTTGTTATATTATTCATATTTCCGAAAATTCGCGATATTGTGTTCAACGCCGCAAATAGTATAGAAAGTTGGTGTTATTATCAATATATAGAATGGAATATTTTATAACTATCATAAATGATGCTTTTGTTACTTGGTCAAAGTAAGCATTTGAGAGATTGGATAGCATGTTTCTTCTTGTTCTCAATACTGTCAAGAATTTTTACAAATTTTTCACATTCAAAATACATCATTAGTTAACTATATGAAAATATTAATATAAAAATAAAGGAATATTTTTTGCTTGATATGATTTTGCCATGTAAAAGCAGTCATGATATACACCATGAAAATGGAAGCGTAAAATTATAAAGTAATGAGGGACATATTATGCAAAACAAAACAAAACTCGCCGCTTTAATCGCACTCAGTTTAGGAGCGGTAGGAAGCGTTCATGCAAACACAATAACATTAGGGCTTGACTCAAGTACAAATAGTTCAGCAGGCTCTGATTCAGACTCCGATAGCGATTCAAGTGCTGTTTCAGTGAACTCTTTCTCGAGTGCAAATGATAACGGTAATTTCGCAAGTGGTTCTGCTCGAGGTAACGATGCAGGTTGGTTTTATACAACAGCGTCAGCTTCTGGTATTTCAGCATCACACGTATCTAGCGTAACTCAGAGCTATAGCGTTACAAACGAAGGTGATGATTCGTTTTTTGATTTTGATTTCAATGTAATGAACGGATCAATTTCAGTGTTCTGTGATGACGGATACGGCGACGGTTATGGAGATGGAAATGATCGCCCAGATTTCGATTTTCCAATTGCCACAGCAACTTCGAACGTGTTGGCGGTTGACCCGCAGCCAGTAAATTGTTCCTCACGCCTAAATGCAGCCTCTTTATACGAAGCTAATATTACGCTTGACGGCAATGTTGTATGGAGTTCGGAAGCATCACTTACTATCGATAATAACGAGCTTAGTTTTGACGAAAGCGGCACCCAATCCCTGGGCACATACAATGGCGGTGGTTTCTTTGGCTGGGGCTCGCAATCATTCAATATTGACCTTGGTTTAATTGCTGCGGGGCAAACGTTTGACCTTATTTATTCAGTAACGGCTACTAGCACAATGTCGCTAGATGATCCTTTGGTCTTTTTTAACGATGCTTTTATTGTAGACGGTCGAACGCAATTTGGTGACCCAAATGGATTTAACCAGTTTTCTGCAAATATCTTTACCGCAACGCCAGCAAATGTTGTTAATACCCCGGGTACAATAGCGCTGTTTGGTTTAGCATTGGTTGGGGCGGCAGGAATGAGTCGTCGTAAAGTTAAATAGAGTGGTATTTTTCACGACCAAGTGTAAGCTGGATTAAAGGTATCTTGAATACATTGTTGTATTCAACTTAAACAATAAAAGACTCGCATTTATCAACGATTATAGACATTGCGCTTTCGTTTGAAAGTTGCGAGTATTTTTTTGCAAAATTTTGCACATTTTCACGCAATATAGGGTTTTCTATTGTAAATCTAATACCAGCTAAATAATTAGCTTTAGTGTCTCTTGGGTTAATTGCGGCACATATTTTTTGCTCGCTGAGTCTTTTTGTTAGTAACGATTGTTCTAGTTGAGTGGGTAACAGTAACATTGGTTTGCCTGCTAACAAGCCTGCTAAAACTAAGCCATGGCCTCCATGACATATTGCCATGTCAGCATTTTTTAAAACATGCTCTACTTGCACAGGGTCAGAATATAAGTGCAGATGTGGATGTTTTGCACATAAGTTTACGACTGCATGACTCGGATCTGGAACGTGCATGATACAAATTTGTTTGCTTTCGATTAAGGCGTTTAGCAAAGCATGGAAATTAGGTGCATTCTCTTTTATATAAGCGAAAATATTCTTTTTAGTTTTATGTTTGGGGAAATCTGCTTTTACACCTTTTTGAGCGTCAAAACGAGGTCCTGCATATTCTTCGGCCGGTAGCGTTCGCACTTTTCCATAGTGGTCTACTTCTGGTAATGAACAAATAAAATTTAAACTCGCTGAAAACAATTGTGAAACGCGCTCTAGTGACTCCTTTTTATGACTACCAAGCACTGTATTTAGGTTTTGTAAAGTTTTTTGCTCTCTTTCATTGCAATCGGCCTGTTGGGCTGCTGTGACGACTTGAAAGGTCGGCATAGGTGAAACATCAGGTGGGATACAAAAACCAGTGCCATATGTTACTGTTTTTATATCTAAACACCTTGCTGCTAAAACTGCGCTTGGACTGTGGTCAGCTATAATTAGGTCAGGTTTAATTAAACTAAATAAATTTATCCACGCATTCGACAAACTAACGAGGTCTTGTGTGCGAGCGTATCCTAGATTATAAATAATATCAGCATAGGTAAGTGTCAAATCGACTTTATTTGCGACTTCACGAGAATAAAGTGGTGCTTGCAATATGCTAACTGGATGGTCTCGCAGCAAATTACCGGCTGTTACGGTATTGCGAGATATCAAAGACACCTTGTAGCCTCGTTCTAACCATACATTAATAAGGGGTGTGAAACCCATAATATGGCCGTATCCTGCTCCCAGTTCCCATGTCAATACGATATGTTTTTGCATATGTGTTTAAACCTAAAGGTCTAATTTACTTGTTTAAAAATAAACCCAGACTAGCATACTCAGTACAATGATTGCGAAACATAGTGATATAGGAGCACCTATTTTTGCAAAATGAGAAAAACGGTATTCTGACGCACTAAATACCAATAGATTTGTTTGATAGCCATATGGAGAAATAAAGCTAGCGCTAGCAGCAAATGCTAGTGCAAGGGCGTATGGCATGATAGGCAATTGCATGGCAGTAACAAAGCCATAAACAAAAGGAAACATTAGCGCTGCTGCCGCATTGTTGGTCACAAACTCAGTGAGCAAAACGGTTAAAAAGTATATCAATATTAGTGCAAAAATCGGTGCGTAAGAAGGGGAGAATTGCGCAAGAAATGGCAAAAAATATGAGGTTGCCATTGCAATCAATCCAGAACTCTCAAGGGCATTAGCTAGGCTCAAGGCTCCTACTATTACGATAATTAAATTTAGAGGCAGGTTTCGTTTAATCTCAGTTAAGGAAGAAATTTTCATGACGGTTAGTGTCGCGATATAAAATAATAACCCTGTCGCAAGAGGCAATATTTGGCTAGCGGCAAGCGCAATAACTAACAAAAAGCCGAGCAAAGTTAAACGTTCTTGCAGCTGAGTCAGTTTTCTTTTGATTTTATGCTCAGAAACGATAAAGAAGTTTTTTTTAAGATTTTCCCTTCCCGCAAAATCATTGCCTGTCGCAAGCACCAAAAAGTCACCGGCTTGCAAAGTCAACTCACCCAGTTTGCCCGATATCGCCTCGCCGTCTCTTCTTATTGCGACTACTGCGGCGTCAAATAAGGCTCTAAAACCGACTTGCTTAAGTGTTTTTCCTTGGATAGTTGCACGATTTGAGATAATGACTTCAGTTAAATTATTACTCAATAATCCTGATGTTTGCGCAAACGTGGATAAACCATTTATATGTTCGAGTGTGTCAAGCTTTTGTGCATTACCACTGAAAACCAGTTTATCTCCTTTTTGAATAATATCGTCGGGTGATACAGGTGTTATCGACTTGCCTTGGCGGACAATTTCTAACAAAAATAATTCTGGTAAATTTCGCAGATGGTTTTGTTCGACACTTTTTCCAATCAATGGCGAATCAAGCTCCACTTCAGCTTCTAGCATATAAGATTTTATTTCTTGCTCACCACTTTTTAATGCAGGTAAAAAAGGGCTCAACAAAAACAACAATAAACCACAACCAAGTCCGGCAGTGAGCCCAAACAGTGTAAAATCAAAAAAGTTAAAACCTGCATGCCCATGGTCGAGTAAAAAACTGTCAACAATTAGATTGGTTGAAGTACCGATAAGCGTTACGGTACCACCTAAAATTGCGGCATAAGACAAGGGTATAAGTAGCTTTGAGGCTGGATGATATTGATTGTGTTTTAACGGCGTTATTAAGCTGGCGACCACAGCAGTATTGTTCAATAATGCTGATGCACCAAAAGTAACGGTAAATAAACGCCAGAAGCTTTTAGTGTAAGAACGGGCGACAATCGCTTGACCTAACCTAACAATAAAGGTGGTTTTGTCGATTGAATGACTCACTAGTAAAAGTAATACGAGTACTACCAAACCATTGTTTGTAAGATTGTTCAATATAGAGTCAACAGTAATTTGTTGCAAAATAACAAGGGCGAGCATGCTCATGGCAAAAATGCTCGCGGGCCTTTTTTTGCTAAAAATTAAACTCATCACGGTGCAAAGAAATACCAACATGACAAGCAATTGATCAATATTCAAAATGTTAAAAACTCTTTTAGTATCAGTATAATGTTAGTACAGTTAAATTGGACAAGTTACCTGTTCAAGTCTATCGCTTGCCAATGCGGAAAATGTTTTCTTACGAGTGCATTAAATTCAAGTTCAAATTCTGAATATTGAGTATTTGGGTTAGAATTTTTATTGGCATTCATAATCATACCTGCACCGACTGTGCCGTTGCTCATCCTATCAATAATAACAAAAGCACCCGTTGTGCGATTTTTAGCATATGGGTCTGCCGCCACATTTTGAGTGAGTTTTATATCTACAATACCAATTTCATTTAGATTTAAATGTACAGCTTTTGTTTGTTCCAGTGAATTGACATCAATTTTACAATCTAGATTCGCTACGCTGCCAGAGATAGTTTTTGAAGCAAATTTGAAGCTATATTGTTTATTAGGGATTAATGCGTCTTCCGACATCCATACTAAATGTGATTTATAACTGCTGCTGGTGAGTGGCAGATTGTCTGCTTTCACAATCATGTCGCCGCGTGATATGTCTATTTCGTCTTCTAAAGTCAGTGTGACAGCATATGGTGCATTGCTTTGTTCCAATTCACCTTCAAATACATGAATACCTTTGACGGTTGAAGACTTACCCGATGGCAAAGCGACAACTTTGTCGCCTTTTGTTATTTCTCCTGAAACAATGGTGCCTGCAAATCCCCTGAAGTTAAGATTAGGACGACTTACATACTGAACAGGAAGTCTAAAATCATCATTTTTATGATGGCTAATTTCTATGGTTTCTAATGTTTCCATTAGAGTTGGGCCAACATACCAGGGGGTCTTATCGCTCTTGTTAACCACGTTATCGCCCTCCAGGGCCGATATTGGAATAAAACGAATATCCGGTATCGTTAATTGTTTTGAGAAATGAAGAAAATCTGCTCTGATAGTTTCGTAAACATTTTGGCTATAGTCCATTAAGTCCATTTTGTTTATCGCTACAATTGCATGCTTGATGCCGAGTAAGGAAGCAAGAAAAGAGTGGCGTTTAGTTTGTGTTTTTAAACCTTCACGTGCATCAACCATTAATATTGCTAAATCACACGTTGACGCACCCGTCACCATATTTCGAGTATATTGCTCATGACCTGGCGTGTCGGCTATGATAAATTTACGTTTGTCAGTACTAAAATAACGGTAGGCGACGTCTATCGTAATGCCTTGTTCTCGTTCAGATTGCAAGCCGTCAACTAGCAGGGCCAAGTCAACTTTTTCACCCGTTGTTCCCACTTTTTTACTGTCTTTTGTGATGGCAGCAAGTTGGTCTTCGTAGATCATTTTTGAATCGTGTAATAAACGGCCTATAAGAGTACTTTTGCCGTCATCCACACTGCCACAAGTTAAAAATCGCATGAGATCTTTTCGCTCATGTGCTGCTAGGTACTCGTGAATGTCAGTTTTTAGTAGTTCGGTTTCATTAAACATTTCAATTGCTTACCATGAAAAAAGGGTTTAATAAGGATTCTTTTTGGTTGTAGCGTAAAGTGCTAGCCTTGGCGTCAAAAGGCTTGTCTGGATCTAATACCTTAACGGTTCCGCCAGCGCCCAATACAACTGCATGCGCAGCTGCTGTGTCCCATTCACTTGTTGGGCCAACACGTGGGTATAAATGGGCTTTGCCACTGGCAACACAACACAATTTTAAAGAACTACCCATAGCGACTAACTCAGTTTCGCCGGGCAATGCCGTTAGAATTTTTTCAATTTCTGAGCTTTGATGAGAGCGGCTGCCTACAACGCGCCAAATTTCGTTCGGTTGATGACTGACGACGGCAATAGAATTTGTATGCCCATTTTTAAGCTCAAAAGCGCCAATGCCGTTACCACCAAAATATGTTGTGGCTAGTGCTGGTGCATGAACAACACCAAAAATAGGTTCGCCATTTTGAACAAGCGCAATATTAACGGTGAATTCCCCATTCTTTTTAATGAACTCTTTTGTTCCGTCTAATGGATCTAGTAGCCAATATGTTGTCCAAGCTTTTCTAGTTTCCCAGTCAATATCACTGGCTTCTTCTGACAAAATTGGTAAGTTAGATATATTTTGAAGTTGTTCAACAATATAGTGATGGGCTGCCAAATCAGCTTCTGTAAGAGGACTTGAGTCGTCTTTTTTATATACATCAAAATCTTTTTTGTAGATGGCCAATATCTTATGACCTGCTTCAATTGCAATGTCTGTCAGGATATTAATATTTTTTTCATTTAAATCAAAAGGGCTCACTATATATATCCCTTTTCAACTAATTGCTGATACAAGCGCTCGGCTGTTTCAGGAGGAGTTTCATCAATATAATTTAAGCGAATTTCAGGTGAAATTGGTGACTCGTACGCCGAATCAATCCCAGTAAAATTTTTAATATCACCGCTGCGCGCTTTTTTATACAAACCCTTTGGATCACGTTGTTCGCAAATTTCGAGGGGAGTATCAACAAATACTTCTGCAAATTCACCACTTTCTAGTAGCGAACGGCAATAATCACGGTCAGCCTTGAAAGGTGAAATAAAAGCGGTAATCACGATTTGACCGGCGTCAACGAATAATTTGCTAACTTCACTAATACGTCGAATATTTTCGACTCTGGCTTTATCGTCAAAACCTAGATCACCACACAACCCATGGCGCACATTATCGCCATCCAGTAAGTACGTTGTGTGATTAGCTTCAAACAGTCGTTTTTCAAGTAAACTGGCAATAGTTGACTTGCCTGAACCCGACAAACCGGTTAACCAAATAACACTTGGTTTTTGTTTCAATTTTTTTGCACGAGCTTGCTTATTTACCGTATGTTGGTGCCATGTAAGATTATTTGACATTAGAAATATCCTTCCATTTTCTTCTTCTCCATAGAGCCTGAAGAATCGTGGTCAATTACTCTACCTTGGCGCTCAGACGTTTTAGTTAACAACATTTCTTGAATGACTTCAGGTAATGTATCGGCTTCAGATTCAACAGCCCCTGTAAGAGGATAGCACCCGAGCGTGCGGAACCTCACTGATTTCATTTGCGGAATTTCTCCCTCATCAAGTGGCATGCGTTCGTCATCGACCATTATTAAGACGCCATCCCTTTCTACCACGGGTCTTGGTTTTGCGAGATACAAACTAGGTATATCTATATTTTCTAAATAAATATATTGCCAAATATCAAGCTCAGTCCAATTTGACATGGGAAAAACTCTGATACTTTCGCCTTTATTGATTTGTGAGTTATAAATATTCCAAAGTTCAGGTCGCTGGTTTTTTGGATCCCATCGGTGATTCTCATCGCGAAAAGAATAAACTCTTTCTTTTGCTCGCGATTTTTCTTCATCGCGTCTGGCCCCGCCAAACGCGGCATCGAATTTGTATTTATCTAATGCCTGTTTTAGCGCAACGGTTTTCATAATGTCGGTATGCTTTGCGCTACCAACCGAAAATGGGCCAACCCCTTGGTCCAAACCTTCTTGATTTGTATGCACTATCAAGTTCAAATTATATTCTTTTGCAATGCGATCTCTGAACTGGATCATCTCTTTAAATTTCCACTTGGTATCAACATGCAACAATGGAAATGGTATTTTACCGGGTGCAAATGCTTTTCTAGCCAAGTGCAACAATACTGATGAATCTTTACCAACAGAATATAACATTACCGGGTTTTCAAATTCTGCCGCGACCTCTCTAAATATATGGATGCTTTCAGCTTCAAGTTGTTTTAAGTGGGTGATGCTATGAGATGAATCAAGAGACATAATATCGTCTACCTTCAAACTAAGGTGTTATTTCAATTAAGATAAAATATAACACACTCTGATTAAAGGAATTATGAAAATTGGATATTACTAATTACTAAAAAAATGGTGATTAGAACATTCTAATATATGTCAGTATTACAAAAGATTGGCAAGGCCGCGGAAGGGGGAGGGATGGTATTTGTTATACCATTGAAATATGTTGTTCAGCCCAATCAGCCGCATTTTCAAAGCAAGTCATTAAATCAGAAGGATTCAAGTCTAGGCTCTTCGCTGCTATGTCTACTTGCTGCCAATTTCCCATTTCTAAGTGGCGACTTAATTCTACCAATAGTGCTAAATACCCCTTTTTTTCAATTAATGCTTGATGAATGTTATTTGAAAGAGGCATGTTGTTTAAAAGCTCGTGTATTTCGGAGTCTAACATGGCATCGATAAGCGAAAGCATACCAACTAAGAAAGCACTAGCAGAATCCCCATTTGTTGACATATTATTCGCCACCAATTCACAAAATTTAGCTCTATGTAGGGCCAACTTTAATAATGCTTCGGGTTTTCCAACAGCAACAGTTGCCGCAAACATCAGCGTGACAAAGCGTTCTAATTCGGATTTGCCTAATAAGATAACGGCTTGTTTAATATTTTCTATCTTTTTACTACGTTGATACACAGGTGACTGCGTATAACGCAGCAGTTTAAATGACAAGCCAACGTCTTTTTCAATCAGGCTGGTGATTTTATTGAAACTGATATCTGGTTGTTGGATTTCATTCAGCAACGATGCTAACGTACTCTGGTTTGTGCTAAGACGAACGCTTTTTATGACTTCTGGCTTGCTAAAAAAATAGCCTTGAAATAACTCAAAGCCAAGCTTTTTATATTGCTTAAATTCTTCGTAATTTTCGACTTTTTCTGCTAGTAGTCTTAAATGTGGATGTCGAGCTTTTAATTCAGTAATATTCTGGAGTTCATCAGCACTGATTTCTTGGCAATCAATTTTAATAATGGTGCATATTTTATAAAAAGGTTCCCATTTTTCGCCATGGATAAAATCGTCAAGCGCAATGGTATATCCTTGTTCATGTAAATGCTTAAGTTCTTCAAAAATTGCGCGCGTGGGTCTTACATCTTCGAGCACTTCAATGACCACTTTATCTGCAGGCAACATACTCGGATAACTGCGTAATATTGATTGTTCGGTAAAGTTAATAAAGGCTTGTTTGCCTGAAGATAGTTTATCAAGCCCCAGATCAAATTGCAGACCTTCAATCATTTTGGAGGTGGCTTTTTCTTGGTCCATGTCGGGAAAGACATTATCACTCGATGTCCGAAATAGTAACTCGTAACCAACAAGCGATTTATCGGCATTTAGAA
Source organism: Glaciecola petra (assembly GCF_031846345.1). Classification (NCBI taxonomy): domain Bacteria; kingdom Pseudomonadati; phylum Pseudomonadota; class Gammaproteobacteria; order Alteromonadales; family Alteromonadaceae; genus Glaciecola; species Glaciecola petra. The sequence goes on along the minus strand of NZ_JAVRHX010000001.1, from coordinate 1,751,688 downwards.
TGGGTTGTCGCGCTGCAAAAAAAGCCATGTCTTTGGGTCTTTTACCTTTTACTTGTTATTAAGCACTTGCAAAAATCGTTCGAACAAAACGTCATTGTCGCTGTGTTTTTCAGGGACAATTTTGCTTACAAGTAATATAACGGCCGCAGACACTAAAAACCCAGGGATTATTTCGTAAATAATTGAAGAAAGTGTTTCGCCTTGTTCATTTATGGGAACGAAAATCCAAACTAAAACAGTGATGGTGCCTGCCAATATGCCTGCTATGGCACTCAATTTAGTCATTTTTTTCCATAGTAAGGATATAATCACTAATGGACCAAAAGCAGCACCAAAACCGGCCCAAGCGTTACTGACTAACGATAAAACTGTTTTGTTTTCACCTAACGCCAAAATAATTGCTACTACCGCGACAATAATGACACATACTCTTCCAACTAGCACTTGTTGAGCATCACTGGCATTTTTATTTAGGAAACTAGCATACACATCGCGGGTCAGAGAACTGGAGGTCACCAAAAGTTGTGATGAAATAGTACTCATGATAGCGGCAAGTATTGCGGCGAGCAAAAAACCACCGATAAAGGGATTGAACAATAATTGCGAAAGCACAATAAAAATGGTTTCTGGGTCGTTAATCGAAACTCCATTATTGCTTGCATAAGCTAAGCCAAATAAACCGGTCATTGCAGCGCCAATAAGAGACACTAGCATCCATGTCATTCCAATTCGACGCGCTGCTGGAATTTGTGCAACACTATTTATAGCCATAAATCTAACTATAATATGTGGCTGACCAAAATAACCCAGTCCCCAGGACAAGAGCGAAATAATAGCGATGAAACTAAGTGCTTCACCACTGCTTGCGTTGGTAAACAAAGATAATAGTTGCGGATTTATTTGTTCTAAACTGCTTAATGTCTCGTTTATACCTCCCAATTCAAATACAACAACGCTAGGGACTAGCACTAAGGCAACAAACATTAAAATACCTTGGATAAAGTCTGTTAATGAGACTGCCATAAACCCGCCAAAAAAGGTGTAAGTGACAACAACACCTGCTGTTATGTACAAACCCAACTCATAACTAAGTCCAAATGAGCTTTCAAATAGCTTACCGCCGGCAACGACTCCTGAAGAAGTATAAAGCGTAAAAAACAAGATGATGACAACAGACGCTAATACTCTCAAAATACGAGTTTTGTCTTGGAAACGATTTTCGAAATAATCAGGCAGGGTAATTGAGTCGTTAGCGATTTCTGTGAAAATACGTAATCGTGGAGCAACTATAAGATAATTTAGCCATGCCCCAAACAATAAGCCAATCGCAATCCATAACGATGAAGCCCCTGAAACGTACATCGCCCCTGGTACACCCATTAACATCCATCCGCTCATGTCAGATGCGCCTGCAGAGAGGGCAGTGACGGGGGCGCTTAGTTTGCGTCCGCCCAACAAATATCCAGACGCATTTTCTTCGTTTGTTTTAAAGGCATACAGGCCTATGCCTAACATCGCTACAAAATAAATTGCGAGTGAAAAATATGTACCAAACTCCATGTTTACCGCCGTTTTATTAAACTTTTATTGTTTGGCGTAGTTTAGCATTTTTACTTGTGATTCTAAACCAAAGTCATCTTGGCAAGGCAGCTTTCAGCTTGTGTACCCCCAAATGGTTGGACTCTATAATGACAGGAAGTTTTTTATATCCAAACATCAACTGATGTCCAAATACTAGCGAGCTTTTAAGATTAAGCTCGCTTTGCTATGTTGCAGTTTCACTATTATGCAGAAAATATTATGCAGAAAAGCGCAACGACGATTTTGCTCTGGCTTTAATATCTTCAACCGATTGCGAGTCGTCACCAATCACTATTATCTTTGCAGATTCAAGTAAAAATGCAGCTCCTTGAAAACTAGCGTTGCTAAATGTGTCGCTAACGCTTGCAGTGATGGAGTCGGGCACTATAAATAAAGATGTTAATCCTCTTTCGCCACGAATAATCACATGTAAGCTTTTAATTTTATCTAAGTAGCAATAGTTAGCAGATACAATATTACCAATACTTTCATCAACACTGCCATTGAAACTGGCGAGTTTTGAATTGACAGCATTCATATCAACGTCGCTGCTTTTCATCAGCTCTAAGCTTACATGATCCATATGTGCGAAAACGTCATTTTCAAATTTCGAACCATCACTTCCGCTTAACATATTAAAAGACACAACACTTGCTAACAGCACCGAAGCAGCAAGCGCTAAATACCAAGGCCGTTTTTGTTGTGTTTTTTCATGTTGCTTGAGTGATTGTTTTAGTATTAGACGTTCTGCTAAATTGTCAGGCACTGGAATGTTCATTGCATCTTGCAACTGTTTTTCCATTTCTTTTAACTCATCCCAAAAAGCCTTCTTTTTAGGATCTTGTTGGGCAGCTTCAATCACCGACTGATCTTTTGTAAACGGATCAGCATAGACAGCTTTTCTAAAACTTAAATCATCCATTTATGGTCTCCCCAATTTGTATTTGTGCGCTTAATATTTCTTTCAATTGATTTCGCGCTCTGAATAAACGGGTCATTACCGTGTTCTTGTTAAGGTCGAGTTGTTCTGCAATCTCGTCGCCACTAAATCCCATAATGATTTGCATGGTTAAGGGTTCTCTATATTCTTCACTTAAACTAGCAATGGCTTTGCGTATTTCTCGCTGTTGCATTGTATCTTCGCTATGTGCAACAGTATCTTCAATTGCAACGTCGTCAATATCGACCGTATCAAACTGTTTACGCTCAAAACGTCTTGCATTTTCACGGCGTAAAATAGTGATTAACCATGCTTTAGCGGCCCCTTCATCTTTTAAAGAGTCTAGGGACTTCCAAGCCCTAAGAAAGGTTTCTTGCACTACATCTTCAGCAATAGCCTTATCTTTTATTAACCACACAGCATAACGATATATGTCAGCATGTAGCGCCTTCACCAAGGCCTCGTATCGTGTTTGTTTTGTGTTCATGTCGGATAAGACCGAGGTGTCACTTGAATTATTTCGCATTTTATTATTTTTTATTGAAACGATTAGCTTAAGACTACTTAATTTATAACAAAACACCAGTAAAAACGTATCTGCCGAAATGTTTTAGTCTTTATGTAAATTTCATGCGCGTGTTGAGATTTGAAGTATTAGCATTGATTAATAAAGACTGGCTAGGGCAGAGCTATTTTGTTTTTCTAACGCAGCTTCCCTAAATTTATCTAAGGCATTGATAAAGCCAGAATAGTTTATGTCCCAAGCATTGTCGCTGTATTGGCTTGCTAAAACTTGATTATAAAACTCAAGAGCGTGGCCATTATCAAATGCAGCTAAACTGTTGCTCACTGAAAAATGTTGCTGTTTGAGCAATATTGACAGCCATTCATCTAGATATTGATTGATATTTTCTGACTTTCCCTGTTCTAAATATTGTTTTAGGTTTTTAAAAGCGTCTTGTTCATTTGATGCGCCCGGACGAGCTGTAGCAATATTAGAAAGAGATTGTTTAATATTTTTGTTTCTCTTAGATTTCCACATAATTACGAGCAAAATCAAGGTCAAAATATTTGTACTTATTAACGTAATTACAAGAGGGTGATGAATTGAAATAGTCCCAGTTGCTTGCTCGTTTGAAGCGGTGATAGGTGGGGCATTACTCAAATCTTCAGTTGTTTGTTGGGTTTGATTTACCGGTGGATTGCTGCTTTGCGACCTTTCCAATACCTCTACTGAACGTGCTGGTATGATTGCAAATTCAGTTCTGCCAGAACTTACATTGAACCAAGGGATCTTAACTTCAGGGAGCACATAGCTGCCGCTTTCGCTGGGAATAATAGCGGTATTAAACACTCCTTGAGCAACTAAAGAGTTTCGATGTTCTGCCGTATTCAATACGGGTTGTTCAGGATAAACTTTAAAACTTGGGTGGTAAATAGATTCAATATTGGGTAATTGCTCTTTGGTTAAACCTAGGGCTGTTAAGGTTATTGTGCGCGTAATAGGTTCACCTACAACGAGCTGCTGAGCGTCACCTTGCCATTCTTCAGACAATTCAACCATCTCACTGGGTAGCCATGTGAATGCATAACTTTCAGGTATCGGCAGCACTTCAATTTCGACATCAGGAGCGCGACGAGATATGGTTTTTGTGCGTCCGAAATTTGCAAAACTACGACGGGAGTTGGTAAGCACGTCGGCTTCAAAAATAGGCCCCTTTATCGTAAATGTGCCACTAGATTGTGGGATGATCGCAATCTCCCGTTTAATCACTCGATAGCGAATACCATTACTAATTTCTTCATAGTCTTCGTCCTCACCAATTTGTTCAATAATAGCGCCTTCAAGTTGGGGCAAGGCAAGACTTCCACGTTGTATATCACCCGACAAATAAATCTTAATGGTATACAACAACTGCTGTTGTAGATAGAGCCTTTCTTGATTGACTTCGGTCGTAAGGTAGTAGTCACGTGGTTCATCTACATTGGTTGCCGATGCCGGTAATATATTCACTGAAAAAGGCCTAGACTGTTGCCCCCCGAGCACGAAAGCCGGTATATCTATGCGCCCCGTCTTTAATGGGAACAGCCTAACACGCCAACTCACGGTTCTGGTCATGCTTCCATTTATAATTTGCGTAGATTGTGAAAAAGAGGGCCGGCTAACATTAAAATTCGACTGTAACACTGAAAAATCGACATCACCACGGTTAGCACTTCCCGTTGCCACTAAAGTAAATTCTATGGCCTCATCTATTAGCACAGTGTTTCTGTCGACACTTGCTGAAAGCTGTGTCACTTGGGCCAATGCACTTGCATGTATCATTAAAAAGCTAATTATTACTAATAATCGCATTGCTAACTACCAATTCTCTTGTGTTGGTGGGGGAGAGGTTTTCCGTTTATATGATTCCAGCAACATTTTACGTTTGAGTAAATAAGCTGGATCGTCCGGGACTTTATTTAAGATCATCTGCATGCGTTGCATCTCTTCGCGTTGTTCTGGCGTAAGCTCATCCATATTCACTTGATTCGAGATAGCCTGTTGCATCTCTTCTTCTGACAAGCTTTCGTCTTGCGAATTTTCTTCATTTGCTTGGTTACCGTTATTTGAGGGCGACTGTTCGTTTTCTTCTGTATTTTGTTGTTGCTTTTCTGCTTGGTCTTTTAAACCTTCATCTTCTTGTTGACCGGATGCTTCATTTTGTTGCTGATTGCTCTGTTCTTGCTTTTCACTTTCTTGTTGGTTTTGATCACCTGATTGAGATTCGCCTTGTTGGTCGTCAGATTCAGCTTCCGAACCCTCTTGGTCTGAACTTGAATCGCTTTGTTCTTGGTTTTCTTGTTGGTTGTTTTCTTGCTCTTGGTTATTATTTTGGTCTTGATTTTGTTGTGAGTTCTCTTGACTTTGCGCTAACAAATCTTCAACGATCTTTTTGTTTTGAAGTGCTTCGGAATGCTCAGGATTATCATTCAAAACGTCACTGTAAGCGTCTATGGCCTCTTTAAGCTTACCCGTTTTCGCCAAGGCATTCGCTAAGTTGTAAGTGTTTTCAATTCCGTCTAGTTGGGAGTATAAATCAACCGCTTGTTCATATTCCCCTTGTTTGTAGGCACTGGCAGCTTTCCATTCTTTACTTTCAAATAGATTTTGAGCATTTTCGTAGTCTTCATTATCAAATGCTTGCTTACCTTTTTGATCAGCATTTTTAAACCAAGACGTTACTTTTGTTGTGGCTTTAGCTTGCGACACAGTGTCGGTTGTTTGTGCTATCACAGGCTCGTTCGGTATCATTAACAGCGCGCATAAAGTAACTACTAGCACTCCGCGTCTAAAGGCATAAGCAACAAAAGGAAGAAGTAGCACCACTAAAAATGGTCCCATGTCTTTATATTGATCACCTGCAATATTTTCGACTTTTTCAGCTTCCTGTTGTTGTTCAAAATCTAGCATTTGTTTTAAAGCCATAATATCACTATTGTCATTCGTAAATGATTGAAATGCCGCATTGGTGCCCGCCATTGCTTGATTCATAAATCGTGTATTCACGCTAGGAATTACAATACGTCCACGCTTGTCTTTTAGCAAAGAGCCATCTTCTAAGCTAATCGGTGCGCCTTCTTCGGTGCCTACCAATAAAGCCGACACTTTAAAGGAACTATTTTGTATAAACTCACGAATGTCCTTAACATCATCATATATTATGCCGTCTGTAATCCAATAAATATGACCGCGCTGATAACCAGCATTCAATAATAATTGAGCGGAACGTTCTAAACCGTACATGGCAGAACTGCCCTGAGAAGGCATTATTTCAGGTGTCAAACTGGGAATTAAAGATATCAAGGTATTCGCATCGTCAGTTAATGGACTTACAACAAAAGCATCTCCTGAATACGCTATTAGACCAGTTTCACCCTCATTAACTTGATTGATAAGATCAATTGCTTTAAACCGTGCACGTGTTAAACGGTTTGGGCTGATATCGGTGGCTCGCATCGACATCGACATGTCCATTAACAGCACCTTTCCATTTTGAGTTTGATACACTGCTTGTGGTAACTTTTCCCAGCTTGGTCCAGCAATAGCAATAATAGCAATAGATGCAGCAAGGGTCGCCATATGTATAAATCTGCTAGGTTTGCCAATTCCTCTTGAAACGATTAAATTTGAATACAAATGTTGAGGTAAAATTTGTTGCCAAACATTTTGGTGATGGCCCAATTTTATTTTGACAATATATAGTATCAACATTGGCACCAAAGCAAACAAAAACAAGGGACGAATGAATGTGAAGTTGGCCATGAATTCATTCATTTTTATATCCCTCCCTGTGCCTGTTCATTATCGGAACTTTTTGCTGACGTATTTCTATTAGACCCAGTCAAGCGCATGAACACAGTTCGTAAAATTGGGAGAAGGACCCATATGAAAACAAGCCCACCGGAAAACATAAGCGGAATATAGAATAATTCTTTACGTGGCCTTAAGGTTTGTTCTGCACCTTCTATTGGTTCTAATTTATCCAAAATAGCATAAATTTGAGATAATTCCTGTGCATTACGAGCTCTAAAGTATTCGCCTCCGGTCTCTTTACTTATAGTGACTAAGGTTCTTTCATCAAGATCCAGTGAGGGGTTAATCGCTCTGCGGCCAAATACACTATTTTGAATAAGCTCGTCAGCGCCTACGCCTATAGAGTATATGGTCACTTCGTTTGCGATAGCGAGGTCGAGTGCTTGCTCTACGCTGATATTTCCGGCTGTGTTGCGGCCATCGGTAAGTAATATTAATACTCTATTTGAGCGTTCTTTTTGGGTGAACCTTTTAACCGCTAGTCCAATTGCATCGCCAATTGCAGTGCTATCACCTACTAAACCAATCACGCTTTCCTTTAGTAATTGGTTAACCGTTGCTCGGTCAAAAGTAAGAGGTGTTTGTAAATATGCAGTATCGGCGAATAATATAAGCCCTAAACGATCTCCTACACGTCTTTCTACAAAATCGTCCATTACCGATTTAACCATTTCTAATCGGTCGACTAGCTTTCCATTAACTTGCATATCGGTTTGTTGCATTGACCCTGATAAGTCTACCGCCATCATTAAATCACGCCCCTCGCTTGGTATAGAGATAGGCTCTCCAAACCACATCGGTCGCGCAGCTGAAATCACAAGACTGATCCAAATAAGACTCAACAAAAATAAGCGCCAAAGTGAGCGTTTTTGCTTGTTTTCAGCCTGTTTAGACAAGAGTTGTACATGCGGGAAATATAACGCAGCCTGAGATTCTTGCGCTTTTGCAGGCCAAAAATATGCGATAAGAAAAGGCAAGGGCAATATAAAAAGTAATTGCCACCAAACAAATTCAAACATGTTCGGCTTCCCCTTCTGATACTTGATAAGTAAGTATATGGTTTCGTTTAATGCTGGTATTGAGCCAGTCTATAATACAAAGCTTGACGTCAGGATTTGCTACCTTTTTGCCATTTGTATTCATTCCATAAAGCGACGCATTAATTTGTTCTAAACTCTGTTTTAGCTGTTCAGACCTTTTGCCTTGATAAGTATTTAATAAAAAAGCCTGCCATGCTGCAGTGTGTAATGTTTTGTTTTTTATTTCCGCCATTTCACTAAAATAATGTGCACACACATTTTTCACGATCACTTGGAGTTTATGTTCAAAGTAGGGTGCGCTTGGGTCAATTTGCTGCAGTGAGGCTAGCGTTTGGCGTTTCATTTTGTTCCATTTACGCTGCTTTATACACAACGCTGCAATATAAATACATAAAGCCAAACCAAGGCCAATAAGCACCCAATAAGGCCAAGCTAGAGGCCAAAAGGACACGTCATTCGGTAATTGAATATCGGCCAGTTGGTCTAAGGGATTCAAAGTGTGTCTCCTAACACTAAGCCAGCTCTAGTCGAGCTCATTTGGCTTTCAACACTATGGGCGGCATTTAATTTATTTACATTAATGCCTAATACTTGCATCCTTTGCTTGAATTGACTAAGCCAAGCTAGTCTTGTTGATGAGTAGGCATTTTCTACGTCTTTATCGCCTAATGTTAAGTTTTGTTCGTTAAGTCCGTCTGTAAGCAATACATCGTTAGTGTTACTCAAATGTGGTAAAGACATTTCAATAGGATCGTAAATATATAAGGGTCTAATTTCACAATGTCGTTGAATGTTGCCTAAAGCATCAAAGCAAGCTTGATCAAACAGACTGAAATCAGATATCACGTATACTAGTGTGCCCGGTTTTGCCAGCACTGCTAATTTGTTGATACTGTCGATACAGGTATTCGCTGTTTTTTTGGCTTGCGACGATTGCTGGCTTTGGTTATGCAAATTGACTATTTGATTTAACATAGCAAATCCATGCTTTGCTGATGCTTTTGGCTTTAATTCAAGGTCTGTATTTTCGTTGGCACAAATACATCCAATTTTATCACCACGGGCTAAAGCGCTAAACGTAACCATGGCACTGGCATGCACAGCTTGTACTGATTTATACAATAATTGCGTGCCAAATTTCATATTTTGATGCAAATCTAAGTAAACAATGACCGGTCTTTCGCGCTCTTCTCTATACACTTTGGTATGGGTTTTACCCGTCCTAGCGGTCACTCTCCAGTCTATACTTCGAATATCATCGCCAGGTTGATAATGACGAGCTTCATCAAATTCCATTCCTCGTCCTTTAAAACGAGAAGCCATGCCGCCAGCCATTGAACTTTTGATGGCACTTGCTGGATTGAGATTCAACCTTTTTGCAATTGGCTTATATCGCACAAGTTCAGGTAATGTGAGGTTCACACCATCTGTTTGTAATTTTGCTAGTCGTTGTTCAATGGGAAATTGCATAAATTATAGTGCTCCAGAAGCGCTTACGGCACGGGAACTAAATTTAATATTTCATCAATGACTTGGTTTGCTTTAACGCCTTGCGCTTGTGCTTGATAACTATAGATTAATCGATGGCGCAGTACATTATGTGCGACAGCTTGAATATCTTCTGGACTGACAAAGTCGCGTTTATGTAACCAAGCATGAGCTCTTGCACACCGTTCAAGAGCTATAGTAGCGCGCGGACTGGCGCCAATTTCAATCCAGTCTTGAAGCTTAGCACTATATTTTTCTGGGTGTCTGGTCGCCATTATTAGTTGAACCAAATAGGTCTCGGCGGCCTCTGACACCTTTATCTGTAGGATATCTGTGCGCGCCTTTGCAATATCTTGTTCCGAGAGTTTATCTACTTCTAATAACGCCGACTTGCCGGCTTTGTTGAGGGCCTCATGACGCGTCAAAGCCAAAATTTTATGTTCTGTTTCTGCATCTGGATAGTCAATTTCAACATGCATTAAAAACCTATCTAATTGAGCTTCAGGAAGCGGATAAGTGCCTTCTTGTTCTAATGGGTTTTGGGTCGCCATGACCAAGAAAAGTTCAGGTAACTTATAGGAAGTACTCCCCACGGTTATTTGTCTTTCGGCCATCGCTTCTAGTAAGGCAGATTGCACTTTTGCAGGGGCGCGATTGATTTCGTCAGCTAACACAAGGTTATGAAAAAGAGGGCCTTTTTGAAAAATAAACTTACCAGTTTCAGGTCTGTATATATCAGTACCCGTTAAATCGGCTGGCAATAAATCGGGTGTAAACTGAACCCTATGAAAATTTGCATCGATACCATCTGATAAAGCATTTACTGCACGAGTTTTAGCCAGTCCCGGTGGTCCCTCTACTAACAAGTGACCATCTGCCAATAAAGCAATCAATATACTTTGTGTTAAATGATTTTGCCCCAACACCTGTGTATTCAAATGTAGTTGTAAGGCGGTAAATTGACTATGCATAAATCTTCTCAAGTTAAATGTAAACTAATACGTTTTTCGCGGTTTAGATATATATGTGTTTAGCCCAGTAAAACTCAAGTCTAAAGCCTGTTTTTTATTTAGCTGATAAGCAAATGTTCAAACCACAGGCTGTGAGACTCAAGCTGCAACAAAAAGTTTCACGAATTTGATATCAGTTGTCGGCAATTTCTGAACTATTGATTACACTTAGTACCTTAGATACAAACGCCAATTACAAGAGGGTTTTCATGAGCTCGCAAAAAATACTCAATGATATAAGTTTGCTATTTTGTTTGGTTTTTGACACAATTTGCATAGTGGTCAGACCAGAAAGAGTGGGATGTACCCCAAAAAAATTTCTTAAAAGGAAGAAACATGTCGAACAAACAACTACTTAAGACACATTCAGGTGACAGAATTGCGATTGTCGCTGGATTGCGCACACCTTTTGCTAAAATGGCGAGCTATTTTCACGGTGTACCTGCTGTGGATTTAGCCAAAATGGTCGTAAACGAACTCGTTATTCGACATGATCTCGATCCTAACTGGGTTGAGCAGGTGGTTTATGGGCAAGTTGTGCAGATGCCTGAGGCTCCAAACATCGCGCGTGAAGTAGTTCTTGGGACTGGCATGTCGGTGCATACTGACGCTTACAGTGTGTCACGGGCTTGCGCTACGAGCTTTCAATCGACGGCTAACATTGCCGAAGCGATGGTTACCGGAAATATTTCTGTAGGCATATCGGGCGGGGCTGATTCAACTTCAGTGTCGCCTATTGGCGTATCAAAAAAATTGGCGCGAGCGCTCGTTGATTTACAAAAAACGAAAACCTTGGGTCAAAAGTTGAGCATATTTCGCAAGCTCGGTATCAAAGATTTATTACCGGTACCACCAGCAGTTGCTGAATATTCAACCGGTCTTTCTATGGGGCAAACCGCAGAGCAAATGGCAAAAACACACGCTATTTCTCGTGCCGACCAAGATGCACTAGCTCATCGTAGTCATAGTTTAGCCGCTGAAAATTGGGAAAAAGGTAATTTAGACGGTGAAGTCATGACCGCCTATGCGGAACCATACAAAGGCTCTTTGGGTCGCGACAATAATATTCGGTTTGATAGTAAATTAGAGGGTTACGCAAAATTGCGACCAGTATTCGATAAAAAACATGGCACGGTCACGGCTGCTAACGCAACACCCCTTACCGACGGTGCCTCTGCCATAATAATGATGACTGAGTCGCGCGCAAAGGAATTAGGCTACAAACCATTGGGCTATCTGAAAAGTTATGCTTTTGCTGCCATTGATGTATGGCAAGACATGCTCATGGGACCCTCATATGCAACACCTATTGCTTTAGACCGTGCAGGCATGAAGTTAAACGACTTAACCTTAATCGAAATGCATGAAGCTTTTGCTGCACAGACGCTTGCCAATATGAAAATGTTTGCTAGCGATAAGTTTGCACAAGAAAAACTAGGACGAGACAAAGCCACAGGCGAAATAGACATGGATAAATTTAACGTAATGGGTAGTTCAATTGCCTATGGTCACCCATTTGCCGCGACGGGTACTCGTATGATTACACAAATGCTCAATGAACTAAACAGAAGAGGCGGAGGCACGGGCTTATTGACTGCGTGTGCTGCTGGTGGTCTGGGTGCGGCTATGATTGTGGAGACAGAATAATGAAGACCTTTACACTAGAAAAACTCGAAGATGGTATTGCCATATTGACGATGGATGTACCGGGTGAGTCGATGAACACCTTAAGAGCCGATTTTGGCGAAGAAGTGAATACAATTTTAGACCAAATTGAATCTGATGATGACATCAAAGGAGTGGTGGTATGTTCTGGCAAAAAAGACTCATTTGTTGCAGGTGCTGATGTAAGCATGTTAGCAGCATGTGATTCTGCATTAGAAGCAGAACAATTGTCATTACAAGGCCATAAGCTGTTTGCTCGCATGGTCAACATACCCAAGACCTTTGTTGCTGCTATTCACGGCCCAGCACTTGGCGGTGGACTTGAGCTTGCATTAGCGTGCGATTATCGTGTCTGTTCCGATTCGCCAAAAACACAATTGGGTTTACCGGAAGTGCAACTTGGTTTACTTCCCGGAAGTAGTGGTACGCAAAAATTACCCGCGCTTATTGGTATTCAACAAGCGATGAAAATGATGTTAACAGGCAGTCCGGTGCGCGCTAAACAAGCTAAAAAGTATGGCATTGTAGATGATATGGTGCCACAAGCTATTTTGTTAGATGTTGCTCGTAAATTAGCGTCACAAAAACCTCTACGCCGCAATAACAAAAAGTCTGTTATGAACAAAATGTTAGAAGATACCGCTTTTGGGCGCAACATATTGTTTAAAAAAGCCAGAGAGCAAGCATTAGCAAAAACAAATGGAAACTACCCAGCGCCTATGCACATTATTGACTGCATAGAAGCGGGAACAAAAAGCGAAGCGCATGGTTATTCTACCGAAGCCAGATTATTTGGTAAGTTAGTCATGACTAGCGAATCTAAGCAACTAAGAGAGATATTTTTTGCTACCACTGAGATGAAAAAAGAGGATGGTGTTGCAGGTGTTGCACCCGAGAAAGTGAAAAAAGTGGGTGTGCTAGGCGGCGGATTAATGGGCGGGGGTATTGCTTTTGTCAGTGCCACTAAAGCGAAAGTACCTGTTAGAATAAAAGATATTAGCCCAGACGGTATTGCCGGTGCCATAAAATACAGTTTCGACATTTTAAACAAGAAAGTAAAACGACGTTTTTTGAAAAAAACCGAGATGCAAAAACAACTGGCTAATATTACGGGTTGTTTAGATTATAGCGGTTATAAAACACTTGATATGGTAGTCGAAGCCGTATTTGAAGATGTTGGTTTAAAGCAAAAAATGGTCGAAGATATCGAAACTCAATGCGCTAAGACCACAATATTTGCGTCTAACACGTCTTCAATTCCTATTAAAGACATTGCTGCTAAAGCGAAACGTGCAGAAAATGTCATTGGCTTACATTACTTCTCACCAGTCGATAAAATGCCTTTGGCAGAAGTAATCCCGCATGAAGGGACGTCTGAACAGACTATTTCAACTACGGTTGAGTTTGCTAAAAAACAAGGTAAAACTCCTATCGTAGTGAAAGATGGCGCGGGATTTTATGTAAATCGTATCTTAGCTCCGTACATGAGCGAAGCCGGTTTTTTGGCTATGAGTGGACAGCCCATTGATAGCGTTGATAAAGCCTTAGTAGAGTTTGGTTTTCCTGTAGGTGCTTTCAAATTACTTGATGAAGTAGGCATTGACGTAGGTACAAAAATTATCCCCATCTTGATGAATCAATTTGGAGAACGCTTTGCTTCACCGAACGCGTTTGAAAAATTACTAGAAAACGATCGTAAGGGAAAGAAGAATCTTTCAGGTTTTTATGATTATGCAAGCAAAGATAAAGGTAAAAAAGTTGACGAAAGTATATACGAATTACTAGGAATATCGCCGCAAAGTAAATATACAAATGACACTATTATCGAGCGCTGCGTCTTGTTAATGTTAAATGAAGCTGCGCGTTGTTTGGAAGAAGGTGTGATTAGAAATCCCCGCGATGGAGATATTGGCGCAATCTTTGGAATTGGTTTTCCTCCTTTTAGAGGCGGTCCATTCCGATATATGGATTCATTGGGCCTACAACACTTAGTTGCTCGTTTGACTCATTATGCTGACAGCTATGATACTAAATATAAACCTGCTGATATTTTAGTCAAAATGGCAGAAGCAGAAGAGACTTTCTATTAGGATAATATTACATTGTTTGGCGTAAACCCTAGTCAGCCTATTAGCTGACTAGGGTGTCTCCAAATCGGTCTTTTCCGACCAATAGCGTATGCTTTTTCGAATGTTTTATTTTTAATTTTCACTTATAATGAGCGCCATCAAACGGATTAAATAATCTGATAAGGAAAAGGAATGTTTACTCTGGGACTTATTCTCAGTTTTGTACTCTGTACCTGGTACTTTTTAGTGCAAACAGTCAAATATGGTATGGCAAAAAAAAGATGGGTCTTTGCTGGTTTGGTTTTTGGACCAATGATTTTACCGATGTTTCAAATGTCGAAAAGGATGGCCGTTCGCAAAGCAGTTGGTTTTAATAGCGCTTACTTTCAAGCATAGTGATCAGCTATAGTTAACCATTACGGCATGTTTATCCCAGAGTCTATATGCGGGGATTGTGTCAGTATTAGTTGCCCATCACTATTCTTTAGCATGTTTCCTAGTGTGGTTTTAAGCTGATCTACGTCGACTTCTTGTAATGCAATGATAAGGTCTTTGTACGCAAGTAGAGGGTTTACATCTTCAAAGTGAGACCACGCTCGAGCCGCTGTTTGATCAATTGACACCTCATTTGGCGTGACCTGTTCGATAAGTTCGTTCACTAACTTCTTCATTTCAGACTTGTTTTGGTCTAGCCAATCAGTTGTTTGTCGAATTATCTCGCACATGGCGGTATGTATCTGGTTCGCAGTGTGCGTAGGAGAATCAATATACATTACTACTCCCGGATAGCTGCCTATTGGTTTGTACCCAACGCCCAATAAATATCCCATGCTGTATTTTTGTCTTAAAATTTTAAAGACAAATTGACTCAATAGTTTTTCCATCAATAAGCTTCTCGCTGATAATGTCAGTATTGTCGTCTTTGCTGCTTCATTACCACCCTCTAGCGTTAGTTTTTCTTGTTCATTCAGCAATGGAATACAATGCCAAATTAAATGTTCATGAGTACATTCTTTGTTTTGGTAATGTATATGTTCTGATGTATTTATTGAAACCGTTGTTTTACTTGGTTTGTGCGTATGCGTTTTCGCATCGTTTGAATGGTTAGAAAAGCGTGTTTCAAATTGTTTAAACAACCTATTAATAGCCTGCAGAGACCAATTGCCAACCACTAAGCTTTCAACGTAGTTATCGTTGAAGTATTTCTTAAATTGCACTAGCAAAGCTGCCGTATCAACACTATCTGATGACTGTAAAAGTTCACTAATGGAAATTATATCAGCTTGGTATTTTTGATTAAGGGTGGCGAAAAGTGAGTTAAAGGGCTTTTGCTGAGTGATTTTTTTATCTTGGATTTGTAAAAGTTTTAAGTGTTTGTCAATGGATTTTTCAGTCGGTAAAAAGCCTTTAATAGCATTAGTAATCTCTATTAGTAATAGGAGCTGACGTTCGCTCAGGCCACCCGTATGAAGACTAAAACCATGGTGGTGTGAGTAAACTCTAAACCGCATATTGGCCAAGTCCACATCAAAAAATTGTTCCGACAAAAATTCGTTTAAACAACTAAGCCATACTTTTTTGGCCAAAACTTTTTGTTTAGTGCCATACATTTGGGTATCGTTTATCGATAGATAACACTCTCCGTTAGGGCATTTAAAAAATGTGTGTTGATAAAATTTAAAGTCAATATTTGCGCTTTTTAGACGATAAATTTCATTTGTTTTTATTTGTTGTTTAACTAAAAAATTTTGAGAAGACATGTAGGGATTTTTTCGTGGCTTTAAAAAACCATATTCCCGAGTATTATCTTGAAGGCTTAGTGCTTGATCGCTAAATGCGACATCATAATATGGCGTCAATTGTTTTGTCGACACATCATCGGCAATAAAATAGACTCTGCATTTATCCAATATTAATTGGTCTACTATTTTACGATAGCCTTTGTGGGCAAGTTCTGCATCGTAATGATGATCTGAAATTTCATCTGTTAATTCAACTGTATTAGCAATTTTTGTAGCGGAAGTTTGAGATAGAAGTTCTTGCGAAAGGTAAATACACTTAGTTAATAAAGAAGCGTGTTTAATCGTTCTATTTTGCAATGCATGTTGCGCTTCTTTTTCACGAAAACGCCATGCTTCAATACCGGATTTCCGTATAAAATGAAGATAATCTAATACATATTTGACGATGTGTTTTTGTTCCTTGCATCCTTCATTGGTTAAGCTTAGGTATACCGAAAACTCGCGATTAAAGGGGTCTATTTCTTTATGTCCACAGCTTAATTCATAAACATAGTCTTGTGCGGCTAGCATTGAGTATAAGCCGTGTTTATGTTTACTTTCCATGATATGCGCTAATGTCACAAAAACCATTTCGCTCGCATTACAATGATCACCAATGAGGTTAAAACTCACAATTAGTTGCTTGGGATCGCGCGTGTCTTTAATTTCAATATATCGAGCTTCTTGTGACTGCTTATATAGAGGTAAGTCAGACAGCCTCGTAGTCAAGTTGTTTGCTGAAAATGAATTAGGCTGACGCTTAGCTTTAAAATATGTATAAAAAAGTGTTTTTAAGGATGCTAAGGTCGTTTCATTATAGTTTGCACTTGGAATACCAATGCATATAGCGATAGGTGCAGACATCAGTATTTCGCGATGAACGTTTTTCAAGGCCGATTGTAAAGCATAAGTTGAATGCGCTGAAAAGCTAGCTTGGTTTCCCGTACTAAATCTAACAAATGGATGCTTACGATTACATGTGGCCTTTTGCACTGATAATAATTGACGCGCTTGATCTTTTTGTTTTAACTTAAATTCTGCGTCAATAGCCAGTATTTCTTGCTGAATTTCTTCTTCTAAGAAAAGAGGGGAGGTCATTTTATCGAGTAATAGTTCACACGCTTCTGTGAAACCAGAAAACTTGCAAGACAGCTGAAAATTCATGCAGGTGTCTTGGGTCCAAGCGTTGGTCTGGCCGTGGCTCTTGAATAAATGTTGATCAAGACACTCTGAATGGGTGTTTGCGCTGCTACTAAACAGCATATGTTCTAAAAGATGTGTGATACCTTCTGGGTAATTCTCTGTATGAAAATGTCCATGCCCAATAGAAATTGAAACAGCTGCATTCTGGGGATGTTTCTTTTTTAATGCGTCCCCATTTTTTTGCTGACAATTTTCAATAAACACAAGATTTACACCATAGTCTACACTATACTGATCCAGCATTGTTTTAGGCTTGGTATAAGTATGTGTTGAGTCTGGCAACATGTTCTCTTGTGTTAGATTATTAATCCTTGCAGTAAAGGATTACTGTTTATTGTCGTTATCTTATTTGTGGCTGTTTTTAGTAGTCACTCTGTAGTCGTGTAATGGCTTTTATAACTTCAAGCTCATCTAAAATAAGATAGCGCCCAATTGCGGTTTTTCTTTAGTGTGGAAATAGTTAATTTATGATTTTAATGATTATGCGTCATGGGCAGGCTGAGAATTTTCGAGAGCCAGACCACACAAGAGCTTTAACAAAGTTTGGCGTAGCGCAAAGCGAAGAAGTGGGCAAATGGTTAGCCGGCTCAACAATCAAGACGTCGTCTACTAACACTTTGTCTAAGGTGGAACTTGCTCTGGTGAGTCCTTATTTGCGCACACAACAAACACTAAGGTCGGTAGGGCGTCATATTGCAATTGACAGACAGGTAACAATAGACGCAATTACACCAACAGGCAATGCGTCACAATGTGCCGATTTGATACATGGTTATGCAACCGATAACTACAATTCTGAACAACCTGCACCTGAGTCAATTCTCGTCGTGACACATATGCCACTGGTGAGTCTTTTAGCCGATAAAGTTTGTGTTGAATTTAATGCAAGAATTTTTGAAACAGCCGATACCTTGTTATGTGATTATGATGTCGATAAAGGCATAGCAACACAGATTGATTTTTACCAAGGTATGTAAAGAGGCTACTTAAACCCATGCAAAAGATATCTTTGCCAATAACGTTGCAACTTATGCTAAAGCAGCATGTGGCAGCCGCAGATATTGATGATGATGCTGAATTGAATGATATAATGAGCCGGCTTTCTGATTTGAACGAAAAAGTTGAGCGTGTTAAGCATAAAGCAAGACTGCTCAAATCGAACAGGGGGCAAGCTTAAATCTACTCTTCTTCTGAATTATTAGGTGCTTTATAGTGTTCAGGAATAATTCGAACCGTTTTTATCATATTGTCAGTAATATTAATAACCTCAATGGGGTAGCCCGCTAAGCGCAAACTTATATTGCTTTCAGGCATGTCTTCTAAATATTCTAAAATAAGCCCGTTTAAGGTTTTAGGACCGTCTGTCGGAAATTCCCATTCAAGTTCTTTGTTCAAATCTCTTACGTTGGCACTGCCATCAACAATATAACTCCCATCTTGTTGCAGTATCGCCTCTTTACTGTAATTGGGGACCATGGATGTGGTGAAATCACCTATTATTTCCTCAAGAATATCTTCCAGAGCAAACAAACCTTGAATATCGCCATATTCGTCTACGACTAGCCCAATTCGTTCTTTTTCAACCTGCATCTTATGCATTAAGGTATGCAATGGCGTGGTGTCAGGGGTATAAAATATCTCTCTTACAGCTCTTAGCATAGTTGCTTTTGTGAACTGATCTTTAGAAAGCAGTCGAAGGGCGTCTCTAACATGCATGAAACCTACTGCATCATCTATGCTGTCTCTATATAATAAAACCCTAGTATGTTGGGAGTGTGTCAGTTGTTTTTGAATGATTCGCCAGTCGTCGTTAACATCAATTGCATAAATTTCACTCCTTGGCACCATAATATCTTCGGCGGTCACTTTTTCTAAATCTAAAATGCTAACTAACATTTCTTGGTGCTTTTGCGGAATCATGTGCCCAGCTTCATGCACAACGGTCCGCAATTCTTCTTGACTAAGCGCTGTACCACCATCGCCTTTGGTGTTAATGCGCATTAACATGAGAACACCATTGGTAAGAAAATTCACCATTTTCACAAAGGGTGTAAACAGATATAATAGTGGGATTAAGATGACAGAACTAGGAAAAGCTATTTTTTCTGGATATAGGGCAGCAAAGGTTTTTGGCGTCACTTCAGCAAATACTAAAATAATTAAGGTTAAACCCAAGGTAACAGCAATTGGACCATAAATGGGCCCAAATAAACGGTAGCATATCTCGCCTGCAACCAAGGTTGCCGCAATATTAACTAAATTATTACCAATTAAAATTAAGCCAATAAGGCGGTCAGGCCTTTCAAGTAAGCTCTCGACTCTTTTCGCCCCAGCTAAGCCCTCAGAAGATAAATGTTTCAAGCGGTATTTATTGATGCTCATAAGACCTGTTTCAGAACTCGAAAAATAGGCAGAGAGGCAAATCAATACGACTAAGATTATACTCAGTGTAGTTAAGTCTAGCTGTTCCAAACGGATTCCTGTTTAGTCATTAGTTTAATAAATATTCTTTCACAAAACGGCTACCAAAATACCCTAAACTCAAAAGGAAAATGCCGACAATATTGAATATGACAAGTATACGAGCCTTTAAGCCTTTTGTGTAATGAAAGAGAATGCATATGGCATAAGTGAGCATTGCTAATGTCGACAGCACGGTTTTGTGGGCATAACCATCGGCAAACATATCGGGAACAAAAATAAAGCCACTTAGCAAAGCGCTCAATAATATTACGCTGCCGAGCACCATTAGTTTGATCATTATTTTTTCAACTGACATAAGCGCAGGCATATGTCCTTGCAGCATCACTTGACTCTTAATTTTTAATTGGTAATTAATGTAGGCTAATTGACTGGCATAAAGCAAACAAATGCCTAACACACCATAGGCAACTAATGACAATAATATGTGGCTAATCAGCCCGATACTCATGTCAACATGAATCCCGGTAGTGTTGGGTAAACTAAAATCAATTGAAATGACGAATACAGATGCAACACAAACTAAAGGTAAAAAGAGTAGGTTTTTGATCAGTCTGTTAGCAATAAACATGGTCAGGGTTACTAACCAAGCTAACATGCTTGCCACAAATGATAGACTTAATTGTTCGGACGAGCTTTCTTGAACGGCTATGGCTAACATAGTTAAATGCCCTACAAGGGCTAACATTGTTAGTGGGTATGAATATTTAACTAAAGCAACGCTATGTTTAAAAAATTGCTTTAAGTATAAAAAACCCGCCGCAAAGTAACATGCAATAGTAACTACAAATAAAACTTGTATCATTCGTTAATTTACCTGAGCACAATTATTACCATCCATTACAGGATATTGTATACTCTTTCTCAAATTAGAAAATAACAAATTGCATTTTTATGTTTCAGAATCTTACTGACCGTTTAGGTCAAACACTTAAAAACATCAGTGGCAAAGGCCGTCTGACTGAAGATAACATCAAAGATACCTTACGCGAAGTCAGGATGGCTTTGTTGGAAGCTGACGTCGCGTTGCCGGTGGTAAAAGACTTTATCAACAATGTAAAAACGCGCGCTTTAGGTATTGAAGTCTCTAAAAGTCTTCAACCTGGTCAAATGTTTATAAAGATAGTTCAAAATGAACTTGAAAACGCGATGGGCGATGGTACCGAGGGGCTAAATTTAGCCGCAACACCACCTGCAGTAATCATGATGGCCGGTTTACAAGGTGCAGGTAAAACCACCAGTATTGGTAAATTAGCTAAATATTTAACTGAACGCGAGAAGAAAAAAGTAATCGTGGTCAGCGCTGATGTCTATAGACCTGCAGCCATTAAACAACTACAAACCTTGTCTGAAGAAGTTGGCGTTGAATGTTACCCTTCGTCAATTATGCAAAAACCGGTAGACATTGTGAATGCGGCGATTGCGCATGCTAAAACAAAGTTTTTTGATGTGCTACTAGTCGATACCGCTGGTCGTTTGGCGGTAGACGAAAAAATGATGGATGAAATTAAGCAGCTGCACGCAGCGGTTAATCCCGTCGAAACCTTATTTGTTGTTGATGCCATGACCGGACAGGATGCTGCAAATACTGCTAAAGCCTTTAATCAAGCTTTGCCTTTAACGGGCGTCATTTTAACCAAAGCAGACGGTGATGCCAGAGGTGGTGCTGCCTTATCGGTTAAACATATTACTGGTAAGCCCATTAAGTTTTTAGGAATGGGTGAAAAGCTCGACGCCCTAGAACCATTCCACCCGCAAAGGATAGCATCACGCATTCTAGGCATGGGCGATGTATTGAGTTTAATTGAAGAAGTCGAGCGTAAGGTCGACAAAAAAGCTGCTGAGCGGGTTGCAAAGAAAATCCAAAAAGGTCAAGGCTTTGACTTACAAGATTTTAAAGAACAACTTGCGCAAATGCGCAATATGGGTGGGATGATGTCTTTAATGGACAAAATGCCAGGTATGGGGGGAATGAGTGCCAAAATTAAAGATCAAGCTAACGACAAGCAGTTTAATCAAATGGAAGCCATCATTAACTCAATGACACCCGGAGAACGCAAACGGCCAGATGTAATAAAAGGATCACGTAAAAGACGCATTGCTGCTGGTTCAGGCACACAGATTCAAGATGTTAATCGATTACTAAAACAATTCACTCAAATGCAAAAAATGATGAAAAAAATGGGTGGCGGTAAAATGAAAAACATGATGCGTGGAATGGGCGGCATGGCTGGAATGGGCGGCATGGGCGGTATGCCAAGCAAAGGTGGTATGCCGGGTGGACTCCCTCCGGGAATGGGTGGGTTTAGGAAAAAATAGCCTGGAGTTTGGCGACTAAAATATTTTTTGCTAAGGGTTTAGCGATGTAATCGTTCATGCCAGCTTTAATACACTTTTCTCTATCGCCCACCATGGCATTTGCGGTAAGTGCAATAATAGGAATATTTTTAAACCTGTCTAAGGCAGGTGAAGTTCTTATTACTTGTGTGGTTTCATAGCCATCCATACGGGGCATTTGGCAATCCATTAATATCATGTCGAATTTATTTGACTCGCTGTTGGTCATGGTTTCAATCGCCTCTAAGCCATCTTCTGCAACGGAGAATTCTAGACCCAATTGTTCGAGCATGTTAGTGACAATGACTTGGTTTATTTCATTGTCTTCGACTACTAATACATGTTTATTTTTAAACACATCATCTGTGCTTTGCCCTTGAACTTGTTGACTTATTGTAAGCGGATTTTTGTGTTCCTTTGCGACCTTAAATGGCAAATGCAGCGTAAAAGTAGAGCCAACTCCTTCCTCACTATATGCAGATATTTTACCACCCATGAGCATTGCCAGATCATTTGAAATAGCTAGTCCTAAACCGGTACCTTCAGAACTTTTTGAAGATCCAGCATCTACTTGTTCAAAAGGGCTAAATAGAATATCCAGTTTATCTGTTTGAATACCTTTGCCAGTATCTACCACTGAGCATATGAAAGTTGCAATGTCATCTTTTTCTAATCTCAATTTAGCTCGTATTGTGATCCCACCTTTTTGAGTAAACTTAAGGGCGTTACTTAGCAGATTATATAGAATTTGTTTGAGCCTAACCTCATCACCAATTACGATCGAGTCGTCTAATCCATCGCTTGCATAATCCAAGAAGAGGCTTTTTTCTTTGGCTTGCAAGGTATAACTATCAATCATATCCAGTAGGGTTTTTTGTAACGCTATGGGGCTATTATGTATTTGAATTTTACCCGCTTCTATTTTTGAGAAATCGAGAATATCGCTGATTATTTTTAATAAGTGTTGACTAGTATTCTTTGCCATATGAATATATTTCAACTGCTTATCATTTTTATTTCCAGCGTTTTCTATATTTTCAGCGAGCATATCAAGTAAGCCTAAAATACCAGATATGGGAGTACGTATTTCATGACTCATATTAGCTAGAAACACACTTTTTTGAGTATCTGCAGATTTTGCTTTATCTGCCATCTTTTTCGCTAAATTGGCATTCTCTTGTGCTTGGTTCTTGGCTTTTTCTAAGGCTTGTTTTGTGCGTTCAGACTCTGATAGATCAAGGTTGACACCTGTTGCTTTAACTGGATTTCCTTGTTCGTCATAAACGGCTGAAGCCATGCCCAACACATGCTTTACTTCACCTGAAGAAGTAACGATACGAAATGTATGGTTGAAAAAATCACGTGATTCAATTGAATCAAAAAAAGCTTTTTCTGCGACTTCTATATCGTCAGGATGAACAGCGCTTCGCCAATCTTCGAAGCTACTATTAAATTGCTCGGGTTGCTTATCAAATATTTCTAAAAGACGCTTATCCCAAACGAGGTTGTCTTGCTCGAAGTCATAATCCCACACACCAATTTTTGCCGCTTCAAGTGACAAAATGATACGACGCTCTAGGGTACGTAAAGAAGCTTCTTCTTCTTTTTGTTGTGTGAGATCCTTAAAGGTACCGAAGTTCCGCACAACGCGGCCATTCTTAGTTTCAGAAAAACCATGCGCTATGACCGTTAAGTTCCTCCCTTTGTTTGTCACAAAAGAAAGTTCAAGTTCATATGGTTTCCCCGTTTCTTCGAGCTCCTTTAGAGCATCGGTTAATATGGGAATAGACTCTGGAGCATAAAATTTTAAACCATCTTCAATGCGGGGTTTAAAGGTATGCTTGTCTGTTTCGTGTATTTGGTGAATTTTGTCAGACCAATACAAAATACCGGTATCCAGATCAATCTCCCAATACCCTGTATCTGTAACTTCTTCAATGGCTAAAATTGCCGACTTAATTCGTTTCTGTTCAGAAACATCCTCACCCATAAGACAAATGCTGTTGTCTTGTTGAGAGCGAATGCATTGCCATTTACACCAAAAATAACTGCCGTCAGTTTTTCTAAAACGATGCGTGTACTCCTTACTACAGGTACTATCCGACGATTCGTCATCAACAAGTAGAATAGATAACACTTCTTCTGTATCGTCTGGGTGAAAATAGTCAATAAAGTTACTATTAATAATTTGTGATTTTTTGAAACCACTTAATGAGCAAGTAAATTTATTACAATGTACAATGTTACCTGTAGCAGAGCAACGCATATACAAGTAAGAAAGTTCTTCAAAAAATTCGCTTGTCAGCAACATATTAATTTCGTCGTGGTCTTCGTTGTCTTAACTATCGGCAAACTTTATAAATTTATAAGCGTTAAATCTCTGCAGAGAATGATTTTTTTAACCGCTAAGTGCAAAGCAATTTTTGGCTTTGATCTATGCCGATAATTAAGCCTTTAGCATTAAAATTCAACGCTAACATTTGCCCTTCAGATAAACCTAAACGCTCTTCTGTATTCTCTGGGACAAGAATATTTAATACTTCTTTTGATATATTTACTAATTCGTCATCACAAGTGATTAACTGCAATATATTATCATTGTTTTGAGTATTTGATAAAACACGAACAATTGTCTGATGATGTATATCCAAGTTTATTTTATTTTTCACATATTCTGCATATGCTCGATTGTAAGATACTCTATTACTTTCATTTATGCCTGCAAGTGCAAGATTTTCTGATTCCATCACATGTAATTGAACTGTTTGATAGTCAATAATGTTGCTTGGGTTATTTGCAAGAGCCGCTTTTCTGTCGAGTATTTGAAAACCAATGACATATACAGCAATGACTAATGCAGAACAAAGTGTTGCTACTTGAACATATGGACCCAAATCCACATGCCACCACGCCTTTTTAGGTACTGTTGCAGCGTCTAGCATGTGTGCTTTAATCTCAACAGGAGACGGATGTTGTCGTTTGCGCTGTTGATATTTTGCACTTAATTGATCGTCGCTTATTTTATCACTCATCATTGGCCTCCAGCGATCGTTTTAAGTTTTTTTTTGCGTACCTTATGCGGGTTTTAACGGTTTCTTGATTGCAAGACGTTATTGTTGCTATTTCATTTAAACTAAAACCATCTTGTTGTAAGCAAAAAGCCTCTCTTTGGTTAAAACTTAAGCTCATTAAAGCGCGGTCAAAATCTTGGCCAAAAAAGTGTTGCTGATTTGTTTGCTCTGAATGTAAAGCGGCATTTTGAGTCTCTGCACTGGCGGCTTCAACCAAGGTTGCGCTATTTGAATCTGACAGGCTTTGCAGTCTATTGGTTTTTCTGAATTCGTCAATAAGGGCATTACGAGCAACTTTAAACAACCAGGACTTCAAGTTACCTGTGGCGTTGCACTTTTCTGGATGTTCAATTAATAATAACCATGTTTTTTGAGCGATGTCTTTGGCATCATCTGCATCACTTAAGGTTAACAAAAAGTGATACAGATCATTGGCATAGGCATTGTAAATAGTACTCATAGCTTGTTTGTTTTTGCTATAAATATATTGCGCCAAGGCTTCTTCTGGATTTATGTTCGAATCAAAAAACGACTGTAAAAAAGCGAGCATTTTGTGCCTAATTGTCCAAGCTAAAGTCTAGTCTAACTTGTAAGCCAGACATTGCAACTGCTCTACCATCAACTATTTTGGGTTGATAGCGCCATCTGCTTAATGCTCTTTTGGCAGCGTTGTTAAATGTTCGTTTAGGTTCGGCATCAATTATTTCTATATCGATAACTTGCCCAGACGGTGACACACCAAATGACAGCGAGACATAGCCTTCTATACCGTTTCTGGCAGCATCACTAGGATACTGTGGGTTTGTTCTGACCATTGGTCTTGGTTGTGTATCAATATTAGCTAAGCTAATGTCCATTCCCTTACTCAAATTTATTGTGGGAGTGCTAACGTAGTTTGTAAAAACAGTCTTGGCTGCAGGCTCATCTTCAATTAACGGGACAACTTTAGGTTGCTCTAAAATTTCAGGCGGTGGCTTCGGCCTGTTCTGCTCAACCGTTATTGTTTCTTCAATATCCAGTATAGAGTCTATAAATACTGGCTCCGGTATCGACTTAGTCATTACAATATCTTGCTTTATCATGGTATGCATGCCTGCAAACAATAAAAATGTTACACCTGCGCCAGCTAAAATAATTAGTGGCAAGCGTAAAACATTGGGTTTAGCATTTTGTTGATTAATATAATTCATGGTTTTCTCCACTCTAGTCAACCTGTACAACAAGTATATTCGTTGCACTCAATAAAAAGACGTACGAGCGAATAAAAAGGGGTGAAATAAAAAATAAAAAACTAGCTTCTAGTAATAAACCTGCCCTAGTGGCTCACCCTTCCAATAAATAATACTTAAATTCTAACTGAGAGCCTTTATTTGCTTGCTTTATCGTCCACAATACGTATAATTCGCGCACTCTTTTTTCCAGTAGCGGGAAGAGGGGTATGTTAACGGTAACGCTACAACGAGTTTGAGGCATATATGGTTACTATTCGTTTACAGCGTGGTGGTGCAAAAAAGCGCCCCTTTTATCAAGTGGTTGTTGCTGACAGCCGTCGTGCACGTAATGGCAAATTTATTGAAAACATTGGCTTTTTCAATCCAACTGCACAAGGTCAAGCTGAAAAGCTTCGTTTAGACCTTGAGCGTGTTGAGTATTGGGTTGGTCAAGGTGCAGGTTTGTCTGATCGCGTATCGCGCTTGGTAAAAGATGCAAAAGCTGCTGCTTAAGCAGTGGTTTTTGTAAGTTGGAGTAAAGATGAGCTTAGCGTCTGACAAGTTGACTATTGGCAAAATCGGGGCACCTTACGGTGTCAAGGGTTGGGTTAAAATCAACAGCTTTACTCAAGCTAAAGATAATATTTTTGAGTATTCACCGTGGCAGCTAAATAGCATTCATGGTGATGCTAAAAACATTAAAGTTGACCAGTGGCGTACTCATAACAATAGCTTGGTTGCTAAATTAGAAGGTATTGAGAGTCGCGACGACGCAGAAGAGATTAAAAACGCAGAAATTAGTATTGATGCGTCTTTATTGCCAGAGTTAGACAACGATTTTTATTGGAAGGATCTAATAGGCATGCAGGTATTAACCGATAAAGGTTATGACATGGGTGTTGTTAAAGAGTTGTTTGAAACAGGCGCTAACGACGTGATGCTAGTTAAAGCAAAAATCAATGACGCGTTTGGTCAAAAAGAAAGATTATTACCGTTTTTACATGACTCTGTTGTGTTGAACGTTGATAAAGATGGAAATACCATCACGGTAGATTGGGACCCGGCTTTTTAATGCCAGTTACCTCTGAGGCAAAACAACGATTTAGTGTCGTGACATTGTTTCCCGAAATGTTTGAGCGTTTTATTACGCAGGGCGTTATCGGTAGGGCGGTTAAAAAAGGCTTAATCGAAGTGGCTTTGTATAATCCTCGTGATTATACCCACGACAAACATCGTACGGTTGATGATAGACCATACGGCGGTGGCCCAGGTATGCTGATGATGATACAACCATTAGCAGACGCTATTGCTGACGCCAAAAAGGCTTCAGCGAAAAATGTACAGGTGGTTTACTTAACACCACAGGGACGCAAACTAGATTTTGAAGGCGTACAAAACTTGAGTCAGTTTACTGATTTGGTTTTGATAGCAGGGCGCTACGAAGGCATTGACGAACGTTTAATCGAGAGCTTAGTAGATCAAGAATGGTCTATAGGCGATTACGTACTAAGTGGTGGAGAGTTGCCGGCAATGGTATTAATGGACGCAGTTTCTCGATTAATACCAGAAGTGTTAGGTCATAATCAATCTGCGGTAGACGATTCGTTTACCAACGGTTTGTTAGAATGTCCGCACTATACAAGGCCTGAAAATTATCTAGGGAAGCGAGTTCCGGCAGTGTTGTTAAGTGGCGATCATGAAAAAATTAGGCAGTGGCGACAAATTGAGTCGGTCAAACGAACTCAACGAAAACGCCCTGATTTATTAAAGAAACTAGCTCTGACTGAGGAGCAACAAGCAATTTTAGCGGATCTTAATAAAGACGAGTAGGCAAAGCTTGTTGTGGCAAATGACAGTTATTTCTAGGAAGTGAGGATACGATGGCTAAAGTCAATCAAGATATCATCAAAAAAATTGAGGAAGCACAACTCAAGACCGATCTCCCCGAGTTCGGCCCTGGTGATACAGTAATAGTGCGTGTTAAAGTAAAAGAAGGTGACAAAGAGCGCTTGCAGGCATACGAAGGTGTATGTATCGCTAAGCGTAACCGCGGTTTACACTCTGCTTTTACAGTTCGTAAGATTTCAAGCGGAGAAGGTGTAGAGCGTGTGTTCCAAACTCATAGCCCTGCTATAGACTCAATTGAAGTGAAGCGCCGCGGTGCGGTACGCAGAGCTAAATTGTATTATCTACGTGAGCGTTCAGGTAAATCTGCACGTATCAAAGAAAAACTTAACTAATTCTAATTTACCGTTACTGTTAACATTAAAAACCCGCTTTTACAGCGGGTTTTTTAATGCCTTAAACTGATAGCCCTCAAGCCCTCAAGCCAGAGGTAGCCCTACCCAATATTAAGGACGCTGTGCGCCATCCATGGCCGCTCAGAAAATGCCATCCATGGCATTTTATGCCTTAATATTGGGTAGGGCTACCTCTGGCTTAAGGGCTACCTCTGGCTTGAGGCTTTTCGTGTGACTTTACGTTTACTTGCTTGCCACTATGTTTTTGCCAGCTGCTTTTGCTCTTTCCAGAGCTTGTGTCGACCACTCCATCATCAAGTCTAAAGAGTCGCCCAAGTCGCGGGAGTACGACACTCCCACGCTAGCGGTTACGCTCACAAAAGAACTGTCCACGGTAATGCTGTGAGCTTGGATTGCCGCTCGGCAATCCTCTGCTGTGTTTTCAGCTTCTTCTTTTTCGATACCTGTCATAATAATAACAAATTGTTGACCTGCCCAACGAACCACCAAATCTTGAGGGCGAACATTTTCAGAAATACATTGTGCAAGCGATTTAATAATTTCATCTCCGGCATGGTGTCCGTGTGTATCATTGACCTTTTTAAGGTGATCTAGGTCGAGCAATAATATGGCTGTTTGCCTATTTTCACGTCGAGAGCGAGTAAAATATAAGCTCGCATACTGTCTATTAGAGAGGTTTGTTAGCGGGTCATAATTAAATTTTCTGCTCATTTTGTTAATATAAAAGCTTACCAAGCTATATACGATTTTATATAAAAAGAACAAACTAAGCATGCCTATGCCAGCATACACGGCAAACAATTGGTTGACTTCTTGCTGTCTAGCACTTAGTGGCGTGAGTAAATATAAAGACCAATTGAGTGATTCAATACTTAATTCTGATACTAACAAGTCCCCATCTTCACCAGCAACCACTATGCTAGGTTCTATCTTGTTTTGTGTTTTAGAAGTGAATTCCTCATACCAACTAAGGTCTGATATATCTTTGATGCCAATAGTGCCATCACTGCGTTCTGAGTTGGTTGGGAGCAAATCAGACCGTGAGGACAATACTATTTCATCTCGGTTATTGACGAAAATAAATTCGTGGCCGTATTGTGACTTATATTGTTCAAACGATTTTATAAAATCATTCAGAGACTTACCTACACCGACAAAGCCTATAAAATTGCCATCTTCATCATACTGTCTAACATCAATATATAGATGCACATCTTCTCGTTTACCTAAAACAGCTTGAATTTCTGACTCGTTTTCTTCTTTAAGTGCAAAATACCAAATGACTTGACCTTCAATCAGGTCAAATACTCGACCATCTGAATTATATTGCTTCCTTGATTTTTCATGAGCGACATAAAACTCTAATTCAAATAATTCGTTATATTCTTTTAATTGAGCAACTAAGGGAGCTTCTTCAGGCTCTTCGACATTAAAGTATTCTTTATATACGCCAATTTTGTCTAGTGTTTTTGCGATGTGCAATGGTTCAACTAATTCACTTTCAATCAAACCAAAGATTGGTGATACTGACTGTTGTTGCTGCTGGCTTTGCGAACCAGCCAAGTCTTTTATTGCAAAATAACCAGCAATACAAATAATAATAAATAGAACTGCAACTAACAGTGTGCTAATCCGTTTATTCACGACAACTTCCTTATTTCACTTGGTTTACGTATTAAGTGCATTAGGGCGAACTTATTCTTATCAATATTGCTAGTGCAATGTTACATTCTCAATCCGAGACATTATCAATTTTACAATTTTTTAGCAATCTACCAGTCCAATAAATATACAATTTAAGCTCTTCAAGTTTAAAACGAGCCATAAACATAGAAAATTATAAAGAAACTATCACAATGCGCTAACTTTGCTAGATTTCGTTAATTCTCTGCTATATCCTTATAAGCCTTTTTAGTCATTAAAAATGAGAACTTAGCAGTGAAAAATAACCTTTTATTGGGCTTTTGCTTATTAACACTATCTCTTAGCGTAAGTCATATAGTTAAAGCCACCGTCGTTGAAGTCCGCACTGTCGTTGGTGATTTTCAAGTTAATCTTTTTGACGATGTCACACCGCAGACCGTAAATAACTTTTTAGACTATGTTAATTCTGGGGCTTATGCTAATAATGTTGTACACAGAAGCGTACCTGGCTTTGTGGTTCAAATGGGCGGTTTTACATATAATAACGCTTTTCCTCTGGACGAAGTGGCAACTGGTGCACCCGTTGTCAATGAACCTGAATTGTCAAACCTTCGTGGTACCATAGCCATGGCTAAACTGAGCGGCAACCCTGACAGTGCGACCTCTCAATTTTTTGTTAACCTTGAAAATAATGCCACAGTATTAGATCCACAAAACGGTGGCTTTTCAGTTTTTGGCCAAGTATTAGGTAATGGTATGGAAGTAGTTGACGCTATCGCCAACTTGTCACGATTTAATTTTGGTGGTGCCTTAGCCGAATTACCTCTGCGCGATTATTCAACTACCGATGCAACTAATAATGTTGTCCCTAATGATGACAACTTTGTCATTATTACGGATATTGTTGTGATAGATGCGACTCGTGTAACGAACTCAGATTTAAATCCTGCTAGCAATACCCTTATCGATAGCAGTTCAGAGCAACCCACAAATCCTGATGGTGGTGATAGTTCAGGCGGTGGTTCTATTAACATTGTATTGTTAATTGGATTAGCCCTGATTATTCGTTTACGATACTTGCGCAAAACTAACTGATAGGCAGAGGAGGCGTACTGCATGCCGGCAGATTGTTTTACGTCTGACTTACAGACTCTATCACAGGCAAAAGCACATATTGAAAAACTGCTTCCTAAAGCGGTAGACGTCGAAATTATTCGTTTTGACCAAGCAATGGGGAGAGTATTAGCTCACAACATTGCCTCACCCATTAATGTGCCCGCCTTCGATAATTCAGCAATGGATGGTTATGCGTTCAGGTATCAAGATATCGATACAACTGAACAATTTAAAGTGATTGGCAAGAGTCTTGCTGGTTCACCTTTCATTGGTCAAGTGAATATCGGCGAATGTGTGCGGATAACAACTGGGGCTGCCATACCTGATGACTGCGATTGTGTTCAAATGCAAGAAAATACCAAAAATGAAAATAATCATTTGGTATTGCTTAAAAAACCTAAGCTTGGGCAGGCTATTCGATTGGCGGGAGAAGACATTGCTAAAAACAAGGTCATACTCCATAAGGGTAGGCTTATTAAAGCATCAGATATTGGCTTGATTGCTTCATTAGGGCTATCTGAAATCAGCGTATATAAGCCTTTAACAGTGGCTATATTCTCTACCGGCGATGAATTGTTAACACCGGGCGAAGCTCATCAAACAGCTGCGGTTTACGACAGTAATAGGCCCGCAATCAAGGCCCTACTTGAAAAAATGCAATATAATGTTATTGATCTTGGTAAAGTAGCTGACAACAAACAATGTATAAGGGATGTTTTGTTAGAAGCCGATAGGCTTGCAGATTGCGTGATCACATCGGGTGGCGTGTCAGTTGGAGAGGCTGATTTTGTAAAAGAAATCGTTAACGATATCGGCCACGTTGATTTTTGGAAAATAGCCATTAAGCCGGGTAAACCGTTGGCGTTTGGACGGTTAGTAAACAGTATTTTTATCGGGCTTCCGGGTAATCCAGTTTCTGCTTTTGTCACCTTTCATAAAATTGCTGCGGATGCTTTACGCAAAATGTCGGGTGCGGTCATTAACCAACCTATACTTATCCCTGCTAAAGCCGCACAGGCGATACGTAAACGCCCTGGACGCACAGACTTTCAAAGGGGATGTTATTACATCGAAGATGGCAATTTGTTGGTTAGGCTCGAAAAAGCCCAGGGTTCGGGGGTGTTTTCTAGTTTTTATTCAAGTAATTGCTTTGTTGTATTAGAACAAGAGCGGGGCGATGTGGCAGTTGGCGAAAACGTGATGATAGAACCCTTTGATGCGTTGTTGCAGTAAGTCGACCCAGTACAATCGACGCTTTAGGCTGAGCGCTCGTTACCAGTATTATTGGGTATTGTTAAGCTTACTTTATTGCTCATTAACATCTACTGTCTTTGCACAAGACAAACAAATAACAGTCGCTGTAGCCAGTAATTTCAGATATGCCTTAGAAGCATTATTGGCAGAACGCCCGAAAGAACAAATATGGCGTGCTGAGGATATTAAAATAGTAACTGGCTCGAGTGGACTTTTATATGCACAAATAATAAAAGGCGCGCCATTTGATGTCTTTATGTCAGCTGACACGCACAGGCCGCGTTTACTCGAGCAGGCAAACTTAACGCTAATGAGGCATACTTATGCATATGGGCAACTTGTGTTGTGGCGTTCAGAACCGCTATTGCCTCAAACTAAAGATATGGCTTTTAGTATCGATGTTTTAGACAGGCTTATTGGTAGTGAAGAAGGAAAAATTGCCATCGCCAAACCGGATCTTGCACCATATGGGTTGGCTGCCTACGAGATATTAACCCAAAGCGAATTATTTTCTACAGCAGAAAAGCGCTTAGTGTTTGGCACAAACGTAACTCAGGCATTTCAATTTGTCGATTCTGGTAATGCTCAATTTGGTATCTTGTCTAAATCATTGTTAGTGCAAGCAAGTAACTTACTAAAGGGCGATAAATACAAAGTGTACTATAGTATTCCACAGGTCTACTATAAACCTATTGAGCAGCAATTGGTGGTACTTGAACGTTCAAAAAATAAAGATGTTGTGCGGTCTTTTGTACAATTTTTGTTAAGTCCAAGTGTTCAAATGAAATTGCAAAAGTACGGATATAAGCATAATAAAAACATCAATAGTATACAGACGGGTAAATAGTTTTGGGTGAATTAAGCAATCATTGGCAAGCCATTTGGCTGACATTGCAATTAGCATTATTTACCGTGTTAATTTTGTTACTCTTGGGTTTGCCACTTGCTTGGTGGTTGTCAAATTACCAGGGGCGTTTCAAATCATTTTTCGAAGCCTTAATTGCTTTGCCTTTAGTACTCCCTCCAACCGTGTTAGGTTTTTATCTATTAACCGCTTTTTCACCAGATACCTTTCTGGGTGGTTTATGGGTGAGTATTGTTGGCAACCAGTTCGTATTTAGTTTTGCAGGCATATTGTTTGGGTCTGTTATATATTCACTGCCGTTTGTAGTGCAACCCTTAGTAGCCGCTTTTTCGCAAACAGCTAAGCAAGTGATTGTTACTGCAAGTACCTTGGGTATAAGGCCAATAAAAAGCTTTTTTTATATTATATTGCCAATGACAAAAAATAGTATTATTGCGGCAGCTACTCTTGGCTTTGCACACACATTAGGCGAATTTGGCTTAGTGCTGATGATTGGTGGAAATATACCTGGGAGTACACAAGTCGTCTCTATCGCTCTGTTTAATCATGTAGAAAGTTTACAATATGACGCTGCTCACCAGTTAGCCTTAATCCTATTGGCTACAAGCGTAATAAGTTTAACCTTATTGTATAGATTTAATCGACATACCAAGAGTGTAGGTGTGGGAGTATGAGCAAATTAACAATAAACTTAAAACATACACTCGCGCGACAAAATCGAGATCCCTTGCATATTGCGTTTAACTATTCACTTGATACACAGAAAGAGATTCTTGGTATATATGGTCCTTCTGGTACAGGCAAAAGTAGCATATTAAAAGCCGTTTCAGGGCAATTGTCAGGGACAAGTGGGACACTAACTTGGCAAAATGAACATTGTATTTATGACAATGCCTATGAAAATCCCTGCGTATATTTAGGTAGTGAAACCGTTTTATTTGAACATTTAGATGTATTCGCCAATTTAGAACTGATTACAACAAAAAGCCTCAGTGCTAAAAACGCCGTATTGTCACTTCAGGACGTGGTGGAATTATGTGATTTACAAGATATTCTCAGCCAAAAAACACAGCATCTTTCGGGAGGTGAAAGACAACGTGTTTGTTTTGCTCGTGCATTATTAAGTGGCAAACCTATTTTGCTACTAGACGAAGCGTTTTCTGCCCTTGACTGGCAAAAACGTGCTGAAATGCTCGATATCGTGAAACACTTGCATGCAAATTATGCCTTAGCATTTATATGTGTGAGTCATTCATTAAAAGAGCTCTCAATATCTTGTACACAAATCGCCTATATAAACGAAGGCACAATAATCAAACAAGGTGATGCCGCTGTTATGCAAGACTATCTGTTAAATACTCTGCATGCCAATGAGAGCTATTTTTCGTCTTTTAAAGCCGTGTTTAGTCATGTAGAAGAAGATGATCATTTGCTTGTTTGGGAACTCCCCGTTGTAGACAGTCCCAATTGGGTAAATACCCATGGTGCATCGCCCGAAAAAAAACAATATGTATATCAAAAAATGAATGAAAAGGCACCACGCAAGCTAACTAAAGAACAAGTGTTTGTGGTTGACGCTCATGTATTGATGCTATCGCAAGGTGTTTTAGAAAGTACGAGTGTCTTGAATTGCTTAAAAGGCTATGTAATACGCATAAAAAAAGAAGAGCAGGCGGTGCTGGTGAACGTCAATGTCAATGGTCAAGTGTTTGCAGCAAGTATTTCCTATAAGTCTTTTAACCTAATGGAAATTAGCTTAGAACAGTGTATTTATGTTTGTTTTAAAGCTTTATAAAATGTGAACATTGATATTTAATTTTGATGTAATATTGCAATATTAAGCAGTTCTCGCATAATCATGTATATCGAAAGTAATTTGTGTAAGTATTTTTGTTCTAGCAAAAAGTCAATATACTGTTCAGCAAGCAATAATAATAACAAAATGGAGTAATCTCTATGCAGCAGGCCAAATCCACTTGGGTAACCCGAGCACTCGATAAAGTCGAAGTTGTGGGGAATAAATTACCTGACCCTGCAATCATATTCTTTTTCTGCTTAGTCGTTGTATGGACTTTGTCAGCAATAATGTCGCAATTCACATGGGATACTATCAATCCGGCAACAGGCGAAGCGATAGTTATTCAAAACTTGTTAACTGGCGATTCACTCGCTGATTTTTTATCAAGAATGGTGAAGATATTTACTGGCTTTGCGCCACTAGGTGTTGTCTTAGTCGCGATGCTAGGCGTGGGAGTTGCAGAACATTCAGGCTTTATTAGTGCCAGCTTAAAGCGCATGTTAGATGTTACGCCAAAAGCCCTGCTCACACCAATGGTAGTATTGGTTGCGATCATCAGTCATACCGCAACCGATGCAGGTTATGTGTTGGTCATCCCTCTTGCAGGCGTGATATTTTATGCCATGGGCCGACATCCTTTAGCAGGCATTGCAGCTGCCTTTGCTGGTGTAAGCGGAGGTTTTTGCGCTAACTTTATTCCATCTGCCATAGACCCATTATTACAAAGCTTTACGCAAACAGCGGCACAAATAGTAGACCCGGCAATACAAATCAATCCTTTGAACAACTGGTTTTTTAATTCAGCGTCTTCACTCTTAATTGTGAGTATCGGCTGGTATTTGACTGACAAAGTAGTTGAGCCTCGATTGCAAAATGTTGAAGTAGACGGCAATCCCGATGACATTCCAAAGTTTGATGAGTTAGACGCCAAACAAACCAAGGCACTGAGGGTGTCAGGTGTTGTAATGCTATTAGGTATCATTGCCTTGATCGCTATATTAGTACCAGAAGATAGTCCAATGCGTGATGCTGCTGGGGAGTTAACCAGCTTCAAAGCACCCGTTATGCAATCAATTGTGCCGATAATATTTCTATTATTTTTACTGCCTGGGGTTGTATACGGCTATATGTCGGGGGTGTATAAAAGCACGAAAGACATGATTAATAGCATGACCAAAGCCATGCAAGGCATGAGTTACTATATAGTACTGGCTTTCTTTTGTGCTTTATTTATTGATGCTTTTGGTAAGTCGCAACTTGGCGCTTTAATGGCTATAGAAGGAGCTGAGTTACTCAAGTCTTTGGGTTTGCCAGCGATGATCACCATTGTTGGTATTATTTTCTTAACGGCCTTT
This sequence comes from Glaciecola petra, assembly GCF_031846345.1. NCBI lineage: Bacteria > Pseudomonadati > Pseudomonadota > Gammaproteobacteria > Alteromonadales > Alteromonadaceae > Glaciecola > Glaciecola petra. The sequence continues at coordinate 1,715,161 of NZ_JAVRHX010000001.1, read as the reverse complement.
GTGAATTTGTTTATTGGGTCATCTTCGGCAAAATGGGCGCTTTTGGGCCCAATATTTGTGCCCATGTTAATGCAATTAAATATTTCGCCAGATCTTACTCAAATTGCTTATCGTATAGGCGATTCGTCGAGTAATATTATTACCCCATTGATGCCTTATTTTCCTTTAGTGGTGCTCTATTGCCAGCGTTACGTAAAAAATACTGGGATAGGAACATTACTTTCCATCATGCTTCCCTATAGCATCACAATACTAATAGCATGGACTATATTCTTGTTAATTTATTGGACGCTAGGATTCCCATTAGGTGTGAATGCAAGTTATGTATACCCAGCAGGGTAATCATAAAGCGGGCATGGATGCCCTAAAGCGCCCTTAAATAGCTCAGGGGCTTACCTCCAAATGATGCTAATTAGCTTTTTAGCTAGCATATGTCATATTAGTCAGTATTTTGCTTGCTCAATACCTGCAAGTTTGTTACAACGTGTACAGAGCCTGAGCATAAGCAAATAGGCCGCGTAAGAGATCCGCTACATCGACAGAAATCATTTACTTTTAAGTAAAAGATAAGCTTAAAAGTAGAACGCAAAACATAATAAAAATAAGGTTTCTCTATTCACCATTAAATTCGTCAGTCAATTGGCAGATTCGTCTGTGTTTGGCTGTCAAAAATAACATTTGAAGATTAACACAACATGCAAAAAGATAGCGTAAATGACCTCCACGTCACTTCCGAAAAAGTATTAGTTACACCACAACAATTAGCCGAAGAAATGCCGGTGTCTGATAAAGCGCTTGCTTACGTGCAATCAGCTCGCAATATTATTTCTGATATCATTCAACGTAAGGACCACCGCTTACTAGTGGTATGTGGGCCTTGTTCTATACATGATGTTGAAGCCGCAAAAGAATATGCCAAGCGCTTAAAAGAACTACATGAGTTAAATAAAGACACTTTGTATATTGTCATGCGTGTTTATTTTGAAAAGCCACGCACAACAACAGGTTGGAAAGGTCTTATCAACGATCCTCATATTGATGATTCATTTGATATTGAGGCTGGGCTACGCAAAGCACGAGAGCTGCTTAATTATTTGGCAGAACTAGAAATACCGGTCGCTACTGAGGCACTTGATCCAATAAGCCCCCAGTATTTGGCTGAATTCTTTAGTTGGGCTGCTATAGGTGCTCGTACATCTGAATCGCAAACTCATCGAGAAATGGCGAGTGGTTTGTCTATGCCCGTAGGGTTTAAAAATGGCACCGATGGTAGCTTAAATATCGCGATTAATGCTTTGCAGTCAGCTGCCTCTGGTCATCGTTTTATGGGTATTAATAGAGCTGGTCAAGTGAGCATTATTAAAACCGAAGGTAACCCCGATGGTCATATTATTTTACGCGGCGGCAAACAACCTAATTACGATTCAGTTTGTGTAGCCGATTGCGAAGACTCACTAACAAATCATGGTGTAAGCGCATCGCTTGTAGTGGATTGCAGTCATGCTAACAGTGCTAAAGACTATAGACGTCAGCCATTAGTGGCGCAAAACGTTGTCAATCAAATTCTAGAAGGTAATCAGTCAATCATTGGCATTATGCTAGAGAGCCATTTAAACCCCGGCAATCAGAGCTCAAACGGCAAGTCTTTAGAAGAAATGGACTATGGCGTGTCAATTACCGACGGTTGCATTAGTTGGGAAGATACCGACAAACTAATCCATGAAACACGTGATAAATTGATTACTGTTTTGCCGATGCGTTTGCAGAAAAGAAATACTGATTAATCGAGCCAATCAAGATATGCAGAACAAATCACCCGAGCAAGCACTGAACGAATATCGCGAAAAAATTGATGAGCTAGATCAAGAGTTAGTGAAAATATTAGCGGCTCGGCAAAAAATAACGGCAAAAGTTGGCGCAGTAAAACGTGCTAATAGTCAGGCGATTTATGTGCCTGAGCGAGAAGCGAGTATGATTGCTTCTCGCCGAGCGCAAGCCGAAGCCTTAGATTTATCGGGTGATTTGGTTGAAGATGTTCTGCGTAGAATGATGCGAGATTCTTATTATTCGCAACATGCCAATTATTCGAAAATCAATGCCAATATTCATAAAGTTGTGGTGGTTGGTGGAGAAGGTGCACTAGGAAAATTGCTAGTAAATTTATTTGCAAATTCTGATTACCATACCTTGTCGTTAGACAAAGACGCTTGGGCAAAAAGAGCTTCTATTTTAGCGGATGCTGATTTGGTCATAATGGCAGTGCCAATTAACCTTACCAATGACTTAATTAAACAATTGCCAAGTTTACCTGATAATTGTGTATTGGCTGATGTAACCAGTATTAAAAAAGAACCTTTAGAGGCAATGCTTAACGTGCATGCAGGTCCTGTAGTGGGATTACACCCCATGTTTGGACCCGATGCTCCTGGTATGATCAAACAAGTGGTTGTTGTATGCGAAGGGCGATATCCTGATAAATATCAATGGCTTATCGAACAAATGACTGTGTGGGGAGCGCAAATATACCAAACCAATGCCGACAAGCACGATAATGCTATGGCGTTTATTCAAGTAATGCGACATTTCAATACTTTTGTGTATGGGCAACACTTAGCACAAGAAAACCCAGAACTATCAGAATTAATTGCATTTAGTTCGCCAATTTATCGTTTAGAATTTGCTATGGTTGGGCGACTTTTTGCTCAAGCTCCTGCACTGTATGCCGATATTATTTTCAATAATCGAGCGAATGTCGATTTATTGGAGAGATTTCATCTTAGATTTGGTGAAGCCCTTAACCTGCTTAAACATAATGAAAAGTCGAGTTTTATTGAGGCTTTTGAAGATGTTCAAGCTTGGTTTGGTGACTATGCAAAAACCTGTCTAAAAGATAGTAAGCAAATGTTGCTCAAAGCTGATGATGGGCAACTGTTACGAAATAAATAACGTCGCTTGCTAAGCACTTCAATATTCTACTTCGCTTTTAAATTAACTCCTACTTTTAAAGGTGAAGCCATTGTCCCTGCGTTCTCGTTTATTGTCGGCTCTTTTAAGTCTTCCTACCATTGCTATTATATTGATGGGTGCTGCTTTATTTGTATCACTAAATAATTCTTTGAGTTCATCCTTGACCGAAGAAGCACAAAGTAAACTCTCAGGAAAGTTGGTGAATGTAAGCAATTCTCTTTCAAGCTACTTCACCGTAGTAGAAAATCAATTGTTGAACCAAGCAAATAATTCGCGCTGGGTAAAAGCGGCGATTGATTTTGAAAATGCTTTTAACGATTATGCCACGCAGCGAGGCGCAATCAATACAGGTGAATTATCAAGTTTAGAGAGTTACTATAAAAATGATTTTGCTTCACTCTATTCTCAACGAAACGGTGAACCTGTTTCTAATATAAATACACTGATAGAGCCTCTCAACCAAAACAGTAAGGCGCTTCAGTACGATTTTATTGCGGGATCAGACTACGAAATAGGCAGCAAAGATGGTTTATCTAATTTAAACAATGGCTCAGACTATGCAAGATTGCATAATCAGTTTCACCCAGACGCACGCCAATTCTTAAAAGATTTCGGTTATTACGATATATTTCTAGTTGAGCCTGCTAGTGGCTATATTACCTATAGTGTGTTTAAGGAACTAGACTACGCAACCAGCCTGAAGTCTGGACCCTACGCAAACTCTGGTATTGGTATTGCTTTTAAAAAAGCATTGGCAAACAATGCTAAAGGTACAATTAGTTATAGCGAATTATCACCTTATTTACCTTCATACAATGCCATGGCAGGATTTATATCTACTCCAATTTATAATGGCGAACAATTAGTCAGTGTGCTTATCTTTCAAATTCCTCTTGATCGTGTCAACAATATCATGACGCATAATCAAGATTGGGAGAACAACGGATATGGTCAATCAGGTGAAACCTATTTAGTCAATGGCAACAAAAAGTTGGTAACCGAGAGCCGGTTTTATTTGGAGGATGCGAACAGTTTCACAGAAAGTCTTAGAAGCTATCGCCCAGAACAAACGCAAAAAGTTGATATGGCAGGCACAACGGTAGGCTTGCTTGAAGTTAATACCTTGTCGGTGCAAAACGCCTTAAACGGAAACTCAGGTTTTGAAAGTATTGTGGATTACCGCGGCGTAGATGTTTTTTCTGCATACGGTGAATTTGCCCTAGGCGATACCTCTTATGCTTTGTTAGCTGAGATTGATGCACAAGAGGCATTATTATTGGTGTCAGAGACAAAAAGTGCCCTCGTATGGGTATTGATTGGTGTAGGTGCAGTGGTATTAGCTGTGTCGCTTGTAGTGGCATTTGCATTGGTACTCAAATTTACAAGGCCATTAAATCAAGTGGGTGCAATGTGTGAAGATTTATCTACTGGTGATGCTGATCTGACAATTCGATTGGAAAAATGTGGTATTACTGAAATCGACAAACTTGTAATAGCGTTTAACGGTTTTATTGAGCAAGTTCACGATATTTTTGCCAACATACGTGACGATTCTACATCGCTAGCCTCAACCTCTGAAGAACTAATGGCGGTGACACAGTCTACTACCGCGAATGCGACAGAGCAGCGCAGTGAAACTAGCCGAGTCAACGATTCAATTAGCGAACTCGCGACTTCTATCGACAATATTGCAGTTACTGTAAGTGAAAATCAAACCAAAAGCCAAACGGTTAATGAAGGCTTGCAAGAACATTTTGATAACACTAAGTTAGCGACACAAAAACTAACAAACTTAGTCGACCTAATCAAAACTACGGGTACCACTATTAGTGGCTTGCGCGATGAGGTGAACAACGTCACTGTATTCTTAGATGATATAAATAGTATCGCTGATCAAACAAACCTATTGGCCTTAAATGCTGCTATAGAAGCGGCGCGAGCAGGTGATGCAGGACGCGGATTCTCGGTTGTTGCTGATGAAGTAAGAGCATTGGCGAATCGGAGTCAAGAAACGACCGGAAAAATCAGTCAAATTATAGATGTAATGACGGGTGCTTCAGACCGCAGTGCAGAGGTTATGAATAACGCAGTAAGTGCCGCAGACGAGGGCATAGACATGGTTTCTCTAATTACCGAGGCACTTGAGAGTGTGGCCAATGTGTTAGATGAAAATGCCCGCTTAGGCGCAGTGGTTGCTGAGGTGACTCAAAGCCAATCACACACTTCAAAAACCGTCACAGGCAGTATTGAAAATATTCGACGCATGGCTCACGACGCTGAAACAGGCGCAGAGCAATCAAGTCAAGCGGCCACAGAATTGGCTAGAATAGCCGCTCATAGCATGGAAATGATTAATCGTTTTAAAGTCTAGCCATTACAAGCTAAGCCAGGCTCATTCTTTTTGAGCCTCGGTTAGCGCTTGTGACGCGGCGATTCTGGTAGGCGAGATTTCTTCTACAGGGTAACAACCAAGCACTTTAAAATAGCGCGTCATGCCTCTAAGCGTTTCAAATGCCAATTGCATTGGACCGTCTTCAATATTACCCAACATATCTACATAAAACATCTCTTCCCAAGGGTTGCCATTTATTGGCCTAGACTCTAATTTTGTCATGTTGATATTATTATTTTTGAGCACCGTGAGTGCGTCACACAGAGCACCGGGAGATTGCACAGTGGACATAATCACCGTTGTTTTTGCGGGTACTTGTAGCGGTACCTTTATTGATTGACTGGCTACGACTATAAAACGGCTATGATTTTCTTTCTGATTGGCCAAATCAGACTTAATTGCTTTGAGTCCATACAAATGCCCACTTTCTGCAGACCCAATTGCAGCGGCATTAGGTGCAGATAACTCACCCACTTTGACCATAGCATCGGCTGTACTATCACAAGTTTTAACTTCGATATTTCCTAGGCCTGCCAAAAAGTGGCTACATTGAGCAAACACTTGTGGGTGGGTATACACTGTTTTTATATCTTCTAGTCTAACGCCTTCATGCACTAAAAGACTATGTTCAATAGGGTGTGTTAACTCTCCAACAATATTTAAACGAGTATGCTGCAGTTGGTCGAAAACTTCATTAATACTACCAGAGCTTGTGTTTTCGATTGGTAAAACTGCAAAGTCTGCTTCATTTTTTTCTACTTTATCAATGATTTGAGCAAAACTATTACAGCCAATTTCAACTAAATCACCGGGTCTACGGGAAAAGTATTTTTGGGTAGCTAGATAACTGTAAGACCCTTTCTTTCCTAAAAAAGCGACTCGGTTAATTTGTAGGCGTGAGTCAGGGTTCGCCCATTCATGCAATAATGACTGTTGCTGCAGCACAGAATCTTCAATGATCACTTGAAACAACTTTGTTATAAAGTGTGGATCAAGCCCACATTCTTGTCCTTGTTTTATCAAACGCAGGAGTAACTGTTCCTCGCGGGATTTATCACGCACCGATATCTGATGTTTAACTTTTGTTTCTGCCACTTTGGCAGTAAGTGTTTGTCTTTTTGCGATAAGGCTAAGCAATTGACTATCAGTCGCCGTTATTTTCTCGCGCAATTCGTTTAAAACTTCTTTGGACACTAGCGGTTCTCAATAAATTCGTAAATACTTTGTAATATTAGCAATGTAAAAAAGAGCGCCTATAGTGTCAACGACTTATTTGCTTTAAATTATATGGCTATGTGCTAAATAAGCCCAAAAAGTGAGCCAAAAATAGACAGGATGATGTAAATGAGCGGGGGCTATTAATTTAGCAATGATCCTAAAATCTGCTTAACTTCTGCGGCTTCAAAAGGTTTGTCGCAAAGGGCATTCACCCCAGTCTGTTGAATGTTCGACATATGTAAACTATCGGTTGATTCAGATGTCACCATAATGATAGGAATATGGGTCGTTTGTGGATTGAAGCGAATATATTCAGATAGTTCTCTACCGTCCATTTCTGGCATATTATAGTCCGTCACCACCAAATCAAATTCCATGTCTTTTAAAAATGTCAGCGCATGCGCACCATTTTCAGCCTCAGTGATGGTTTCTATCCCCATGTTTTGCAGAACACGCTTTATGTGATTGCGTGCAAGCAAACTGTCATCTACTAATAAAACGCGCAACTGATTCACATCAAACAGCTCTAAATCGAGTTCTTCTTCGTTTAATAACTGTAAACTGGCACTCAGCCCTCTTTGTAAATGAATGGGTTCAAATGGCTTGGGTAATATGGCCGCCACCCCTGATTGTTTAAAATGCTCTAAACGTTGCATGCTGGTTTCACTAGACACCAGCATAAAAGGTATACTAGCGGTGCTTGTATTGTTTTTGAGATAAGTAATAATATCTAAGCCAGTGCCATCAGACAGATACATAGTACTCACAACTAAATCTACGTTGTGTTTGTCGATTGAGGCTTTTGCTTGGGCCACATTTTTTACGATATCAACGCCATTGACATCTTCTTTTGTTAATAAACTACTGATTATTTTCGCTTGCGTATCTGAAGGTTCTACCAACAAAATATGTAAATCAGATATCAATAGTTGCTGCATGTGGTGTTCTCTTTGGTTGCTGTTTTCTACGCTATTACTTTTTGTAATACATATATCGGCCAATTATGCTCAAATAATTAGAATTATCCTCCTGCTAATTTCACTTTTAATCCAAGCTTGTCTAAATAGACTTTTAGTTTGTCACGCACATCACCTTGAATTTCTATCGTAAAACCTTTGACACTGCCACCGCAGCCGCAGTGCTTTTTTAAGTCAGAACATAAGTTTTTCAGGGCTTTAGCATCCATATCAAGGCCTTCAATAGCGCTTACCCCTTTGCCTTTTTTGCCTTTTGTTATGCGTTTTATACGTACTATTCCATCGCCTTTCGGCACTTGTTGTTGGGTATCTGCGCTGTTTTTTATGCGCCCAAAGTCGGTTGAATAAACAAGTTTTGAATTATTCATTGTAGAAGATTCCTAAATAAGGTTGATGATTTTTGTAAGGTATTTGCGATAAACGCAAAACGCTTTGTCTAAGTATAAAAGAGGTTTTAGCGTATTCAATGTTCGGGATCAACACTCCTTTTGGAGTTTACACCGATTTCTTAAAGTTATTCACTTTTATGCAAAACTACTATTCAAGTGAATAGTGCCTGTGCTACTCTTAACCTTAGTGAGACTTATTATCATTTAACCCACATTTAATATCAATTTAGTACAAGTGCGAGCCGGAAACAGCATGTTTTAGTACTTTTGTGTTTTTTAAATTGGAAAGGAGTATCTTATCAAAAGCCTTATTATTGCAACTTTACTGATATTTATTAGTGCACCCGTTCTTGCAACAGAAATTAATTTGTATTCTGGAAGGCAAGAAGCGCTTATCAAACCGCTATTGGATAAATTTACTGAAGAAACTGGTATAACCGTTAATTTGGTGACAGGCAAAGGTGATGCTTTAATTAGTCGCCTTAAAGCCGAAGGGCAATTTAGCCCTGCCGACATGATAGTGATGGCTGACGTTGGGCGCCTAGTGAGAGCTGAACAAATGGGTTTGACCCAAGCTATTTCTGAGCAAACTGTATTATCAAAGCTAGACGCAAAATGGCAGGATAAGCAAGGAAAATGGATAGCCTTAACCAAGCGCGCTAGACCTATCATGGTAAAAAAGGGCACATTTGAAGACAATAGTTTAGTCTCTTTGATGCAATTGACTGACGAAAAATATCGTAATAGTGTGTGTATTCGGTCGTCTAGCAATATATATAATCAATCTATGATGTCTGGTTTAATCGCTTTGTGGGGAGAAGAAAAAGCGCTCGCGTGGGCAAAAGGCTTGGTGGCTAATTTTGCTCGCAGCCCAAAAGGCGGTGACCGCGACCAAATTAAGGCCATGGTAGCTGGCGAATGCAGCATTGCCATTGCCAATACTTATTATCTTGGAGGCATGTTAGCAGCTAAGGATAAAACTACTCGTGAAGTAGCTCAACAAGTTAAGGTCATATGGCACGATCAAACCAATTTGACAGGCAGCGAGCCTGGCATGGGAACCCACGTGAATGTATCAGGTGCTGCTATCACTGCACACGCGAAAAACAAAGCCAATGCTGAAACATTACTAGCATATATGCTGACCGATGAGGCCCAACAATGGTATGCGCAAATTAACCATGAGTATCCAGTAATCGACGGCGTAGCCTTAAGCCCCGAACTCGCGTCATTTGGCGAATTCAAAGGGCAAGACCTTGACCTTAAAACAATAGGAAAAAACAATGCAAATGCGCTAATCCTAATGGATAGGGCGGGCTGGAAATAACGAGTGATACAACGCTTTAGCAAATTACTTGTTAGTACAATATTTATAACGGGACTCTTTGCAGTCCCGTTATTGGTTATTTTTGCGAGTGTATTTTATATTGATTTGCAAGTGTGGGAGCATTTAGTCAGTACAGTTTTGTTTGATTATATAAGCAATAGTCTGATACTCGCATTTTGCGTCGGTATTGGCACTTCGTTAATTGGTTGCTACTTAGCTTGGTTGATGGTGCATTACGACTTTGCCGGAAAATCGATTCTCAGATGGCTAATATTATTACCCTTAGCTATGCCTGCATATATCATTGCTTATACTTATACCGGTGTATTTGATTTTGCCAGCCCGCTGCACGAAAGTTTACGTGTTTGGTTCGGCACACAGGGCAACACACGCATATTACCTGATATCCGCAATTTAGGTGGCGCGATAGCAATGATGATTTTGGTTTTATACCCTTATGTTTATCTGCTTGCCCGCACAGCGTTTAAAGAACAATCGAGTCAATTCTCTTTGGTTGCTCAACTTGCAGGTATGTCTAAATGGCGTTACATAAAAACGGTAGCACTACCTTTAGCACGACCAGCTATTTTAACTGGCGCCGCGCTTGCTATGATGGAAGCCTTGGCTGACTATGGAACTGTCGCTTACTTTGGTGTAAACACATTTACAACAGGTATTTATCGGACTTGGTTTGGTATGGGAAACGCGCTTGCTGCAAGCCAGTTGGCTAGCTTACTTTGTTTATTTGTATTTATATTTTTGTGGCTCGAGAAAAACAGTCGTAAACATCACTCACGTTTTCAGGCTCGTCATAATCGCACAACCGAAGCAAAAAGAAAGTATGGTGCGACAAGCTATGGCTTATTTTTAGTTTGTTTGTTGCCACCTTTATTTGGCTTTGTAGTGCCTTTTATTCAATTGTTATATTGGGTTATAGAATATGCCAATGCAGATGCCTTTGATGAATATTTCCCGCTTTTATTCACGAGTATAAAATTAGCCGGCATTAGTGTAATAGTAATTGTGACTGCGGCCTTAATAATCAGTTATTGCAAACGTCAATTTGCTTCTAAAAGTATTCAGTTTGCAAGCCAATTTGTGGGTTTAGGTTACGCCTTGCCCGGTGTGGTAATTGCGGTTGGGGTAGTGCAAGTAGCGGGGTTTTCTGATAAGCAATTGAATATACTGAGTAATAGCTTATTTGATTACCAACCAGGTTTGCTTATTTCAGGCGGAATCACTATTCTTGTGTTCGCTTACGCCATACGCTATTTAAGTGTTGCTTTGCATAATACTGATACAGGTCTAGAGCGCATTAAGCCTAATTTAGACGAAGTAGCCATTAGTTTAAAAGCGGGTCGTGGTCGAGTGTTAAGAACAGTGCATGCTCCGCTGATTAGCGCTAGTTTAATAAGCGCCTGTATTTTAGTGTTTGTTGACGTATTAAAAGAACTTCCGGCGACATTAATTTTGCGGCCTTTTAATGTTAATACTCTCGCCGTAAAAGCTTACGAATTAGCCTCAGATGAGCGTTTAATCGATGCCGCTTTACCGGCTGTCAGTATTGTGTTTGCAGGTATTATTCCTGTTATTTTACTAACTAAGAGTTTAGAAAAAATATGAGCCAAGCGCTAATTGAACTGAGTGATGTAGACTTAGCCTACGATAACAAATGTGTTCTCGAGGGCGTGAGTTTTTCTCTAGAAAGTGGTGAAGTAGCGTGTATTTTGGGACCTTCAGGTAGCGGTAAAACATCCTTGTTGAGAGCGCTTGCAGGTTTTTTGCAGCTTAAAAAGGGCGAGATTGCCATTAATGGGCAGTGCGTTGCCAGTTTGCATACCATGGTGCCACCGCAAGACCGTTCCTTAGGCTTAGTTTTCCAAGATTTCGCGCTTTTTCCGCATATGACAGTGCAACAAAATGTCGAGTTTGGTTTATTTAAACTGACGGTCAACGAACAAAAACAAAAAGCACAATACTATATGGATATTATGGGCATTGCTGAGCTTGCTGCAAAATATCCGGCAGAACTCTCGGGTGGGCAACAACAACGAGTAGCCATCGCCCGTGCCATTGCACCTGAGCCCGATGTTCTATTAATGGATGAGGCATTTTCGAGTTTAGACCCAACTTTACGCGAGCAAGTCACACATGATGTTCGCGATATTATTAAACGTCTAGGCTTAACTGCTATTTTAGTCACGCATGACCAAAGTGAAGCATTCGCCTTTGCCGATAAAATAGCGATTGTAGCAGAAGGGCGGTTACAGCAATTCTCTAACGCCTATTCGTTGTATCATGAACCACAGACTTATTTTGTGGCAAATTTTGTTGGCGAAGGCGTATTTATTCAGGGTGAGTACAACAAATCTGAGGCATGTGTTGAAACGGCCTTAGGTAAATTATTCACCAAGGTGGTAAAGACTCAACAAACAATGCAAAAGCGCATTGAAACGTCGATGATTAGTAGCCAAAATGGGCGCATGGATAGCGAAGCAAAAAAATCTACTTTTGATGATTTTACAGACAAACAAATAGTCAATGTATTATTGCGTCCCGACGATATTATCCATGACGACGAAAGTCCGCATAAAGCCATTATTGTTGAGCGATTTTTTCGTGGGGCATTTATAAAATATAAACTACAATTACCTTCATCTTTAGAGACCATATGGTGTTTTGCGCCAAGTCATCATAATCATCATATTGGTGAAACTTTTGGTATAAGCGTGCAGTTAGATCATCTTATTTGTTTCTAAACCTTGCATGTTGCGATAAGTTTTTGCGAATAATCTTTTCATCCTTATTTTTTCAAGATGGGGTTTAGTTTATAATGCGCGCCTGAATTGCGGTAACACTTATAAAAAGATTACGCGCAAACAAATTATAAATAAAAGGCAAGCCTAAATGCGCACTAACTATTGTGGAAGAATAGACACTCAATATCTTGAACAAACCGTCACCTTAAATGGCTGGGTAAATAAACGCCGTGACCTTGGCGGAGTCGTATTTATTGATCTCCGAGACCGTGAAGGCATTGTGCAAGTGGTTGTTGATCCTGACACTGAACAAGCATTTGCAGCGGCATCCTCTGTTCGCGCTGAATATTGTATTGAAGTTAGCGGCAAGGTGCGCAAACGCCCTGACACCCAAATAAATAAAGATATGAGCACGGGCGAAATTGAAGTGTTGGCGCAAAACGTCAGCATAATCAATAAAGCCCCTGCATTGCCACTAGACTGGAATCAAGAAAACTCTGAAGAACAGCGTTTAAAGTACCGTTATTTAGATTTACGTCGTCCACTAATGAGTGAGCGACTGGTGTTTCGATCAAAGGTGACAGGTGCGGTAAGACGTTATTTGGAAGATAACGACTTTTTAGATATAGAAACCCCTATATTAACAAAAGCGACACCTGAAGGCGCGCGCGACTATTTGGTGCCAAGCCGCACACACAAAGGCGAATTTTTTGCTTTACCACAGTCTCCACAGCTGTTTAAGCAATTATTGATGATGAGTGGAATGGACAAGTACTATCAAATTGTGAAGTGTTTTCGCGACGAAGATTTACGTGCTGATCGCCAGCCAGAATTCACACAAATTGATATTGAAACCTCGTTTTTAGATGCAGAAGGGGTCATGCAAATTACTGAAGGGCTTGTGCGTGACTTATTTCAAAAATTGCTTAATGTCGATTTAGGCGATTTCCCGCATATGACATATGCTGATGCAATGCGTCGCTTTGGCAGCGATAAACCAGACTTACGTAACCCCTTAGAAATTGTAGATGTAGCCAGCGCGCTAAAAAACATTGAGTTTAAAGTATTCAGCGGCCCTGCTAATGATGAAAATGGGCGTGTGGCCACGCTTTGTGTGCCAGGGGGGGCTAAATTGTCGCGTAAACAATTAGATAATTACGCAGAATTTGTTGGTGTATATGGCGCAAAGGGTTTGGCTTGGATAAAGATCAACGACATCACCAGCGGTATGGACGGATTACAAAGCCCAATTTTGAAGTTCTTAAATGAACAAACGGTTACCGAAATTTTGCAATTAAATAAAGCGAGCGACGGCGATATATTGTTATTTGGTGCTGGCGACTATACAACCGTTACCGAGGCGCTTGGTGCATTGCGTTTGAAAGTAGGGGAAGATTTTGAATTACTTCAAGGAGATTGGAAACCTTTATGGGTTGTCGATTTCCCTATGTTTGAAGAGGCAGATGGCCGCTTATACGCGCTACACCATCCATTTACCGCTCCCATGAACGCTGATATTCAAGCGCTAAAAGACAAGCCAACAAGTGCATTGTCTAATGCCTACGATATGGTATTAAATGGCGTAGAATTAGGAGGTGGGTCGGTAAGGATTCATAATATGGATATGCAAGCCGCCGTGTTTGAGTTGCTTGGTATTGAGAAACAAGAAGCGGAAGAGAAATTTGGTTTCTTACTGGAAGCCCTAAAATATGGAACGCCTCCGCATGCAGGCTTAGCGTTTGGCTTAGATCGTTTAGTGATGTTAATGGTAGGAGCCGATTCTATTCGCGATGTAATGGCGTTTCCTAAAACCACTACAGCCGCATGTCCGCTGACAGGGGCGCCGGGTATGGCAAATCCAGAACAGCTCAAAGAATTATCTATTGCTAGCATTTTGCCTAAAGAGGAAGACTAGTTTATTTCTAGCCAAAACAGCCATACTTTAGTAAATAACTCGGCTTTTAAGCGCCCTGAATCAGTGCTGGTTGTTATATTTAACCAATATAACCAAGTACTGGTTTTACAACGAGACGATGATGCGAATTTTTGGCAGTCAGTGACCGGTTCAATGGAACAAGACGAAGTACCGGTTTCGACAGCCTTGCGTGAGGTAAAAGAAGAAACCGGTATTGACATCAAAGCCGCAAGACATAGCTTGATGGACTGTCGGCAAACCAATCAATACACTATCAGAGAAGACTGGCGCCACCGTTACGCACCTGGCATAACACTTAATTTTGAATATGTGTTTTGTGTTCAGGTAGCCAGTGATAGTAAAATTACACTAACCGAACATTTAAGCTACTTATGGCTCGACAAATCTGCAGCAATCGCTAAAGTATGGTCAAACACGAATAAACAAGCGATAGAAGCTTTTGTCCCAAGTTCATAAACCTCAACTCAGTCCGCAGATAATACTTGGCATTGATCCCGGCTCGCGTATTACCGGCTATGGCGTCATTGCAGTGCGTGGGCGTAATACTGAGTATTTGGGGAGTGGCTGCATAAAAGTGCTGGACGACAGTTTAGCCAAGCGGCTCAAAAATGTATTTGATGGTGTGTCTGAGATTATTCAGCAATTTAAGCCAACATCATTTGCTATTGAGCAGGTATTTATGGCTAAAAATCCCGATTCAGCACTGAAACTTGGACAAGCGCGCGGCGCGGCTATTGTGGCTGCCACACATGTTGATTTACCGGTATTTGAGTATTCGGCTAGACAAATTAAACAGTCGGTTGTGGGTAAAGGAAGTGCTGACAAAACACAAGTACAACATATGGTTACCCATCTTTTAAAGCTTAACAAAATACCACAGGCCGACGCTGCGGATGCCCTGGGTGTTGCCTTATGTCATTTGCATACAGAACAAAGCCTGATAAAAATGGCCGGTAGTGCTACAAAAACAGTGCGTAGACGTCTACAATAGACAGTATGCCAATTGGCAAAACAACAACATAATAAGACATCATTCATGATTGCACGTTTACAAGGCACTATTTTAGAGAAAATGCCCCCCGAAATCCTACTGGATGTAGCCGGCGTAGGGTATGAAATTCAGCTACCCATGACCAGTTTTTATCAACTGCCTGACATTAATGAATCAGTCAGTCTGTTTACTCATCTTATTGTGCGTGAAGACGCGCATTTATTATTTGGATTTACCGAACGCTTAGAGCGCAGTTTATTCCGCATTCTAATAAAAGCTAACGGTGTCGGGCCAAAACTAGCCTGTACTATTTTGTCGGGCATGACCGCAGAGCAATTTGTTGCAGCCGTTATGCACGAAGACATTACCGCATTGGTTAAAATGCCTGGTGTTGGCAAAAAAACAGCCGAGAGACTGGTGGTGGAATTAAAAGATAAACTCAACAATTTAGAGTCAATACCAGCCATGGGTACTTTACCTAGCACTGCATTAAGCAACACAGATAGCAGTGCCTCAATACTAAGCCCTAAAGTGAGCGCTAAAGACGAAGCGATTAGTGCGCTAATTGCACTTGGCTACAAACGTAATCAAGCAGAAACAACCGTCAATAAAATTGCAAGCGAAGACGCAAGTAGCGAGCAACTCATTAGAGACGCGCTTAAATCGATGGTATAACAATGTGTTTATGCTATAGCAAAGACCAAAATTCGGTAAATGTGGACAAGTTATCGCTAAGCAATACAGGAAAAAGTCATGATTGAAGCTGACAGTATTTTACGCCCTCAAGAACAAACGGAAGATGCTGCCGTCGACCGCGCGATTCGGCCAAAGCTGCTAGCTGATTATGCTGGGCAACAAGCCGTTTGTGAGCAAATGGAAATTTTTATCGAAGCTGCCCGCGGCAGAGAAGACGCACTTGATCACTTGCTTATATTTGGCCCGCCAGGTTTAGGTAAAACCACTTTAGCCAACATAGTAGCCAATGAAATGCAGGTGAATATTAAAACAACCTCGGGCCCGGTACTCGAAAAAGCCGGTGATTTAGCCGCGCTGCTAACCAACTTAGAAGAAAACGATGTGCTATTTATAGATGAAATACATCGCCTTAGTCCAGTGGTTGAAGAAGTGTTATATCCCGCTATGGAAGATTACCAGCTCGATATTATGATAGGCGAAGGGCCTGCAGCACGCTCTATAAAATTAGAATTGCCGCCATTTACTCTCATAGGCGCAACTACCCGCGCAGGCTCACTAACGTCACCGTTGCGCGACCGATTTGGTATTACGCAACGCCTAGAGTTTTATAAAGTGGCTGATTTAACCAATATTGTTTTACGTAGTGCTAAGCATTTAAATATGTCAATGGAACCAGATGGCGCGCTGGAAATTGCAAAACGCTCGCGTGGCACACCGCGTATTGCTAATCGTTTACTCAGACGAGTAAGAGATTATGCGCAAGTTAAAGCAAACGGTGATGTCAATGCAGAGATTGCGGCGTCTGCCTTAGATATGCTCGACGTCGACAAACTTGGTTTCGATTTGATGGACCGAAAATTACTGCTGTCAATTATCGAAAAGTTCAATGGTGGGCCGGTGGGATTAGAAAATGTCGCAGCAGCCATTGGTGAAGAAAAAGAAACTATCGAAGATGTAATTGAACCCTTTTTGATTCAGCAAGGATATTTACAAAGAACGCCGAGAGGTAGGGTGGCTACCGATAGTGCTTATTTACATTTAGGGTTCGACATAAAAAAGCCCACCGTATAGGTGGGCAAAATATCATCGGAAGGGAGTCCATGAAAACAAGAATAGCTTTCGCTACATATTGTATGAGTGGTATTTTAGGTATTTTTGGCAGAGTAGCAAATGAATATAATTCTGATTTACCCCTAATTTTTCTAATGCTAAAAAGTGTTTTATAAATTAAGCGGTAAAAGCAGCATATATCGATATTTTAGGATGGCTATGAAATGAATGCTTTCGTATAAAATCAGGACTAATTGAGAGTTAATGCATGAATAAATTTGATATAGACTGTCGCGTGTACTATGAAGATACTGACGCCGGTGGCATTGTTTATCATGCAAACTATTTGAAGTATATGGAGCGTTGCCGTACCGAATGGGTTAGGGCTTTAGGCATAAAACAACAATATTTGTTGGAACAATCGTTGGGTTTTGTCGTCATAGACATGTCGATTGCCTTTAAAAAGAGCGCTAAATTAGATGACATTGTTAACGTAAGTTGCGAATTACTTAAAACTAAACGCGCTAGCTTATTGTTTTCACAAGAAATAACACATAATAATCAAACACTTGTTGTAGCTGAAGTAAAGGTGGCTTGCGTGAATACAGAGTTGTCTAAGCCGGTGCCATTACCAAGTGAATTAGTAGACCGCCTAAAAGAGGGAAATCCGCAGTGACGTCTGAAATGTCTGTTTTACACTTGTTTTTAGAAGCAAGTTTTGTGGTGCAATTTATCATGCTGTTGTTATTAACAGCGTCTATTGTGAGTTGGACCTTTATTTTCCAACGCACATCGGCCTTGCGCAAGGCCACTAAAGAAGCCGCAAGCTTTGAAGAAGCATTTTGGTCAGGGGCTGATCTTAATGAACTTTACACTGATCTTGCACAAAAAGACGATCTAAGTGGATGTTCCCTTATCTTTTGTTCAGGCTTTAAAGAGTATGTGCGGCTTCGTAAAGCCTCTTCTACCGTTCCCGAATCAATTACCGACGGCACCTACCGAGCGATGCGAATAGCAATGTCGCGTGAAGTTGACGACCTAGAGCAACGTTTACCCTTTTTAGCAACGGTGGGTTCTATATCACCGTACATTGGTTTATTGGGCACCGTTTGGGGCATTATGACCGCATTTATTGCTTTAGGTCAGGTCAAACAAGCTACCTTGCAAATGGTTGCGCCGGGCATTGCTGAAGCGCTAATAGCCACGGCAATTGGTTTGTTTGCTGCTATTCCTGCGGTTATTGCGTACAACCGCTTTAGCACTAAAGTGGAGAAGTTAGAAAATACTTACGGCAACTTTATGGAAGAGTTTTCAGCCATTCTACATCGCCAAAGCATTGCTAACCGCGGATAAAAGAGGCTAATCATGTTTATTCGTAAACGACGTAAACCTGTTTCAGAAATCAATGTTGTGCCATACATAGACGTTATGTTGGTGTTATTGGTTATTTTTATGGCCACCGCATCGGTCGTTGCGCAAGGGGTAAAAGTTGACCTGCCCAAAGCTGAGGCGCAAACCATAGAAACTGAAGAAGACGAAATGATGATAGTGTCGGTCGACGCTGAAGGCTTATACTATTTAAATGTGGCTGACAGTCCGCAGGCGGCAATGGCAGCGCAAAATATAGCAGACTTAGTAAAAGCCCGTTTAGAAGTTGCGCCAGCCACACCGGTTGTAGTGAACGGTGACGGCAAAGTGGATTACGAAAAAGTTGTCGACTTAATGGTGTTATTGCAAAGAGCTGGTGTACCGTCTGTAGGTTTGATGACTGACCCGGATGAATAGCAGGAAAGAAGGCAGCGGTAAAAAATCTATAATGCGGCCGGCTATTATTAAGTCGGTGTCTTTGCACGGCTTGATTTTAATTTCGCTATTGGTCAGCTTTAGTTTTTCTGACAAACCTCTAGTATTTGCAGCAAATACACCAGCGGCCCAAGAACAACCGCTGGACATAGTGCAGGCAACCTTTGTTGACAGTAATGTGATTGAGCAAAAAAAGCGCGAAAAAGCGCAAGCCGAAGCCGCAGCGCAAAGACGTGCGCAAGAAAAACGTAGACAAGAACAAGAGGCTAGAAAAAAAAGAGACGAAGAGCGTAAGCGACGCGAACAAGTGGAGCGTAAAAAACGCGAAGATGCCGCAAGAGCCGAACAAGAGCGCGTTAATGCACTAGAACGCGAACGCCAAAGGCAAGCAGAATTAGAACGCCAAAAGAGAGAAAAAGAAGAACTACAAAAACGCCAGCGCGAGTTAGACCAGGCATTAGCAGATCAGCTCAAAGCGGAGCAAGCGGCCATGGCCTCGGCCCAGCAGCAACAAGTGTTAACTGAGGTGCAAAAATATCAATCATTGATTACGCAAACCATTAGCAGAAGAATTAATTTTGATGGCTTCTCTAAAGATGCTGCGTGCAATTTAAGAGTGAGGCTAGCGCCTGATGGCCTGGTGCTACAAGTTACTATATTAGAAGGTAATCAGGCACTTTGCCGCGAGACTGAGTCAACCATTTTACGATTAAGTAGTTTACCCATGTCGCCTGATCCCGCAGTGTACAAACAAATGAATCCAATAACCTTTATAATGAGGCCCACCTCTCAATGATATCTAAAATAATAGGAGCGACTTTAATGAGAGCTATTGTTAAAAACCTGTCTTTCATGCTTGCCAATAAAAAACAGAGTGCTCATAAAATGTTACTCAGTGGTAGTTTGGTGTTTTTGTCATGTTTAAGTATCTCTTTTAACAGCCATGCCCAAGGTATCGACATTATTATTACTGAAGGTATGAATAACGCACGGCCGATTGCGGTTGTGCCGTTTAAATGGACCGGTAGCACCGTATTGCCCGAAGATATTTCTGACGTTATTACCAGTAACTTGCAGCGCAGTGGCAAATTTAGCCCGGTAGGTCTGTCGAGCATGCCACAATTTCCAACTAGTGACCAAGACGTTGATTATGCTGCATGGGCTGATAAGGGCATTGATACTGTTTTAGTGGGCAGCATAGAGCCAATTGGCCCTGATAATTATAAAGTGAATTATGCCTTAATCGATGTGCTACGCGCCCAAATAACAGGTGGCGAATCCCGAACGGTGGTTAATGGCGAACTTGTACTTAATTATGATCATATAGTTGTTTCGCGCGAAAAAGAAATTACGGGCGATCAGTTTAGACAATATGCGCATATGATTTCTGACACGGTATACGAAAGCTTAACCGGTGAGAGAGGCGCATTTTTAACGCGTATTGCTTACGTTGTGGTTAAAGACCGCCAAACAGTTGCTAAGCCCTTCCAGCTTTACATAGCCGATTATGATGGTGCAAACGAAACCCGTTTATTGTCGTCACCAGAGCCATTAATGTCGCCTGCATGGTCGCCCGATGGCAATAAATTAGCCTACGTTAGCTTTGAAGAAAAACGTTCACAAATTATTATTCAAGACATATACACACGTGAACGAACCCGCATAACCGACTTTCCTGGTATAAACGGCGCGCCCACCTTTTCGCCAGACGGTACACAATTGGCAATGGTCTTGTCGAAAGATGGTAATCCAGAAATTTATGTGATGGATTTAAATAGCCGCGAATTACGACGCGTGACAAGACACAGGGCTATAGATACGGAGCCAACGTGGGCCCCAGACGGTAAAAGTATTATTTTTACTAGCGAACGGGGTGGAAAACCGCAGATATATCAAGTAAATTTAAACACTAGACGTGCCAAAAGGCTCACATTTGATGGGGATATGAACCTTGGAGCGTCAATAACACCCGATAATTCGCATTTAGTGGTCGTAAATAGAACAAAAGGCGATTATCATATAGCCAGACAACATCGGGAATCTGGTAATATGTTGGTGCTAACTCGAACTTTATTAGACGAGTCGCCAAGTATTGCACCCAATGGAAGTATGATTATTTACAGCACCCTTCATGAAGGTAATCAGGTTTTATCACTGGTTTCCCTAGATGGGCGCTTTAAAGCGCTTTTACCTGCCAAAGAAGGACAGATAAAATCGCCGAGCTGGTCACCGTTTTTATTATAAATAAATGTATTACAATTAAGGATTAAAAATGCTTACTAATAACAAATTAAGAACCATCATCATTGCGCTAGCGGCAACCACTCTAATGGCTTGTGAGTCTGGCCCTTCAGAAGCTGAGCTCGAAGCGGAAAGAAACCGTGTAGCGGCAGCAGAAGCAGCAGAGGCTGAAGAAGCACGTTTAGCGCGTGAAGCAGCTGAAGCAAAAGCTGTAGAAGTTGCTGAAGCAAAACGCTTAGCCGATTTACGTGACAGAGCAGCGGCTGAATTAGATGCGCTTAAGCAGAAGAACACTATTTACTTCGACTTTGACAAATCTACTATCAAGTCTGATTTTATGTCGGTACTTAGAGAACACGCTCGTTACTTGGCGGCTAACCCTGGTCAAAGCATTGTAATTGAAGGTCACTGTGACAGCAGCGGTACACCTGAGTACAACATTGCTTTGGGCGAGCGCAGAGCAAAAGCTATAGAAACATTCTTTACCAATGCCGGAGTTAGCGGTTCACAGGTTTCTGTTGTTTCTTATGGTGAAGAGAAATTAGCGGTACAAGGTACGTCTGATTTTGCCATGCAGCAAAACCGTCGTGGTGTAGTGGTTTATCAGTAATAGATGAAAAAACAACTACTCCTTTTAATTGGTGGATTGTTTTATTCAGGTGCTTGCCTTGCGCAAGCGCCTGTTGTTGATTTAAGCAACTCGCAATCTACGCCACCGCCGCCGTCACAAGACTTGTCGCGCCCAAGCGTTGCTGCACAGAGTATTAGCAACGGTGCCCTTGCCGACCGTTTAGCGATTATAGAGCGTATTGTTGAGTCACGAACCGATGCGCAATTGCGTATGCAAAGCCAATTAGATGAATTACAAAACGATATTGATACTATTAAAGGGTCAATAGAGTTACATAACCATCAACTTGAAAAGTTACTAGAGCGTCAACGCGAGTTGTATTTAGAGCTAGATAAGCGTTTTGCAACTATGCAGCAAAGCACTGACGGTTTGCAAAAAGATATCACCAGTATTAACCCAAGCCAGTCGGTGCCGGTTGCCAATACGGGTAATGAACAAGCAGAATATCAAGCGGCGGTTAATTTGATATTAAAAGATAAAGATTATGTAAACGCAGTACCTGCATTTGAAGATTTTTTATCTAAATATCCAAATTCTGAACTAAGCGCAAATGCACACTATTGGTTGGGGCAATTGCTTTATAACCAACAAGAGTATGACGCTGCAAAAGTGGAGTTTGAGGCAGTAGTAAATAAATTTACCGATTCGCCCAAACGTGGGGATTCCTTATTAAAATTAGGCATTATCGAAAAGTCGGGCGGCAATTTAAGTGCTGCTGTTAGCTTATTCGAACAAGTCATTAATGAATACCCAAACAGCACACCAGCAAGACTTGCACAACAACAACTGGCTAATTAATAGCCAGTTTTGTTTTTTCTCTAGCCTCATGCGCTAGTATCGCCATTTTTACAGTAAATAAATCTTAAAAATTGCATTTATTGGTTGCACCTTGTCGCGAATTAAGTATTATATGCGCCCGTCGTGAGGATACGTTTCTAACAAGACATTTTGCTCAAGACAATTGTGATGTGAGGGTCGTTAGCTCAGCTGGTAGAGCAGTTGACTTTTAATCAATTGGTCGCTGGTTCGAATCCAGCACGACCCACCACTATCGCAAGTTCTCATGCAAGCACCAAAATCTTTGAGGGTCGTTAGCTCAGCTGGTAGAGCAGTTGACTTTTAATCAATTGGTCGCTGGTTCGAATCCAGCACGACCCACCACTTAGATTTTTATAAAGTGTATCTGATCAGCATTTGTCTATAATAATGCTATACTATTCAGACCTTTATTCATGCGACCTCTTATTCATTGTTTGTGACTTTATGAACTTAGTGAAAATGCCCTTGAACAACACAGCCTTAGATACCACTGTAACTGACCATTCAACATCTCCAGATCTCATACTTGCTGAGCGTGTTGCCCCTTACGACTTTCCGTTTCCGAAAAAACCAGCCAAATTGTCTTCACAAGATGAAAAAAGCTTAGTAAACGATATTAAAGCCTTATTGCTGAGTAATAATGCAGTCTTGGTGGCGCATTATTATACTGACCCTGTTATTCAAGCACTGGCTGAAGAAACTGGCGGCTGCGTATCAGATTCACTCGAAATGGCACGCTTTGGACGCGATAATAAGGCACAACATCTAGTGGTAGCCGGTGTTAAATTTATGGGTGAAACAGCAAAAATTTTGAGCCCCGAAAAAACCGTGGTAATGCCAACTTTAGAGGCAACGTGTTCACTTGATTTAGGTTGCCCAGCAAAAGAGTTCAGTGAATTTTGTGATCAACACCCTGATCGCACTGTGGTGGTTTATGCGAATACATCTGCAGCGGTTAAAGCGCGTGCCGATTGGGTTGTGACCTCAAGTATCGCCCTGGAAATTATTGAGCATCTCGACAGCCAAGGCAAAAAGATTATTTGGGGTCCTGATCGCCATTTAGGCGCTTACATACAAAAGCAGACTGGCGCCGATATGCTAATGTGGAATGGGGAATGTATTGTACACGATGAGTTTTCGGCCAAAGCTTTGCAAAAAGCTAAACACTTACACCCCAATGCAGCTGTATTGGTGCACCCAGAGTCACCCGCGAGTGTAGTGAGCATGGCCGATGCAGTGGGTTCGACTTCGCAGTTAATAAAATCGTGCAGCGAAATGTCCAACGAAGAGTTTATAGTGGCAACCGACAAAGGTATTTTTTATAAGATGCAACAGTTGGCACCAAACAAGACCTTGATTGCTGCCCCAACGGCAGGAGAGGGTGCTACATGTAAAAGCTGCGCTAACTGCCCATGGATGGCAATGAACGGCTTACAAGCGCTTAAAGAAGCGCTTATTCAACCTCAAGGTAAAGAGATATTTGTAGAATCTGCCTTGGCTGAACGGGCGATGATGCCGCTAAATAGAATGCTAAATTTTGCCGCAGAGCTTAAGGTGCAGTTAAAAGGCAATGCATAGGAAATAAATAAGGCGCAAACTTTACTTGCAACCACTCACGTGTTTGCTAACATACGCGCCGCTGTCAGTTAGTACATTCAAGCCAACTGACAGTGCAGAAAGAATTACGGAGAGGTGGCTGAGTGGCTGAAGGCGCACGCCTGGAAAGTGTGTTTAGGGTTAAACCTAACGAGGGTTCGAATCCCTCTCTCTCCGCCAAATTATCTCTTTAAATTAATAATTTGAGTTGTTTTATTTAGTCTCTGGGATCGTTTGGAGTCGATATAGAACACACTGCACTATCTTCTCGTTACTTTAAAATACAAATTATTGGTTTTTCAAAACTGTCAATATGAGTCTAACTCTGTCGGCTCACTCAGATAAGAATGAAGATATATAATTACGCTCGATTATGATTGGTTAATCAGCTTGATGTCATTTTAGAAGAATTGAGCGATGCGCTTTGGGCTTAAACTACGCAGTAGTTCAGATGGGCTTATACATTAGCCGGCCTTAAGAAAGTCGCTTTATCAGAATGTTGAGTTTACACCTGAGTTAAATTCTAAATATAAAGCTTATGTATAGAAAGCCCAAAAAAGTATACATATAGGGTTAGTCATGTATATAAAATTTAAATTTATATACATGTTAATAAGTTGTGTCGATATATATTCATTTTATCGACATAAGTTCTTTACGTGTCGATTACATCGACATATACTAACTTTGTGTCGATAAAGTAGGATAAAATAAACATGACTTGGCAGGCTGATGTCCCGTTCAACCAACTTCCACCCTTGCCACCTGCACAAGAGATAGCTGACTCAGTTGCTGTGCTTAAAGCGTGTATTCCTGCCCGTGCCGCTTTGGCTGAACTTAAGCAGGCCGGAGCATTATTACCCAATCAAGGCCTACTTATTAACCTTTTACCTATTTTAGAGGCAAAAGACAGCTCTGAAATTGAAAACATTCTTACCACGTCAGATAAGTTGTTTCGGCATGCTCAGGAGGATAGTCAGGCCGATCCAGCTACCAAAGAGGCCTTGCGTTACCGAACTGCCTTAAATGAAGGCTTTACCCGACTAACAAATCGGCCTTTATGCACAAGCACAGCAATAGAGATTTGTAGTACCTTAAAAGGCACTCAAATGGATGTACGCAAAGTGCCAGGTACTGTTATTGCAAACCCAAGCCGAGGTGAAATTATTTACACACCACCAGTGGGTGAAAAGCAAATCCGTGATTTACTCAGCAACTGGGAGCAATTTCTGCATGCTGACGATGGTTTGGATCCGCTCATTAAAATGGCAATCAGTCATTATCAGTTTGAAGCCATACACCCTTTTCATGACGGCAATGGTCGCACTGGTCGCATATTAAATATTCTCTATTTGATAGAACAAGACCTGTTAACCCTGCCAATTTTGTATTTAAGTCGATACATTGTGCAGAATAAAGCGCAATATTACGCATTGCTTAACGGCGTTACTAAAGATGGCGACTGGCAAACGTGGATCATCTACATGTTAAAGGGCGTAGGCGAAATGGCGAAATGGACTACAGCGAAAATAGCAGCAATTAATGCGCTGATCGAACATACGAGTGAATTTATGAAGGCAAAATTACCTAAAATCTACAGTTTTGAGTTGGTGCAAGTTATTTTTGAACAACCTTATTGCCGCATCGCTAACCTAGTTGATAAAGATATTGCTAAACGCCAAACCGCATCTGTATATTTAAAACAACTGGTCGACATTGGTGTACTGCGAGAGCTAAATAAGGGTAAAGAAAAGCTTTTTGTACACCCAAAACTCATGCAATTAATGACCCTAGACAATAACAAACTTGAATTTTACGCCTGAATTTACCAGCGTAGCTAAACATTAAAAATGTGAACCGAAAAATCCTGAATTGCAATCAAATTAACACCAAAATAAATTGCCATTTACATTTGATATTACATATGCGATATTTCACATATGTAATAAATCGAATGTGAAATATGAACCCTTGTACATTTTTTAAATGCTTGGCCGACGACACTAGGTTAAAAACACTCCTATTGATTGCGAAAACAGGTGAAGCCTGCGTTTGCGACTTGATGGAAGCGCTTGAACTAGACCAGCCCAAGACTTCACGCCACCTTGCCCAACTTCGTAAATGTGGCATTTTGTTGGATGAAAGGCGCGGTAAATGGGTGTTTTACAAACTTCATCCTGAGCTACCACAGTGGGCGCAAGGTGTCATTTTTGAAGCGGCTGCAAACAATACTTTATATTTTAACGATGCATTAAATAAGCTAATGGCATCACAATCTTCAACAATCAACTGCTGTTAATTAAGAACATGACTATGAAAATATTATATATATGTACGCACAATAGATGCAGAAGTATCTTGTCGGAAGCCATCACCAATCAATTAGCTAACGGTTTGATTGTCGCCAAAAGTGCAGGCAGTCAGCCCGCTGGCGAGGTGCATCCCTTATCGTTAAAATACCTAGCAGAATCAGCGTATTCGACTGAGGGCTTAATAAGCCAGTCTTGGGACGATTTTGAAAGTTTTGAGCCTGATATTGTGGTGACAGTTTGTGATTCGGCCGCAGGCGAAGCCTGTCCCTTATATTTTGGCAAAAGCCTAAAAGTGCATTGGGGCTTAAGCGACCCATCAAAGATAGAAGGTGACGAATCGCAAATTAAACAAGCATTTTTACACTGTATTGACCAAATAGTAGAGCGCGTAAAACAACTAGAAATTATTGCTAAACAAAATTTAGATAAACCTGGTCTAAAACTAGCGCTTGCTGAAGCAGGAGCACACTAATGGGATTGTTTGAAAGATATTTATCAGTTTGGGTAGGTTTAGCGATAATTGTTGGTATTATCGCCGGCTCAATTATGCCCGATGCGTTTACTGTTATTTCAACGCTTGAATTTGCACATGTTAATATTGTTGTGGCCGTTCTCATTTGGTTAATGATTTATCCAATGATGGTGCAAATTGATTTTTCATCTATAAAAGATGTAGGCAAAAAACCGAAAGGTTTGGTGCTTACCTTAGTCATCAATTGGTTGATAAAACCGTTCACAATGGCTTTTCTTGGCTGGTTGTTTTTTAAAGTGCTATTTGCAGATTGGGTTGACCCACAAACTGCGACTGAATACATCGCGGGGATGATATTACTAGGTGTTGCACCTTGTACCGCAATGGTTTTTGTTTGGAGCCAAATGACAAAAGGTGACGCAAATTACACCTTGGTGCAAGTGTCGATTAATGACATCATCATGATTTTTGCCTTTGCACCCATTGCTGGTTTACTGCTTGGTGTTACTGATATTACTGTGCCTTGGGATACCTTATTGTTGTCAGTTGTATTGTATGTACTCGTACCTTTAGTTGCTGGTGCTCTCACGCGTAAAAAACTAGATCAGGGCGCAGACCATTCAAAAATAGATACATTCCTTGCTAAGATGAAGCCATGGTCAATATTGGGTTTGTTGGCGACTGTCACCTTATTATTTGGATTCCAGGCAGACACTATTCTATCTAAGCCAGAGGCAATAGTACTAATTGCTATTCCCTTACTTATTCAAACGTATGGTATTTTTGCCATTGCTTATTATATGGCTAAGCGGATAAAACTTCCTCATAACGTTGCGGCCCCAGCTTGTATGATTGGCACATCAAATTTCTTTGAGCTTGCTGTGGCAGTGGCAATTTCTTTGTTTGGTCTTCATTCTGGTGCGGCATTAGCAACCGTAGTCGGCGTATTAGTCGAGGTGCCGGTGATGTTATCATTGGTATGGTTTGCTAATCGCACAAGGCATTGGTTTGTGAATGAATAAAAGTGATTAACCAGCGTGTTTTCCATGTATTCGCGCCTTACTTTTATCCTTATTTGTCGCCTTATTTGTCGCTTAAACAAGCAGGTTGATAAGGCGCGTTGATTTTCAATATTTACTCAAGTCACAATATTGGACTATACTAGGGTTTATGAATATATTTTCTTCCATCCGCTACGTCGCACTCATTGCCATGCTGTTAATCAGTCAGGTTGGCAGTGCGTATGTGTTTGCGCCAGCCATGCAAGACTGTGGCATGGATATGGCTATGCTTGATGATGTAGCAAATGTAGAGCACACAATGCCAATGATAGAAGAAGCTAACGATGGCAACAGCAAAGGTGGAATGGACTGCTGTGACCCGGCTATGATGAGCAGTTCGCTTACGTCATGTTGTGATGCACAGTGTCAATGTGCTTCTTTTGCTTCGTCTGTTTATTTATCGAGTGAAAAGCCACTTAGTAGACCCAGTCATCAAGCTGAAAACCCTGTAATACAAAGAGTGACAGCAATACACACACCTTTTTTACAACAACCTAAGCGCCCTCCAATACGCAATTACTCATAAGGTCTTGATAAAAGCGAAAGCTTTGAAACCGGCCAGTTATATTTTCGTAAGCGGGTAGCTTCGTTTGGGTTGGGTAAATATTATTTCTTGTCTTTTACCGCAAACACCAGCATTAACGCTTACTTGTATGTATATATTTTTATGAGATACAAAAATGCGTCTACATTGTCACACTTTTTTGCACAGAAATATGCTTCTGCAATTTCCTTTTATGCTATTTATTATCGGTGTTTCCTTTAAAGCGCTAGGATTGCCATCACACAATCAAAATCAAGAAGCGGTCAGTTCGATAGCTAACGAATTGAGTCTAGAAAGTGCTATCGCACAGGCACAAAATAATGATGACTGGCTCAAAAAGAGCCGTTTGATAGAATCCCGTTTTGAACGTTTGAGTGAAGGCGCATCGGCAATGCCTGATCCCACTATTAGTGTAGGTTTACTTAACTTGCCTACCAATGGTTTTGCCTTTGATCAAGAGCCCATGACACAGCTAAAGTTGAGTGCTTCGCAAATGTTTCCGCGCGGCGATACGCTGGCACTCAAAGAGCAACGCTATCGTATGTCGGCAACTGAACAACCTTATCTTCGCGAAAATCGACGTCAACACATTGCCCTTCAAGCCACCACTTTGTGGCTACAAGCCTTCGAAGCCTCGACAAATTACAGGTTGGTGAATGACGCCAAGCCTTTATTTAATAAACTAGGCGACATTGTTGCTGCCAGTTATGCATCGTCAGTAGGTAAAGCCAACCAGCAAGATATTATTCGTGCTGAGCTTGAACTGGTCAAATTAAATGACAGGCTCATCGCCCTTGAATCACAAAAACAAGTTGCTGTGGCAAAGCTATCTCAGTTTTTATATACGTCCGATGCTAATGCTACTTTTGGGCAATCGTGGCTGTCTAACAAGCACAATATTCAATTACCCGAGCATATGCCCTCAATCACGCCTCATCAAAATAAGGCGCTACACAAGGTAATAGCGACTTCGCCGCATGAGTATTATCGATTAGTACATCAGCATCCTTTGATGTTGGCAAGCGAACAACGCGTTCGTACCACCGCTGTTGATATTGATATTGCAAAGCAAGACTACAAAGCGCAGTACGGCATTAATGCTAGTTATGCCATGCGCGATGACACGCCAGAAGGACAAAGCAGAGCAGATTTTTTCTCGATTGGCGTAAGTGTTAGTGTGCCTTTGTTTTCATCATCAGCTCAAGATGCGCATGTGAGTGCCGCCAAGTTGCATACTGAGGCCATTCGTACCGAAAAGCGATTGCTTATGAAAGAACTCATGGCGAGCCTGCAAAGTGCTTATGTTGAATATATTGGCTTGCGTGAACGTGCCCAAGTATATCAACACCAAATATTGCCCCAAATACAACAACAAGCTCAAGCGGCTCTTAATGCTTATACCAATGACTCCGGTGATTTTGCAGAAGTAGTAAGAGCTAAAATTGATGAACTCGATACCCAAATTACCATGCTAAACATCCGTGTAAAACAGCGCGTTGCGCTATCCAAAATGGATTATTTTTTAGCAAGTACAGCACATACAGAGGTGGCAGAATATGAATAAGGCAAGCATTAGCAAGCACGCGTTGGCAGTGGGTATTGGCATATTGTTGGGGAGTGTTGGCTTATATTTAATTGCGCCATTAGGTGTGCTTTCTGGGCTTAACTCTGGGCATAACTCTGGGCTTAACGATACTCAACAAAGCATGCACAGCAGCGAAAAAGACAACGAACCACTGTATTGGGTTGCGCCTATGGATCCCAATTTTAAACGAGACAAACCAGGTAAGTCACCTATGGGTATGGATCTAGTGCCTGTCTTTGCAAATGAGCTTGGCGATGATTCGCCGGGCACAGTTAAGATAGATCCGGTCACCATTAATAACCTAGGGATAAAAACTACCAGCGTACAGATGACAACACCCAAACTAAGCGTGAGAGCCATTGGTAAAGTGGCGTTTGCTGAAGACGCCATTGTGCATGTTCACCCAAGAGTAGAAGGATGGATTGAAACATTAGCCGTGCGTTCTAAGGGGGAGTACGTGGCGAAAGGCGAAGCCTTGTACTCGCTATATTCACCTGGCTTGGTCAACGCTCAAGAAGAGTTTTTAATTGCGATAGAGCAGAACAATAAAGCGCTAATTAATGCAGCTAGATTAAGGCTACAGGCACTTAATGCACCATCAAGTTTGATTAAAAGAATTGAGTTAGATCGTAAAATTGAGCGAACCATTACATTCAATGCACCACAAAATGGTTATGTAAACGAACTCAATATCCAAAGCGGTTTTTATGTAAAACCTAGCACGACTATGTTGTCTATCGCCAATATGGATAAGGTATGGATATTAGCAGATGTGTTTGCAAACGACCTATCTAAAATCGCCCTTGGTCAGTCAGCCACAGTGACGAGTGATTATTTTCCTACAAAAGAAATAACGACAGAGCTTGCATACATTTATCCGACATTAGATGCAACAACACACACTGCGAAAGTGCGTTTTATAGTGGATAACAGTGATCTAGCTCTTAAGCCGGATATGTTTACATCGGTTGATATACAAACATATTCACAAAGCACACAGAACAATCCAAAAGTGCTGGCGATACCTGGACAAACTATTATCCGTACAGGAGAAAACAACCGAGTTGTCTTGGCCTTAGGAGATGGCAAATTCAAGTCAATTAACGTGACCTTGGGCCGTGTTTTTGATGAGCTAATAGAGATAAGCAGTGGATTGCAAGAAGGTGATGTCATAGTCAGCTCAGCCCAATTTTTAATAGATTCTGAAAGCAGTATTACGTCAGATTTTATGCGCATGCGTCCTGCAGAATCCCCTAATAGCAACGACAATGCAATGGGCATGGAAGAGGATGCAGATATAAGTGCTTGGACAAGCGCGACAGTAAACGAGGTGATGATAGATGAGCGTATGGTTAATATTACCCATGGCCCATTAGACGCGTTTAACATGATGGGAATGACCATGAACTTTATGCTTGCTGACGATATTGATATGACTCAGTTTGCTACAGGCATAGCGGTGCATGTTGAAGTAACTAAACACTCATCTGGCATGTACATGCTCAAAACGGTGCACTTTATGGACAAGCATACTGATGAAGAAATGCCAGCCGACTCGGGCAACAACATGCACCATGAAACCTCAAATGAAGCCAATGATCCTAATCATAATGGAGGGCACTGATAATGATATCGGCGATTATTCATTGGTCTATTCGCAATCGGTTTTTTGTTTTACTGGCAACATTTATGCTAGTAGGCGGTGGCATATATTCTGTTAAGAATACACCTGTTGATGCGATACCAGATTTATCTGACGTGCAAGTCATTATAAAAACATCCTATCCAGGGCAAGCGCCACAGGTAGTTGAAGACCAAGTGACTTATTCCTTGACCACCGCTATGTTGTCAGTTCCGGGTGCAAAAACGGTGAGGGGATTTTCGTTTTTTGGGGATTCATATGTGTACATCATTTTTGAGGATAATACCGACCTTTATTGGGCACGTAGCCGTGTATTGGAATACTTATCTCAGGTAGCGCCGCGTCTGCCATCATCTGCAAAGCCACAGCTTGGGCCAGATGCAACAGGCGTGGGTTGGATTTATCAGTATGCATTAGTCGATAGAACTGGGCAACATGACTTAAGCGAACTTACCAGTCTGCAAAACTGGTTCCTAAAGTACGAGTTGCAATCAGTTCCGGGTGTATCTGAAGTCGCAACTGTCGGCGGTATGGTGAAGCAATACCAAGTTGTGGTTGATCCCATCAAACTGCAAGCTTTTAATATTCCATTAGCGCATGTGCAAATGGCTATACAACGCGGAAACCAAGAGTCGGGGGCGTCGGTAATTGAACTAGCAGAAACCGAGTATATGGTTCGCACGACCGGGTATATTTCGAATAAACAAGATATCGAGGACATACCCATTGGGCTCGTTAGCAGCGCTAATAATAACGGTACACCTATTTTAATTAAGGATATAGCGCGTGTGCAAATAGGCCCACAAATTCGTCGCGGCCTTGCTGAACTTAACGGTGAAGGAGAGGTGGTTGGCGGTATTGTTGTGATGCGTTTTGGTGAAAATGCACAAGCAACTATCGAAAAAGTTAAAGCTAAATTAGAAGCGCTTAAAAGTAGTTTGCCAGACGGCGTAAAAGTAATAAACGTTTACGATAGATCAGGCTTAATTGAACGCTCTATAGAGAATCTAAGCACAAAACTCCTTGTCGAATTTGCCGTGGTGGTGCTTATTTGTATCGTGTTTTTATTTCATATTCGCTCATCATTAGTTGTTATTGTGAGTTTACCCATTGGCATATTGGCAGCCTTTATTGTAATGCATATACAGGGTATTAATGCCAATATTATGTCTTTGGGCGGCATTGCAATTGCGATTGGCGCAATGATTGATGGGGCGATAGTGCTGGTTGAAAACATGCACAAACATATAGAAAGAACACCATTATCATCACAAAATCGTTGGCAAATTGTGGCTCAATCTGCAAGTGAAGTAGGGCCTTCATTATTCTTCTCTTTATTGATTATAACCATTAGTTTTGTGCCGGTATTTACCCTAGAAGCACAAGAAGGCCGAATGTTTTCGCCACTAGCGTACACCAAAACATATGCGATGGCGGCAGCTGCAATACTTGCGATTACACTTGTGCCCGTGCTGATGGGTTACTTTGTTCGTGGCAGCATAATGCCTGAGCGCAAAAACCCAATAAACAGCGCATTAATCAGTGTATACGAGCCCGTTTTGAAGCAAGTACTTCGCTTTCCAAAGCTGACTATTGGTGTAACCATTATTATGTTGTGTATTGGCTTTTGGCCGGCTTCAAAAATAGGCAGTGAATTTATTCCGCCCTTAGATGAAGGTGATTTAATGTACATGCCAACTACCTATGCAGGGGTCTCAATTGGTGAAGCAAGGGATATTTTACAGCAAACAGACAAGCTAATTAAAACAATCCCAGAGGTAGCTAATGTGTTTGGTAAAGTTGGCAGAGCAAATACTGCAACCGATCCAGCGCCACTTACTATGATAGAAACAACCATACAACTCAAACCTAAAGCGCAATGGCGAGAGGGCATAGATACCTCCGCACTTATTGAAGAGTTAGAAACGTTAATTAACTTTCCGGGTTTAACCAATGCTTGGGTAATGCCAATAAAAACGCGTATTGATATGTTAGCGACAGGTATCAAAACCCCAGTGGGTATAAAGATTGGCGGGCCAGATCTAGCGCTTATACAGCAAATAGGACAACAGTTAGAAACTGTATTGTCGGAACTTGAAGGCACTGCTTCGGTATATGCTGAACGTGCTGCGGGTGGCAAATACATTACTATTGATATTAATCGTAAACAAGCGGCTAGATACGGTCTAAATATAGCTGATATACAGTCTTTTATTGGCAGTGCGGTAGGCGGCATCAATCTTACAAATAGCGTAGAAGGCTTAGAACGCTATCCCGTGCAAGTGCGCTTTCCTCAGTCATATAGAGATTCCCCCACACAACTTCAAGCATTACCATTTGTTACGCCAAGTGGTGCGCATATTAAATTAGGTGATGTGGCGAATCTTGTTATAGAAGAAGGACCCGCAAGTATTAAAAGTGAAAACGCCAGACCAAACGGCTGGGTTTATATTGATATTGAGAACATTGATGTGGGGGAGTATGTTGATAGTGCAAAAGCAATTATCGAGCAGCGTGTAGATTTGCCCGTAGGATACTCGATTACCTTTAGTGGTCAGTACGAATATATGGAGCGGGCGAAGGCAAAGTTGGCTTATGTTGTGCCCCTTACACTCGCTATCATTGTGATCCTTTTGTATGCGAGCTTTCGAAGTTTTCCCCAAGTTCTCATGATAATAGGCACGCTGCCTTTTGCCCTGATTGGGGGAATATGGCTGCTTTACATATCTGGCTTTAACTATTCTGTTGCTGTGGGAGTTGGCTTTATTGCCCTTGCGGGTGTGGCAGTCGAAATAGGTATTATCATGCTCACTTACCTAGACAATAAGTATGCTGATTTAGGCACACAATATACTCAAGAGGATTTAAAGCAAGCTATTATGGAAGGCTCTAAAATGCGCATAAGACCTGTCATGATGACCTCTACATCTATTATATTTGGTTTATTGCCAGTGATGTATGGTAGTGGAACAGGGTCAGAAATCATGAGCAGAATTGCTGCACCTATGGTAGGTGGAATGCTAAGCGCCGTGGTATTAACGCTTATTGTATTACCTGCTATGTATTACTTATGGCGCTCTAATTAGTCGATAAACCTGTGGGTTTAAATGGGCCTAATTTACCTACAGCTAATATTATTGCTCACCGTGCGTATTGCTCAAATAATAGAAACGTACTTGGTCGTAGTCTGAGCCAACGCCATTTGCATCGCCGCTATCACCAGTATTGTTTTGTGAATATGCACCGGCTTTGAAGTAATTCCACACCGATGTTTGGTCATAGCCGCTATTTTCTGCTTCCATATCAATAAACTGATGGGCGATGATTGGCCCATTTAAGTCACCGCGCCGAATGAATACATCTATGCGAGCGCCTTGTTGTTCAATTTCATAAGAAAATATTTCTTCTAGAGCAATGCCTTGGTCAATATTAGCGGTAAATATAGGTTGATTATCGGTATTGGAATGCGTTGGGCCTAGCACCATTTTCCAAATATCTTCGCCACCGTTAAGTTCGTGGGCGAAGTATATGTAGCCACGCTCATTATTTGGAAACTTTTTATAGTACAAACGAATGGGTTCGTCACTACCAGCATGTATTTGCCCAACAATTAAGCGACCCGTGTGCGATTGACTGCCGTCCAATGTGACCTTATCTATGCGCAATGTGGCTTTAAGTGAACCTCCTCTGCCACCAACAGGTCTACCCGGATTAGGTTGATACCCTAAGATCCAATTATTTTGATTAACTCCCTGAGTACTGATGCTAGTGTTGCCTCGGCGCAACATTTCGCGTAATTCACTGCGTGTAAAACTAGTGTTTGCAGACGTTTTTGCACCAAATATGGTTGATCGAAAAACCATCGCACCGTCAGATGCGGTGTAGAAGTGGTCATCGTCTTCAAAGCCCTGGTCTAAATCTCGTTCACTGGCGCGAAGCGAAAAACCATCGCTAGGATCAGTTCGAGGAGTATCTAAGGCCCAAGTAAGTAAATCAAAATTTTCGCCGGGCGCAACATTCGGATCTAATTGATACTGAGCAAGATCGACAGTTTGTGTTTGCAATGGCACCACATCTACATCGAGTGGACAAGCAAACACAGCTAATTCTTTCAAGGCAGTTTCACCCAACATATTGGCAGCGTCGTTAGCACCAAAGCTGACAAAACGGACAAATCGTGTAATGGTATTGCTTACTTCAAAGCGCTCTAACGCATCAGTAGTACCGCTGCTGCTTTGATTTGTTAAAATTCGTGTATAATCGATGCCATCTTCAGAAACAAATAAATCGAAGGTCGAAATTTGCGCGTCGCCCATGTACCAAGCTGTACCGATTTCCTTCAGTAAATGTCGATAGCCTAAATCGATAGTAAGTTCAGCGCCATTTTCACTGCTCTGCCAACGACTTTCATTTGTAAGGTCGTTATCTATAGCCTTACTAGCTTCAAAGCCGCTGGTAGCGACGGAGTCAGATTCAACACTAATGCGTTCAATGAAATCTAACCCGTTGCAATTAGTCACCGAATTATTTGGCGGAAATATAGGGTCTGCAATACCGGTTGGTGGTATTACCGGTGGTGTGACTGGCGCAACGGGAAGCACTGCATCATCTCGCACAGAACCGCCACCACATGAGAAAAGCGTCGACAGACATATTGTCACTATTGCTACTTTACTAACTAATTTTATTTTTACCACGTGCATGCCTTTTTGGTATTACCAATTATAAATTTGGTTATACCTTAAAATTTGTTTGGTTATCAACTGGAAAGTAAATGGTAATGACAACTTTGTCAACATGCACAACAAAATATGCCGAGAGTCTCGTCATATTTTGTTTATAGTTTGTATGTCAACCTTAGTTAGCTAGGCTTATTTTCTAGTAAGTGTTTAATATCTTTGAGGGTATCTAAGATCTCTACAAGGGTATCTGTAGGCTTTTCATCTGTTGATGCAGGTGCAGTGATGGTTAAACTGTCTTTTTGCGCGAGTATTGATTCTCTAAATTCTATGGCGTCCACTATGCCCAGCTTAGATACAAGTGCACCTGCACCTGACTGACCGGCCGTTTCGAAGTCAAGCCTATACAGTCCAAACATGCGCATTACCGGACCTTGAGTTAGGCCCACATCGGTTATTTTTTCTAAAGGTATAGATTTTTCGACTTTAAAGAGTATGCCCTTTTTTACCACTAATTTTCTGTCAAATAGCTCGGCAGACATAGCGTCTAAAATGCTTTGCGACACTAACAAGATAATAATGATTGTGATGGGAATAAAGGGAATAAGAAATAAAGTAACAATTGATAGCAATAACCAAACTACTAACCAATATTGTTTTACTTTAGGATCAAACTCTGCAGATTTTAACGGTGTCTCTTGCATCATAGACTCATCCATCTTAAAAAACGTTACTGATGAGGTTAGCAAGGCAAAACCTTTAATACAATAGCGCTTTATTTAGTTTTTAACCTTCGCAGCGAGCTGAAATAGCTTGAGCGGTCATAACATCTTGCATGTAAGTGGCTTGATTGATATTTTTCATTAAACTCATTGTTTGTGTATCACTGATGCCATCTGCAATTACCGGTAAGGCCGCTGCTCCACCTTCTTCACCAATTTCTTTCAAAAAATTGTCAACAAAACAGTCACAATATGTTTTTGTTTGCCCTGCTTTTGTACAACCCTCGCTAAGTAAGGTTTCAGTGGCACTCATTGCCTTTGTGTTCATTAGTGCTTGTGCCTGTTTAATAGCATCACTATTTTTGATTGAATCGACGGCTTCCTTACCTTGATTCTGTTGTGATGAGTCACGTTTGATGTTGTCAACCTCAGCTTGCAAGGCTGCCACTTCGTCACCAAATTTATTGCTAACATTTCCTCGCGCAATATTAATATCTATTGATTCTAGGCCAACAGGCGCGCCCGCGCGTTGTTCAGCGTCTCTCACAAAGCGTTGAATGAGTGTACCTGTGGATAATTCTTCAGGGGCTAACAAAGCTGCGCAATAATTACTTACATTACGAACAGAGTTTTGATAATTTTCAAATTTTTTCGATGCTTTATCAGCGTTCAGTTTAGCCTCTTGCTCAGCCAAACCAAGTTTATTTTGCAATATAGTCGCATTTACACCTCGATAATACACATAATGCAAAGCGGCGAGTTCGTCGCTGTTTAAGACCTTTGATGTTTCATTTAATATGCAACGCTCTAGTCGTTGCGTACCAGTACTATTTACTCTGTAGTCATATACTTGTTTGAAAATAGGCTCTGTAGGTAAAGGAGGGATGTCGACCTTTGGTTGTTTATCAATAACGCAGCCGTTTACTTCTTCATAAAAAGGGTCGTAACGCTCATACTCACTAAACGCGTTATATATTTCAATTTGAGCAACTTGACTGTTTCGCCCAGCCAGGTAGCGTTCAAATGCTTCGTCCTTTTTGTTCGGCATGCCAATACTATTTTTATATGTTTCTATCAAGAAATCTGCATATTGTTGATTTGGGCTTAAATGAGAATAAGTAGCGTGCGCTTTTGCGACACAAGTACAGTCAACATTTGGCCTCGCCAGCGAACTACACATATTGAAATATAAAGATTTCTGTTGTTCATACTTCTGGGCTTGATTTGCAGAGCTAGTCGAAATTACACATAGACTTACCATGATTATCTTGAGAAGGTTGAGAGAGAAATTTTGCATTGTATTGCCATAAAAATAACCAATTTGTTATAGGCTAGCACATTATTTATCGTCCAACAAAACACTGATTGTAAGTAGTTGTATAAGGTAAATTGGAGCTCAATACTTTGTTTATGTTGCATGCAGTTTAGCCCTAGTGATAATGTTGCGTAACAAAAAAGGAGGAGTTAAGTGCAAAAGTTGTATAAACCCGTTTTGTTAGTATTGCTAGCGTTCAGTATGTTGAGTGCTTGTACCTCAAAAGAACAAGCTTTTTCAAATATGAGAGAAGTGTTTACTACTGAAATTGATGAAGCGGGTTCGAAACGTTTTACTTATTTATTAATATCGCGAACAAAAGGCTTGAATACACTTGGCTTAATAAGAAGCAAGGAACAGTTTCAAACAAGACAAAGCAAACGCGGCGGTGGTTATGAGCGAGGTGGTGCTAACAATGAAAAATTTAAAGAAGATTTTATTGAAAGACTAGATGAATATTTGTTAGCAAATGGATTCTGTCGAACAGGCTATATTGAGCTTGATTTTACTGCGGTGAGCACTGAAATTCAGTTAGTGGGCGAATGCAATGAAAGCGCTACGTCACAAGACATTGAAAAATGGCAGGCGACGCAGACAAACTTCTAAGCTTTATACGGCATGCACTTTTGATGGGTCCAAGTCGTCTTCAATCGCTTTGTCTAAAATAGCAAAAGCTTCTATGCGCGAGCGCATTTTAGTATTTCTAAATGCAGTCATGTCTAATTGAGCGAACATTTTGCCTGCCATTGCTGCTGCCATTGGCATTTGTTCTTGAGGTACAATCCGGTCTATAAACCCAGCATCCACAGCACCTTGAGGATCAAATATTTCGGCATTAATCACACAACGATTAAAGTAGTTTTTGGCCAAGCGATATCGCGCAAGTTCAATCCCAAAATTATGCATAGTCATACCAATTAGGGTTTCATTTAAGCCTACTTTAAAATCGCCCTGAGCAATCATTCGATAATCG
This sequence comes from Glaciecola petra, assembly GCF_031846345.1. Classification (NCBI taxonomy): domain Bacteria; kingdom Pseudomonadati; phylum Pseudomonadota; class Gammaproteobacteria; order Alteromonadales; family Alteromonadaceae; genus Glaciecola; species Glaciecola petra. The sequence continues at coordinate 1,676,064 of NZ_JAVRHX010000001.1, read as the reverse complement.
CAGGCAAGCAATAAAAATGCTCCCATTGCAATACTGTGCCCGGTAGCTAGTGCAATAACAGGTTTTGGAAAGGCTAAAATTCTGCGCGCTAATTTTGAGCCTTTAGATGTAAGAAGTAAGGCCTCAGCCTGGCCTTTTTGCATTTCTTTTAAGTTGAAACCGCCTGAAAAAACGCCATCTCTTCCGGTCAATATAACAATGGCATCATCAGCTTCAGCCATATCAAAAGCGGCGTTTAAGTTTGCAATGGTGTCGCTTGATAATGCGTTAGCTTTACCGTCGTCCATTGTAATAGTCGCGACATTGTTATCTAGCGAGTAGCTCACAGTGTTTGTCATGCCTTGTCCTGCTGTAAAAAGTGATTTAAACAAAAATTACCTTGATAGAATAGACCTTAAACAAGCCCCATGCAAATTAGTATGCCGTTACTTATTGAGCCCATATTGCAAGGTTTCTGCGTAGTTTGTTTTGATGCATGTTTCAAAGTAAGTCTATGCTTGTAAAGCGCGCTTGTATTGTGTAACTTCATTGCAGAGCAGGCTCTCAGTAGAGATAGCTCACAGTTGAGCTAAAAGGAACTAGACATGCCAGAAAGTTATTTTACGTCCTTAGAAAAAAAGGAAAAAGCAGCTAAGTTGTTGGATTTAGAGTTGCCTTCCTACCGTCAAGCATACAGTGACCGAACCGCGTGGGTAATGTCGGTCTTGTCTGAATTGGTTTATATTAAATTTAATCCCCTGTTTGGAGCGGTCAATTCAGCCGACGGCAATGCTGGCGATCAACAAGAATATATTAAGACTTATTTTGTCGACCGTATAGCGCGTATGATTGATGCAGACAGAGCACAGTTATTGACTCAATTGATTGAGCAAGTCGCCTACGACCATGAAGGGAATAGCCAGCTTTTAGGAGCGCAATTGGCTGAATTTGACTTCAAAACTATTGCGACTTTTGATCGTGGTGGCACGCAGGCGATTTTAGTTGAAAACGGAAGTTATATGGTTCTGGTTTTCAGAGGAACTGAAACTGATAGCCTTGCAGATATAAAAGCAGATGCAAAAGCAAGTATTAGAAAATGTGAAACACGGGGTATGATCCATTCTGGTTTTTATGATGCTTATAACGAGATAAGAAACGAGCTAGAAACTCAATTACTTAGTGAACAGTGCGTAGATAAACCCTTGTATATTACAGGGCATAGTTTAGGTGGGGCCTTAGCCACCGTAGCTACTAAGTTAATTCATCACAAAGGTGGCTTAGCCGCCTGCTATACATATGGCTCGCCACGAGTGGGAAATGATGAGTGGATAAATAACATTAAAACGCCAATTCATCGATTAGTGAATGCTGCCGACTGCGTAACTATGCTGCCACCAGGTGATACTACCGTTTCGTTATTAGCTTTAATAATAAAATGTCTTCCCTCGATTGGGCAAAAAACGGCTTTGTATCTGCAAGAGAAGTTTGGTGGTTATATGCACGCTGGCAATATGCGTTACTTAACAAATTGCAAGCCTGGAGATTTTGATGACGTAAAGGTACTTTATACAGTAAGTTTTTGGTTCCGTATTAAAGCGCTCTTTTATAAGTCCTTACCATTTACCAAATTGTTGGCTGACCATTCTATTTCAATTTATAGTACTAAATTGATGATTATCGCCTTTAAACGAAACAAGAAAAAAATGGATGCCGTTGGGGGTGGAAGCACCAATAACATGACTAATAATACTGCCAGTGTTAAGCCAGCTACGAAGAAGACGGCGGCGAAACCTAAGCCTGCTGCAAAAGCAGCATCTAAAAAAACGACTCCAACAAAAGCAGCTTCACCGAAAGCGCCTAAGGGAACTCCGATTAAAAAACCAGTGGCAAAAACAACACCTAAAAGCGTTACCAAAAAACCGGATGTTTAATAGCGGTATTAACCGCCAAATACGCCATTCATGACCGGTTTAGGTGTTCTATCAACAAAGAAGAAGCCCCAGTGTTTTTCAGGCTCAGCTGCATCAGCTGAACCTTTCCATGGCTCGTCGAAGGCTTCAAACATGAACGTCATGATGTTTTCTTGCTTACTCCACTGAGCTAGTTGTTTGCAATACTCACTTTGTAACTGCACAGAAGCGTTCCAAGGCTCAATGCCACGGCCGTTGGAAGTGGTTGTCCAACCCGCTTCTGTGATAACAATTGGCATATTAGGGTGGACTTCTTCAACCGACTGATAATTAAGCTGAGTATAATCAAGCGCCGAATCAATAGTATGATATTCCCACACCGGGTATGTGTGAATTGAAATAAAATCAACCACTTCAACAAGAGGTTTCAGTTTGTCGCGCCAAGGCACATAGTTTTCACAAAATGTTACCGGCTGAGCAATGTTTTGTTTAACGTGTTTCGCATAATGGACCAAGCGGTCAACAGACACCATGTGGTCATTCCATTCTACACTGGCTTCGTTACCAATAGAGGCAGCAAAAACGATGTCTTCATAGGTATTACATAAGGTCACTAAACGCTGAATTTCGCGTTCGTTAGCTTGCGTATTTTGCTGCAAAACATGGTCGGGATAATCGGCACCCCACGGACAGTTAGGGTTGCTCATTTCAGCACCTAAATCGACCCCAAGCATGACCTTAAAATCTAAATTATTTTCAACGATTACTTTTAGTACCGTTAACGCATGTTGACTGCAATCGTACAAACGTAAGTATGACCAATGAGGCGCCAAAAGAAGCAAGTCTTCATGTATTTCATTGTAGCTTGGAAAATCGCCGGTTTGTGGACTTTGACCTTCTCGATATCCAGAATAACATATAGCGTCACCCGGTGGCATGAGCAGTTGATTACCTTTGATAATGCTTTCTCTCGCATACTTAGACATATTTTGGTATCCCGTCTTTATCCCACAATCCCCAATATGCACCTACGTCGCCTTCTTCTTCAATTTTCCATGCTTCGTCAAATGAAGAAAAGTAAACAATATCGATATTTTCTTCTTGCGCCCACTTATAAGTATTAAGAAAATAACGCACTGCATTATCATATGACGGTACAGCACCGCCTTCCGGTGTGCCTACATTTGGCCAACCTGTTTCGCTAATAACAACAGGTTTTCCGTTAGCCGCTTTAGTAGCTATGCGATACATTTCTTTCATATACAAAAGTGCGTGCTCAGCGGGGCAACTTTCCCAAAATGGGTAACAATTGGCTAGAATTACATCACAAGCCTCAGTCACTTTGGGATGGTCAACAAATTTGAAATAGGCGTCAACATAGCCGACCATTACGCCCGGTGCTGCCGCTTTTGCACGCTCTATATAATCGACCAGTTCGTCTTCTGTCATTTCACCGCGCAGCATCACTTCATTGCCTACAGCTAATATATCAACAACGCCTGCTTGTGCTAATTTAATACCCGCTTGCAGTTCTTTTTCGTTATTTTCGTTATTGTCTTCAAGCCATACTCCAACCATGGTTTTTAAGCCCAGTTCTTTAGCAATCGCTGGTGTATGCTCATTTCCTTCAGTACAAGAAAAGCTTCTAATCCAATTGACCGAAGACTGAATTGGCGATAGGCGTTCCCTAATTTGTTCTGGGCTAATTATAGTCCCAGGTCCTTGCCCTTCAACATAGGGGCTAAACGAAATACCATGGATTTTGTTAGACAAAGTTTCGCGTACCAATGCTTTTAGGTCTTCAATTGAACGACCATTAGTGTCAACACCACTTAAAGACAGCGTTTTTTTATAGAGTGAGGATAAACCTGACATGTAATACTCCAATTAATCTTTTTTATGCCAAAACAATGTGGCTGCATCAATATTGACATTCACTTGAGTGACTTGTCCTGTTCGCTTGAATAAATGAGTAGCATATTCTGCGTCTAAGGTCATAGTTTGAGTACTCACAATAGATTTGTCTTTGCATTTAATTTCAATACCAACTGCACCGGCATGACTTAAGCGATAAACAAATGGCACTTGGCACCATGTAAAGGCTAATTCATCTTGTGCAACTGGTATCGACTGCCAATTGTTATGCACATCTAAATAACGAAAATCTATGGGTTCGCCCAAAAATTCTTGCTTGCGCAATAAAAATGGCTTTATTGTCGCGCTACCATTTTTGACTTGAATACCCAATTCGATGAACCGAGAAATCAACTCTTCTTTTACTTGGCCCGTCATGCCAGGTTGTTGTGCCCCTGCGTGCTTTGGTGTGTGTGAATAAGGGTCTGTTGGAAATGCACCATATTCCTTTGGTGTTTTATTAAAGCCAATTCCTTCTCTCACACGATAGTATTGCTGGCAAATTGTGTCTAAATTACTCTTAGATTCATTGTTATTATGGGCTGCTTGGGCATTTTCACCTAATGCTAACAGCAATTTTGACACCATGTGCCAATAAACACTGCCTAAGCCTTCAAAACCAAACATACCACCCGAACGTCCAGTAAAAGCGAGGTGGTTAAATGTTTTCTCGTATAGGTCAAAAATAGCCTCACTATCTTTTTGCAGCTGTGGGTATTGTTTGCTTAAGAGCTTAATTTTTGTCGCGACTTCGCCCTTATTTTTCAAATCGGCATGGAAGCGAATATTGTCGTTAGCATCTTTAGCAATAAGTGCATTTTCTCCTGCTTTCAGCATGCTGTTTAAGCTTTCAATTTGCATAGTGCTCGCTGCATCAACTACGTTCTTTTGCATGAACGTAGTTTGTGCTTTATCCGGGTATAGCATGAATGTTTTTTGATCGTCACGATATACATTACTTGCGAATAAGGCATCTACAACGTCTACACATTCTGCCGTTGATAACGCTCCCGAAGATAAAGCAGCTACCTGACCTTCTAACATTGGGCTCAAGTGACTAATTTGTGCCTGGTTATCAGATAAATTTAGTAAGTTATAAGCGTGATACAAACCGTCTTCACGCTTGTTGGTGCTAATGGTATGTTCTATCGCCAATAATGAATGAGCCAGTAGGGCGCGGATACTGTCAACAGAGACCGTTTTAACGCCGCTAAACCCCTCTTGTTTATAAACTTGCACCCTATATCGACTAGATGCTTCTCCTAAGAATGCAAGGGAGGAAAAACGTGCTTCGGCGCTTAGAACTTTACCTGCTAGTTGTGGCACAAGCACATCCAAAGCATCTAAAGTATCGTTTAACCAATTGGCTACTTCATGAGATATCTCAATATCATTTTCTAATTGTGCAAGGAGGTCTTGAACAAAAACAACGTAGCGACGCATATAATTGAGCGTTACCATCGACAGCCCTTGACCAACCAGGGCGTTATTTGCATCGTTCCATTCAGGGCGCTGAGTATTTAACCAGATGCCACCATCTATGACCAAATTTCCCAATTTGCTCAATAGAGGGACAAGTAATTTTTCGAGCAAATTAACTTGATAGACTTGGCCATTTTTGTCTAATACCAATTTGCCGTCTGCACCCATTTGTGCTGTGAGAGTTTCAATTTTTTCTGCCAAGGCTTCGTCGTATTGTACGGTACTTTTAGCATCAACAATTAAGTCTTCAAACGGCTTTATTTTATAAGGTACATTTGCATAGCAATATGTTTTGGCTTGCAATAGTTGAACTAGTTTTTGTGGATGAAACTGTTTAGAGACTTCCAATAGTTTCAGCAAATATATAATTTGATGGTCACCCCAATACCCTATATAACTCCAAGGGTCGTCAGGTTCTTCTACCTCCCAATCGATACCTTCTTTGGTTATTCGGTATGGATTGTAGCCATCCATCGTAGAAGCGTTAACAAATTTGGCAATCATCCCTTCTATATACTCAGGATAACTATAAGCTAATGATTCCCAGTTCTGGAATATATCACGCCAGTTACCCTGATAAGTTAATAAAGGCTCTTGTTTTTCATTTTTAAGTTTTATTACAAACTGATTCCATGGACGGCTTGGGTCACCATGTCGACGTCCAAAATAAATAGGTAAGTATTCGCTACACAAACGAGTTAGCTGTGGCTCATTTAATCTATTGAGTGCTTCCATTAATTGACTTACTGACACCGAATCAGGCAGGTCGCTCAAAAAGCCTAAGTTTTGTTCATATACTTTATTGTTAAAGTGTTTGATTGTAGCCATTAGATCAGATTGGCTGATTAGATATTGATCACTAAATATACCGCCACGCAAAACGTTAAATAAGGTATTGGCATAGTGATGAACCCCTACATTTTCTTCTGCAACCAGCTGGAAACCGTCAGCGCTGGCTAAAATTCTCGCTAGCTCGTCATCACCTTGAGCAATAGACGCGTTTACGTCGTTTAATAATGCCGTTTTTTCGCTCAAAGAACCTTTAAGCGTAGCAACTTGATTTTGGTCTTGTTCAATATTAGCAACTATAAGCCAATCTTTTTTCTCACCGGGATTTAAAGTGAGTGCTTGGGAAACAAAATATGCACCTCTAATGCCACGCGTATACTCTTCTGTTATTACGCTTTGACCATTTTTAAAACTGTTTATCTGTCTTTTAGACAATAGGGTAATGGGGGCCTCTAAGCCTAAACTGAAAACAGTGTTGGCCTTAAGTGATTCGCAAGGTTCGGCTCTGTCGGTAATAGCTGAATATAGGGTATATAGACCAAGCCTGTCTTTTTGGTCTAATTCGTTCCACTTATAAGCATCCACTAAATTACTTGATATTGTTTGAGTAAACTTGGGTGTGCCGGCAGGTAAAATATTTTGTATACCATCTACAAATTCTAAACTTGTTTTTGTACCACCCATGTTGCTAAGTTCGGAACTGCGAACAAATCCAAATTTGTCACTACTTTGCCAAGAATATCGGAAGCTTAATTTTAGGTCATGATTGATTTCTTCAAAAATGAGTTTATTGCCTAGAGTATTCTTATATAAATTGCGTTCAAGCGAATATAATTGCGTTTGTTCTAAATTAAACGGTTCCCAGTTGTGAATTTGTGAATCTTGATGCACGCGAATTATCGTTTTACTGCCTGTATTAGCTGCATTGTCGTAAATTTTGTCTACGCAATCGTATGGAAATAGGGCAGTCTCGGGTGAAACGCGTCCGGCAGTAAGGGCGCCATTAGACGAAATAAACATCCAATGGTCGCTGTTTGAAATTAGGCTGATGAAAAAAGGATCTATCTTGTCTACACATTTGATTGCATAGTATCTTTCGTTGTTAATGGTGACAAATCCACCACTAACATCCACGAAATTTTGTGTCTGTGTGTTCATGTAACGCTTCCCATAAAATGTGTAGCTATTGCTTAAATGCACTGTCCTATAGATAATCGCTATAGTGTGGCATAGTTAAGACATAGCTAAAAACCAATCAGACGATTTATTATTGTTTTTATTAATCGACCCCTCACTTTAAAACACATAATGTCCCGCGCAATCGAAAGTCGGTTAAGTGGACTTATTGTGCGACCAAGGAGACATAAAAAAGAAAGGGCTGAGACTTACTGCAGGGCCTTAGCAATAGCGTAATTTGGCAGGATTTTTGTGGTGCCTCCCAGCTTAACTAATTCACCCGGCATACCAAAAACAACAGCGGTTTCGTTAGATTCAGCAATGACTGTCGCGCCTTGCTCGTGTGCTTTATTCATCGCTTGTGCGCCATCGTTACCCATACCCGTCAGTTGTACACAACATAGCTCACTTGCATTGATATTCGCGCTTGCCGTTTCGACCAAGCGAGTGACGCTAGGGTGCCAAATATACTCAGGTGTAATTGGGACAGATTCGGCATAAAGGCGACCACCGGTTTTACTAATTACAATATCGGCATCACCTTTTGCAATGTATATATGATGAGCTAAGAGCGCCTGTTTTGTATCTACTTCAACCACGTTTAACGCACACATGGTGTTTAGTCTCTCTGCAAATACTTTTGTAAATCTAGCGGGCATATGTTGAGCAATCACTATAGGTGTTGAAAACTCTTTATTAAGTTTTGGCAATATGGCCTGCAAACAATTTGGTCCCCCGGTTGAGACACCAATGACTATTAGTTTCTTGGCTGTGGATTGCCTTTTTCTGGAAGATGGCGCTCGTTCAGTGAGCGTTTGAGTCTGCGCCCTTGGGGTAGGTTTGCCAAAAAAACTTGAGCTATTTAATTGCCTGGGTGCATTAATACTTTTGTTATTTGTTGAAGCAGGCGACCTTAACTTTTGCATGCTAACTTTACTTGCTTGTCTAACTTTCTCCAGCAGAATAGGTGCCGATTCGCCCATATTTTGGGTCCAGGTGCCGCTGGGTTTTTGAATAAAGTCAACTGCGCCTAATGCAAGCGCTTTGAAGGTTGCTTCGGCTCCGTCTTCAGTTAAAGAAGAGACCATTACCACAGGAAGTGGTTGTGTTTTCATTATTGTTTTTAAACATTCAATACCGTCCATTATGGGCATGTTAATGTCTAGTGTTACTACATCGGGTTTAAATGTACTTAGCTGGGTGAGACAATCCTGTCCATTGCGAGCCATCTCGGTTACAAAACCGGCTTCCTCAAACAAACTTTTAAGATGCCGACGCATTAACGCAGAATCATCAACGATCAACACCTTCATTTGTTTTATTTCCTCAGAGAATTATCATGTTTTTTCTATTAGTATTTATCGTCAAAATTGACGCATACTTTACTTAAACCCCGTGCTTATTTTCTGAATCTTTACGGTTTGCTGCTGCTAATAGCGCGGGTAAAATGAGTAAATCAATGACTAACGCAGCAACAATGATTATGCTGGTTAGCGTACCCATATCAGAATTTATTGCAAAATCCGAGAAAGCAAGCACAGCAAAACCACTTGCCAGCACAAGCGTTGTTATTAGCAATGCGTTACCCACATTATTAAAAGCAAAAAGAATCGCTTCGTTATTCGGTAAACCATCATCCATTGCTTTTTTATACTTGCTTAAAAAATGCACGGTGTCGTCAACAATAATGCCCATCGTCATGGTCATTACCACCGATAGCGCCATGCTAATTTCTGCTGAAATAAGCGCCCAGCAGGCAAATCCAATTAAACCTGGCATTAAATTGGGCACTAAACTGATAAAACCCAGTTTGGTGCTTTTTAATGCAAACAATAGCAATAATGAGATTAAAATAAGTGCTACCACAGCGCCTTGCATCATCCCTTGCATATTCGCTTTGCCAATGTGCGCAAATATTAATGGCAAACTAGCGGCATCCATTTGATAATTAGGACCATGTTTTAGCATCCATTGTTTTGCTCTATCCTCAAATTGGGTAAAGTCTTTACTGCCTAAATTTTTAAGCGTGACCATAACTCTTACAGCCGATTTTTTAATATTTATTTGATTGTTCACGTCTAGGCCAAATGGCAAGGACATTTCGTAAAAAAGTAAGTATTGAGCCGCTAAGTCTTTTTGGTCTGGTATGACAGCAAAGCTTGGGTCATCGTTATTCATATTTCTATTGAGTCTGCGGGTAACATTTGCATAACTATAGACATGATCAACTTCTTCTTGCTGCATCAACCACTCAGTAAAACTGTCTATCGTGTTAAGAAAAACGGGGTCGTTTATTTGGTTGTCTATACCCGTATAAATAGCAAAGTCTATTGTACTGAGACCACTTAGCTTTTCTTGTTGAAAGTCTGCAGATTGTCTAAATTCATTGCCTTTGTTGAAATAGTCGATAGCAATGTCGTTTAGTTCATTTTTACTGGCTAAATAAACACTGCTGAGCATTAATACTGTCGAGAATATCAATATTCCTCGGCTATTTTTAATAGTAAAATCAGCCATTTTTTGCCAATTTTGCTGGTTTTGGGCCGCTGTTTGCTTTGCGAACGTAATTGGCAAAAGAAATAGGATACATGGCAACATGATCAATGAAAACAAACAGGCCATCATTACACCAATTGCTACCAAGTTGCCAAGATCAGCCAGTATAGGCACTTTAGCAAAGTTCATGGTTAAAAAACCAACCGCTGTCGTCACACTAGTCAATATTATTGGTTTAGTATTGATATTTAGGCTTTTAATGATAGCGCTTTTTTTATCATGTCCTTGCAACATATAAAAACGCATACTAGAAATCACATGTATGCTGTCGGCAATGGCTAAAGTCATTATAATGACAGGCACATTCACGGTGGCGATATTAATAAACATGCCAAGCCAGCCACCAATTCCCATTGTAGAAGCAATGCTTAACAAAACAATGATGAGTGTTGCGACAGTCGCCCATGCGCTTCGCAGTAACACAGCGATCATAATACTAATAAGCACAAACATTATTGGGAAGAGTGTAGTAGCATCTTTTATGGCCGCCAAAAACATTGCGTCGGTCATAATAACGATGCCACTTAAGTCAAAGCGATGCTCGGGATATGCCTCTTGATATGGTGCAATCATGTCTCTGACAAACGAACTGACTTGGGTAATTTCTTTCGTTTGATCGCCGTCGGGTAGCAATATATTGATGTTTATCATAGCGACTTGACCGTTAGGCGAAATCACTTTGTTGATTAAGTCAGGCTCACTCAAGCCAACTTGTTTTATCTTTGCAACGCGTTCGGGGTTGAGCCAATCTAATTCAAGCAGCAAGTCTTCGACAATAAGGTCGCCTTGGTCATCATAAGAATGCTGAAAGTTGGTAATTGAGTCGACTCGTGTAGATAAAGGAATTTGCCACGAAGCATCGGAGAGTTCTTTAATGAGGGTAAGGCTTTTGTTGTTAAATAGGTCGCCTTCTGAGACCGAGATAATAATCGATACGCTTTCGTTTTTAGTGAAAACGGCCTGCATTTTCTCATAGGCAACACGCTGCGGATTATCTGGCTCAAAAAATACTCGATAGTCGCCTCTAAAATACAAGTTAGCTGCGCCCAGCGCAGTCAATATGGTGAGCAGTAAACAGCCTACAATAAAGGTTTTAGGTCGCTGTATAATGTGACTAATCCACTCAGTATTCACTTATCACCTTTTAAAAATTGGAAAAATTGATCTAACGCATATGTAGGTTAAAAGCTAACGTTCACACTACGTACATACATTGTCAGTTAATCGGCGAAAAATGCAAAGTATTTACTTAAGTTTATGCCCGCTTTTAAAATCTCGTCAAGCGAACTAAAAACATTCAAGCATCATTGGAGGTAAGCCCCTCAGCTATTTAAGGACGCTTTACGGCATCCATGCCCGCTTTCAAAAGGCGTCCTGCCTTTTGAAACCTTAAATAGCTGAGGGGCTTACCTCTTATCATTTTTCTTGGATGTTTTTAGTTCGCTTGACGAGATTTTGAAAGCGAATTACTCGTTGAACTCTGCTGAGGCACTAACAGGTAATGATGTAACGTTAGTCTTGCGACCAAACATCTTTTTAAATACCCCTGCTATGTCTTGTCCTATCATATACAAGCTTGGTACTAATAGCAGTGTTACCAAGGTGGCATAAAGTACGGCAAACCCTAAAGCAACGGCCATCGGGATGACTATTTTAGCCTGTAGGCTAGTTTCGAACATAATGGGCAATACACCCACAAAAGTGGTGATGGAAGTTAGCGTTATGGCCCTAAAGCGTGCGCAGCCTGCTTCTATTACTGCATCGCGCACAGAGTAACCTTCAAGTCTGCGTTGATTCACATAGTCGGTCATGACAAGCGAGTCGTTGATAACCACCCCTGCAGCCGCGACTAAGCCAAACATCGACATAATGCTAATGTCCATACCAAAAATGAAATGGCCCCATATTGCTCCAGTTAAACTAAAAGGAATAACCGACATAATAATGAGGGGTTGAAAGTAACTCTTTAAGGGTATGGCAAGTAAAATAAAGATAATGATCAATGCAATGGCAAAAAAGCGATATTGTTCTGCAGACTGCGCTTGGCTTTCTTCAATTGCGCCACCCAACTCGGTTTTCACGTTAGGGAAACGGGTTTTCATTTGCGGTAACAGTTCTTCGCGTATTTCATCGATTAATTCGTTTGGTTCCACTTGCTCTTCGTCTATAGAACCCCAAACATATACGCTGCGGTAGCCGCCTTCACGCCTGATATAACTAATGCCAGGTGCTTCAATAAGGTCAACTACATCACCCAGCATCACTTCTTGCCCAGTTGGTGTGGTAATGACGGCATACTTTAAGCTAGCAAAGCGTTCACGAGTAAGCTGCGGATAGCGCACCATCACGCGGACTTCTTCGCCGTTACGCAATACGCGCTGAGCTTCACCGCCAAAGAAGCTAGCGCCGACTTGATTAGCGATAGTCGACAAATCTAATCCTAAATCGTAGGCGACAGGTTTTAATGTCATTTGCACTTCTTTGCTTTCAGGGTCAATGGTGGATGACACATCAAACACGCCTTTTTGCGTTTGTAGTAGTTCTATCAAGTAACGCCCAGCATTATTGAGTGTGTCTAAATCGTCACCAAATATCATGTAGCCAAATTCGCCGTTACCACCGCTACCGAATATCTCATCACGTACCTCTACCGACTTCATGCCGGCGATGTCGGGAATCCGTTCTCGCCATCGTCGCGCTAGGGCAAAGGTGTCCATAGGGCGTAAATCTTCGTCAACCAGTGGAACTAATACTTCTGCCCGACTGCCACCTTGGTTCCAAGCGAGTATGTCACGCACCATTCCTTGACCACCAAATTCTTGTTTAATCTCGGCATCAACATCTAGGACAATTTGCTCCATAACCCTTAACGCGTCTATTCGTGCTTGATCAGATGCGGTTTCGCTCATTTCAATATTTATGCTAGGGAAGTCGTGCGGGACCTTAGGCGAAGGTACCTGACGAACATAGTTACCATTTACCAAGCCTACGCTAATAATCAGCATGCCGATGAAAAAGGCTAAGGTAAACCAGCGATACTTGGTGCATAACTCTACAAAAGCTTTATAAGGGCCATTTACAAAGCCAAAAAATTTAGTGTTGAATTTATGTCGCCAACTGGTTTCTTTGAGCGGTTTAAATGTGGAGTTAGCGATATGCGAAGGCAGTATTAGTTTCGATTCAATGAGTGAAAAAGCCAAGCACAAAATAACCACACCTGACACCGCAATAAATTGACCACTCTCAGGCCCTGTACTAAATAAGCTAGGGGCAAACACTGCCATGGTCGTTAATACACCAAAAGTTGCAGGAGTTGCGACTTTTTTTGCACCAATAATAACGTTTTTTACACTCGCGCCTTTGCTTTCAATTTCGGTGTAAGCAGATTCCCCTATAACAATGGCGTCGTCTACCACTATGCCTAATACCATAATAAAGGCAAATAGCGACATAATGTTTATGGTTAAGCCAAATACAGGCATCATCATCATGGCGCCTAAAAAACATACAGGCAAGCCTATCATTACCCAAAACGCGAGTTTAAAACGCAGGAAGATAAACAGCATAATGAATACTAAAAATGCGCCCTGTATTAGGTTGTTGATCATCATGTCGAGCCGACCATTTAAGTAGTAGGTCATATCAACCAGTACTTTTAGTTCAAGTCCGTCGGGCAGGGTTGGATTTTGCTCATCAATAAATCGATGCACAGATTCTGCAATAGGGATAATATTTTGTGTCTTAGTGCCGCGTACTTGTATGCTAATAGCATTGCGGCCGTTGTATTTGAAATAGCGCCTACCTTCAGTAAAACCATCTTTGATGGTCGCTACATCGCGCAAAAACACCCGCGCACCATTGTCGCCAATTTTTACGGGGATCATGGAAAACTCTTCGCCATTGTAAAATTGATTTTCTATGCGAACCGCAATTGTACCGGCTTCGGTTCTAATTTGCCCCGCAGAAAAGTTGGCTGAATAACGGCGTATAGATTGCGTAATATTATCTATAGTTAAGTTATACTTGCGCAGCATTTCGGGTAAAATTTCAATGGCGATTTCATCATCAGGGCTAAACGCTTCGGCAAGTTGCACATTGTCCAGAGCTAAGAGCCCGTCTTCTATTTGGTTAGCAATAGGCTTAAGCTCGGTTAAGGGTAAATCCCCAACGAGCGCCATATTAATCACTTCTTGTCGAAATTCTTGTTGAACTACTGTAATAGGTTCCATAGAAGCAGGGAAGGTAGCGATGCCATCGATACGCGTTTTTACTTTGTCTAATACGTCAGGCAAGTGGGCATCAAGATCTATTTCCATAGTGACACTGCCGCCACCGCGCCAAGATCTTCCAATACTTTTTTTGACTTCCGATAAATCCTTTATCGCTTCTTCAATTTTTATGGTAATGCTCTCTTCAATTTCTTGAGGGGAGGCACCGCGATAATTTAAATTAGCAACAATATAATTACGCTCAACCGATGGGAACATTTGCTTTTGGATGGCAAAATAGCTGAACAAGCCCACAATAATAATAAAAATCATGAGTAAGTTGGAGGCAACAGGGTTTCGCGCAAAATAAGCAATAATGCCTTTTTGGTCGTCTATTGGAGTTTGTTCATCGGTAACTGAAGACATGCTAAATTCTCCTAAAGACTGATGTTTGCGGTGGTAAGAGAGTTACTAACCTGATCGCTTGCTTGATCCAGTATTTTTACATCCATCCCATTTTGTGGATATTCAGGTAGACTTTTCGCAATACGATCGCGTTCTGTTACGCCCGTGCTGATAAAGAAGTATTCACCTTCTTCCCTCACCACATGAACCGTATGAGACTCAAGTTTGTCTTGGTCATTAACAATCCAAATTTTGCGATTGTTGACTAAAATCTGAGGTACTTTAAATACGCTTTCTAACTCACGCCCTGAAAAACTAACCTGAACATATGAACCAAATTTTAACTTAGGTGCATTGCTTTCTAATCCATAAGGGTCGTTAATTCTTATCACTAGGTGTTGCATTCGTGTACTTTGATCGACCAGGCCTAAATTTCGATGAATACTGCCTTCTCGTTGAACAGAACTCGCATCTTGGGTACTGATTTGGGCGGAAATCCCAATAGGGTTTGCAGGTAAAAATGGGCTATCAAAACCTGCAATAGGCACCATCACTTCAGCCGTTTCTATGTTGTTTATTTGTGCAACTCGCATACCTGCATTCACAAATTGGCCTGAGCCTATATCGCGCGATACGACTAAGGCGTCGTAGGGTGCACGCACAAGTGTTTTGTCTAAATTACGTTTAGCGATACGCAGGCTAGCTTGCGCTGATTTAAGCTGAGCTTTAGCACTAATAACCTGAGGCTTGCGCAAATATAGGTCGCTGACTCTATTTTTTGGTAAGTTTTTAGCCTCTTGTTGCGCAACTTTTTGTCTTGCTAATTCTTCAGTAAGCGTGGCTTGTGCGAGTGATATTTGCGCTTCAGCTTGCAGTACCGCGGCTTCGTAGGTGTCGGGTTCGATTGAGAATAAAATCTCACCACGCTTAACTACTCCTCCCGCAACAAAGTTTTCGTTCCAATTTAATACTTCGCCACTCACTTGCGCTGCGAGGGTAGTGCTCTCTAATGGTTCAACTTCTCCAAAGCCCACTATTTTGACTTGATGATTGATAGCAACCAATGACTCTACGTCAATCACTGGACGATTATCTTCTTGTTTCTGTTCTTCTTCGTCGGCTGCACTCGCGACGATCCCCATGCTTATGCCAATTGCGACAAGCAAGATAGTGATAAAACCAATGATAGTGAGAATAATAGATTTCATTGCAGTTTCCCTTAGAATATTCATGTGTCATTTTACGTGCAATATGTGTCTGCTTTATGTGCCAAATGTAACTAAATGTAATCCAGTTAGGCAATTGACAAATTGTTATGCCAACATCATTCGCTAGTACCCGTAACTACTCCTTAAGCAAAAAAAAACAAAAAAAAGCAGTAAAAGTCGTAAAGGACTTATACCGCTTTTCGTTTTTATTTTATCGTTAGTAGATTCGGCTAAAAATGTATCGGCACAAAATCAATACTCAGCACATTTATACCTAAAAATTGCCTTTTCAGATCCTAATAATTTGCGTTACCAGGCGTACGTGGGAAAGGTATAACATCGCGCACATTTGCCACACCAGTTACATAAGCGACTATTCGCTCAAACCCTAAGCCAAATCCTGCATGGGGAACCGTGCCATATCTGCGCAAGTCTCTATACCAAGCATAATCTTGTGCATCTAAATTCATTTCTTTAAGACGGGCATCAAAAACATCAAGTCTTTCTTCACGCTGAGAACCACCAATAATTTCACCAATGCCCGGTGCGAGCACATCCATTGCGGCAACCGTTTTATTATCATCATTCAAACGCATATAAAATGCTTTAATATCTTTGGGATAATTTTGCATGATAATCGGCGCACCTACGTGCTCTTCTGCTAGATATCTCTCGTGTTCAGACGATAAATCAATGCCCCATTCCACAGGGAATTCAAATTTCTTACCACTTTTAATTAAAATATCGATTGCATCGGTATAGTCCATTCTGACAAAATCGTTGTCGACCACGGCTTGCATGCGCTTTACCACGTCTTTGTTGACGCGTTGCTCAAAAAACGCCATGTCGTCGGCGCGTTCTGCTAATACGGCTTTAAATATGTATTTCAGTAAGTCCTCTGAAAGCTGTGCAATAGTTGCCAAATCAGCAAATGCGACTTCAGGTTCAATCATCCAAAATTCGGCCAAATGACGGCTAGTGTTGGAGTTTTCCGCTCTAAATGTTGGGCCAAATGTGTAAACTTTTGACATAGCGGTACAGTAAGTTTCAACATTAAGTTGACCAGATACGGTTAAAAATGTTTCTTTACCAAAAAAATCTTGGCTATAATCCACATCGCCTTTATCGTCGCGCGGAATATTATTCATATCTAAGGTTGATACCCGAAACATCTCACCAGCACCTTCCGTGTCGGAAGCGGTCAAAATTGGTGTGCTTATCCAGCAATACCCTTGTTCATGAAAAAAACGATGAACCGCTTGAGATAGGCAGTTTCTAACGCGTGTAACCGCACCAATAATATTAGTACGTGGACGCAAATGTGCATGCTCTCGCAAGTATTCGATACTGTGACGTTTAGCAGCCATTGGATAACTGTCTGGATTTTCGACCCATCCCAAAATTTCGATACTGTTTGCTTCAATTTCAAGCGATTGACCCTTACCTTCTGACTGTTTGAGCATACCACTTGCTTTGACAGAACAGCCGGTGGTTAATCGTAATATGTCATTATAATTATCTAGGGTATTTAGCGCGACGACCTGAATGGGGTCAAAGCAACTGCCATCGTGAACGGCAATAAATGATAAACCGGCTTTAGAATCACGTTTTGTACGCACCCATCCTTGTATTTGAATGGTTGTGCCTGCTTGGTGCTTTCCAGCCAATACCTCGGCGACTGGGGCTGTTGTCATGGTTAACTCCACAGAATTGTCAGAAAATTTATTGTTGTTTGATTTTAATAGTATACTTTACTCAAACTATGATGACACTACTGTATTGACTAATATGACAAATAAAAAGCTGCCTTCTTCTAAAGTGGACGATATTGAGTTCACGTTGCCTAAGAATGTGGTCGATCGTCGCAAAAAATCGCGCAGTCATGACAAGCTTTACCAAATCATGGCGGGTATCAATGTGCTTGCTTGGATAGTGTTGATGCTCGCCTTGATTGTATTTCATTATGCTCGACCTGAATTTATTACTGGTGTGCAAAACTTTTGGGGTATTGAAGGGCGAGACTTTTGGGCAGAAGAACATTTAGGTGACTTACTGACACTTTTACAAATATGTTTGTTTTTAACCATTGTGACTATTGTGTTACGCGCCAAAAGGAATCGTCGCAAGATGGACCGATTTGGTGTTAACATATTGATTTTATTAATTATATCAATAACGAGTTTGGTCACTATTTATTTAACTATATAGCCTTCGTTTTTTATTTCGAGTAGTGTCTCGAGTAGTAATAAAGGCTTCACATTAGATGGCTTTCGTTTGCATTCTGTATACGTAGTGTTAAAAATGCTACAAGAATAAAAGCTATTTAATTCAATCACATAGAGCCTTTTAATTATCTATTGAGCATTTCTCCACCATCACCTTGTCGGTTTTTTGCGACTAAATTATCTCACAAAACCATCTTTATAAAATCTAACTTATTGATATTTATTGTTATTTTATATATGGCACAGTACTTGTAATGTCGTGGATGTAAGTATTTTTTGTGCAGCATATTTACTACGCTAACAAACGACAAAAGGACAAGTTATGACAAAGACTAATAAAATTATCTTAATTGGATTATGTGTTATCGCACTTCAAGCAATCGGTATTGCGGCTATTGCTCAAGAGAGCTTAATGAAAACGCTAGATACAGACCACGATGGACTAATATCGCTTAAAGAAGCAGCGGGACATGCAAAATTGCTAGAGCAGTTTTCTATTATCGACGTTAACGAAGATGGTTACATTAGCATGGACGAACTAAATGCTAGTGAAATTTCAAAAGGATAAGCATTATTGAAAAGTTTAGAAGGGACTGCTTTTACACCCATTGTGGCTTTATGCCAACAAAAGCAGTCTTTTCTTTTCATTAACAACTTGAACAGCAATGCTTTATTTGCAATGCTTGGCAATTATTTCACTTATTTTGGTCAAGTTGTGCAAGTACGATCACTCCGACAATTAATACTAGGCAGCTTCTTTGTTGCGCTAGTGCCTCTTATTGCCCTTTTGTGGCAAAGCCAACGCGACTTTGACTCTATGAGTCAGTTAACTGCAGAGAATACACAATTTTTTGTTTTTGTAACCTCTGAGCTTCGAGAAATAGAAGCCTTAGGAGATGATGTTGAACGTTTGGTTAGACAATATCAGGTGCTACCTAAAAATCAGTTACAACAATTAGCCGACAGCGCTATTGCCGGATATTCGAATAAGATATCTTTTATTTGTGACCAATTTGGCGATATTTCAGAATGTAATACGATTAATTTAAACTTGTCCCAACTTTCTGAATATCCGAGTTTTAATGATAACTTGTTGTTAGACGCACAACTTGCCGATTTGCGCCAATCACAGCAGCAACTCAGGCGCCAAGTACAGCAATTAATTAACCAAAGAATTTTGTATCAGCAAACTTATTTGGAAGAGATACAAAGTCGCCAAGGTTGGTCAACCGCATTTTTGGTGGTGCTTTCGTTGAGCTTAACCATTATTGCCGCGCAATTGATAATTAAACCAGTCCGCAAACTTAAATCAATAATAAAGAGTATTGCTAATAACGATTCCTCGATGCCAACACAAACTCAAGACGGCCCAAGAGAACTAATTGCGGTAGAACGTGATTTGTATTGGTTAAATGATCGATTACAACAACTAGAAAAGGTTCGCACAGCATTGTTGCGACATGCATCTCACGAGCTGAAAACACCAATGGCAAGCATTAAAGAAGGTTGTGAAATACTAGAACAAGGCTTGGTAGGTGAGTTGACAGACCCACAAAAAGAAGTGGTTGATTTATTAACTGTTTCAACTGAACGACTCAATTTATTAATTGTCAAACTGTTAGATTACAATGCGCTCTTACAACAAGCTGAACCTACCTTCGAGAATATAGCGTTACTCGATTTAATAAACGATTGCAGCCACCACTACAAACTCCTGCTTGCGCAAAACGACCAGTCTATTGTTATTGACGTAGATACTCAGCTAGAGGTTGTGAGCGACCCAGAATTGTTGAGACGCGCGATGGATAATTTGGTTTCAAATGCTATTGCGCATGGAACATTAGGCAGCCCAATCCATGTTAGAGCGAAAGATGTTGGTAGTAACACTATTATCGACGTAATGAACAGTGGTGAAGAAATTGCTCTTGCCGCACGCGGCGAAATATTTGAGCCGTTTAAACGTGGACAAAAAAGCCGTAACGACAAAGTTATTGGGGCTGGCTTGGGCTTATCAATTGTGAGTGATTGTGCAAGGTTATTGGGTGGTGATGTAACGATAATAGATGATAACAAAGCTGATGTGTGTTTTAGGATCAGAATTCCGATAAGGGAAAATAATGCTTAATCCATGTATGAGAATAATGGCTAGCATAGCGTTAGCCGGTTTATTAAGCGGGTGTGAGTTAGTGCCCAAATTCGTTAAAGATGCGCAACAAGACCAAGCATCAAATGGCATTCAGTTGTGTATGTCTGAAGACAATAAGGTCGAATTTAGTGAGTTTTGTAAATTAGAAAACTGGCTGATTTTTACCTTAGAAACAGAACAGCAAGAATGGTCACAAAGGAAATCAAAAATAGCAGTGTTAGGTGATAATCCAAGAGACTTATTAATAAAAATATTATTGAGTCAGTATCAGGATACGCCATATCAAAATCGTTTAAGAGCTCAAAATTGGGTGCTTAAGCTGCTTCCCAAAGTCGACCCTGACATGCGTGAGCTACTAAAAAGTATAGTTTACAATAACAGTCAACAATTACTGGAGTATGAATCTGCTATTACCCTTATTAGTCGCGTTAATGTGCGCCAAGAAAAAACAATACAAGACTTGCAAATTCAGCTTCAAGAACGTGAAGACAGATTACAAAAACAACAAGATCAAGTGGAGCAATTATTAAAGATTGAATCAGATTTGATTGAACAAAACCGAGGAAGTACCAGGTGAAAGGAGAAATCATGGACCAGCCAAAACCTAAAATTTTGTTAATAGATGATGACGAAACGCTTTTGCGTTTAATGTCAATCCGCTTAGAAGGTGAAGGCTTTGATGTGACAAGTGTGAACAACGCAACACATGCGTTAAGGTTAACTTATAACAATGCTTACGATGTTGTTTTAAGCGATTTAAGAATGCCAGGCATGGACGGCTTAGCGTTGTTTGATGAGATTTTGCAAAAACATAGTGATTTACCGGTTATTTTAATGACTGCTCATGGCAGCGTAAAAGATGCGGTTGCTGCAACGCAGCGAGGAGTTTATAGTTTTCTTACAAAACCAGTTGATCACAAAGAATTACGAAAAACCTTATTGCGCGCTATATCTAGCTCTAGCCGCCAAAGCATAGGTGAGTGGTGCGAAGACATAGTAACTCGTTCACCTGAAATGATCAGGCTATTAAAACAAGCGGAGCAAATTGCGACAAAAAATGTCAGTGTTTTGATATCAGGTGCCAGTGGCACTGGAAAAGAGTTGTTAGCAAAAGCGATTCATAATGCAAGTGATCGCAAAGACAAACCATTTGTAGCGATAAACTGCGGTGCTTTACCAGAAAACTTACTCGAGTCTGAGCTTTTTGGGCACGTTAAAGGTTCATATACTGGCGCCCACCAGAGCACTCAAGGCTTATTCAGAGAGGCTGATGGAGGGACTTTGTTTTTGGATGAAATTGGTGATATGCCGGTGTCATTACAGGTAAAGTTATTGCGGGCATTACAAGAAAGAAGTGTGCGACCAGTGGGGTCGAGTCAGTCTGTTGAAATTGACGTAAGGATTATTTCTGCAACCCATAAAAATTTGAACGAAGCTATGCAAATAAACGAGTTTAGGGAAGACTTATTTTATCGTTTAAATGTGGTGAACTTGGAAATTCCACCGCTTAAAGATCGCTTTGAGGATATTCCAATTTTGGCAGAACATTTGTTGCGTCAAAGTGCTAAAAAGCATGACATTAATGTACTTAAATTTGCTGATGATGCGATTAATTTGATGAGCACCTCTGAATGGCCCGGCAATGTGCGTCAATTAGTAAATGTGGTGGAACGTTGCGTGGCATTGACCAGTTCACAAATTATCCCCGCGAGTTTAGTTGAACAAGCCTTGTCACAAGAAAATCAATATTGGCCGACGTTAACAGAAGCACGCGACACATTTGAATATGAATACCTGTGTCGTTTGCTGCAATTAACAGAAGGTAATGTTACACGCGCTTCAGACTTAGCAGGTCGGAACCGCACCGATATGCATAAGTTAATGAAAAAGCACGGTTTAGTTGCTGCTGATTTCAGGTCGACAAATTAAGGCATTATGAAGGAGAAAAAGTAGCTTCAATACCTGCTTTAATTGCTTGTGTTAATACCGTGATGTCTTGCTTACTTGCGGTAAACGGTGGCATTACATAAATCAATTTGCCGAAGGGGCGTATCCAAGCCCCGTTTTCTATAAATACTCGTTGTATTTTGGCTACATCTACCGCTTGTTTCATTTCCACTACGCCAATCGCTCCAAGCGTTCGTATATCAGCAACGGCCGGATGTTTTTGTAAACTGGCTAGCTCTTGGGTAAGTTGTTGATAGATATCGTTGACTTCTTGCTGCCAATTGCGTGAAAGCAACAAATCAATACTGGCATTGGCCACGGCACAGGCTAATGGATTACCCATAAAAGTTGGACCATGCATAAACACACCGGGACTTCCTTCGCACACTCCTTGGGCAACTGTATCGCTGCAAAGTGTGGCTGCCAATGACATGTAACCTCCCGTAATTGCCTTACCTAAGCACATAATATCGGGGCTAACTTGAACATGGTCGCAAGCAAATAATTTACCTGTGCGTCCAAAGCCGGTTGCAATTTCGTCACATATTAAAAGTACATCATATTGGTCGCACAATTGACGACAGGTCTTTACATATTCTGGATGATACAACCTCATCCCGCCGGCTCCTTGCACAACAGGCTCGAGTATTAATGCGGCGATGCTGTGATGATTGGCCTCGAGAAGCTCTTGCAAAGGGGCAACATCATCTGGATTCCACTTTTGACCATATCGTGTTTGTGGCGCAGGGGCAAAAAAGTGTTCAATTAAGCTATTTTTAAATAAAGAATGCATCCCATTAATAGGGTCGCACACCGACATCGCGGCAAATGTGTCTCCATGATAGCCATTGCGTGGCGCTAACAAGCGGTTTTTTTCAGTGCGTCCTTGGCACGCCCAATATTGCAATGCCATTTTGATCGCTACCTCGACAGCTACCGAGCCAGAATCTGCTAAAAACACTCTATTTAAACCGCTTGGTGTAAGTGCAATTAATTTTTTACATAAAACAATGGCGGGCTCATGGGTAAGACCACCAAACATAATATGAGAAAAATTATCGAGCTGGGCTTTGGCCGCTTCATTGAGTTTAGGGTGATTATAGCCATGGATTGCAGCCCACCAAGAAGACATACCGTCGACGACAACACTTCCGTCTGCCAGTGTAATTTTAGTGCCTTCTGCATGTACCACTTCGTAGCACGGCAAAGGATTTATTGATGAGGTGTAAGGATGCCAAATGTGGCGTTTATCAAATTCAATATTGTTCAATTATTGACCTGTTGTAAAGTTTTCAAGTTGTTTTACATTGACAAATGTGGGAGGGCTCATAGACTAGTGTTTATTAACGCGAGAGTAAACCCTTTTAAAGAGCATAAATGAATGTCAAATGTCATGCCTGAAATACAATCCCCGTCGTCATCAATAACAACAGCAGATGCTCAAAACTCGAAGTTAGACGATTTTCGGCATGACTGGAGTATACAAGAAATAAACGATCTTTTTGCATTGCCCTTCAATGACCTCGTGTTTAAAGCACAAAGTATTCATCGGCAGCACTTTGACCCTAATCACGTTCAGGTGAGTACACTTTTGTCTATCAAAACGGGAGCATGCCCTGAAGATTGTAAATATTGTCCACAAAGTGCTCGCTACGATACAGGATTAGAAAAAGAGCGTTTACTCGAAATAGAAAAAGTGATTGAACGTGCCAAAGAGGCAAAAGCCGCAGGCTCTACTCGCTTTTGTATGGGCGCTGCATGGAGAAACCCCAAGGCCAAAGACATGCCTTATGTCACCGAAATGGTCAAAGAAGTTAAAAAATTGGGCTTAGAAACTTGTATGACCCTTGGCATGTTAGACCAGCATCAGGCACAAAGCTTAAAAGAAGCAGGCTTAGATTATTATAATCATAATCTTGACACTTCACCTGAATTTTATGGAGACATCATTACAACGCGTACTTACCAAGACCGTTTAACAACCCTTGAAAATGTGCGTTCTGCGGGCATGAATGTTTGTTCTGGTGGTATTGTGGGTATGGGGGAAAGTGCTGATGATAGATCTGGCTTATTGCGTCAACTAGCAAATTTGCCACAGCACCCTGAAAGTGTGCCAATCAATATGCTAGTAAAAGTTAAAGGGACGCCGTTAGATAATGTTGATGATCTTGAGCCATTTGAGTTCATTCGGACGATAGCAGTAGCGCGAATTATCATGCCTAAGTCATATGTGCGATTATCTGCTGGTCGAGAAGACATGAATGAACAAATGCAATCGTTATGCTTTTTAGCCGGCGCTAACTCAATATTTTATGGTTGCAAACTACTGACTACCTCAAATCCAGACACGCATGAAGATGTACAATTATTTAGAAAACTAGGCATTAATGCTCAAAAAACTCGGAGCCATTCCGACGAAGCATTTGAAGCTGTATTGTCAGAACAAATTGACGCAAATGCAGACAATCAAACAGGAAATAGCGCAGCGGGCAATAAAAAACCCTTATATATAGATGCAACTGAGAGCTCTATGTCAAAACAGGTAATATAAAGCCCTAATGAGTTTTGAACATTTAGCCAGAGACATTGACAAAAGGAAAGCCGAGCATCTGCTTCGTGTACGCACCCCGGTCACTATTAATCAAGGTGCATTAATACAAATTAACGACACCTTTTACTTAAATTTTGCGAGTAACGATTATTTGGGTTTAAGCCAAGATATTAGTGTGTTGCAATCCTATACCGAAGGCTTGTCTGAATTTGGTGCGTCTAGTTCTGCTTCATCGGTGTTAAGTGGCTATAGTATTGAGCACGAAAAACTTGAGTCAGTACTTTGTAGCGCACTAAACAAGCCTGCGGCAATGCTTTTTACCAGTGGATTTGCGGCAAACCATGCACTTTGCCAAGCGCTTTCGCCAGACAACTCACCGGCCTATATTGTGTGTGATAAGTATATGCATGCGTCTTTTATTCAAGGAGCAATAGACGCTTCTGCTATGTTAAAACGTTTTAAACACAACAATATGGCGCATGCTCAAATGCATCTTGAGAATGTGCCTCCCGCTATGCACAACAATAGTTTACTTGCTACTGAGGGCGTTTTTAGTATGGATGGGGATTACGGTGATATTGCGGCGCTTTCTAAACTAGCATCACAAACTGCCCATTCTGCTGATCATCTTAATAATCCGCTAAATAGTAAGTCGTTAGCAATAAAGCCGTGGCTTATGGTTGACGATGCCCATGCCTTTGGTGTTTTAGGAACGAATGGTTATGGGAGTTTGGATTTACCTATTGCTAGGCAAAGCGAAGCCAAAAATACGCCTGCCAACATCGATATACTGATGGGTACTTTTGGTAAAGCTGTTGGAACCAGCGGTGCATTTATAGCAGGCTCAAAAAGCTTGATCGACTACATGGTCAATAATGCAAAGCACTATGTATACAGTACTGCAATTAGTGCCGCTACAGCAAAAGCAACACGTCAATCACTAGCGCTGATTAAAGCAGGCCAGCAACGAGAGCGCCTGCATCAAAATATCAGTTTGTTCAAACGCCTTTGTGATGAACGAGGTATAGAATTAATGGCTTCTGATAGTGCGATTCAATGTCTTGTTGTGGGCTGTCCAGTAGCCGCATTAGAAATGAGTCAAAGGCTAGCCGACTTAGGGCTATGGGTACCTGCTATTCGCACGCCAACGGTGCCCAAAAACACCGATAGGCTGCGTATAACGCTATCTGCGTTGCATCAAAGCAAGGATGTTAGCGCTTTAGTTGATGCGCTTAGTATATGCATTCCCGAATGTATACACACATGAAGGGGCGACTAGTATGAAGGCAATAGCACAACGCTTCGATCGAGCAGCCCATCAATATGATCAATATTCAGGTTTACAAAAACAAGTCGCCAAGAGGGCATTAACTCTATTTAAGATGAATGCTAAATCAAACGCATTTGATGTTTGCATTGATTTGGGTTGTGGCACAGCCGATGCGACAAATGAACTTTCTCATTATGCAAGGGTGACTTTTGGCATCGATATATCATCTAAAATGTTGTTGCAAGCCAAAAGCAAACACCTAAAAGTCCAGAGCGCTAATAGCACCTTACAAAACCCAATGCTAGGATCAGAAAAATTACCCTCACAAATGTTACCCGAGGAACCACTGCATTTTATTAACGCAGACGCTGAGAATCTACCGTTTAAGTGCGCGACCATCGACGCGTTTTATTCTTCTATGGCATTACAATGGTGCAATGAACCTAAGCAAATAATGCAAGAAATCAAAAGGCTTATGAAACCAAATGGTATCGCCGTATTAGCGATCTTAATTGATGGTTCATTTTCATTTTTAAATCAAGCGTGGCGGGGCATTAATAGGCCTTCTAGACTTAACCAGTTTCATAGCCGAAGTACATGGCTGCACGCCGCTCAACTAGCTGGCTTAGCAACTCAAGACACTACCGATATTTTTAATACTGAACATCGCAATATTATTGATATGCTTGGCTCAATTAAACGAGTTGGTGCCAATCATAAGAATAGCGCGAAAAATAACCTTCCATTAGGCAGAAAAGAGCTCGCAAGTTTAGAGCAGAAAATGCGTATAGGCTCAGAATCAAAAAAGCAAGATCCGATACTTTTGGACTATAAATTAATGTTTGTATGTTTATCTCATATACGCAAAAACACTTCGCCAAGTCCTATCTCTACACAATCACAATTACTAGAAGTTTAACAATGAAAACATTTTTTATGACCGGTACCGATACAGACGCAGGTAAAACTGTTGCCAGTTCATTAATCTTGAAAGAATTGAATAATTTGTATCATTCAACCTTAGCATTAAAACCTATTTCCGCAGGGTGTGAAATGACCTCAGCAGGATTGCGAAATGAAGATGCGCTAACTCTGCAAGAGGCTGCTAATATAGAAATTGACTACGAGCTTGTTAATCCTATTGCTTTTGAGCCCCCAATAGCACCACATATTGCCGCGTCTAATCTCGGCAGAAGCATTGAGTTAAGCGATTTACAAGACTCCTTAGAAGAAGCCAAAAAGCATCAGGCAAGTTGTATTCTGATCGAAGGAGCGGGTGGTTGGCGATTGCCATTAAATAACAATGGCTTGTTTCTTTCAGACTTTGTTATTCAAAATCAAATACCAGTTGTTTTGGTTGTTGGCATGAAGTTAGGGTGCTTAAATCACGCTATTTTGACTCATCAAGCAATCTTACGTGACGGGCTTACTTGTGTCGGTTGGGTGGCTAATCAGCTCTCAGACGACATGCTTGAATACGATCAAAACAAGCAAAGCCTTATTCAAATACTCTCTTCACCGTTGTTAGCAGAAATTCCTTTTCAGCCTAAAGATATCAATCAAATAAATCTCACAGAGGCTTTTTTAAAGGTATTCACTTAAATCATCACTGCTGCTTATGGCCTGTTTACTATCACCATGAAATACATATCCTTCTTTACTACCAAGCATTGACAATTTGTTTCCTTTAACACGCAGTGCAGTGCCTTCTGGAATAGCCAAAACAGGCGTAATTGGGTTTAGCGTACAAAATTCAGCAATGCGTTGATCACGTGTTTCCCCATGATGCCCTTTGGGTGTGTAGTTTGTATAGTGAGGGTTTAGCTGCGCATTTATCAGTTTTAGTGAGTCAAAAGACGCAGGTTCAATGATTGGCATATCGTTAGTGGTGCAAATGCTCAAACCGCAAATGTTACTGCCTGCACTCCATCCAATATAGGGTGTATTGTGTTGTATTTTTTTCTGAATTAAGTCAATCAAGTCATTTTTGTATAGCTCGTGTAATAGACGAAAGGTATTGCCTCCACCAATCAAAATAGCGTTTGCTCGGCCAAGCGCTTGATTAGGATTCTTTTCGGTATGAATCCCTCTAATATTGGTATTTGAAAGGGCTTGTTGGACTTTTTCTGTGTAGGCGTCCCAACTGACAGTAACGCCTGCATGGGGAATAAAAAGTAAGTCTTTTTGTCCTTCTAATATGTCTGAGATCCAGCCTTGGGCATACCCTAAATAAGGGTGGTCTGCATATTTTGAGCTACTTAGCATGAGTATGTTCATATGAAAGTTCTTAAATCCTGAAATATATCAAGTAAAACTAACAGGCAACTATATATACTGCAACAGAAAAGAGACAGGCAATAGTTTGAGGCAAACTAATGACAGACAAACAATTAATTACGCTTTTGAAGGCGATTATGACAAGATCTGGCCATAAAACACAAAGCATCTAAAGTATAAGAAAAAAAGTCGATGCAAGCCTAGGTGTAAGTTTGATAAATCTCTTGTATAATCCTGCAGAATCAACCTCATAAAGGAATATCAGTGTGAAGCAGTCCCCGTCAGTACTTTTTGTTTGTCTTGGGAATATCTGTCGCTCACCTACTGCAGAAGGTGTATTTAGACAAAAGGCCATAAAAAACGGATTCGACGTTCATGTTGATTCAGCCGGCACGGCTGGATACCATAAAGCGGCTCCGCCAGATAAGCGCTCACAGCAAGTTGCTAGCGTGCGTGGATATGATTTGTCGACCTTAAAATGTAGACGAGTCACTGAACAAGACTACGAACAGTTTGATTACATTATAGCTATGGATAAAGCTAACGTTTCTGATTTGAAGCGCAAATGCCCTGACGAATTCCAATCTAAAATAAGTCTTTTTATGTCACATAGCCAGTCTGAGTTTGATGAAGTACCTGATCCTTATTACGGTGGCGGCAGAGGCTTTGAATTAGTATTAGATTTAATTGAAGAAGCATCGGATGGTTTACTATTAAAACTTTCTCAACAAGTTGATATGGAATAGTCTTGCCTCTTAGCTTACGCTACTTTTGTGTCTATATCTTTGTAGCGATTGCTTACCTTTTACCAAGTTTCGTGCTGGGTGACATTGACACTGAACTTCATATACTCAAAAGCTTAAAGCTTCCCGTGTTACTCACTGCGCTATTGGTAGGTTTTGCCATTGCTTGTGCATCCGCGGCACTCCAAGTTGTGCTAAATAACCCTTTGGCGGACCCTGGCATTATCGGTGTTTCGAGCGGAGCGAGTTTAATGGCCGCCATATTCTTATTTCTTTTTAGTAGCTTAGGTGTGTTCACCCAAATCGACATTGCGACCAATAGCATGTACTGGATGCCTTTGTTTTGCTTTTTAGGGGCTTGTGTCAGCGGCTTACTTATTTATATCCTGGCTAAAAAAATAGGGCGTTCAACTAGCAGTTTTGTACTTGCGGGTATCGCAATATCCACTTTATTTAGCGCACTAATCGCTTGGTTGTATTTAATCGCCCCGCCACAAGCCTTGCAAAGTCTAACGTTTTGGTTAATGGGCAGCTTAGCGTACACAAACGTCAACAGTTTAGCGGTAGTGGCGCCTATTATAATTGTCGCTAGTTTAGCGTTATTGGGATTGGCAACAAAAATCAATGCGCTTTATTTGGGAACAAGTGAGGCAGTGCTAGCGGGTATCGATGCCAAGGCTTTGCATGGGCGAGTTTTTTTGCTGGTTGCTTTGCTTGTTGGCGTCAGCGTTTCTATTGCTGGTTCAGTGGCATTTTTAGGCCTGCTAGTGCCGCATTCCATAAGACGTTTGCATGGGCATGATAATCAAACCGTATTGTTGTGCTCAGGAATACTAGGTGCAATAGTCCTTACCCTTTGTGCTTTTTTAAATGAATATCTTTTTAGTACGCATGTACCCCTGTCGTTGTTGACCGCTAGTCTAGGTGCTCCTGTCTTTTTATATTTGTTGTTTAGCACCGCTAAGCGCTAATAAAAGTCGTTTACTGCCTCTAACGGCCAAATGGGCTTATTTAACCGAGTAGGCTATTTCTTATGCATATATCAATACAACAATGGCAAGACTCAGGCGAATACATTCCTTGTGGGCCTTTAGCTTTAACCGTTTAGTTTATTCAATTCGCAAAAGCCAAAGTCGCCTTAACGGCAAGTTCCCACTTGTTTAACAAACGTTGCCGTGTCTGCAAACCTAATTCAGGCTTAAAAACACGGTCGATTTGTTTGTGAGCAGCAATGTCGTCTAGCGTGTTGTAAATACCGTTTTGCAGGCCAGCTAGATAAGCTGCACCTAAAGCAGTAGACTCCATTATTTTAGGGCGATGAACGTCTATTTGTAAAATATCGGCTAAGAATTGACACAACCAGTCGTTGGCTACCATGCCGCCATCTACTCGCACTTTGGTAGAGGGCATACCGTCATTCTTCATTGCGGTAAGTAGTTCATGGGTTTGATAACAAACCGCTTCTAATGCGGCCCTTGCAAAGTGAGCAGGCCCTGTGCCGCGAGTCATGCCGAAAAGGCTCGCTCTGGCGTTAGGATTCCAATGTGGAGCCCCCAAACCTGCAAAGCCGGGCACAAGAAAAACCCCATGATCGTAATCGAGAGATTCGGCCAACACTTGACTTTGTTTAGCGTGCTGTAAAACATTGATACCGTCGCGTAACCATTGGATATTGGCTCCCGCAGTAAATATAGCACCTTCAAGTGCATAGGTCGTTTTACCACTGAGTCTATATCCAACTGTAGTTAGCAGTTGATGTGTAGACATTACTGGACTTTCACCGGTATTTAACAATGCGAAACAACCTGTTCCATAGGTACTTTTTAAATCGCCGGGTTCAAAGCATGATTGTCCAATTAATGCCGCTTGTTGGTCACCTGCGACACCACTTATAGGGATATTAGTACCGAGAACTTTAGCACTAGATGTACCAAAATCCGCAGCGCAGTCGAGTACTTCTGGTAATACGCTTTTGGGTATATCAAACAAATTGAGTAAATCGTCATCCCATTGCTGAGTATGTATATTAAACAGGTTTGTACGACACGCATTAGTAGCGTCTGTCACATGGCGTTGACCTTCTGTTAGGCGCCAAATTAAAAAGCTGTCTACGGTGCCAAAGGCCAATTTCCCTTTGTTGGCCAAGTTACGCGCACCTTCAACTTCATCTAATATCCATTTAATTTTACTGGCAGAAAAGTAGGGGTCTAATAACAGACCTGTTTTGGCCCGAACTTCGGTTTGATGTTGTGCAATACTTTCACAATATTGCGCGGTGCGTCGGTCTTGCCAAACAATTGCGGGATAAATCGCTTTACCCGTTTCTTTATTCCATACCAAGGTGGTTTCGCGTTGATTAGTAATACCGATGCAACTTATTGTGACACCTTTGCTTTCGGCATTTTCTATGGCCTCTTTACAACTGTCTAGGGTGGTTGACCAAATTTCCTCGGGATCATGTTCTACCCAGCCATTAGCTGGATAATGTTGTGCAAATTCTTGTTGTGCACTAGCAAATTGATGGCCATCAGGACCAAATACTATTGCTCTGCTCGAGGTCGTTCCTTGGTCTATCGATAAAATACCTTGTTTACTCATTTTTTATTCTCTTTTCGATATGGCTTGTTATTTCTTTGTTACTCCGTAAATCTATCGCAACATATTGCAGGTGAGAGCGCAAATAAATTCACATAATTAGTTTGCTTTACCATTCATTGCTAATTAATATACTATTTATCTTATAAATGACAAGAAGAGAATAGGCGCCATGCTATTGCGTGAGACAAATATAAATTTGTTAGATGAAAAAGAATTTGATGTCTTAATTTTAGGTGCCGGTATAAACGGTGCCGTTTCGGCAGCCGCGCTAGCCAGGAAAGGGCTTAAAGTTGCGCTAATCGACAAAGGTGACTTTGCAGGGCAAACTTCTTCCAATTCATCAAATTTAGCTTGGGGCGGCATTAAATATCTAGAAAATCATGAGTACTTTTTAGTCAATAAATTGTGTAAAAGCCGCAATCATTTAATGCGTAGTTATCCTTCTACGGTCAAGGAAATACGCTTTTTAACGACTTTACAAAAGGGTTTTCGTTTCCCTGCATGGTTTGTTTTTGCTGGCACTTTGGTATATTGGTTAATGGGGCGGTTCTTTACTCAGCGTCCTAAGTTTTTGTCTTCTAAAAAAATAAAACAAACAGAGCCGGTCATTGATATTAGTAATGCCCAAGGTGGTTTTGAATATTCTGATGCCTTTCTGCATGACAACGACGCTCGATTTGTATTTAATTTTATTCGTTCATCAA
Source organism: Glaciecola petra (assembly GCF_031846345.1). NCBI lineage: Bacteria > Pseudomonadati > Pseudomonadota > Gammaproteobacteria > Alteromonadales > Alteromonadaceae > Glaciecola > Glaciecola petra. Next base: position 1,643,976 of record NZ_JAVRHX010000001.1, on the reverse strand, counting down.
TGGATAATGGCGCTATTGTGACAAACTATGTTGAGGCTATTGATAGCCAGCGCGAAAAAGATGTTTGGCTAACAAGCGCTAAAGACGGTATTTCAGGAAAGGATATACGCATTAAGTCTAAAGCGATCATAAATGCTTGCGGGCCCAAAGTAGATAAATATAATCAGGAAAATGGCCAGCAAACTGAACACCAGCATCTTTTTTCAAAAGGGGTGCATTTAATCGTAAACAAGTTAACAAAAGTAGACAAAGTGCTCGCTTTTTTTGCCTCCGATGGCCGTTTGTTTTTTGTGATCCCAATGGGACAAAAAACCTGTATTGGGACAACTGATGATAAAGTCGAAAACCCAGATACCAGTGTCACAGAAGATGATAGAAAGTTTATTCTAGATAATGTGAATGCACTTTTAGACCTAAGCCCAATGTTAACCAAAGACGATATCATTTCGGAACGCTGTGGGGTGCGTCCCCTTGCAGTAAAAGGCAAAGGTGGTGATGCTGATTGGGTAGCTTTATCACGAAAGCATGCGATTGACGTCAATAAAAAGGACCAATACTTGAGTATTTTTGGTGGCAAATTGACCGACTGCATCAACGTAGGTGAAGAGATAAGCCAAATTATTAAATCCTTAGGCATCGACATACCCTACGAAGACGCCATTTGGTATGGCGAATCCGACGCTAAAATCAAAGCGGAGTTTGAGTATAGGGCAAAATTAATTGATTTAGATGCCATGACTCCCGCGTACTCTTCTGAAAAACTGACTACGCGTTTATGGCGCAGATACGATATACATGCATTACAAATATTGGATGAAATACAACGCGATCCCACTCAAGCGCAACAATTAATGGAAAATGCTGAATATTTAAGAGCAGAGCTTGATTATGCTGCCCGTCGTGAGATGATTACAAAACTGGAAGATTTTTTACGTCGCCGTTCTAAAATTGAAATGGTTTTACGAAAATCTGAGATAGTCAAAACAAAAGGCATTGTAGAAGCCTGTGAAATACTGTTTGGAAATAAGGCTCAAGAAAAACTTGAAGAATATATTGAGGCTGTCAACGCGAGCACTAACTAAATGCTAGTTGCTAGTAACGTGAGTGTAAAAGGGCGTGTTAGCGAACTAAATGTTATTATTCGAAAAGGGGCCCAATTACATCTATTAGGGCCAAATGGAGCGGGCAAATCTTCAGTACTGGCTTTGTTTTCTGGTTTGATAAACGCTGACAAAGGAAAGATGTATTGGCGAGACAACGACCTTTTTAATTTATCGCTTGAAGCACTTTCTCGGCAAAGATGCTTATTGCAACAACAGCAAAATATTGAGTTTTCTATCCCTTTAAAACAACTACTTAGTTTTTATACTCAGCGCGTCGATTTACCTCACGAATTAGAACAATGCTTTGAACTTTCAAGTATGTTGAACAACAATTTACCAAGCTTATCGGGTGGTCAACAACAACGTTTCCATCTAGCCAGAGTGCTAAGCCAAATATGGCCTGCAATAGAGCGTGGTGAAGCTTTGGTTTTATTAGACGAACCATGCCAACAGCTAGATGTTAATTATCAGGCGCAACTTATGCGTTTGTTAACCCAAATATGTGAGCAGGGAAATGTAGTAGTTATGAGTTCTCACGATATGAATTTATCCGCAAAATACGCAAGTCATATTATGTTTCTAAAAGACCAAAAAATGTTCGGTGTTGCCCCTACAGAAACGCAAATGACGACTTCAAATCTTAAGCATGTTTTTGACCATTCATTTGTTGAAGCAAAAGACAACTCCCTCAGCCATAAATATTTTGTCGCTTGCGACTAAAAAGCTGTCAACAGACCCACATGTAATGTGGTATCATTTTCGATTGATTATGATTGATTAACATCGCGCAAAACCAAATAAACAAGGAATTATTGTGAGTCAGTGGAGTATAGATAGTTGGCGGAATAAGCCAATTTTGCAACAACCAAGTTATCAGGACCAAACCTTATTAAACGATGTCGAGAAAAAACTCTCTACCTATCCTCCTTTAGTGTTCGCTGAAGAAACTCGTCAGCTACATAAACAATTAGGAGAAGTCGCACAGGGTAAGGGCTTTTTGTTGCAAGGTGGTGACTGCGCTGAGTCATTTGATGAATTTAATGCGCCAAAAATAAGAGATACCTTCAAAGTAATTCTGCAAATGGCAATCGTATTGACCTTTGCAGGCCGTTGTCCAGTCACTAAGGTGGCTCGTATGGCTGGACAATATGCAAAACCGCGTTCAGCTGACACAGAAACAATCAACGGTATTACATTACCTTGTTATCGCGGTGATATTGTGAATAGTCTGGAATTTACTGAGCAAGCGCGTTTGCCTGATCCGAATCGACTATTAGATGCCTACCATAGAAGCGCGTCTACACTAAATCTATTGCGTGCTTTTGCACAAGGCGGTTTAGCTGATTTACATCAAGTTAATCGTTGGAATATGGCATTTTTAGAGAACAATCCTTTAAAAGAACGCTACCAAGATATTGCCAAGCGGATAGAAGATACCTTAGCGTTTATGGACGTGATTGGCTTAAATAGTGAGAATACTTCTGCTTTGCAAGAAACGAATTTGTTCACTTCGCACGAGGCATTGTTGCTAAATTACGAGCAGGCGCTTACTCGTATAGATACCCTCACAGGAAAACCTTATAACTGTTCTGCACACATGGTGTGGATAGGCGAGCGGACACGGCAACTCGACCATGCCCATATAGAATTTTTCCGCGGTATACACAATCCTGTTGGTGTGAAAATTGGGCCCACTATGCAGGGCGATGAACTAATGCGTATTATAGATGCATTAAACCCAGACGACATTCCAGGGCGCTTAACTTTTATTACTAGAATGGGCGCCGATAAGTTGGGCGATCATTTGCCGCCTTTATTGCGCAGAGTTAAGGAAGAAGGACGAACTGTTGTATGGAGTTCTGACCCAATGCATGGGAATACGATCAAAGCCAGCAGCGGCTATAAAACCAGAAACTTTGACGCAATATTGACAGAAATTAAAACCTTCTTCGATGCACACAAAGCTGAAGGGACGCATGCGGGTGGTATACATTTAGAAATGACAGGTCAGCATGTTACAGAGTGCACAGGGGGAGCTTACAAGATTAGCGATGAAGACTTAGCACAAGCTTATCAGACGCAATGTGACCCGCGCTTAAATGCGGACCAAGTGCTAGAAATGGCGTTTTTGGTAGCCGACCATTTAAAACGCTAAAGCAATTAACTGTTGTATCAAACTGATTAAGCGCGAGCTTAAGCCTTTAATCAGTTTTTAACAAAGGCTTGAGCATTTTTTCTAAGCCATTGAGTTTGATTTCGTACATGAGGGCTAGCTGTTTTCCAAGTTTCCCATGCGGAAAGCCTTTTTTATGAAACCAAACTAAGTAAGGTTCGGGAAGCAAAAGCAATTTGCATCCGGCGTATTTTCCAAATGGCATTTGTGTATTGACGGTATCGACCAAGTATTGCTGATCGTCGCTCATCACAGTAAGGTCAGATGGTACTTGCGTTGGCCTTTGACTTTCTTGCGCCATAAAATTTGTTTCCAACGATTTTATAATTGTAGTCAATTATTGTTTATAGAACAGGGCCGTAATAGTTTAACCTGAACGTTAGTTGACAAACAACGCAGGTTGCGTAAACAGTAACTGAGCCGAGTAAGGTGCCATGATGTTAGTAAATAGCCTTGGTCAACAATTTGGGCTATTAAGCGGTGGTTGTCTCGAGGGCAATTTATTACCCTTTATCCGCCAAGCTTGGCAGAAAAATAAAAGTATTTTAAAAACATTCGATTTTGATGATTCATGCGCAAGCCAACGCCAGTAAAATAGTATGCAGTGAAAATGCAGAAGGCGTGGGGGCAAACAGAAATTAATAGTAGTGGTTCAATAATTTCGCCAGAATACGCCATGTTAAGTGCTTTTAATAGCAAATAAAATTTTGTTTATATTTCTAGTTTATCGGATGAACTTTTTTTATACTTATGTACTATATTTATGTGTTCATGCAATGCAAAGTTAGTCTACCGATAAGGTCTCATCAATGTATAAAAGATTTCTAGCAGTCCCATTCGCTTTATTGTTAATGTCACTTTCCTATACTTTAATGGCTAGCGAAACAAGTTCGGTGGACTATGCTAAATTCGCTGAATACACTGCAAACTCTGATTTAGAGATGGATTTCAGCATAGTTGACCAATTATTACACGCCGGTGTGATTAATATGGGTCCTTCGACTAGAGCTTATGCTAAACGGGCTAAACCTCCCACGGGCACACGTTTGAGACAAACAGTAGATGGTGCAACTGAAAATGAAGCTAATCGTTTTTTCTATGAAAGCCTCAAAGATGACCAAGAAAAAATCCTGAATTTAAGGAAAGAGCTAGAAGACATCCCCAACCTTACACCTCTCAATCAATATAGTAGAGAGGCCTTATTGGCCTACTGGTTAAATCTGTACAACGTTACCCTAATTAATGAATTAGCTGTGGTTTATCCACTGAATAATTTAAAGCCAATTTTAACGGGTGAGGAATCAATTCTTGATAAAAAAATTCTCACAATAGAAAACGCTCAACTCAGCCTCAATGATATTCATTATCGTGTACTGCCAGCACTTTATCCCGAAAATAACTTATATATATATGGTTTACATCAGGGCATCAAAGGCAGTCCGAACATTCGTACAAGAGCGTTTACCGCGCGCAAAGTTAATCAAGCACTTAAAGAAAACGCCCAAGAATTTATAAATTCAAATAGGGGTACTCAGTTTAATGGTGGGAAAGGAGTGCTTAGGGTTTCTAGCTTTTATGAAAGAAATGTGCAGTTTTTTCCCGATTTTAATGAGGACCTAAAACCACACCTCTTGCAGTTTGCTAACAAATCTATCCAAGAACTTATTCAGAATGCTCGCAGGTTAAAGGCAGATATCAACAATTGGCGCATTAATGACCTTTATGGGAGCACTCGAAGAAGAGATATAGGCCTTGTTGTAAACTCGGGCTCAGGTAGTCGATTTGTTAGTGGTAACGCACTCTCGCAAGCGCAACAAAGTCAACTTATGTCACTCATGAGAGTGAGAGCAAGGAACTTTGGAGGAGGCTCTGTGACGGTAACTGACCTAGATGATGAGGAAGAGCCTGAACCTACAATAATACTTAACGAGACTGACAACAACTGAAGGTTTTAGGTATTAGTTGGAATGTTTTTGCTCTGAGTCGCCCATAAATCAGCATAAACCCCATGCTTATCAAGTAGTTGTTTGTGGTTTCCTTGCTCAACAATTTGGCCATCTTTTAATACAAAAATACAATCAGCGTCAATAATCGTTGAGAGTCTGTGGGCAACCACAAAGCTTGTGTGTCCCTCAGAGATATTACTCAATGCTTTTAAGATAAGGCGTTCAGATTGTGAATCAAGTGACGAAGTGGCTTCATCAAATACCATTATAGGCGGACGTTTAAGAATTGTGCGGGCAATGGCTACACGTTGTTTTTCGCCGCCGCTAAGTTTTAAACCTCGTTCGCCAACTTGCGTGTTTTCTTTGTCTGGTAACTTGCTTATAAAATCGCGTAAGTGAGCGAGCTCTATTGCTTCGTCAATCTCCTGCTGGCTAGCATTTGGTTGGCCATACTTTATATTTTCATTCAAGGTGTCATTAAACAGCACGGTGTCTTGAGGGACAATCCCAATATGCTTACGTAAAGACTCTTGAGTGACCGTTTTTATATCTTGTCCATCAATTAAGATCTGTCCTTTGGTGATATCATAAAACCTAAACAAAAGTTTTACCAAGGTCGATTTGCCAGTACCACTTTCTCCTACAAACGCAACCTTAGAGCCTGGCTTAATAGTAAAAGAAATATCTTTTATGATGTCGCGTTTGTCATGGTATTTAAAACTAACGTTTTTGAAGGTGATTTCACCTTGAGAGACATTTAGATCTTTCGCATCAGCTTTGTTTTCAATTTTGGGTGTTTTTTCGAGTAATTCAAAAAGGTTTTCGATATTAGTAAGTGATCCCCGAATTTCTCGGTAAACAAAGCCCAAAAAATTAAGCGGCATAAAAATTTGCATCGTAAATGCGTTGACCAGTACAAAGTCACCGATGGTCATAGCACCATTTGCTACTTCAATAGCCGCCAAAGCAAGCATAGAGGTCATTGCAATCGCAATAATAAGCGCTTGGCCGCCGTTCAGGGCAAACAAAGACAACCTATTTTTGCGTCGGGCGTTTTCCCAATTTGCTAGGCCCACATCGTAGCGAGAAGCTTCATATTCTTCATTGTTAAAGTATTTTACGGTTTCAAAGTTTAATAAGCTGTCTATGGCCCGAGTGTTCGAAAGATTATCGGCTTGATTTAGCTCCTTTACATACTTGGTACGCCAATCTGTTGCCTTAATTGAAAACGTTACATAGATGATAACTGACGACAAAATTACAGTCGCAAATGTGAAACCGTAGTTGTATAAAAGCACGGCGATAACCATGGCAATTTCAAGCAGAGTAGGACCTATATTAAACACCATAAAGCGCATCAAGAAACTAATGCCACTAGTGCCTCGTTCAATATCTCTTGATAACCCTCCCGTTTGTCTTGATAAATGGAAATCTAAATCAAGACGATGAAGGTGGTTGAATACTTTTAAACCAATCCGTCGCATTGCTCGCTCTGTTACCCGACCAAATAGCATATCGCGTATTTCGCCAAAAAGGACGTTTGCTAAGCGTAAAGCGCCATAAGCAATAATGAGACTAATAATGATAGCTAACAGGGTTTCTGCCGCACTTTCCAAATTGAGATTGTCAACAATATGCTTGAGTACAAAAGGTAGTGTGACACTAGCTAGTTTTGCGCCAACAAGGCAACCAAGAGCAAGCCAAACTCGGGTCTTAAACTCTGTTAAAAATGGCCATAATTTGCTTAAAACACGCCAGTTAAATGCGCTATTTTCATTAATTGGAAAGCGAGAACTTCGCATGTTTATTAATCTTCAATTGGAACGGTAATGACATCAATACCGTTTATTTGGAAGGCGCTAATTATACTGGAATTTGCTTGAAAATCTGTAATCAATTTTTTTACATCCATTATCGGGCAGGCATTAACAATAATGCGCCTTCAAATCGATGTTTATTCAAAATTATAAAATTCAACTGTTGCCAACGTTTTTCCAACATATAATGTATCTAACCTAGGATAATTTATGCATAATCCTATTACGCTTTGGCCGGAAAAGATATAGTTTGAAATGATTTGGCAAACAAAGGATGTAAGCTATACAAAGCAATGATCATAATGATTGGCAATAAAGAGAGGAGATAAAAAGAATGTACGCAAAGGTATTGATAACAATTGCGATTGTGTTTGGCTTATTATCGTGTTCGAGCAACAACCGTATTTATCTGCTAGATGCAAATCTCAGTCAATTTGAAAATATATATGACTATGGGACGGCAACATACGAAAATGGTGAGCTAGTATTATCTTCTACTGAGAACTGGTTTTTCACTACCAAACGTGAATATAGTGATTTTGTTTTTGAAGCAGAGGTTCTGTTACCAGATGTTCAGGAATATAGTAATTCTGGCATCATTTTCCGAGCACAAACACAACAACAAGACAATGGCATGGTGGCGGTTGGATACCAAGCAGAAGTTGACCCCAGCGCGCGAAAATGGAGCGGTGGATTTTATGATCAAGGTCGCAGACAGTGGTTGCACCCCTTGCACGATACGCGCTCTCATCCGGATGAAAAATTTGTTGAAAACTACATACCTGAATGGAGTGAGGAATTAGCAAATGCCTATCGTCACTTAGAATGGAACAAGTACCGAATTGAATGCAAAGGTGATGAAATAAAAATATTTGTAAATGGCATTTTAACCACTCATGTTATTGACAACACCGATAGCCAAGGTTTAGTGGGCTTACAACATCACGGCAGTAAAAAGCTCATTGAAACCGGAGAAACAGATAACATTATTAAGTTTCGCAACGTTTATATTACTGAACTAGACTAACGAAGCTTGCTTAAAATGATTGGTAGGATTGAATAAAATAATGATAAAAAATGAGGCGAAAAAAACAATAAATATTGGCGTGGTGGGTTTAGGTAATATCGCTCAACAACATATTTCTAATATATTGGAACGCAAAGTGGCCGGTGCATGTGTTAGCGCTGTTTGTTCTCGCGACCAAAATGCATTGAGTTTGCACTATAAACAAACACACAATATTAATCACTACACTCATTATCAAGACTTAGTAAATGCCAAGGAGGTTGATGCCGTCATTATTGCTACGCCCACTATGTCGCATTTTGAGATTGCAAAATATGCGTTAGAGCAAAATGTGCATGTCATGTTAGAAAAACCAATAGGATTATCTTCCTATGAAGGGGAGGTGTTGCTGTCTTGTCAGTCTTCAAAAACAGTTTTCGCTTTAATGCTTAATCAACGAACTGACCCTGTTTTCGCTAAAATGAAAGATATAGTCGACAGTGGCCTGTTAGGTAATATTCAGAGAACGCACTGGACCATGACTAATTGGTTTCGCCCTGAAATTTACTACCAAGTGAGCGACTGGCGAGCCACGTGGAAAGGTGAAGGAGGCGGGTTGCTCGTTAATCAGGCCATTCACAATCTCGATGTTTTTCAATGGATTTGTGGGTTGCCAAACAAAATCAAGGCGTTTTGCGAATTTGGCAAATATCATAATATTGAAGTCGAAGACGAAGTCACTGCATTTTTGCGTTATCCCAATGGTGCTACTGGACTATTTATAGGCTCTACTGGCGAAGCGCCTGGTATCAATCGTTTTGATATTATAGGTGATAAAGCTTCTTTGATGTTTAACTCAGGCCGCTTAAGTCTTTGCACTAACAGTGTTAGCACGGCAGAATTTAGTCAACAAACCGATGATATGTTTGGCATGCCAGACACTGACAAGGAAAATATTGAAATTGAGGAGGCGGTTAATCAACATGCCGTCATTATGAGTAATTTTGTGGCAGCGATAGACAAAAACGAAGAATTGATTGCACCTGCTGCTGATGGCCTTGCTTCACTCGATATTGCCAATGCGATGTTGCTGTCAACTTGGCAAAATACCGAAGTAAGTTTACCGCTTGACCGCAGTGAATATCAGCAAAACCTTGATCTGAAAATAGCTAGCTCATCGTTAAGAACAAAGTCATTGCGTAAGGCAAATGTTGACATGTCGGCTTCTTATCGTTGAAGTATAAGGATTTATAATGAAAGAGCAGTTAGAAACAGAGCCCTCTTCTATGGCAACGAGAGGAGTTAAGGCACAAAACTCCGAGGCACAGGTGCTTGAAGCGTTAAATAATCAAGCTTGGTTTGTGCGTATGCCAAAGTATTTTGCATTAAGTGGCCCTGGTTGGTTGCAAGGGGCAATGACACTTGGCGGTGGCAGTGCGGTTACTTCATTAACCATTGGGGCATTATTTGGCTATGAGTTTTTATGGGTGCAGCCAATAGCCATGCTGATTGGTTGCGTTATGCTATTCGCGCTTTCTTATCAAACCCTACATACTCAGGCGTCTCCGTTTGAGTCTATGAAAAAACACGTTAATAAACCGATTGCCTATAGCTGGGCAATTGCGGCTTTTGCGTCTAGCATCATTTGGGGCTTTGCTCACTACCCCCTAAGTGCGGCTATGTTGGAAGAAATCATTGTGGTATCAACAGGCTTTTCTGTTAACGAGGAAAATAACAATTTACGCAATATTTATTTATTGATTTTAGCAATTACTGTTTGGGCCTTGTGTGCATTTACCGCATGGAATTATGGTAAAAGAGCTGGAAGTGATGAATCAGACTCCAATGCAGAAGGGACTCATTTGGGCAAAACTAATACCATTGTCATATTTGAAATGGGTATTAAATTATTAAGTGGAATGGTTATTTTAGCTTTTTCTTGGGTAGTGATAAGTGCCAGTTTAAATGGGAAAATTGACTGGGGAGCAGTTCTGGCTGGTTATATACCTAGCTCTCTACCCAACGACAGCCAAGGAGTGACCGTATTAATGGCAGCTTTGGGTAGCGCCGTAGGCATAAATATGACCTTTATTTATGGGTTCACACTTTTACATAAAAAATGGACACCTTCCCATGTAGCGCTCTCACGTTATGATATTGGCTTGGGATTGGTCGTGCCCTATATATTGGTGACCAGTTTAATATCTATTGCAGCAGCCGGTGCATTTTTTGATGGCGGTGTCGATATTCAAGGAAAGCTTAGCCCGACTCAAGCGGGCAAAATGTTTATGTCAGCAGGCTTAGATGAAGTCACAAGCAGACTTATTTTTGCTTTTGGTATTTTAGGCATGGCAGTGGGCTCTTTGGTCATGCATATGCTGTGCTGTGGCTCGGCAGCTGCAGCAATGTTTAAGTGGAAAGAGGGCAATCTAAAATATAAGCTAGCACTGTTAGCACCCACTCCGGCAATTTTGGGTGTGTTTGTATGGTCAACCATGGGCGCTTATGTTGTTTTGCCAACTTCTGCAATATGCGGTTTTTTGTTACCTGTCGCTTATATTGGTTGGGCTGTATTGCACAATAAACCTGATTATTTAGGCGAAGCGATGCCTAGGGGAATCAAACGATACTTATTCAATATAGCCATGATGGCATGCATAATCACGGTATTGGCCAGTGTTTCGTATTCTGTATGGATCAATTTTTCTTAAGGGCATTTGAGTGCAAAAAACAGATATAAAAGACGGTGCTAACTATGCGCCCGTTGGCAAAGTAAATAAGGTTGTTAAAGCAGGGGAGTTTCATTTTTCAGTCGCATTTTTAGATCATGGTCATATTAATGGTCAAACAAATGGCCTGTTGCAAGCGGGTGCGACCTTAAAATATGTATACGATCCTGATCAAAAAAGACTTAAAGATTTTTGTGAAAAATATCCAAAAGCGCTTGTGGCACAAAGTTTTGAACAAATATTGTCAGATACAGACACTAAGCTTGTTGTGTCAGCCGCTATTCCAAATTTGCGAGCAGGTATCGGTAAACAAGTTATGTTGGCTGGGAAAGACTATTTTACCGACAAATCTCCTTTTACCACCTTAGCGCAGTTGTCAGAGGTGAAAAAAGTCGCTCAACAGACACGACAATTTTATTCAGTATATTATGCTGAACGCTTGCATAATGAGGCTGCTTGGAGAGCCGGTGAGTTGATCGAAGCAGGTGCCATTGGTCGTGTTATTCAAGTACTCAATCTTGCACCACATCGATTATCTAAAGAAACTCGCCCTGAGTGGTTCTTCGACAAGCACCAATATGGAGGGATATTGACCGACATAGGTTCACATCAGGTCGAACAGTTCTTAACATATGCAAATGTGAGCGACGCCAATATTAACTTTGCTCGAGTCGCAAACCTTGATAATGCTGATAAACCTGGCTTAGAGGATTTTGGTGAAATTTCAATGACAGCGAGCAATGGTGCTTCGTTTTATACGCGTGTTGATTGGTTTACGCCTAAAGGACAAGCAACGTGGGGAGACGGGCGAACATTCATTGTAGGCACCAAAGGGAATATTGAGTGCCGAAAATATCACGACGTAGCGCGCCAAGCCCCATCTTCAAAGTTGTTTTTGACCGACGAAAACGGCGAGCACGAGCTTGATTGTACAGGTCAATCAAGCTTTCCCTTTTTTGGGCAACTCATACTTGATTGTATTAACAGAACACAAAACTCAATGTCGCAAGAACACGTATTCAAAGCGGCGGAGTTAAGTATGTTGGCGCAACAACAAGCAGAAGATAATTTGGTTTAAAAATTATCTAAATAAGCGACCCATTGTTCATTGCTCGTAATCTCGTTTGCATGCTCCCAAGCAAATCCAGCCTTATAGGACAATTTTCCATTCGCATCTGTTGTAGTAAATATCCAAATGTGACTTTCGTCTTTTATGTCGCTTGTAATATGCTGAATGTCATCAATTAAACTAGGCTCCATAATGGCGCCTGTACCAACGCCATAATCATGTATGACTTCCCATGTCGAAATACGACCTGTTTCTTTATTTGAATATACTTGGGCTTTTTCGTCATGACTTGTCACACCAATCGCGATAGGTAAAATTGCGGGTTCACCGTCAAGAGTAAATACAGAATCAACTGAAAATAATTGTGAGCCTAATGGTAATGTTATCGTTTTCAATTCTTTAACGATGCCTAGCGGTGTGTACCATTCATATTCCAAAGTAAATGAAACCTTATTGCCACCACTTTCGTGTATTGTATAGCGTTTGAAACTGTGGGCTGCGTATGGTTTGTTATCTACCCAAATAGCGGTGGCACCAACGCCTCTGCTAATGCCTGTATGATACGGGTCGTAGCCTTCGCCATGATCAGTGTGATACGAAATACCACTTAGATGATTCTTGTACCATTTGTCAATGATGGAATATTCCACCCTTTTAAACCATGCATCGACGCCACTAGAGTGCCCTTTAAGCGGAGCTGCAGGGCCATAGACTCTAAAAGCAACTTTATCATTCTCCCAAGCGAAATCGTCATTGCGCTCAGGCACAAAGCGTCCATATGCGACCGCTTCTTTTACCTTTGCTTTGTCAAAGTCAGTATCTATAGGCGTATTGTCTTTTGAGCATGCGGTCAAAATGATCATAGATATTAGCAATATCATTGTTGCTTTGATTTGGAACGGGGCGTTTTTATTCATTGAGATTCCTATCTTTTATCAATATGCGATAGCTTAGTTGTGTATTTAGCTTGATGCTAATTAAATATTTAGCCTTAACATGAAAGTATACTCATATTCTAATGCTTAGTGTAATATCTTAAAGCGCATATACGATATAAGCACAACAATAAAAAACGAAGGTGTTGATGAATAAATTAGTAAATAGCCAATAGTGATACCTATACAATATGGAAAATAATTTTGGGTCATTAGTTGCTCAAGGCTTTGGTCTTTTGGCGTTTGTTTTTGGTTTAGTGACTTTTCTCCAAAAAAACGACGACAAACTAAAGCTTTATATGCTTTGTCTTTTCGCCAGCCAAGTGATTCACTTTTATCTCATGGGAGCGGCCACCGCAAGCGCCGCCAATTTGCTTAACTTAATTCGTACATTCATCTCACTGAAATACAATAAAGTTTGGCTAGGCGTTATTTTTATTGTTATTAACATTGCTTGGGGGGCATATTTGTATCAATCCCCACTAAGTATTTTACCTATTTTGGGTTCTTGCTTTGGTACTTTTAGTATTTTCTTTTTGCAGGGCATTCGCATGCGTTTGGCGTTTATATTTGGTGCCATTTGCTGGTTAACACACAACGCCATGATCTTATCCATTGGTGGTATATTGCTAGAAACTATTGTTATTTTAGGTAATCTAGTCACTATAATGAGATTAAGAAAGTAAACTAGGATGACAGTGTTCTCTAAACCTTGCTTTCAATGCATTACTCAATCAATAGCGTCTAAAAACAAAGCCTAAACATAAAGGAAAAATAATGTCAGCAAATACTACATTCAAAGCTTTAGTTGTAGAGGAAACTAGCGAAAAAACTTTTACGAAAACAATAGTGGAACGAAATATCAAGGATTTACCAAATAATGAATTAGTAATAGACGTTAAATATTCCTCTTTAAACTACAAAGACGCTATGTCCGCTAATGGTAATAAACGTATTACTCAGCAATATCCGCATACTCCTGGGATAGATGCAGCAGGTGTTGTAGTGAGTGATGAGTCAGGAAGCTTTGAACCAGGGCAAGAGGTTCTGGTATTTGGATATGATTTAGGTATGAACACTGCCGGTGGCCTTGGGCAAAAGATATCTATACCAGCTGATTGGGCGGTAGCTTGTCCTTCTACACTTAGTTTGCGCGAAAGTATGATTTACGGCACAGGTGGTGTAACAGCAGCATTATGTATCCAAAAATTAGAAAAAATGGGCATGCAACCAAGCCAAGGTAAAGTAGCTGTCACCGGCGCAACCGGCGGAGTAGGGAGTATCAGCGTTGCTTTACTAAAACAACTTGGCTATGAGGTTGTTGCGTTTTCGGGAAAGCCTGAAAAAAGTGACTATCTTATAAAACTCGGAGCGAGTGAAGTGTTGCATCGTGACGAAATAAACAAAGTGCAAGACAAACCTGCGGGTCGTGAACTATGGGCGAACGCGATTGATACCTTGGGTGGCGATTACTTGGCCAACTTACTAAAGCAAGTAAAGTCAGGTGGCGCTGTAGCGAGCTGTGGATTAGCATCATCTCCGATGCTATCAATGACGGTTTTACCGTTTATAACACGAGGTATATCACTACTGGGTGTGGATTCTGTATATATTCCCTTAGCAGATAAACAAGCTGTTTGGTCGCGAGTGGCTAGCGATATGAAATTAGCTAATTTGTCGAGTTATTGTGAAGAAATCAGTTTAGACCAAACGCCAGAATACTTAGACCGTTTTTTTAAAGGGCAAGTAGTTGGACGTTATTTGGTTAAAATAAGCTGATTATAATTTGTAAAAGCGCGTTTTATTCGATCTCGCCTTGAACCGAAATCTAGCTTATTGCCAAGCAATCGAGGCTAAAAACGCCTCGATTGTGCGCTATTTACTATACGCTTACGACTACTTTACCAATCGCCTTGCCGCTGCTTAAACGTTCATGCGCTTTTCCAATATCTTCCAGCGTAAATGCGGTTTCATCAAGAAGAGGTTTTAGCTTACCTTGCTCGCAAATTGTTGCTAATGTATGTAAAATTTTAGCATGCTCTTGGCGTTTATAGTTGTGCAACATGGGAATAAGCATAAATACCACATGAAGTGACAAGCCTTTAAAATGAGCAGTTGTGAGGTCAATTTCTAGCATTGAAACGGTGGTGGCAATTTGTCCATTCAATGCTGCTGCTTCAAAAGAGTTAGTCATATTCGCCCCTCCAACAGAGTCAAATATGACATCGAAGCCATTTCCATTGGTGTGTTTTTGGACGTAACTTTCAACGCTTTCGTTGCGATAATTGATAGGGGTTGCGCCTAAGCTTTCAATCAAAGTAAATTGCTCGTCACTTCCACAGCTTGAATATACATCAGCGCCAAAGTGTTTTGCTAATTGCACTGCCACATGACCTACACCGCCTGTACCACCATGCACCAAAACACTCTGTTCTGCTTTTACTCCAGCTCTCACTAAGCCTTCGTAGGCTGTGATGCCAACAAGCGGCAGTGCGGCTGATTCTCTCATCGACAAATTAGTAGGTTTTAAGGAAATTAAATTTGTATCAGCAACAATATATTCAGCAAGTGTACCGGGTAGATCGGCCAAACCACCAGCACACCCATAAACCTCATCACCAATGTTAAACCTATTTACGCCTTCGCCTAAGGCTTCAACGGTGCCAGCAAAGTCCATGCCTAATATTGCTGGCGCTGCTGGTGATAATGGTAGTTCTGCACCCATTTGACGAATCATTGTGTCAACAGTATTTACACTAGACGCAGCAATTTTGACGAGTACATGACCCGGTTTGATTTCTGGTTTCAGAACCTCTGCTTTTTCAAAAGCGTCAGTGCCACCAAATTCTTTTACGATCATGGCTTTCATTGATTTTTCCTTATTAAATATTTAATGGGTTTATGTTTTGAGTTAATGAGAAGGTTGTTTTAGCTGCTTAATGATTGCTTCAATGGTATTTACAAGCTCTTCATTTTTACTGTTGTCTAGAGCGTCCGTGTGCGGCTGTGCCCATGTACCAATGTCATTGTCAAAATACCGACCTTTTACATGAGCAAACTCATCATTTAAGGCAGCATTAACTAATATATCAGCACCTATAGTGAGGTCTTTGCCATCAGAGCCGTAAGCCTCTTTCACCATTTTGCTGCCCAGAAAAGAAGCGGGATTGACAGCAATTAAAGAGGGTCCAGTTTCACCAAGTAATGCTGCTAATTGAAATGTCCACATGGTAATCGCTAATTTACTCTGCGCGTAGGCGTTGTTATCCGACATGACTTTCTTTCCCTGTAATGCTGCCAAGTCAACGCTTGATTGCGCCGCTGAAGAAAGATTAATCACTCTACTTGTATTGTCGAATAAGCTTAAAAGGCCTTTGGTTAAGGCGTAAGGCGCTATTGTGTTTACTATAAAACGTACATCTAGATTCGCGTCGTTTATTGTTGCGCTAGTTTTGAAAACTCCAGCATTGTTAATAAGCACATCTATACTTTGATAGTCTGATGTAATAGACCTTATCAACTGCTCTACTTCTGTCATCTTAGAAAAATCAGCTCGGTATGTTCGTATCTGGGCAGATTTATTCAGACGCATAAGTAACGCTTTTGTATCCTCAAGCTTTTGTGGATTGCGTCCATGCAGTAGGATTGTGTGCCCACGTAAAACAAGCTTTTTTGCCGTTTCAAACCCTATGCCGTCTGTACCACCGGTTAATAAAATTGTTTTGCTCATGGCCCATATCCTGATCAATTGATTGACTGTTTGCTTATACTAATACTTTCCAATTAATGTATAAATGACGTATAAATGAAATAAGAATTCTGTTTTTAAGGATAATCAATGGATATCAAAGCAATTCAGCTTTTTGTATTGGCGGCAAAATCATTAAATATTAGTGCGGCAGGCCGTCAACTTGGATTAGTACCTTCAGTTGCTAGTGCGCGGCTTTCAAAGTTAGAAATTGAATTAGGTGCAGACTTATTCCATCGTTCAACTCGTAAAGTCACTTTATCTGTAGAAGGGACAGAGTTTTTGCCTTTTGCAAACGAAATTTTGGCGCAACACGACAATGCGCTTGCCGCATTAGGACGCGGTACAACAAAAATAAGTGGTAACTTGCGATTCGCCGCTTCGAGTACCTTTGCGCAACTTTACATAGCGCCAATCTTACCGGAGTTTTTGGAACGTTATCCTCAGGTTAATTTAGAAATGCGACTATCGGATACACAGGTTAGCTTAATAGAAGGTGGCTATGATTTAGCGCTACGAAATTTTGCTGTGCCAGATAGCAGTTTAATAGGCAGAAGGCTGGCTAGTGATACCAGAATTTTATGTGCTTCCCCTAGTTATATTGAAAAATATGGAATGCCTAAAACGCCAGATGATTTAATGTCACATCAATTATTGGTTTTTATGCATACTAAGCCCAGAAAGTTGCGTGCTAAAACGAATAAGAATCTACATTCATTTCCGCCGCCACATGCTAAATCGAGAGTTATTTGCGATGATGGGGCTAGTAGTCGAATTGCCGCAAAAGCCGGTGTTGGAATATGTATGAGTTCAACTTGGAACATTCACACAGATTTGCTCGACGGCTCACTGGTGCGGGTACTGCCAGATTATCACATAGAAGATGAATCAGCCGTTTGGCTAATTTATCCAAAATCTAATGTTTTAACACCTAAAGTGAGGGTGTTTATCGATTATTTAATTGAGAAAATTAGCGAGTTGCCACAATTGAACTGAAAATACTAAATAAACCTTGTCATATATAGTTTAAGATAATGTTTGCCGCGTAAATAGTGCAGGTGTCTATGGTCTGTATTTTTAATTTGAGGTAAGAGTATGCACAAATTTATTGGTTTCATAATTATTGTAATGCTGGCAATTAGTGCGAGGCATTCACTTGCAGAAGAAAAACGAGTTGTGGTAGTGGGAGCAGGTATTGTGGGCGCTTCGATTACTTATCATCTAGCGTTAGCTGGAAAAGAGGTAACGATAATAGATATGGAAGGGCCCGCGAGTCATTCCTCAAGAGGTACTTTTGCATGGATAAACGCGTCATGGGCAAAACAACCACAGCATTATCATGCGCTCAATCAGAAAAGCACACGTTATTGGCATGAAATATCAAATAAGTTAAGTATTCCTGTTAAGTTTAAGGGCTCTCTTGAATGGTTTGATGCTGCAGAGCGTCAGCAAAAATTAGTGGCACAAATAGCTGAACAGCAACGTTGGGGTGAGCCCGCAGAAATACTTGACTTAAGCGAAGCAGAACAAAGAGAACCTAATGTGCAATTTGGTGATACCAAGTTTGTAGCAAGTTCACCCAGAGACGGGGCAGTCGATCCTGTGTTGGCAACCAAAAAGTTGCTGACAGCGGCAAAACAATTAGGCGCAACCGTAAAATACCCATGTAAACTGTTGAGTGTTCAAACAAGTGCAGAACAGTCCTTCGCTAAAACAAGCTGTGGTGATTTACCCTACCATACATTGGTGCTTGCTGTAGGAGCAGCTTCTGACGTTATCGCGTCTATCGCAAAAGTATCAATACCTCAACGCACCACGCCGGGTATAATTGTAGTTAGTAAGCCAATGAAACCCCTTTTAAACGGTATTTTGGTAGCGCCGGGAGTACACATTCATCAGCGCTTAGATGGCACAATTGTGTTAGGAGAACAGGAAGGAGCGCCTAAAACTCAAGCGCATCAAGTGCGTTTAGTTGATCGCCCAAATAGTTATCCAAACGAAATATTAGCAAAGCAACATGCGCAGCGTATTATTGATATTGCCACTCAATACATTCCAGCAATGTCAAACGCCGAAATAAAGGACGTATTTATTGGTTGGCGACCATTGCCGCTGGATGGTCATCCGGTGTTAGGTTACTCAAAGAATGCACCTAATGTATATATTGCTGTGACGCATAGTGGCGTGACTTTAGCCCCATTAATTGGCAAGCTTGCGGCGCAAGAGATTATGCAAAATAAACCCAATAGCATGCTGGAATTTTATCGCCCTGACAGGGTGTTTGAACAAGTAAAGCGTTATTGAGGATTACACGAGATTGATAATTTAGGGAAAATCGCTTGGGCCCTTTCTGCGCCTTTACCCGATTCGCTATATTTTGTAGTCAATGTAGTGTCGGTTTAGAAAGATTGTAGGATTTCCGAACTTGAAAAAAGCGTGTTAAGTGTAAAAAGGTAGGGAGTGGTGGACGCTACTGGGCTTGAACCAGTGACCCTCGCCTTGTAAGGGCGATGCTCTCCCAACTGAGCTAAGCGTCCATCTGTTTGAAACTGTCGAAGAAAAAGTGGTGGACGCTACTGGGCTTGAACCAGTGACCCTCGCCTTGTAAGGGCGATGCTCTCCCAACTGAGCTAAGCGTCCGTTATCATTTTCA
Organism: Glaciecola petra; assembly: GCF_031846345.1. Lineage (NCBI taxonomy): Bacteria > Pseudomonadati > Pseudomonadota > Gammaproteobacteria > Alteromonadales > Alteromonadaceae > Glaciecola > Glaciecola petra. The sequence continues at coordinate 1,624,797 of NZ_JAVRHX010000001.1, read as the reverse complement.
ACTTCTCACTGTATGTGTGAAGTGGACGCGTATTATAGAGTTGCGGTAAAAAGTGTCAACCAGATTTTGGCAAAAAAGGCGTAAATTTTACAAATTTGCTTGAATAATAAGCTAATCATTAACTCTTGCTTATACTAGTCAAATTAAAAGTCTACAAATTCTTGTATGAAAAGGTAATTTATTTGAACAATCAGCTTTAGCTAATTTACACAACACGTTAGAATACGCGCGTTTTTCACTTTCAGGATTATTTATGTCAGTTGTTACCCGATTTGCTCCAAGCCCTACCGGCTACCTTCATGTGGGTGGTGCCCGAACCGCACTTTATTCTTGGTTGTTCGCAAAAAGCCAAGGCGGGGAATTTGTGCTTAGAATCGAAGATACTGATATTGAACGCTCTACAGACGATGCCAAGCAAGCTATTTTAGACGGTATGCAATGGTTAGGGCTAGACCACGATAAAGCTCCGTTTTATCAAACAGAGCGATTTGATCGTTACAATCATTTTATTGATGTACTGCTTGAAAAAGGCCTCGCTTATAAGTGCTTCATGAGCATGGATGAACTAAATAAAATAAGAGAAGAGCAAGAAGCTAAGGGAGAAAAACCTCGCTATCCTGGCACTTGGCGCGATCGTAGCGATCATCCTGAAGGACAAGCCTATGTAATTAGGTTTAAAAACCCGCTGGACGGAAATGTCGTGTTCAATGACAAAGTTCGAGGTGAAATTAGTATTGCTAATTCGGAACTTGACGATTTAATTATTCGACGTACCGATGGCGCACCCACGTATAACTTTTGTGTTGTTATCGATGATTGGGAAATGGGAATAACGCATGTTGTGCGCGGTGAAGATCATATCAATAATACGCCTCGACAAATAAATATTCTAAATGCTTTAGAGGCACCTGTGCCGACTTATGCCCATGTATCGATGATATTGGGCGACGATGGTAAGAAGTTATCCAAGCGCCATGGTGCTGTGAGTGTTATGCAATATCGCGACGACGGTTATTTACCCCAAGCAGTCATAAATTATTTAGTTAGACTAGGGTGGTCACACGGCGACCAAGAAGTATTTTCAGTTGATGAAATGATAACGCTATTTTCTCTAGAAAATATTAGTAAGTCAGCCAGTGCTTTTAATACAGACAAGCTTATTTGGCTGAATCAGCATTACATAAAAACACTTGCTAGCTCAGAAGTTGCTAAACATGCAATTTGGCACTTTGAACAAGAAGGTATTAGTATTGAAAATGGGCCGGCTCTAGAAGACGTGATTAAAGTGCAAGCTGACCGTGTAGACACCCTAAAGCAGTTAGCTGAAATAAGTCGTTATTTTTACGAGGAATACGAAGAGTTTGACGCCAACGCGGCCAAAAAACATTTACGCCCGGTGGCGAGAACAGCATTAGAGACTGTACAAGCAAAATTATCTGATCTAGAAAGTTGGACGCCAGAAAACATACAACAAGCGATTAACAATACCGCAACAGAATTAGAAGTGGGAATGGGAAAGGTGGGGATGCCCTTGAGAGTTGCAGTTACTGGGGCAGGGAATTCACCCTCTTTGGATGTGACGCTTCATCTATTGTCTAAAAAGCAAGTTGTGCAAAGAATAAACAAGGCTTTAGAATTCATTAAAAATAGAGAGAATTCTTAAAAAAACCGTTGACATAAAGCCGCTCGATGCCTAGAATGCGCCCCGCTGTCAAGGAAGTCTGCTGACTTTATGGTTTGGCTCCGTGACTAGCTAGATGCGATATGGAAACCCAAGTGTTGTTGTAAAGTAGCAAAGGGGCCATAGCTCAGCTGGGAGAGCGCTTGCATGGCATGCAAGAGGTCGGCGGTTCGATCCCGCCTGGCTCCACCATAGCATTGACAAGGACTTATAGTCCCCTTCGTCTAGAGGCCTAGGACACCGCCCTTTCACGGCGGTAACAGGGGTTCGAATCCCCTAGGGGACGCCATTTTCGTTAGCGTACGTTGCGATGAAAATGCGTTTTGCTAAACTTGATTTTACTAGGCTCAAAATCAAGTAGATTAAATGTCGTTACTCGACAAAACGAAAGTTTTGTCCCCTTCGTCTAGAGGCCTAGGACACCGCCCTTTCACGGCGGTAACAGGGGTTCGAATCCCCTAGGGGACGCCATTTCAAGAAACCAGCCATTTGGCTGGTTTTTTTGTGTCTAAGACTTAAGTTTAGTATTCATATGCGAAATTTTACTATACGAAAGTATAGTTTCATTGTTTATTTTGCTTGAGTTTGTTCGTCCCAAGCAATAAGCTATTGGATTAAGATTAATCGGTTTGATCTTATATTTTTTGTGTATTGGAGTTATCAGTTGTTTCATATGTATAAGCGTGTTTTAGCTACTCTTTTTGTTTTGTCTATATCGATGGCACAGGCAGACGAAATTCAAGACTTCATAGATGAATCGTATACACCTACTTTTGATTGTCCTGTACCCGAAAAGCTTTCAGAAATAGAAGCTATTTTATTGCGCGACGACCTTAGTATCCAACAGCGTTTTGCATTGCATTCACAAAAAACCCACGCTCTAATTTGTGCAGGTAAATTCTTAGACGCTCAAGAAATGCTAAAAGTATTAATGGCAAGCGATGATGTAGATAGAGAATCACATTATTATGCATCAGCGATTTATCAATACGGTTTTATATATGATGTACAAGGCGTAGATGACAAATGCACTTATTATGGATTGGCAGAAGACTTATCATCCGAAAGTTATATTGATGTAAAAACAAGCGCAACACTCGCTTTATTGACTGAATGTAGTCATGGTAAATCGGAAGTAGATGAGCTGTTGATTAAGATATTTGACCTTTTAGAAAAGGTGACGGTCTCGGGTGACCAAGCGGCTATGGCTCATGCACATAACCGTGTAGGGTTATATTATAGTAAAATAGGATTACATTCTTTAGCGCAAGCACAATATTTGTTAGCGGTAGAGAAAGCAGAATCAATTTATACAGATGAAAATAAATTAGCTATTTTGGTTAGTGCTTTTTCTGCAGCTATGAGTAGTCATAATATTGAAGACGCAGAGCAAATTTTAGAAAGATTTATCGCGCTTAATCAAAATGTAAATACTGTTCAAACAAACTTTCTTCAATATTTGTCAGAAGCCAAGTTTTTTGCCATTCAAAATAATTCAGAGAAACTTGAAGCAACGTTAGTAAACTGGCGAGCTATAAAAGATCAAACCCAAAGTGTTGTCTATGCTGGTTTTTTAAGATGGTTTGAAGCAGAACTCTGTTTATTGAACCAAGACAAAGCTTGCCTGCAAGATTTTATTCAAATAGAAGAGAACGAATCTGAGCAATACATTAATCAGGTCAGAAATCATGCCGATTATCTTCATTTCTCGACTAGGTTGCATTTGTTTATGGGAAATACCGAACTTGCGTCGAGAGATCTTGAGGCGACTATCGAGTTGTTTAAACGAAGACAACTTCAACTACAAGAGTTTAATCGGGTATTAAATGTATCGTCATTACAAAACGAAATAAAGCTATTGGAAAACCAATTAAGTCAACATGAAGGTGAGCACGTAAGCATATGGTTGCTAGTTGGCCTTGTTTTGGTAGTTATCGCTTTTGGGGTGCTGTATTTATTTTCTCGTAAACAGTCCGCTTCAAAAGGAATAGACGCTATAACGGGGTTGATGACTGGCGCTAGCCTTATTTCTAGTTTGAATAGACTGTCGGCTCCTAGTAACGGCAAAACCAACGCATTAGCTATTTTCGATATTGCTAACTTTACTCAAGTCAATTTAAAGATAGGCATAGATAAGCGCGATTATATTTTAAAACAAATCACAAAAACGATGATAAATGTGACCCGTGATTCGGATATTGTAGGAATTATTGGGTCTAGTCAGTTTGTACTATGCCTGACAGATATTGAAGAAGACTCTGCAGAATCCTTTTTCGAACGGGTTAAAGAAGCGTTAGGCAAAACTTTTAAGAATGAAAGTAGTAACAAAACAATTAGCGTAGACTCAAGTATGAGTGTTTATTACGAAACAGAATCATTTACTGATGTTGACGAAATTCTAGAGAATTTAATGTTATCCCTCAGTCTAAACTCTGATTAGCCCGAGAAGTAAATCCATGCAGATAGTACTTGCTCCCATGCAAGGCGTTGTTGACCACTTAATGCGCGACATGCTTTCTACCATAGGCGGCTTTGATTTATGTGTGACAGAATTCGTAAGGGTAGTAAATACTAAACTTCCCGATAAGGTCTTTTACCGATTATGTCCAGAATTAAAAGACGGTGGTTACACGTCTAACAAAACAAAAGTCAAAGTACAGTTACTTGGTCAAGATCCAGAATACTTGGCTATAAATGCGTTAACAGCGATACGTTTAGGCTCCCATGGTGTCGATTTGAACTTTGGGTGCCCAGCAAAAACCGTTAATAAATCAAAAGGCGGGGCAGTACTGCTGCAATACCCAGAGCAGCTCTATCGTATTGTTAAAGCAGTGCGAGAGGCCGTTCCTGCAGAGCATGAAGTCACCGCAAAAATAAGACTCGGCTTTGAGGATACTCATCTTGCTATTGAAAATGCCCAAGCAATTGAAAGTGCTGGTGCATCGTCATTAGTAGTGCATGCTAGAACAAAAAAAGATGGCTATAAGCCCCCAGCTTATTGGGATTGGATTGCAAAAATCCGCCAACATACAACGCTGCCAATTATTGCTAATGGCGAAATTTGGTCGGCACAAGATGCCGAAAACTGCATAGTTCAAAGCGATACTCCGCACATAATGTTGGGGAGAGGTGCTTTGGCATTACCCAATTTGGCGAATACTATTAGATATGGCGAACAAGCTTATAATTGGGAACAGGTAAAGTCTTTGTTGGTAAAATATTCAGGCTATGAAATATATTCTGAAAAAGGACTTTATTACCCTAATCGCATCAAACAGTGGTTTTCGTACTTAAAATTGCAATATCCCGAAGCCAGTGAAATGTTTGTAGAATTAAGAAGAATGCGTGATGCACGCGATATTGTAAATTTACTTAAACACTAATTATGAAGTCTCGTTTTCAAAAGCTCTGTCAGTGTACTATATTTAACCTATTACTATAATATTCCTACTTAAACCTTAAGGAAAGGCCCGTGATAAACCAAACCATTGGAAACAAAAGCAGAGTTGTGCTTTTGATTGCTTTTTTGCCATTGCTTGTGCTCTCTGCATGCAGTAATGACAAGCCAGAACAAAAAGAAGATGTGCAAAAAGTAGATTTGTCACAGTTCAAAAATCCATTCCCAAGTACTTACCAAGTTATTGACTCAGCTCCCGTCGTTATTACTAATGTCACTATTTTAGATGGTTTAGGAAACAAAATTGAAGAGGGAGCCATTTTACTGAGTGACGGGAAAATACAAAGCATAGGGGATAGCGTGAGTGCGCCTAGCGATGCTATTGAGATTGATGGCACTGGAAAGTGGCTAACACCTGGTATTATCGACAATCACTCACATTTAGGCGTGTATCCATCGCCAGATACCGACTCACATTCTGACGGCAATGAAGTCACGGGCCCTGTAACGGCTGAAGTGTGGGCCGAACACTCCATATGGCCGCAAGACCCAGGATTTCAGCGTGCACTTTCGGGAGGGGTTACTAGCTTACAAATATTACCGGGCTCAGCTAATTTGTTTGGTGGTCGCAGCATTGTGGTAAAAAACTTACCTAACAGAACCATGCAGGATATGAAGTTTCCTGATGCGCCTTATGGTATAAAAATGGCGTGTGGTGAAAACCCCAAACGTGTTTATGGCAGAAGAGGTGGGCCAATGACGCGTATGGCTAACGTTGCAGGTTATCGAAAAGCTTGGATAGATGCGCAAGAGTATCAAAAGAAATGGCAGAGCTATTCAGACGATGCTGATGCTGGTAAAGATACAAAAGCCCCAAAACGTGATTTACGCCTTGAGACCCTAGCTGGCGTTTTAGAGGGTGAGATTTTAGTGCATATGCATTGTTATCGAGCCGACGAAATGGTCGTGATGATGGACGTAATGAAGGAGTTTAACTACCAAATTGGTACATTTCATCACGCTGTAGAAGCTTACAAAATTTCTGATAAATTAGCTGGAAATAATGTGTGTTCTGCCATGTGGGCTGATTGGTGGGGCTTTAAAATGGAAGCTTATGACGGCATTCGCGAAAATGTACCCATGGTTCATAATGCAGGTGCATGTGCCATTGTGCATTCAGACAGCGACATTGGCATTCAAAGACTCAATCAAGAAGCGGCAAAAGCTTGGTCAGACGGACAACGAGCGGGCATAGATATTAGCCAAGCAGAAGCATGGCGATGGCTGTCTGCAAACCCCGCTAAAAGTTTGGGTATCTTTGATCAAACAGGTTCTTTAGAGATCGGCAAAAACGCAGATGTCGTGCTGTGGTCAGCGGATCCATTTTCAACTTATTCGCAAGCCGAAAAAGTATTTATTGATGGTGCGATGGTGTTTGATCGCTCGCAACCTGAGAGTTGGCCAGTGAGTGATTTTGAAGTTGGGCAGATAGCATCAGGAGACGCCAAATGAAATTATTAAATAAAAAAGTGACGTTTTTGCTGTGTTCAATAATCACGATATTTAGTGTTGGGCAAGCGCAAGCTGAGAAAATTGCGATTACAGGTGCACAAGTTCATACCATGTCTAAATTAGGCATTTTGGATAATGCAACTGTGTTAATTGAAGATGGTAAAATTGTACAAGTACTAGACACCAACAGCGTGCCTAGCGGTTATGTCGAAATTAATGCCAGTGGCAAAGTAATTACGCCGGGCTTTATTGGCGCTCATACTAGTTTGGGCATGGTCGAAGTTAGCAGTTCAGCAGGGGTGGTGGATTCGCGCGTGGATGCTGAAAGCCTTATGCCTGATTTATCAACTGTAGGCGCTGCTTACGATGCGCAATATGCAATCAATCCAGATTCTACTTTAATCGCTATAACACGCTTAGAAGGCTTTACAAGCGCCGTAACCGGCATTAGTCGCACGGGTCAACTCTTTAATGGAAAAGGGGCGGTGATTAGTTTAGATAATGTTGATTCGTTTGACTTACTCTTCAAAGCTGGTGCCTATGTGCATACCGACGTGGGGCATGGTGGAGCCGATCGCAATGGAGAGTCCAGAGCAGCGCTTTGGGTCGCTTTAAACAAAAGCTTAGATGAAGCAAGCTTTGCTAGCGGTTACGACATGAGTCCAAGTGAAGATTGGGAAGGCATGATTACTCGAGCCGATGCAAAGGTATTGATAAGCGTAGTTAAAGGTGACATACCCCTAGCAATTACTGCCAACAGAGCAAGCGATATTTTACAGGTTATTGCGCTTAAAAAACGGTTTGCTAATGTAAATATTATTTTGTTGGGAGCAAGTGACGCATGGCGTGTTGCCGATCAAATCGCGCAAGCCGGTATTCCGGTTATTTTAGATCCTGAGTACAATCTGCCAGGAGGCTTTGACCAGTTAGCCTCAACCATGAGTAATGCAGGGCGCTTGCATGCAGCTGGCGTTTTAGTTGCGATTGGAATGGACACGCATAATATCCGCTTAGCGCCTCAGCATGCAGGTAATGCTGTGGCAAATGGTTTGCCCCACAGTGCTGCCATTGCTGCGCTTACCATTAATGTGGCAAAAATATTTGGGTTTGACAATCAATTAGGAAGCCTAGAAACGGGCAAACAAGCGGACTTGGTGATTTGGTCAGGCGACCCGCTTGAAGTCACCCAAGCCGCTGAACAAGTCTTTATTGCTGGCAAAGCCATGCCAATGGAGTCAAGACAAACCAAACTGCGTGACCGTTATTTAAATCGTGATACAAGCAAACCGGTTGCTTACAGCAAATAAACGATAAGCAGCCTTAGGCTTGGTGCATAGATGGCGGGTCATCTATGCACCATTCTCGTCATCGCATCATCATAACCGTCATTGCTGCTAAAGCATAATGCTGTTCGATTAAAGGTTTTACCTCAACAGTCATCTCAGCGGAAGCTGAGATCTCCTTGAACATCCTCTATTTATGGGATGCAAAAGGTCGTAATAAGCAGATTCCTGCCTCCGCAGGAAAGACGATTCGCTTAACCGAACAGAATTATGTGAAAGCAGCAACCTCATCAAACACCATCGTCATTGCTGCGAAAGCAGTAATCTCCTAAAACAGCCAATTACTAGTCACTACAATCCACAAAGTGTTCTGATGCTCGAAATCGCATAACTTCGGCTTCTAGCGATTTTCTTGCGCCATGCTCACCAAGTATCCCCATATTCGCAATGTAGTTGCGCAGTAACTTTTCATACTGGAATATTGTTTCCAAAGTGTTATTTTTCACCTGCCATTCATTCGACAAGTATTTGGGTTGCAGCGCATTTTTGCGTTGGACAGCTAGTGCGGCAGAGTCTATGTCGCCTTGTGCCTCATAAACAATTTGTTGATGAGCCAGTCCTATCGCCTTTTCTATTGAGTCGCTAGAATTTTGCTCCATTAGAATACTTATGTCTAAACATCCTTGTGCATATTTTTCTTGGTGCAGATTATCTTTACACCAGTGAGTAGTTTCGCCAAGAGGAAGCGCTTTTGCGAAGTAATAACCCAGCCCACTCATCACATTGCTGTTGTAATTGCCAACACCGGAAGTTTCCAAAGCTTGCGCGTAAGTACTTATAAAAAGTTTAAAGAAAGAGCTTACGTATTTGCTCTGTTTTGCTTGTTCTATTGCTTCAAAGACAAGTTTATCTTGCTCAGTGTTTATAAAATATCTAATCGCTTGTAACCATATTTCAGCATCGTCATTGTGTTGAGAAGTAATCTTTTTAACCAGTTCATTGTTACAGCGCTCATAATTTGAGTGAATTGTGCATGTTCGCAATGTTTCTATGGCTACTAGTGGATTTTCAATTTGTTCTAAATCTAATAAAGCGTTTAGCTTATGCACATGTTCTTTGTCTAATGCTGATTCGTCGTCAGGTATTATGTCGCTAAAAAGAACAAAGGCCAAACGTTCATCTTCGAGCGATGAGTGACGTAAGCTTTGAAGATAAGCGGCACGTTGTTCAAAAAGTTTTGCTTCTGCTTCTGAGTTATAAGTAAAGCATTCACCATAATTGAAGGCTTGCGACGATGCTGTTAATTCTGTTTGTTCACTTGTAAAAGAACCTTTTTCTGTCACATCTTGAACATACATATCACTTTTAGCGGTGTTGAATATAGCTCTTTCGTGGATGATAGGACTGTTATCGGAAACTTCGCTTGTGTAAGTGTGAACAGGGAATCCGAGGTAATACACAATACCCAATAAAGTAATAAAAAATAAAACTGTAGTTGTCATTTTCATGTGTTGATAATCGGAAATCAAATATAGAACTACTCTAATGTTATTTAATATCGGCATATTCATATATTGCTAGATATATAACGAATTACCGAGTTGAAATTAATATTGCTTCTTTCATTTTGCTGCGTCATTATGAACGCAAAGTCCCAACAGAATTTGGGGTTTTATATTCGGCGTTTAAAAGAAGAATATGAACAAACCACCACATATTATAATAACGCTTGGTTACATCACATTACTCATCACCCAAGTGTGCGTGCAAATTTTGTTGGGTCTGATCAAGCTAATTGGTCGTTTAGTTTAGCAAAACCATTTAGTGAGGTATGCCAAGACAACACATTTAGAAATCGATTCATCAATACAATTGGCTTCTTGGGAGCAATAGAACAGCGCTTGCAGAAATTAAATATCGATTTTAAAAAATTTCAGGATGACTTGAAAAACGAAATTATTAAAAATCAGTAAGATCTCCTGAGTGGACGGTAGAGATTATTATCTTTGCTTAATGCTGTTCGATTAAGCGAATCGTCTTTCCTGCGCAGGCAGGAATCTGCTTATTACGACCTTTTGCATCCCATATAGATAGAGAATGTTTAAGGAGATCTCAGCTTCCGCTGAGATGACTGTTGAGGTAAAACTTTTAAAACGAACAGCATTACGCTAAGGCGAGTATTTTCTCAAGAAGCATAGTAAAGTGGAGCAATACTCTGATTTTCTGAGACTATTTTGGAGGTTACCGCTTTCGCGGTAATGACAAGAGGGGGCGTAATGACAAGAGGGGGCGCAGTAACAGGAAAGGGTCGTAATGACAAGAGGGGCGCGGTAATAAGTGCCTTGTATTGTCGTCTTCGCGGACGTGAAGATCTCGGCCTACGTCCTCTGTTTTAATCTGTTAGCAAGCGGGCATCTACTGCACTAGCCAGTTTGTCAGCTAGAAATTCAACAATCATAGGTTGTGCTTCTTTTGTGGGGTGTATGCCATCCCGTTGCATTAGGCCAGGTGTTAAGGCGATTTCTTGAAGAAAGAAGGGAATTAACGGAATGTCTTTTTCTTCGGCTATTTCATGAAAAATAGAGGTAAATGCTTTAGTGTATCGAGCGCCGTAATTTGTCGGTATCTGCATTTCTTGAATAATTACTTTGATGTTGCTGTTTTCAGCCGTTTCAACCATGTTCATTAAATTTTGTTTAATTTTGCGAGGGTTATGGCCTTGTAAAGCGTTATTTCCCCCCAATTCTATATACAGATGAGTAGGTTGGTGTAATTCAATCAGTCTTGGTAGTCTGGCAAGGCCTCCGTCAGTGGTATCTCCACTAATGGCGGCGTTTACGACTTTAATGGGTAATGATTGCGCTTGCCATTTTTCGGCAAGTAAGTATACCCATCCTTGCTCTGCGGTAAGTCCATACGCGGCGCTTAAGCTGTCACCAAGCACTAATAATTTGTATTCACTTGTTACATTTTCAGCCGATACACTCTGATCTGAATGCACTAAAGTTGCGAATAAAAGACTAATCGAAATTACCAACAATTTAGCCAAGCTATTAACGCCCACAAGCGTGGTTGATAGCCGTAAGGATGAAATATTTATCACTATGAGCAAAGCCTCTCTGATGATTGAAACAAAAAGTGTTATTAAAAAAGTCAGTACGAACGAAGGTGAGTTACAGATCCTTCACCCAATTAGCTTCGAAGTCAAGCCCGGTGAAAGTGTTGCCGTTGTTGGCGCTTCTGGTTCAGGCAAATCAACCCTGTTGGGCTTGCTTGCTGGTTTAGACGAAGTGAGTAGCGGGCACATCTTTTTAGACGGTGAGCCTTTGCACACCATGGACGAAGAAGCCCGGGCTCGTTTGCGCGGCGAAAAAGTTGGATTTATCTTTCAAAGTTTTATGCTAGTACAAAGTCTTACAGCCCTTGAAAACATTATGTTACCTGCTGAGATAGCAGGTTTAAAAGATGCAAAAAAACGAGCACAAAAAATCATTGAACAAGTCGGCCTAGATCACCGCGCTCATCATTTTCCAAATCAGTTGTCGGGTGGTGAACAACAGCGCGTAGCGATAGCAAGAGCGTTTATTACTCAACCTAAAATATTATTTGCTGATGAACCGACAGGCAACTTAGATTCTGCTAACTCAGAAAAGGTCGAAGACTTATTATTTGCACTTAACAAAGATTCTGATACCACCTTAGTGTTGGTAACCCACGACAGTAAATTGGCCGACAAATGCGACCGACAGTTAACCATGAATGCAGGTGAATTGACCGAGCATGGTGCGCAACTTAAAGTTGTATCAGGAGAGTAATACATGATTGCTTTCGATTTAGCTTGGCGCTTATTTAAACACGAAGCGCGTCGTGGTGAGCTCACCATTATTTTATTGGCGATTGTGTTGTCAGTAGCGTCGGTCTTGTCTTTGTCGTTGTTCTCAGAACGCTTACAGAGCGCTTTGACCGATCGCAGTGCTGAGTTTATAGCAGCAGACAGCCAACTTCGCTCTCGTAAGGCGGTTGATCCAGAATGGATAACTGAAGCCGCCAACAGAAATTTAGCAACTGCTTTCCAATTATCCACTCGCTCAATGGTGTTTGCTGGTGATGAGTTAGCACTTTCAGATGTTCGAGCAGTCGACAACGCATATCCCTTAAAAGGGAGCGTTAAAATATCGGATATCCCCTTTGGTGAAGGTATTGTTGCTGATAAAGGCGTTGAAAGAGGAGAAGTGTGGGTAGATTCTCGCTTATTGCAAATGTTGCAAGTGGGTGTAGGCGATAAAGTTGAGGTGGGTGACGCTGAATTCGTCGTCGCCAATATATTAAGCGAAATACCCGACGCCGGCTTTAGTGTATTCAATACCGATCCCATTTTGCTCATGCACGCTGACGATATACCTTCTACCAACATTACGGGGCCGGGAAGTCGATTAAGCTATAAATATTATTTCACAGGTGATACTGGTGAACTAGACGATTATTATGATTGGTTGCGTCCGCAGATGAATAGAGAATTACATCGCTGGACCAGCATAAAAGATGATGATTCACCTATAGGAAACTCCATCGCCAGAGCTGAAGAGTTCTTTTTGCTTGCTAGTTTGCTCGCCATTGTTCTAGCCGCTGTATCCATTGCCGTCGCGGCTCAGCGGTTTAGTCAACGTCATTTTGATCCAGTAGCAATAATGAAAACATTGGGTGCGGGTAAAGCAATGGTGCGCAAAATATATCTAGTGCAAATTTGTTTTATTACTATTTTGGGAATTGTTGTAGGTAGCGTAATTGGTTACATCATCCAACAGGCTGTTGCGGTGGCACTGCAAGATACTGTCGAAGTGGCGCTTAACACTTGGTATTGGCGCCCCTTAGGCATTGCCGTTTTCACCGGTGTGACTTGCGCTTTATTGTTTTCTATTTATCCCTTACTTCAGTTATTTTCTGTTCCACCTTTGAGAGTGCTTCGGAAAGACATCAGCACAACCATGTCGTCGCGGGCTTTACAGTTTTTATTTTCCGGGGGCGCTGTATTTTTGCTGATGTGGGTGTATAGCGGCAATCTAAAAATAAGTGGTATTTTGTTTGTTTCTGGCATCGTATTAGTGCTGAGTTTACTCGCCATGACCCATGTTTTAATTTGGGTCGGACGTAAACTTGGTAGCGGTAGCATGGGCGCTTGGACATTGGCGTGGGCACGCATCAGACGCAGAGCTATGGGCAATTCTGTACAGCTCATCAGTTTTGCTATTACTATTATGTTATTGCTGATTGTGTTGGTTATGCGCAACGACATGGTGAAACAATGGCGAGACCAATTACCTGAAGGCACACCCAATTATTTCTTATCAAATGTGACCGAGGCTCAAAAAGACGGTTTAAGATCGCATTTTGATGCAAACAATGTTGAATATGAAAAATTCTATCCCGTTGCCCGTGGGCGTTTTGTTGCTATTAATGATGAACAAATACGCACAGAAGTTACCAAGGAGGGCGAAGAACGCTCCCAAGAAGGTCGTCAAGGCTTAGGGCGCGAAGCGAATCTAAGTTGGGGCACACAACTCCAGTCGGGTAATACTGTGGTTGAGGGTGAATGGCATGACAATTGGCAAGAAGGGGAGCCAGTGCCTTTGTCGCTTGAAAAAGAGATTGCTGGTCGATTAGGGATTAAAATGGGCGATGAGCTTACCTTTAATGTGGGCAGTGAAGTGATTACTGCAAATGTTACCAGTATAAGGGAAGTGAATTGGCAAACCTTACAGCCTAATTTCTTTTTTGTGTTGCATCCCAAAGCGATGGAGAATTTCAGTGCAACATACATCACTAGCTTCCATTTAGACGAAAACAGAAAAAATGAAATTGCTGGGCTGATGGCACCTTATGCCAGCGTAACCTTGTTTGACGTAGATGCGCGAATAAATCAACTACGAGAAATAATTGAACAAGTGTCTATGGCGGTCGAATTCATTTTAGTACTCGTTTTGATAGCGGGGTCTTTAGTATTAATTGCTCAGGTACAAGCAAGTATGGATGAACGCTTGCAAGAGTTGGCGATACTAAGAACTTTAGGATTAAAAGGCCTTAGTATTCGCTTTAGTGTTATTAATGAGTTTATTATTATTGGTGCAGTGGCCGGCTTTATGGCCGCGGTTGCAAATGAATTTAGTCTATATTTATTGCAAACCAACATTTTCCAGATGGCGTTTAGTTTGCATTTGGAGTATTGGGCGATTGCACCAACTATTGGTGCAGTTGTTGTAGGTTTGTTAGGAGCAGTAGCTTGTTGGAGACTGTTGTCACTGAATACCGCTCACTTATTACGTAAAATGGTATAAGCTTGTAAAACAGTTTTTTACGAGTAACAGCAGGAAGCCCTAAATGGGCCTTTCTGCTCTTATATATCTAGTCCATCTAGTGCTTCAACTAAGCTTGGGTAGCTGAAGCTAAACCCTGCATTTATGAGCCGCTCTGGTATCACTTTTTGCCCAAACAACACTAATTCAGAAGATTCACCCATTAAATTCTTCAGAATAAACGACGGGACCTTAAAAAAACATGGTCGTCCAAGTCGTTTTGCCAATTTAATAGAGAAAAATGCGTTAGTGTTAGGGTTTGGCGCAGTTAAATTAAAAGGTCCGACACAAGATTCATGGTCAAGCAAAAAGCATATGCCTTTTATCATGTCTTCAATATGGATCCACGACATATATTGTTTGCCATCAGCAATAGGTCCGCCAAGGCCCAACCTAAATGGCATTAACATCTTAGCTAAGGCACCACCTTCATCACTAAGCACAATGCCTGTGCGCAGTATACAAACTCGCGTATTAGCCTTTGTCGCAATTTGTTCCCACTTATGACAAACTTCACGACTAAATTCTTCATGGAAATCTTCAAAGTCCTCGTTTACTACTGTATCTCCTTGTCGACCATATATGCCAATGGCACTGCCGCTAATAAAAACTTTGGGTTTTTCGGCCGAACAATTGATTAAGTCGACTAAGCGATTGGTTATATCCCATCGCGAGTCACATATTTTCGTTTTTTGCTGCGCGCTCCAACGTTTGTCGGCAATAGGCTCACCAGCTAAGTTAATAATTGCATCATAATCATCAACGCTCTCTAGTTCGCTCAGTAAAATGGCATTTATCTCTTTACCAAGTAGCCGCTGAGCCCTTTTAGGGTCGCGACTAATGGTAGTAATTTCATAACTTGTTTTTAATTTTTTGACCAAATGACTACCAATAAGCCCGGTTGCGCCAGTTAATAGTAGTTTTTTCATTTTAGTCACCCTTAGTGCAGGATAAGGCTAATGATACTGAATCTGAAAAACGCAGGGCATGTGGTTTGTCAACTTCTGCTTCGGCAAAGGTAACCCATGGGTGTTCGGCCGCTATTGCTAAAATGTCAGCAGTTAATTTTTCGAGGAGTGAAAAACGATTATCTTCTACTAGACGTATGATTGCCTTCGTTATTGTTTTATAGTTAAGCGCATCTTGCATTTGGTCGCTATCAGTGGCTTTTTTAGCGTCATATTGAATAAAAATATTGATCACAACATCTTGCTGATTTTTAATTTCATCTTCGTTAATGCCAATGTAAGTGCGTAAACGTAAGTTTTTAATGCGAATAGTAGCCAGATTGAGATTCATATAAATAGCTTGTCCTTGTTGAAGTAGTCATAATGTTGATGCAACATTGTGAAAGTATAATTAGAAACAGTATAAACGTGACACAATAAAAAATGACCAATAAAGTCATCATCAAAGGGTAAACCATGGAATTGAAATCACCAGTTTTAAAAGCTTTTCTCATTATGGCGAGTATTGTTATCGTTTTTGCAGGTATTAAAGCAGCAAGTATCATATTGGTGCCTTTTTTATTATCTGCTTTTATCGCGATAGCCGTTAGTCCTATTATTAACTGGTCTAGCCAATATAGAATTCCAAGATGGTTATCAGTCACCTTAGTAATACTGTTTATAGTGGTAATTGGATTTATGTTGGCAGGCTTGATTACGCAATCTTTGTCTGAATTTAGGCAAAATATGCCTGTTTATCAACAACAACTGTCGGGTGAATTTGCTTGGATAGTTGAAAAACTCGCGGTTTTTAATATTCATATCGATCAGAGTTTTTTATTTTCTTATTTTGACCCAGCAATGGCTATGACCATGGCAACTAATTTTATTACGGGCATGGGCTCAGTGTTGTCAAACGTCTTTCTTATTTTACTTACAGTTATTTTTATGTTGTTTGAAGCAGAATCTATGCCCAGAAGAGTGCACGTGGCAATGGCCGACCCTGATATGAATTTACCGCATATTGACAGATTCTTGCAGTCAGTTAATCAATATTTAGTAATCAAAATGATGGTCAGTTTAGGCACTGGATTGCTTATAGGTGTGTGGTTGTATGTTTTAGGCGTAGATCACTTTATGTTATGGGCCGTACTATCATTTATGTTGAATTTTATTCCTAACATCGGCTCAATTATTGCTGCATTGCCAGCGGTATTAATGGCCTTTGTGGAGTTTGGTTTAGTTAAAGCAGGTTTAGCAGGATTAGGATTTATTGTCGTAAACACCGTGATGGGAAATATGATTGAGCCACGTTTTATGGGAAAAGGTCTCGGTCTATCTACCCTTGTTGTATTTTTATCGTTGATTTTTTGGGGTTGGTTACTCGGTACAGTAGGCATGCTTTTATCGGTGCCATTGACGATGGTGGTTAAAATTGCCTTAGAATCTCGAGAAAGTACAAAATGGTTAGCAATTTTACTGTCGGGTGATGGTGATCAAAGTATTGATGACAAACAAATCGAGCAACAATATTAGTAAGTTTCAAGTATTTTTACTTAAGAGTTTATGTATAAACACCTTATATTCGACAAAGTTAAGCGACAACCACTGGTTTATCGCTTAACCATTTTCATTGCACTGTTTATAGCATTGCCATGTATTCCAACGACTTTTATTCGTATAGGACAACAAAATTGGCTTTTAGCAAGTGTCGACGGAGCTATCGCTGTCTTTTGTTTTGCTGTTGCATATTGCGTTATGAAGCAAATTTGGCAAGAGCTAATGCCGTCTGCATTGAGCGCACTTATTGCTTTAGGTGTATTAGCGGTTGTTGTTTTTGGTGGCCAGGAACATTTGTTTTATATTTTTCCAGCTTGTATCGCATGGTATTTGTTAAGTAAACCAGCTATTGGTCTTAGCATAGCAATTGGCATTAATATCGCTATTTTGCCAATCATCCTCAACTACGACAAGGAATTCCTAATCGCTTTTTATGTAGCCATGTTGCCTTTTATTTTACTATTATTTTGTAGCTCAAAAACACTCCATTCTCATCATACTCGAATTAACAACTTAGCGACGATTGATTATTTGACACAAGCAGGCAATCGTCGTTTATTTCAGCAAGATTTGGATAATAATATTCGCAATAATGAAAGACACAATATACCTTGTTGCCTAATTTTGCTCGACATGGACCATTTCAAAGCACTCAATGATGAATATGGCCACAATATCGGCGACAAAGTATTAGTCAGCGTAGCTAAGTTAACCCAACAGCGGCTAAGAAGAAGCGACAGCTTATATCGATTAGGTGGTGAAGAATTTGCCATTATATTGAGTCATAGCAACTTAAAAGAAGCCGTTTTAGCTGCAAAGGACTTAAAGCGCTATATCGACGCCGAGCAAGACTCTTTCTTACCTGCTTTTACTGTGTCTTATGGTGTGTCTCAATATAGAAAAGAAGAAAGTGCAGAAGATTGGTTAATGAGAACTGACAAAGCCTTGTATGAGTCTAAAGAAATGGGGCGTGACCGAATTACAGTCACGCATTAACTTTCGCCAAGAATGAATTAGGGTAGCGCAACTTTATAAGGTTTAACGCTTACTTCTTTGTAAACACCAGCCTTCACATAGGGGTCATCATTGGCCCAATCTTGCGCCGCAACTACATTGTCAAACTCAGCAATTACTACAGACCCAGTAAAGCCAGCAGAGCCCGGCTCTTCAGAATCTATTGCAGGTGTTGGACCTGCAACTAATAATCGTCCTTCCTTGTTGAGTTGTTTTAATCGCTCAATATGGGCAGGCCTAGCGGCAAGGCGTTTTTCTAAGCTATTTTCAATATCTTGTGCATATACGACGTAATACATTTCAAATACCTTTATCTATTGTTGACTGGCAGCCTTCATATTCGCCACAAATGCACCTAGCTCTTTATGCAAAGCATCAATATTATTTAAATTTTTAGCAATAATGTTAACCGTTGCCGAGCCTGAAATAGCGCCAGCAGCACCTGCTTTGATAGCCGCATTAACTTGCTCAGGGGTAGAAATACCAAAGCCAATAAGTGGCGGAGCAACTTTATATTGGGCTAATTTAGCGACTAACTCGCTGGCAGGTAATTCAACCGCTGTTTCTGCACCCGTTACTCCTGCGCGTCCTAGTAAATAGGTATAACCACTCGACTTTTCGCCTATAAGCGAGAGTGTTTCATCCGACGCATTGGGTGGGGCAATTAAAATTTGTTCTATACTGTGTTGTTTGGCAATTTCAATAAACCGGTCGGCTTCGCGCAATGGAACGTCAGCTACCAATATCGAATCAACACCCGCCTGTTGAGCTCTGCTATAAAAATCATCTAAACCACGCGCAAGCAAAAGATTGCTATATAACAATAATCCGATAGGAAGATCACTGAATTGTTTACGAATTTCAGCAATAATTTCAAAGCAATTATGTGGGCGAATACCAGAGCCTAAAGCACGAATAGCGGCTTTTTGAATGGTGGGACCATCAGCAATAGGATCTGAATAAGGAATACCCAATTCTAGCGCATCAGCACCATTTTTAACTAAAGTATGAATAATATCGATAGACGTTTGAAAGTCGGGATCACCTAGCATTACAAAAGGAACAAATGCGCCTTGATTTTGCTGTTTTAAGCGTTCGAACATTGCAGCATAGCGGCCAGTAGAAGCTTGAGTAGTCATTACAAATTATCTCCTAAAATACTGGTCACATGGGCTAAATCTTTGTCGCCTCGTCCACTTAAGTTTAATACAATAATGGTTTCTTCTTCAGCAGCTTCGGCCATGTTCAGTGCATGGGCTAAAGCATGAGATGACTCTAGTGCTGGGATGATACCTTCTTTTTTGGCTAATAATTGAAACGCGTTTAAAGCTTCGGTATCGGTAATTGCATGATATTCAGCGCGGCCTGTTTCTGCCAAAAATGCATGTTGGGGACCAACAGCTGGGTAGTCGAGCCCAGCGCTGACTGAGTATGACTCTTCAATTTGCCCGTCTTGGTCTTGCATGATAAAGGTATATGCGCCATGCAAAATACCTTTTGTTCCTGTGCAAATGGTGGCGCCGTGCTCTTTTGTATGCACGCCTTTACCTGCAGGCTCCACACCAACTAGCCTCACAGAAGGTTCATCTATGAAATCAGCAAACATACCAATTGCATTGGAGCCACCGCCTACACAGGCGACTACGGCGTCTGGAAGTCGGCCTTCTTTTTCGAGTATTTGCGCTCTGGTTTCTTCACCAATCATGCGATGATATTCGCGTACAATGGTAGGAAAAGGGTGAGGGCCAGCGGCTGTGCCTAATAAATAATGCGAATTTTTATAATTTGCTGACCAGTCACGCATGGCCTCGTTTACCGCGTCTTTTAAGGTGCCCGACCCAGAGTCCACAGGTATTACTTCGGCACCCATTAAGCGCATTCTAAAAACATTTGGCGATTGTCGTTCGACGTCTTTAGCACCCATATATATTCTAGCTTTAAGACCTAAAAGAGCACATGCCAAAGCTGTGGCCACACCGTGTTGTCCGGCGCCAGTTTCTGCAATGACTTCGGTTTTGCCCATGCGCTTGGTTAATAAAGCCTGTCCTAATACTTGATTGGTTTTGTGCGCGCCACCATGCAACAAATCTTCGCGTTTAAGATACAGCTTCACTTTTGGATTTGTTACAATATTACGAGCGAGTGTCATGGCGGTTGGACGACCTGCATAGTCTTTCAAAAGACCCATGAACTCTGCTTGAAAGGCAGGATCTTTTTTGGCGTCCAAAAACGCTTGCTCTAGTTGGTCGAGCGCGGGTATCAATAGTTCGGGAACATACATACCGCCAAAATCACCAAACTTTGTATCTAATTTATTCATGTTTTTCTCTATTTCTAAAACTACTATTGATTACTAAATCGCTTTGCAAGTGAAAATCATGTCCTCAGCGTTGCAAACAAGTTAGTTAATTTCTGGGACGTTTTTATACCAGGATGACTTTCAACTCCCGAATTCACGTCAATTAAGCCTGCACCTATATGACTAGCATCTTTAACATTACTGATATCTATTCCGCCAGCAATAACAAGCTTTTGGATGTCAATTTGCTTTTTAGACAACTGTTTAATCAAACGCCAATTAAAACTCTGTCCAGTTCCGCCGATTTGATTACCAAGTTTACAATCAAGCAGAAGACGGTTGATTGTACCTTTTTCTAACAATGGCAAAATGGGATGTATGCTTGCTAAGATAACGTCTGCATTTAATGTATCTGCGCTAATTCCTTGGGCTTTCCAAAGCTCACAACGCTCGGGTAACAAAGGACTAAGGTTAGCAATATAGTCGGCATCTTCATTACCATGCAATTGCACAGCGCTGAGCTGTAATTTATGCGCATATTCAGCAACAATTTCCGGCGCATGGTCCACAAACACCCCTACAAAATTTGCCTTTTCTTTTACAATTTCTAAGGCCGATTCTAGGCTGATATAGCGTTTAGAGATGGGGGCGAATATTAATCCCAAATATGAAACAGGATACTTTGCAATTAAATTTGCTTGTTCACGACTCGTTACGCCACAAACTTTTACCGCACCATAAACTAGTTGAGATACAGCTATGTCTAAATCCTTTTGCTGCATTAAGGCACTTCCGACTAAAAAGCCATCCACCAGAGGGCCCAAGCGCTGAATATCGGCGTTGGTATATATACCTGATTCAGAGATGATTAGACCTTTATAAGTGTTTTTATCACGTATTTCAGTTACTAGTTTTTCTGTGGTGCTGAGATCTGTCGACAAATCGCGCAGGTTTCTATTATTGATGCCAATAATATTCGCATTTAAAGCTAAGGCGCGTTGCGTTTCTTCACTATTACTGACCTCAGTCAATACATCCATACCCAATGATTTTGCACACTCACTGAGCTCGACATAACTTTCATCATCTAGTACCGATAACATTAACAGCACAGCATTTGCGTTTAAGTGTCGAGCAAGGTGCACTTGATAAGTGTCGATAAAAAAGTCTTTATTTAAGGTAGGTTGTTTTACTTTTGCACTGACATAACGTAAATATTCATGTTTTCCTTGAAAGTATTTTTCGTCGGTTAATACCGAAAAACAAGCTGCTTCTTTTTCATAAGCACTGGTAATTTCGTCTAAATCAAAATGTTCACGAATCAGACCTTTGGAGGGCGAAGCCTTTTTACACTCAAATACATAACTTGTGCCAGGGGCCGCTAAGGCATCGTAAAATGAATTAGTGCTTGGAAGTAAACTATCAATAAACGTCGACAAGGGTTTATCTTGTTTAAGTTGTTCAAGCTCAATGCGCTTATCTGCCACAATCTTTTCTAATACGTTGGCCATCAACTCACTCCCTGACTTAAGGTTGCTGCCTTTGATATTGTGTCTAAAGGCATTGCCTTAGCTATTGCGTCTAGGATAATTGAAGTATGAGCCGCAAAACTTTTATCAGGTTGATGCAGCCATAAAAGCGCCGCAGCATTCATCGCTATTGCATTGACATGGGCACTGTCGCCTTTTCCGGCAAATACTTTTTGTATTGCTGCAACATTGAAACTAGGCTCACCGCCTTCAATTGCCGATAGGGGAGATTCTGCCAAACCAAAATCGGCTGGTGAAAAGTCAATTGAGGTGATTTTACCGCCGTGCACATAGCGCGCTTGACTAGGGCCATGTAAGGCAATTTCGTCTAAGCCAGAACCATGCACAACCAAAGCATTTTGGTGGCCCATTTGCAGTAAGGTATCAGCATAAACATCAAGCAGCTCAGGTGTGTATACACCATAAATTCCATGCGTTGGATTGGCTGGATTGGCTAAAGGCCCAAGCACATTAAAAATAGTTCTTGTTTTTAGTGTTGTTCTTATGGGCATAACGTATTTCATGCCAAGATGATAAGTGGGCGCAGCCAAAAAACATAAATTGGCGTCGTCTAAACACTGTCTAGCGGTTTTAGGTGACATATCTAGCTTCATGCCAAAGCCTGCAAATAAGTCTGACGAACCTGATTTACTAGAAACGCTTCGATTACCATGTTTTGCTACTTTAATACCGCAACTGGCGGCGACAACCGCTGCTGCACTCGATATATTGATAGTGTTATGACCATCTCCACCTGTTCCAACCAAATCACTAAAGGCATAATCAGGACGGTCAAAAGCTAAGGCATTCTCTCTCATTGCAGAGGCTGCGCCCGCAATTTCTTGACTGCTTTCGCCTTTCATTTTCAGCGCAACAAGAAGCGCGCTAAGAGATGTATTGTCTAGCTCGCCTTGCATGACTAAATTAAATAATTGATGGCTTTGTGCAAAAGTAAGCCCTTCATGCGCATATAATTGCTCTAACATTGAATGCATGGTTATTTTTACGACCTCACTTGTTTGCAGATAGCTACTGGATAAACTGATACGGGAGAACTGTCATCAAGACACATCTTTTGCTGCGAATAGACTTTTTGCATATTAAGTTCTCTTCTGGTTTGTTGCTATTTGACTGGCAGAAAATCCGACTTCACTTGCTTGGGAAGATGGCATCGACACCAAAAAACTAATCGCCTGTTTTAACAACTGACTCCCTTGGCACGTAAGCACTGACTCGGGGTGAAATTGAAAGCCCAACATTCTATCATTTTGGTGTAATACTGCCATAGGCAACTGGTCTATTTGTGCGACAACCCGCAAACAATCCGGTACGTCTAGGGCAATTAAAGAATGATATCTCGCAATTGCCATGGGGGAAGCTAAATTAATAAATAATTCGGGGCAATTATGATGCATGAGTGATGATTTTCCATGCATTACATATGGAGCTCTACCAACTCGTCCTTGGTAATTCTCAACAATAGCTTGATGACCTAAACAAATACCTAATACTGGGTATTTGCCTTCGCATTGCTTTAGGATCTCAGGCATATTGCCTGATTGACTTGGCGCACCTGGTCCGGGTGAAAGCATTAATAAGGTTTTGCCTTGTTTAGCGTATTCGGCGAGGGCGTTTAGCACTTGTTGTGTGTCGACTGTATTTCGATAAACCGTTAAGTTAACGCCTAAAACACGTAATTCATCGACTAAGTTATAAGTAAAAGAATCCTGGTTATCAATTAATACAAGATTTAAATCGGTTAAGTTACTATTTGTTTGTTCACTCATGAGTGTTAACTCCCGTGCTGACAGGGTCAGAATGACTGCGTTTGATGGCAGAAATAACCGCCTGGGCTTTAGCGCGAGTTTCATCGGCTTCGCTTTGCGCTACAGAATCATTCACCACTCCGGCACCAGCTTGCACGTGGGCAATGCCGTCTTTGACAAAAGCAGATCTAATCACAATGCACGTATCAAAATCCCCTTGACCATTAAAATAGCCAACTGCGCCGCCATAACTGCCGCGTCTTTCAAGTTCGGTTTCTCGGATTAGGCTGGCTGCGCTGATTTTTGGTGCACCCACCAGTGTACCCATGTTCATGCATGCTTGATATGCGTGCAATGCGTCTAAATCTGATCGCAGCGAGCCCACCACTCTCGACACCAAATGCATCACATGTGAATAACGGTCTACCTTTAGTAGGTCTTTAACGAATCGGCTTCCTGCCTCGCACACTCTGGCGACATCATTACGAGCTAGATCAACTAACATAATATGTTCAGCCTTTTCTTTTTCGTCCTGTTGTAAATCGAGTTCGAGTCTTGAATCTAAATCAACATCAATGCTGCCATCTTCACGCTTACCGCGAGGGCGAGTGCCAGCAATGGGATAAACTTCGACCAAATTAGAACTCGCATCATATTTTAACGCTGATTCGGGAGACGCCCCAAATATCACAAATTGTTTGTCGTTCATGTAAAACATGTATGGAGAGGGGTTAGTCAATTTAAGTTGCAGGTAAGCCAACAAAGGTTTAGGGCAATCAATACTAAACGTTCGTGATGGCACAACTTGGAAAATATCGCCATCTAAAATATTTTCTTTTAATTTATTTACATCTTCACAATATGCCGCATCGTCTTTACTTTCAGTAACGGTAATATTGTCATTTGGAAGCAATAGATTTTCGGTACTTATGCTTTTGGTGTCGCATGCAGCACTTAGTTTTTGTTTAAGAAACTCTAGGCGTTGATGTACAGCAAAGTATGATTCAGCGACATTCTCGCCACTAAACACACTGCCTAGAATTTGTGTACTCTGGTGCTGATGGTCGACCAATATAAGCGTTTCTGATAAATAAAAAACATAGTCAGGACAAGTGTTTTTTGCATCTTTTACCGACGGTAATCGTTCAAAAGTAGCAAGTAAATCATAAGCAAACACGCCGCCAACAAATACGGCATGGGGGTGATTACGCAAGGCTTTTATTTTTGTTTTAAGTATTCTAAGAACGTCAAAAACACTATCTTGTTTGAGGCGTGCGTCTTCATCTAAATTTGGATCGGGTAAGGGAAAAGTAAAGGTGAGTGTGTGCACACTAGAACCAGATTCATCAGCATGCGGCGTGAGCATGTCAGATAAATGTGCTTGCAAAAAAGGCAACACCGCTTGGCCATTGGCAGATAAACCTTCTACGGTAACAACATTGCTATCGCATTGTATTCTCAGAGCAGCATCTACCAGTAACAAACTCTTGAGGTTATCCTTACTGTTTATTTCTGCTGACTCAAGCAATATGGAGTTGTGACCTGCAATTGCCGCGTACGCATTGAGTGGGTCGGCAATATAAGGGGCATCGACAGTAATGGTTTCGACTCTACCCGCCTGTTTACCCAAGTCAGACAAATTCATTTTCGTTTCCTCTTTTGTATCATTGTACTTATCATTTGCTGTAATGTGACCTGTTAAATCGTTATTTATTATTACAATGGGCCTTGGTAACCAATGGGTGTTTTAGGGGCAAAATTGTTTATAAAAAAGCAACAAAAAAGGCCCTCATTGGGCCCTTGATAAACGCGCATATGCATGCATCCTGAGCCCTAAGTCCAGTTGCACCACCACCATAATGTTGAGATTTTTACGGGTATTGCTTGCATGTTTATGTGTACTCTTTATATTGTCGTTAAACAGAACCAGCGAGAAGGATGACGAATGCTATCGTTGTCGAACCTCGCTCGTTAGGCATATAGAAGAAACCAAATCACAAATAATGTCAACTAAAAAGTTAAAAATAGATTTACATTGCCACACGCATTACTCAGACGGCGCACTCAGCGTACCCGAACTTTTAATGCGTTCGCAACAAATGCAAGTTGATGTATTAGCTATTACTGATCATGACTGTATCGACGCTTTGGCGCCCGCAAGGCAATATTTAAAAGAGGTAAAGCAAAAGCTAACCTTGATCAATGGTGTGGAAATTTCGACTAAATGGCATGGCTTTGAAATCCATATTATAGGTTTAGATTTTGATCACCAAAGTCTTAAATTGCAAGATCGTCTATTGTCACAACAGCAAAAAAGACGGGAGCGTGCTCAAAAAATATCAGACAAATTGGCCAATATAGGGATAGAGAATGTGTACGAACAGTGCACCCAAATGACGAAAGACAGCTGCATTTCGCGCGGGCATATCGCAAAGTTGCTAGTACAAAAAGGGCACGTTAGTCATTTTCAACAAGCCTTTACCCAATATTTAGGAAAGAATAAAAAAGCTTACGTGTCGCCAAATTGGATATCGATTTCAGAAGCAATTGAGTGGATTCATGACGCTGGCGGGGTTGCGGTAATAGCCCACCCTTATCATTACGATATGACCACAAAATGGTTACGACGTTTGTTAAACGATTTTTCACAAGCTGGTGGTGATGGACTAGAAGTTCAGCACCCGAGTTTGTCTTTGCAAAAGCATGAGTTAATGCTAGCGCTTGCCAATGAATATAGTCTTGCCGGTTCTGCAGGGTCTGATTTTCATCTACCTACCAGATGGACTGAACTTGGCCGTCGCTTAGATTTTACAGACTCAACTACGGCTATTTGGACTAAGTTTAAGCAAACATCTCTGCCTACGCATTGATAAATCTCAAACCTTTATCTAAAAGGTGCAAAATGACGCTAGGAAAATACTAATACTCCGCGTATTATAAGGCACTCCAGCTAAGCATTTGCGAGTGCAAGTTTTTTTAGCGTTTTTACGGCAATATTGAGTTAGATAAACAGTTAGATAAATAGTTAGTTAGATAAATAATCAAAGCATCAAAAGGCCAAAGGCTAACGCGACATGAGTCAGTTTTTCTACGTACATCCCGACAACCCGCAAGCACGTTTAGTCAAGCAAACGTGTGAACTTGTTAGGCAAGGACAAGTTATTGTGTATCCAACAGACTCTGGTTATGCAATAGGTTGTCAGTTAGAAGATAAAAAAGCTTTGGACCAAATTTGCCAAATCAGAGACATCCCTAAGGACCATAATTTCACTTTAATGTGTAGAGATATGTCAGAGTTATCTATTTATGCTCGGGTCAATAATACGGCGTTTAGACAGATTAAAAACAACACACCAGGACCTTACACCTTTATCCTAAAAGCCACAAAAGAAGTGCCTAAACGTTTGCAAAACCCTAAAAAACGTACCATCGGAATACGGGTGCCTGACAATAATATTGCATTAGCAATTTTAGAAGAATTGGGCGAACCCTTAATGTCTACTACATTAATTTTGCCTAATGCTGACATTGCTGAAAGTGACCCTGACGAAATTAGAGATAAACTCGAGCGTAGAGTGGGTTTGATTATTCATGGAGGCTATTTGGGCGAACAGCCAACGACTGTCATCGATATGTCAGAAGGCGACACTGTTGTGCGGCGACATGGTAGCGGCGATACCCAAGCTTTTGAGTAAATAGACACGTGGAAAATAAAGATCAACTCACCCAACAGCAACCTCTTGCCCTAGCATTTGTAAATGGCGAAGCGGTTATTACTAAACCTGAAGACTTATATATTCCCCCTGATGCCTTAGCGGTTATTCTAGAAACCTTTGAAGGCCCGCTCGACTTGCTTTTATATCTCATTCGGAAACAAAAGTTCGATATATTGTCGTTACCTGTTTTACAAGTGACCAAGCAATATATCGAATATGTTGAAGTCATGACCGAGGTCAAACTAGAGTTAGCGGGCGAATATTTAGTGATGGCAGCAATGTTAGCGGAGATAAAATCGCGTCTATTGTTACCAAAACATGATGAAAACGACGAAGACGAACAAGACCCAAGAACTGAGCTAATTAGACGATTACGAGAATACGAAAAAATTAAGACAGCCGCTGAAGAACTAGATGCTGCACCTCGTTTAGAGCGTGATTTGTTTGTCGCTAAAGCAGATACCAGTGACAATGTACAAGCCATTAAGCACATGCCGCAAGTGCATATGCAAGAGTTAGTAACTGCTTTTTATGACGCTATGCGACGAGCAAAAGCCTTCGATAACCATCAAATTCAAAGAGAAGTATTATCAACGCGTGAACGCATGAGCATGGTGTTACAACGCTTAAATTTTCAAACCTATATTTCATTAGATAAACTGTTAGATGCTAGTGAAGGTAAAGCAGGTGTGGTGGTTACCTTTATTGCGATACTCGAATTAGTGAAAGAATCGCTAATCATTTTTGAACAAGGCGAAGCATTTGGCAATCTTCATGTTAAACTAGTAGACCATGAATAAAATTTCTGACGAACAATTAAAACAACTGCTTGAGGCCGCTATTTTTGTATGCGAAGGAAGCTTGAGTGTTGACCGTATGCGTAACACGATTTTAAGTGACTTAGCAGTATCATCCAAACAGCTAAATAAGGCCCTTAAAGATCTTGAGTTAGATTACGCTGCAAGGGGAATTAGGTTGGTTAAGGTGGCTTCGGGTTATCGTTTTCAATCAGATTCGGGTTTGGGTCAGATACTCAGTCGATTATGGCAAGAAACCGTTCCCAAATACAGCAGAGCGATGTTAGAAACGCTCGCCTTAATTGCATACAGACAGCCTATTACGCGGGGCGAAATTGAAGATGTTCGGGGTGTGGCGGTAAGCAGTAATATCATACGCACACTTACTGAACGAAAATGGATAAAAGTAGTGGGCCATAAAGAAGTGCCAGGACGTCCATCTTTGTTTGCTACCACGCCTACCTTTTTAGATTATTTTTCACTTAAATCGTTAAGTGAATTGCCTTCGGCCGAAAGTTTTGTTGAAAACATTGAGGCAGCTGTTGAAGCGTCTGAAAAGGCTAATATTGACCATCCACAAGACGATTTGTTACAAAATGAAATCCACAGCGATACTGACAAGTCTGATCCTAACAAGGCGCAAATACACTAATGACGGCTAAAAACACGACTTCAGAAAAATTACAAAAAGTGATGGCCAATAACGGACTTGGTTCACGGCGCGAAATGGAAAAATGGATTGCTGATGGACGAGTGTTGGTTAATAGTAAACCGGCTTCTTTAGGTGATCGAGTAGAAGTTAAAGATCAAATTAAAGTTGACGGCGAACTGATGATACGAAGCAAAGAAAACTCTGCTTGTCGGGTGTTAATGTACAACAAGCCAGAAGGCGAACTATGTGCAAGAGTAGACCCTCAAGGTCGACCAACGGTTTTTGAAAGGTTGCCAGTTCTCACTGGTGAGCGTTGGATTACGGTAGGACGTCTTGATATTAATACCAGCGGCCTCTTGCTGTTTACAAATGACGGTGAATTAGCGAATAGACTAATGCATCCTAGTCATGAAGTAGAAAGAGAATATGCCGTTAGAGTATTCGGTGAAGTTACCCCTAAAATGTTAAGAACATTAAGCACCGGTGTCGAGTTAGAAGACGGTAAAGCGAAGTTTAATCATATACATGTGCGACCCAGTGAACCTGAAAGTCTTAATCATTGGTTTAACGTCACTCTCAGTGAAGGGCGCAATCGAGAAGTTCGACGCCTATGGGAATCCCAAGGCTTACAAGTGAGCCGTTTGATGCGAGTAAGGTACGGCAATTTAGAACTATTCAAACGCCTGCCACAGGGTGCTTGGGTAGAATTAGATATTCAAAATGTGAATGCACTGCGTAAAATGGTGCAGTTGCCTGAAGAAACTGAATCAAAAGTGCATGTGCAAGAAACTCTCGACCATACCAAATTGAGTCGAATGCGTCGAAGCGTTCGTAAGCATCGTCAGAGCAAAGTGACAGGCCAACGTCAACGCCGTAATTCACATCAAAACCGATAGGGCTTTTTGGACTAATCAAAGGTAGTAGTTGCGCTAAAGTTAAAAAATAGTGGTAAAGACAATACATAATGCAAGAATCAGATTATTTATTAGTAAAAGGGCGAGTAGCACTAGGGGTAGAGTATAACGGCGCAAACTACAGTGGTTGGCAACGACAATCTAGCGCTGATTCTGTCCAAGCCCAGGTGGAAAAAGCACTTGAAAAAGTCCTTCAACAAAAGGTCACGGTTAGCTGCGCTGGCCGCACCGATGCGGGTGTTCATGCAACAGGTCAAGTGATACACCTAGATTTGCCTGTTGAACGGCCCATTAAAGCATTGACTCGAGGCCTTAATACCTTAATGCCAAAAGACATAGCAATTTCTTGGGCTAAGCCGGTGAGTGACGATTTTCACGCCCGATTTAGTGCCTTTGCGAGGCGCTACCGTTATATTATTCACAATCATCCTTTACGGTCGGGGGTGTTTTTCAATGGTTTAACTCACGCATATCAACCTTTAGATGCAGGCTTGATGCACAGCGCTGCGCAGAGTTTAGTTGGCGAGTACGATTTCACATCTTTTCGGGCAGCGCATTGTCAAAGCAAAACTGCGGTTCGAAATATACGCGCTATTTCTGTTAATCGGACTAACGACTACATAATGATAGACGTACAAGCGAATGCGTTTTTACACCACATGGTGCGTAATATAGTGGGTTCTCTTATGCTCATTGGGGCACATGAGAAGCCTGTAAATTGGATGGCTGAATTACTAGCGCTCAAAGATAGAACCAAAGCAGCGCCAACCGCTAAACCAAATGGTTTGTATTTAGTGAAAGTTAGCTATCCTGAAGAATTTGCCTTGCCTGCTACAAATTTAGGACCTTTATTCCTTTAAATATAGGCTATCGCATAAGAAATGCTTGTTGAGCACTATAATCGCCAATTACTGCCTTGCAAAAAAAAGATTGGTTTCAAACCAGTGCAGATTTACACCACTTAAACACTTTAGACCAGTTATTGGTTTGGCTTATCCGTTAAGTGTGTTTTAATTCGCGCGTTTAATTTTCACGTAAATCAGTTATACTAACAGCTGAAGCTTTATTTACTAAAATCATGATATTAGGATGTTCTAATGAGTTGGATTGAAAGAATTCTGCCAAAAACGCAAACCGGAACTAAAGGAAATGTTCCTGAAGGCATTTGGACAAAATGTGGTGCTTGCCAGGCAGTTTTATATAAAACCGAATTAGAAAAATTACTTGAAGTATGTCCTAAGTGTGACCACCACATGCGTATAACCGCGAGAGCGCGTATCAATGCATTTTTAGACGCTAGCGACAAAGAGGAGCTTGCAGGTAGCTTGGAGCCCCAAGATATCTTAAAATTTAAAGATTCAAAACGTTATAAAGATAGAATCACCGCCGCGCAAAAGTCGACCAACGAAAAAGACGCTTTAATCGTTATGAAAGGGTCTCTCAATGGCATGCCTATTGTAGTAGCAAGCTTTGAATTTGCGTTTATGGGTGGTTCGATGGCATCAGTAGTTGGTGCAAAATTTGTAGCGGGTGTTAATGCCGCTATTGAGAACAACTGTCCGTTTGTTTGCTTTTCAACCAGTGGTGGTGCTCGCATGCAAGAAGCCTTGTTGTCGTTAATGCAGATGGCAAAAACAAGCGCTGCTTTAGCTAAATTGAGTGAAAAAGGCTTGCCTTATATTTCTGTGTTAACCGACCCAACAATGGGTGGTGTATCTGCCAGTTTAGCAATGCTAGGTGATGTCAATATTGGTGAGCCAAAAGCACTTATTGGTTTTGCTGGCCCGCGCGTTATTGAGCAAACTGTACGTGAAAAATTACCCGAAGGCTTCCAACGCAGTGAGTTTTTAGTAGAAAAAGGGGCAATAGACATGATTGTTGACCGCCGTGAGATGCGGACTAAAGTTCATAGTTTGCTGAGTAAGCTTTATCATAGTCACATGCAAGCTCCGCTGAAAGAGTTACCAGCAGCGGAATAAGCATCAACATCTCATTAGAGTAGGCAAGTGCATGCGTACGCTTGAACAATGGCTCACATACATCGAGCTAACTCATCCAAGTAATATTGATATGGGTTTGGAGCGTGTTGATCAGGTTGCTAAATCACTTAATATCGATTTTTCTACTGCTACCGTGATCACCGTGGCGGGTACAAATGGTAAAGGCACGACTTGTCGTTTTATAGAACAAGCATGTTTGCGATCAGGTTTGACGGTGGGGACGTATTCATCACCTCATATTCTTCAGTTTAATGAACGTATACGACTCAATGGCGATGATGCAAACGATCAATCTATTATTGAAGCCTTTGAAGCAATTGAAAAAGCCCGCGGCCAAACATCCTTAACCTACTTTGAATTTGCTACCTTGTGTAGTTTTGTATTATTTTCGCGAGCAAAAGTAGATGTTTGTATCATTGAGGTTGGTCTTGGTGGGCGACTTGATGCCACAAATATAATTGATGCTGACATTGGCGTGATTACCAGCATAGGGCTTGACCATCAAAGTTATTTGGGTGAAACCACCGAACTCATTGCTGCTGAAAAAGCAGGCATTATAAAACCTCAGCAAGCTGTTGTAGTTGGTTATGCTGAGGTTCATGATTCGCTTAATCGCGTCATTTCAAAATACGCGGGTACTTGTTTAATAGCAGAACGAGACTACGAGTATGACCAACTTAACAATCGAGTTGTATTTAAGGATATTAACACTCGAGAATATAGCTTCAATTTAACGGCAGCTCGCATTCCTAAACAAAATATTATGACTGCACTAGCGTGTTTGTTTTTGTTGGCACGCAAGCAAAAAACGACTAATTCTTTTTTACTAGCACCAGAACAATTGCATGAGTTGATCGCTAGCGTGAGCATGCCTGGCCGTTTACACACTATATTGCGCTCGCCAAAAATAGTATTAGACGTGGCTCACAATAAAGCTGCTGCTGAAGGGTTAGTGAAGGTGTTAAACCAAACTCATTCCGCAACAGGCAAGCAAGCAAGCAAGCCAAAATTCCATGTAATAGTTGGTATGCTTAAAGATAAAAACATTGATGACACAATATTAGCATTGAGCGAACTTGATGCAATTTGGTATTGCGTAAGCTTGCCTTCGGAGCGTGGTGAGAGTGCAAATAATATTTTAAAATCAGTACAAAATGCGCCTCAAAATAATCAACGGCAAGCAAAGAGCTTCGATAATGTTGAACTTGGGCTAAAACATGCTGTCAATGCTGCCGATACTAATGATATTATTGTGCTCGTTGGCTCGTTTGTAATAGCAACTGAAGTACTAAAGTCCTCTTATTTGCAACACTTAACTATACAAGAGAGTAATGCATAGCTATGTCTAGTACCTTACAAAATAGATTGATTGGCACCATCATTGTTGTCGCCCTCATTGTAATATTACTTCCTGAACTTCTCGATGGTGAAAAACGGACCAATTTACAAGAATTTGTAAATGTACCTCCCGCTGCTGATAAAATTGAAGTTGCTAGCGACAGCAATACAAATATTGATACCCAAGCTATTGAGGCAGAAGTCAGTTTGCCCGTAGAAATTGTTAATGAAACAGCGGTAGATGAAAACGATGAACAAGTAAATAATTTAGCTCAGAATAGTGATAGTGATATTGTAACCGTAGATATTGATTCAGATAATACGTCTATTTCCGCAAAGGGTGATTCGACTAATGCTGACCCGGAAAATGAAAATACAAATGAATCAATTGACAAGGAGGCTGACACTACTTCAAATGGAGCCACAACGGTGAATGTTAGCCAAGCCTCACAACCAGAGGTGGCTAAAATTGATACAAATACCGCTAAAAAATCAGAAGCAGCATGGGTGATACAATTAGGGAGTTTTAGGCACGAAAAAAATGTGCGAGAGCTGATTAAAACCCTCAAACAAGCCGGTTATAGAGCTTTCTCTCAGCCAATTACAACGTCTGCCGGAGAGTTAAATAAAGTATTTGTGGGCCCAGAGCTAGACCGAGAAAGCTTGGAGCAAGCCCTTCCACATTTAAACGAACTAACCAAATTAAAAGGCAAAATTACTGCATTTGAGGTTAGCGCTAAATGATATAATTTGCTACACTTGCAACCCATTCAAAAGGCATAACTGCAAAGCATAACTCCACCGCTTTTACAGGAACATTGTAAACCTATGAATTGGTTTGATTTAACTATTTTAGGCATTATTGTACTGTCGTCAGTCATAAGCTTAATTAGAGGCTTTTTTAAAGAAGCTATTTCTTTGTCTGTCTGGATTGCTGCTTTTTTAGTCGCTCGCAGTTTTCATCCCGAACTTGCTCAGTTACTTACCCAAATTGAAGATCTAACAATGCGTAACGCAGCTGCTGTTGGTATTTTGTTTGTTGGTACCTTAATAGCAGGCGCCTTGATTAACTACATTATCTCACAACTGGTTAAAGCAACTGGTCTCACAGGTACCGACAGAGTCCTAGGTGCAGTTTTTGGGGCCCTCAGAGGCGTATTAATTGTAAGTGCTGTGCTATTTTTTATTGATACCTTCACAGGGTTTTCTGATTCTCTGTGGTGGCAGCAGTCGGTATTAGTGCCTGAATTTGGCTCTATAATCGAGTGGTTTTTTGAATTTATGAAAGACAGATCGAGCTTTCTTACTGATCAATTATAGGATTTATTTATGTGCGGCATAGTGGGTATAGTCGGTAAAGAAGCGGTTAACCAGTCTATTTACGATGCTTTAACGGTTTTACAGCATCGTGGCCAAGATGCGGCTGGAATAATGACTATAGACAAAAGCATGTTTAATTTGCGCAAAGCTAATGGCTTAGTCAGAGATGTTTTTCATACTCGTCATATGCACCGACTCACTGGTAATGTTGGCATTGGTCATTGTCGTTACCCCACGGCTGGTAGTTCAAGCTCGGCTGAGGCTCAACCCTTTTATGTGAACTCTCCATTTGGTATCGCCTTTGCCCATAATGGCAACCTGACGAACGCTCATGACCTAGAAAAAGAAGTGTTTACGGTAGCGCGTAGGCATATTAACACTAATTCTGACTCTGAAATATTATTGAATATCTTTGCAGATGCACTTACCAAAATCAGTGATTTTGAAGTGACCCCTGACGATATCTTTGACGCTGTAGCGCTTTCACATGCAAAAATTAGTGGGGCTTATGCAGTTGTTGCGGCCATCATTGGTTTTGGAATGGTCGCCTTTAGAGACCCTAACGGCATACGTCCTCTAGTACTGGGTAAGCGCACAACCTTGTTGGGCGATGAATACATGGTCGCATCTGAGAGCGTTGCAATAGACGCTGTAGGATTTACCTTTGTCAGAGACGTAGCACCGGGTGAAGCTATCTATATTACCGAGGCAGGGCAGTTACATACTAAACAATGTGCGCCTATGGCTAAATTCAACCCATGTATATTCGAATTTGTTTATTTTGCTCGTCCCGATTCCTTCATTGACGGCATATCGGTTTATGCATCAAGAGTGAATATGGGTCGTAAACTCGGTGAAAAAATAAAAAGAGAATGGGCTGAACTCGATATTGACGTGGTTATCCCCATACCTGAAACATCTATGGATGTTGCACTGCAAATCGCCAATACCCTAGACTTACCTTATCGCCAAGGGTTTGTGAAAAATAGATATATCGGTCGGACTTTCATCATGCCAGGACAGACTCAACGTCGTAAATCTGTCAGGCGCAAACTTAATGCTATTAAGTCGGAATTTAAAGATAAGAACGTCTTGCTAGTTGACGACTCAATTGTGCGTGGCACAACCTCAGAACAAATTATTGAAATGGCCAGAGAGTCGGGTGCTAAAAAAGTCTATTTCGCCTCAGCTGCCCCAGAAATTAGATTTCCTAATGTATATGGCATAGATATGCCTTCTGCCAATGAACTCATCGCTTATGGGCGAGAAATAGATGAGATTAGTGAGTGTATTAAAGCGGATGGTCTTATTTTTCAAGACTTACACGATTTAGTTGATGCCGTAAATGAAGAAAACCCACAAATAACCCGTTTTGAAACTTCAGTATTTGATGGTAATTATGTGACCGGCGACGTGAATCAAGATTATTTAGAGCGCATCGACAAAGCAAGGGGTGAATCTGCAAAAGGAAGCCCAACCATTCAAACAGAGTTAAGTAACCTAGAAATGCATAATATGAGTAATTAGCCTTTGTATAAAAACAAGTGTTTCACAATAAAAAAGAGCCTTAATTAAAGGCTCTTTTTTTTGAATGTTATTGCAGTTGCTATTGGTAAGCAGGGCCAAGGCCAATACTCCAAAGGATGACAGATGATGCCATCAGAATCACCATTAATACTAATCCACATGTAACGACTGAACTAGAAAAAATAAAGCCTTTTTCTTCTGGAATATGCAACATAATTGGTACCCCTGTATAAAGTAAATATACAGAATATGAAAGACCCACCAAGACAACCGTCATCAAAAACCAAAGCTGCGGATAAAACGCGCCAAAGCCTGCCATAAACAGAGGAGTTGCGGTATATGCAGCAATTTCTAAAGACTGCGTGTAAGTAGGTGTTGCATCAAAAGATTTCGCTAACTCATGAATCAGCACAGCTAGCGCTATGACGCCAAAAATGAGACCAAAATACATGGCAATAGACATTGCTAGCGCGCTATCATGAGTGAGTCTTATGGTGTCTGCAGTGACACCAGCTCCAATGTCCCAGCCTAAGTAAGCTGAGCCGTAATACGCCATTCCTGTTGGAATGAGTGCAATTATCATTATGTGGCTTAGGGCATAAAAATAACTTTCATGCTTTTTATCTATGTTTTTCCACTCTTCTTTAGGGCTAGTATAAATACCCCATAAATGGTTCAAAATCACTGCTCTTGCTCCTAGTATTATTATTTTTACGGTTATTTTTCACTAAAAAATAACAATGTGAATATAGAATATTAATACCGATTTAACAAGTGCTTAACAAGGCATTGGTGTCATTATCTTGTTATTTATTACACAAACTTAATTTTGTGGTTAATCAGTTTGAACTGCACAAGCGCTTTGGCAGTCCAACGATATCTCAATGTTAAGAATTCTGGACCTTAGATGATAAAACCAAACATAGCACAAAGCATTTTATTGTATTGCGCTTTAAGTATATTTAGCGTTACCGCTTATACCCAGCAAAATAATGCGCCCCGTATTGAAGTGTATGACAAAAGCGCCTTTAAAATAATAAATGAGTTTGCTTCCGTAGAAACACTTGGGGAGGGATATTCTTGGTCTGAAGGGCCGGTTTGGGTAGGTGATGGAGGCTATTTATTATTTTCGGATGTACCTGAGAATAAAGTTTACAAATATAAAGAAGGCGAAGGCGTAACAGAGTACCTAGCGCCTTCTGGCTCAACAAATATTTATGCTGACGCCGGAACACAAGGCTCTAATGGTTTGTTAATAAATGGCGAAGGCAAATTAGTGTTGATGCAACATGGCGACCGACGCATATCTACTTATGATTTAAATACTATCGGCCTTGACAACGACAAGCCTAAATACGAAAGCCTAGTGTCACATTACCAAGGAAAGCGTTTAAATAGTCCTAATGATGCGGTGTTTGATAGTCAAGGTAATTTGTATTTTACTGACCCACCATACGGTTTATCAGGTGGCATGAATGACCCCGCTAAAGAACTCGATTTTCAGGGAATATTCAAACTAAGCCCAAAAGGCGAGCTAAGCCTCATTGACGATTCGGTGTCATATCCTAATGGCATCATCTTAAGCAATGATGAACAAAGCCTAATAGTTGCTGTTTCTGACCCTAAAAAGCTCGAATGGATAAAATTTACTAAAAATTCGGTTGGCAAGTTTACCCATAAAAAAAGCTTTTATGATGTTAGTGATTTAGTCGACAAAAAGGGCCATGAAGGCTACCCTGATGGCATGGTATTGCATTCTAGTGGTAACTTTTTTGCAACTGGCCCGGGCGGTGTGTGGCTATTTTCGCCAAAAGGCAAAGTGCTCGCGCGCATTTTCACCGGCAGAAAAACCGCAAACTGCACCTTATCAGGTGACGAAAAAACACTGTTTATGACAGCACATGACCAGTTATTGGCATTAGCGTTACGGTAGCTTTTAAAAGGGGGTCAGTGTTACTTAATCTCTAACAGTAATGAAGGCATCTTTTTTAATGTCTCTTATCCTTTGGTGTTAGCTTTATAACGTGCAAACCAGACAACTAATACGCCCATTAAATAAAAGATTCCTAAAGAACCACCTCCACCTGAGGTTTCAGCTGCAGGAGTTTCTATCACGGGAGGCACAACAGGTGCTGGAGCTGGCTGACTGAGTGGCAAGGTGATACTGGCATCGGCAGATAGTACTGGGTTTCCGTTGTCAGACGCTACCGCAGAAACAATTATTTCTGTTGCGGTCAATCCTTCGGGGTCAAAAGTCAACTGCATGTTATTGCTTGTAAAATTGCTGGTACCAGTAACGCTCCATTCTAGCGAGTGGGTATCTTGTTCATTATCGTCTGTTATTTCTGCAGTAATTGTTACCGTACCGCCATCGCTGACAATGTTGTTGTTTGTACTTGTACCCTGCACTACAGATAGAGATAAGCGGGGAGCGACGTTTGCTTCAGCTTCTGCGCTAAAAAATATATTATCTAAATATACCGTGCCGCTGCCTTCAATTTTGAGTTGAAAGGTGTTTGTTAAATCTACCCCATTAAATGCGGTAAGTGGAATGGCTACTGACTGCCAAGACTGTTCTTTTACGTCAAAGTTAAAAGGTACTTCAACCGGCCCTGGACTAATTAAGAAGAGTTTTAATTCATTCATAAAAGGTACCCAATAATCTACATGTAAGTACTTCATTTCTGTTACATCTTGCTTACTGTTTTCAAAATCAGTGCCTTGATAATTTAGATTTTCGTACTTTAAGGTAGTATTTCCTTCTATGTCGACCACTGTTACGCGTGTTGCTTGATTCCAGTTTGGGTTATAATTAATTGGATCAATGTTTCTGTATTCATCGCTAAACAAAGAAATTACCTGCCCATCAGGTATTACCGGCTTTGGGGCAGCAGTATCTGGCTCTGTTTTGATTTGACATCCTACAGCATTTACCGTTGCGCCGTTGGGTGTATTGGGGCATTCGTCAGTTGCATTACTCACACCATCACCGTCATCATCTGCAATTTTAGGGGTACTTTCGTTACATTGTTGCCAATCGTTGGCTTCGCTTGCTACACAATGCGCCACATAGTCAACCTCCATGGTTGCTTCATCAAGCGTTGGGTCCTGCGAGCCACCTAAGGTGCCACCAATTGCAACATTCAATAAAACAAACATGGATTCTTCGTATTGCGGACAATTAGATAAGTCATGTTCAGCGACCACCTGATCATTCATAAAGAACTTAATATTGTCTTTAGTCCACTCTATACCGTAGGTTTGAAAGTCTGTGACATCAGGAGAACCACCAGGATACGGTATTCGTTGTTCTGCACCACAATTGGCTGCATTAAAAAAGTTGGTGATATACCGGTCTGCTTGGTTTGCATACCACTCCCAAACGTCAATTTCACCCGCACCCGGATTGGGCCAATTTACGTTGTCGTTATCACCTTTAATTGGCTGTTCAGATATGCGGTTTTCAAGCATCCAAAACGCAGGCCATGTGCCTCCCTTAAGTTCTAAAAACCGCAATCGGGCTTCTATTCTGCCATATAAAAATTCGGCTTTGTCTTTACTGTTAAGTCGGCCTGAGGTCCAAGTGCGGAACGCGCCATTTTGGCCGGGGCAATTTATGTTTTGTTTGCGAGCAATGATTTTAAGTGTGCCGTCAGATACTTCGTAGTTGCGGTCAGCCGACGTATCATCATCGGTATAACACTGTATCTCATTATTATAATTAGCTTGTGTTTGAGCGGTCCAGTTATTCCAATTAACGCCATCGCCATCAAAGGTTTCTATCCATGCGACTTCCCAGCCAGCCTTTGAAAAAGCGGCGGCCATTATGCAAAATAATAACGTGAAAATTTTTGACTCAAATCGCAATGAAATATTTTTTCGAGCTTTTTTTATCATTTTTTCAACCTCACCTTTTTTAAACATCAAGGACTCTGACCCCTTGATCCTCTGAAACTTAGTTGGAGACTACAGTGAAGTCATTTGGTGCAGCTTGCACTTCTGTGCCATCACTGTAGGTAACAGTTAACTCTGTGTCATTAAAGTTATAAACGACATAGTGTTTAGTACCACTATTTTCAAACATCAATGCACTTGGATAATCGGCGGTAATGTCGCCAGAACCAGTCTTCATTTGTCCCAATGTTTGCCATTGTTTAATCCAATAGTAGGTGTGGGCTTTTGTTTCACCAGCTTCTGGTTCGTAAGAGTTAAGCGTTTCATAATCTGCAAAAGCCGCATTAGCATCTGTCATCGACCAGATTTTCCACCATATGTCACGCCATTGATCCGGAATCAAACCTGAAGGTTTATTATTGCTCGATTCACTTAGGCCAAGCTCAACATAATCAGCTAAGTAGTCAGCATATTGCCCAATATGCAAGCTAAGCGTATTAGTTGGTAAACCTTGAATACCCAAGATATGCGCAAAGGCACCACTAAACCAAGTAGAAAATACTGCACCGTCTCCCCATATTATTGAAGTGGTAATGCGGTTGTATCCGTCTGGGAAGTTATTCAAGCTTGGATCGTTAGTGTTGTACCCATCGATATTATTCCAATACTCCCAATAACTTGCGGCAGTAGAAGCATGTAAGTAAATGCCACGATCGATTAGTTCTTGATTGTTGGTGAGCATGCCATAAAGAATAATGGCGCCATATGCGTTTGCTGCTTCTGATGTTGATTCATTGTTATTTCCCCGAGCAAAGTTGACTCGACCCGATGCCCACGAAAATCCATTGGCAGGGTCAAAATGGCGCAGGTAAGGGAACATATCATCGTTACGGCCTGCGGCAAAATCACGAATCAATAATTCAATCATTGGGCCATATTGGTCGCTGCCACACCAAGCTGAATCAAAGCGACAAACTTCGGCCGCAGCTCTTACTAAATAACCATAGTGGAAATGATGGTCGTTAAGCTGTTGATGAGACGCAAACGACTCTTCCATGGCCAACAAAGTGTCCCAATCGTCATCGTAAGCGAAGTATTTTTCGACATCGAGATTGCCGTCTGTAGAAGCTGTGAACCAATCTTCAAGTTCGGTTTTTAACCAAGTAACTAAAGCGTCACGTTGTGTCGTCAAGTTCATTTGGTCGGTTAAACCAATGAGTTCCGACACTTTTCCATAATTTTTACCCGCCCAATAGGCATCTACTCTATTGTTATAGGTTGATGCGCCTTGATCAACAAACTCATTCACTAGGGCAGTGACTAAGTCTGTATCTAAGTCTTGAGACACAGATGGTAGAGCAGGCAAAATACCAACAAATTGGATGGTGTAGCTAAATGAACTTACATTAGCAAACTTTGTGATCCCGCGTGCGCTTCTAATTGAGTATGCACTCGTTTGTGTAGCAGAATTTTTCCAATGCAAGGGCTGCATTCCCGCCATTGTAGAGACTGCATCACCGTTACTATTTTTATATGCATGAGTAATGGTAACGCTGTTTGTGGAATGGTCGACAGCATAATCAATATCAACCTTTGCGATAACATTACTAGCTGTAGCAACAAAGGCGTCTATCATTGCGCTAGTCGGCGTTCCTGAAGTCAGCGGCAACAAAGTGACCGTATAAGCTTTGCTATCGCTACTTAGGGTGATTTCTTGCGAGGCAATGTCAGCAAATGTTGTGCTCGAATCACCGCTAATTAGGAAATTATTTGCGTTACCAGCAACACTCGTCCAAACACCCAATGTATTACCTTGGTTGTAGAAAATGCCTTTTTCGCCACCGTCAGCGCGCAAGGTTCTAATTTGCATTTCACCTTGATACACCTCAAAGAAAGCATGAGGAGAACCGTGAACAAATGTGGCTTGCATAACTTCATCACTACCATCATGCCATGCAACGGTTACTGAGCCGTCACTGTTGTCTTTTAACCTAGCGTCTAAGTCGTCGTGCTCTGTGTTACCAACGGCAATACCATCAAAAACTTCACTGAATGGGTCGGGGATGGCATACAAAAAATCGTTACCTTGGACTTTTAAACCAGAAGGTATGCCTAAAATTCTTACCCCTTTTTGAGTAATGCGGGCTGTCATTGGGTCGGGTGTAATGTAGGCGGCATCGTTAGGATTGCCTATTTCCATTTCACCAGAGAATGAAACTGACCCCCACCATCTTGCATTGGCTAGTGGTCGAGTGGCGGCAGGGCCAGAAACGTGAGGGAATAACTTGGTTGGCGTGCCTTGAGGTGTGCCAGTAGTTGTATCACAACCGGCAATTCCAGGTTCAACGACGCCTGCATTATAAATCCAGTTACCAAAATCAAATACGCACTTATAACTGTTAGGGTTGATTGTGTCTGAAATATTACCAGCACCAAAGGTCATAGCGGTAAAGTCAGTAAAATCTGGTAGTTCGGGCTCTACATCTGTGCCGGCTTCGGTTGAGAAAAATACATTGTCGAGCAAAAAGACAGTGTCAGTGGTTTCAGAAGCCCATATAACAATGCCGGTATCGACTTTTGTGATGTCTAAACCACTATTGATAAGTGTTTGTATGTTATAGCTGACTGTTACCCACTCATCACTTGGTTGAGCGCCCAACAACACGTCGCCTGAAGTACATGGGAATACGCAATCTAATTTAAACGTTATTGAGGTAGCACCAGACACTACTTTTATGTCAAAGTTAATGCTGCCTTGAGCAAACTCAGTTAGGTTTTGTGGTGTTGAGCTACTAATAAAAAAGCCTGCCAATTGATTGCCGTTTTTATGGGTTATTTGGAGTACATCACCTCGTTCGGCATCAGTCACTGTTGTCCATTCCATGCTTGGGCATGCTACTGAATCATTATTACAGTTGCCAAAACCCAAAGCTTGATCAAAAGCTTGCAAGCCATTGTTCCAAACAGGATCTACCTGATTGGCAACTAGCACATCTTGCCTCATGTCGCTAACGGGGGTGCTACTTACTATGTTTACAGTGCGTGAAGCGTTAGCGCTATTTCCGGCGGCATCAGTGGCGGTATAGGTAATGGTATAAGAGCCTAAAGACTGACCAACGGTGCCACTAATTACAACGTTAATTGACCCATCAACGTCGTCGTTTGCACTTGCGCCTTCTTCTACATAAGCCTGACCGAGCTCTAAACGAATAATCGAGCTACCATTTAATGTAATTACTGGTGCAGTAGAATCTGGAGCAGCCTCGACAATCACTGTGCGGGTAACCATTGCCTGATTGCCTGCCGCATCGCTTGCTTCGTAAGTAAGCGTATATGTGCCTACACTTTGTCCCACCGAACCGCTAATAGTCACGTCAATTGTGCCGTCTACATCATCGGTGGCACTAGCACCTGCCTCTGTATAAGTATCGTCCTCGGTAATTGTGATGCTTGCGTCGCCGTTCAACGTGATAACAGGAGGAGTAGTGTCGGGCGCAGCCTCAACAATTACGGTTCTTGTAGCCGTTGCTTGATTATTTGCAGCATCAGTAGCGGTGTAAGTAACCGTGTAAGTGCCTACGGCATCTAGGTTTGGCGTATCAACAGTCACGGCAACGGTGCCATCTATATTGTCAGTAGCAGTTGCGCCAGGGTCTGTAAACGCTTCACCAACCGTAATGGTAATCGATGCGTCACCACTTAAGGTAATCACAGGTGGTGTAGTGTCTGGAGTAGGAGCAGGTGGCTCTGGCTGACTAGAGCTTGAGTCGCTTGAACCTCCGCAAGCAGCCAATGTTATCGTAAATAATCCAATTGTTACCAACTGCGCGAGTTTGTTCATGAAGCATTCTCTTTTGATTTAGGCGCAGCAAGAATGTATCAAGAATGTTAAAATTGTAAGCAACTTTCGGTAAAAGGTCGCTAAAATAGGATTAAAGGGTCAGAGTCCTTGATTAACTGCTTGTAAAAAGGCTAGTTTTACGAAGTTTCATTTGTTAACCATTGCTTGGTCAATTCCTCTGGTTTGTTATCTGGTCCAATAATAGTGATGGTAGCAGTCACATATTGTGGAGATCCACTTCCGTCATAGCTGCTTTGCCAGTAACCATTTTCTCCAATAGACTTAACATTTAAAGTGGCATTTTTTTTCAGTAGAATGTCTGTTTCGTAAGAAACGGCTATCACCTTTTCTTTTATGTCGTCTGCAACGAGATCTGGGTAATCCAAATAGATATACGTTCTATATCGAGTGTTTTTGCCGGTCATACCCTCTCGCTTTATAGTAAAAACTCGTATCGATATGAGGTCTAAAATACCGCTGGTAGAAATATTATTACTATCTTCAATCCATTCTCCTAAGCCTTG
The DNA here is from genome assembly GCF_031846345.1 of Glaciecola petra. NCBI lineage: Bacteria > Pseudomonadati > Pseudomonadota > Gammaproteobacteria > Alteromonadales > Alteromonadaceae > Glaciecola > Glaciecola petra. The sequence goes on along the minus strand of NZ_JAVRHX010000001.1, from coordinate 1,580,936 downwards.
CATTTTATTGATAATCGATTGTCGTTCATTTTCTATCTGAGTAAGATTTTCATTAAGATTAGCTTCTATCGACCGTAGATTCGAAATCGTATTTTTTTGACCCGCTATTTGATTTTCATAAATGAGTTTTTGACTAGCTTTATCTTGAATATTAACCGCGCCAAAGATAACACCCGCTAAACCAATCAAGAACGACCAAAAGGCAAGCTTTCGAAAAAAGGGTACGTTCTTTTCTTTATTTGCATGTGATAAAAATTCAGTTAGTTGCGTCTGCAACGGTTCGTCAAACTTAAGCGGTGTAGACATGAATATTTCCTTTTAAATAAACGCAAATGATACTCTGGAACTTTTAGACTTTTTTACCCTTGGCAATTTCTTCCCGATAAGCCTTCAACCTCCCAATAGCGGGCTTAGCCGCAAGGCGCATTCGATTCAAAATCTTCAACTTACTAATTTCATAAAACTTAACTTGGCTGACCAAGCGCGAAAAGCCATCAAGGCGGTTGTTGATCATCCACTTTTTAAGGCCCGGCTCTTTGCCCCAGAAAAACTGATTCATCATGTTTTTATAGGTGAGTTCAACCCAATCCTCTAAAGTGTTGGGCAAGGGCACTACGTTGGTGAGCTGGTTCTTTTTGTCTTGGTCGTCGTAAGTTACCTCAATGTGGGCAATAAATGCCGCACTGAAGGCGGGTTGGTAAGCGCGAACTGTTTGTAATTTAATGACGTCGTTTTGGAATACGGGCTCTATCTCTAAATTGGTGATGGCGCTAGCGGTGCAGTCAACAAATACTGCGTTTGACGGTGCATCTATGTTGCCCTTAACGCATTCGATGCTAGATTCTGTGATGTTAAGCACACGGCCTAGGCGAATGACGTTTTTGATTGCTTGTAAGCAGCTAAGTTCGTCTTCAGACACAGTAGCGCCATGGAACATTTCGGGCCACACATTTGTGTCGAGGCGCATAAACACGCCTTTTTTTTCTAAGCGTACAAACATATCGTCGATTGAAGTTGACTCAGCGATAGCTTCGAATTGGCAAGCTTGGTTGCCTATTGAATCGCTAAAAAAAGCGTTAGTAGGTTGCGCGTTTTTACGGTTTATCAGCCAGCCGTCACGAGGCATAAACCAAGTGATTTGCTCGGCGCTAACATGGTTTTGCAATAACCAAAGGCAAGTGTCGATAGCGGTTTTACCGCCGCCCAAAATCACATAGTTGTCGATAGTGTCAGCAGCCTTTGGCACCAGCGTTGGCAATGCATTGGGTGGCACTAAGCGAGTATTGTCAGCGTATTTAAATTGCGGTGTATGGGTTGCGGGTATCGCGGTTTTATAATATGTGCCGTCCACACGTTTTTTGGAATAGTTAACCGAAATATGCTTGCCACTGGGAATGTGCTTAATACCTTTGTCACCATCAAATTCGCACATTGGCAGATACTGAACACGGCCACTAGGCAATAAAGTATCATTCATCACATTTTCGAAATACGCTTGTACTTCAGCGCCTGTGGCTAATTCGTTCAAGCCTTTATTTAAGCCTACTTTGTCTAATTCGCCACTGCTTAATTCTTTAGAATTTACCCCATAAAAAGCCGAGGGTTGATGCAATGTCACAAAAGGGTAGGCGTCGTTCCAATGGCCGCCAGGTTTGTAGCGATTATCAACAATAATCATGGTGGCGTCACTTTCGTGCAGCAATGTGTCGGCAAAAGCAAGGCCACTGGCTCCTGCTCCAACAATTAAATAGTCGGCGCTTATTTCATCGGCTAAGGGCTTAATTGGCATGACAGCTTCCTTTATTATTGTTTTTACTGTTTTCAATTGGGTCCAATTCTATTGTGACTCATTTGGTCTGTACATACAAAAGTGTACTTGACCTTATCCAAATTATGTAAGTTTATGAGGAAATTAATTTTTAGATGTTTATACTGAACGACGCGCTGAATTGATTAGCAATCTTAAATATAGGCGCGATTGGCGTTTAAAGGCCTCATAATACCAACGCCACACTTTCACTACCATGTGATATTTATAAAAACAATAAACTACAAAATGGAGTTTACGTTATGCAAGAATTTTTGCAAAATTTTGATATCAACGAATATCTACCTGCTGCACTTGCTTGGGCCACCAATATTTTATTAGCGATGTTAATACTGATTATTGGTTTTTGGATTGCGGGCAAAGCATACAAAATGGTGCATGCCATAGGTAAAAAATACGACAAACTTGACGATACTTTATTCCGATTTTTCGGCAGTATAGTTAGATATGTCATCCTGGCTTTTGTTTTCATTGCTGTTTTAAACCGATTTGGCGTTGAAACAACCTCGATTGTGGCATTAATTGGTGCAGCTGGTTTAGCCGTAGGTTTGGCTTTACAAGGCGCAATGTCTAACTTAGCCGCTGGTGTTATGTTGCTTATATTCCGCCCATACAAAGTGGATGATTTTATCGATTCAGCAGGGCAGTTTGGTAAAGTAACAGAAGTGGATCTATTTACTACAATTCTACAAACTTTTGATAATCAACAAATCATTATCCCAAACAGCCAAATTTGGGGGCAACAAATTATTAACCATAGCCATCATGAAATTCGTGGTGTAAATATGGTATTTGGTGTGGCTTACGGTGAAGATACTGTAGCTGTAAGAAAAGTGATTGATACCGTGCTGGCTGCACACCCACATATTTTGAAAGATCCTGCGCCATTTGTTGAAGTTGAAACACTCAACAACAGTTCAGTTGACTTTATTGTGCGCCCCTTCTGTCATGGTGAACATTATTTTGATATTCGTTATTCGGTGCCTGAGCAAATTAAACGAGCGCTAGATGATGCAGGTATTGAAATCCCATTCCCACACAGAAAAGTGATCATGGTGAAAGAAGACTAAATTCGCAAACGCAGAATTGGTTTAAAAAAAGGAGTCAAACTCAGTGTTCGACTCCTTTTTTGTTAGATTGCTTTTTTAGACTGCTCTGTAAGAATTAGACGCTTGCTAAATGTGAGCGTTTTTCTCACTCACTATCTTACTTCTTTAAGTAACTCTTTTACTGCTCGCTCTAGCTGCTGGTCGGTACCAAAGTCAATCACGCCGGGCTCGTTTCTAATCAGAATGTCAGGCTCGGTTTGGTTGTTCTCTAGCCATTCTCCAGCTTTGTTTTTGGCACTTACTGGCACAACACCCCATGAACCACCCATGGGTAAGCGTTCCCAGCCAGCAAAACTGCAAGTACCGGGGACTGGCATACCGACAGATTTGCCCAATTTAAGATCAGTAAATCCGCTAGCGTAACAATGGCCGTCACTATACATCGATTCATTAAACAAGGTGATAACGGGCTTGGTATAGCGAGAGGTAGGTTCTCCGCCCACTACTTTGCCTTCAATAGCGTATGTTAAGAATGCTTCGCCAGTGAAGAAAGTAGCAAGGTCTGCAACTAAATCACCACCGCCATTAAAACGTGTATCAACCACCATGGCTTTTTTATCGTAAAAACGACCCATCATATCGTTGTAAATACTGCGATAAGGGCCGTCACCCATGCCAGGAATATGCACATATCCGAGCTGTCCTTTACTCAATTTGAGTACTTCGTCTTCGTTTATTTTCACATAACGCTCATACAACAAGGCGCTCTGTTCCCTCAGAGAAATGGGTTGCATGGTGATTTGTTTTATTTCGCCCGACACTGGGTTTTTAATGCCTAACAAAGTAAATTTACCGGCTTTTCTGTTAAGTAATTTTGCCCAGTCCAGATTGGCATTTATGGCCACGCCGTCAATACTCGTAATGATCATGCCAGCCTCAACCGAGAACTTGGCTTTATCTAATGGACCGCCGTTGATGACTTCAGTAATTTTTATACCATCGCTGAAGTTATAATCGTAGAACACCCCTAAGGAGGCAGTACTATCTGCAATATCGGCTTGTACCCTAAAACGCGCACCAGCATGAGAAACGTTTAGTTCACCTAGCATTTCGCTTAATAACTCTGTAAATTCATAGCCATTACTGACGTGCGCTACTTTTGGTCTGTATTCCTCGCGCATTCGCACCCAATCGATACCATGGAAAGTAGGTTCGTAAAATATTTTGCTGGTACGTAACCAAACGTGGTCAAAGGAATGTAATTGCAATGCGGTCATGTCGATTTCGACTTTTTCATTAATGCTGACTGATTTTTGTTTACCGCCGTCGATATCCAGTTTATTGATACGACCACCGCTTAACAAATACAAATTTTCCATGTCTGTATCCCACATTAAGCTGCCACCTCTGCTCCCTAAACTAATCGCTTTTTTAGTTTCTTTAGTGCGTAAATCGGTAGTCCAAAGGTCAAAATCATCTTCAAAACGCGACAAATAGTAAAGTGTATCGGCTTCTTTATTTAGCACAGCGTCGCGCAAATTAGATGAATGAATAGTAAGGCGTGCTATGCGTTCGTCTAAGCCGTCCCACTCAATACTAAGTGCTTCAACAGCCTCGTCTTCGTCTTTGCCATCGTCTTTGCCATCCTCACTGGTACTGTCGCCATCACTACCTTCATCATCGTCTTCTTTCTTGGCGTCAGATTCGTCTTCATTAGCTTCTTCAATTGCTTGCATTAGGGCAAACTCGTCCTCGTCCAAACGATATTCGTCCCAATCTTCTTGGTTAAAAAATAAGGTATATACATCGTATTGCGAGCGGCCGCTGGTAGCATAACTTTTAAGGCCTTGACGATTACTAAACCAAATAATTTGCTTGCCATCGTTGGCCCATTTAGGTTCACTGTCGTAATAGCCGCTGGGCACAATAATTTTCATTTTTTCGCTGCCATCGGCTTTTACTAATGCAACGTCGCTATTATTGAGCAGTTTGTCATAATTGAATAATAACCACTGACTGTCTGGGCTCCAGCTAAAGGTTTGGTCGCCGTCGCGCATGTGGATCGTGTCTTTGGCTGGAATAAGCTCCACACTATTAGTGCCGTCTATATCCATCACTTTTAAAGTGCGACGGTCTTCTATAAAGGCGAGCTTTTTGCCATCGGGTGATATTTTGGGCAAATAATTGTCTTTGTCGTTGCTCACATAAGCACTTTCTTGTATCAGCGTCGCGGCATAAAAGAAGGGTTCTTGCTCTCTCACTTTTGATGCTTTAAAAATACTCCACTTGTTGTCACGCTCAGCGGCATATAACAAATAGTCGCCTTCTGGTGAAAAGCTAACATAGGCTTCTTGCGAAGGGGTATTTGTTATCTGTTTAGTAAAGGAGCCATCTTGTGCGCTAACAAATACTTCTCCATGGGCGATAAACGCAATTTCTTTACCATCAGGAGATACAGCCATTTCGCTAATGTCGCCATTCACGCTTTCCATGGCGATATTATTGTCAATGTCTTGAGTGCGAATGCTAATGGCGACTTTTTGTGGAGCTTGGCCATTTATCATTGTGTACAAGTGGCCATGATAACTAAAGGCTAAAGTGTCACCACCTCGCGATAAAAAACGAACAGGGTGAGTATTAAACTCAGTTAACTGCTTGTCTGAAGAAGGACGAGAAAGTTTTAGGCTATGCACATTAAAAGAGCCACTTCTTTCGCTCAAATAGTAAATATTTTTACCGTCTTGTGAATAAACAGGATTGCGGTCTTCACCTGCAAATTTGGTCAGCTTTTTATGTTTTCCAGAATCAAAATCGTAGGTCCATAAATCGCGGGCAATAGCTGAGCGATGATGCTTGCGCCAAGGGTTTTCAAAACCCTTGTTGTCGTGATAGACAAGTTGACTGCCATCGGCACTTATTTGCACATCTTCAGCTGGCACAGTAAACACTTGATCAACCATACCACCTGTTACCGGCACACTATACAGTTCGGCTTGGCTGCCTGTTGGATGTTGGCGATGAGTGACTAAATCCATGCGTTGGGCTTTGAACAATATTGCACTATCGTCTTTTGTAAAAGTGTAAGGTTCTTCGTTTCCGGAATGAAAAGTTAGACGAGTAGCACTGCCACCAAGAGCATCCATTTTATATACATCAAAATTACCATGACGGTCGGATGCAAAGGCAATGTATTTACCATCATGACTCCAAACTGCTTTGTAATCATGCGCCTTATGAAATGTCAGGCGAGTCGCTTGTCCGCCCTGCGATGACACTTTGTAGAGGTCGCCTTTATAAGTAAACGCAATTGTAGAGCCGTCGGGTGAAATAGCAGGGTAGCGGACCCATTCAGGATTTACTTGGGCTGCTGCTGGCGTGCTTTGAATAAAAAATACGCTAAGCAGTAAAAAAGCAATTGGAGATGTGAGCTTCATAACATTCCTTGGATGGTGTTTGTTATTTTAATAGTTCGAGAGGCGATTGATTCACCTCGTGTGGACTCAACATAAACCATTGGCTTATTTAGTCAAGAAAAGGCGTGTTTTATGCGGTGTACATACAGATAAAAACTGTAACAAAAATTGTTTTTTTCTAAGTTTTATAAAGAGACCAACAAATAGCGAAATTGACGAAAATTGTTGGTGAAAACTGCACGGCCACTTAAAGTTGAAATTTAAGTTGTTGATATTAATGGAAATTAAATTTGGCACAATCAATGCAAAAGTCAAAAGTATCGATAGCTAATAATAAAACAATCGCACTTGGAAACTCTTATGAATGCTTTAGAATCAAATTCAACAAAACGTCTAGCCTTATTTACCGATTTTTCTTCACATGCCCGCGTATTTTGTGTGGCCGGCTTGCTGGCCAGCGCAGCGCTTCTTAGTGGCTGTGGTCAAGCAGGGGCTGAAGCCACTAGCGAAGAAGTCGTGCAAGAAGAAGTTAAAGTGATCCCGATTCCGGTAGAGGTAGAAACTGTCGAAACCGGAGATATTTCATCTAACTATATGACTACCGCTGTATTGGAAGCTAAAGAAGAAGCCTTTGTAGTTGCACGTGCATCGGGCATTATTCAAGAAATTATGGTGGAAGAAGGTGATTATGTTGAAAAAGGCCAAGTGTTAGCTACTTTGGAGCCAGAGCGTTACGAGTTAAGTCTACGCCGTGCTAAAGCAGATTTACAAGGCATTGAGAAAGAGCTAGCAAAAATTAATAAAGTGTATAGCAAAAAATTAGTCAGTGACGACACTTACGACAAAATTACTGCCCAGTACGAATCTGCAAAAGCGGTTTTAGCAATCGCTGAATTAGACCTTAAAGAAGCGACAATAGTTGCGCCTATTAGCGGTTATATTGCTGAACGCAATGCAAAAGTGGGTAACCTGACTGAGTCTTTTCAACGCGAACGTATGTTCCACATAGTCCAACAAAAACAGCTTTACGGCATTGTGCATTTGCCTGAACGTGAGTTATCGCGTGTTCACAAAGAACAAAAAGCAAGCTTATCTATAGGCGCCCTAAATGGACAAATGGTTAACGCTTTTGTTGAGCGTATAAGCCCCGTTATTAATGCCACAACAGGCACATTTAAAGTGACTTTACGAGTGCCAAATGAAAACAACCAGTTAAAAGCCGGCATGTTTTCGCAAGTTAGCTTAAATTACGATACCAAGCAAAATGCAACTCTATTACCCCGCAAAGCAATGCTTACTGTCGATGACAAAATTAACGTATTTGTTATAGATGATGAAGGCAATGCTAAAAAAGTAGCAATTACCGTGGGTTACCAAGAGGGTAAGTTTGTAGAAGTCCTTGAAGGTTTGACCGGCAGTGAACAAGTGGTTGTGACAGGGCAGCAAAACCTGAAAGACAACGCCATTGTATCTATTGTAAACAGCTAATCATCGCAAACAGCTAACAAGAGGCTTCTCATGAATTTAATAAATGTGGCGGTAAACCGCCCGGTTACTGTGTGGATGTTTACTTTAGCGATAATCTTATTTGGTGTGGTATCGCTAACCCGTTTGTCTATCAACTTACTACCCGAACTGTCATATCCCACCTTAACTATTCGTACCGATTATGTGGGTGCAGCCCCTGGAGAAATTGAACAACTAGTCACCACACCTATTGAAGAAGCCGTTGGTGTGGTAAAAGGCGTGCGCAAACTGGTGTCGGCCTCAAAAGCTGAGCAGTCAGATGTAGTGCTTGAGTTTGAGTGGGGCACCGACATGGACCTAGCAAGCATTGAAGTGCGCGAAAAGCTAGATGTATTGTTTTTGCCTTTAGATGTTAAACGCCCCTTGCTACTTAAATTTAACCCAAGTTTAGATCCTGTCATGCGTTATGGTTTAGGTCTCAATACAAGCGAAACTGAGGGTGCCGACATCATGGACATTCAAACCATGAAACAAGTGCGTACCTATGCTGAAGAACAGATTAAACGCAAGCTTGAGTCGGTTGAAGGTGTAGCATCGGTAAGAATTGGCGGTGGCTTGGAAAACGAAGTGCATGTGTTGGTTAATCAATCTACCGCGAGTCAGTTAAATATTTCGTTAGCAGAAATTATTCAACGTTTAAAAGATGAAAATGTTAATACGGCAGGTGGCCGGGTTGAAGATGGTTCCCAAGAATACTTGGTAAGAACCATCAATCAATTTGAATCATTAAACGATATGCGCAACTTATATGTGGCGACCAGAGAAGGGCGCAATATTCGCTTAAGTGATATTGCCCAAGTGAATAGTGCATATAAAGAAAGGAATTCTATTACCCGGTTTGATAGCCTTGAAGGTATAGAAATTGCCATTTATAAAGAAGGTGATGCCAATACTGTAAAAGTTGCCGAAGCGGTGGTTAACCGTTTGCAAAAAATTAAAAACGAAATGCCAAAGACATATTCATTGCAGCAGGTTTACGACCAGTCGCAATTTATTAGTAGTGCAATTGACCAAGTTAAGTCTGCAGCCATTGTTGGCGGAATTTTAGCCATGTTTGTTTTGTATTTTTTCTTAAAAAACATATGGCCCACGCTAATCATTTCTATCTCAATTCCAGTATCAATTATTGCAACCTTCAACTTAATGAATACTTACGATATCAGCTTGAACATAATGAGCTTGGGCGGTATCGCGTTGGCCATAGGTTTATTAGTCGACAACAGCATTGTTGTATTAGAAAACATAGACCGTCATAAAAAGCAAAATGCAGATAAGCGAAAAGCCGCTGTTATTGGCACGTCAGAAGTTTCTATGGCTATTGTTGCGTCTACTTTAACGACCATGGCCGTGTTTTTCCCATTAGTGTTTGTAGATGGTATCGCAGGGCAGTTGTTTGGTGACCAAGCGTTAACAGTGACGTTTGCACTTGCTGCTTCCTTATTAGTGGCTTTAACCTTAATCCCAATGCTTGCGGCGAGAGAAAAAACAGATCAAGATGATACAACAAGTGATGCGCTTGATTTAGGCCCTCGCTCCACTGTTAGTAAGCCAAAAAAAGGTGCTTTCAAACTCGCGTTTTATTACTTTAAGCTCCCATTCAGATATCTGTTTAAAACCATCTTCTATTTTATTCCACTTGTCATTACAGGTATGTTAGTCAGCACTTTCAGAGGCTTAGCGCTCATTTTAGGCTATATTTTCAAACCTGTATTGTGGGTTTTCGATAAGTTCTATGGGGTAACATCAGCCGCTTATTTCAAAGCACTTAATTGGGCCATGAAAGCAAGAGTGATGGTTGTAGGAGTGATACTGTCAGTGTCGGTGTTGAGTGTAATGCTTATACCTCGCTTGGGTATTGAATTAATACCTTCGTTGTCACAAGGTGAATTTAGTGTAGAGCTTAATCTTGCTACTGGGTCTCGTTTAGAAAATACCGACGCCGTTATCAGTCAATTGTCTACGTTTACCCGTGATTTACCAAATGTTGAAAGAACCTACTCTTTGTCGGGAACTGGCAGCTTAATGAATGCTTCTCCTGCACAAGGCGGTGATCATTGGGGAAAACTTAATGTAGTGCTTAAAGACGGAAGTACCGAGCAACAAGAACAAGAAGTGATGCAGGCAATGCGAGAATATTTGTCGCAACAAGCCGGCGTTGAAAGTAAGTTCGCGCGTCCGGAATTATTTAGTTTTTCTACCCCGTTAGAGATACAAGTATCGGGCTACAACTTAGACACTCTTAAGTTATATGGTGATGCACTGGTAGCCGAATTAGAAAATAACAATCGTTTTGCTGATGTTAAAAGCTCATTACAAACGGGTAGCCCTGAGTTAAAAGTGCTATTTAACCATTCTAAACTGGCACAATTGGGCTTAAATGCACCTGAAATTTCTCAGCTAATATCCGCTAAAGTGGGTGGCGAAGTGGCTACTCAATTCAGTATTAACGATCAAAAAATAGACATATTGGTACGTAGTCAGTCTGAGCAACGTGATTCTGTTGCTGATATTTCGCAGTTAATAGTTAATCCCGGGCAGTCACCTTCTATTCCATTGTCGGCAGTTGCTGATGTTGAAATGTCGGTAGGGCCAAGTGAAATAAGTCGTGTTGGACAACAGCGGGTTGTGCTAATCACCGCAAACCTTGCATATGGTGATTTAGGCACGGCGACTACGCTTGCACAACAAGCAATTGACGACATTAAATTGCCGATTAACTTATCTGCGAAAGTAGCAGGCCAAAGTGAAGAAATGGAAGCAAGCTTTAACTCTTTGTATTTAGCTTTGGGTTTAGCGGTATTTATGGTGTATTTGGTCATGGCATCTCAGTTTGAGTCGCTGTTGCATCCTTTATTAATTCTATTTACCGTGCCTATGGCCTGCGCGGGTTCAATATATGGTTTATACGCTACAGGTACCAATATAAGCGTTGTTGTATTTATTGGTTTGATAATGCTCGCCGGTATTGTAGTTAATAACGCAATTGTATTGATAGATCGCATAAACCAAATACGCGCAAGCGGTACCGACAAAGCACAAGCGATTATAGAAGCTGCTCAAAGCCGTTTACGCCCAATTTTAATGACCACGGCGACCACTGTGCTTGGCTTGTTACCCATGGCTATTGGCTTAGGCGATGGTGCTGAAATACGCACACCTATGGCAGTAACCGTGATCTTTGGTTTGTTGTTTGCGTCGTTGTTAACCTTGTTCTTAATCCCGGTGTTATACAGCTTATTTGATGTAAAACGTTTCGATAAAGTAGTGTCAAAAGCTGATGAGCAAGCTACTGAGGAGCAGGTTTATGGATAAGTTCGCTGCTGCTGGTGCATCCTTGGCGTCTTTTGCATTAAGACGCCCAGTTACAATTTCAATGATATTTTTTACTATGTTGATGATGGGCATTGGCGCCAGTCGTTTGTTGCCCTTAGAAAAGTTTCCAGGGATAGATTTTCCTCAATTGTTTATTCAAATTCCGTATCAAGATGCGACACCGGCTGAAGTTGAAAAAATGATCACTAAACCGGTTGAGGAAGCCTTGGCAACAATGGCTGGAATTAAGCGCTTACGCTCCGTATCAAACGAAAACAATGCTGAAATTCAGTTGCAGTTTGCATGGGAAGAAAATATAAAAGCAAAAAGCATTGAAGCCCGCGAAAAAATCGATGCTATTAGACATTTGTTGCCTGACGATGTTGAACGGATCATGGTCTTTAAGTTTAATCTAGCCGACTTGCCCGTTTTCCAGTTGAGACTGTCGAGTGACCGTGACATTTCAAATGCCTACGAATTATTAGATCGCAACTTAAAAATGCCCATTGAACGTTTGCAAGGGGTATCAAGAGTAGAGCTTTATGGGGTGCAAAAAAAGCAAATATCTATTCGTCTTGACCCCGATAAAGTTGCCGCGTTGCATGTTGATACTAACCAACTCGTTAACACTTTAAGACAAGCAAATTTTTCGATGACAGCAGGCCAGTTTTTTGACTTAGGCCAGAAAATCACTGTAAATCCTGCCGGAGAATTTCGTAGTAAAGATGATATTGCCAATTTACAAATTACCCGAAATGTCCGTTTGAGTGATATCGCTGAGATAAACTTTGAAACACCAGAGGCACAAGAAGGGCGGCATCTCGATAAAACCCACGCGATTGGACTGAATATCTTCAGGGAGTCGGGTGCAAATTTAGTTGACGTCTCTGAAGCCGTTTTGGATGAAATAGAAAGAGCGAAAACTAATAGTGCATTTAATGGCATTAATGTTTTTATTATGCAGGATGAAGCCACAAGTGTGAGTACCTCGTTACAAGACTTAATTAACTCGGGCCTAATAGGCGCAGCTTTGTCGATTATTGTGTTGTATTTATTTTTACGCAATATTGCCACCACATTGCTTGTTGTATTGTCGGTACCTTTTGCCATATGTATTACCTTAGCCTGTATGTATTTTATGGGTTATACCTTAAATATATTGTCGTTAATGGGCTTAATGTTAGCAGTAGGTATGTTGGTTGATAATGCGGTAGTAGTGACAGAAAGCATTTTTCAGGAACGCGAAAAAACCGACGATGTGATAAAAGCTACCAAAAAAGGGGTTGGCTTGGTAAGTCTTGCGGTTATTGCTGGTACTTTGACAACCGCTATTGTTTTTTTACCCAATATCGTAGGTGTGAAAGAAGAACTAACTGTCTTTTTAGAGCACGTTGCGATTTCCATTTGTATCTCATTGTTTGCTTCGTTGTTGCTGGCGCAAACCTTAATTCCTTTATTGAGTACAAAGTTAAAAATAAAACCCAAAAGTCAGTCTGCGGCTAAGACTGGGAAAGCGGGTAAGTTGAGTCAAAAATATACAGGTGTGTTGCGCTGGACAATCGCCAACCAGGGTAAAACGGCATTGATTGCTGTGGTTATTCTTATCAGCACTGTTATTCCAATGAATAATCTAAAAAGTGACCAAGATAACAATGGAAATCAGGGTCGAGTGTGGTTAAATTACGATATTCAAGGTAACTATAACCTAGATGAAGTAGAAAAAACGGTTAACAAAATGGAAGATTATTTATATGCAAACCAAGAGCGTTTTCATATAAAACAAGTCTACACATACTTTACTGCAGGTTTTGCGGTCTCGGGCATTACGCTTAACGACGAACTGCCAATGCCCATTGCCGATCTTAAGCAACAAATTACCGAAGGTTTCCCCCTATTCGCCAGAGCCAAGCCTTCGTTTCAGTGGGACCAAGGAGAAGATGGCGGTGTGCGTATTTCTTTATTTGGCCCTGCATCGGAAAATTTAATAGAGATTGCCGACCAACTTGTGCCTGTGCTAGCCAGTATAGAGGGCTTTGCTGACGTAAAAACAGACATTGAAGGTCAAAAATACGAATTACAATTACGGATTGATCGTGAAAAGGCATTTAGGTTTGGGCTAAATACCAACGAGATTGCGAATGTTGTTGCTACAGCATTGCGCGGTACAAACTTGCGTACATTCCGCAACGACATAGATGGCGAAATTGATATTCGTTTGCTCTATGACCAGTCTTTGCAAGACTCGATTGACAGTTTACGTAATTTGACTGTGTTTAGGAACGAAGAACAAAACGTTACTTTAGATATGGTAGCAGACCTTAGTATTTTACCTAGAATGTCACAAATTAGACGTAATGCGAGGCAAACATCGTTAGGCATTGGCGCAAATTTAGAAGATGATTTAACCATTGATGAAGCCAAAGAACGCATAGAAAATGTTATGCAAAATATTGAGTTACCCAATGGCTACTCGTGGTCACTGCAAGGTGGTTTCCAGCGTCAAGACGAAGACGAGTCGATTATGATGACCAATATGATTTTAGCCTTAATTATGATTTATATTGTAATGGCCGCATTGTTTGAATCATTGCTATTGCCAACCGCGGTATTAACGTCCTTGATATTTTCATTTACAGGTATATTTTGGGCATTTTTAGTGACTGGTAACCCAATGACCGTGATGGGGATGATAGGAATGCTTATATTAATGGGCATAGTCGTTAACAATGGCATTGTTTTGGTGGACCGAATCAATCAATTGGCCAATACTGGTATGAGTGTTCCAGATGCGATAGTTGAAGGCTGCTTAACAAGGGTCAGACCCATTTTAATGACAGTTTCCACAACGGTATTGGGTCTGCTGCCTTTGGCATTGGGCGATGTAAGTATTGGTGGTGACGGCCCTCCTTATGCACCCATGGCAATTGCGATTATTGGTGGTTTGATATTTAGTACCATGACAAGTTTGTTCTTGGTCCCGTTGAGCTATTTATTGTTGCTGAAACTCCGCCGAAACACGCGCGAAATGATTGCAGATGGTAAAGGCATGGTATCGCGTGTGATAAGTGCGCAGACATAGGGTTTACAAGATAAAGCCTATTAGTCACTGGTGTTAAATCTATCGTGAACAAGGTATTATATGAATACCTCAAAATAAGTTAGCAAAACCGTGAAAGATTTACTACAACCTATTAATGAATTTTTGTTGTGTCCAACGCCGCAAGTGTGGATAGATGAAGCAATTAAAGCAGAAAATCTGTCGACGCTATTGGTTGATCATGCAAATTGTGAATTAAAAGCTGCACAAACCGCTATGTTATTGTTACGCCGTTATGCGGTTGACCAACAAAGTAGCGAAGTGTTATTGGCGTGGCTAAAACCTTTTGAAGATTTTGTGTATCGGCAAATAGGTGACGGCGACTTTTCGGAGCATGTTAATTTATCCAAAAGACTAATAAGCAAATCAAATTTTGAGCATGGCGACGCATTAATCGACAAAATGGTTTTGTTAATTAAAGAAGAGTTGCATCATTTTCAACAAGTCCTCGAAATATTGCAAGCACGTGATATTGCTTATGACAACCATAAGGCGTCTCGATATGCCAAGGGTTTAATGAAACATGTTAGAACTCATGAGCCCGCTAAGTTAATCGATACCTTAATCTGTGGCGCTTATATTGAAGCAAGGTCGTGCGAACGTTTTGCTAAATTAGCACCACACTTAGATAAGGAGCTGTCGCTGTTTTATGTTTCTTTGTTGCGCTCAGAGGCTCGTCATTTTAAAGACTACTTAAGTTTGGCTAAACTAATAAGCGGTGAAGACATTATTGAACGTGTTGAATTTTTTGGAAAGCATGAGGCCGAGTTAATTCAAAAGTTAGATACAGACTTTAAATTTCACTCTGGGCCTATGTCAGAGATCAATATCGAAAAGTCAGCACTTAAACACGGCGTTTTTGTCGCTTAAAAAGTCGCTTAAAACGCCGCTCAATTATTAGATTGAAGTATTATGTCAATTAACGCTAAGACGTCTTAACCGTCAGCGGTAATTCTTGAAACAAGCTTTTCTTTGACCTCGTCACAGGTATTGTTTTTGACTTGACAGGTGCCAGCAGCCATGTGACCACCTCCGCCAAACTCTAGGCATAACTCTCCAACATTTGTTTTTGAACTTCTATCAAGGATTGATTTACCAATAGCAAACACAGTGTTTTGCTTTTTAAATCCCCACATTTGATGAATTGAAATATTGCATTGTGGAAACAATGCGTAAATCATAAAACGATTGCCGGCATATATGACGTCTTGGTCGCGTAAATCTAATACAACTAAGTTGTTGTGCACTGTTGCACAATCTTTGACTTGTTGAGTGAATTTTTCGGCTTGGTCGAAATACAAATTTACTCGCTCTTGCACATCAGGTAATGCAATAATTTGATCAATGGTATGGTTACGACAGTAGTCAATAAGCTCCATCATCAACTGATAATTTGAAATTCTAAATTCTCTAAAACGACCTAGTCCTGTGCGGCTGTCCATTAAATAATTTAGTAAGACCCAATCTTCGGGATGGAGTATTTCTTCTTTACTAAACTGTGCTGCGTCTGCCTTATCAACAGCCGTCATCATATCGTCCCAGGCAGCAGGGAAAAACTCTTTGCCGCCATAATAATCGTATACCACGCGTGCCGCCGATGGGGCTTTAGGGTCAATGATATGGTTAAGCTGAGGTTTGTGTCCGCTTCTGGAAATTTCGCTTAAATGGTGGTCAAACGCCAAATAACATCCGTCAACGTAAGGCAGGTTGGTGGTTATATCGTTATCAGTAATATCGATAATACCGTCTTGCATGTCTTTTGGATGTACAAATTTAATTTCGTCAATTAAATCAAGCTCTTTCAATAAAACTGCGCATACAAGCCCGTCGAAATCACTGCGGGTAACTAATCTGTATTTATGTTCTGCCGAGGCCGCTAAACTTCCCAAGATGAATCTCCAATTTACTCAAACAACATAGTACAACTATGATGCAATTTTTACTGAGTAAAGTGGGTATAAACACATATACGCGAGTGCGACATGGCATAATGTATTATTGTTTTATTCTTGGTTCAACATCACGCCATCGCTGCGCAGTAGCTGGTTATCTACTTCATAAATTACAACGTAGTTGCCACTTGCAAGTTCTTTACCTCGACCCATCGATAATCTGAAAAGTTGACTTTGATTTGATGTGAATTCGCCGCTTGCTACCGTACTACCTTCGCTGTTTAATATTTTGAGCACTACCTTAGTGATAGGCGTTTTTGTAAAGGTTGGTCTTACTAAGAATTCTTGCACGCAAATGAGACCATCAAATTTAGGTTTATTGCAGTACCTTGCGGTAAGATAGTGTTTGTCGATTGCAATCGGCTCGTTGACCGCTCGATTGAGCTTGTTAACTAGAGCTTTCAGCTCAACAAGCTCCTTATTTTCGCTGTTTTGTGCTTGCGTTAGTAATTGCGTGGTTGCAATTAATTCTTCTTGAATATCTGAAAGGTCTCGTCTCTCTTTCGCTAATGTTTTTTCTAGAGAGGTGATGCGATCGTTTGCTACTGCTAAGTCTAGAGTCTGCGAGCTGCATTCTGTGCTACTTTCGGTTTGTACTTTTTGTAAACTGCGTTTAGCGTTGTCTAGAATGCCTACTTTTTCTGCTTCACAGGTTCTAAATTTTTGTTCGCTTCTAGTGATGAGGGCTTGGGTTTGCTCAAGCTCAATTTGACTAAGATTTAGAAGCTTACCAGAGTCTTCAAGCTTGGCTTCAAAGTCTTTAATCGAATTGACTAGTTTTCTTTCCTTTTCAAGCAGACCAACAACGTATTCAGTGTCGAAAGGGTCTTTGTTTTCGACTTTGTAGGTCATATAAAAAGCGATCAATACAATTATATTGACAATTAATAGAAAAATATATTTCTTACTTCTATTGAACAAATCTGGACCCTTTTTAATCTTATTATTGTGTTTATGTTGTTGATTATTCATTATTTAGAGTAATTTTTAAACATATTTATTTATTTAGCGGAATTTATCTGAAATTAACTGAAATTTAAATAACTATTTAGTCTAGTTTGCTATCAAATTCTCTCTTTTCAAGACTCATTTTGCGAGAGCAAGCTCTCAATACACTTCCTTGAGAATACCAATCGCCTAACACAATTCGTTTAACTTCTTTGTTATTTATGCGCAATTCATGAGTGTTTGGCCGGTGTGTATGACCATGAATAAACAATTCGGCATTATGATGTTCCATCGCTTTCACGACTTCGCTTGGTGTGACATCCATTATTTCTTCAGTCAGGTGTAATTGATTATTTTGACTAACCTTGCGTCCTTTTTGGGCGAGATATTTACGCACTTTCAGAGGGAGAGCTAACATAAGCCTCGGCCACCACCATCCACGAGATTTTTTCCTAAACTTCATGTAGGCCAAGTCTCTGGTGCAAAGCTCGTCACCATGGGACAAGAGGGTTCGACGACCATACAGGTCTATCACAAATTGTTCCGGTAACAATGTCATATTGCATCTTTTAGCAAAGCTATCGCGTATAGCAAAATCACGGTTGCCATGGATAAAAAATACAGGTGTCGTTTCGGCGACTCTTGAAATACTCTGCGCAATAGATTCACTGAACGGTGTTTTGTCGTCGTCACCTATCCAATATTCAAATAAATCACCCAAAATGTACAAACTTTCAGCCAAAGGCGCTTCATTCTGCATAAAGGTAAAAAAGCACTGAGCAATGTCGGGTCGCTCAGCGCTTAAATGTAAGTCAGAAATAAACAGCGTATGTGGCATTAAAGTTGTTGACTTATTCTTCGACGACTACTGCCGATTCAATTACCACATCTTCTACTGGTACATCTTGATGCATTCCAGAGTTGCCTGTACTTACGCCTTTTATCGCTTCAACGACATCTAATCCTTCAACCACTTCTGCAAATACACAATAGCCAAAACCATGAGCATTGGCGGCTGTGAAATCAAGGAAATTATTATCTTTAACGTTGATGAAAAATTGGCATGTAGCTGAATGTGGGTCGTTAGTTCTTGCCATTGCCAAAGTGCCTGTTTTATTACTCAAACCGTTATCAGCTTCGTTTTCGATAGGTTCATGAGTAGATTTTTGTGACATGCCCGGTTCAAAACCGCCCCCCTGGATCATGAAGTTACTAATAACACGGTGAAAAATAGTGTTATCGTAAAAACCTTCGCTTACATATCTTAAAAAATTCTCGACGGTTTTTGGTGCTTCTTCCGTATACAATTTAATTTTAATTTCACCAAAATTCGTTTTAAAAATGACCATGCGTTTTAACCTTTTCCTATTTAAAATAATGCGCTTTGTTTTTGTTTTGACAGCCCAACATTAACAGGCCGTCCATAATTGTTTGTTAATGGTAGCCTACATAGCTACCTTGATGCTAGAATTTGCCACACTTTTTTACCGCGCTTTTATGTGCGTAACCATACAAACCATGAGTGACCAACAGCAATGCTTCAGATTTTTGACACGTTAACCCGAAAAAAACAAGCTTTTGTTCCCCTTAAAGAGGGAAAAGTAGGCATGTATGTCTGTGGAATAACGGTTTATGACGTGTGTCACATGGGGCATGCTCGTACTTATTTGAGTTTTGATACTGTTGTTAGGTATTTACGTCACTTAGGTTATGAAGTGAAGTACGTGCGCAATATTACTGATGTAGACGACAAAATAATTCAGCGAGCACAAGAAAACAACGAAAGCCCGGCACAACTTACCGAGCGCACAATTAAAATGATGCACGAAGATTTTGCGGCTTTGAATATGCTCGAACCAGATATTGAGCCACGAGTGACCACTCATATTGTTGAAATTATTGACGTCATAGCAAAGTTGATTGAAAAAAATTATGCCTATCAAGCACCTTCAGGTGATGTCTTATTCAAAGTTGACGCGTTTAACGAATATGGCAAGCTAAGTAAGCAAGATTTAAGTCAATTAGTGTCTGGTATCCGAGTTAAAACCTCAGACGATAAACAAGACCCGCTGGATTTTGTACTTTGGAAAATGGCAAAAGAGGGCGAGCTTAGTTGGGCGTCTCCTTGGGGTGAGGGTCGTCCAGGTTGGCACATTGAGTGTTCGGCAATGAATCATAAACATCTTGGTAAACATTTTGATATTCATGGTGGCGGTTCTGATTTAATTTTCCCACATCATGAAAACGAGGTGGCTCAGTCGTGCTGTGCGTTTGATACACCTTATGTAAATACTTGGATGCACACAGGCATGGTGCAGGTCGACAACGAAAAAATGTCTAAATCTTTAGGTAACTTTTTTACCTTAAGAGACGTGCTTGCTAAACATGATCGTGAAACTCTCCGTTTCTTTTTAATGTCGGCACATTACCGTAGTCAACTGAGTTATTCACAAGATAATATTGATCAAGCAAGAGGGGGCTTAGAGCGATTATATACGGCCCTGCGTTCAGTTGAGGCTAATCTTGATGTCGATTTATCGAAAGATGCTTACTTAGCGAAATTTGAAAAGGCCATGAATGACGACTTCAATATGCCGATTGCGTTCTCGGTATTGTTTGATGTAGCAAAAGATTTGAATAAGCAGGACAAAAACAGTCAAAAAGCAAAAGACTTAGCAGGTATTTTAACTAAGCTTGGTGGTATTTTGGGTGTGTTGCAAAATGATCCAGAGGTATTTTTGCAGGGCCAAAGCGCTGCTGACGAAGGATTAAGCCAAAAAGTCGAAAACTTAATTGCAAAGCGTATTGCAGCGCGAGAAGCAAAAGACTGGGCAAGCGCTGATGCCGTTAGAGATGAATTGACCGCCTTAGGAATTGTGCTTGAAGAAAGCAAAGATGGCACTAAATGGCGCAAGGCTTAGGCCACCGATGCTGTGTGCCAGCACAGATAAAATAGCCTAGGTGAATTTGCATAGAAAAAGTACCACTATAAAAGTTTATCTTGATTGGCATACATTTATAAGTTGCTGCAAGGTTGTGTTATTAGTGTTGTTGTCAAAGTAAGCGAGACCAATTTCACGTTTCAGTGCAAACGATGCGATCGGTTTGAAGACCACGTCTTCATACTGATTAATTTGCTCAATATTTGGCAATATTGCACAACCTACTTCTGCTCTTACTAATCCTATTGCGTACTCTATGGTTTGAATGTGCGCCACTGTGCGCGGTTTAATCTTTTGTTGATTGAGGTATTTGACCAATAGACTCCATGCGCTGCAAGGAGAACGTTCTATGAGTGCCAGTGCTTCTAAATCATCGAGGGTAATATAAGGTTTAAGTGCTAAAGCATGAGAAATTGGTACCGCAAGTGCATAATCATCTTGCCATATGGGCACAAAGGTCTCATTGTCTTTAAGTAGACGCTTATTGATTATTCGCGCATCGGCGTTGTCTTCAGGTGAAACAAGACTAAGCTCTAACTGAGGTACTGCAATAGCAAAGTCCTTCAATAAGCGACTCATTCTGTCTACCCCTAAAGAGCGTATTAGCCCGAGGCTAAAAGCTTGATTCTGGCTTTTTTCATTGAATAGACCACTAATTGCCTTTGCTTGGCCTAGTAGCGTTACTGCATGCTGATATAGTGTGTCGCCTTGTGCAGTTGACTTTACACCTCTAGCATGGCGCACGAACAACTTACAATTTAATTGCGATTCTAGTTGAGAAATGGCCGCCGACACAGACGGTTGGGCTACAAAGCACTGGGCTGCAGCCGCGCTAAAACTGCCGTTTTCATATACCGCTGCAAAATATTTTAAGGCTTTCAGATCCATGCCTAGCATAATAATAAAAGATATAGGTAAAATCTATAGCTAATAAAGGAAAACTATATTTTACCTAGGGCTAGTCTACTCATATTCTATGCAATAAATCGTAGTAAACACAGGCTCTATTCAATGTTTTCTTGCAAGCTTGTATACTTAGTGACCTGCTATACACGACATTATTAAGCACTTCATCGTAATTGATACGTGCATATTTAGAAGATTTAGGAAACAAAAATGACCGATGCAAAGCCAAAGAAGACAGCGTTTAATTGGCAAGACCCGCTTAATTTAGACAGCATGTTAAACGAAGATGAACGCATGATACGCGATTCCGCGCATCAATATTGCCAAGAAAAATTAATGACTCGTGTTTTAGAAGCGAATAGACACGAACATTTTGACGCGAATATTATGCGAGAGTTTGGTGAGCTTGGTTTGCTAGGTGCTACTTTGCCCGAAAAATACGGTTGTGCGAATGTGAGTCATGTGTGTTATGGGCTAATTGCACGTGAGGTAGAACGTGTTGATAGTGGTTACCGAAGTGCAATGAGTGTTCAGTCTTCGCTTGTTATGCATCCTATCCATGCATACGGTTCAGAAGATCAACGTATGCGTTATTTACCCAAGCTAGCGACCGGTGAGCTTGTTGGGTGTTTTGGTTTAACTGAACCAGATGCAGGTTCTGACCCTGCTGGTATGCGCACGACAGCACGCAAAACTGAAGGCGGCTACGTCATTAAAGGCGCAAAAATGTGGATCACGAATTCACCCATTGCAGATGTATTCATTGTGTGGGCCAAATTAGATGGTGTTATACGAGGTTTCATTTTAGAAAAAGGCATGGAAGGGCTATCAGCACCCAAGATTGAAGGTAAGTTTTCGTTACGTGCGTCAATTACCGGTGAAATTGTGATGGATGATGTGTTTGTGTCAGATGAGCAATTATTGCCAAACGTTTCTGGACTAAAAGGGCCGTTTGGTTGCTTAAATAAGGCTCGCTATGGTATTTCTTGGGGGGCATTGGGAGCAGCAGAGTTTTGTTGGCATGCGGCAAGGCAATATACTTTAGATCGAGAACAATTTGGCAAACCACTAGCGGCTACACAATTAGTGCAAAAGAAACTTGCTGACATGCAAACCGAAATTAGCATAGGTTTGTTGGGTTGTTTGCAAGCAGGGCGATTGTTAGACCAAAACGCCTTACCCGTAGAAGCTATTTCATTGTTAAAAAGAAACTCATGCGGAAAAGCGCTTGATATTGCGCGAGTAGCTAGAGACATGCATGGTGGTAACGGCATTGCTGACGAGTATCACGTAATTAGACATGTAATGAATTTAGAAGCGGTTAACACTTACGAAGGCACACATGATATTCATGCTTTAATTTTGGGTCGCGCGCAAACGGGTATTCAAGCGTTTCAAACTTTCTAAAAGGTTGCCAATGTCAGACCGCAATTCACACGTAAAACAACACATTATTGCGCGCGTCAAAAATGGCGATTTACCGCCATCCTCTCAGTGGCATCACGAAGATGCTGCTTTGAGTAAACAAGAATGCATCGACTTATTTGAATCACAAGTGATCAGTCGGCATCTTGACTTGCACTCACGAGTCATGCAAAAGCAAGGGCAAAGCTTTTATACTATAGGCAGTGCTGGACACGAAGGTAACGCAGCTTATGGCAAGGCTTTTCGTTACACTGATATGGCGTTTTTGCACTATCGTAGTGGCGCATTTTTTGTTCAACGAGCTAAGCAAGTGCCCGGTGAAACTACCATCTACGATATGCTACTGTCGTTTGCGGCTTCTAGTGACGACCCTATTTCTGGAGGACGTCATAAAGTCTTGGGGAGTAAAACACTGTTTGTACCTCCGCAAACTAGTACTATCGCCTCCCACCTGCCTAAAGCGGTGGGGACAGCCTTCAGTATTCAATTGGCAAAAAATCTTAATGTTGAATCGACTCTACCGAATGATGGTGTAGTTGTGTGTAACTTTGGTGATGCATCATCAAATCACTCTACCGCGCAAGGTGCCATAAATGCGGCGGCGTGGGCGGCATATCAAAATATTAGATTACCGCTAGTATTTATTTGCGAAGACAATGGTATTGGTATTTCAACACCTACTCCTTCTGGTTGGATTCACGCTAATTTTGCCCATAGGGCAGGGTTAATTTATATAAGTTGTAATGGCCTCGACATACTTGATACTTACATTGCCTCTCAGCGTGCAGAGAAGATTGCCCGTGAAAAACAAAAACCGGTGTTCTTACATGTCCGTTTGGTTCGTCTATTAGGGCATGCTGGCTCAGATACTGAAAGCTCATATCGCAAAAAAGAAGCGATAGAAGAGACTGAAAATAACGACCCTTTGTTGCACACCGCTAGTATGCTGATAGATCAAGGTTTAATGGCGCCAGGTGCTATTTGTGATTTGTATGTAAGTATTGACCTGCGTGTTCAGCAAGTTGCTGCAGAGGTAATTAGCAAGCCCAAGTTAGATAGCGCAAAAGCAATTATGCAAAGTATTATGCCCAAGCCAACGGAAGTGCTAAAAAATAAACAGAAAGTAGCAAGAATAGCTCAAATTGGCAAAGCGCAACGAGACATATTGTTTCAACACGAAAAACATAACCTTGGCAAAAAACAGCATCTTGCAAAGCTGTTAAATTGGACACTTTTAGACCTAATGGCCCAGCACAATAATATTATTTTATGTGGCGAAGATGTGGGTAAAAAAGGTGGCGTTTACAGTGTAACGACAAAACTGATCGACAAGTTTGGTTCCAAGCGAGTGATTAATACCCTATTAGACGAACAATCGATATTGGGTTTGTCAATTGGCTTAGCTCATAACAATTTTTTGCCTATTCCCGAAATACAGTTTTTAGCGTATGTGCATAATGCTGAGGATCAAATAAGAGGCGAGGCAGCCACATTACCATTTTTCTCAAACGGTCAATACACAAACCCAATGGTGATAAGAATAGCAGGGCTTGCCTATCAAAAAGGCTTTGGTGGTCATTTCCATAACGACAACTCGTTTGCTGTGTTCAGGGATATTCCAGGACTAGTGATAGCTTGCCCTTCTAACGCAAAAGATGCGGTTTTATTATTAAGAGAGGCGGTTAGATTAGCAAATGAAGAATCACGAGTGGTTATATTTATAGAGCCTATAGCACTTTATATGCAAAAGGATTTATTGAGTGCGGGCGACGGTTTGTGGACTCATGAATACCATGCGCCCAATGCACAGCAAGATAAAAAACAAGCACAAGGGTTAGCAATTCATGCTAGTCACGCAGGTGAGGACAAAAATGAAGCCCTCAGTATCATTACCTATGGCAATGGATATTATTTATCGATGCAGGCGCAAGCGCGTTTGCGCGATAGAGGTATTAACATCAGAGTAATTGATTTACGGTGGTTAGCTCCTTTGGACGAAATCGGCATAATAACTGCTGTGAAAAACACCGTAAATGTGTTGATTGTCGATGAATGCCGTCAAACAGCGTCGATTAGCGAAGCTGTTGTTACTTTATTGCAAGAGCAAACTGAAGGTCATAAGCTCAGCCGAATTTGTGCTCAAGACAGCTTTATTCCTTTGGGCAAAGCGGCCTATGAAGTTTTACCGAGTTGTGAGCAGATAATTGACAAAGTATTAGTTGAGCTTGAATAAATTTGGTTAATACGACTAAGTAGACGAAAATAAAATAATGACGAAAAATATAGAAAGTAGCGTCCAAAAAAACAAACAAAAAGTAGTGGTGATTTGCCCAGGTCGAGGCACCTATAACAAGGAAGAACTTGGTTATTTCAGTAAATATCACTCTGATAAACTACACATATTAGATACCATTGACGCTCATCGTGCTGAGCAAAATCAAATCAGTATCCAAGCCTTAGACAGCGCACCCAGCTATCAATTAAAAAAACACTCTGCGGGTGAAAATGCCTCTGCATTAATTTACGCTTGTGCGATAGCTGATTTTGCCGCAATTGACCAAGATAAATACGAAGTTTCGGCGCTGATTGGTAATTCTATGGGCTGGTATATCACGCTTGCAGCAGCAGGGGTTTTATCTGCTGAAAATGCCATTAAACTGATCAATACAATGGGAAGTCTAGTGAGTGAGAAAGGCGGTGTGTCTGAAACCACCGGACAATTGATCTATCCCATCGTTAATGAAAATTGGAAAATTGATAACGATAAGATAGATTTGCTACAAAATGTTTTAGATGAGGTGAGTAACATACCTGAATGTGAAGCTTATTTATCGATTAAGCTGGGCGGTTATTGGGTATTAGGGGCTAATAAAAAGGGCTTGGCAAAACTAGAAAAGCTGCTGCCAAAAATAGACCAACGATATCCGATGAAATTGTTTAATCACGCGGCTTTTCATACACCTTTGTTGCAAGGCATATCAAAACAAGCAAAAGCCAAGTTGTCGCAAACATTATTCAAGGTACCACAATGTCCAATCATCGACGGAAGAGGGCATATTTGGCAACCTTATAGCACAGACACTGATGCTCTGTATGATTATACCTTAGGTCATCAGGTATATGATTATTATGACTTTAGTCGATCAGTGGAAGTGGTTCTGAAAGAATTTTCGCCTGACAAACTGATTGTTTTAGGACCAGGTAATACCTTAGGTGGTGCAATTGGGCAGTGTTTAGTTGAGCATAAATGGCAAGGTATAAGCTCAAAATCAGCTTTTTCTAAACGGCAAAAACAAGATCCCTTTTTACTGGCAATGGGAAATTCAGAGCAGCGTGCGTTAGTCATTAAATAAAACCTTATAAGCGCAAACAAAATAATTCATCTAATTCTTTTGTTTTAGGGCGCATTTAGCATAAACTTGCACCCTTAGATGCATGGGGCATTACTCGCCTTATCTGGGTGATAACTTAAATTGGAGAAGATAATCGTCATGGCTGCTTTTGGAACGGTATTTATGCCGGAAATGGTAATAGCAAAATTTGAAAATAATGTTTGGAGTGAAGCAACATTTGTCGACTCCAACAGCATTGCTATGCATCCTGGCGCACATGTGCTGCATTATTCAAGTACTTGCTTTGAAGGTTTAAAAGCTTTTAGGCATGACGATGGCAGTATCAATATCTTCCGTATGGACCAAAATATAAAGCGTATGGCACAAAGCAGCCGTTTGTTGAATTTGCCCGAAATAAACGAACAACAACTGTCTGACATGATCCAGTCAGTGGTTAAAAAATACGCAGAAGACGTGCCAGCGCCTCCAGGGTCGATGTACATTCGTCCCACGCACATTGGAACAGAAGCGTCTATTGGTAAAGCGGCTGCACCATCTGCGACTTCTCTTTTATACGTTTTGCTTTCACCTGTTGGAGATTATTTTTCTGGCGGAGGCAAACCTCTTAGGTTATTGCTTGCAAATGACGGTATGCGCTGTGCCGAACACATGGGCATGATAAAAAGTGGGGGTAATTATGCTAGTGCACTTGGCCCCATACTAGCCGCAAAGGCTGAATCTAATGCCGACCAAATTTTATTTTGTCCAAACGGTGACGTGCAAGAGACGGGGGCCGCTAATTTTATCCTTATCGACGGCAATGAAATTATTACCAAAGCCCTAGATAGTACCTTTTTACACGGTGTTACTCGTGCCTCTATACTGAGCTTGGCAGCCGATATGGGCATGACGGTATCGGAACGAGAGTTGTCGGTAGACGAATTACTGGAGCGTGCCGCTAAACCAGGTACAGAAGCAGCCTTATCGGGCACCGCAGCGGTATTAACGCCAGTGGGCACTCTTATTGTTGGTGAGGAAGAAATAGCTGTAGGAAGTGGTGAAACAGGACCAACTACCGTTAAATTACGCAAAGCATTAAACGATATTCAATGGGGCGCAGCCGAAGATAAACATAATTGGCTAACACGTTTATAGGCATCATCATTTAATCTTGGGTACTAAGGTGGGTCATCACGCATCAAGCTGTCACTGTCATCATGCATCAAGCTGTCATCACGCATCAAGCTGTCATCACCGCGTAGGCGGTGATCTCCCATAAACCTGTCATCACTGCGCAGGCGGTGATCTCCCATGAACTTGTCATCACCGCGCAGGCGTAATGCTGATAGGTTAAGCGAATCGTCTTTCCTGCGGAGGCAGGAATCTGCTTATTACGACCTTTTGGTTCCCATATAGATAGAGGATGTCTAAGGAGATCTCAGCTTCCGCTGAGATGACTGTTGAGGTAAAACTTTTAACCGAACACATCACCGCGCAGGCGGTGATCTCCCATAAACCTGTCATCACGCATCTAGCTGTCATCACCGCGTAGGCGGTGATCTCCAATACCACGACAATCCCGAATGAGAACTAGGTTTCGGTAACATCTACCTTAATGCGGAGCTTTTGACCAGGTTGCAAATACTTGTTTTTATTGAGTTTATTCCATTTTTTAATTTCAGAAATACTCACTTTAAACTTACCCGCTATTCTGGCCAATGAATCACCTGAACGCACTGTGTAAGTAATGTTACGTACTATGGGTGCATTTGCATTAGGAGTCGGCACGTTGTTTGTCCATACTACAATGTCGGCGTCTATTTTTAAGGTATCGCCCGGTGCCATTTTATTCCATTTGGCTAAATCTCTCACGCCAACTTTGTGCGCCATGGCGATGTCCCAAAGAGTATCGCCAGTACTTACCTTATGCACTATTTTATGTTCAGCTCTCTCAATAGACTGTATTTTAGCCAAGCGTTGGTCAGCAGACAAACTGTATTCATCTAGTTGTTTTAACGACACAGGCACTAAAAGATAATCGCCAATAATGATGCGATTACCTTTCATATTATTAACTTGCTGTATTACTTTTATACTGCTTGAATATTTTTGTGCTATTACGCCCAAACTATCGCCTGATTTAACTTGATGACGTACCCAGTTCAAGCGATCTTTACTAGAGGTTTTTGCTAATACTTGTTTAAAGTTTTCGGTTTTATCAAGGGGTAATAATAAAGTGTGGGGGCCATCAGGATCTGTCGCCCAGCGATTAAAGCCTGGGTTTAGCCCCTGTAATTCACCAATGCTCAAACCTGCCATTTTGGCAGCGAGCGCTAAGTCAATCTGTGAACCTACATCAACAATTTCGACTACCGGTGTATTAGGGATAATTGGCCAGGCAAAATTGTATTTTTCTTTGTCGCTTAGAATTTTACTCAGTGCCAGTAGTTTTGGTACGTAGGCTCTGGTTTCTTTAGGTAAAGCTAAAGACCAAAAATCGGTAGCTTTACCTGCTTTCTTATTCTTTCTGATCGCACGCATTACACGACCTTCGCCACTATTATAGGCAGCGAGGGCGTGCAGCCAATCACCATCAAACATCTTATGTAAATATTTTAAGTATTTTATAGCACCCTCGGTAGACGCAATTACGTCTCTACGACCGTCATACCACCAGGTTTGCTTCATGCCAAAACGTTTGCCTGTGCTGGGTATAAATTGCCACATTCCTGAGGCGCGGCCGTGGCTGTATGCAAAAGGGTCAAAAGCGCTTTCTACAATTGGCAACAAAGCCAATTCCATCGGCATGTTTTCTTGTTCTAAGCGCTCTGTGATGTAATACAAAAATGGGCTCGCACGTTTTGATACGCGGCCCATATATGCAGGGTGTCGTAAGAACCACTTTTTTTGTGCATCTAAACGCGGCTGTGCTTCGGGAATGTCAAACGTAAACTGAGAAGATATTCGTTGCCATAAGTTAGTTTCAGACTCTTCTTCATCAACTTTTGCTTCAGGGACAAGCGGGATTCTAATGGCAATATCGTTTAATGGATGAATCAGCGCGGCAACGCCTTCTTGGGGCTGTGAATGCTCTACACTGCAAGTTGTTTGGTTTTCATTGGAAGTGTTGTCTGTAGCATCACAGGCAAAAATATCATTTTTAACACCTGTTGATTCAGCAACTTGATTGGTTTGCGGTATTGTCGAATCGGGGCCGGCAGATTGCTGGGTAAACTGACAGGCGCTTAATAATAAGCTAATGGATATTATTGCTATGTACTTCATATTCAACCACTTCAAAAATTTGACTTTGTACTGTAACCGAATTGCGCGCAAATTAGAAATTGTCTTTTTGTTTTCTTAACCTAGCAAAGTTCGCAATTGCCTTGTCTTGATTGCAATCCATATCACACCTTAAAAAGGGGTTGATGGCCAACTCCTGCGCTATGCTAGAGGGCAATGTAATTTGATCTGCCTCACGTTTACTATCGACCCATGCAGAGTAAGTCTTTAAGGCTTCATTATGCGGGTCGACATGTTGGGCAAAAGCCAAATTAGCTTGAGTATATTCGTGGGTACAATAGACGCCTAAATGAGAAGGTAAGTTCATTAGTTTTTGCAAAGAATGCCAAAACACCGGCGGCGTACCTTCAAACATTCTGCCGCATCCACCGGAAAACAGAGTATCGCCACAGAATAAATGCTGTTCATCGAAATAAACAATATGGTCGAGAGTATGCCCTGGGGTTTCTAATATCGACAACTTAGCATCAATTTCCGGTAAAACAATGCTATCACCTTCTATCAAATGCTGTGTGATTGAGGTGATTTTCGGATTATTTGGACCAAAAACAGGAATGTTGGGGAAAGCGTGCAAGAGAGTATCAATGCCCCCTACATGGTCAAAGTGGTGGTGAGTCACTAAAATGCCGGTGAGCGTAAGTTCATTGCTTTCCAAATACTCAAACACAGGTTTTGCTTCTCCCGGGTCAACCACCACCGCGTTTTGGCCTTTTTGTAAACACCAAATGTAGTTGTCGGTAAATGCGGGGATTGCAGTCACTTTAAATGTGCTTGAATATTGTTTTTTGCTTTCGTCAGACATTGCGTTTCCATATTCAACGACCACAGGTAAACAATTAAAATCGTTATTACCAAGCCCGCGTATTTTCATCTTTAACCTTAAGTCCTTTAATGATAAAAGATGTTGAGTCGAATATAAAGTTGCAAAATTCCTAAGTAAATACCAATATACAGAAAAGTCGGCGAGGAGAGTGGTTAATGATAATGCGTTCAGCGCGCAGTAAAGAACAACCCGTTTATCCTAAAAATTGGTTTGAGTTGAGCCAAGGCGAATTGGCGCGCATGGAATTAGAAAAAGCCTTAATGCCTATTACCGAACGTATTTTTGGGTATTATCTTGTAAAAATGGGCAGCTTAAGTAGTCAAGTTAACTTGCCTAAATGCCAAGTAAAGCATCAATACGCCATAGCACCTCATACAAACAAGAATAATCACTTGTGTGGAGAGTCGGCCAAATTGCCGTTTCAAAATAATAGTGTAGATGCTTTTGTTTTGCTCGGCGAACTGGATTTTGCGCAAGACCCGCATCAGATAGTACGTGAAATCGACCGTTCTATTACCTCTGATGGCAGAGTGATCATTGCGGGCTTTAATCCGTTTAGTCTGGCTGGGGTGATGAAATACTTGCCTATAAATCGCAAAAATATTTTGCATCAAGGGCGATTCTTTACCAGTGCACGAATAAAAGACTGGCTACAACTGCTCGATTTTGAAATTGTGCAACACGAGAACTTGCTATATTCCTCTCTTTTTATGCGTAAAAATTTGGGTAGCGAGAGTCGCATTCAAAAGCTGTGTAAGCGATATCTACCTTGGTTTTCGTCCATGTATATTATTGTGGCGCGCAAGCGCGAAATTCCTTTGTCGCCAATCAAGCCAGCATGGAAGCTAAAACCAAAATTTAGCGCTCAGCCAGTGAGTGCGTGTAGCTCTAATGCTGCGCGCGAATCGTCTTACTTTACTCGCATTCCTGGTGATGCACCTGAATGCGGTTCTAAAATATATAAATCTTGACCACCGGGCCCAGCCGCTAAAACCATCCCTTCTGACATACCAAAACGCATCTTCCGCGGTGCAAGGTTAGCAACTACAACCGTATGTTTACCGATCAAATCTTCGGCTTTATACGCTGATTTTATACCCGCAAATACTTGACGAGTTTCATTGCCTATATCACATTCTAAGCGCAGCAATTTGTCCGCTTTTTCTACAGCTTCAGCATGCACGATTTTTGCGATACGCAAATCGACTTTGGCAAAATCTTCAAAACTGATAGTATCGCCAATAGGCTCAATGGTGCTTTTAGCTTCTTCAGCCTCTGCGTTTGTAGTTGATGGCGTTTGAGGAGCTGCAATTTTCTTTTCAGCAGTGGCCTTTAAATGCTCCTTTGAAGCTTCAACCATCGCCGTCACTTTGTCGGTATCGACACGTTGCAACATGGCTTTGAATTTATTAATACTATGTCCAATTTTAACTTCTTGTATACTTTCCCAAGTAAATTGGTCATTTAAAAAGGCTTGAGCACTTTCAGATAACTTAGGTACTACCGGCGTTAAATAAACCATTAAAATACGAAACAAATGAATGCCTAATGAGCATACATCATGCGTAAACACTTGTTTGGATTCGTCTTTAATGGTGACCCAAGGGGCTTGTGCATCGATATAAACATTTGCTTTGTCGGCAAGGGTCATAATGTCACGAATGGCTTTATGGTATTGACGGTTTTCAATGGCGTCTGCAATGCTTTGTTCAGCGTCTTGGAATTCTTTCAGTAGAGACGGGTTTTCTATATTTTCAGATAGTTTAGCGTCAAACTTCTTGGTGATAAAACCAGCACAACGAGAGGCAATGTTGACTACCTTGCCAACAAGGTCGGCATTGACTTTTTGCACAAAATCTTCAAAGTTTAAGTCGATGTCGGTCACATTATCGTTGAGCTTACTAGCGAAGTAATAGCGTAAATATTCAGGGTTTAAATGCTCTAAATAAGTGCTAGCTTTTATAAATGTTCCGCGAGTTTTTGACATTTTTGCGCCGTTAACAGTCACAAAGCCATGAATATTCACGCCCGTTGGCTTTCTAAAACCTGCGCCTTCAAGCATTGCTGGCCAAAATAAACAATGAAAATAAGTAATGTCTTTACCAATAAAGTGATACAACTCGGTATTGTTACCTTTTTGCCAAAATTCGTCGTCGTTAATGCCATGTTTGTCGGCGTAGTTTTTAAAGCTGGCCATATAACCAACCGGTGCATCTACCCACACATAAAAGAATTTACCTGGCGCATTTGGGATTTCGAAACCAAAATAGGGCGAATCGCGGCTTATATCCCACTGTTGCAAGCCTTGCTCAAACCATTCTTCGAGTTTGTTTGCCATTTCGTTTTTGATGGCGCCAGAGCGGATCCACTCTTTTAACATGCCTTCAAACTGTGGCAGGTCAAAAAAGAAATGCTCAGAATCTTTCAATATTGGTGTGGCCCCCGACACAACAGAGCGTGGATTTTTAACCTCTGTCGGACTGTATGTAGCGCCACACACGTCGCAGTTATCTCCGTTTTGATCTTCAGCCCCGCAATTAGGGCAGGTCCCTTTTACAAAACGGTCAGGTAAAAACATTTCTTTTTCAGGATCGTATAACTGGCTTATGGTCCGTTTTGAAATGTAGCCATTTTCGTTTAACTTATTGTAAACAAGTTCACACGCCGCTTTATTTTCTGGCGAATGCGTCACGTAATAATTGTCGTAGGATATTAAAAAGTCGTTGAGGTCTTTTTCGTGTTCAGTACGGGTTTGTTCAACCATTTGTTCTGGTGTAATACCGAGTTCTTGGGCTTTAAGCATAACCGGCGTGCCGTGTGCGTCGTCAGCACAAACACTGTAGCACTCATGGCCACGTAAACGTTGAAAACGCACCCAAATGTCGGTTTGGATGTGTTCTAATAAATGACCTAAATGAATAGACCCATTTGCATATGGTAATGCGCTGGTGACCAATATGCGTCGTTTACTCGTTTGCATGTATACTTAAACCTTGATTGCTTGTGACTTTTTAGTAGCCGCAAATGGTAGCCGAAACTCGTGTTATTTGCACCTCGATTTAGGCATAATTAACACATAAACTTGCTTTTAGTGTCTATAAAATGAGAATACTGATGCACTTTCATTAAAAAGCCGACTAAACATAGAGGTAACATGTTTTTTTCATCAAAAATATCTGGGTTAAGTGAAGCTGATATAAATCAACTAAAGGCATACATTGGCGAACTATTAGGCTTAGAAAATCATTCAGATTTAACCCTTTCGCAAAATACCGAGAAAACTTGCTTAGTTCGTTTGCCCTTTGTGGCAGATTCGATTTGGACCAGCGTGGCAGAAAAAGCCAGCGAATTCGTGCAGCATACCTTTGCGCACAGCATTCGTTTTGAAAGGGAATACAATGTGCCTATTTTTGAAGCTAAACAAAACCATGTGAAAAACGTTAAAAACATTATTGCGGTAGCTTCCGGCAAGGGTGGAGTGGGAAAATCAGCAAGCGCTTTAAACTTAGCGATTGCGCTGCAATTGGAGGGCGCACGCGTTGGCATTTTAGACGCTGACATTTATGGGCCATCGATTCCAATTATGCTAGGCACCCAAAACCAACGACCAGAGAGCCCTGATAACAAAATAATGCAGCCGATTGTTGCCCATGGTTTAGCGTCTAATTCTATTGGATATTTGGTGCAAAACGATCATGCGTCTATTTGGCGCGGGCCAATGGCAAGTAAAGCTTTAAGTCAGCTATTGAAAGAAACCGCATGGCCTATGCTCGACTATTTGATTGTAGATATGCCACCAGGTACAGGTGATATTCAATTGACAATGTGTCAGCAATTACCCTTAACTGCCGCTGTTGTCGTTACTACGCCGCAAGATATTGCGCTTAGTGATGCCGCCAAAGGTATTGCGATGTTTGAAAAACTAGCAGTACCAGTGCTAGGTATTATCGAAAATATGAGCTATTTTGAATGTGGGAATTGTCATCACAAAACGGCAATTTTTTCAGAAAAAGGCGCGCTTGGTTTATCTGAAAAATACGCTTTACCCTTGCTAGCGCAAGTACCTCTCAATCCTATTATTAGAGAATATGCCGATTCAGGTAAGTCCTTACTACACGAACAAGTGCAACACGATATTTCTGTTATTTACCGCCAATGCGCTATTGACCTATCGCGGCAGTTATGTGAAAGCGTTAAACTTTCTGCTATGGCGAGTAAATTAGCCGGTAGCATTCAAGTAACACAGCTAGACGCTTAAATAAACGGTCTAACATTTAGCCAGTTTTTGCCCTTGGTGCTTGCAAGAAAGGGCGCTTCACCGCATAATTTAGGCACCGCTCAGCTTGCCTTTGGCAATCAAATTATCAATCGACAACCATATAAGAAGTAAATCATGCGTTTATGCGACAAGGATATTAAAAAACATATAGCAGAAGGAAATATTGTGATTTCTCCTGCGCCCTCAGAAGTTAGCATAAGTGGCGTAACGGTAGATGTGAGGTTAGGCAACAAGTTTCGCGTATTTGAAGATCATCAGGCCCCATTTATTGACTTAAGCGGCCAAAAACATGAAGTACAAGCGGCACTAGACACTGTCATGAGTGACGAAATAGTCATTGATGACGACAAAGCGTTTTTCTTGCACCCGGGCGAATTGGCTATTGCGGTGACTCACGAATCAATTACTTTACCTGCAAATATGGTCGGTTGGTTAGATGGCCGTTCTTCTTTAGCACGTTTAGGCTTAATGGTGCACGTTACTGCACATCGAATCGATCCCGGTTGGTCGGGCAACATCGTCCTTGAGTTTTTCAACTCAGGTAAGTTACCTTTGGCCCTTAAACCCAAAATGAAAATTGGTGCGGTTAGCTTTGAATTACTGTCTGATTATGCTGAACAACCTTATAATTCTAGGGCAGATGCTAAATATCGCGGACAAGACGGCGCTGTTGCTAGCAGAATAGGTGCTGACGATTAATATTCAATCGACAGGCTCTACCAAGGAGTTCTCTACTCCAAATTACGACATCGTGGGCGATATCCATGGCTACTGCGATGCATTTAAGCGCCTGTTGGTTAAACTTGGTTACGAAAAGTTAGATGGCGTATGGCAACACCCAACAAGAACATTAATTTCTGTAGGCGATTTAATTGATAGAGGACCAGGGCAAGTCGAAATTGTCGACATTCTTCGCGATATGCAGCAAGCAGGCAAAGCAATAGTGTTACTTGGTAACCATGAACTTTATGCAATAGCGTGGTATGAAATGGATGAAGAGGGCACTCCAATGCGCCCTCACTCACCAAAAAATTTAAAAGAACACCAAGCCTTTTTAGAGCAATCCAGTTATAGTAACGACTGGTATTTAAGCACTATTGCTTGGTTAAAAACCTTGCCTTTGTTTTACGAGAATGATTATTTTCGCTGCGTGCATGCTGCCTGGCACGATACCCACATAGCCAAGTTAAAAGAACTAGCCGACGATAATAACGCCATTAGTAGTAAAGTGTGGGAACAACCAAAACGAGTGTCGATGGATTTTTTCAAAGCCATAGAATATTGCTTAAACGGGCCAAAAATACGTTTGCCTGAAGGCTGCAGCTTTACCGATTCTGCTGGTCGCAAGCGTTCAAAAATGCGTGTAAAGTGGTGGGGCTTTACACAAATGCCAACGTATCGTAATACGTGCATTTCGGTACCGGACCCAAGCGAATTACCTGACCAAGCTATTGATATTGCTCACCAACCCAAAGTAGATTTCAAAAAGCCAATATTTTTTGGACATTACTGGATGCAAGGTCAGCCTGTGCTAATGAACAACAAAGTAGCTTGTTTAGATTGGTCGGTCGTGCAAAAAGATGGTGTATTGGCAGCCTACAGATATAGTGGTGAAAGCGACTTAAAACCTGAAAATCTTGTTTGGGTGCCGCATAAATAGACAGGTACATCACAAAGCTTTAAAAACGCTGGATATTTACCAACAAATCAATATAATACGCGCTTCGGTCGGTGTGTGGCGCAGCTTGGTAGCGCACTGTCATGGGGTGTCAGGGGTCGGAGGTTCAAATCCTCTCACACCGACCAATAAATTCATAAAAATCAATAGATTAAATCATCCCTCTCTTTTTGTCACTACTCAAATAATAATCTGTGTAGCATATATGTAGCACATTATTCGCATTAGTTTATTTCAAGTAAATTATTTTCAAACACGCATAAAAAAGCCCCTCTGAGTATCCCACACAGAGAAGCTTAGTATCGTTTACAACGACCAAAATGGATGCAATAAAAGAAAATTGCATTCACAATATTGCATAAAAATGCAGTATTTGCCACATTTAATTGCATATATATTCATTATATGCACATAATATTCACTCTTGATGCATATTTACCCACATGTGAGAGTGTTTACAATGAAAAAATTAATAGAATTACGTCAAAAGAAAGCTGAACTGATTGCTAATAGTCGTTCAATATTAAATGCCGCTGAAACTGAAAAGCGTGCATTGTCTGATGAAGACAATACAAAGCTGAAAAGTATCAACACAGATATTGAAGCTATCAACCAACAAATTACCCATGAAGAAAGTGTATCTGATCATGAACGTTCATTGGTATCTGGTGATCAAGCTGCACCCGATAATACACCATCAAATGAAGAACTTCGCTCATTTGTGCAAACAGGTGATGCACGGTCATTATCTGCGGGTGTGCAAGCTGATGGTGGTTATACTGTTATTCCCACAGTAGACAATCAAATACACGTGCTATTAAAAGAACGTTCAGTGTTTAGGCAAAACGCCACAATTAAAAGCCATGGCTCTGAAGTGTTTAAAAAGCTGGTATCAGTTGGCGGTACTTCGGTTGATTGGGCGGCTGAAACCGATACACGAAACGAGACTAACACCAGTAAGTTAGAAGAACTCGAAATCAAGCTTAATAGCTTGTATGCCTATCCTAAGACCACACAAGAAATACTTGATTGGTCGAGCTTCAATGTGGCTGATTGGTTAGCCAGTGAAGTCGCCGCTGAAACTGTCCTAAAAGAAGAAGCGGCTTTTTGGAATGGTGATGCAGTGAAAAAGCCAAAAGGCATTCTGACATACACGCGTTCAACCGATAATGATGCGGCTCGTACCTTTGGTGAAATCCAAGAAGCCTTAAGTGCGACAACAGGCGTTATTGATTTTGATGATTTGATTACCTTCTTACATGCCTTTGCTGTCCCATATCGTAACAACCTTAAATGGTATATGTCCGATAGTATGGCTTTGTCACTGCGCAAGCTTAAAAACAATGACGGTGATTACATATGGCGCGATTCAGTGCAAGAAGGTCAAGCGACGACCTTATTGGGTAAGCCTGTCATCATCTCTGACCAAATTGCTGATGATGAAGTGGTATTGGCTGATTTATCGATGGCGTATTACGTGATTGACCATTCAACAGGCACACGCATGATACGCGACAATATTACGCAACCGGGCTACGTCAAAATGCTCACCACCCGCTATGTGGGCGGCGGTCTAGTTGATAGTAATGCCGTTAAAATCCTCAAAAAAGCGGCATAAGACGATGAACTTTGAATTACGTGCAAGTCATGATTTCAAAGTGTCAGGTAAAAAGATTGTGGGTCGGCCTGTTGTGTACGGCTCACGATCTGAAGACCTAGGCGGCTTTACTGAAATCATTCAACACGGTGCGTTTGGTGATTCTATTAATGGCGATATACGTGCCTTGGTTGAGCATGATTATAAAATGCTATTAGGGCGCACTATCTCAAACACCATGAGTATACGCAGTGATGACCAAGGTTTATTGGTGGAAATCTCGCCACCTGATACCCGCACCGCTGATGAATTGATGGTATCGATTGAGCGTGGTGATATTCGTGGTATGTCCTTTGGTTTTTCCGTCCCTACTGGCGGTGATAATTGGGATTATGACCAAGCCCCGCCACTTAGAACGGTTACGCGTGCAGTATTACATGAAATTACTATCACCAGTATGCCAGCTTATAAAGCGACGAATGTGGCAGTAGCGCAACGTTCTATGCAAGTGGGACAAGTAGTGCATCATCAACAGCGTCTTGACCTATTGGAGCGTATCTAATGTTCAGTTTCTTTAAACGGTCACGCCCTAATAATCACGATTTATTGTTGAGTCTAAGCGCGGATACTACGTCAGGTCAGGCGGTTAATTCACAAACCGCACAAGCATTGCCAGCGGTGCATTGTGCCATATCGGTATTATCTGAAGCGGTCGCCAGTTTACCCGTGCATGTATACCAACAAACCAATGATGTAAGAACGCGTGCACAAAACCATCATATCGAACGCTTATTAAACCAAGCACCCAATCACAACGGTATGACGGCCTATGATTTTAAATTGGCGTTGATACGCTCTATGTTGTTGCGTGGTAATGCATACGCACGCATTGAATATGATGGCACGGGCAAACCCAATCAATTGACCTTATTACACCCTGATAGCGTGATTATTCGTAAAGACAATCAGCGACTATTGGGTTATCAAATCGCACTAGAAACTGGCAAGTTTGCCAATCTTTTGAAAGAAGAAGTGCTGCATTTGAAATACCACACTGACGATGGCATTGAAGGTAAATCTCCTATTCAAATATGCCGTGAAGCGATTGGTCTAGGATTAGCACAACAAGAGCATGGTGCAAGACTATTTAAAAACGGTGTTAAACCTTCAGGTGTCTTTGAAACCGATAGTATGTTTAAAGACGAGAATTCGATTAAGCGTCTAAAAGATTCGCTATCTGATGCGCATTCAGGGACAAGCAATACAGGTAAAATTCTATTGCTTGAACAAGGGTTGAAGTTCAAACCTATTAGCCTATCAAACCAAGATGCTGAATGGTTAGCGGCACGTAATTTCTCAGTGGTCGATGTGGCAAGAATGTTTAAGTTATCGCCTATCTTCTTACAAGACTATAC
Organism: Glaciecola petra; assembly: GCF_031846345.1. Taxonomy (NCBI): domain Bacteria; kingdom Pseudomonadati; phylum Pseudomonadota; class Gammaproteobacteria; order Alteromonadales; family Alteromonadaceae; genus Glaciecola; species Glaciecola petra. Next base: position 1,542,110 of record NZ_JAVRHX010000001.1, on the reverse strand, counting down.
CAACAGCACATACGCTAACTTCACTGAAGCCAGCCGTGCATTCTTGGGTCAAACTTTGCGTCCATTATTGACCAATATTCAGCAAGAATTTAGTAACAAATTACTGTCAGATAGGTACCGTACCAATACCATTATTGAATTCAATACGGCTGATTTGTTGCGTGCGAATTCAACTGAACGGTATGAAGTCTATGATGCGGCTATTCGTAATGGCGTGATGTCACCCAATGAGGTCAGGCGGTCTGAGAATATGCCACCACGTGAAGGCGGTGATGAGTTCAGTCAATCATGGATCCAAAAGGGTCAATCGGTGCAAGACGGTGGAAGTTAAACGTTGTGCATTCACCGGTTGCCCTTTGCGTGTTGATGTATCAATAGGCAAATACTGCGCTAATCATAATCAACGTCCAAAAGACAAACGATTACCAGCCCACTATAAAGGCTACGATCATACTTGGCGCAGATATAGAAAGCGTTATCTTCGCGCTAATCCATTATGTGTACGTTGCAAAGATTACGACATTATCAATCTTGCAACAGTCGTTGATCACATTGAGCCTGTTAATGGTGCAAATGATCCGTTGTTCTATGTTGAAGATAATCATCAACCGTTGTGCCGTGACTGTCATGCTTGGAAGACAAGAGTCATCGACAAGCGTGGTTTTGGTGCTGTACGGGGGGGATCTGCTACGTGAGCCTACCTACCGTGCTATCGCCGTCTCCTTCATATTTTTATTCACGACACTTTTTCATTAGGGGGTGCTAGGTGAGAATGCCAAGCTATTTAAGCGACTTTGCCAAATCTCAATGGCGGTTGTATGCGCCTATATTGCGAAAGCGTGACGATGTGAATGATCAGGATTGGGCGTGGCTCGAACTGTATTGTCAAAACTATGCAATATACCGACAGTCCATGCATGACATTGAAGAACATGGTCTATTTCTAATGATGAATGCGAACAAAACACGTGGTCAAAACCCTGCCTTTAAAGTATTGACTGAAGCACAAAAGTTGATGATTAAATTCGGTGCATTACTGGCTGATAAATTACCGATTGATACCAAACGAGATCCGCTTGATGAGCTTATGGAATGACTACGCCTTATCAATACAACGTGGTGAATTGTTAGCGTGCAAAACTGTTAAACAAGCCGTTGAACGCTATTTTACCGACCTGAAAAACTCCGCCTATCTATTCGATGAAGTAAAAGCCAATCGTGTTATTAAATTCGCAAGCCTATGTCCACATGTAAAAGGCCATTTGCGTGGTGAACGAATTGAACTGCAAGGCTGGCAAGCATTTATACTGGCGAATATTTTCGGCTTTATTAGAGTCGATAACGGGCAACGAAAATACAGAACGATTTATGTGGAAGTGCCACGCAAAAACGGTAAATCAAGTTTAGCGGCTATTATTGCGAATTGGTTTTTGTTATGTGAAAAAGGTCAGCAAGATATTTATACGGCAGCGGTATCACGTGACCAAGCACGCATTGTGTTTGATGATGCCAAGCAAATGGTTAAACTAGCCTTCGATGAACGCATAAAATCTTTTCAGCATCATATGGTAGAGCCAAAGTGCAATTCAATCATGCGACCATTGGCGGCTAAAGCTAATACAATTGAAGGCACGAACCCAAGTTGTGCAATTATAGATGAGTTGCATTTACATCCTGATGACTCTGTATACAGTGCTATAAGTTTAGGCATGGGAGCGCGTCAAAATGCGCTCTTATTCGCCATTAGTACGGCTGGTACAAGTTCACTGTCATTTTGTAAAGAACAGCACAATTATGTGAAACAAATATTATCTAGTGAAGCAATTGATGAATCGTATTTTGGGATTATTTACACATTGGATGATGAAAAAGAAGTCGAACAGCCTAGTATGTGGGGTAAAGCCAACCCGAATCTAGATATTAGCATTTCAAAAGATGAATTAAGTACGCAAGTTGATAGGGCAAAAGGTATGCCCACAACATGGGTTGAAACATTGGTAAAGCGCTTTAATATTTGGCATGAAGGCGAACAAGAGTGGATCAAGCTTGCTCAATGGAAAAAATGTGGTGCTGATATTGATTTGGACGCGCTAAAAGGTTCTGAGTGCTATCTAGGGCTTGATTTAAGCTCTAAAAGCGATATTACAGCAGTGAGTATGATATTTCCGCAAGGTGATAAGGTGGTGGTATCTGGCAGATACTATTTGCCCAAGTCTGTACTTGATGATCCGAACTGTAAAAACCGTAATTTCTATCGTGCATGGGTAGCCGCTGGACACCTTCATTTAACACCGTCTGATGTTATCGATTATGAATTTATCGAACGTGATATTGCTCAACTAGGGCAAGATTATGATATTAAATCATTGGCGTTCGACCCGTGGAACTCGACGTATCTGGTCACGCAATTACAGCAACAAGGTTTCACGGTTGAAAAAGTTGGACAGGGTTATCGTTCAATGAGTCCAAGTTGTAAGGAAATTGAAGCCTACACCAAATCTAAGCGACTCGTGCATGATGGTAATCCAGTACTAAATTGGGCTATGTCGAACGTAGTTTTGCAAATGGATCCTGCTGGCAATGTGAAACTCGATAAATCCAAAAGCCCAAATAAGATTGATCCAATTGCCGCGTTAGTTACTGGGTTTTTTAGTTACATGACAGATCTTGAAGAACAAAACATTTATCAATCACGTGGTGCTGTGGTAATTTAACCATTACTATTTATAAACAGTTAGTACTACTTTGAAAAATATAACTTTCATAAAAAATCCTCTTACAATTATAGCTTTCTTTGCTGGGCTTTCTGAATCCATAAGCATTGGTGTTTTGCCTTTTTTAGATAAAGAACTAGCTTTCTATTTCATTTGGTTTGTAATGTTCTTTCCTCCTCTAATAGTACTTTTGTTTTTTTATACATTGTATACAAAACATGAAGTGTTGTACGCACCTGCTGACTATCAAAACGAAGATAATTTCACAAAATCTTATTCAAAAGCTGATCCTAAGGAAATTCAAAATAAGCTACAGGAAGATGCAAAAATCGCATTGAATGAAGAAAAACAAACGGTGAAGGTAGGTGATGTTAAACTACCTCAGGAGCAGGTTAAATCTGGTAGTGACATTTCAAATATCCGACTTAGAAAGGAAGCTCCACCGCCTCCGCCACTGCCAGCTAGTCTAGTTAAAGAGACTGCCGAAAAAACTTCTGAGATCAAAAATTCGCTTATATATAAAATTGAAAATGAAAAAGGACTTAGCTTTCAAACCGATGTGGTATTTGATGATGGGTCAAAGCGGGAAATACTAGACGCAATGACATTTGATATGAAATTTGTGCACGTTATGGACGTCAAATACTATAGAAAGGTACCAAATGAAAACGAAATATACGCGCAAATAGATCGCCTTATTCATCTTAACTTTAGAAAGTACAAAAAGACTCCATTCTTTTATTTTTATTTCGTAATTGACGAGCCGAACATTGATTTCGACAAATTAAATACTATTGCAACTGACCGAATAAAAACGGTGATTCCGTCAACTTATGGGGCTATGTCATTTGTTCAGTTTGTTCATACCTCATCTATAACTGGTTCTTTGTAGCGATAAGTTAAACTTTTTCACGGACAAATTAACTGGGTGACAGGGTGACAACGGTGACAGTCCTTTTCAAACTTCCTGTTGTTGCTGTTTTATAAGTATGTATTTCTCCTTTTATTACTTTATTAAAGTTTTTAACTATATATGCTGTCACCCTTGTCACCAATTGACTGAAAGGTAATAAATATAGGGACTGTAGAGATGACAGCATCTTGAGTATTACTGTCACCCAGTTGTCATCCCTGTCACCAAATGTGCAATATTTGCCTTAGAATCTTCTCTATCAACGTCTACTGCATGAAAATTAGTTTGAATTGGGGGGCATAAATACAAACGATGATGTTTCGTTCTCTTGAAGCTGTCACCCTCTGTCACCCCGTTGTCACTCAAAAGTTGCTTAATTGCATTTAACATTTTGTTTATTTCGGCCTTTTTTGAAGCATCTAAATTAAGTAATTGAGCTATTTGAGTTGATGTTTTCCATGACCAAAACTTTTGATCACTTTGCCAATTTAATTTGTTGGTTGCTATTTCAAGTACGGGATCAATTTGAGTAAATTCTTTGTTCTGAGAATTAAGTAAAGATAGTTCTTGCTCATCTAAATAATGTCGCTCACCTTGACATACCAAATTGTAAAATTGCGCCCATAATTGTTGCATATCAATTTCGTGGTCAACTTTTATCGTTTCAATATCAATTGTCCAAAACCGTCTATTTCCTGTGTCGTCAGTCAGAAAACGACTATCATTTACACTAGCAAAAAATACTGTACGTCTCTTCCATTTGCTAGCTGATTTTGCATAGGGTACTCGAACTTCATCTTCAGATTTTGTAATAAAACTTTTAAGTTGTGCTATGTCAGACTTTCGAAATGTAGCGTCTATTTCACCTAATTCGACAAGCCAATACGACACAACTTGAGTAATGCTGTCCTTATCTGATGGTTGAAGTAAAGCCCCATCTTTTGTAAGGCCTAGCTCTTTAGGAACAAGACTATTGAACCAACGGGTTTTACCAATACCTTGAGCGCCTGTGAATACCAAAATCCCTTGAGCGGCTTCATTTTCTTTTATTGCTAAAGTTACCGCCTGTATCGCCCATCTGAACATCAATATTTGCTTTAACTTTGGATCACTTTTACTAACCACTGATTCATAGAAACTGTCGAGTCTATTCTTACCGTCCCAAGGTTTACTTTTTATGAACTTTAACACAGGGTTGAAAGGGTTTTTGTCTGCAATCACAACCGCTTGATCACGTATTTTAGCACTATTAGTCCAGCCAAACTTAATAGCTTCACTTTCTAACGTAGTCAATGAGCAATTAGTGTTGTTATCAATAGAAAATTTTGAATCTGGTATGAATATCTCAACTTCTTTTTTTATCAAGTTATATCGGACTTGATATCCAAGTTGGTCAATGATGTATTCAAGATTTTCAATTACAGGTGTTGGCTTACCTTTCGAGTTTACAAACGGAAAACCAAATAATTTGTCGGTTTTTGTTTTGACACAATTTGAATCTGGAACAGGCGGAAATATATCGATAACGGGGCGGTGCTTTCGCTCTATCTCTCCAATATCTGCGCCATCACTGACCGCCATCTGTCTCAGTGTGCCAATGGTAATCCCACCATTGGGATCAGCATTGTCAATTTGATTTTGGCACTCTCGTTCATTGTATCGTGCTGAATCGCGTTGACTAAATTCATGAAATAGTTTACCCGCAATCTGAAGTTCGTTTGGAAAGTAACTTTTAAGCGCAAAGGCAATATTACGCCATTGTTCATAAGTCTGGTCACGGGATTCAATATGCGTCAATAGCTCCCTGATATACTCGATTTGCCATTCGCTACCGTCCGATATTTCAGCTTCGCTATTGCCCGACTTATTTCTTTGTAGAACTTGCTCATAACTAAAACTAAACGCTTCGCAAATATCGTCATAGCTGTAATCTTCATCGCCAATTTCACCAATAAGTTTTGATAGGTATGGTTTATTTTTCCAATGAATAGAGCCAGCCAAACGCATTACACGTGGTAAATCAGATACAGTTGGATCTGCATGGAATTTCTTTGCTAAGTGGCGCTGAACCGCTTTGAATTGATCTAGAGGCCATTGCTCAACAAAAAAATAAAAATGATATTTTTGAGGGCTTGAATTTATGATGATTGAAGGCTTGATTGCCATTGATTTTATTAGTGTACCTAAGTCACTTATCTGACGATCCATATCAATAAATAGCGCTCTTACTCCATCAATGTTTTCAGTTGTTTGGTCTTTTGCATTTTGCTTTAAACGATTAACTACAAAAAAGGCGTCATAACCTTGCTGATTTAACGACAAGCATTTATCAAGCGATGTAATTCTAATGGGGTTTTGACCTTGTTTGATTAATCGAAAATGGTGTTCACCATTTTTGTCAATTGCGTCTAAAAATTGTTCCGCCATATTTTTATCAGGAAAAACTTGCGGAACTGCAACCGGCAAAACCGGCTGTAAACTTGGGATACTTGGTTGCATTTTGTTCTTCTTTTGGGTTTATTTCGTGATCGAAAGCTCAAGCATTCTGTTGAAGATTGAATCGAGCCAAATAGTTGTATTTTCGGCTACGATTGGATCAAGTTTCTTCCCTTCTTCTATGCAAAATAAAACAGCGCTGAAGAACATATACTTATCTTCTGATATTTTAATTTTTAGTTCGATATATTTATCGTCATCAATTTTTTTCATAAGAAGAAAAATTTTTGATTCGTCAGATTGGTTTGGTGTTGGTAAAAGAGTAAGCGACCCGTTTGTCATACCTGCCGAATAACTAACTGTTTTTCCGTCTAAATCTGATGTTTTCAAGAATCTGTGTGATAATTTAAGCATCCTGTTTCACTCCAAATTGTATTAATATTTCAGCAAGTTCAAGACCAAAAAGTTTATTCGAAAAACGGCGTAATCCATCGTATCCGTTTTGTATATGGGACGGTGCAAGTCCGTCTAAATATAATTTGTCCAACTCTACCAGCAGGCGGTCAACCTGTTCTTCACGAATAGTTTGAATTGTTATAAATCCAGTGCAACGAGCAAGTTCTTTTTGTGCAATTTTCAGTGATTCAATATCAACCATCATTCCTTCCAATGCTTCGATTAGTTCGAGCATTGCATGACTGATAATTTTCAAATGACTTGTTTTAATTCGAGTATTCGGTTTCATTATGCTTGTGCTCCATCTATTTCATATTGCGCAAGATTTTCGATCCATGCATCAATAGTTGATTGACGATAACGAACTGAGTGGCCAATTTTTAGATGCTTTGGCGCCGCAATACCTAACAGCTTTCCTGTAACTCGACTTTGACGAATAGTAGTTTTTGAGCAATTTAGCTGTACAGCTAACTCTGGGTCTTTTAACAAGTGTGACATTGTATTTACTCCTAAATAAATTTAAATACAATGTCACGATACAGGTGATTTAGTAGTAAACAACGGAGTAACTAGTTACTCCTTGAATATATCTCCTGTTTCTTTATAACAGGTAATCCATTTGTTGATAGTTTTACTGTCGGGTTCTCGGTTAAATTCTGTGTGAATATGCTCCTTTAAAGCTACTTTGTTTTTGATTTCACCAGCTATAAACTTAGTTATCAAGTCGGTTAAAAATATCTCATGTTCTTTCCATTGTGAATTTCTGCCACCTTTTGAACGTTTAAACTTTTCAGATTCAATTTGAGCAGATTTATGTATTCGATCGATCTCAGAATCGATATGAGCATCCACCGAATATTCTTCAAACTTGTCATTGGGTATCGATTGCATTATTTCTAATACGTTTGTTTTTGGTTGTAAGTTATTAAAAGCAAGTTTCTCTAAATAGACAATTAATTCTTCTGCTAGTTTGAGCGATGCCTCAAAATCATTTTTAGTTTTGCTTTGTTCGAGTTTACCTTTAGTCTGTTTGGCTAGAATCGCCCACTTTGCGATATTAGTTCCACTCATAATTTATCCCTCAATAATCGGCTGCATGATATCTGACCATAGTTCTAACGCTTCTCTACGTTCATTCATATAATCATGAACATCGTAAACACGAAGCATCCCTTCAAGCTGATGCGACAAAAGTTTTTCGCAGACCACAGCATTAACACCAAGTCTTGATAAATGCGTCCTGAATGTTCGTCTTAAATCGTGCGGTACAAACTTTTGCATATTTAATTCTGGTGTTTCGCTTATAAACCTTCGTCTTAGAAACTTGGCTGGCGCTGCACGATCTATATTACCGTTGTTAGTTGAACTTACAGATGGAAAAATAAAATCCGTTTCAAGGTCAACAAACGCATTTTTCAATTCTAACAAACAACTTTTCATTAGTTCGGTCAACGGTACAAGGTGCTCTTTTGTTTGATTCTTTTCACCTTTTCGATTTTCTTCGGGGAAACACCACATATTTTTCCTAAAATCGATATCTTGCCATTTTGCTAATGTCATTTCTTGTGACCGACAACCAGTTAAGATTATTAACTTGAAGCATTGCTTAACTTGAATGCTTGCTGTCGAAGTTTTCAACCAGTCATAAAAATATGTCAATTCATCCATTGTTAAACTTCGCGTTCTAGCTCTCTCTACTCCACCTATATCGTTTCGTTTCGTGTTCTGTAGAGGATTACTTGATAGCTCACCACGAGCGACACCAAAACGATATACTTGTTTTAATAAAACCAATGTTTTATTTGATTGTACTAATGAACCACGATCTTTAATTGGGTCTAAGCAACGCTTAATTGTAAGTTTAGGATCTTCTTCTAAATCTATTAATTTTATTTTTCCGATAGTAGGGCGAACGTCTGCATTAAAAGCTCTCTCAACTTCTTCAGGTCGTTTTCTGTGAAGTTTTGCGTGTATCACGAATTGATCTAATAAGTTGTTGAGGATAGGTGCCGACTTATCTTGAACTATTTTTGATTTATTTTTTATTTTTTTTGCACCAATGTCTTCACCAGCGAGTATTTTACCAGTTTGGATATTAGCCTGTTTTCTGGCTTCTTTAGTCGATATCGTGGATGCTGATCCTAACAAGAAGTTACCTTGCTTTCCGTTTCTACCGCCAATGCGATAATAAAGGTAGAATTTCGTGCTACGGGTACCATCGTTCTTTGTTTTGCCGAGCCTTACATGAAAGCCTGATAATTCAGTGTCGTTAATTCGCTTTATAGAGTCATCAACATTTTTAAGTATTGAGTCAGAGATTTTGAGTTTTACCGTTGACATTATTCGTCCCTAAAACTTGAAGAATAAATTTCATGTAGCACCTGTGTAGCACATTTTTTAAATTGGAAATCTATTTGTCATGAAATGCATTTATATGTATGTAGTTGTTATTTTATACTTAATATCAATTAAAACAAGGGTTGGTGGCTTATTGGCGAGGTGTGTATAAATTAATATAATGATTACTAAATATGTGTTGCACTGTCATGGGGTGTCAGGGGTCGGAGGTTCAAATCCTCTCACACCGACCAATTATAAAGGCCTTTAGCAATCACCCTATTTTAGCATTACCTTTCCGTTACCTTATACAGTACTTTTTATTGTCAAGCAGCCAACGCTACTAAAGACACGATTAAAGCTATTATCGAAATTGCCATTGTTCTGTAGAAATAAACGTTAGTTCTTAGGCTACTGGCATCTTGATTACAATTATCTACTATTAAACTTGTGCCTAACCTAATAGAATCAATTCTTGTTAGCACTGGTGATAGGGTATCTGTGCCATACATTCCAGATACTTTTACGTCATCATAAAAAGCGTCAACAGCTTCTACAAAATCAATTGTTAGAATTGATAAGTCGCGCTCGATTTCTTTTAATTTTTCAGAGCTAAGCATTAACTTAAGTGGTTTAAGTTCCTGTAACGCTAATAAATTTTTAATCGCTCTTTTTCGAGTTTGATCGAGAGCGTCTTTAAACACTTTTAGATCCATCATTTTACCTTCAATTCTGCTACTGGAACCGAGCCTGTAACTAATTTTGTGTAACTGCCTATCATAAATTACTCTATTGAGAGTTACATTATAACTGTTAAAAGTTTCCAGCAAAATCTGGGAAGTCCAGTCCTAGTTATTTAGTAATATATGCTTGTATTTGAAAACGACTTTTACCATACGAAGACTTAAAGATAAGAAATTAACAATTATCATTTAAATTCCTTTATTTTTTCTAGATATATTGGAATGTGCTTCATTATATAATTTGCCATTCCAATATCTGGTCCACTAAAATCATATTCTTCAGAATGACTGCTTGTGGTAATTCTAACTTTGATATCTTTAGAACTGACTATGTTTTCAAACAATGAAAAAGGAATTGTGACCGCAGAGCCCGTTATTGTATAACTATTATTGGTAAGAGTGTTATAGCCACTATCACTTAGTAATTTATCGTTAAATTTGAAAGTTTTTATATCATCTTGATTGATTACTGATAAATCTCTAAAGTTCAAATAAGTACGAGCACGATCGATAGTATAGAGCGTTGAAATAAATAAAATTTTATCGGGGTGGTCGCTCGACCATGAAAAACCAACCTGATACTTTGGGGTCTCCAATGTAGCATTGGACACAGGTGCCCAGCATTCAGTTATGTTTACTACCTTCGCACCGGTAAGAATATCCCTAAACTCTTTTACTTTGCACATTTCGGTAGTTTCCGGTACTAGACTTAAACAACCAGTCAAACCAAACAGTATAATGATTAATAAACCATGCCTTTTCATTAAATTCCCTCATTGCTTGTTGTTATGTTTTCGCATGTCCCAAGGAGCTCAACATTTTTAAGCTTATTACAGATACCAAGTATTTATTATCCATTACTTAAAAGTTTTATTTCTCTTGTTTTTGTCCAACTTTGACTTCAATAATAGAATCTATACCAAAGTAAATTTCTGAATTCGCCTAATACCTTATAAGAAGCGCGTTTGTTTCTTCTGGCAAATATTCTATATAAAGTTTACAAACCTACAATAAAAACATTTATATTCAATATGGAGTTGAGGCTTTCTTGTTTATTGCTGACTAGCACATCAGCCTTTATGGTAAATTTTTCTTCATCGTGAGTTACGTTAGACAAAGATACATTTTAAAGCTCATTGTTGCTGTAAGAATAAGCAGGGCATGCAAAGCTCGTGATCAAAATGACTGAAAATATAGCTATTAAATTCCTCACAAAAATTTCCTTTTCTATATCAGCAATTTTTTCTAATTCGCTTTCATAAGTCTGTGCAAATGCCTCTGAACGCGCAAGCAGTTGTTGATTTGATAATTTGCGACTAGGTGCTGCGCATGAAATGGTGAACATCGCAAAAAATAGTAATAAGATTATCTTAGGCGATATTACATTTTTTGAGTTTATGCTGATATTGAATGCTTTCAAATTAATGCTCTATTTTCAGATGTCTTTCTGCCTCAGCAATATTGCCGCTAAACATGATAACGCAGCTTCTTCTACTTCGTTTGAGTTTAAAGTTAATTGACCAATGATTTGTTGGCGTAATAAATTTGTGCAGGGTTCAAATGAAATAGCTGCTAGCACAGCGGGCGGTAAGTTCCTAAACACTTTTTGTTGCACGCCTTCTTCATAGATTTTACCGAGAGGAGCAAAAAGGTTCCTAGCTAATGATTCTTCTTGCTGTTGAATAGTTTCAGGTAGTTTAGCAAATTCTGGTTTACAAAGAATGGATTCTGGATAAAGCAAACCAAACTCCCACATTCTATGCCACAAGTAAATAAAGCGCTTTTTTAAGGTTTGTGATTCATCGTAATTGTCAAACAAAAATGCTGCGAGGCTCATTAAGTTTTGCTGATGCAGTTCTTGGACTAAGTCATTTTTACTTTTGAAGCACAAATATATTGTGCCCGTTGCAATCCTTGATTTGGAAGTTTCTTGTTTCATCGATAAGTTATAGAGCCCTTTGACCGCGAGCAGTTTTTCGGCTAACCGCAAGATCTTTATTCTTTTTTCTAGCATTAAATTGACACCAACTGAACGAACGTTCATTATCAAATAAAAGCGGGAATCGTCAAACTTAGACCCTTTTTAACAAACAATGCAAAGTGATAAATACACAAAAAATAGCGTTATTGAACAGTCGAAAAGTAAGATAATTAAAGTCCGACCATTTATGGAAACTTAATGTTAGAGCAATTACTAATTGGCGGGGTGACTATTGCAGTCACAGTTGTCATCCAAGTCGTCTTCATTGGCTTATTAGTAAAAGGGCTGAGCGCTTGTGGGCAAATGCTGAGTCGACCACCACATACCGTTAAATTCATTTGTTCATTAGTTTTTATAGTTCTATGGCTATTTTTAGGCTTATCTGCTTCAAGCTGGGCGTGGGGTTTTTTATTTCTTTTATTAGGCGCATTTGAGACAATGGAGCCAGCACTTTATTTCTCAATAGTCACATTTACAACATTAGGCTATGGGGATATTACTTTACCCGGTGAATGGCGAATTTTAGGCAGTATTGCGGCTGTAAATGGTTTGATTATTGTCGGTTTGAACACCGCCTTTTTGGTAGAAGCAATTACTAGGATTAGAAATGGACAAACGACTAAGTTACACAAATAAATTTACTTATCGCTGTCAGTAGAAGACTGATTGAAGTAGTCTTCATAACATTATATTTTTGCCTTTAGGGGTGTAGATTTAGATTTCGAAGTTACCGTTGATAGCGACAGTTTTTGTTGATGTAACAAATGCGTTTGTCATCGGTTTCGCAATTTCGCTTTAAATAATTTAATGATAAATGGATATCTTATGTTAATTAGAAAAAACCTCATTCTTACAGTCACACTTAGTACAGCTATTCTAGCGGGGTGCTCTGATGCTCCTGTGGTCGAAGAAACTGAAATGGTGAGACCTGCAAAATTACTTGAAGTGACACAAACGTCTAATATTCAAACCCTAAATTTCCCAGCGGTAGTTGAAGCGTTAAGTTCAAAAGACTTAACCTTTCAGGTCTCGGGTCGAATAGAGAAACTGAATGTAAGAGAAGGCGATACTGTAGAAAAAGGCGATGTGATAGCCACGTTAGAGAAACGAAATTTTATAAATGAATTGCAAGTCATACAATCACAATATGACAGCGCCAAGCTAGATTTTGAAAGAGCGGAAAGGCTCATCAGAGAAAATGCAATTGCACAAAACGTATTTGATCAACGTAAAGCGGCTTACGATGTTGCGGCATCGCAGTTGGACTCAGCAAAAAAGGCTCTTGAGGATACTGAATTAACCTCCCCATTTAGTGGCGTTATAGCAAGTAAAATGGCCAATGAGCTACAAGTTATCTCACCTTCACAAGTAATTGTTACATTGCAAACACAAGGTGCAGCAGAGGCATTGATAAAAATACCTGCCGCATTGGTTACACGCTCTAAGCAACTAGAGCCTATTGAAACGCATATTGTGTTAGATGCAGCCGATGGCCAAACTATTCCAGTAACCTTTGTTTCTAGTACCTTAGAAGCAGACCCGACAACACAAACCTTTGAAGCACGTTTTGGTTTTGTGCCACCTAATAACCTTGTGATTTTACCAGGTATGACGGGTAATATTTCTGCTACCTTTGCTTTAAGAAGTCAAGATTCGGTAGAAGGTCAAATAAAAATCCCACTAAGTGCTATCAATACTGATAGTAATGGTCAGTTTGTTTGGAAAATAAACAAGGAAACAATGGCGGTTACTCGACAGGGTGTAGAAGTTGGAACGGGTATTGGTGAACAGCTTGTCGTTTCAAGTGGCTTAGTCGCCGGAGATACAATCGTTGCAGCAGGTGGTTCGTACCTGACTGAGGGTCTTGTTGTGCGTTCAATGTCGTTGTAGATAAGGAAAAGTAATGAATATAGGTATTTTTGCGGTTAAGAACCGTCTAATTACGACCCTAGTTATTATTGCTTCTTTGTATAGCGGATGGTTCGCTTATGAAAATATGGCAAGGTTTGAAGACCCTGAGTTTACGATCCGTACGGCAGTTATTGTTACACAATATCCAGGTGCTACACCCGAAGAGGTAGCCAATGAGGTCACGGATCCCCTTGAAACCGTTATACAACAATTGCAAGAAGTAGATGAAATTAGATCCGTCTCATCGGCAGGTCTTTCAATGATCCATGTAGATATTTTATATGAGTTTTCACCTTCTAAAGAATCCCTCCAAAGTATTTGGTCAAAACTCAGAAATAAAGTTGCAGACGCTCAGCAAAGCATGCCTCCGAATGCAGGTACATCTATCGTAAATGATGATTTTGGTGATGTGTATGGTGTGTATTATTTGCTAACGGGCAATGGGTTTACGTATAACGAACTAAAAGAGTATGCAAAAAGTTTACGTACCGGATTATTAACCGTCGATGGTGTTGCAAAGGTCTCATTGTCAGGGCTACAGAGTGAAGCGATATACGTTGAAATCTCAAGAGAACGAGCGGCAACACTTGGTTTATCCATTAACAATATTATTCAAGACTTGAGTAATCAGAATGCGGTGATTTCGTCGGGGAATGTGAAAGTAGGAGACAGCCGGTTAACTATTCAACCCTCAGGTTCAATTGATTCGGTTGAAGCGATAAGTAACTTGGTGGTAACAACAAGCACTGAAGGCACCCTTGTATATTTGCGAGACGTAGCAAATGTATATCGAGACTACGTTGATCCACTATCGCATGAAATACGCTACGACCAGCAACCCGCTATAGGTTTGGGAATTTCAAATGTGACTGGCGCTAACGTTGTCGCTATGGGAAATGCGATAGAGCAAAAGCTTAAGGAATTAGAAAACCAACGGCCACATGGAATTGAGTTACATGAGTACTACCATCAAGGAAAAATAACTGACTTAGCCGTTTCAAACTTTGCCTTAAATGTACTTGCGGCGCTTGTGATTGTTTTGGTTACCCTATTTTTCTTTATGGGATTAAAATCTGCACTCATCATTGGTTCTGTGCTTGTTATTACCATTGCAGCGACCTTAACCACCATGTACATGGTGGATATTCCTATGCATCGCATATCCTTAGGCGCTCTCATTATTGCCTTGGGTATGCTAGTGGATAATGCCATAGTGGTAACAGAAGGAATATTGGTAGGAACGAAGAAAGGGGAAGATAAATTAGCGGTCACGAAACGAATTATAGAACGCTCAATTTGGCCTTTATTGGGTGGAACACTGGTGGGGATTATTGCCTTTGCACCTATCGGTTTAGCGCCTGGAAGTACCGCTGAATATACCGGGCACTTATTTTGGGTGGTCATGATTTCTTTGTTTTATAGTTGGTTATTTGCTATCACGATAGTCCCATTTTTAGCAAACTTAATGTTTAAACAAGAAAACCCCGAGCAAAGTGAAGAAGCAGAGGGTAAGTTTCTTTCTGCCTATAAACAATTTTTACGAACAGTACTCAACTTTCGCTGGATTCCTATTGGGGCAGCCGTCGTCCTTTTTGCCGCGTCGGTTTGGGGCTTTCAATTTGTTAAAGATGGCTTTTTCCCTGCCTCTACTACACCGCAGATTGTAGTGGATTTTTGGATGCCTGAAGGAACTGATATTTCGCGTACTAAAAAGGACATACTTACTTTAGAAAATGAGCTCGTTAAAATAGAAGGTATCGAGAACGTACAAACTCTAATTGGAGCAGGTGCATTGCGGTATATGCTTGTATATTCGCCTGAAAGCAATAATTCCTCGTATGGTCAATTTTTATTAAAAGTCGATAGTTACAACAATATTGAAAAGTTAGTCCCAGTTATCCAAAATCTCGTCGACACGGGCTATCCAGAAGCACAATCTAAGGTCTGGCAGTTTCAGCTTGGTCCAGGGGGTGGGAGTAAAATTGAAGCCGAGTTTAGCGGGCCTGATCCAGTTGTGTTAAGAAAATTGGCGGAAGAAGCTAAAGCATTAATGATAGCCGATGGTGGTGCGATTTCTGTACAAGATGATTGGCGTCAGCCAGTAGCTATAGTGCAACCTGAATATTCAGATTCGATAGGTCGACGCTTAGGTGTATCAAGAGAAGATTTGTCAAATGGGCTGTTAACTAATTTCTCAGGCCGTTCAGTTGGTGTTTACAGAGACGGAGATACTCTCATACCTATAGTGATGAGAGCACCTGAAAATGAAAGAGTTAGTCCAAGAGATATTGGACAAATACAATTGGTTAGTACTTCGACTGGGTCAACAGTTCCCTTGCGTCAAGTTGTATCAGGTATTAATACTGCGTGGCGAGATGCGCTGTTAAAAAGAGAAGACCGAGTATGGAAAATTAAGGCTCAAAGTGACCCAGTATCGGGCACCTTAGCGTCTGATTTATTTGCGCGACTAAAACCGCAAATAGAAAATATGGATTTACCTCCAGGATATAGCCTTACTTGGGGAGGTGAATCTGGTAACAGTGCTGAAGCGAATGACGCGTTAGCAAGCACAATACCACTTGGTTTCTTGGCAATGGTGTTGGTGGTGGTTGTTTTATTTAATGCCATTAGGCAACCATTAGTCATATGGTTAGTTGTGCCTCTTGCGCTTATCGGAGTAGTATCGGGCTTGCTACTGACGGGAACACCGATGGAATTTATGGCGATATTGGGTTTACTTTCTTTGTCTGGTTTATTAATTAAAAACGGTATTGTATTAGTTGACCAAATGGACATAGAAATTGCTGAGGGTAAAGCACGTTTTGATGCTGTTGTTGACTCAGCTGCAAGCAGAGTGAGACCTGTAATGATGGGTGCTTTAACAACCGTATTGGGAGTCTTACCCTTGTTTTACGATGCCTTCTTTAAGTCGATGGCAGTCGTTTTAGTGTTTGGATTAACGTTTGCAACGATTCTTACACTTGTGCTTGTACCCGCTTTGTACGCTGTATTTTTTAGAATTAAATCCACTGAAAGTGAGGTTAACTAGTAATGAAAAAGCTAACATATTTAGCCGTATCGATATCAATCGCGACCTCCATAGCACTTCAAGGTTGCGTCTCTAGCCCAGATAGGCAAGAAACGGCAAAAACCGCGGTAAATGAAAGCTTGGGAGATGTGCCAACTAATTGGTCTAGCATTGCCGAAAGAGTAGGCACTGTCGAATCTGGTTGGTTGTCTTCGCTAAATGATCCTCTTTTAACGTCGTTAGTTATGGAGGCACAAAAAAACAATTATAACCTTCAAGCCGCGGCACAAAATGTGAATGTGTCTCGTGCGCTAGTGACTCAAGCGGGTTCAGCTTTGAGTCCTCAATTAGGTTTCAGTACTGGCGGGTCTGACGCTGGCGCGCTCGAGGGTTCATCGAGTGGTTCGCTTAACGCCAATTTACAAGCCAGTTGGGAACTTGATATATGGGGGCGATTAGCCGCTGGAGAAAATGCTGCCGTGCAAAGCCTTAAAGCGGCTGAAGCGGAATATGTTTTTACTCAATATTCGCTGGCAGCGGGCGTTTCAAAAGCGTATTTTGTATCTATTGAGGCTATTAAGCAAACTGAACTTACGCAAATGACATTTGATGCTGTAGCTGAAACGATGCGTATTACAAAGGTTCAATTTGATAATGGTTTAGCCGATCAACAAGATATTGCACTTGCAAAAGCAGAAGTTGCGTCGGCTGAAGATGCATTAATAGCCAGCAAGGGCGCACAGCGTGATGCCATTCGTTCGCTAGAATTATTACTCGGTAGATATCCGTCAGCTGAATTAACGATTGAGGCTAAGTTACCAAATGTACCAGCGGCTCCAAGTCCAGGTATTCCCTCCGAATTATTGGAACGTCGACCTGATTTAATAGCTGCAGAGAGACAAGTAGCAGCAGCGTTTAATAAGCTGGACCAAGCGCAAGCTGCAAAATTACCAAGTGTATCGCTGACGGGCAGTTTGGGGGGATCATCTAGTAGTTTAAGTAGCCTGTTGAATCCAGCTAATCTTGCGTGGCAAGCTATTGGGAGTATTGCTGCCCCTATTTTAGATGGTGGGCGGTTAGACGCACAAGTTGAAGCCGCAAATGCGGAGCAAAAGGCAGCTGTTGCTAGTTATGCGCAAACAGCACTTTCTGCATTTTCAGATGTGGAAACTGCTTTGGACTTGGGTCAAGTTTTACGCCAACGTGAAGTTGCCTTGGTGCAAAGCTTAGAATCGTCTGAAGAAGCCTTGCGTATTGCTAATCTAAGATACCAAGAAGGGGAAACGTCTCTCTTAGAAGTATTGCAAATTCAGCAACGAGTATTTAGTGCTAGGCGCAATGTCTTATCAATTAATAGGGCCTTATTGACGCAGTTTATTGACTTAAATCTTGCATTGGGTGGAAATTGGCAATGAATATAAAACGGATGCTTTCAGTTTGAGCATTAACCGCGTTTACTATTGACTATTCAGCCACAAAACCATCCCAACGCTTCATGTAAGTAATAAAAGTGGGGCTTAAGCCTTCGTTTGCTAAATGAGCCTCACTAACTGGCAAACTTATCGGTTCAAATTCAGCGTTAGCGATAACGCGTTTTGGGAAGTCATGATGCAGTATGCCTGAGCGTCCAATAGTCACAAAGTCCACGCCTGCTTCTAATATTGAGTTTACAACTTGACCTGTATTTATATTGCCCGCTACCGTCCATTTAACCGATTTAAAATCAAGGTCAGAAAAATGTTCAAGCAGCGTTTTGTGTTTATGTACTTCTTCTTCAGGGTGTTTGCTTACATCCCAGAGGGAGAGGTCTAAAAAATCAATATGATGTTGCTCAATGAGTAATTCACAAACCTGTTTAATTTCGCTTAATTGCATACCAAAGCGTTCGGGTGAGAGGCGCACGCCGAGTAAAAAGTGGTCGCCACATTGCGCTCTAATGCCATCTATAATCTCAAAAAGCAGTCTTGCACGATTTTGCAGACTACCGCCATATTCATCTTGCCGTGAATTGATAGTGGCACTTAAAAACTGAGTAAGTATATAACCATGGGCACCGTGCACTTCAACACCGTCATAACCGCAAGTTTTTGCTCTTAATGCGGCAGCAATAAAATCATCGCGTAGTTCTTTTACTTCTTTATTAGATAGGGCTCGGGCATTGTATTTAGGCATGTCAGAAGCAGAAACCGCCATTTGGCCTATTTCTTCTTTGGGAGAGCGCATACCTGCATGATGCAGTTGTGCAACAGCTAAGCTACCGTGCGCTTTTATTTCAGTGGCTAAACGCGTATGGCCTTCTATTTGTGCGTCTTCGTAAATACCAAGTTGTCCAGGAAAGCCTTTGCCCACAAATTGCACATGTGAAGCGCAGGTCATCGTTAAACCAAAACCGCCTTTTGCGCGCATAGTAAGCCATTTGAATTCGTCTTCAGATAACTTGCCGTCGGCGTAGCTTTGCGTATTGGTAAGAGGGGCTAACATAAAACGATTTGGCATTTGCACACCACACTGGAATTGAAGTGGTAAGTTAGCAGTGCTCATATTTATCGATAATTCCTATTTTGTGTAAACGCTCGACCTGCTGCTACAAAATTAAAAATATTGAATAGGGTCTGCGTAAAGTCTAGTATTGATAATGATACCTCACTTAAGAATCAATTCATGAAAAAAGTACTCATATTTGGCAATTCAGGTTCGGGCAAATCGACCCTTGCGAAAAAACTCAGTAAACTTGAGGGCTTAGCTCATTTAGATTTAGACTCATTAGCATGGATGGAAAATCAGCCGCTTACTAGAAGGCCCTTGGTTGCTTCTGAGCTAGAGATCAAAAACTTTGTGAGTGCGAATGAAGCATGGGTAATAGAAGGCTGCTATTCGGATTTACTATTGCTTGCTACACCTTTTGCCAACGAGCTAATTTTTATGAATCTACCGATAAATATTTGTATTGAAAATGCGCGCCAACGTCCATGGGAGCCGCATAAATATCCCTCAAAAAAGGCGCAAGACGCTAACCTTGATATGCTAATAGACTGGATTGAACAGTACGAAACTAGAGACGATACATTTTCGGCTAAGGCGCATAAAGCACTTTATGACAATTTTGCTGGCACAAAGACTGAAATTGTTATTAATCAGTAATTGATTTAAGTCTTTGTGGGCTTAAGGTGCTTATCTAAAAATGCTAAAAGTTCTAAAAACATACGGACACTTTGGTCACCTTCTGAAAAGTGGTGTCCTGCGTCTTCAAAAATGGAGAACTCAAAGGGTATTTGTGCTTTCTCTAAAAGTAATTTTGCACGATATGCATGCTCTACGTTCACCCTACGATCTTCAACACCATGCACCAACAATAAGGGGCGCGATAAACTATGAAGTTGATACAAGGGCGATATCTCAAGCAGTTGTTCATAATCAGTTAAAGGGTCTCCCACGTACTCCGATAACCATTTTTGTTGTGCTTTTGAGATATTGGGATTTTTGAGAAACAAATTCATATCTAATACCCCAGACACACTGGCAGCACAAACAAATAATTCAGGGTGTTTTAATACTAATGCTGCAGACGCATACCCACCATAACTCATGCCCACGGTGCAGGTTCGGCGAGCGTCTATATCGTCACGACTACTTACCTTTTTTAGAGCAGCCGTGAGGTCGACCAACATTTTGTCGCCCCATTGTTTTTTCCCGGCGTCTCTAAAGTCAATTCCATTTCCACCAGAGCCCCTAAAATTTACTCTAAGTACCGCATAGCCACGTGCAGCAAAGAATTGTGCGCTACTATCAAAATAAGGTGAGTCATAAATATTGATTGGCCCTCCATGCGGCAACAACACTAGTGGGGCAGGAGTTTGTGTAGCGCCTTCAGGTAAAGTCAACAGATAAGGTATGTCCAATTCGTCAACGGTAACACTATCCATGACTTGCTTACTAGGTAGTGGGGACGTAATGCTCGGAAAACGACTAAGCACAGGTGTTTCAGTCTTATCACCAATGGCAATATAGTATTGACCAACTTCATTATGCGACTCTTTATACAGCAATCGAACACTGGCATCTTCGTTTTCGCTCGAAACTATATTGAGTTTTGCTTGTTGATTTTTATTAGCAATATCGGTGGTATCGTCTCCAAAATATAGTTCTGTGTACAAGCCTTGCTCAACAACTATTACGCCAATAGCTTGCTCATCATTACCATATATCAAGTCTTTAATAGGCAAGCCAGGTGAAGTATAAATTTGAGTATGTTCACCTGTTTTAAAATCGGCTAAATATAAGCTAATCGCTTGTTCTTCGTTGATATCCATCGCGTAAAAGCTGTTTTCGTCTTTTGCTTTTGCCATAGGCAATAAATTAGGTGACTCTTTGTCTTTTTCGTCTTCAAAAAAAGAAGCTGGCCAAGTTTTAATAGTGACTGGTGTAAGTTCTTTGCCTTTTGTTTCAGGTTTATCAGTAGATTCTGGGTCAGATTCATATTGATAAACAGCTAAATCCATACCCATGTCCTTGTTGTACAATAGTACGGCGCTAGGTTTAGCCGCTTCATTGAAAAACCATTCCATAACATAACCGTCGGCGGTGGCTATTACGTTTTTCGCAACAAATTGACCACCGTCGACTCTGGTGAGTTTGTTTCTTTTTTGTCCAACTTTAAGTAATTTTTGCACTTCAATACGATAAACTTTAGAGGTGCGGTTATTGCGTGAAAAGTAAAACACACCGGCTTCCTGAGGAGCAGGTTCTACCAAATATCCAGATGTTGATACTTGGTAAATTAGTGCTTTTTCAGTTTTGGATTTGACATCGACAATAATCAGGCGAGTACTCATGTTACGCTCGAGTAAGGCGGTTTCGATGTCGGATTTATCTATGAGTATTGTGGCGATATATTGATTGTCTATCCATTGCATACCACGCAACAAAGTGTCTTTATCAAATACTTCTGCTATGTCTATAGTATTCTTGATTTCTTGGGAATAGCTGTCATAAACACTTATTTCGGTAATGGTGTCACTCATTCGGGCAATCGCATAATGCTTGCCGTTTGGCGACAGCCGAATATTACTAGTCTCACGCTCACCAAATAATATGGACGCTAGATTGTCGGCAAAACTTGGTAATGAAAACACCATTAAGCATAACAATAGAATTTTTTTCATGCCTAACCCCCTATAGGTTGTTGTAATTCAGCATAAAAAGGGTCTTTGTATCCTATACCGTTATTGATGGGCCATACTATGCTGGAAGCGGTCACTCGCGTTTGCAAATCTTCTAGGTTTTTCGCAAATTGATTTAGCCAAAGCATATCAACCGAATCTTTTGTTCTTACAGCACTTACAGCGATAGTGCCAAGGTAATTAATACTTTGTTGTTGAATAAGGAAACGCCATTTATCACTGTTGTTAGTGCTAATTTTAAATGGTAAATCGTAATGTGGCACATCGACTCGCACAATTTGATAAAGTCCTTCGGGTAAATTTACATAAACGATCTCGGTGCGATCAGATAGATCAAGCCTAAATTCTTTGCCGTTAAACTTTAATTTTTCAGGGTCTTTATTTGCGTTAGCAAGGCTATTTTGATTAATTTCACGCACATATAAAATGGTGTTTGATTGTTTAATGTCGACATAAATTGCACCAATGCCAAAATCATCTTGTTTGCCTGTGGGTTGGCTTAACGAGTCGCGCACCTTCCAGTTTTGTTGCGCAAGGCTTTGAAACGAAAAAACACTCAAAATTAATATTGCATAAAACGAATAAAGTTGGCTTGAATACCTTTTCATTTACATCCTAGTTTATATTTGCACTTCAAATACATAGATTTATATTATTACACGGCGAGTATCAAGGTAAAGAGCATAATTTTTCTTTGGCTCTGTGTACTTTACATGCCATTGATTTGTACGCTAATGTAAAGGAAGTATCGCAATAGTCGCGTATTTAGGAATAATAAACAGAATAATAAGGAATACTATGTATCTTCGTAAAGCGTATATGTTTGCATCAATCGCCATTATTTTACTAATAAGTGGTTGCGCAAGCAGTGTTAATGTTGCTACACAAATCAGTCAACAACAAGGCTTAAACCCTGAAGAAGGAATACTTACAGCAAGAGTCATTAATACGTCTAGTTATTCACTTCCTTTTAATCAAATTTATATCGCGCCCAAAGAAGTCAACAGCGCAAAAGAAGTCAAACCTTTTATTGCATATGCAGAAGATCGTCCAATAGGTGACAGTGCGCTGTTTGCCGTATCTTTGCCGCCAGGTGAATATAGTTTGAGTGTAGTTTCTTCATTTGTTTTTAGAGGCAATGGTTATTATTCTCGCGCTGCTTTTGCCGATCCAGAGTTTGGTGTATTCAAAGTAGAAGCTAACAAAGTTACTGACCTAGGCACTATTGTTTATTATCCTAAACCAGAAGGAGAACGCTACGCTAATCTGTTAGCTAGGGTGCCTGGTACTGCAGAAGGTAATTTATTGGGGCGGTATTTTCCTCAATATGCCGCTAAAGCCAACAATGTTCTAAGTTGGGATGAAGACGAGCTTGAAGAAGATAGATTTTTAACATACGCCACGATCGCACAAAACCCATTGGAGTTCAGCGACATTGTTGCAGCGCCTGACGGCAGCATTTATTTACTAGGCAAATTAGGTGTGATTTTACGCTATTCCAGCGAAGACGGTTTTGAAACACTAGCGGTAGAGACCGATTTGGCACTTAATTCCTTTGATCAAAATGATGCCGGAGCACGAATTACTGGAGGGCATGAGGGCGCGTTATTTTATCAAGACCCAGGCCAAGATTGGCAAGCAATTAATATTCCTGAAAAGGTAACCGTTCATCATGTTTCGTTTTATCAAGAAAACCAATTTGACGTTGTATATAGCACAAAGAATGACGTTAATATTGTTCGCTATAATACTGAAGATTTGAACACACCAAGCACTTTGAATACTTATACTTACAGAACGGGTTGGGATCTTTTGCAAGAAAAACAAATAACCGAAAAGTCCCTTAAAAAAATGGCAAAACGCAAAGCAGCAAAGAAAAGAGAAATAGGGTCTGTATTTGTTTCAGAAAAAGGAGACAAGCGTGAAATTAGTGTGTCTGTTTTTATATCAGGGCAATGGGATTATTTTAATGCAGGTGACCTAGATGGATTTGCTTATCAACCAGACACATGGGAAATGCGCGAAGTAGAAGAAAATGACGAGGAGATGGATATAATATTAAATGCTGGCATGGCTGAATTGGGCATTAAATTGCCCGGGTTTTGGTCATGGGATGGAATGCCCCAATATTATACTCGAGCTAATGAGAATGCTACTTGGCAAGAAACGGCGACCAGAATAGAGTCATGCGATAGCGGCAAAGAGCCAAACGCTAAAGGTTACTGTGTAGTTAACGGCAAAGTGTATGACCCAAAAAGAAAGAGTTTTTCTTTTATCTCTAAACCTTGGTTTTGGAATGCGCAAGAAGGCTTAGCAATTGTTAGTTTTTCTGATATTTCATTTTGGTCGGGAGAACGTTCGCAAGAAACAAAAATACTATTAACCAGTGATGGCGGCGCAAGTTGGGAAGAAAGTGATTTAAGTTTGCCAAATGAGTACTGCGTCACTATCGTGACTGAAATTAAGGATAGAATATTGCTTTCTTGCGATGGCGCAAGTAGTGATTTTTATGAGTCTACTGACCTTGGTGAAAGTTGGCAACACATTCGACAGCAACAAGCGTTTTAATGTTATGAAATATGAAAAGACGAATAAAATGAGTAGAGTGCCTGCTAAAACCCTGTCTTTGTTTGTTATTATATTGTGCATGAGTGCAACTGGCGTCAGTAAAAGTATTGCCAATGATCGCAAGATAGAAGTGGATTCGACGGTCATCACTAACCATAAAACTGAAATTAAAGGCAAGCGGATATCTTACTCTGCGACAACCGGCACACAACCTGTTTGGAATGATGAAGGTGAAGCAATAGCAAGCTTGTTTTACACTTATTACCAGCGTACTGATGTAAAAAACAAAAGCAAGAGACCCTTGGTAATGTCGTTTAACGGTGGGCCAGGTTCTGCTTCAGTTTGGATGCATGTGGCTTATACAGGCCCGCGTATTTTGAATATTGACGATGAAGGTTACCCAGTGCAACCTTATGGTGTGCAAACAAACCCTTATTCTATTCTTGATGTTGCAGACATTGTGTTTGTTAATCCTGTCAATACTGGATATAGCCGAGTATTGCCCAACAAAAACGGTGAAATGCCGTCGAAAGATGCGCAGCAAAAAATGTTTTTTGGTGTTAACGCTGATATTACATATTTGGCTGAATGGTTGAATACCTTTGTGACTCGTAACGAGCGTTGGACTTCTCCAAAATATCTGATCGGCGAAAGTTATGGTACAACTCGAGTGTCTGGTTTAGCCCTTGAATTACAAAATCGACAATGGATGTATTTAAATGGCGTTGTGTTAGTTTCTCCGACTGAAATTGGCATAGAAAGGGAAGGGCCTGTCGAATCTGCTAACAGGCTGCCATATTTTGCAGCTACGGCTTGGCACCATAAAAAATTGCCCGACGACTTGCAATCAAAAGACTTATACGAAGTGTTAACTGAAGTTGAAGACTTTGCGCTCAATCGCTATTTGCCTGCTTTGGCGAAAGGCGCATACATTGGTGAAACAGAAAAAAACGTCACAATAAAAAAAGTAGCTCGTTATAGTGGTTTAAGTGAAAAAGCGGTTAGACAAAGTAATATGGATATTAGCAATGCGTTTTTTTGGAAAGAATTACTAAGAGATGAGGGAAAAACTATTGGCCGATTAGACAGCCGATACTTGGGTATTGATGAAAAAGAAAGCGGCGACAGACCCGATTATTGGGCAGAGTTGACGTCATGGTTACATTCGTTCACGCCTGCAATTAACCATTATCTCAGCGCTGAGTTAGCGTATAAAACTGACCTTAAATACAATATGTTTGGCCCGGTTAGGCCATGGGATAGAAGCAATAATAATAGTGGTGAAAATTTACGTTTGGCGATGGCACAAAACCCTTACTTAAATGTGCTTGTGCAATCGGGTTATTACGACGGTGCAACCAATTACTTTGATGCTAAATATACCATGTGGCAACTTGATCCTAGCGGAAAAATGAAGTCACGCCTTAGTTTTAAAGGTTATCGTAGTGGTCATATGATGTACTTGCGTCGGGAAGACTTACGTTTGTCCAATCAGGATTTACGAGAATTTATTAACAAGACGCTTCCTAAAGAAGGTCAGCCGGCGCAATACTCACGGTAAACCTGCACAATAAATATCGGTCATAAATGCTGATAAAATTATTATCTACACAACTAAGTAAAACGGGCCTTCTGCTTCCTTTTCTATTTTAAGTCTAATGCTTCGTATACGGCGTCTCTAAATTTCTTGTGGGCATCATTGTTAAATGGTATTACTTGCCCAAAAAATATTACGGTAACATCGTTGAGAGGATCGACCCAAAATAAGGTGCTAGCTGCACCATCCCATAAAAACTCTCCTACCGCACCATAATTCTCACTTTCATCAGCTGGTGGGGCAATTCGAACTGCTACATTTAAACCAAAACCCATTTGCCCTTTTGATGGTAAAAACTCTTTTTCGGTAATATCTTCAGGCAAATGATCTTTTGTCATTAACGCTACGGTTTCAGGTTTTAATATCTGCTGTCCATCGTATGAACCTTCATTCTGGAGCATGAGAGCAAATTTCATATAATCGTCGATGGTTGACACGAGTCCATGCCCACCATTTGTTTGCACGGGGGCTTCTTTAAAAAATCCATAAACATTTTCATCTGTATCTCTTACAAGCTCTCCAGTATCGTACTTAATGTAAACAGCACTGATATTTGATTTTTCCTCAGCAGGTATGAAATAGCGTGTTTTTTGCATATTGAGCGGGCTTAATACGCGTTCGTTCACGAGCTCAAGATAAGGTTTGCCGCTAACAACTTCAGCTAAGCGTGCTTGTACATCTACCGACACGCCGTATTTCCATTGTTCACCTGGATGACAATATAATGGAATAGCAGCAAGTTCTTGGCTAAATTGAGAAAGTGGTTTTTTAGGATCTAATATTTCCTTTTCATTCATGATATTCGCCGAATACGTTCCTTCCCAGCCATACCCAAAACATGCAGTATGTCGAAAAATATCTATGACTTTAATTTCACGATTAGCGGTAACTAGCTTAACGCTGCCATCTTCTTTTGTACCATCAACCACCAACATATTGCTATACTCAGGTAAATAAGTTGATAAAGGTGCTTCTAAGTCAAACAATCCCTCTTCGTACAAAGACATTAAAACTGTGCCCGTAACAGGTTTGGTCATAGAATAGATATTGACCAGGCTATTTCGGGAAAAGGGTGTACTACTTTCTTTGTCGGCTAAACCGAAAGCGCCAAAATACACTTCTTCGTTGCCCCGATAAACAAGCGCCGAAACACCCATAAAATCGTCGTTTTCAATAAAATTGGATAATACTCGATCAATTTTAGTTGTATCCATATTGTTTATTACCTGTTCAGAACCTTTGACCTCTTCTTTTATGTCATTGTCTTTTTGTTGGCATGCAAAGAGTGTTAACAAACTCATACCAGCTATAAAAAAGTAAGTAGCGAACTTCATATTGCATAGTCTCCGTATATCTTTAGGATCTGAGCTAAATCCATGATTGTCATATAGTATTAACATGAGTTAAGCTAGAAGTCACTCGCTAGTATTAACGATTGCAATAGCAATGGATGCTAATATGAAAGTACAATGTGTATCACTTGTTCTCAAACAATATCGGTTTTTATTTTCTTTTATATTTTTTATGTCTCTTGGATGTGGTTTGGCTTTGGCAGAACCAATAGAAGAAGAGAATATTATCCCGGATTGGTATCAAACGTTAACGCTTCAAGATGGTCGCTACATTAAAATTTTACCAGCAGAATACGAAACGTTTGTTGTTACCGAAGTCGTTGAGCCTGCAAAAATCGTCACCAGAGAAATTCCTGCGGTGACAAAGCAGGTGTCAAGACAAGTGCTCAAATCACCAGCCCAAACAATAGAAAAAAGTTTTCCAGCGCAGACCGAGATTATTCAAAAGAGAGTAGTTAAAAGCACAGCTAAAACGTCTAGTAGAACTATTCCTGCTGTCATTCGAAATATCAAAGCTATTGATCCTAAAACAGGTCGAGAATACATTAAGGAGCTTGTAGTTCAGCCAGAATATAAGCAACTAACTTCTATTCCAGCCGTATTTGAAACAGTAAACGAGACAATTGTTATCGCCGAGGCAAGGACTGAGAAAGTAAAAGTGCCAGCGCAATTTGAAACCCTTTATGAGACGGTCATTGTCACGCCAGCTTCTCAAAAATCTGAGAGCATACCCGCAGTGACCAAAAAAATAGAAAAACAGATTATAACAATGCCTGCACGTATGGCTTTGTTCTCAGTTAACGATGAATTACTACATATTTTTACAAGTCGGGCGGAGTTTTTGAAGTTTAAGCAAAATCCGAGTTCTACTGAGTTTGTGTATGACCCAGCGCCGTTTGAGCAAGTAGAAGAAACCCTTGTGATTAAGCCTAAACAAACTGAATACGCTATTTTGCCAGAGCAAACTGAAACAATGACAGAAACTGTGGTTGTGCAAGACGTCAGCACTAATGTGGTGACTATTCCAGCTAGCTATCGCACAGTAACAGAGACCGTGGTTATTCAAGAAGCCACTGTCGAACATATTTCAATACCCGCACAGTTCGAAACTCATAAAGAAAGAATTATGATTGAGCCTGCCAAGAATGGCCAACCGGCAAAAATGCGAACTGTTGAAGTAAGAAAGTTGGTGAGGCCTGCTAGTATTCAAGAGAGGGTTATCCCTCCGGTGACAAAACAAATTACAACACGAGTCATTGATAAACCCGCATCCTACCAAGAACGCACTATTCCAGCTTCTACATCGGCTCAAACTCGACGGGTTGTCAAAAGGCCTGAACAAGTTGTATCACGTCAATTACCTAAAGAAGAACGCACTGTTAAACGGTTTTACCTTAAATCTAATGACCAAGCATATAGCTATGTGCCTGAGCTTATACAAGACAAATTTGTTTGGCCAAGTTCGAATACCCTTACTGAGTTTATACCCCCACAAACTGAGGTTAAAATGGATATTCCTCAACAGGTATGTGGATATACTCAAGAAGGTACGCAAGCGAGTTTAATGCAAGTGCATGACAACCTATCTGCAGTGCTGAACAAGCACCGCTATCAAAAACGAGTATTCAAATATCCCCATGGTTTTGCCATATTAACGCTACCAGAACGCATAGACGAACAAGCAGAAACTATTTTTACGCCGAATTCCAATATACGTATTGGGCTTGATGAACATCCCATCGACAGTTTAGGCAGCTATTTTAGTATTTTGTTTACTAAACCAAAAACAAAATATCGTTATATTGCCTTTATTGTAAGTGCTATCGACAATATCGAAAGTAGTGGCGAAAAGGCTTCTCCAGAGGGATTACAAGCCATATTTGCGGAAGGAGGCTTAACAAGCGACCTGCCACAAAGTTTGCATGACTATGGGTTTACCAATGAATATAAATGCCAAGCGTGGGTGTATGAGTTTTCGCGAATAGACAGGGATGACCCTGTTTCTTTGACAGGAGATTTATTTGTGCCCGCCGCACCAAGTTTGAGTGAGTTTTTGCATAAGAGCGGTTCTCCTGTTTTACGAACATTATTTACCACTGAGCAATAGGGGGGATTAACGAATGATTGAACAACGTAAAAAGCTCGCTATTTTGTGGTTTAGTGTTACCGGTTTATTCTTTTTAGTATTATTAATAATGAGTATAACCGACCGTTTAAATGGTAGTGAGATTGCCCATGCGTGGACAAAGTTTTTTGGGCCATTGGCTTTGCCATTGGGGATGATAATATCTACGTTTGTTAAAGATGAAAAAGCAGGTGTTAAATCTAAGCCAGCAGCGAGCCCTTTTTTGTTCAGAATGACTTATATATTGTCATTTATCTGTGTGTCCTTACCGCTGTTATTTTTACTTTACTTTCCTTTTGTAGATCCAGAAAATCCGATCGCGTACATCAACAGTCGCTGGGTAATAATTGCTGCGGTAGAAACTCTTCCATTTACCGCTATGGGGTTTTTCTTTTATGGAAATTGGGTAAAAAAGTAGCGCTTTTTAAAGCGCTATTTTGTGTTTAAACAGGCAACAATTTTATGCTTTAGTGCGCGCTACCCAAGCGTATATTTTTTCTTCAAGAATTGACATTGGAACAGGACCATCTTTCAAAATTTCGTCGTGGAATCCTCTGATATCAAACTTTTCGCCTAACTCAGCTTTGGCATTTTCTCTCAGTTCCATAATCTTGAGCTTGCCAACGAGATAGGCTGTAGCTTGGCCAGGCATTGCAATATAGCGCTCAATAGCTTTAGTCGAATCGTTCTCAGAATTTGGTGTGTTTTCGACAAGGTACTGGATTGCTTTTTCGCGGCTCCATTGCATTTCATGTATACCTGTGTCAACAACCAACCTGCAAGCACGCCATAGTTCCATCGCTAAGCGTCCAAAGTCAGAATAGGGATCTTGATAAAAGCCCATATCTTTGCCTAGTTCCTCTGTGTAAAGCCCCCAACCTTCAGTATAAGCAGTAAATGAAAGGTACTTCTGAAACTCCGGAATGCCCTCGAGTTCTTGGGTAATAGCTCGTTGCATATGATGTCCTGGAATGCCTTCATGATAGGCTAACGCTTCCATTTGGTAGGTGGGCATATCGGCCATGTTATAGAGGTTTGCATAATAAGTACCAGGTCGACTCCCGTCTTTGGCAGGACTTTGGTAAAATGCTTTTCCAGCAGATTTTTCTCTGAACGCTTCAACACGTTTGACTATCATCCGTGCTTTGGGCGTTAGGCCAAAATACTCAGGGATTTTAGCTTCCATGATATCGATGTATTCTTTAGCCTCGCGCATATATCGTCCACGGCCTTCATCGTCTGCAGAATAATAGAACTGCGGATCATTACGCATAAATACAAAAAACTCCGCTAAACTGCCATAAAATTCTACTTTTTCCATTATGGCTCGCATTTCTGTATGAATACGCTCCACGTTCTCAAGGCCTAGTTGATGCACTTCAGCTGCATTAAGCTCTGTTGTTGTAAACCAGTTTAAGCGATTTTGATACCAAGCCTTGCCTTCGGGTAGTCGCCACACACCATCTCCTTCAGGTGATAGCATTTGATGTTTTTCTAGTTCAGCAATCAATTTTTCGTAGCCTGGTTTTACAGAACTAAGTAAGGCGTTCGAAGCTCTGTCGAGCAAGTCTTGTTTCTCACTTTCTGGAATATCGAGGGCATAGATCTTGGTGAAGAAGTCTTCAAATATAGTGGAGTTAGTTTCACCACTATCAAATGGCTGACCTTTTAGCACATTCTGTGAAGCTTCAATCATTTGCCCATAAGACCACTTAGGTGGAAATACACCCAGTTCCTCACGTTTTTTAAGCTGCTCAATCACCTGATCAAACAAAGGAGATACTTTTTCGAGACGGCTGATATAAGCCTCGGCATCATTTTTGTCTTTCACTCTATGAATATTAATTAAAAAGCTCGGTACGGAAGTATGCCAAGCTCTAAACTGATGCATAATATAGCTGTGAAAAGGAAATTCGCTATTGGCTAACCGGCGTTCAATATCCGCAATGTATAGTTGAAGGCTGAGCCGTTCTGATTCTGATAGTAGCTCGGTATCAAAAGCCTTTGCTTGTGTAAGACGAGTTTGCCTAATTTCTTTTGTTTCTTGTTCAAAAGCGATGGAAGCATCGTTCCATTTGTCATAATCAGTTTTAATCCCTAGACGACTTTTTCGCATTGGAGATCGGGCTAAGTCTTGATTGTAGCTAGTTTGGAAAAACTCAGCTAAGCGTTCTGATTCAGCTGTATTTGCATCTGATGTGATTGCAGAGCCATTTTCAGTCCCTAAGTGCTGTTTTGATTGGCTTTGATTTGAAACAGGACTACAGGCACTAATAGAAATGGCAGTTGCTATAGCAATTGCTAATGGTGTCGCACGCTGTAAAGATAAATATTTTATTGTTTTTGAGATTTTCATTATTATTTTCCGCTTAAGTTTTGTCGTTAGTGATAACACTTATACAAAATTTTCTGTATTCTTTATTGTATAAGCATTAATTTAAGTATGTAAAAGGTCTTTACCGACTATTAATAGGTATGTGTTTTAAGGCTAATTTCAATGGTAAATTAATGGGGCAGAAAGTTTTTCATGAGCAACAAGTGGAGTAGTGATTTTAAATGACTGAAAACGCTTTAAAAAGTCACTTCATCGATAGAATCTTACTAGGCGATTGTTTTTCGCTTATGAATGATATTGCAAACACATCTATTGATTTAGCCTATTTAGATCCTCCTTTTTTCAGTGCTAAGACACATCAATTAGCGGCCCGTGAGACTGGTATTCGATATCGCTTTAGCGATCGTTGGAAAAATGAGCATATTTATGCCGATTTTCTGTTTACAAGGATCAGTCGCGTAAAAGAGTTGCTCAAAGACACCGGCTCAATTTTTGTGCATTGCGATAAAAGTGCCGAACATATTGTCCGCACCGTTCTTGATCAAGTGTTTGGTGCAGAGCACTTTCAGTCAGAAATTGTATGGACATACAAACGCTGGTCTAATGCGAAAAAGGGCTTAATGCCTGCTCATCAAAATATTTACTTCTATTCAAAAACGGATACTTTCAAGTTTAATCACTTGTATACGCCTTATTCTGATAAGACTAATATTGATCAAATCTTACAAAAACGACAACGTAGTAAAGACAATAAATCTGTTTATCTGATAAATAAACAGGGGGAGCAAGTGATTGGTGCAGAAAAGCGAGGTGTGCCACTATCCGACGTTTGGCATATTCCGTATTTGAATCCTACAGCAAGAGAAAGGGTAGGTTACCCAACACAAAAGCCCCTTAGTCTTTTACAACAAATAGTTGAGTTGGTGACAGAAGAAGGTGATATTGTGCTCGACCCTTTTTGTGGCAGCGGAACGACCTGCGTCGCGGCAAAAGCACTCAACAGGCATTATATTGGCATTGATGAATCAAAAGAAGCGTTTAAGTTGACTCAACAACGCTTAGAAACCTATATTAAGCCAAGCGTAAGGCGTTCAGATGCCACTAAGACACAAGCTTCGAAAGAGTGGATAGATAAATGTTTGGCTTTGTCGTTGGCGTCGATACCCTTTAATCGTATTTTGCGAAATAAAGGGATTGATGCAATTTTAGTTGAACATTTTAATAGTAAGCCCGTGCTTGTAAAAGTGCAGGATCAAAGCGAAACACTAAAAGAGGCGTGCGATATTCTTGTCAAAGCTATGCAGAAAAAGCAGTCCGAAAAAGCCTTTATTATTCAGACCCACAACTGCCATACAAATGAACAAATCCTGCCACTTTTGAATCAACACCTTAGCCTAATTGTTATGCCCGCTCTCACTATTAAGCAAGCATTACAAAGTTAAGCCAATAGCCTCAGACTTGGCTTTTGTCTTGGTGCAGTTACTGAAGATATATGTTTATTTATTTGACTTCTTCACCGGCTGCTTGTTTGTCAGCATGATAGCTCGAACGAACCATTGGTCCGCATGCTGCATGAGAGAAGCCAATTGATTTAGCATAATCACCCAATTCGTCAAATTCTGCAGGGGGCACATAACGTTTTACTGGAAAATGGTGCTTGCTGGGTTGTAAATATTGACCAAGTGTTAACATATCGACATCGTGAGCTCTAAGGTCATCGAGCACTTGTTGCATTTCGTCGTTTTCTTCGCCCATACCCATCATCAAACCAGATTTAGTGGGGATTTCCGGATGTTGCTGTTTGAATTTTTTTAGTAATTCTAGCGACCATTTGTAATTGGCCCCAGGACGACACTCTCTGTATAAACGTGGAATCGTTTCAAGGTTATGATTAAAGACATCGGGTACACCTTGCTTGAAAATTTCTAATGCGCGGTCCATACGACCCCTGAAGTCCGGAACAAGCACTTCAATCTTGGTGTTAGGACTATACTTACGAATTGCATTGATACAATCTACAAAGTGCTGAGCACCACCATCTCTTAAATCGTCACGATCAACGGATGTAATCACTACATAGCTCAAACCCATTTCAGCAATGGTTTTTGCCATTTTAACAGGCTCTTCAGCGTTTGGTGGAAGAGGCTTTCCGTGGGCAACATCACAAAATGGACAACGACGAGTACAAATATCACCTAGTATCATGAAAGTGGCTGTGCCGTGGTTAAAACATTCTGCTAGATTTGGGCAACTTGCTTCTTCACACACCGAATGTAACTTGTTTTTGCGTAGGGTCTTCTTGATGTGATCAATTCTGTCTGTTGTGCGTGGTAGCTTGACTTTTATCCAAGCTGGCTTGCGCAACATTTCGGCTTTTTCAGTCGGGACAATAGTGATTGGGATATGCTTAACTTTATCTTCATCACGAAGTTTTACACCTGCTTGTGGACGTGAATTACTCATCAAAACCTTCTTTAAATTCAAGTGTCTCTATGCTTAGTTGCTGACAAAAATATTGGACGACTAACTGTTTAGCATGCTGTATTGTATTTGGGCCATTTAACTGTTTACTATCAACCATTTCAAGTCCTGCATAACCACATGGATTAATCCGTTGAAACGGACTTAAATCCATATTGACGTTAAACGCCATGCCATGAAATGAACAACCTTTTCTAATACGCAAACCCAATGAACAAATCTTTTTTTCGTCGACATATACCCCTGGGGCATCTTTTTTCGCATAAGCGCTAATGTCGAAAGGTGCTAATGTTAACACAATCGTCTCTTCAAGCGCACTGACAAGATCTCTTACGCCTAATTTTTTTCGACGAATGTCCAACAAAATGTACATCATTAGTTGGCCCGGCCCGTGATAGGTAACTTGTCCGCCTCTATCGACTGGTACTACAGGAATATTTCCTGGAGCGAGTAAATGTTCATCTTTGCCTGCTTGGCCTTGCGTAAAAACAGGCTCATGTTCACATAGCCAGATTTCGTCTTTGGTTTGCGAGTCTCTGCTGTCTGTAAAGTCTTTCATTTTTTGCCAAATTGGCGTGTAAGCTTGTATTCCTAAATCTCTAACAACAACCTTTGAATGTAATGTTTGTGGATTGATGCTTTCAGAAGAAGGTTTATTCGCAATTAATTTGCTTGTAGCATTATTAATCGGTGATTTTTGATTGGCAGTTAAACCTTCAGTACCGCTCATAATTCTTAAATTACAACCCTAACAAGGTCCAACTTGGCAAGTTCAGTATATACACTTTCCATATGCTCTTTGCTAGTGACTCTAACAGGCAAAGACAAGGCATGGTAATTGCCTTTTCTACTCGGTTTTATTTTGGGTGCATAGTCACCGGGCGCTAACGATTGAATGCAAGAAACAACTTGCGCCGGAAGAGCAGGGTCAGCTACCCCCATAATTTTAAAATTTTGTATGCATGGAAATTCCAGCAACTCATCAAACTTTGTATCCATTAATCGTCTAAACCTAATTGCAGACTAACCCAATCCATCGCTTGACTCCAATACCCACCTTCTTGTATTTCTTCCAGTGTGACTAAAGGGTAAGAAGCAATGTCTTCGCCGTCTAGTTGAATCACCAAGGTACCAACTTGTTTACCTTTATCCATTGGCGCTTGTAATTGTTCTGATAATTCAAAATGCGCTTTTAGCTTGTCTACTTGACCGCGTGGTATTGTCATGGGGGTGTCTGTATTGATACCTAAACTAACAGTTTCTTTGTCTCCCATGTATATGCGCTGGTCAGCAAAACTATGCCCAGCCTGATAAGGATTCACCGATTCGTAAAACCTAAAACCATAGCGAAGAAGCTTTTTGTTTTCAGCTTTACGTGCTCTTTCACTTTCTGTGCCCATGACCACAGACACTAAACGCATATCTCCTTGCGTAGCTGAAGTTATTAAGCTGTAGCCTGCATCAGATGTATGGCCAGTTTTAATTCCGTCAACATTCATACTTTTATCCCAAAGCAGGCTGTTGCGGTTAAACTGTTTGATTCCGTTAAAAGTGAATTCTTTTTCACTATAAAGTGCGTACATTTCGGGTACTTCGCGAATAATAGCAGAAGACAGGGTGGCCATATCACGTGGTGAAGTGTAATGGTCAGCGTCATGTAAGCCATGACTATTAATAAAGTTAGTGGCTGTCATCCCAAGATTTTGTGCGTGTGCATTCATCATACTGGCGAAAGCTGATTCGCTTCCCGCTATGTGTTCTGCGATTGCAACGCAGGCGTCATTACCCGATTGCACAACAATGCCACGCAGTAAGTCTGACACAGAAACTTGTGTACCGACTTCAATAAACATTTTAGAAGAATCGGGGAAGTTTTTTGCCCATGCATTTTCAGAAATATTCACCATGTCGTCGAGACTAATATTACCGGCCTGTAATTCTTTACCAACAACATACATTGTCATTATTTTTGTTAAACTGGCAGGCGCTAGACGCTGGTCAATGTTTTTTTCCGCAATAATATGACCGGTAGAATGATCAACTAGTAAAAAGCCACCTGCGGCTACTGAAGGTGGCGGCGGAATAACTATGTTCGCAAACACAGTTTGGCAAACTAATATGAATAACAAACCTATAGTAGCTAATAAACGCATTCTCATTTTCCTGATAATTCTTTCATTTTACTTATTAGTAAAAGCTGACGCATTTTACTTTATTGCGTGAACAAACGACAGTTAAACAAATATTTTTAATAGTATTTTTACTTAGTCGCTTTTAATCGGCTTCAAAATGCACAGCAAATGCTTCATCAAAACCAATTTTCTTTAGTTCTTCGATTATTTTTTTGGCTTTTTGTTCATTCTTAAGTGGGCCTAATTGTAATTTATATATATTGTCGACTAACGGTAACTGGGTATTAACTTGCAATAAGTTTGATAAGCCTGTTGCAAGAGATTTGGCCTTTTCACTGCTTTGCAAGGCCATGACCTGCACAAATAAGCCGCTATCAAGTTGGCTGTTTGCAATTGACGTCGATTCATCAGTTGTTTTTTTATCAATCACAGCACCTTGAGCGACCATAATATTACTGTCTTTTGCATATTGGGTTGGACCATTGCCTATTGTGACATCGCCAACCTCATTAATATGAATGACTTCTAGTTTTATCTTTGCGACCCCTTGTTTGTGATAACCGAGTTTTTTAGCTGCGCCATAGGATAAATCGAGAACTCGATCATCATGAAATGGCCCACGGTCATTAACCCGGACGATCACAGACTTTTTATTTGTTAAATTAGTCACTCGGACAAAAGATGGTAAAGGGAGTGTTTTGTGTGCTGCTGTGAGCGCAAACATATCAAATACTTCGCCATTGGCTGTTTTATGCCCATGAAACTTTTGACCATACCAAGAAGCGTTACCTGTTTCTTCGTGTCCTTTGCCCGATTGTAAAGGTGTGTAGTATGCACCCAAGACTTTATATGGCCGACTTGTCCAAACATTGTAAGGCTCATATGCTGGAATTACTTCGCTATAAGTAATTTCACCATAATCAAAATTAGGCGCAATGTCTTGTTTCATCTTGTAACGGCTATTGTTGACATTATTGGTACTTGTTGCACAAGCCGCAATAACCACATACGTTAACACCAAGATATAAACTTTGGTCAGTTTCTTAATGATATTTTGATTTCGCATACACAAAATCATAGTTGCCTTAAAAAGAGCAACCATTGAGGTTTTTTTAGCGCTTAGCATTGTGTTTATCCTTCACAGTGCATTTATTATTATTATTTTATTAAAATAAGGCTCTTCGGCCTTTCTGCTTGTCACTAAGTACAGTATTTATATATTAATTTTGTACGCGTTGTTTACTTTTAGGGTTTATTCTACCTCGAAAGTAAGCGCTTTTGTGTACTTATGGCCATTAAGATACCAAATCCTGCCATTAAGGTCACCATTGATGTGCCGCCATAGCTAATTAATGGTAAAGGGACGCCTACAACAGGGAGTAGTCCGGATACCATGCCCATGTTGACAAAAACATACACGAAAAAAGTCAGGGTGATACTACCTGCCAATAATTTACTAAAGGTATCTTGCGCGCGATTAGCAATATACAAACCACGTAAAACGATACATAAATAGATAATTAAAAGTCCGGTGACACCTAATAAACCAAACTCTTCACTAAAGACTGAAAAAATAAAATCTGTATGGCGTTCAGGTAAGAACTCTAGTTGAGATTGGGTTCCTTGCAACCAACCTTTACCATCTATACCGCCTGAACCAATGGCAATTTTGGACTGAATAATGTGGTAGCCGGCACCTAAAGGATCGCTTTCAGGGTTGAGAAACGTAATGACCCGTTGTTTTTGATATTCTTTCATGAGAAAGAACCACATAATTGGTGCAAAAGCCCCCGCCATAATACTGATAACCCCAATAAGACGCCATGTCATACCGGCCAAAAATAATACAAACACGCCACTTGAAGCCACCAATAGCGATGTACCCAAATCCGGCTGTTTAGCAATTAAAATGGTGGGTAAACAAACTAGTAGGAATCCAATGAAAATATTGCTTAGGCTGGCAGGAATCCCTTTTCGGCTAATAAACCATGCAATCATCATCGGCATAGCTAATTTCATTATTTCTGAAGGTTGAAACCTAAAAATACCAAGATCTAGCCAGCGTTGCGCACCTTTTCCTGTAACACCAACAATAAGCACTGCAACCAGTAATAATATCCCAGCAGAATAAAAGTAAATTGACACACGTCGATACGCCATTAATGGTATTTGGGCCAGCACGAACATGATCACAATGGCCAAGCCTAAGCGAACAAATTGCCGATTGACTAAATCCCAATCTTGTCCACCAGAAGAATATATAGTGATAAGCCCCGTTAACATCAAACTAAACAAGGCAAATAATAAAAATCCATCTATGTGGATTCGCTCTAATAAACTTTGTTTATTTGCTGTAAATTGCGTCTTTTTCATTATAAAACTATCAAAACAAAAGGCTTATTCATTGACACGAGAAAGCATAGGCGCATCATCATTTTGTTGCACTTGCACTACTTGTTGGTCATTCAAAACTTGTGTCGCTGGGTCTTCAACGGGAATATATTGCGGATACTCTTCAAAATAATAATCCATGACTTTACGCGCTAATGGTGCTGCGTTTGATCCGCCGCCGCCTGCATTTTCGATGGCAATAGCAATACTGATTTTAGGTGCTTGGTAGGGAGCATAGCCGATATACATGGCGTTATCTCGGAGGTGCTCGTTAACATCTTCCTCCACATATTCTTCTTCTTGACCTATAGAGAATAACTGAGCGGTTCCTGTTTTTCCGGCTGCAATATAATTTGCGCCTGTGTATGCTGTGCGAGCAGTGCCATGTTGCCTATTTACCGTGCCGTAAAGAGAATCTAGTACAATATCCCAGTTACGTTCATCTTTCATGGCAATTGGAGGCAACTCCTCTATGGGTAAATCTTCAACAATTCCTTTGTTGATATAACCTTTCAAGATGCGCGGTGTAATGCGCTTGCCTTTATTGATTAAAATATTAAGTGAGCTTGCTAATTGTATAGGGGTGGCATTCCAGTAACTTTGCCCAATACCCACTGAAATCGTGTCTCCAATATACCAAGGCTCATTATGAGTAGCTCGTTTCCATCCTCTACTTGGCATGTTAGCGCGTGACTCTTCAAATAGATCAATCCCGGTAAATTCGCCAAAACCAAACTCACGCATAGAATCATGAATACGGTCAATACCAAGTTTATAAGCTAAATCATAGTAAAAAGTGTCGCATGATACTTCCACAGATTTAGTCACATCTACCTTACCGTGACCTTCAGGCTTCCAATCGCGCCAAACATGTGAGACGTTTCTTAATTGATATCTGCCTCGGTCATTGATTTCGGTTTCACTTGTAATAACACCTTCTTCTAAACCTACTAATGCGAGGTGGGGTTTTATAGTTGAAGCAGGCGGATACTTGCCTTGCGTAGCTCTATTTAGCAGTGGACTATAATTAGACTTTAGCAGTTTGTCGTAGTCATTTTGGCTAATGCCGTGGACAAATAAATTGGGGTCGTAACTAGGGCTTGAATATAATGCCAGAACCCCCCCGTCAGTGACATCAGTTATCACCACTGAACCTCGGCGCCCAGCCAATTCTTGTTGAGCTTTTTTCTGTAGTTCAATGTCAATATTGAGCATAATATCTTGCCCGGGAACAGGTGGTTCAAAATACAATACCTCAATCACGCGGCCACGATTATTAACCTCAACCTGCTGAAAACCAACTTTTCCATGTAGTATTTCTTCATGGAATTTTTCAACACCCTGTTTGCCTATATTATATGTGGCTGCATAGTTGGCTGCGACGCCATTGTCTTCTAGCTTTTGAAGGTCAAGTTTGTTAATGCGCGCCACATACCCGAGCATGTGAGTAAGAGTGTCTTTAAATGGGTAATATCGAGACAATCTGGCTTCAATTGCTGCGCCATGATAACGATGTTGATTTGCCGAAAATAAAGCCACATCGTCTGGAGTAAGTTGTTTTCTTAGAGCAATTGGTTTAAACCGTCGTTGTCGTTTTCGTTCTTTATGGAAGTTAAGCAGTTCAGCTTCAGTAATCGACATTAATTCAGTCAGGTCTGCTAAGAGTTGTTCCAAATCATCAACTTGTTCGGGGATGACCTCAAGGCTAAAAACAGGGCGATTTTCTGCTAAAATAACACCATTTCTATCGTAAATTAAACCTCTATTGGGGGCAACTGGCAGCACTTTTATGCGATTACCATTAGATTGAGTTTGGTATTTTTCGTGTTGCGTGACTTGCAAACTATACAAGTTTGCTAAAATTAGGCTCATCAGCATAATGACAAACAACACAGCAACAAAGGCTCTCCGCGAGAATAGATTTGCTTCAGCGCTATGGTCTCGAATTGTTTGCCGGGCCTTTGCCATTTTATATTTGCTTCTTATTGGTTATTCATAAATACATAATTGCATACACTTACTAATTGCGAGTCTACTCACGATGGTACGGATGATTTTGCGTTAATGACCATGCTCTATATAGTGCTTCACTAACAATCACTCGCACCATTGGATGAGGTAAGGTTAACGGTGACAACGACCAATGTAATTCGGCTTTTTCGCGGCATGCATCTGATAAGCCTTCGGGCCCACCAATTAACAAGCTAATGTTTCTGCCATCCATTTTCCAATTTTCAATTTGTTGTGCCAACTTTGCTGTTGTCCAAGCATTGCCTTTTACTTCAAGTGCAATTACTTTATTTGAAGGCTCAATAGCCTGCAAACATTTGTAACCTTCATCTATTTTGATTTTATTCAAGTTTGATGATTTTGTGCGTTTTAAGGGCGCTATTTCAGTCAATTTAACTTGAAAATCAGACGGAAAGCGACGTAAATATTCATTGCACCCTTCGACCACCCAATGCGGCATTTTGTTCCCGACGGCAACTATTTGCACTTGCATTTAATTCTCACCTGAACTTGCTAGCCAAAAACTGGCTTATTGCCAAAGCTTTTCCAATTGGAAAAAGTCGCGGGTTTCGTCTTGCATTACGTGTAGTACTAATTCACCT
Organism: Glaciecola petra; assembly: GCF_031846345.1. Taxonomy (NCBI): domain Bacteria; kingdom Pseudomonadati; phylum Pseudomonadota; class Gammaproteobacteria; order Alteromonadales; family Alteromonadaceae; genus Glaciecola; species Glaciecola petra. The sequence goes on along the minus strand of NZ_JAVRHX010000001.1, from coordinate 1,500,818 downwards.
AAATCAACAAGAACCCATTCACCGGCATCTTTACCTTCGATACTCAACGGAGCATGATCACTTTGTTTACAAGCGATGATAACGTTGTCTGCAATGGATGAAATATGCCGCTTTGAATTGCCTGAACAAACGACGAGGGTATCGGTAATAGTTGATTTTTCTGACACGTCAATGATTACTATATCTCTGGCTTTCATGTCGTCTACTTTGTCGACAATAAACTTAATAAACTCTTTAGAATTCAATTATTTTCCTATTATTATTTAAGGTAACTATTCGTTACTAAATACTTTGCTTGTACAAATTATTAGCTTTTATATAAGCGTTAATATTATCGGGCAACCACGCGTTTACCGAAGCTCCAACAGCAATTTGCTCACGCAAAAAACTAGAAGACAAAGCAAGCCCTCTATTTTTAACTAAAAAGAGTTTGCCCGAAACTGATGACGCTATTATATCCTTAAACGAAGCCGATTTAATACACTGCTTTTTTTCATTAGTTTGGGCAAGTCTCATAGACAAAAATTGTTGGCACTGTTCGTCCATTTTTGTGCCAATAAGCTTATCTAACTCACACTGAGTCAAGAATATGTCATTCAAGTTTGATGCCAACGCAGTATTGGTCGGCTTCGTTTGTGCACTGGTCTTAGTGTTTTGCTCAAATTCTCTGTGCAAAACCAGCACACTAGCTAGACTAAATATAGTCTGCCACTGCTTCCATTTATGTATATTTTGCAAGCTATCTGAACCGATAATAAATACAAAATGAGTATTGGGTTCATTTTCCTTAAGCTGCAATAAAGTGTTGACAGTAAAACTCGGCTTAGCCAGTTCTAATTCAAGCTTATTGATACTAAGTCTTGGGTCTTCTTGGATTAGCATGTCTAGCATCGCTAAACGATGCCGATGATGACTCACATTACTTTTTAATGCCGAAACAAAGGTCGGCATAAGTTCTACATGACTAATATCGAGCTTATCCATTGCGTCTTGCAAGGGGCTCAAGTGACCATAATGAGGTGGATCAAAGGTGCCACCATATATGTATCTTATATTTTTTACCTTGCTAGTCAGTTTAGGCGAGTGCATATGCTTCAAGTTCAGAAGGCAAAAAAAGTAGCGCGAGGTGGCTTAAAACTACGTAGGGTTTTGCAACTGTTGTTGATTTGAATAGTATATCTGTGTAACTGAGCTGTTCTATGAGGTGATTGATATTATTGTCTGCCAAACGATTTAACGCGCTTTGATACAAATTTTGTTTGTTTGGCCACACACGCAATGCACGAAAATTAATCTGTCCCTGTGTATTTTGCATATCTCGCATTTTCGCCAAGTTTTGAGCCTCATTTACTAAACTCCACAAAATCACGACAGGTTCAACGCCTTCTTCTTCCAACCGAGCAAGCATTCTTATCGCTTTTCGCATATCGCCCTTTAAGACTTCATCGGTAAATTGAAAGCTTGAGTAACGTGATTGTTGCACCATGACTTTTGCCACGTCATCAACTTTAATCGTATCTGCAGAAGGATAAAGCAGAGCGAGTTTTTCTAATTCTTGACGGCCAGCCATGATATTACCTTCACACATGTCTGCCAGGGCCGTAATGGCATTTGTTTCTATGTTTAAGTTGAGTTTATGTGCTTTATTGCTCAGCCATTTTTGTAGTTGAGCACCTTCGAGATCATATACATGACAAAACCAACCTTTATTTGCCAATGCAGAAAACCATTTGGTTTTTTGCACATCCTTGCCGGCTTTTGGTCCTTGAATCAGTAACACAACATCAGGGTTGTCAATATTTGCTATTTCTTGAAACTGTTTTGCGCCGGTTGCACCGGGCTTGCTGCTAGGCATGGTAAGTTCGATATATTGTTTGTCTGAAAATAAAGACATACTTTGCATAGCATCGATTAGGTGTGCCCACTCAAAGTCTGAATCAAGGGTAAAAGTTTGTCGTTCGTCAAAACCAGTTTGACGTGCGTGTTGACGAATTGCATCGATAATATCAAGTTTTTGCTGTGGTTCGTCACCAAAAAGAAGGATAAACGGCGGTAACGCATTTTGCTTAAGTTGCCGTGTAATATCGTTTGCGTTAATTTGCATCTGAAGCGATACCGCCTTGAAGTTCTGGATCTATCACTGAACTATTATATTGGCTAGACATCAGCCGGATAATGCGGTCGGCAGTTTCGTTACGTAATTCTTCAAGCACTAAATCCAATTCTCTAGACTTAGCTAAAATCTGATCTGGGTCGTCTTGGTATTCTCTAGAAACCGTTAAACTCTCTGACATGCTTTGTTTGCCGGGAAATAAAATTTGATAATCAATGGTGTATACCAATTCGTATTCTGCAACTTGACCGGTAGTAAATACCGACAATAAACGCCGTTCAAATTGTTCTGGCTGTAATAACAACACTACTGTTTTTGGCATATCTTGAGGCAAAATGGTGTTAATGTCGCCGATGAGACCGTTAAGTTGATAAACAGGCAGGCGCGTTTCAAGCGCCCTAGACAACGGAGAATATTGCAATGGCGCTTGAATTAATACTTGGGTTAAATTTACTGGTAAGGCTTGTGAACCACGAAGTTGAAAACCGCATGCGCTAATACTGAAGATTAGCACAACCAAAAGTGTTAGGTCGCCAAAGCGCACAAAAGAGACTTTTCCTAAGCTGAATAAATTTAACTTTTTTGCAAGCAAAATGATGTCCTTAATTGGCCACTATATTAACTAACTTACCTGGTATCACAATGACTTTACGCACTTGTTTCCCAGCCGTAAATGAGAGCACGTTTTCATGCTCAATAGCCATCCTTTCTAGCTCGTTTTTATCTATATCAGCACTCACTGTGAGTTTTGCACGTAACTTACCATTTACTTGCACAATAATTAACTTCTCGTCCTCAACTAAGGCGCTTTTATCAAAAACTGGCCAAGGAGAGGTTTGCAATTCATCTTGATATCCGAGCATTTTATGCAACGCTTCACAAATATGGGGCGTTACAGGGTTTAGCATTTTTACCATCGCGCTTAAGGCTTCTTGCATCAATGCCAATTGATCTAAATCGGCTTGCTGCTCATCCTTTACTAACTGTTGAGCGTACTTTTGTAAAAAGTTTAACAACTCCATCATTTTAGCGATAGCAGTATTAAATGTTTGACGGCGTAAAATATCGTCTGTGACTTTTTGAATGGCACCATGAAGTTCAAATCGCAATGCTTTTTGTGCTTTGCTAAGCGATTTTACATTGTATTGATATTCCACTTTAAAAGAGGCTTCAGCACAATGTTGTGAATGCTCATTTACCAAACGCCAAAACCTTCTTAAAAAGCGGTTAGCGCCTTCTACCGCTGATTCAGTCCATTCAAGGTCTTGTTCAGGTGGCGCGGCAAACATGGTATATAAACGGATGGTATCAGCACCATAAAGATCAATAACAGACTGCGGATCAATGCCGTTATTTTTCGACTTTGACATTTTGATCATGCCAGCATGTTGAGCAACTTGCTGATTCGATTTAAGCACGGCGCTTATTATGCGACCTTTATCGTCCTTTTCTAATGTTAAATCATCAGGTTTATGCCACGTTTTTTTACCGTCATTTTCAGTGTAAAACGCGTTGGATAAGACCATCCCTTGACATAACAATCGTTTAAATGGCTCATCACTTTCTACTAGGCCTTCATCGCGCAACAGTTTATGGAAAAAACGCGCATACAAAAGGTGTAAGATTGCATGTTCAATCCCACCAATATACTGATCAACAGGTAACCAATAATTGGCTTCACTTGGATCTAACATGGCATCTTTAGGGGCTGATGCATACCTCGCATAATACCAAGATGATTCCATAAATGTATCAAAGGTGTCGGTTTCTCGGGTCATTGCTGAGCCGGCATGGTTTGTTTTTGCCCACTCTGGATCAGACTTAATTGGCGAGGTCACACCATCCATCACAACATCAGTGGGAAGGACAACTGGCAAATCTTGTTCGTCGACTGCAAAAGAGTTTCCATTATCGTCATTGACTATAGGAATAGGAGCTCCCCAGTAACGTTGACGTGAAACTCCCCAATCACGTAGACGATAATTCACTGATTTTTTGCCTTTACCGATGCTTTCTAACTTAGCCGCAATCGCATTAAAGCCATCTTCATAGCTCAGGCCAGAATATTCACCAGAATTAATTAAGTCATTTTTTTCGGTGTAAGCCGCATCTGCAATATTGTGGTTTTCATCTTCCTTTTTATTGGCTACCACTTGCACAATAGGTAGTTTGTATTTTGTCGCAAACTCCCAATCACGTTGGTCATGCGCAGGGACCGACATAACAGCGCCTGAGCCATATCCCATCAACACAAAATTTGCTATCCAAATTGGCAGTTTCTCTTGTGTCAGGGGATGAATAGCATATAAGCCAGTAGCTAAGCCTTTCTTTTCCATGGTCGCCATTTCGGCTTCGCTTGTTTTGGTATTTTTACATTCTTCTATAAAAGCGGAGATTGCTTCGTTACCATTTGCCAATTCTTGTGCAATCGGATGTCCTGCCGCTATTGCTAGATAGGTCGCTCCATAAAGCGTATCGGGTCGAGTTGTGTAGACTTGTATTTGCTGATAGCCAGCAGTTTCATTCACTAAATCGAAATCAATATCAACACCTTCAGACCGTCCAATCCAATTTTTTTGAGCAACTCTGACTTGTGTTGGCCATTCGTCTAGTTGGTCTAAGTCGCTTAATAGTTGGTCAGCATAATCGGTAATTTTAATAAACCATTGTGGTATCTCTTTTTGTTCTACTTGTGCACCTGAACGCCAGCCTTTGCCGTCAATGACTTGTTCGTTTGCTAATACCGTTTGATCAACAGGGTCCCAATTAACGGTTGCATTTTTTTTATATACCAAGCCTTTTTCAAACAAGCGCGTAAAAAACCATTGTTCCCAACGGTAGTATTCTGGTTGGCAGGTGGTTAGTTCTCGCGTCCAATCATAACCAAAGCCAAGCGCATGCAACTGCGTTTTCATATAATCGATGTTTTGTAAGGTCCAGCTTGCAGGTGCGGTATTATTATCAATGGCGGCATTTTCTGCTGGCAAGCCAAATGCGTCCCAGCCCATAGGTTGCAGAACACTTTTGCCTTGCATGCGCTGAAAGCGGCTAACCACGTCTCCTATGGTGTAATTGCGAACATGGCCCATATGTAAACGGCCACTTGGATATGGAAACATGCAAAGACAATAAAATTTTTCTTTGTTTTCGTCTTGATTGGCTTTAAATATATCAATATTTTTCCAGTGCGCTTGTGCATTGGCTTCTATATCTTTGGGATTATATTCAAAGCTTGTCGTTGCATTTACTTCTGTGTTTGCCATTGATTAAAGGTTCTCTATTTATTACGAAACAGTCAATGGCATAGGATAGCTTGTAAGGGTAGGCCGGGACAAGATATAACACGATCATTTTTTCAACATTTTAGTGATAAAATACGCTACACTTTGTTGTTGTTAGATAGTCACAATAAGAAGAAATAGCAAAAGTATGTCCGAATCAACACTTGGTGAGCCCTCATCCGCCATGCAAAAAAAGTCTTCAATAGCACAAAAGCCTAGCCACGTGGGTGGTAATGAGTTTGGTATTCAACTTCAACTTCATCCTGAACACTTAACCGCTACCTACGATAAAAGCATGTTGCAAATTGCCGATGAGCATCAAGCTGACACTCATATGCTAATTGGTCAAGATCGAGCAAAAAATGCCCTAAGGTTTGGCTTAGGTGTTGATGTGGCAGGTTATAATTTGTATGTAATGGGTGAACAAGCAACGGGGCGACATACCCTCGTAAATGAATACATCACCGCACATACTAAGTCTTGCGCTAACGCGCAAGTTTATGATTGGTGTTATTTGAATAACCTTGAGAATGAAAGACAGCCAATATCCCTTGCATTGCCACCGGGCGACGCCAAGCAACTGGTAAACGACATCGAAAACTTTATAGATGAGGTACTTGCTACTTTTCCCGCGGTTTTTGAGAACCCGAGTTTTCAACGAAAAAAAGCCAGTGTTACTCGTCACTTTGAGCAAAAATACGACAAAGCAATAGACGATGTTGAACAAATTGCTGCTACAAAAAGTATCGCGCTTATTGAAGAAGGTAACAGCATTAGTTTTTCACCGATTATTGATGGTAAGCCTCTTAATGATGCAGAGTTTACGCGTAAAACGGATATTGACCGACAACATTACTATCAAATAATAGACGAGTTAGAAAAGGTCTTAAGCGAGGCATTGATTGAGCTACCTATGTGGCAACGCGAAAGCGCTGAGCAACTCAAATCGTTGAAGCAGCAAACGGTTGAGCAGGGCATTAGGCCTTTGTTAAAAGATTTAGAGCGACAATACAAAAACAATATCGCGATTTTGAAATATTTGCGGCAATTAAAGCATCATTGTATTGATATGGTGATTGAGACCTTAGTTATTGACAGCAAAGATGAAAAGTCAGATGAGTACGATAAACGGGCATTGTTTGTAGATACTTATGTACCTAACATTCTTGTAGAAAATAAAAACGATGTGCCGGTTCCTATTATTTATGAGCCCAACCCTAGTTACCAAAATATCTTTGGTAAAATTGAATATACTAGTGTGCAAGGCAGTGTATATACCAATTACCGAATGATAACCGCAGGTGCATTGCACAAAGCGAATTCAGGCTATTTAATTTTAGATGCAGATAAGGTGCTGGATAATCCACATGTTTGGGAAGCATTAAAATTAGCGCTTAAATTTGGTCAAATAAGAATGGAGCTTCCTCAGCAAGAAGTTGGCATGGTGAACTCTATAACTCAAATGCCGGAAGCGATAGCCTTGCAAACAAAAGTTATTTTGTTGGGATCGCGAGATTTGTATTACACGCTACAAGAATATGATCCAGAATTTTCAGAGCTTTTCAGAGTATTAGTCGATTTTGACCACGAAATTTCGCTTAATCAAACCAATGTTAACCAGTTTGTTACGCGAGTAAAAAAACAAATTAATCAACTTAATTTAAAAGGCATTGATATATCCGCAATGGCAGCGTTGATTTCTTATAGTTTGCGCCAAGCCGAGCACCAAAATAAGCTAAGCGCGAAATTTGCTGATGTTATCGAGCTATTAAATGAAGCAAACTTTTATTGCCAAGAAGAGCATGCAGCTGTGCTATCTGAACAACACGTTGAAGCAGCATTACAAGCAAAAAAGCACCGTTCTGGTCGTGTTAGCGACACATTTTTACAAGATATTCAGGAAGGGCATGTTCTCATCAGTACCGAAGGGCAAAGCATCGGCACCATCAATGGCTTGACTGTACTAGAAATTGGAGACACGACCTTTGGCACGCCAGCTAGAGTGACCGCAACGGTTTATGCAGGTTCAAATGGTGTGGTAGACATTGAGAGAGAAGTAGAGCTTGGTCAACCTATTCACTCTAAAGGCGTGTTGTTATTGACTGGTTATTTAGGAAATAAATACGCGCAAGGGTTCCCATTAACACTCTCTGCAAATATCGCTCTAGAGCAGTCTTATGGTTATATCGATGGCGATAGCGCTTCTTTAGCTGAATTACTAGCGCTTATCTCATCATTAACAGAAATTCCTCTGCAACAAGGCATAGCGGTAACCGGCTCAATTAATCAGTTGGGAGAAGTACAAGCCGTAGGAGGGGTTAATGAAAAAATAGAAGGTTATTTTACACTTTGTGAAAGCCGAGGTTTGACCGGTCAACAAGGTGTGATTGTACCTTGGTCGAATCACGTCAACTTAATGTTAAATGAAAAAGTACGGGAAGCTGTTAAGAATGGACTTTTCACTATTTATGCAGTTAAAAATGTCGACGAAGCGATCGAAATTACAAGCCAAAAAGAAGCGGGCAAATTGAATTCCCGCGGGCGCTTTGCTCGAAATAGTGTGCATTACTGTGCAATTAATCGTTTATATGCGATATCAAACGTAGTTAACGGCGCACACGAAGACTAAGAGGTGTTTAAGTTTAGTTTGTTTATTTAGGCGGCATACGTAAAGCGCCGTCTAAACGGATTGTTTCGCCATTTATGTAGCTATTTTCAGCGATATGCATCGCTAATTTAGCAAATTCTTCTGGTATACCTAAGCGTTTAGGGTGTTGTACGTTACTGGCAAGTGCTTCTTGTACCTTATCAGGCATCGCTAATAACATTGGGGTGCCCATTATACCTGGTGCGATCGCGTTTACTCTTATCCCTAGAGGAGCAAGATCTCTCGCCATTGGCAAACTTAAGCCAATCAAACCAGCCTTGCTTGCGGCATAGGCCGTTTGCCCAATTTGCCCTTCATACCCAGCAACAGAAGCCGTATTAATAATACAACCGCGGTCTTCGTTAATGCTTGAATTTTTGGCCATTGCAGCTGCCACAACTCGTGCAACATTGAACGACCCTACTAAATTAATATTGATGACTTTTGCAAAATCATCAAGTGGCATCGCTTCACCTTCTCGATTTAGCGTTCGTTTAGCAGGTGCTACACCAGCACAATTTATTAGCAATCGAATTTCTTTTCCAGCAAGTTTATTAACAGCAGCTTCAACTAGTGCGCTACTAGTGACATCGACATAATCAAACCAACAATTACTAGGGTGCATTTTTTGAGCAATTTCATCGCCACTATCTTTATTGAGATCAAAAATAACCACGTGCCAGCCATTCGCAAGTAAAAACTCTGCGCTCGCTTGACCTAAACCAGAACAACCTCCAGTCACAACCGCTAATTTGGCGCTAGCTGTCATAAAAACCTCATGTATTTATTTTTTAGGTAAAGTGATTTTGTTGTCATCGCTTGCTTTATAAATGACTAAAGTGTGTCCAATTGCTTGTACTTTTAATGAGCCTGTCTCACCAACAATGGCGTCCATAATGAGTGTTTTTTCGTCTCTGTCGTCGGAGGGTATTTTGACTTTGATTAGTTCATGATGAGCGAGCGCGTTATTTATTTCTGCAACGACACCTTCGGTTAGGCCATTGCCCCCCAGTTGCACAATTGGTTTTAAAGAATGGGCAAGACCTTTTAAAAATTGTTTCTGTTTATTACTTAATGTCATGTTTTATTACAACTTGATTAGATTATTACTTTAATTATGGTTGATATTCTATATTCTAACTCCACTTATAAGCTAAAGCGACTAATGATATTGATTCAGTAGTAAATAGACGGTTTTTAATGTGAACATTTTCGAAAGACTGTGTTCAGCTGGCATGATTATTTTACAACAAGATTTTGTTTTAATCATAGCTTCGGTGAGCTTGCTTAAGAATTACTGAACAAGATTGGCGGAACTAACGTATGCACCTTATAGTCATAAAAGGCTAGTCAGGGCATTATTTTCTAGTTAGATTGGCGCCTGTTTGGTGGCATAGGTCCATAAAGTGTAGTAATCTTTGTGGTGTAACGAAAAATATAAAGTACAGCAAAAACATATGATATACGTGCAACGCTTAACACAAGCAGTATATTAATTTTAACTTTTTTTAGAGGTTCACAGCGTTGAGCGACATGGCAAAAAATCTCATCCTTTGGTTAGTCATTGCAGTTGTGTTAATGATGGTGTTTCAGGGCTTTAATACTCCTACGACAGCCGCGAAAAATACGGATTACACAACTTTTTTACAAAACGTTGAAGACGGTAATGTAAAAGAAGTATTGATGGAGGGCCGAAACATAACCGGCACGCTTCGCAATAACGAAGAGTTTACAACCGTTATCCCACCAATTGGTGATCCGCAGTTGGTCGATCAATTGTTTAAAAAAGGGGTAATCAGCTACAGTGCAGAGACAGAAAAGCCAAGTTTCCTGAAAACCCTCTTTGTCAACTGGTTCCCAATGCTATTGCTAATAGGGGTGTGGATTTTCTTCATGCGTCAAATGCAAGGCGGCGGTGGTCGTGGTGCAATGTCGTTTGGTAAAAGTAAAGCTCGCTTGCTTAGTGAAGACCAAATCAAAACAACCTTCGCTGATGTTGCTGGCTGTGATGAAGCGAAAGAAGACGTCTCTGAATTAGTCGACTTTTTACGTGACCCAACTAAATTCCAAAAACTCGGTGGCCGAATTCCTAAGGGCGTACTAATGGTAGGTCCACCGGGAACAGGTAAAACCTTGTTAGCGAAGGCAATAGCCGGAGAAGCCAAAGTCCCATTCTTCACCATTTCAGGTTCTGATTTTGTTGAAATGTTTGTTGGTGTGGGTGCATCTCGTGTTCGTGACATGTTCGAACAAGCTAAAAAATCTTCACCTTGCATTATCTTTATTGATGAGATTGATGCAGTTGGACGTCAACGTGGCGCTGGTCTTGGTGGCGGTCATGATGAACGCGAACAAACATTGAATCAAATGTTAGTCGAGATGGACGGTTTTGAAGGCCATGAAGGTATTATTGTGATTGCGGCAACTAACCGCCCTGACGTACTTGACCCCGCGTTACTTCGTCCTGGTCGTTTTGATCGCCAAGTAACTGTAGGCTTGCCTGATATCCGCGGTCGTGAGCAAATTCTTAAAGTGCATATGCGTAAGGTACCAATTGCCGACGACGTAGAAGCGTCGGTCATTGCGCGCGGCACACCAGGGTTTTCGGGGGCTGATTTAGCAAACTTAGTTAACGAAGCTGCGCTGTTTGCGGCGAGGACTAACAAACGCTTGGTAGCGATGGAAGAGTTTGATAAAGCCAAAGACAAAATCATGATGGGATCAGAGCGTAAGACCATGGTGATGTCTGAGGAAGAAAAAACAAATACAGCATACCACGAAGCTGGCCACGCAATTGTGGGGCGCTTAGTGCCTAAACATGATCCAGTTTATAAAGTATCTATTATTCCTCGCGGACGCGCCTTGGGTGTAACCATGTATTTACCTGAGCAAGATAAATACTCTAACTCTCGCGAAGAGTTAGAATCTCGGATAGCGACCTTGTTCGGTGGCCGAATCGCAGAAGAAATTACCCTTGGTAAAGCTGGTGTGACAACAGGCGCTTCAAACGACATTGAGCGTGCAACAATGATAGCTCGAAAAATGGTGACGCAATGGGGCTTGTCTGAAAGAATGGGCCCAATGCTTTATGCTGAAGAAGAAGGCGAAGTGTTTCTTGGACGTTCAACGTCTAAGTCAAACAATATGTCTGACGAAACTGCGAAAGCGATTGACGCTGAAGTGCGTGAGTTGATAGACCGTAATTACAAGCTTGCTGACCAGATCTTAAAAGACAATATGGATATTCTCGAAGCGATGAAAGACGCTTTGATGAAATATGAAACCATAGATGCTAAGCAAATAGACGATTTGATGGATAGAGTTGAAGTACGCCCTCCCGCTGATTGGGGCAAGGCTGATAATTCGTCAAGTACTAACAAACCTACTGGTGGTGCTTCTATTGATGTTGGTAAAGAAGACAAACCATCTGAAGATGGCGAGCCAAGTGACGCGCCGCAATAAAATCTAAAATTAACGAGTAGCAGACAAACAACACCGACGCAAGTCGGTGTTGTTCGTTTTTTCTAGAGTTTTTTGCAGATATTTCTCTTTATTTCTTATCTTTTCTTTACTATCGGGTATAATCTGATCTAGCGTTTATGATCAAGTGGATAACGAATATGATGGTTTTTAAAGATAAAGAAGTCATCTTTAATAGCCCTAAAGTGATGGGTATATTAAATGTCACTCCCGATTCGTTTTCTGATGGTGGAAAATTCACCAGTGTCAATGCAGCCTTTGAACAAGCGCAACTTATGGTTGAAAAAGGTGCTTGCTTTATTGACGTCGGTGGAGAGTCTACGCGACCCGGTGCAAGTGAAGTATGTTTGCAAGAAGAACTCGATAGAGTTGTACCAGTTATCGAAAAAATAGCCAAGTCGCTCGATGTTATTGTGTCTGTCGATACCAGCAAACCAGAGGTAATGACTGCTGCAGTGAATGCCGGTGCTAAACTCATCAATGATGTACGAGCACTTAGCCTACCAAATGCCTTAGAAACTGCAGCAGGTTTTGCAAAAACTCACAATATTCCAACTTGCGTTATGCATATGCAAGGATCCCCGCTAATCATGCAAGACAATCCTAAGTACGAAAATGTCGTTGAAGACGTGGTTGAGTTTTTTAGGCAGCAGATTCAGCGCTTAACTCAAGCTGGTTTTAAATACCAACAAATTATGCTTGACCCAGGTTTTGGTTTTGGTAAAACCCTTGACCATAATTATCAAATGCTTAAATATTTTGTTAATTTTACACAATTTGACTTGCCAGTCTTAGCGGGTATGTCACGTAAATCAATGATTGGCAATTTATTAAACAAGCAAATTACAGAAAGACTCGCCGGTGATATTGCAACAAATACAATAGCAGCGATGGCAGGTGCAAGTATCGTTCGTGTACATGATGTTGAAGAAGCTGTTGACGCAATGAAAATTGTCGATAAAGTAAATAGACTAAGCGATCTATCAAATAACTGAGCCTTAAAGCGTGTTCGAGCGCATTGAGAAAGACTGTTAAAGGCTAAACTAAGGAATAATATGTCAAAGAGGCAATATTTTGGAACCGACGGTATTAGAGGTAAAGTTGGTCATAGTGTAATTAACCCAGAATTTGTAACTAAATTAGGATGGGCTGCAGGTAAAGTACTTGCAGGAACCGGCACCAATAAGGTGTTGATAGGCAAAGACACTAGGATTAGCGGTTATATGCTAGAGTCGGCATTAGAAGCGGGTTTGTCGGCTGCAGGTATTAATATTGGATTATTAGGTCCAATGCCCACACCAGCCATCGCTTATTTAACAAAAACGTTTAGATCGGAAGCCGGGATTGTAATTTCAGCCTCTCATAACCCTTATTATGACAACGGGATTAAGTTTTTTTCTAGGACGGGTCATAAACTAGACGATCAAATTGAACTCGCTATTGAGCAACAGATGCTTGCGCCAATGACTTGTGTTGATTCGGATAAATTGGGCAAAGCCAGTCGAATAAATGATGCCGCTGGGCGTTATATAGAATATTGCAAAGGCACATTTCCTTCTGACTTGTCTCTGTCGGGGATGAAAATTGTTGTCGATTGTGCCCATGGCGCAACATATCACATTGCACCAAATGTACTTTCAGAATTAGGCGCCAAGGTTATTGAGATCGGCACTGACCCTGATGGATTGAATATCAATCACAAGGTGGGGGCAACTTCTCTCAAAGCGACGGTACAAGCGGTTAAAAAGCACGGTGCTGATCTGGGCTTTGCGCTTGATGGTGATGGTGATCGCATCATGATGGTAGACGAAAAAGGAAATGTTGTAGATGGAGATCAAATAATTTTCATAATTGCCCGTCAGGCGCTTCGTTCAGGTAAATTAAATGGTGGCGTCGTTGGTACTAAAATGTCTAACCTAGGCATGGAAGTAGCACTTGAACAATTAGGTATTCCATTTGAACGTGCTGATGTTGGGGATCGCTACGTAATGGAATTATTAGTGAAAAAAGGCTGGTGTATAGGTGGCGAAAATTCAGGCCACGTGCTTAACTTAAACTACGCATCTACTGGTGACGGCATAGTGGCTGGTTTGCAAGTGTTATCTGCAATGCTAAAAGCCAACATGAGTCTAAGTGCCTTAAATTCTGGTTTCAGTAAATTTCCTCAACGCTTAATAAATGTCAAATTTGAAGACAAAGGTGTGGATCCTTTGCAATCTGATGCTGTTAAAAAAGTGGTCAAAGAAGCAGAGACGGCGATGGGTGATAACGGCAGAGTTTTACTGCGTAAAAGCGGTACAGAACCGTTAATTAGGGTGATGGTTGAAGCAAAGACCGAACAAGACTCCGACTTATGGGCGCAAAACATCGCGGATGTAGTAAAAAAAGCAGACTAATTTAATGTTTTTGTGTCAGCCAAGCTTGTATAATTGGAAAGGGTTAGTTACTATCAGCGCCGCTTTTTACGGTGCTGTTTTTTGTATATCAGATTAAACAGTCCTGTAAGACTGATTGGAGTTGTTTATGACAAAATCGCGCAAGCCAATGGTAGCAGGAAACTGGAAAATGAACGGTTCCCTTGCACTTTTAACTGCATTTACGCAAGCGGTTGAACTTAGCACTGTCGTTGACAAAGTGCTGTGTGTCCCTTTTCCATACTTAGCGGCAGCAGGTAAGGGTGATTTTGCAATTGGTGCACAAGATTGCAGCCAATTTGAATCTGGCGCTCATACTGGTGATATCGCAGTTTCTATGCTTAAAGAGCTAGGTGTAGAGTATGTGATTGTGGGTCACTCAGAACGAAGACAAGACCATGGCGAATCAAACGAAGATATTGCAGCAAAAGTAAGTACTGTCTTGAAAGCAGGTTTAACGCCCATATTATGTGTGGGTGAGCCATTAGAATTACGGCAAAGCAATACGTTTAAAGAATATGTGCTTGAGCAATTAAAAGCTGTTGATGAAATATGTGGTAGGTCAGCTTTAAGCCAGTGCGTAATTGCCTATGAACCTATTTGGGCAATTGGTACGGGAATGACAGCGACACCAGAACAAGCTCAGGAAGTACATGAGTTTATTCGTACACAAATAAGTGATTGGTGTGAAGCTGCCGGCCATTCAAGAATTCTTTATGGCGGTAGTGTAAATGCGAGTAATGCTGAACTATTGTTTGCAAAACCGGATATTGATGGCGGCCTAATAGGCGGCGCCAGTTTAAAAATTGAAGATTTTGTGGTTATTTGTAACGCCGCAAAATAAAAGAATAAATCAAGAGGAATATGATGTTATACGAATTGTTGTTAATTGCTTATCTGGTTGTTGCCATTGCCTTAGTGGGCTTTGTGTTATTACAGCAAGGGAAAGGCGCAGATATGGGTGCATCGTTTGGAGCAGGTGGCGCAAACACTATTTTTGGTTCAAGTGGTTCGGGTAATTTTATGACTAGAACAACAGCAATTTTAGCCACTTTATTTTTCGCTATTAGTCTAATCATTGGTGGTATGACGGCAGGTACTAGTGATACTACTGACGAATTTCAAAATATTGAAGTACCGGTAGATGATTCAATACCTGTTCTGCCTAACGATTCTGACATTCCTGTAGCAAATGACGCACCAGCGGTAGAGCCAAGTGATGTGCCTGAAACTACTCCTGACGATCAACCAAATAGTTGAAGTTGGCAGAGTAAGAGTTAACGCCTCATGACAATGAATATGCGGAAGTGGTGGAATTGGTAGACACGCCAGCTTGAGGGGCTGGTGGCCTCACGGCCGTGCGGGTTCAAGTCCCGCTTTCCGCACCAAATAAAAAAGGGGTCAGTGTTAAGTAACACTGACCCCTTTTTTTGCTTTTTTATTGTCTTGCATTTAATGAGGGCCCTAACCTTGAGCCTTTCGACCTTTTCAGTTGTCTTTCAATATTGCGCTTTACTCTATTAAGCGTAATCAAAAACGCTTGCTGAATGCTGTTGGCACTATCGGTTACAACAATATCTGTCGCATTTGTCATTTTTATACATATGGTGCAAGAAGTGAGAGGCGATTTTCCATTGTCTAACTTGTCAAAAACAATATCAAAACTAGAGGTGATATTATTGAAACGAGATAAGCTTAAGCCCACACGCGAATCGATGAACTCTCGGTCATTGTCGTTTATATTTTCACTATTTTCATGAATAGTATATCGCATAATTTTGAACTCTTATCCTTCAACACATCGAATTAAACTTTTCTATTACAAACTTTATCAATTAAAAGTGAACAAATAAATTCGAGAATATGTATAAGTAATATTCGGAAAAAACTGTCTATCGACTTGTATGGAATAGCTTACATGTCAGAAAATTTAAATTATAAGCACTTGCACTATTTTTGGGTGGTAGCGACCGAAGGTAGTATTGCGCGGGCTGCAGATAAGCTTTTCATCACTCCGCAGACCATTAGTGGTCAATTAAGTATGCTAGAAGAACGGATAGGACAGCCATTATTTGACAGAGTAGGGCGTCGCCTTAGGTTGACAGAAACAGGCCGTTTAGTCTTGCGCTATGCTGACGACATCTTCGAATTAGGGCGTGAACTTAGTGATGTGCTTAGAGGTGCACCACTTGTAGGTACTTCCGAATTTATAGTTAGTGCGGCGAGCGCTTTACCTAAAACAATTGTTTATAAAGTATTAGAGCCGGCCCTAACTATATCGGACGACATTAGCCTTACTTGTAAAGAAGGCCCAGTCGAAGCTATTTTAGGTGAACTTGCAGTACATGAAGTCGATATGGTGCTTACTGATACACCGCTTTCAAGCGCATTTAGCATAAAAGCCTATAATCATTATTTAGGACAATCGAGTCTATCATTTTTTGCATCACCTGCATTGGCTGCAAAATTAGATGACAATTTTCCCTTAAATTTGCACGATGCTCCTATGTTATTGCCAACTAAACAATACGCTATTCGGCAATTGTTTGACAAATGGTGCACCGACAACAATGTTTTCCCAACCGTGAAAGGACAGTATGACGATAGTGCGTTGATGAAGTCATTTGGCCAATCGGGTTTTGGTATCTTTTTCATGCCCAGTATCATTGAAGCTGAGGTCAAAAAAGCGTATGGCTTGACAGTTATTGGAAGAAGTCAGTCCTTAAAGCAAAAGTTTTACGCAATCTCTGCTGAACGTAAAGTCACTCATCCCGCTGTTGCCGCTATATGTAATACCGCAAGAGATATTATATTTAAATAAGTGCCCCAGCATTTATAATTCGGATGCTTCTTTTTTAGTGTGTTGATAAATAAATTTTCTCTATTTTTTGCGTGAGAAACTCTCTGTGTTTGATAGTAATTTGCCGGAAGGAGGGATTAATGTGGATTTTTGCATTAATCAGTTGGTATTCGGAGTATACAAAGCTATACTATGCACCGCATTTAAAAGCGTAAATATATAGACAAATTAAAAGGATAGAGTGTGACTCCTATTACTAAAACTTTCCAGTATGGTCAACATACTGTCACCCTAGAGACTGGGGCAATAGCAAGACAAGCAAGCGCAGCCGTAATGGCAAGCATGGACGACACTACAGTATTAGTATCTGTAGTTGGTAAAAAAGACGCTAATCCAGACCAAGGCTTCTTTCCATTAACCGTAAACTATCAAGAAAAAGCTTATGCGGCTGGTAAAATACCAGGAGGCTTCTTTAAAAGAGAAGGGCGTCCGGCTGAGCATGAAACACTTATTGCACGATTGATCGACAGACCAATCAGACCTTTATTTCCAGAAGGTTTTAAAAATGAAGTACAAGTGGTTATCACTGTTATTTCAGCTAACCCCGAAATTCCAACAGATATCATTTCGTTAATTGGTACTTCAGCTGCTTTAGCTATTTCAGGTATGCCGTTTAATGGCCCTGTTGGCGCAGCACGTGTTGGTTATATCGATAATGAGTTTGTGTTGAATACTCGCGCGTCTGAACTCGATTCAAGTCAATTGGACTTAGTGGTTGCAGGAACAGAAAGTGCAGTATTAATGGTTGAATCAGAAGCAGAAGTATTATCAGAAGAAGTAATGCTTGGTGCGGTTGTATTTGGTCATGAGCAATCTCAAGCCGTTATCAATGCGATTACTGAATTTGCAGAAGAAGTCGCTCCGGTTAAATGGGAATGGACTGCACCTGAACAAAATGTTGAATTAAAAGAAAAAGTAAAAGCAGCTGCTGAAGCCGGTATGACAGAAGCGTATCAGATTTCTGATAAAATGGACCGAAAGGTTGCAGTAGATGCAACTACAAGTAAAGCGCTTGAAGAATTGACAACTGCCGATGAAGAACTCGACCCAAAAGAGGTTTCTGAGTTACTTCATGAACTAGAAAGTGACGTCGTAAGATCACGCATTTTAGCGGGTGAGAAACGTATCGACGGCCGCGACCCAGACACTATCCGTGCGCTGCATGTAGCTACGGGCGTATTACCAAGAACTCATGGCTCTGCTGTATTCACGCGGGGTGAAACGCAAGCATTAGTTGTTGCAACACTTGGCACCGACCGTGACGCACAAATGATAGATGGCCTTGGTGGCTCTTCAAATAGTCGCTTTATGATGCATTATAACTTCCCTCCATACTGTGTAGGTGAAACAGGTTTTATTGGTTCTCCCAAGCGTCGAGAAATTGGTCACGGTAAACTTGCTAAACGCGGTATCCAAGCGGTTATGCCAAGTGCTGAAGAATTCCCGTATGTAGTGCGCGTCGTATCTGAAATCACCGAATCAAATGGTTCATCTTCTATGGCATCGGTTTGTGGTACTTCATTAGCACTTATGGATGCAGGTGTTCCTATTAAAGCGTCTGTTGCTGGTATCGCCATGGGCCTAGTAAAGTCTGACGATAACTTTGTTGTATTGTCAGATATTTTGGGTGATGAAGATCACTTGGGCGACATGGACTTTAAAGTAGCAGGAACTACTGAAGGTGTTACTGCTCTTCAAATGGATATTAAAATTGAAGGAATCACTCAAGAAATCATGCAAAAAGCGCTTAAACAAGCGAAAGAAGCAAGATTACACATTTTGGGTGTTATGGACCAAGCAATTGGCGGACACCGTGAAGAAATGTCTGAATTTGCTCCAAGAATTTACACCATTAAAGTGCAGTCTGACAAAATTAGAGACGTAATTGGTAAAGGTGGCGCAACTATCCGCTCTATTACTGAAGAGTCTGACACAAACATCGAAATAGAAGATGATGGTACGGTTAAGATTTTTGCTACCGAAAAAACCAAAGCAGACATTGCAATCGCTCGTATAGAGCAGGTTACGGCTGAACTAGAAGTAGGTAAAACCTACCATGGTAAAGTAATGCGCATTGTTGATTTTGGTGCGTTTGTAGAAGTTTTACCAGGCAAAGAAGGTTTAGTTCACATTTCACAAATTGCACATGAGCGTGTAAATAAAGTCACAGACTATTTGAAAGAAGGTCAAGAAGTAGACGTGAAAGTGATGGAGATAGATCGTCAAAATCGTGTTCGTTTAAGTATGAAAGAATTACTTGCAAAACCCGAGCCGAAAGAAAGCGCTGAAGACGAATAAGTCTCTAAGCTATCAAGAAACCGTCTTATAAAAAGACGGTTTTTTTTTGCTCCAATTTGGTAAAATTAACCGCTTAATGCACCCAGCGAACCTTTATTAATAATTTGTAACTCTTTTCCAATATAACAAGGAAGCATCATGACAAAATTAACAGAGAGCCAATCACAAGCGATAGAAGCAGCAGCTTTTAGACGATTACTTAATCATTTAGATAATAACAAACAAGTACAAAATATTGAGTTGATGCTACTTGCAGATTTTTGTCGGAATTGTTTGTCGCGTTGGTATATGGAAGAAGCCAATGCGCAAGGCCATGATGTGACTGACGCTCAAGCTCGCGAGGTGGTTTACAAAATGCCATATTCACAGTGGAAAGAAAACCATCAGTTACCAGCAACTGATGAACAAATGGCAGCATTTAATGCCAAAAAAGAGGCGAAAAATAAATAGTTGAAATGAACTTAATGACTTTGTTGTTAATCTAAAAACAAGTAATAACAGTCTGAAGGCTCGGTTTACTGCGCTTCTAAAGCTTTAATTGATGAAACTTTTGTGGAAAAGATCGTGTTAAATAGTAAACTAAAGACCCAAGCTGCTAAGGATAAAAATAGCACGTGATAAATTTAAAGATTGTTAAGCACTTCATTTTGACATTAGCAATGCTGATTGCAGTGTCGGGGTGTGCTAGTCGGGGTGACAATTACGACCCCGTTATTAGTGGTTTATTGTTAACCGAGCCTGAGCCTGTGAGCGCGCGCTCGCAATTAGCTATCGCCCAATATACTAATTATTTGTATCGCGCCCAAATGACTGACACAGAGCGCGCTGATTTATTGTTAAAACGTGGTTTTTACTATGATGCGATTGGTTTGGCAAGCTTGGCGCGAATGGACTACGCTGAAGCAATAAAACTTAATCCTTTGTTGGCGGAAGCTCACAATTCTGTTGGTGTGCATTATATCCAAGCGGGCATGTTTATGCGGGCATATGAGTCTTTTGATTCTTCTTTAGAAATAAACCCCGAATATGATTATGCACTGTTAAATAGAGGTATCGCTTTGTATTATGGTGGTCGTTCTGAGCTTGCCCAAAGCGACACATTAGCTTTTCTGCAAAATGATGAAAGTGACCCATTTCGAGTACTATGGCACTTTATTATTGCCCAGGGCGTTGATCAAGAAACCGCCCTACAGACCTTATCTACACACCGTGAAAAGTTACCAAATGACAATTGGGCAACTAGTATTGTCGATTTTTATCTTTCTCGAAAGTCAGAGAGTGAAGTGATCGCAGACTTATTGACAGACGTGTCGAGTCAAACCCAACTAAATAATCGTTTGTGTGAGGCTTACTTTTATTTAGGAAAGCATTTTGCGTCTGAAGGCAATGTGTCTAGAGCCGAGAATTATTTCAAATTGTCATTGAGTACCAATGTCTACGACTATGCTGAGCATAAGTACGCACGGATTGAATTAACCAATCTGCGGCAAGAGCGCCGTTCTCGAGCACAATAAGCTTGTTGAAAGTCATTAACTGTTGTTGTTTGCTACTATTGCTTGGCAGTATCTCTGCCAGTACAAGTCACAATACGGCAATGTTGTTATTTTATTCCTCCTCTTCTGATAGTTCAAAAAGTACTTTGCCTCCAAGTCAGTCCTTACTTTGGCGTGCTGCTTTGTCTGGCTCTTTACTAGCCGAGGAAAGAATAATTAAGCATGCGAAAGAATACAACCAGCACTATTGGATAAAAAAAGTCGCAGATTTAGGAAATCTCTCAGCAATAAAATTTTTAGCACAACAAAGCTCTGATCAAATTGAACGGACAAAATGGCTTTTAAAAGCCGCAAAACAACAAGATGAAGCCAGTCTTTTTGAACTCTCTTTACTAACTACCAATAAACGCCAACGTATAGCTTATTTGCATGAAGCAGCGAACCTAAATTATGCCCCTGCAATAATTGCTTTAGCAAAGTTTTATTATGCCAATAAAGATATGCAAGAGGCTACTGATTGGTTGAGGAAAGCGGCGACCTATGACGCCCAAAGTCAGTATAGGTTGGGTCGTTTACTATGGCAACAAAACAAACGAGAAGAAGCGCTAAAAGCATTTGTTGAAGCTTCAGAAGCTTATGCCGATGCGTCGGAATACGCAAAAACGATACAAGAAATAAGGCAAGTAAAACTTGATACATTAATACCAAGTTTGAATAATAACATGCTCCCAAGTGATAATGGCAGAGTGTGTGAACAACGCTTACAATTTGCCGCTACGAGCCTTGATAGTGCGGTCCACGCAAGACAATTTAAACAGTATTTTGAAAAAGATGAAAGATTTACCCATTTATCAATTTGTATATTACCCATTGTTTGGCTAGAAGATAATGCGTTAGCATGCCAGCCAGACAATGCTAGACAGCGTTGCGATCTTTGGCCGCTTGCGAAAATAAGACATAAACCTTTATATTCACATTTGGTCTTGTTTTTGCCATCAGGTAAAGCTTATGTACAAAATGGGTTGATGCATTTAGACCAAGCTGATGTTTATTCAGTGTTTGTTCACGAATTAGCCCATTTTGCTGGCTTTGTAGATGAATATGCGATTTCAGATTACTTAGCAGAGCAATACTGCTCAGGCATGTTTGAGGCCCCGAACTTGCTGGTCTACACTCAGAAAAGTGGCTTATCTCGTCAAGAGAATCAAGCAAATTTACAGGGCCTTGCAACAGATAAATGGGGTGGAGTCGCTTCTCTTTCCGCTTCGCGTACTTGCGCTAATAGTGATGTACAAAGTTATAAACCTTCTGCTGATATTACGTTTTTAGAGCATCATGATACCGACAATATTCCGCCCTTGTATTTGTTGTTTTGGCAAAATCAGTTAGAAAAAAAATCGGTGACCATAGGCGAGTACTTTGCTCGCCTTGCCGCAGAAAAAAATGACCCTGATCTAAGCCGGTATTGGCGCAATATCAATCTATAATTTAGGTTGTTTGAAATGGTCAATATACATGGCAGTTGCGCCACAAATAGCAACCGGCATCACTACAAAATTCAGTACAGGGATGAAACTAAACACATTGACCATAATGCCGAAGCTAAATGCCTTTGACTTATCTTGGCGAAGTGCATCCCGCGTAGAAACGAAAGCAGATTTGCGATTATCAAATGGGTAGTCAACATATTGGATTGCCATCATCCAGGCGGTAAACAAAAACCATAAAACTTGCCCAACTACGGGTAATAGGAAAAACAAAAGTAAAAAGCCAATTGCTCTTGGGATAAAATATCCTAACTTAGACATTTCTCTACCTAAGGTTCTAGGTATATCTTTAACAACATCTAATAGCCCTTCGTCACCTAAACTTTGATTACTCAGATATCGTTCAACTTTTTCGCTTAACAAGCCATTAAATGGTGCCGCTATCCAGTTTGCTAAGGTGCCAAAAATAAGCGCAAACACTAATAACACACTGATAATGGCAATAGGCCATAGTAGATATAATAAACCATCTTTTAGCCATCCTAACCAGTCTGGAATTAAATCTACCACGTAGTTAATTGAAAATTGGATGTAGTCGAGTAAGAAGTAGAATGCAGTACTAAATAGTAGCAAATTGATAATCAAAGGGACTAATACAAAGCGCTTAATGCCTTTTGTGCGTATTAATTCAAAGCCTTGAAAAAAATAACTAGCCCCCCCTCTATGATTGCTTTCTAAGTCTGATCGTTGACTAGCGTTTTGGTTCATTTATGATTCCGTTAATCTTGTGCTAATGTCAATATTGTAAATACTTTCAAGATAAGGTGCTATAGGCAAATGGTTTCAAGATATTACGGTGTTGACTTTAGTATTGAGCTTGTGCGTCGCTTAGCCTAAACTGAAGTAATAGTGTCTTATAATAAAAACAAAGCTAAATTTTAAATATGCGTTTAAAGAAGATTCGACTAGCAGGGTTTAAGTCTTTTGTAGACCCAACAAACATTCCATTTCCAGGCGACATGACGGCTATTGTTGGCCCAAATGGGTGTGGGAAATCGAATGTAATAGATGCTGTTCGTTGGGTGTTGGGAGAATCTTCAGCTAAAAATTTACGCGGCGACGCAATGACTGATGTCATTTTTAATGGGTCAACGTCAAGAAAAGCGCTTGGCCAATGTTCAGTAGAATTAGTCTTCGATAATAGCTCTGGACGAATACAGGGTGAATTTGCTGCTTTTAACGAAATATCAGTTAAGCGTGTTGTGACAAAAGAAGCCGTTTCAAGTTATTATTTAAACACGGCAAAATGTCGTCGTCGAGACGTCACTGACTTGTTTTTAGGCACGGGTTTAGGTCCACGAAGTTATGCAATTATTGAACAAGGAATGATTGCAAAACTAATAGAGTCTAAACCGCAGGAGCTTCGAATCTTCATTGAAGAAGCGGCCGGTATCTCTAAATATAAAGAGCGCAGGCGTGAAACGCAAAATCGGATATCGCACACTAAAGAAAATCTGGATCGACTCGAAGACGTACGTTCTGAACTTGGCACACAAATAGCGAAACTTGGAAGACAAGCAGCTGCAGCAACAAAATACAAAGAGTTGAAGCAAAATGAACGTCAATTAAAAGCAGAGCTTGCCACGATCAAATGGCTGGATCAAAATGAAATTGTGTCTAGCATTGATGCTGAAATAAACGAAAAGAATACTGTTTTAGAAGACTTAGTGAGTGGATTACAGGGTGATGAGTCTGGTTTACAAAGCTTAAAAAATAAACAGTCTATGTTGAAGCAACAACACCAAGATGCTCAACAGCAACTGTTCAAAGTGGGTACCGATATTACTAAGCTTGAACAGTCGCAGTTATATGCAAAAAAACGCGCTAGTCAAATACAATCAGAAATTGAACAAATCAAACAAAGTGAACATACATTAGTAAGAGACTTAAATGCAGTTTCTAACGAGGCGGCAAGCGCTAAAGAAAAATTATTGGAAGCACAACCAGAAAAAGAAATTGCTGAAGCACAACTTGCTGAAGTTGAAAGCAAAAAACTAGATGTTGACGAACAACTGCACAAAATCCTGAAAGACAACAAACGACTTGACGATGAGTATTATCTAAAGAAACAAGCCCTACAGCAAAAACATGGTCAAATTCAACAAACCGTTGCTATGCAACAGCGTAACGCCGAGAGGATAGGTGTTTTACAACAGGAGAGCGCTGAATTAAAAGATACTTCTTATGCAAAAAAATTACAAAGTGCTGAGCAAGACTTAACTGAAATTAAAACGGTACTTTCTGAATATGCATCTGAGAAAGAAGCGCTATCGCAATTGCTCAATCAAGCCAGTGATGTGACTAACCAAAGACAAAAGGCGGTAGATAGCGTTAGTAGACAAGTTGTTAATATTCAAGCAAAACTCGATGCTCAACAATCTTTGCAAAACGACAGTGATGAAGAAATAAACTTAAATGAAAGCTTTGATGAGCTGACAACGCAGACGGCTTGGCAATATTTTGATGTTGAAGCTGGATTTGAAGCGGCTGTTGATGCTGTGCTTCAGCATAGTTTACAACAAAGTAATACGGCATTAATTGTAGATGGGAAGTTAAACGAATCTATTTCCGATATTCTGCAAGCCGAAAACCTGCCTAGCTTATTATTTAGTGATGATTTCACACGAGAGAAAAAAGCAGGCTCATTAGCGGAAAAGATTAACAATACCGCTGTACCTGCATATTTTAATCATTTTATCGTTGTTGAGTCGACACTTGATGCCTTGCAAAAATGTGCTTCACTATCATCAAATATGGGGGTTGTGACAGTGTCGGGTCGATTGTTTTTTCGTGACCGTATTGTCAGCATCACTCAGTCTGATTCTAAACTTGTAAGAGCGGCACTGATTGAAGATATTCGTGAGGCTTTAGATAAAACTGAGAACGAACTTAGGCTAGCTAATAAAGCTTTTGAAAACGCCCAAGAAAAGGAAAAAGGCCTGCAAGAAACACTTAGTAAACTTGAAGCGCGCATTAGCAAGCAACAGGAACAAAAAACTGAGCAACAAATTTTGACTCAGAATTTAGCTTTTCAATTGTCACAAATGGATGACAGACTGAAAAAACTGCAAGCAGAAATAGCCAGTATTACAGAATCTTCTGAACAAGAAGATATGTCTTTAGAATTACTAAATGAAGAAGTTGAAATATTGAGTGTTGAGTTAAGCGACACTGAAGATAAGCGTAATGACTTTAATCAACGCAGTGAATCGTTGCAGGCACAACAGCAAAACATGCAAATACAGTTTAATCAGGCACAGCAGTTGTTGCATACCCATGCATTAACATTACAGCAATTACAAAACTCGCTGCAAATTTTGCAAGAACAAGGTAATAATAAACAAACATTGCTCGACGAAAACCGGGAAAAACTTGCCTTGCTTAACGAAGAAGCTGAAGAGTTATTATTACCAGAAAATGAACAAGAAGAAAAGTTACAAGCTCTTTTGGCCAAGCAGGAATTATTACGCAATAATATTGGCGAACAACAATTGTCTATCGATAAAGTTGATCAAGAAATCACTGAGTTAGAAAAAGGGCAGCAAGGCCTGCAGGCAAGAATGGATTCAATAAAATCCGAGATCGAATCGTTAAGAATACGTTCAGAAAGTGCCTCAGTAAGGTCGCAGTCATATCTAGAACAATTAGCGGAAACAGGTTTACAAATAAAAGATGTGTTAGCCAAATTTGAGCAAGAGGCAAGTGATAATGAACCGGGTAAGATGGCGGAGCAGGAGCTAAGCGCTCAAATATGGCAAGAAAACTTAGAAAAAGTCAGTGCTGCCATTAGTCGATTGGGGGCAGTTAACTTAGCGGCAGTGGCCGAATTTGAAGAACAATCTACGCGTAAAAAACATTTGGATGCACAAAACGAGGACTTGAGTAAGGCGCTAGATACACTTGAAGAAGCCATGCGTAAAATTGACAAAGAAACGCGAACTCGATTTAAAACAACCTATGATAAAGTAAATGCTGATTTAAAATCCTTATTTCCGAAAGTATTTGGTGGTGGTTCTGCTTATCTTGAACTCACAGGTGACGACCTACTGGAAACTGGGGTAACTATTATGGCAAGACCCCCCGGTAAGAAAAATAGTACTATTCAGTTATTATCTGGTGGAGAAAAAGCACTAACCGCATTATCATTGGTATTTGCTATATTTCGACTTAATCCAGCACCATTTTGCTTGTTGGATGAGGTTGATGCACCTTTAGATGACGCAAACGTTGGAAGATTTTGCCGCTTAGTGTCTGAAATGTCAGAAACGGTGCAGTTTATTTATATTTCGCATAATAAGGTGGCGATGGAAATGGCGACACATTTAACAGGTGTTACTATGGCTGAGCCAGGAGTTTCAAGAATGGTCGCTGTTGACATGGAACAAGCGCTCGCTATTGCAGAATAATTAGAACAAAGGGCAATAATGGAACAAGAATTACGCTACATATTAACGATTATAGGCGCTATTGTAATAGGCGGTGTTCTGATCCATGGAATGTGGACGGTACGCAAAAATGGTAGTAAAAATACAAAACGCGCTAAATTTCAAGAAAGCTCTTTTGAACCAGGTTTTGAACGAGAAGACGACCTCGGCGGTGATGGCCCCATTTATGACGATGTGGGAATAGGTAAGGTTAGAATTGTCAATGAGACCTTAAGCCCGATAGAGGATGATTTTGAAGATGACACTATAATTGAAGAATCGGTATTGAATGAAAATACCAATGAAATTGAAGACGTTGATATTGCCGACGATTCTGAATTAGTAACAAAAAACACCCAACTTACTGATTCAACTGATGAAAAAGAGCCAACAAACGGCGAACAAGTGGACAATCCTGAGCAAAGTAAAACCGGTTTTGAAGCACTTTACACCCCAGACGAATCCGAAGATGAAAGCCAATTACTAGCCTCTGAAGAAAGTGCGCCAGTAACAAAGGAAAGTGATAATGAAACTCACTTAAAAATAGTTGATGCTCATGTCGATGCGCCAGTTTATTCGAATGTGGTCACTCAACCCAAACCAGAATATACAAAAGCAGTCAATGCCAGAGCAGAAGCCAGTCGAGAAAAACCGGATGATTTTGGCCAACCTCCAGGGTTTCTGTTAAAGAAAAAAGACGATGAAAACGCAAGTTCAATTGCTACAAGCGCAGATACACCAATTGACAGTGCTTCGAGTAGCCAACAGAATGCGATTGAAGATAATCAACAAGATGCCTTGCGTAGCAAAAATTCGCTACCTAAAGAAGAAATTAAACCAGAACCTGATTTTTCACTGAACATTCAGGATGGGCCGTTGGTGCCAAATAACAATAGGACAAACGGAAGCAGACCCATTGCAGCAAAGCAAGGTGTTGAAAAAGAACTTAGTTTCGCAGAGCAGGCTAAACGATTTGTGCGACGCAACAAAAAAACAGTCGCAGAAAAAATTAGAAAAGAACCTACAACAAAAACAAAAAATGCTGAAGACCAGATGCGAATTGACTTTGACGCTGACAATATGAGCAGAAAAGACGATCTTAACGCATCCATCAATAAAGATGAAACACCTGATTCACAAACAGAACGTTCCAAGTCACCTAGCAGCCCTGCACAAGAGCAACAAACCGATGTGTTAGTGCTTAATGTTAGAGCTGAAAACGATAAGCCTATTTCTGGCGCAGCTTTATTACCCATGTTGTTAACCTTGGGGTTTAAGTTTGGTGAACACGATATTTTTCATCGTCATGTCAACACTAATGGCAAAGGGCCTGTTCTGTTTAGTTTAACCAATATGTTTAAACCTGGCGTATTTGATGTTGATAACATGGAAAACTTTGATACTTTTGGCGTTTCGTTATTTATGATGTTGCCGATTGATGGTGACGCACAACAGGTTTTTAATATGATGCATAATGCGGCCCGTAAAATTTCTAGTGAGTTTGGTTGCCGTATACTTGATGGGAATAAAGTCGGTCTAAGCAAACAAAGTTTGCAACAATATGTAGAGCGTATTAGAGAATTCGAACGAAAACGAATTAACCGCTAATCGCATCACTAACGACGATGAAAATAAAATCTTTGCAAAGATAAAGAGAGCTTAATGAGCAATTCTGCTATCAATAATAAAATTCAAAAGTTACGCGAAATACTAGAAGAATATAATCATCAATATTATGTATTAGATGATCCTTCCGTTCCCGATATTGAATATGATCGTGTTCTTAAAGACCTAATAGCGCTAGAGAATCAATACCCTGAATTTAGAAGTAGCGATTCACCGAGTCAAAAAGTAGGCGGTAAAGCACTCAGTAAATTCGAACAAATTAATCATGAAGTGCCCATGTTGTCTTTGGACAACGGTTTTAGTGAGGCTGACTTACAAGCTTTTGAAAAGCGAGTTAATGAACGTTTGAATACGTCTATTCATATTGAATTTGCCTGCGAGCCAAAATTAGATGGACTAGCAGCTTCAATTTTATATGAAAATGGACTTTTGGTTCAGGCCGCCACTCGTGGTGATGGCCAGGTCGGAGAAAATATCACTGAAAATGTCAAAACAATTGCCAATGTCCCTTTAAAATTACGGGGTGAAAATTTACCGCAAAGACTTGAAGTTAGGGGTGAAGTATTTATGCCTAAACAAGGTTTTGACAAACTTAACCAACAACAAAAAGAAATCGGCGCTAAGGTTTTTGCTAACCCCAGAAATGCTGCAGCAGGAAGTTTACGGCAATTAGATTCTAAAATTACGGCGGCGAGACCTTTACGGTTTTTTGCTTATTCAGTGGGCGTTTTAGAGGGTGGTAATATAAGTCAAAAAGCGAGCCATAGTCAGCGCTTGGCTAGTTTAGGGGAACTTGGTTTACCTTTGTGTAAAGAAAATCAAGTAGTGACCGGCTTTGATGAGTGTTTGAGTTATTTTGAAAAAATAGGGCGAATGCGAGATGATTTAAGTTACGACATCGACGGCGTAGTATTTAAAGTTAATGACTTACAATTGCAGCAACGACTAGGTTTTGTATCAAAAGCACCTCGATGGGCGATGGCGCAAAAATTCCCTGCACAAGAAGAAATGACAGTGTTAAACGATGTTGAATTTCAAGTTGGACGCACAGGGGCCATCACACCAGTTGCAAGGCTGGTGCCCGTGTTTGTTGGTGGTGTGACGGTGTCTAATGCGACTTTGCATAATCAAGACGAAGTGAATCGTTTACAAGTTAAGATTGGTGACACCGTAATTATTAGACGAGCAGGTGATGTAATACCGCAGGTTGTTTCTGTTGTGCAATCTAAAAGGCCAATGAACGCAAAAGATATAGCGTTTCCACGCCTTTGTCCTGAGTGCGGCTCGGACGTTGAGCGTATAGAAGACGAAGCCGTTATGCGCTGTACTGGTGGTTTGGTTTGTGGCGCGCAACGTAAGCAAGCAATCAAGCACTTTGCTTCCCGTAAAGCGTTTGATATTGACGGTTTAGGAGACAAAATCGTCGATCAACTGGTTGATGAAAACCTCATCGAAACACCCGCCGACATATTCACTTTGACTTTGAGTCAACTACTTGGCTTAGAAAGGTTTGCTGAGAAGTCTGCCGTCAATTTATTAAATGCAATTGACGCAGCCAAACAAACAACCCTACCAAAGTTTATTTATGCCTTGGGAATTCGTGAAGTAGGAGAGTCGACCGCACGTAA
Organism: Glaciecola petra; assembly: GCF_031846345.1. Classification (NCBI taxonomy): domain Bacteria; kingdom Pseudomonadati; phylum Pseudomonadota; class Gammaproteobacteria; order Alteromonadales; family Alteromonadaceae; genus Glaciecola; species Glaciecola petra. The sequence goes on along the minus strand of NZ_JAVRHX010000001.1, from coordinate 1,471,007 downwards.
CTTGGCAATGCATTATTTAAGTTTAGACGCTATCAAATTAGCGGATACGGAATCCCTCCAAGAAGTGCCTGATGTAGGTAAAATTGTCGCTACACATTTACATGCATTTTTGGCAGAAGATGCCAATATAAAGGTAATGGATAAGTTGATTGAAGCAGGTGTTAATTGGCCTGATATTGAAGCACCTAGTGAAGACAAACAGCCCTTGATAGGCAAAACCATTGTGTTAACCGGCACCTTAACGCAAATGGGCAGAGCGGAAGCAAAAAATAAATTGCAGGAGCTTGGCGCAAAAGTGTCAGGCAGTATTTCGGCGAAAACGGATCTGCTTATTGCGGGGGAGAAAGCTGGGTCAAAATTAACCAAAGCAGCAACACTCGGAATTGAAGTGTGGGATGAAAATCAGTTTGTCGAATTTATCGAAAGCACCCAATAATGCACAAAAATAATTATGCTAAGATAGCCAAATAAAGTTATACACTAGTGAGATAGTCAAACAATTGTGCTACTTAATATAGGCGAACACAATGGATAACAATAGACGTAAATTACTACAAGGAATGGTGCTAACGAGTGCCGGATTAGCGTCTGGAATAAGTTCTGCTAATGCTTTTGATAATCACGCAACCAATAAAACTGCTTTAAAAGGTAATATTAATCATTCGGTGAGTCGTTGGACATATGGCCATTTAAGTATCGAAGAACTATGCCAATTGGTAAAGACTTTAGGTTTTGCTGCTATCGATTTAGTTGGCCCCGATGATTGGCCGGTGCTAAAAAAATATGGCATTGATTCATCAATGTGCAACGGTGCAGAGTTAAATTTAACCGATGGGTGGATTCACGTAGAATTTCATGATGAACTTGTTGCTCGATATAAAAAGCACATCGATTTGGTATCTCAAGCGGGGTATAAAAATTTGGTTTGCTTTAGTGGTAATGCAAGAGGTATGTCAGCTGAGCAGGGTTTAAAGAATGCTGCAATGGGCTTGAAACGGGTAATTCACTACGCTGAAGAAAAAGGGGTTATTTTGCAAATGGAATTATTCAATAGCAAAATTAATCACCCCGACTACATGGCAGATAATTCGCCATGGGGTATTGCGCTTTGCAAACTCATTAACTCTACTAATTTTAAGTTGCTATATGATATTTATCATATGCAAATTAGTGAAGGCGATATTATTCGTACTATCCAGGAAAATCATGAGTATTTTGGGCACTACCATACAGCTGGCGTCCCAGGACGCAATGAAATTGATGATACTCAAGAATTATTTTATCCAGCTATTGCAAAGGCGATAGTGAAAACCGGGTTCAAAGGGTATTTGGCCCAAGAGTTCATTCCAACGCCAGAAAGCAAAGATGGTAAAGTGAAGTCTTTGCAAGGAGCTATAAAAATTTGTGATGTATAAAAACGCTTATAGACAACGTAAAGGGTAATTTTACGAATAGTAGACGTTCATTGAGTCAAAAAAAGCGATAATTAAAACGATAATGCGAGACGACAAATGAAAAATAATAAATATGATGCAATTGTAGTCGGATCAGGTATCAGCGGTGGCTGGGCAGCAAAAGAACTGACTGAAAAAGGCTTAAAGGTCTTAATGCTTGATAGAGGCAAGAATGTTGAGCATGGCAAAGGCTATACAAATGCCCACAAAGAAAATTTTGACTTGCCACACAAGAACCGACCCACCAATGAGATGAAAAAGAAATTCCCCGTGCTGAGTAGAGACTACGTTCTCAATGAAGCTACAAGCGGCATGTGGGCTGATGAACAAGATTCTCCTTATAAAGAAGATAAGCCTTTTAGTTGGTTTCGAAGTCATAACGTAGGAGGACGGTCGTTATTGTGGGGGCGGCAATCTTACCGCTTTAACGCCGAAGATTTTGTTGCAAACAAGAAAGAAGGGATAGCAGTTGACTGGCCTATTCGCTATGAAGATATCGCGCCGTGGTATGATCATGTTGAAAAATTTGCCGGAATTAGCGGAAACCGCGATGGTTTAAACGTGTTGCCTGACGGTGAGTTTATGCAGGTTGGTATGGACTTGAACGTTGTTGAAAAAGATGTCGCTAAACGCTTACAAAAAGCTTACAAAGGTGAACGTCATTTGATTATAGGGCGCACCTCTAATATGACACAGGCCAAACCGGAAGAGGGCAGAACGGCTTGCATGTATCGTGCAAAATGTTCACATGGTTGTCCGTTCGGTGCTTACTTTTCTACTCAATCTTCAACATTACCAGCGGCGATGAAAACGGGTAACTTAACCTTACGTCCGTTTTCGATTGTAAAAGAAATTTTGTTCGATAAAGATAAAAAACGTGCAACAGGCGTTATGGTCATCGACGCAGAAACAAATGAAACCATTGAATATCAATCAAAAATTATTTTCGTTAATGCTTCAGCCTTTAATTCAACTTGGCTTCTTATGAATTCTGCTACCGATGTTTGGGATAGTGGCTTAGGCAGTAGTAGTGGAGAATTAGGACATAATGTAATGGACCACCATTTCAGAACTGGCGCATCTGCAAGTGTTGAAGGATACGAAGACAAGTATTATTTTGGACGCAGACCAACAGGCTTCTATGTGCCAAGGTTTGCTAATTGGGGTAAAGATAAGCGCGATTATCTGCGTGGTTGGGGTTATCAAGGGGGGGCAAGTCGCACAAACTGGCGACGTGAGGTGTCAGAATTAGGCATAGGAGAAAACCTCAAAGATGCATTATCTGAACCGGGAAATTGGCAAATTGGCATGACCGCTTTTGGTGAAATGTTACCTGATCATAGTAATCGTATTTATTTGAGTAAAACCGAAACTGACAAGTGGGGTTTGCCTATTTTAGCCATGGATGTCGAAGTTAAAGACAACGAAATAAAAATGCGTAAAGACATGATGCAAGAAGCGGTGGACATGTTTGAGGCTGCCGGTTTAACAAACGTACATGGTTGGGATTCAGGCTATTCGCCGGGTATGGGTATTCATGAAATGGGTACTGCCAGAATGGGGCGTGACCCAAAAACATCTGTATTGAATGCTTTTAATCAAGTTTGGGATGCCCCCAATGTATTTGTAACTGATGGGGCATGCATGACATCTGCATCATGCGTTAACCCTTCCTTGACATATATGGCCCTTACTGCTCGCGCTGTTGATCATGCGGTCAAGGAACTGAATAAAAGGAATCTGTAAGATGGAAAGAAGAGATTTACTTAAAATGATTGCCGCTGCCACTGGCATGGCGATGGTCGGCAGCGCTTATGCTTACGACTTTGCGCAAAATGTAAAATGGCAAGATACCAACTTTAAGCAAGATGATATCCATTTTTTAAATGAGCTGGCAGAAGTCATCATGCCACGCACCAACACCCCAGGTGCTAAAGACGCTAAAGTGGGCGAAAGTATGGCTATTATGGTTAACGATTGTTACGAAGCAGAACAGATTGCTAATTTTAAGAATGGTATAAAAACAATTGAGGCTCTTGCACAATCTAATTACGGGTTACCTTTTGTTAAATTGTCGAAAGATAATCGGCATGAGTTAGTATCAAGCGTGAATGAAAAGGCTCAACAAGAGGTCAAACGTAACCAAACTATGGGTGAAAATGAGCAAGATAAGAGAAGTTATGAATACCATTATTTTATTATGATGAAACAACTCGTTTTGTTTTGCTTTTTCAACTCAGCCGAAGGCGCAACAAAAGTGTTGCGTCATGTGGCCATTCCTGGTCGCTACGATGGCGATATGCCTTATAAAAAAGGTGATAGAGCTTGGTATAGATAAAAACCCAAGCCTACTGTTTAAAACTTGTTGGTTTTTCGTTTTAAAAGCCGGCGCTCTTGCCATGCTTTAACAACAGACCAACGCCATATCCAGTCTAAACCAAAATACCCTATTGCGCCGGCAAATATTGAGCAAATTGCACACCCAAGTATAAAAGCTGGCCCGATAGTCGATATTGATTGTCCAAGCCAAGACCAACTCAATTCAAAATCAAAGGTGATAATTTCCGTCCCAAGTACAGTACTTCCCACCTGATAAGCAAAGTAAAATATAGGTGGCATGGTAATAGGGTTCGATATCCATACTGTTGCGATAGATAATGGCAAATTGACTCGCAAGGGGATAGCAGCCGCCGCAGACAATAGCATTTGAAAAGGCAATGGCCAAAAGGCGAAAAATAGACCAATACCGACGGCTCCCTTGGCGGAGCGCCTGTTTAAATGCCACAAATTTGGATCATGCAGTAATGTGCCGAACATTTTCAACGTACGGTTTTTCTTCACCTCATTGTGATCGGGTAAGAATCGTCGGATAAATTTCTTTGGCATTATTTGACTGCTCAAAATGGAAGTTACATGTACTCAATAAACGATAAGGCAATGTTAAGCTTTATCATTATTTTTTGTTCAAGCGCATTATGGCCTAAGTTACCATCAATTACACTGCTGCTTTGCGCAATTTGCGTATTAATTTTTTGTTACGCTTATAGTTTATCGGCCATTTTGCAAGCAGGCTTAATCGCATTCTTATGGGCATCAAGTGTCGCTTATTATTATTTATATTGGCAAATTGATAAGCAATATTTTGAACAAAACACCTTGATTACCGGCACAATCACATCCCTTAGCTCTATCCGAGTTAAACATCTTTCAGAATCGGATGAAGACAGTAAAAAAACAGAAGTTATGCATTCTAAAAGTGAAATAAAACGCTTTAACAAAAATCACAACACAGTCTTTAACATAAAAATTGATACCCTTGGCAATCAATCTCTTTGGCTAAAGCCAAGCGTTCGCATAAGTTGGTATGCACCATCTTTCGATATTTCTCAAGGTAATAAAGTACGACTGTTGGTCAAACTAAAACCACCGAATGGTTTAGCAAACCCAGACGGGTTTGACTATCACCGTTGGTTAGTCAGTAAAAACATCAGCGCAACGGGATATGTTAAAGACAGTCCTAGTAATCAGTTAATGCTGTTCTCACCAAGTGTTAGGCAAAATTGGATTACAGGTTTGAGTCGTCAACATCAAGAATACATGCCATGGCTTATTGCACTTACATATGGTGATAAACGGTATTTAAGTGCTGACGACTGGCTGTTAATTCAGCAAACTGGCACTGCCCATTTATTTGCAATATCTGGCATGCATTTGGGCATTGTAGCGGGTTTTGTGTTAGTGGTTTTAAAGGGGATGTTGTTGTTAATTGCGCTACTTTTTAACGTAAAGCAAATTAATTTACAGCATTTGAATTTGTTTATATGCTGTATTGCTTGCTCGTTTTATGCGTATATTGCAGGGTTTGAAATTCCTGTGTTGAGAGCATTAATTGCCCTTTTCATTATTTCTATCGTTCTCAACTTACAATGTTATTGGCGCCCAGTGTCTGTTTTTTTATTTGTAATTTGTTTATTTCTAGTATTGTTTCCGTTTTCAATTTTGAGTGTGAGTTTTTGGTTTAGTTTTGGTGCAGTTTCGCTCATTTTATTTTATCTATGGCGTTTTCCTGAACTTGAGAAAAACAATAGAAAACAGCCTCACACTTGGCTTTATTTGGTTTATTTTAAGTTTAAGACGATATTTAAATTACAAGTATTTTTATCACTCGTAACTCTACCTTTTGTGTTGTTTGTATATGGGACTTTGCCCCTAGTAGCAGTTCCCGCTAATTTATTTATGCTTCCAATAGTTAGCTTTATATTGGTGCCTGCTTGCTTGATCATAGCCTTGTTAATTTCAGTTGGTTTATATCCAAGCGGGCTATTGAGTATATTAAATGAAGCTTTAGCGTTAAGTATTAATATGCTCAAAGGTATAAACCGTTTTGCCACATTTCAGCCAAGTTTGGAATATTTGTCTGCATTAGACTATGCCGCTTTGACCTTGTTTATGTTTGTCTGCCTATTACCTAAATGGCCAACAAAAACAAAATGGTGTTTAAGCTTATTTTTGTGTTACTCAGGGTGGCAAATACTCTGCTATCAACAGTATTATTTTAGTCGAGAGACACGAGTGTATGTATTTGATGTGGGTCAGGGGAGTGCGGCAATTGTGCAAAGTAAACCTTCAGGCAGCATGCTTTCAAATTATGCTATTTTTGATACTGGCGGTGCTTATAGAGGCAGTTTTAGCATGGCAAAAAGTGCGCTATCACCGTTTTTAGAAAAACGTAAACAAAATAAAATAGATTTTTTATTGTTAAGTCATCTCGATAATGATCATGCGGGTGGAAAAGAATGGTTAACGAAGCAATATGTCATAGAGGAAGTATTCGCACCTAACAATTTATGTGGCAATAAAAATAATAAATACTGGTCAGGTTTAGCAATAACTATTTTATGGCCATTGAGCCCCCAATCAGGTGATGAAAACGACCATAGTTGTGTGGCGCGCATCAGCAATGGTGAAAATAGCATTTTGTTTACGGGAGACATTGAAAAAAATAGTGAGCAAGCTATTGTCGAGACTTATAAAAATACTAATTTATTGCAAGTAGATGTGCTTATTGCACCCCATCATGGGAGTCAAACTTCTTCCACAAAAGCCTTTGTAGAAGCCGTGCAGGCCAAGCATGTTATTTTTACTGCGGGTTTTAACAATCGCTGGAAATTTCCTAAACAAGAAATTCTAAATCGTTACAATAAAAACGATGCGTCGACCTTGATAACCGGTCGCGATGGCCGAATATTAATCAATATTGAAACACTAGAAGTTAGTGCATATTTAAGGCATGAGCATCAACGCTGGTATCGCCAACGTCACTAGCTCTTAAAGCAGAGATGTTTAATTGGCTATCAAGATATAAAAAGAGGTAGAATATAGCGAAATGAATAATGACCTATAAACATAATTTGACTGACACTCTCGAATCAAACGAGCAAACCGAACAAAAAACACGTCAAACTGTACGTCGGTTTCTCGGCTATATTAAACCGTTTAAATTACTTTTTTTGGTCGCCGTCATTGGCATGATTGGCTACGCATTAATAGATACCTACGTTTTAGCACAAGCCAAACCCCTCATAGATGACAGTCTAAATAATAATGATTACACGTTCTTGAAATTGGCAGCATATCTTATTGTCCCCATTTTTATCTTACGTGGCATTTTTAATTTTATGGGGACATACACCTTGGAGTATATTGGTACCAAGGTTGTGATGAAAATGCGCCAAGAACTATTCGAAAAATTTATTCATTTGCCCGTTGAATATCACGACCATCATTCTTCTGGAAGCCTAATCTCTAAAACCATATACGATACCGAGCAAGTTCGATGGGCTGCTGGCAAAGCACTATTAACATTGGTGCGAGAAGGGATGTTTGTCGTTGGTATATTATTTGTCATGTTTTATTATTCGTGGAAATTATCATTAATTTTCTTTCTTATCGGCCCCTTGGTTGCGGTTATTGTATCAGTAGTAAGTAAGCGATTTAGAAAAGTAAGCAAAGCTATACAACAGGCTATGGGTACCTTAACAGCTGCCGTCGAACAAGCCGTTAAAGGGCACAAAGTAGTATTAATGCATGATGCGCAAAGCTTAGAATCTGAACGTTTTGCTGAAAAGAACAATCAAAATCGTTTGCAAAATATGAAGCTTGCGACATCTCAAATACTCAGCGTGTCTACGATTCAAGTGATAGCCTCTATTGCCCTTGCATTTGTCTTTTTTGCGGCGAGTCTCCCCGCGCTTGCGGATGAATTAACGGCAGGTATATTTATTAACGTCATATTTTTGATGGTAATGTTGCTTAAACCATTAAAACAGTTAACAACCGTTAATACTGAGTTTCAAAAAGGCATGGCTGCTTGTAGCAGTATTTTTGAAGTTCTCGATAATTTAAATGAAGTAGATACGGGTACAAAAGAAATTGAACAGGCCAAAGGTAAATTGTCGTTAAAGAATATTACGTTTACCTATCCTACAAAAGATACTCCTGCGATTAACGACGTAAGTTTTGACGTAAAACCTGGGCAAACAGTGGCACTTGTAGGGCGTTCAGGCAGCGGAAAATCAACTCTGTCTAACTTACTAACGCGTTTTTATTCGCCGCAAGCAGGACAAATTTTGCTAGATGATATTAATATTAATGACTTAAGTTTACGAAGTTTACGTCGGCAATTTGCTCTGGTATCGCAACAAGTTATTCTATTTAATGACACTATTGCGAACAATATTGCTTACGGTATGGCAGATAAAGTCAGTCGCGAAGAAATCATAAAAGCTGCCGACGTTGCTCACGTGACCGATTTTGTGATGCAAGAAAAAGACGGTTTTGACACCATTGTTGGCGAAAACGGCTTAACGTTATCTGGCGGACAACGACAACGCATCGCAATAGCGAGGGCTATATTAGCTGATGCGCCAGTATTGATATTAGACGAAGCAACTTCGGCGTTGGATACGGAATCAGAAAAATATATCCAGCATGCCTTAGATGAATTTCAAAAATCACGCACAAGTATCGTGGTAGCTCACCGTTTATCAACCATAGAAAATGCAGACCTGATATTAGTGGTAGAGCAAGGAGAAATAGTTGAGAGTGGAACCCATCTTAGTCTACTAGAGCGCAAAGGAGTTTATTCGCAACTTCATGCGCTTCAGTTTTCTCAATAAGTATTAATATGATGGCAACAACCCTTCAACGATGGTGGTATAACAATAGTCTGTTAGTTTGGCTGTTATTGCCATTTACTTTGATTTTTTGGTCTTTGTCAGCCTTGCGTCGACTTGCCTTTATAATTGGCATTAAAAAACAGTACAAAAGTAAGATCCCGATTGTGATTGTTGGGAATATTTCAGTTGGTGGCAACGGTAAAACACCTTTAGTGATTTGCCTAGTAGAGTATTTTAAAGCCCAAGGTTACACCCCTGTTGTTTTGTCGAGAGGATACGGTGGACAGCAGAAAGACTTCCCTCATGTTGTTACTCACAATTGCCCGCCGGGTTTGGTTGGTGACGAGCCAGCCTTACTCAAAAATCGTCTAAAATGTGAAGTGTTGATAGATCCTAAACGAGCTAGAGCTTGCAAATATGTAGAATTAAATACCGACGCTGACATTATAATTTGCGATGATGGCTTGCAACATTACGCTTTAGGTCGAGACATTGAACTTTGCGTGATTGACAAAAGAGGCTTAGGGAATGGATGTTTATTACCAATGGGGCCACTTAGGGAGTCCGCTAAGCGTTTGAGTACGGTTGATACTATATTGTTCAACGCAAACGATGAACAGTTTGCAGCTTTGCAAGACAAATTACTTCAGAATGTAAGCATATCTTCATATCAGATGCGGCTTAAAGCGACACATTGGGTTAACTTGTGTAATGACGAAATCAAAGATGTGTCATACTTCTCAAGTTTTACTGACAAAAGCGCTATTTCAGCCATACTTGCAATGGCAGGTATTGGTGATCCCCAACGATTTTTTGATACCCTTGACGCACTAAATATTGCTTACAAAGAAGCTAAGTCTTATCCTGACCATTATCACTTTTCAGAAATTGATATACCTCAGAATTACACCGTGTTAATGACAGAAAAAGATGCAATTAAATGCAAACATTTTGCGCACAAAGACTGTTGGTACTTGAGAGTAGATGCAAGTATTGACGATGCTTTTTACAAAAGTATCGAGCAGAAAATAAAGAATTAACAGTTATATTGTGTTGTACGATTCTACAAACGATGCAAAATTGAAAGATAATAGGAGAATATATGGCGTTTGATAAAAAACTATTGGATATTATTGCATGTCCTAGTTGCAAAGGGAGTTTGGTCCTAGGTATATTGCCTGATCAAAAAGAAAAAGAATTAGTCTGTAAGTTTGATAGGCTAGCTTACGCTATAAAAGAAAACATACCTGTCTTGCTCGAAAATGAAGCGCGCGAGCTTACAAGCGAAGAACTCGCTGAACTTAAATAGAGACTGTCGATAATTAGATTTATTGGTATTGTCAAAATATCCAGTATAAGGAAAGTTAATGTCGTTTATAGTGGTTATTCCTGCGCGTTTTGCGTCGACCCGTTTTCCCGGTAAGCCCTTGGCCATGATCCATGGAAAACCTATGATTCAGCATGTATATGAGCGAGCAAATGCCGCAGGTGCCGACAAAGTAATAGTCGCCACAGACGATAAGCGCATAGGAGATGTAGTTAGTGCTTTTGGCGGTGATGTTTGCTACACCGCAGAGAGTCATCAGTCGGGTACAGAACGCATCGCAGAAGTGCTGACAAAAGAAGGGATTAGTGAAAATAAAGTAATTGTTAATGTGCAAGGCGATGAGCCCTTTATTCCCGAAGAAAATATCCGCCAAGTGGCCAATAATTTAGTAGCAGCGAAGACCCCTATGGCAACTCTTTGTTTTCCAATTAGTCATCGCGCAGAGCTAGAAAATAAAAATATAGTGAAGGTGGTATTCGCAAAAAATGGTAAAGCCCTCTATTTTTCTAGGGCGGCTATTCCTTTTGACCGGTCTTGGTTAGAAAACACCCAAAAGATGCAAGCAGATGCTTATTTTCGCCATATTGGCATATATGCATACAGAGCAGGGTTTGTTCACGACTATTTGGCTCTTACAGCTTCACATTACGAATCAATTGAGTCATTAGAACAACTCAGAGTGTTGTATCATGGATATGATATTCATGTGGCTGTGGCTGCAAAATCACCACCTCATGGCGTAGATACTCCAGAAGACTTACAACGCTTTAATGTAAAATAGCGCGAAATCTAATCCTGGTCTGGCGACAACACGGCCCACAAGTCATGTTCATCACTATGAATAATTTCTACCCAAACACGTTCTCCAGGAGAAAGTTCGTGTTCATTATTTATATGAATTAATCCGTCTATTTCTGGTGCTTCACCAAAACTGCGCGCCACAGCGCCTTCGCTGTTTACTTCATCAATAATGACATTATATTCATTGCCAATTCGGTTTTTCAAACGTTGTGCACTTATACGTGATTGTACTTCCATAAAACGTTGAAGTCGTTCTTCTTTAATATCTTCACTGACATGGTCTGTCAAAAGGTTTGCCTTTGCTCCTTCGACTGGCGAGTACTTAAAGCAACCAACACGATCAAGTTGAGCTTCTTCTAGAAATTCGAGTAACTCTATAAACTCTTCTTCTGTCTCACCCGGAAAGCCAACGATAAACGTAGACCGAATCACTAAATCTGGACATAATTCCCGCCATTTCTTTATTCGTTCAACGGTGCGGTCAGCACTGCCTGGGCGCTTCATTAAACGTAAAATGCGTTTGTTAGCATGTTGGAAGGGGATATCCAAATAAGGCAATATTTTCCCTTCTGCCATCAAAGGAATTAGATCATCTACATGTGGGTAGGGATATACATAGTGTAAACGGACCCACATATCCATCTCGCCCAATTTCTCACACAGTTGTTGCATGTGTGTTTTAACTGGCATGCCATTCCAAAAACCAGTTTGATATTTTACATCTACACCATAAGCACTGGTATCTTGTGATATCACTAATAATTCATTTACGCCCGCTGCTTTAAGACGTTTCGCTTCGTCTAATATCTCACCAACAGGCCGGCTAACTAGGTCCCCTCGCATGGAAGGAATAATACAAAAAGTACAACGATGATTACATCCTTCAGAAATTTTTAGATAGGCAAAATGCCGAGGTGTTAGTTTTATGCCATGATCAGGCACCAAATGCAGAAAGGGATTGTGACTTGGTTTTGGTAAATGTTCATGCACTTGTTCTACTACTGTCTCGTATGCATGTGGTCCAGTAATAGCTAAAACATTGGGGTGGACCTCTCTAATTTCATCTTCTTTTACACCCAAACAACCGGTAACAATGACCTTCCCATTTTCGTTGAGAGCTTCACCAATGGTGTCTAAAGATTCTTGCACAGCAGAATCTATGAATCCGCAAGTATTAACGATAACAAGTTCTGCATTGTTATATGTTGGCACAACGTCATAACCTTCCGTGCGCAATTGGGTTAAAATCCTTTCAGAATCGACTAGGTTTTTCGGGCAGCCTAATGAAACAAAGCCTATTTTAGCATTACCGGTTTTCGTAAATTGATTACCAGCATTATCACCAAGGGTTTTAACCGGGATATCCATGGTCGTTGATTGTTTTGGGTTGTACTGGTTAACACTCATTTAGTGATCTCAAAATAGATATGATGAAGCAACATATTTCTGCCGCTCATGAAATGATTAATTTACTTGCAGCAATTTCGATTTTATAAAATCCACAATGGTTGCCGTATTTGTTGATCGTACCGTAAATTCTGGTATTTGCATAAAAATAAATGCTTATTAAATGAAATTATTTGATTAATTTACAGGTCGTGTGTGTCATGTGATGCATGATCACACAACAATTATGCTTTGCGTTATGCTTACAGCAGTGTTAATAATAACAAACTTCACTCGCCTTTTACCAAGGAAAGACAATGTCGAATAATATTAAACAAAACAAACTCATTAAAAATATCAGCACCCTTTTAGTGTCAAGCCTATTAGTTGCTAGTTCAGCCTTTATACATGCACATGATGGTAATCAAGCCCTCGTGACAAGTGTAATGAAACGTGATGCCGAACAGCGGGCCAGAGACGTGCATAGAAGGCCTGTGCAAACCCTCTCATTTTTCCACGTTGAACCTGGTATGAAAGTAGCTGAAGCTTTGCCCGGCGGAGGATGGTATAGTCGAATATTAGCCGATTATTTAGGCAAGGACGGCGCGCTACATGGCATAAACTACAATGATGATATGTGGGCTATGTTTGGTTTTTTTGATGAAGAGAGTATCAAAGGACGAATTGCTGCAACGAGTAAATTTCCTCAACTAGTAGCAGGTTTTACTGATAATGGGATAACTTCAAGCGGCTTTACTTTTGCTTCAACCCCTGCTGCTGCAAATGGAACTCTGGATCGAGTATTGTTTATTCGTGCCTTACATAACTTAAATCGATTTGAAGAAAAAGCGGGGACGCTCTCCCAAGCATTAAAAGCAGCATATAATTTACTTAAAGCCGACGGCATGGTGGGTGTTGTCCAGCATCGTGCACCCGAAGATGCATCCGACAATTGGGCTGATGGGAGCAGAGGTTATTTAAAAGAAAGTGACGTCGTTAAGTCTTTCGAAGCAGCAGGCTTTGAATTAGTAATGCGTTCAGAGCTCAACGCCAATGAAAAAGACATGCCAGGTGAAGGTGACATTGTTTGGCGATTACCTCCAAGCTTCAATGGTGCTAGAGACGATGAAGAAAAGCGGAAAAAAATGCAGGCCATAGGTGAATCAGACCGAATGACCTTGTTGTTTAAAAAGAAAGGTGCAACGATTACTCATTAAAAATTATGCCACTAAAATATCCACTTAATTACTACGACGAATCTGGGCGCTTAAAACCGCCCATCTTTATTTATATATTTTTGTTATTTGTTTGTAGAGGTTTTCTTGTTCTTATTATTTCATTGTCTTTCAGAGAAGACAGTGAAGCCTTAATACGTTTATTTTATCCACATCCTTACCACTTTTATTTGTCTTTACTTCCGCTGCTACCAGCAGCATTTGCTTTGTATTTAGTCAGTTACCGAAACAAGCTTTGGAAGGAAACAAAGTTTGCTATTTTTAAATGTTTAAAACCTGCAATGATATTGGCTTTAGTAATCGATTTGCTGATCCAAAGCTACATTCTTATCCAACTTCAATTTGCTTTTTCTATGAGCCATGGCGTATCTATTTTTATGTGCGGCTTAGGGTTAGTGTATTTAATTCGAAGCCAACATCTCAAAAACCTCACGAATGATTGGTCAAGACCCTGATTTTATGCATTAATATGGGGTACTTAAAGGGTGACTAAGGAAAGCAATTTATGGTTGAAGCACATAAAGAGTTGACGGAAACAACAGATAATAAGCAAAACTTACAAGATCAAGAATCGATAAATGTAAAAACCACCCTTTTTGGTAAAGTAAAGCAATGGCGCAAAGGGTGGGGCGAACGATGGTCTAGATTGCACGCTAACCAGATAATTTACGTAATTGCATTGGTTTTATACTTCACAGTAGATGGAGAAAAAACTGAACCAAACACGCTGATATGGTTAATTGGTTTACTTGCTTTTTTTGGCATGGCGCGTGAGTTATGGGCGATTTTTGTCAAAGTATGGGAGTCGATGCTTGGTAGGCTTTTATTGCTTGTGAGCTATGCTGCGATTGCTAATTTTACTTTGGCACTGGCATCGCAAAAAGTAAACATGGTGATTGGTGCTGATCCAAGCCAACTTTACCATACTCAAGGTTTAACCACTTTATTAATGCTGCCGCTATGGCTCATGATTGTCAGTATTGTTGCTGTTATTTTTATGTTTGGTTTACTGCAAATATTAAAGCTAGTAACCGGTTTGTTTATTTTCATGCGTATTATTGGCAAAAGAGCTAAACCAAAAGAAGCATTTCCTAAGACCTTTATTATTATTCGATTGGTGCTACTTTTTCCGGTTACCATGACCATGACAAGTGCTGTTGGTTGGTATGGTGATCAACTCAATCTAGCTGATAATTCTGGCTTGAGTTTTAATGTTACTCCAAAAAATATTGCTGGAAAACAATTGGCAAAAGCAGGCATCGCTGGTATCGAAGAAAGCTTAAAAGATGAAACAATAACAGAGAAAGAACGAGAAGATTTGCTTCAACTTAAGGAAGATTTACAAAGTGGTATTGACGATAATTTTATCGAGTTCATGCCAGATGAGGAAGAAGCGGTTCAGAATTCTGAAGTGGAAGATTCAAGGGTAGCGACTGTATCTGAGTCGGCAAATGATGCGCCTGCAGATACACAAGAACCTACAGAAACATCAGGGACAGAAGTTACCGAAGTACCTGAAACTCAAGAACTCCATTTTCTCGATCAGTTAATTGCTTCTTTTGTTTATAACTTCGAGGCTTTTCAATTTTCACATTGCGATAAAACACCAACAGAAAGGGTAGTTTACATTAGTGAAAGTGAAATTTTGGCGGTAATAGAGGATAGCACGACAGCAACGGGTTATCGGTTTAGTACTCGAACCTGTGTCGTGAAGTAACATTGCTTACTAACACTATAAAAGGCAAATTCAATGGATAACAATGTGTTTGAAGCACCAGAGTCGGATTTGACGATTGATGAAACACTTAATATGGAAAAAGCTGACCGAGGAACTCGTTTGGGGGCTGTTATTATTGATACCATTGTGATGATATTTTTGGTTGTTCCCATAATCTTGTTTTCTGAAATTTTTACTAGTGGTATTTACTTCGATGGTTATTTATCCGAAGTGCTGTCAGGCTTGCTTGGTATTGTTGTGTTTGCGCTTATCAACTACAAACTATTAGTCACAAATGGCCAGACAATAGGTAAAAAGGCTCTAAATATTAGAATAATCGATGAACAAACGGGCAAACTTGCAAGGGGTTACAGCCTACTTACACGCTATGGGTTTTACTTTTTTGTCGTGTATATTCCCTTTGTTGGTTGGATTATATCTTTTGTCAACGCATTGTTTATTTTTGGTGACGAGAAAAAATGTATTCACGATAAACTCGCGAATACAATTGTGGTGAAAACTTAGATATACAACACCTAACGGCTTATTTTTGAGCTGAGGACAGAATAGCTTGTTGGAAATAGTCGTTAATACTTATTGTGCTGTCTTCTACTAATTTTTTATAACAAATGCCAGCGAAAGCAAATGAATGTTCACCTGACTTCATAAAAACACTTGGCGCGTTTTCGTTTGTTTGGTCATAAAGCCACTGGCCCTGTTTAATCGTCATAAATGTTTGACCTAAATAAGCGCCAAATAAGTTACAAATAGTAAAAATGGCTTTGTCTTCCAATGCGACAGCTTTATATTTGTCTAAAAATCCGACAATTATTGTGTCAATTTCAGAGATGCTTTTTTCGCTATAGTCTAATGTTAATTTAAATTCAGTGTTGGCTAGATTTACCGCATCATTTGCACTGTCTATCATTAATTTGTTTAATTCTTGTTGTTCCATAATTACCTTAAAAAAATTACCTTAAAAAATTATCTAATTATTTTGTGATGAGTCAAAAGACGGCAGGTCAATCTCTCGATGCTGTAAAAAAAGTTGGCTTAGTAAAGCTGTGCCCGGTCCTTTTTGCTCGGGTGACGGACAAACTAAAAAAGCAGTAAATTGTTTAAAGGCGCTTCCTTCTACCTGTAAGTGCACTAAATTTTTATCTGCTATTAAGTCAGTTACTTTATGTTTAGGCAACCAACAAAAACCGACTTTTTGCAGCAGTAAATCAATCGCCGTGTCAAATTGACTAACAGTCCAGCGATGCTCTGATTTTAACCAGCCTGTTTTTTCATCAGGTGTCTCAGACGTATCTTTGATAACAATTTGCAAATATTGAGACAAAGTATTGGTCGATAATGGTTGGGTTAAACTAGCTAATTCATGATCTGGATGACAAACTAGAACAAATTCAATATGGCATAAGGCTTCACCTAAATAACCACGTGGGGTATCTATTAAAATAACAAGATCTGCCTCTCGACTGGTCACAGCTTCAGTGCTACCAGTTAAAACAGTGTCTATGATCTTAATTCTGGACCCTCTACTCATCGGCAAAAATTCGGCCAAGACTGGAAAGAGGGCTTCTCTTGGGTAGGCCAAATCAACACATAATATGATTTCAGGCTCCCAATCTTGGTTGATATTAACCGCCAATTGTTCAAGTGACTGCACATTAAGCGTTAAATCCCTAGACCGACGTAACATAACTTCACCGGCCTGAGTTAACACTGCTTTACGACCGACAACTTCTAATAGTTGCACGTTTAGCATGTTCTGTAATTTAGATACAGCATGATTAAGTGAAGATTGACTCTTATTTAACGCAGAGGCCGCTTGTGCGTATCCACCATAGTCCACAACAGCTTGCAAAATGCGCCATTGTTCTAGAGTTGTTTTAGGACGGTAAACCACAATATCCTTTGTTCCTTAAACATTCGTCGTGTTTTATTAAAAATTAGTAATTGCAGAATACTAAACTATTATCTACAGCATAGAGTACTTTTATAATAATACTTAATTTCTGACAATAGAAAGACTCATAAAATAATGAAATATAATTCTTTTTTGCCAATTAGCGCTTTACTAGCACTATGCCTTATAAGCATATTGGTACATTTTTCTGTTATACCCCCAGGCGCACAGTTACTGGAGTCAATAAGAGATGTGTTTTCTGAAGGCGTTTACTGGGTAATTTTTTTAATCATATTGTTAGAATCCATCGTCTATGTAGGATTCTACTTTCCTGGTCAATTTTTTGCTGTGGTATTGGTGGTGGGTGCTAACCCAAGCATCAAGGATATAGTTTATTTGACCATAGCGATGGTGCTCGCTGCTACGATTGGTTCATTGATAAATTATTTTTTAGGCCAGTCTACCGGAACCAAAGACGCAAATGAGTCGGTTAAAAAGAATGAACAAATAAAGGTATCAAATTTACTCATAGCTATGATACACATAAATTCCTTGGCGTTTTTTATGTTTAATCAAGGCGCACAAAATAAGTCAATTAAAATCGTCGGGTTAGCTGGCTTATTAAACTTACCGTATTATCTTTTATTGATTGCAGGCACAGCGGTGCTGAGTGAGCAAGTAATGGCAATGGCGGAAAATACTTATATGTTGATAAGTGTTATTTCAATATGGCTCATTATTGCCTTGTTTTTTGATATCAAAAAAGCGAGAGCAAATAAATTAAAAGCGCAATCTGTGTAATTATTAGCCCTGGCGTTATAATTTATTTATCAAATAGCTTAATGCACGACTAGTGGCTACCATACCAAACGTCGCGGTAACCCCGACAAAAGCACCAAAGCCTGTACTGCAGTCCATTTTGCTCGCACCTTCACTTGCTTGTTTGGCAAATGAGACTTTACCATCAGGTGTAGGGTATTTAAGTTGTTCGCATGAATAAATACATTCCACGCCAAAATTACGTTTGGTATTTTTACTAAAATGATAATATCTACGTAATTCGGAACGTACCTTTGCTAGTAAAGGGTCTTGAATCGTTTTTGCTAAATCAGCCCGCCGTATTTGTAACGGGTCTGTTTGTCCTCCTGCGCCGCCAATACTAATGACTTTTATTTTATTTCGCTTACAATGCGCAATTAACGCTGCCTTCGCTTTTACACTGTCGGTAGCATCTATTACAACATCATGCTGAAAACCTATGTAATCTTTTACGTTCTCAGGCGTGACAAAGTCTTCTATTTCATTCACCTTACATTCGTGGTTAATATCCAAAATGCGTTTTTGCATCACTTCAGTTTTACTTTGCTCAAGCGTTGAATCCAAGGCGTGAATTTGACGATTAATATTGGAGATAGCTAAGTCGTCTAAATCAATCAGGGTTAGTTCGCCAATGCCAGATCGAGCAAGGCTTTCTGCTATCCATGAGCCTACACCTCCAATCCCGACTACTAGAATATGGCTTTGTTTAAATTGCATTAAGCCAGCGTTCCCATATAAACGTTTTATGCCTGCAAATTTTTCGAAATAAGTCATACAGTTACCTAAATAGTCTGCATTACTGGCTGTTGAAAATTGGTGTAACCAGTTATATCGTTATCAGATTTTGTGTCATGAAAGCTTAATGCGGTTTATATTGCAAGCATAGCTGTATTTTTTTACTATACTAGCTTGCTTAGTTGCTCTGTTAATGGACTTGAACCCCAGCAGAGTATTAAATTTTCTTATCGGTAAAAAAGTGCATTAGCCACTTTGCACCCGTTCAACAATAAAGTGAAATATGACAAAGATTACCTGTTTTAAGGCCTATGATATTCGTGGTGAATTACTCACTCAACTTAATGAAAATGTAGCCTATCGAGTAGGACGAGCGTTCGCAGAATACTTAAATGCTAAATCAGTTGTTTTAGGCTCTGATGCACGCTTAACATCTCGTCCTTTGAAACTGGCCTTAGCCGCAGGTTTAATTGATGGCGGTGCAAAAGTATCTGATATAGGTGACGCAGGTACTGAAGAAATATATTTTGCAACAAAGCATTTAGGGGTGGACGGTGGTATTGAAGTTACCGCCAGTCATAATCCAATTGATTACAATGGTATGAAAATGGTAAAGGCTGGTTCTGTTCCTATTAGCGGTGATACTGGCTTAAAGGGTATAAAAGCTTTAGCAGAAAGTTATGATGAATCAATAGTCATTGAACAACTGCTACACTATTCCGCGCTGAAACAGGTGAGTGATGAAGAATTTTTGCAAGGTGCTCATTCTATTAAAGAATTGCTTTTACTAGAGACTAAAGCTTATGAAAGAACAAGTTGCGTCAACGACTATGTATTGCATTTAAATGAATATATAGATATCAAAAAGCTTACTCCCTTAAAACTTGTTGTAAATTCGGGTAATGGCAGTGCAGGGCATATCGTGGACGCGATAGAGTTGTTTTTCAAACACCAGTCTGTCCCTGTAGAGTTTATTAAAGTGCATCACCAAGCTGATGGGACTTTTCCAAATGGTATTCCAAACCCCCTATTACCCGATAACAGAGCAGATACCGCTAAAATGGTAATCAAACACTCAGCAGATATGGGTATCGCGTGGGACGGCGACTTTGATCGTTGTTTTCTGTTTGATGAAAATGGTGATTTTATAGAAGGGTATTATATAGTTGGATTATTGGCTCAAGCGTTTCTAGACAAAAATAAAGGTGCAAAAATAATTTATGATCCTCGTGTTTTCTGGAATACCGAAGACATAGTCTCTAAAGCTGGCGGTAAGCCGATAAAATCTAAAACAGGACACGCTTTTATCAAAGAGCGTATGCGCAAAGAAGACGCAGTTTATGGTGGTGAAATGAGTGCGCACCATTACTTCAGAGATTTTGCTTATTGTGATTCGGGTATGATCCCTTGGTTACTGGTGGCAGAGTTACTTTGCACTTCAAAAAAATCGCTTTCATCAATGGTAAAGGAGCGTATTGCACAGTTTCCGTCGTCAGGAGAAATTAACTATAAAGTATCAGATGCAGGACAAACGATAAAAAAGATAATGCAGCATTACGAAGCTAGTGCCCAAGTCCTGGACAAAACTGACGGTGTAGGCATGGAATTTGGTTCTTGGCGATTTAATTTGCGTAGTTCAAATACCGAACCGGTTATTCGTTTGAATGTTGAAAGCCGTGGCGATATCTCTTTGATGCAAGAAAAAACCGCCGAACTAAGCGCCTTAATAACAGAGTAATACCAATAAAAAATCTAAAATACGGCGCCTTTGTGCTGAGGAAACTTACTCCATACATCAGCATTTAAGGCGTTGGTCATGCAAATCTCAACCTTTCACGCTTCATAAATAAGCCATAAACAAATGTGTTACTACAACAACTGTCGTTAAAATCATGCGCAATTGAGTGTAGGGAATTAGAATATCTCTCTCCAACGCTAATACATATTTGTCGTACATTAAAACACCAATGTATGTAATTGAGAGTACGCTTAAAAGAGTATCTCCACTGAGAAAAATGAGAGACAGCCAAGCAACGATGCTAGGCAACATTGCCATATACAATTGATGGTTTTTGCGTCTATTTTGTAAAGCGTCTAACCAATGAATACCGCCAAAAAAAGACAATATGATGGCAGAATATTGAACAAAAAATTCGAAACCCTCAAAATAAAAAAGCTGGTCTGTCATTATCAAAAGAGGAATAGTAATAAAGGGTAGCAAACCCAAATAACCTAATAATTTCGCGTTAGTATGCATTGGTAAGTCCTGATTTTTATGCAAGTTACAACAAGATTTTCATAAAAGGGCGCATCGATACTGCATTAAAAAGGCGCTGATTTCTTATGAAACAGCGCCTTAATTCAACTATTTATATCGCCTACTTTTTAATAGGTGTGTAGTCTCTTTTACTTAAGCCTGTATACAACTGGCGTGGACGTCCGATTTTTTGTCCAGGCTGGCTAAGCATTTCGTGCCAATGAGATATCCAACCTACCGTTCTTGCCAATGCAAATATACAGGTAAACATATTGGTTGGAATACCAATTGCGCTGAGCACAATACCTGAATAAAAATCAACATTAGGGAACAGTTTTTTCTCTGCAAAATACGGGTCACTCAGCGCAATTCTTTCTAACTCCATAGCCACATCCAATAATGGGTTATCTACATTGAGCTCTTTAAGCACTTCATGACAACTTTCACGCATTACCGTCGCGCGAGGGTCGTAATTTTTATAAACTCGATGACCAAAACCCATTAATCGGAAAGAGTCGTTTTTATCTTTTGCCCTAGCGATAAACTCTGGTATGCGATCAACGCTGCCAATTTCTTCCAGCATATTCAAACATGCTTCATTGGCGCCACCATGTGCAGGCCCCCATAATGACGCGACACCGGCCGCAATACAAGCATAAGGGTTAGCACCTGAAGAACCGGCTAAGCGAACTGTGGATGTTGATGCGTTTTGCTCATGATCAGCGTGTAAAATAAATATTCTGTCCATTGCCCGCTCAACCGCAGGACTGATATGGTATTCCTCAGCGGGGACTGAGAACATCATATTTAAGAAGTTTGCCGCATAACTTAGGTCATTTCTTGGATATACGAAAGGTTGTCCGACATTGTACTTGTAGCACATCGCCACTAAGGTTGGCATTTTTGCTATTAGACGGTGTGCAGAACGTTTTCTTTGATCAGGGTCACCCACGTCCAAATCACTGTGATAAAAAGAAGATAAAGCTCCAACAGTACCGCAAAGCATTGCCATTGGATGACTATCGTTTCTAAAGCCATGGAAGAACATATTTAATTGCTCATGCACCATAGTGTGTCGTGTAATCGTTTCTTTGAACTCTTGATACTCTTCGTTAGTAGGTGCATCACCGTGCAACAACATGTGACATACTTCCAAATAATCTGCATCACGGGCTAAATCTTCAATAGAAAAACCACGGTGAAGTAAAATTCCTTTTCCACCATCAATAAATGTTATTGCAGATTCGCATGAGCCGGTTGCCATAAAACCTGGGTCAAAAGTAAAGTAGCCATTCCCACCTATACTTCTCACATCGATTACAGGATGCCCTTCTGTACCCTCCAAAATAGGAAGTTCTAGTTCAACATCGCCTGCTTTGAGGGTAGCTGTCTTATTTGACATGAAATCATTCTCCTAAGTAAATAGTAACCGATTAAACGCAATAACTGCCTAAATTGTTCAACATTTATGCAAAAAAACGTAATAATCTTTCAGTATTGACAATCTTTTGTTTTAAAAAACGGGGAACGTCATTCTTCCTTTATTAAGCGCTTAAGTCAATTCAAAAATAATTACAGCCTAAAAGAGCAAAAATCAACAAAGATTGTTATGCACTAGTACAAATCTACAGAAGTTATTTACGAATTGGCCGATAATGGCAAGTTATAAACAAAAGTTTACGACCAAAGTTTGAGAAACTAAAGAATCATTGCTATTCGACACTTAGGTTGATATATTCAAACCCGCTGAATTTACAGGGATATTTGCTAAAAAATGGTAATATTTTGTTCACAGGGCGTTAACAAAAGTTACCAAAATGTAAACACACACAATGCACTAGATACACGTTTTATGATGCACTATTTATAACTCGGTATCCGCACAAATTAACAGGCGTTTTTATTGTGAAAAAACAAAGACCAGTCAATTTAGACTTGACCACAATCAAATTACCTTCTGCAGGCAAGGCTTCCATACTCCATCGTGTCACCGGCGTCGCAATGTTTTTTGCGATGTTATTTGTGATATGGGCTTGGGCGACCTCATTGCACTCGGAAGACGGTTTTAACCAAGTTGTCCAACTAATGCAAGGTTTCTTCGGCAAGTTTATTGCCATCGGCACCTTATCTGCGCTCACTTACCATATTTTAGGTGGTTTACGCCATTTGGTGATGGATATGGGCTATTGGGAAGAATTAGAATCAGGCAATACTAGCGCAAACGTGACGATAGGTTTGTGGATTGTTCTGACAATAGTGATAGGAGTTGTATTATGGTAACTAACCAAGCTTCAATAAAACGAAATGGCATACAAGACTATGTCTCAATTCGTGCTACAGCTGCGATCATTTTAGCTTTCAGCATTTATATGCTGTACTTTTTTGTTGCCACCCCTGTTATTACCTATGATGTTTGGAAATCTTTGTTTGAGTCGATATTCATGCAAGCGTTCACATTGATTACACTCATTGCGGTAATGATTCATGTGCGCATTGGCTTATGGCAAGTACTGACAGACTATGTAAAACCGCATAGGTTAAGAATGATACTGCAGTACGTGTTAAATATTATTGCAGTGGCGTACGTTGCTGTTGGCTTATTTGTTTTGTGGGGTGTTTAGTATGAGTTTACCAGTTCATGAGTTCGACGCGGTTGTTATTGGTGCTGGTGGTGCCGGCATGCGCGCTGCGTTACAAATATCTGAATCAGGACGATCTTGCGCGCTACTATCAAAAGTCTTTCCGACCCGTTCTCACACAGTATCGGCACAAGGCGGTATTACAGTTGCACTTGGCAATAGCCACGAAGATAACTGGGAATGGCACATGTATGACACTGTAAAAGGTTCAGATTACATAGGCGATCAAGAAGCTATTGAATATATGTGTAAAACCGGCCCTGAAGCAATTATCGAAATGGAAAATATGGGCTTACCTTTTTCTCGTACAGAAGAAGGAAGAGTTTACCAACGTCCATTTGGTGGCCAATCGAAAAATTTCGGCGGTGAACAGGCAGCCCGAACAGCTGCCGCTGCAGACAGAACAGGCCACGCATTATTGCATTTGTTATATCAGCAAAATGTAAAAAATAAGACTAAAGTATTTTCTGAATGGTATGCACTCGATTTGGTGAAGAACCAACAGGGACAAGTTGTTGGCTGCACCGCAATAGATATTGAAACCGGCGAAGTAGTCTATTTTAAATCAAAAGCCGTAGTGTTAGCGACGGGTGGAGCAGGGCGTATATATGCTTCAACCACTAACGCCCACATAAACACTGGTGATGGTGTTGGCATGGCGCTTAGAGCAGGTGCCCCATTACAAGACATGGAAATGTGGCAGTTTCACCCAACAGGTATAGCCGGCGCTGGTACACTTGTGACCGAAGGCTGTCGTGGTGAAGGTGGATATTTACTTAACAAAGACGGCGAACGCTTTATGGAGCGTTACGCGCCAAACGCAAAAGACTTGGCAGGCAGAGACGTGGTTGCACGTTCTATGATGACCGAGATAAGAGAAGGTCGTGGTTGCGACGGACCATGGGGAACGCATATTAAACTCAAGCTCGACCATCTTGGTAAAGATGTGCTTGAATCTCGTTTACCAGGAATTTTAGAATTATCACGTACCTTTGCTCATGTCGACCCTGTCAAAGAGCCTATTCCGGTAATTCCAACTTGTCACTATATGATGGGTGGAATACCAACTAATGTTGATGGTCAAGTAATACAAATTGATAAAGACGGCAATGAATCGCCGCTTGAAGGTTTGTTTGCATGCGGTGAAATTGCCTGTGTATCAGTGCACGGTGCTAACCGTCTAGGCGGTAACTCCTTACTCGATCTAGTGGTGTTTGGCAGAGCGACTGGCCTTCACTTAGGCAAGAGCATTGACGACATAGAAGTCAAATCTGAGGCTTCAGCGTCAGATTTAGACGCTGCAATGGCTAGGTTTAATCGTTGGGAGTCATCTGAGGTCGGCAAAGGTGAAGATCCAGTTCAAATTAAGAAAGACATGCAGCAATGCATGCAATTGAACTTCTCCGTATTTAGAGAAGGCGAAGCTATGGCGGAAGGGCTTAAAGAACTTGGTGAAATCAGAGAAAGACTACAAAACGCTCGACTAGACGATAAAAGTAGTGATTTTAATACCCAAAGAATTGAGTGTCTTGAACTCGATAATTTAATGGAAACTGCTTACAGTACTGCAGTCGCGGCTAATTTCAGAACCGAAAGTCGTGGTGCTCATAGTCGTTTTGATTTTCCTGAGCGTGATGATGAGAATTGGTTGTGTCATTCGGTATATGTGCCTGAAGACGAATCAATGCGCAGAAGAGATGTAAATATGGCGCCTAAAATCAGGGAAGCATTCCCTCCTAAAGCGCGCACATACTAAGAGGTAACAAGAGATGCAGTTAACATTTTCAATTTATAGATATAATCCTGACGTCGATGATGCTCCTAAAATGGTTGATTACCAACTTGAAGTTGAGGAAGGTCAAGACATGATGGTGCTAGATGCACTAATTGCCTTAAAAGAAGAAGACCCAACTTTGTCTTTCCGTCGTTCTTGTAGAGAAGGTGTTTGTGGCTCAGATGGAATGAACATGAATGGCAAGAATGGTTTAGCCTGTATTACGCCATTGTCAGCGCTTGGTTCGGGTACAATTGTAGTTAGACCATTACCTGGTTTACCTGTGGTGCGTGATTTGGTTGTCGACATGACGCAGTTTTATACGCAATACGAAAAAATAAAACCGTTTTTGATTAATGATGACAAGCAACCGCCTGCTCGTGAATATTTGCAGAGCCCAGAAGATAGAGCAAAACTAGATGGCCTATATGAGTGTATCCTTTGCGCTTGTTGTTCTACTTCATGCCCGTCATTCTGGTGGAATCCAGATAAGTTCATAGGGCCAGCTGGCTTATTGCATGCATATCGTTTTTTGATTGACAGCAGAGATACTGCAACCGACGAACGTTTAGGTGAATTAGACGACGCGTTCAGCGTGTTCAGGTGTCACGGCATTATGAATTGCGTAAGTGTTTGTCCAAAAGGATTGAATCCGACTAAGGCGATTGGTCAAATAAAATCAATGCTATTGCAACGCGCAGTGTAAACAATTGTGCGATTGAATTTTAAAGCTACCCTATATCGGTAGCTTTTTTGTTTGTGTTGTTTTGGTAAGAGCGCTTTAAGAAATGGTCAATGAATTTTTTGGCATTGAAAATGCATGATTGAAAATGCATGAGTAGAGTGCTCAATATTAATGACAATTTTTTAATCAACGCATTTAGTTTCTGATAGCGATAGATATTTTAAGATCGCGAAAAGAGGACTAATTTTTTCTTTTTTGGGGCAAATTGCTCAATATTTAGATTAAAAAGGCATTTTTTTAAAAAAAGATGTAATACATTGGTTATATAAGATTTAATTTAAAAACTACTTAGAATACAATATACACATAAACTCGAATCAAGGCTTAAAGATGCAAAAGAGCGTGATGCAAGCATGGTGGGACTCTTCACATATGGCAGGAGCGAACGCCGCTTATGTCGAAGAACTATACGAAACATATTTAGAAAACCCCTTAGAAGTACCCGAAAATTGGAAATCAGTGTTTGATGCACTGCCAAAAGTAGAAGGTGTTGAGGTTGAGAGCAACCATACTTCCATTCGGGAAGAGTTTAAGAAGATGGCGGCATTGGGCCCGGCAGCGCGCATGGGCAGCAGCTCAACATCATCAGATTCTGTGCCAGGTGATGAAAAACAAGTCAAAGTACTACAACTAATAAATGCCTATAGATTTAGAGGTCATCAACACGCCGATTTAGACCCATTAGGTTTATGGAAGCAAGAGCGTGTAAGAGATTTAGAACTATCACATCACAACCTATCCGAAAATGATTTTCAGAAAGTGTTTAGTCTGGGCTCATATGCCGTTGGTAAAGACAAAATGGCTTTGGGTGATTTGTTTAAGTCACTTAATCGCACTTATTGCGGTTCTGTTGGTTCTGAGTATATGCACATTACCGACACAGAACAAAAACGTTGGATACAGCAGCGTCTTGAGTCAGTAGAGGCAAAACCCACCATCGACCGAGAAGCAAAAATAAAAATTCTAAAAGGGCTGATTGCCGCCGATGGAATGGAAAAATATTTAGGTGCAAAATTCACCGGTGCAAAACGTTTTAGCCTAGAAGGTGGCGATGCACTTGTGCCTATGCTTAAAGGCTTAATTACCGAAGCGGGTGCTGCTGGGGCAAAAGAAGTGGTGCTTGGCATGGCTCACCGCGGCCGATTAAATGTTCTTGTTAATGTATTAGGTAAAAATCCATCAGTACTATTTGACGAATTTGCGGGCAAGCATGACGACTCACTTGGTGCAGGTGACGTAAAATATCATGCGGGTTTTTCTTCAGACTTTATAACGCCTGGCGGAAACGTGCATTTAGCCTTAGCGTTTAATCCATCTCATTTAGAAATTGTTAATCCAGTTGTTATGGGGTCAGTTAGGGCCCGGCTCCAGCGTCGCGCATGCACCGATGGTTCAGCGGTGTTGCCAATTACTATACACGGCGATTCTGCAATTGCAGGGCAAGGTGTTGTGCAAGAAACGTTTAACATGTCGCAAACGAGAGGATTTTCGGTTGGTGGCACAGTGCGGATCGTCATCAATAACCAAGTGGGCTTTACAACATCTAATACTGAAGACACTCGTTCAACACAATACTGTACTGATATCGCGAAGATGGTGCAGGCACCTATATTCCATGTTAACGCAGATGATCCAGAAGCAGTGGCCTTTGTGACAAAAATCGCGCTTGAATATCGCAACAAATTTAAACGAGATGTTGTTATTGATTTAGTTTGTTATCGTCGTCATGGTCACAACGAGGCTGACGAACCAAACGCAACGCAACCATTAATGTATCAAAAGATTAAAAAGCATCCGGTTCCTAGACAAGTTTATGCCGATCAATTATTAGTGGAAGGTGTAATAGAAAAACACGAAATAGATAAACTAGTTGCTGACTACAGAAACGCCCTAGATCATGGCGCTTGTGTCGTTGAAGAATGGAGACCAATGACAGAGCATTCTGTTGATTGGAGTCCATATATTGGACATGATTGGGATGTTGCTTACGATGGCAGTGTGAAAAAAGAAAAGTTGGTCGATTTAGGTAAATCAATCACTTCATTCCCTGAAGGCCACAAGCTGCAATCGCGAGTCAATAAATTGTATGGTGACCGAGTTGCCATGATCAATGGCGAAAAACCTCTGGATTGGGGCATGGCCGAAAACTTAGCATATGCGACTATTTTAGACGATGGCACTGATATTAGAATGACCGGTCAAGATTCGGGACGTGGTACGTTTTTCCATCGTCATGCCGTATTGCACGGTCAAACCGATGCAGTAGCTTATATGCCGCTGCAGCATTTGCATGATAAACAAGGTGCTATTGAGATATACGACTCAGTATTATCTGAGGAAGCCGTTATGGCCTTCGAATACGGTTATGCCACAGCTGAACCCGCAACCTTAACTATATGGGAAGCGCAGTTTGGTGATTTTGCTAATGGTGCTCAAGTCGTTTTTGACCAATTTTTGTCCTCGGGTGAGGCCAAATGGGGGCGTCTATGTGGTCTTACCGTTTTACTACCACACGGTTATGAGGGACAAGGGCCAGAACATAGCTCTGCAAGATTAGAACGCTTTTTGCAGTTGTGCGCTGACCACAACTGGCAAGTATGCGTGCCGACTACGCCAGCACAAGTGTATAATATGCTTCGTCGTCAGGCGGTCAGACCAATGCGCAGTCCGCTTATAGTAATGTCGCCAAAATCACTGTTACGTCATCCACTTGCCGTATCTAGTATTGATGAACTTGCAAATGGGGTTTTCCATAATGTCATTGGTGAGATAGATGACATTCCGTCAGAAAAAGTAGAACGTGTCATTATGTGTTCAGGCAAAGTTTACTTTGATTTGTTGGAACAAAGACGGAAAAACGAATTAAACAACATTGCC
Organism: Glaciecola petra; assembly: GCF_031846345.1. Taxonomy (NCBI): domain Bacteria; kingdom Pseudomonadati; phylum Pseudomonadota; class Gammaproteobacteria; order Alteromonadales; family Alteromonadaceae; genus Glaciecola; species Glaciecola petra. The sequence goes on along the minus strand of NZ_JAVRHX010000001.1, from coordinate 1,442,151 downwards.
ATTGTGCGAATTGAACAGCTTTATCCATTTCCGCAAAAAGAAATGGACGAAATTGTTGAGCAGTATGCACATGTTAAAGACTGGGTATGGTGTCAAGAAGAACCACAAAACCAAGGTGCATGGTATTGCAGCCAGCATCATTTTAATCAGTCTATACCAAAAGATGCAAAACTCACTTACGCCGGCAGGTCAGCTTCAGCTTCACCTGCGGTTGGGTATCTATCAGTTCACAACCAGCAACAAAAAGCACTGGTTGAAGACGCACTAACAATTAAATAAGGAACCTGAAATGGCTCATGAAATAAAAGTGCCGGTATTACCAGAATCTGTTGCCGATGCAACTATTGCTACTTGGCATGTAAAAGCTGGTGAATCTGTAACTCGCGATCAAAACTTAGTTGACATTGAAACTGATAAGGTTGTTTTGGAGGTAGTGTCTCCAGCTGATGGCGTATTAAGTGAAATTATTTCAACTGAAGGCGACACTGTTCTTGGTGAGCAGGTTATTGCTAAAGTTGAAGAGGGTGCTGCAGCCAAAGCCGGTGCAAGTGCCCCTGCTCCAGCCACCGAAGCCGATGTTCCGGGCGGTGAGGCTTCAGATATTGCAGTGCCTGTGTTACCCGAATCAGTAGCCGATGCAACTATCGCTACTTGGCATGTTCAGGCCGGTGAATCGGTAACTCGAGACCAAAACTTGGTTGATATCGAAACCGACAAAGTCGTATTAGAAGTAGTAGCGCCGGCTGATGGTGCATTAAGCGAAATCATCGCAGCAGAAGGCACAACGGTTGTTGCGGAAGAAGTGATAGCTAAGTTTGTTGCAGGTGCTGCTTCAGCGAGTGCAGCTTCTGCGCCAGCGAATGATAGCCCAAGCGAAGCAAGCGCAGACGCAGATGCGTTGAGCCCGTCGGTGAGACGCTTGTTGGCAGAAAAAGACATAGATCCAAACAGTGTTAAAGGCACTGGAAAGGGTGGTCGTATCACTAAAGACGATGTTGAAAATCATATTAAAGGCGCTTCTAAAGCACCTGCTAAAGCTGCACCAGTTGCTGCTAGCGAAGAAGAACCTTCAGTTGCCTCAGGAACCCGCACTGAAAAACGTGTACCAATGACACGCCTGCGTAAAACAATAGCCAACCGCTTACTTGAAGCGAAAAACTCAACGGCTATGTTGACTACATTTAACGAAGTTAACATGAAACCAATTATGGATTTGCGTAAGCAATATCAAGAAGGTTTTGAAAAACGTCACGGCATTCGCTTAGGTTTTATGTCCTTTTATGTCAAAGCGGTAACTGAAGCCCTTAAACGCTTCCCTGAAGTAAATGCGTCGTTAGATGGTGATGATATTGTTTATCATAACTACTTTGATATTTCGATTGCCGTTTCAACACCAAGAGGCTTGGTTACACCAGTGCTTAAAGATACCGACATGTTAGGTATGGCTGGTGTCGAGAAAGGTATCAAAGCATTAGCATTAAAAGGAAGAGACGGCAAATTGTCTTTAGATGAGTTGCAAGGTGGTAATTTCACTATCACCAACGGTGGTGTGTTTGGTTCGTTAATGTCAACGCCAATTATTAATCCACCACAAAGTGCTATTTTGGGTATGCATAAGATCCAAGATCGCCCTATGGCAGTTAATGGGAAAGTTGAAATACTGCCTATGATGTACTTAGCCTTGTCTTACGATCACAGAATAATAGATGGTAAGGAGTCTGTTGGGTTTTTAGTAACAGTGAAAGAAATGTTAGAAGATCCAACACGTCTAATATTAGACGTTTAGTATTAAATTGCTTTCCTTAAATTGATACTTTAGTAGGAAAGTGATTATTAGGGTAATGCCTGAGGTATTATCTGCTTTATCGCCGGATTCATGATAGAATTCGGCGCTGTTTTAACCGGGCATAAAGTACTAAGTTTACGCAAAATTTGCTTTAGTGACAGAGTATAAAGTCACTTTATTGAGCTAAACATTCAGCCCTTCATTCAACAATATCGGATAAAATAACCATGAATTTGCATGAATATCAGGGTAAACAGTTATTCAGAGAATACGGCTTGCCTGTATCTGAAGGATATGCTGCTGATACCCCACAAGCCGCTGTAGAAGCAGCCGACACAATTGGCGGTAGCGAGTGGGTAGTAAAATGCCAAGTGCACGCAGGTGGACGCGGTAAAGCAGGCGGCGTTAAGCTTGTCAAAACTAAAGATGAAATTAGAGCCTTTGCACAAAATTGGCTTGGTAAAAACTTAATTACTTACCAAACAGACGAAAACGGACAGCCAGTAAGCCGCATATTGGTAGAGTCTTGTACCGATATTGACCAAGAACTGTATTTAGGTGCAGTTGTTGATCGTTCTTCTAGAAAAATTGTTTTTATGGCGTCTACAGAAGGCGGCGTTGAAATTGAAAAGGTAGCTGAAGAAACCCCAGAGAAAATTCTTAAAGCTGAAATTGACCCATTAACAGGTGCTCAACCTTTCCAAGCGCGTGAGATTGCATTTGCACTTGGTTTAAAAGGTGTTCAAGTAAAACAGTTTACGCAAATATTTCTTGGCCTTGCTAAAATGTTTGAAGACCTAGATGTTGCGCTTATTGAAATCAATCCATTGGTAATAAAGGCTGATGGCAACATGCATTGCTTAGACGCAAAAGTGGCTATAGATAGCAACGCTTTGTATCGCCAGCCTAAAGTTCGTGAAATGCACGATCCATCTCAAGAAGATGCGCGCGAAGCACAAGCAGCCCAGTGGGAACTAAACTATGTCGCCTTAGACGGCAATATTGGTTGTATGGTTAACGGTGCTGGTCTTGCAATGGGAACGATGGATATTGTTAAGCTGCACGGTGGTAACCCAGCTAACTTCCTTGACGTGGGCGGCGGTGCTACAAAAGAACGTGTTACCGAAGCATTCAAAATAATTTTGTCAGACAGTAACGTAAAGGCAGTATTGGTTAATATTTTTGGCGGTATAGTCCGTTGTGACATGATTGCTGAAGGTATCATCGGTGCAGTTGAAGAAGTCGGTGTAAACGTACCAGTAGTGGTTAGACTTGAAGGTAATAATGCTGAATTAGGCCGTCAAAAACTAGAAGAATGTACACTAAATATTATTGCGGCAGCTAGCTTGTCGGATGCTGCTCAAAAAGTGGTAGATGCGGCAGGAGGTGCAGCATGAGTATTTTAATCGATAAAGACACCAAGGTTATCTGTCAAGGTTTTACAGGTGGTCAAGGTACTTTCCATTCTGAACAAGCGATAGATTATGGCACGCAAATGGTAGGTGGTGTAACACCTGGCAAAGGCGGAACAGAGCATTTGGGTCTTCCTGTGTTTAATACTGTGAAAGACGCAGTAGCTGCAACCGGTGCAACAGCCTCTGTCATTTATGTACCAGCTCCATTCTGTAAAGATTCTATTATAGAAGCAGCTGATGCTGGTATTAAAATCATAGTGTGTATTACCGAAGGTATACCCACTATCGATATGCTTTATGTGAAAGAATATATCTCCAGCAAAGATGTCACGATGATTGGTCCTAACTGCCCAGGTGTTATTACACCAGGTGAATGTAAAATTGGTATTATGCCTGGTCACATTCATAAAGCAGGTAAAGTAGGTATTGTATCTCGTTCTGGCACTTTGACTTATGAAGCGGTGAAGCAAACTACCGATGAAGGCTTTGGTCAATCTACCTGTGTTGGTATTGGTGGCGATCCTATTCCGGGTAGCAACTTCATTGACGTTCTAGCGTTATTTGAAAAAGATCCTGCAACAGAAGCCATTGTGATGATTGGTGAAATTGGCGGAAATGCTGAAGAAGAAGCAGCCGCATTTATTAAAGACAATGTAACCAAACCTGTTGTATCTTACATTGCTGGTGTTACCGCACCTGCAGGTAAGCGCATGGGACACGCCGGTGCGATTATCGCAGGTGGTAAAGGTACCGCTGATGAAAAATTCAAAGCACTTGAAGCAGCCGGTGTAAAAACTGTTCGCTCACTAGCTGACATTGGTAAAGGTTTACGCGAAATTACCGGTTGGTAAATTCCCTATAACTTTTAGTTATTCGAAAAAGCCCATCGAAAGATGGGTTTTTTATTGTTTAACAGTTAATCAACACCAAGTTGACCCTTAGAAAGCCAAAAACCGCAGATAAAAGCTAGCACTAGCTCCAAGCCTAAATAAATGTACATAATCGTATTTGGATTACCATCTATTAGCATTCCTAAAACTCGAGTAAATGCCATTCCAAGCATTAACCATAAAAGCATTCCCATTGCGACATGAACTGTAGAATCTTTTTTAGCTAGGAAAACAAGTATCAACCCTATTGCAATCGACATTCCACCGTATGTTGCTCGCATATCGATAATGCCCGATGAACTAGTTGGAGAGGTATCCGTCACAAAGCTAGACATTTCAATGGGTATGAGCGTAAACGCTAGTCCATAAATCAGGAAAAAAGCAGCTCCGACGAATACCACTAATTTTCCCACGGTCATGTACCGACTAAAATCTTTCATATACGATTATTTCCACTTTTACTAACTTTATATAGATAACCATATTTACAAAAACTATCTGCCTTTCACTTCTTCTGGGTTTAAAACACGCACTTCACGCTGCGGGAAGGGTATTTCAATATTATGTTCTTTCAGCGTTTCAAAAATAATTAAAAGAAGGTCGCCACCTACACGGTTTTTGCCGTCATCTATGCCAAACATCCAAAATTCGACAAACATATTAACGCCTGAATCGCCGAAGCTGTCTATTTCACAATCAGGTCGCTCCTCAAAAGGTAAGTCGTCTCCGCTTAACACTTGCGGGTGAGTTGCAACTGCCGCCTTGATAAGTTCTACCATCGGGCGTATGTCTGTTGAATATGCCACAGTAAAATCGACGCGATAGCGTTGTTTAGGATCTTTGTGAGACCAGTTAACTAAGAGGTCTGAGATGAATTTTTCGTTTGGTACAAGGATATCTTTACCGTCGTAGGTTTCTAGCACGGTATAGCGCATTCTGAATTCGCGCACAAAGCCACTTTGCCCACCGTCTATTTCAACATAATCACCAACAGTTAGTGAACGGTCTAATAAAATAATAATACCGGAGATAAAATTAGAAGCGATAGATTGTAAACCTAGGCCAATTCCAACACCGACAGCACCACCAAATACAGCAAGAGTGGTCAGGTTAATACCCATTATGTTCAGTAAAAGCAATACAACAATGCAAAATAGCGTGACTTCGAATAACTTTGTAAATACTTCTTTTGTCGGAATGTCGAGTGCTGACTGCTTTTTGATAATAGCTTTACCAAAGGTGTTAGAAGTGCGTCCTAACCAAAACAACAAACCTCCAAATATAAGAACACGAGCAACTCCATATGCAGATATTTCAACATTACCAAGCGTGATTGAAATAGATTCTAGAGCAACAATCAATATTGGTAAAATACCCAACATGTGCATAAACAGTATTGGTAAGCCTACCCAACGAAAGACATTTGCGGGGAAGGGACTTGCGACGAATGCATTAATAAACGAATGGAAAAATAATAAAACCGCTACCGTTAATGCTGTTTGTAAAAGCCAATATTCAACTTCATAGGTTCGAGCAATTTCAATACTCGCTTTCATTAAAATAATCGCAATAATTGGCGCAATCATTGAACCGATTATAAACGCAAGTTTTCGTGCTGGATGAGATGACTCAAAAGGCTTTTCATTGAGTGTTTTAATATTTTTTCTAATTAAAAATGCTACCCAAAAAGCAAATATATAGCTTGAGACTATGACAGCTAATTGGATATAGGTCATTTGGTTAGAAATTGCGACAGTGATATTGGCGATTAACAAGTCAAACTTTTCACTTAACTGTGCGGGATCCATAAATATTCTTTTTAACCTTAATCGAGTGCAACCATAGTAGCGCTCAATAAATAAAAACTCTAGGTTTTTAGTTAATTGGTAAAGTTATACACCTTAATTTACGTGTACTTCAAAAGTACTTAGCAGAAGCACAAACAAGAAAAAGTTTGCTTATATTTATCGTATTTATTGAGAAAAAAGCGCTAAATTGTAAATCAATTGTTGCAATTTTGTATGAATACGTATGCAGGCATATGTTAATAAATTTTCAAAAATGTAACATCTATGGGAAGTGGCAGTAAGGCGTTTTATGTGATTAAGACTTTGTATCTTTAATTACAACAAAAACAACTATTAAAGGCTTTGCTGCTGAGACCGGTCAATTTTGACAACTATATGAGACACACATATGAACAAATTTAAACCCAACCATATTACTCGCGCATTGCTTGCTAGTGGTATGTTGCTCGGGAGCCCTGCCTTATTTGCCCAAGATGCAAGCAACGATGCTTCAAGTGAAGAAGAAGCGGTTGAGGTCATTGAGGTTAAAGGTTTTAGCACAAGCCTGATTAAATCGCTCAATCAAAAACGATTCAGTGACACAGTAACTGAACAGCTTTCTGCAGATGATTTAGGAGGTTTACCAGATGTATCTATTGCAGATGCGTTAACAAGGTTACCAGGTATATCTGCGGTTCGAACAGGGGGGCAAGCGGCTGAAATTAATATTCGTGGCTTAGCCGGGGATTTTGTATTTTCAACTCTAAATGGTCGCGAACAAGTTTCAACAAGTGGTAGTCGTTCAATCGAGTTTGACCAGTATCCTTCTGAGCTTATTACATCAGGTGCTGTTTATAAATCACCTAAAGCATCGCTTATTGAAGGTGGCGTTGCAGGAACCGTTGAACTAAAAACAGCAAGCCCTTTGGCGAATACCCAACAACATACATTTAATATGAATGTTCGAGGCATGTATAACGACAGAGCAAAAGAAGTCTCAGACGCTGATGAGTTTGGTCACCGTTTAAGTTTTTCATACCAAGGGAAATTTGCAGACGACACCTTAGGCGTCGCCCTAGGGTATGCTCGTTTATTTCAACCTAGCGTATCGACACAATTTATAGGTTTAGCGTCTAACAGAGAGAAAGATGTAGACGGATTAGCCGGTGACACAGAAAATTTTAACCCCAATTTGCCTGAAAACGAACAGTGTGTTGAATGTGAAATTATTGGCGAAGGCTTTGAAATGCAGCATAAAGGTGGCGCCGAAACGCGCGATGGCTATGTGGCAAGCATCGAATGGGCCCCCGTAGATAATTTTACGCTCAAAGCTGATGCTTTTTATTCAAAGTTTGATTCAGAAGCATTTGCTCGTGGCTTTAGGGTAAAACTTGAAGCACCTAATGTGGCAGTTGGAAATCCTACAATAGTGGATAATACCGTTATTGGTGGTACCTTCAATCGTTCGGGGGGCGGCTTTACACGAGTGGAACTGGTGAATGACGATAATCAAGATTTTGATGAAATCAAAAACTTTGGTTTAAACGGCAATTGGGAAATCACCGACAATTGGACAGCAAACTTCGATATTTCAAGCAGCTCTGCAGAGAGTGATTTTCGAAATGGCTTATTATGGTCATTGGTTGCTGAAGATGCCAACGCTGAATCGCCACAGTTAGATGAAAATATATCCATTAGCTATTTACTCAATGGTTTGGACTTACCCGATTTAGGTTTTAATCAAGCAGATGCATTTTCTGATATCAATCGTGTGTTGGTTTCAAAATACGGAATTTATCCTTTCCAAAACTCTGACAAACTTGATGCGTATCGCTTAGATTTTAAATATCAATTAGAAAATGATTATGTTTCTTCGATTGAGTTTGGAGCGCGTTATTCTGATAGAACTTATACCAATGATCGCTCGGTCTATGAATATGGTTCTGATTCTAATTTTTCTTCTACTCAACCCCCGTTGAGACTTACGCAAGACATGGTCGAAGTTGTAAATTGGGAAGGGGATTTTTCATATTTCCCTAGCTATTTATCTATTGACCTTGATAAAGCACTTAATGCTTGGTTCCCGGGTGGCATTCCTCAACCTCGTCAAACATGGGGTGGGTTTGATGGTGTTATAAATGCGCCAGATGATGTTTTACTTGGAGGGGATACGTCATGGTCTGTTCTGCAAAGTGGAGAGGTATACGAAGAAGTCACTTCAGCTTATGTAATGGCCAATTTAGACATGGAGCTAGGCGGCATGCCAGTCACTGGTAATGTTGGCATTCGTATGGTTGATTCAAAACAAGCTTCAACATTTTTACAAGACGTAGACGGTGATATTGATGCTGGTGCACAAATCATTAGAGATGAAGTAGGGTTAGCTTCTGATCAGTTCCGTTCGGTCATATTAGAAGACACATACACTGACTATTTACCGTCTTTAAACTTGAACTTCCAAGTTGCTGATAATTCTTACGTACGGTTTGCAGCAGCTAAAGTAATGGGTAGAGCACCTATTAATGAGATGTTCGCAAATACTGGTGTTCGCGTTAGTTTACCTTTAGCTGAGCGCGATATAGATACTGGTGAAATTACCGTAACAGGGCAGGCTACTGCCAGCGGACAAAGTGATAATTCGCCTTATTTACGTCCGTTTTATGCCAATCAATATGATTTATCTTTTGAACATTACTTTACTGAAACCGACGGGGCTATTGCATTAGCGCTTTTCTATAAAGATATTCGGTCGTTTGTAGATCGCAGCACAACCGACCCTTATGACTTTAGAGCGAATGGGTTTAACGTACCAGAAACTGTCGATTTAATTGTTCAAGAAGACGACGGAAGCGGCACAGGCACTCTGATACCCGTTTTGGATGCGAATGGATTACCATTGACTACGACAGTTCCTGTTGTTGATGGTTCTTATACGACAGCAGTAAATAACGGTGAAGGTGGTTACATTCGTGGTGTTGAATTTTCTTACACACAAATATTTAGTTTTTTACCTGATTTGTGGAGTGGTTTAGGCGCTAACGTCAGCTATTCATATACTGAAACAGAAATCACTCGTATCTCTGATCCTAACCAAGGTATTTATTCAAGTGACCTACCAGGGCTATCGCCAGTAGTATTTTCTGGGACCTTATTTTGGGAACATGAGGGATTTGAAACTCGCATTAATGCGCGTTATCGAGACCCTTTTGTTTCACAACAAGTGGCAGTAAACGCTCAGGTAGTTAATTTTGATTCTGAGATGGTGGTTGATTTTCAAGCTTCATACGAAATCAACGAAAATTTGGGTATTTTGTTCCAAGCGAACAACATTACAGACGAGCCAACAAAATCCTATTTTGGTGAAGAATCTAGAACAGGCACCATTCAGTATTTTGGCACGCAGTTCTTCCTTGGGGTGACGTATTCATTATGAAAACACTAAAAACATCCAAATTAAATATAAACAGACAGAAAATAACCAATAAAATAGTGGAGTTACCAACTATGGTTAATTTAAGAAAAACCTTAAGTGCAATACTCCTGGTGATGAGTGCTTTAATACTTGCTGGGTGTGGCGGTTCAGGCGTTGAACCTGGGCAAGTTGCCGTTACCTGTAACGTGCCTAATATTCCAAATGCTAGTGGAACGTGTGTGCCACCACCTCCTATTTTGTGCCCAGCACCAACTGTACCAAACGATACTAACGATGCCTGTGTGGTTGGCTTTAACTCTAATCTACCTGATCCTGTATTTTTCCCAGCCGAAAACCAAGCGGTGCTTTATTACAACCGTGGTGATGTAGACGCAGATAATTCAGCCAATGACCCTGTGTATGAAGGGTGGCGTTTGCATACTTGGAGCAATGCTGCATGTGATGCCTACGCCGATGGCGACACAGCTTGGGCAGACGGTCGTATTCACGATGGTATAGACCCTACTTATGGTGCGTATTGGATCCTCGATTTAAAACCAGGTTATGCCGACACCGAAGGCGCATGCCATAACTTTATTATTCATATCGGCACTGACGATGCCGGCAAAGAGATGGGCGGTGGTGATTTTGCGGGCAGTTTAACGCAAGATGATCCTCGCTTTGCGCGCATGAATTTTACTTTGTCTGGAATAGCCGAAATTTATGAGTTTCCAATTGACTCTTTGGGTGAGCAGCCAGTTTCTGTTGAAGGTGCTCAAGCACATTGGCTAGATGCACAAACTATTCTTTGGAATGTTGATGACGCGATTGTCGATACTGTTAAATTACATTATTCAGCAGACGCTAACCTCGATATTACTTTGGAAGAGGGCGTATTAAATAGCACAACAGCCGAACTGACGGAAGTTGATCTTACTGACGCTCAACAAATGATTGCGCCGCATTTAAATGGTCTCACTGCATTTGCGGGTAATTGGACTAATGATGATGCAAAAGCAGTTTTGACTACTCAAGCTATTGTTGGCGCTTACGACAGTGAAAACAAACTTGTTGCGGCAACACGTTTGCAAATTGGTAATGTATTGGATGAACTTTATACTTCTGGTGATGCGGATGCTGACGAAACAGCTCTAGGCGCGATATACACGGATAGCGGTATTACTGCTGCTGTGTGGGCACCTACTGCACAAAATGTGGCGCTTAAGCTATATAACGACGATAAAACCCTAGCATCGAGCAACGCCATGACTCTCGATCCTGTGACAGGTGTTTGGTCTTATAATGGTGGTAGTGAACTTGACCGCCAGCTATATCGCTACGAAGTCACTGTTTATTCGCCCGTTAACGACACTATAGAAGTGTTAGATGTGACTGACCCATATTCAGTTAGCTTGTCGGTAAATGGTCGGTTTTCACAGTTTGTAAATTTAAACGATGATGACCTGAAACCAGATGGTTGGGAAACTCATAACATTCCTACCGTAGAAAACTTTGAAGACATCGTTATTTATGAGGGTCACATTAGAAACTTCAGTATTAGAGATGAATCAACAAGTGAAGCTAATCGTGGTAAGTACATGGCGTTTACTGAAAAAGGCTCGGCCCCGATGCAACATTTGCAAACTCTGCAAAGTAAAGGGTTGACGCATTTTCATGTCTTGCCAGCGAATGATATTGCAACAATAAATGAAGATTCTGCAAGAACGGTTGATTGGAATAGTACAATACAGGAACTGTGTGCATTAACGCCCAGTTCAGATGTGTGTAACGACAATACGCCGCGCGATATTACTATTGCTGAGCATTATGAAAGCTTCAGTGTTTTAACTGAACCTGGCGCGGCACAAGCATTTACTGAGCAGCTTCGTAATTTTGATTTGTTCAATTGGGGCTACGATCCTAAGCATTTTAATACACCTGAAGGTAGTTATTCGTCAGATGCAGATAGTGTGGCGCGTATAAAAGAAATGCGTTCAATGAACCAAAGTCTGCATGAGATTGGCCTTCGGGTAGCCTTAGACGTAGTTTATAACCATACTAATGCTTCGGGTCTCTTTGCTAATTCAGTATTTGATAAGGTCGTCCCCGGGTACTATCACCGTTATAACATTGAAACGGGAGATATCATTAGAGAGACCTGCTGTGATGACACTGAACCACGTAATCGCATGATGGAAAAATTCATGGAAGATTCGTTACTTATGTGGTCTGAGCAATATAAATTTGATGCATTCCGTTTTGACATTATGAGTCAAGCTTCAAAAACCACCATGGTAGAGCTATTTGAATCGGTTAAAGCGGTTGACCCAGACACATATTTCTACGGAGAAGGATGGGGTAAAAATACCGCACCTTATGGTGATTTTGAAATCGCGAGCCAATTTAATATGGCAGGCACTGAAATTGGCACCTTTAACGACCGTATTAGAGAAGCCGTGCGTCAGGGTGAAATCTTTAGCCGTGAAACGTCAGAAGGTGCATTAAACGCACAAGACAGAGTGAAAATGAGTCTTGCCGGTACTTTGACCGACTTTATCCTTAAAACATCGGGTGGAAGCGATTCTGAAACCAGTGTATTAGGTGGTTATGCGCTTGATCCAGCCGACATCATTAACTATGTGTCAAAGCATGATAATGAAACACTCTGGGACCAATTTAACTATGTTTTACCTGAAGATTTGAGTTTAGAAGAACGTGTTAGAGCACAGAACATAGGCATAGGTATCCCATTAATGTCGCAAGGTATTCCGTTCTTGCAAATGGGCGGTGACTTTTTACGCTCAAAATCAATGGACAGAAACACGTTTGATGCGGGTGATTGGTTCAATTATGTCGACTTTACTATGCAAACCAATAACTGGAATGTGGGTTTACCTTTAGCTCAAGATAATCAAGGACGCTGGGACGAAATATCTCAGTTTATGAATTCACCTGAACGCGCTGCAAGTATGTCAGAGATTGAATTTGCCGCCGAGGTTTTTCAAGAGTTTTTAAGTATACGCTCAGCAAGTTCATTATTTAGATTAACTACGGCCGACGAAATTAAAAATAGAGTAGGCTTCCATAATCTAGGTGCGCGTCAGCAGCAAGGTTTAATTGCTATGAGTATTGACGATGGTATTAATGGTGAAGATAGTGTCGCTCTTGATGACCTAGACATGAATTACGATGCCTTGATGGTTGTGATCAACTCAGGTTATGAAGAAAAGTCCATTGAAGTCATGACGGCAGCAGGGTTTGAGCTGCATCCAATGCTAATGAACTCAATTGATCCTACCGTTAGAGGTGCAAGCTTTACTGATACCAGTACAGACGAACAAGTCATGGGTATGTTCACAGTACCACCATTGACGATAGCTGTATTTGTTAAATCACAAGGGATGGAAAGAGGCTATGGCTTGGCTGCTACCGCTACCGCGGGTGCTCCTGATGTTGTGCCATACGGAGACACTACTGTGTATGTGCGTGGTGGATTCAATGATTGGGGATTAGCTAGCCCAATGGAATATAAAGGAGAAGGTGTTTACGAAGCCGCAATTGAGGTTGAAGGAAATACAGAATACTTCTTCAAAGTTGCGTCAGAGGATTGGTCTACCGTTGACTTTGGTGAAAATGCTGAGCCTGTTGTTATTGAAGGCGAAGCGAAAACACTTAAGCGTGGGGAAGGAAATTTAAGCACTACTCTTGACGTATCGGCAACCTATCTATTTACACTTGATGCGAGTGATGCAAATGCTCCTGTATTGACAGTAGTAAATGAAGAACCTTACGTAGGCAATACCATTTATATTAGAGGCTCCATGAATGGCTGGGGTACTGGTGATGAATTGTTATATCAAGGTTCTCGTATTTATAGCGCAAGCCTTAACTTAGATGCCGCAGAACATCAATTTAAGGTAGCTAACGAAGGATGGGCTGGACCAAACCTTGGTGGTGCTAGTGCTGACCCTGCTGATGTAAATGTGTCGGTGGGCGGGCAAGACCAGTTCTTGTTTGAAGGCGGCGATAACCTTGTCCTAGACATTAGCGAAGCGGGTGATTATGTGTTTATTTTTGATACACAAAACCTCGATGAGCCTAAAGTAAGGGTATTTGCTGAAGCCTTCTTTGGCGAGACACCTGTTTATATTAGAGGTGGTATGAATGGTTGGGGTGAAGTCGACCAACTTGAATATCAAGGTGCGGGTGTATATAGCGTCAATATTGCGTTAGATGCAGCTGATGTTGACTTTAAAGTAGCAAGTTCCGATTGGTCAACGATAAACTTAGGCGCTGTAGATGAAAACTCTAATGGAGTAACGGTGGATCAACCATATACTTTATTTAGAGACGCAAACAGTCAAAATATGTCAATAAGTATAAGCGAAGCGGGTACCTATGAGTTTAAGGTGGTGGGACCCGATGCTAATGCTCCTACTTTGACAGTTTCGCCCATTGAATAACTCAAACTAAGGTGACCAGAAAATGAATCGAAAAAGGCCGCTTTGCGGCCTTTTTTTTATTTTTTAAAGTATCTTTTTTATTTAACTTTCTATTTAATAGAGACTCTACAATTTTTAGTCTACGCTAATGAAAATAAAGAATACGCCAAAACTCGTTCTAGAATTATGCTCATTGTTTGTGCTTGTGCCTGCGGTTTTGGCTTATAGTCCATATGCTTGGCTCAATATTATGGCTGTCATCTTAGCACTTTGTTTATTAGTTGAGGCTATTAAGCAAGAGTGGTCAACGGTTTCTTTTAGCATAATTTTAGCAAAGTTAAGATCAGTCACTGTGAGTCGGCAGACTTGGTATAGAATCTTAGGAAAGTGGTTTGTTTTTGCCTCCATTGCATGTCTGTTGGTTTATATCTACTTACCTGACAAACTCTTTCATGTACTAATAAACCAGCCGATTTTGTGGCTAATTATTGTTTTGATTTATACCTTTTTGTCAGTGCTACCCCAAGAATTTTTATACCGAACCTTCTTTTTTAAACGTTATGCAGTGCTTGGCCTAACACAGTCATGGTTTATATTTTTAAATGCCTTGTTGTTTAGTCTAGGTCACTTGATGTTTCATAATAACTTGGTGATGGTATTGACATTTTGTGGAGGCCTTTTGTTTGCTTATACGTACACTCAAACTAAGTCATTCATCGCAATATGCGTTGAACATGCCTTGTATGGGCTATGGCTATTTACCGTTGGAATTGGCGGTATGTTAGCGTTTCCGGGTGGCTAAGTTATTAATTTTATTTTGAATGCTCCCATCGACAGCACCCGCCCTTAATGCTCTTTTATAATAGTAAATAGCCAGTTCGTTTTCTTTTAACTTGGCTAAAATTTCGGCTGCTTGTATGTTATATAGCCCATTGTGGGGTAATGCATCAGCCAATATTTGTGTGGTTTTCAACACCATAGTAAGGTTTTTTGTGTCTTGGTAATATGCGAGGTTATCCTCCATCATTTCAAGCCAAGTTATTGTTTTTTGAAAATAGGCTAAACCGAGTTCTTGTGGCTTATTTGTTGGTTTCGATAAAGACAAGTCTTTTGAGTTCTCAACAAAAGGATAGTGTGAAGTAAGGTTTTCGATAGTTGCATAAGCATTATACTCTTCGCTTGGCAGCACTAAACGTTGGCGCCAAGTTTGTTCTATGGCAATATCGCGCCAATTAGCTCTAGGTTGATGTCTAATTACAACTTGTTTTAGTTGTTGGTAAAATGCTTCAGAGATTAAATAATAAGCTTGTAGCTTGGGATGCAAGTGTTCTAGCATCAAACTATTCCCAATTATTTGTTGGGGGCTTCTGTTTGATAATAAGCTAAAGCTATCTACAAAATGAACACCGTCACGTTCTAATAGTTTATTTATTATTGAATTTATTTCTTTTGGCGCACGAAACTTCAGTAAATCATGTTGAATTGCAAGTTCAAAATGCATCAAGGCAATATCACGGGCATTTGCTTTTAGCGCACGCTGAGCAAATTGAAAATGTAAATTTGCTGACTGGCTTTTAGTAAATTTTCTCGATATTTTTTGATAATCTTTTATCGAAAGCGTTTGCTGCTTTTGCATGTTGTCTAATACTTGTTTATTTGTAGCTTCAATTGGCAGACTAGCTAGGGGTTGCTGATGCTGATAATTACTAGCAATTGACGATAACAATACTGGAATATTCGCTGCAGCGTATTTGTTGAGCAAGGCGTTTAAATTTGTTTCAAATTGATGTAAGCCAGCTTGATACACCGGACTTGCATATTCTATATTTTGATTTTGGGCAACTTTTGCCATCATCGTGCGACTTTTTTCAAAATTATTTTTATCAGTCTCTACTGCTGTTTGATTCCCTCTTTCAAATTGAGCATAAATCCATTGAAACAACTGAAATGTTCGGAAGTCTTTCAAATATAGTTTAGTACGGGTTAACCAATATCCGTTGGCAAGACTAAAGTTAGAACTGGCGCCCAAAATTCCCAAAAATTCGTTATGCCCCGCATAAATGAGTACCATGTCGGGTTGTTGGGCTATGATTTGGTCGGCCATATCTAAGAGGGTAAAACTATTGACTGCCGACATTGCAGTATTGATCACTTCAACATGATGTTCAGGCATACTTTGTCTAAGTCTTTGCTCCAATGTGCCTGCAATCGATGCACCTAGCCCATACGGAAAGCCAGCGGCACTGCTTCCTCCTTGAACTACCACTCTAAAGCCGTTTTCTGGTTTATTCGCTAGAAAGAAGTCTGTTTCTAAACTGACGCTAGGTTTATTTTGACTGAACGGAAAATATCTATCCATAATGTTTGGAGTAGCTAATAAATATGCATTGTTAGCAGGGTTAGCCACAAACAATTCATGGCTTTTACCAAAACCGATAAGTCTAAGCGTACCTTCAAAAGCTAATACAAAGATAAGGGGAATTAAAAACGCAATGATATAAAATACAAAATGTTTTCGATTAGCCGCTTTATTTAACTGAGTCTTCGGTTTATTCATTAGTTTGATTCTGTTGGTTAATTTTTCTCAATTATATGTTTTTATGATTTTGGAAATATTTTTAAGGCTTTACACTTGCTCTAATGTCTTTAGCACGCTTATTATTCGGCTCCATTTTAATTACTTGATCAAGTTCCTCTATGGTTCGCTGAGTATCGCCTAATTTAAAAAACACTTCCGCTAAACTCAATCGGTAATTAGTATTGTTTGGTTTTTCTGCAGAGGCGCGTAGCGCATAATATTTGGCCAGCGGCAGTTTATCGGCCCGCAGATACAATAAACTTGCAAGGCGAGCCATGTCAGTTTGTTCTGGTATCGCGTCGTATAATATACCTGCGATGTTGGCAGCACGTTCAAATTCTCTGCTACTTTGATAATAATCTAAAAGTGTTTTTTGGGTTTCAATCCATGACGTGCCTTTTATTCTCGAAATGGCAATACTGTTCACTGGGTCAGTAGCTTTTGGAAACGGAACAGGTTTTTTGCGATCTACAAAAGGATAATCTGAAGTTAACTGTGCGATTTTATAATTGGCGTAAATTTCGTCAGCTTTAGTCAAGGGATTTGTTTTAAAAGCGTCGTCAGTTTTGATGACATATGATGATGACAATACTTTGTATTTATTCAAAGCTTGAAAAAATGCTTCTGCAAGTAAAAAGTATCCCTTTTTGTTTGGGTGCAGGTGTTCGAGCATTAAACTGTTACCAATTATACCGTCACTAGTTTGGCCGTGCATAAAAGCATAGCTATCGACTAGTTTGACATTAAAATCTGCGCTTAATTTACGAATAATAGTATTAAAACGTGAAGGCGCTCTAAACCTTAAAACATCATAATCTAGCGCTTTTACATAATAGCCATGGGCACTTTTCACATCATTAGAGTGATAAAAACGCTCGGCTAATTGATAAAAATAGTCTGCGTATTTGGCACTTTCAGCTATTGCAATGTCATCTTGCCTAACGGGTGTAGATTTTCGTTTTAGTGATTCACTTAGCTCACTTAAACGAGTTTTATCGTTTGTTTGTGACCTATTGGCTGCTGCTGATGCAAAGGGGGCTTGGTCTTTTTCGTTGGCAACCAAAGTCGATAAAAAAACAGGGATTTCAGCACTATTAAACGCGGCTAAAATCATTGATAAATTTTGTTCAAATTGATGCACGCCCGCTGTAAAGGTTTCGTCGTTGTAAATAATCGCTTTGTTTTTTGCAACTTGTGCCATCACAGTGCGTTGAGCATCTATGGGGTTTTGCTGGTTTAAATTATCAGTTTGTTTTTTCTTAGAAACAAAACGGTGATAAAAATTTTGAATAAGCTGGTACAAGCGAAACTCTTTGAGCTTCAAGAACAACAAATTACTCGCATGGCCGCCACTACCAGCATAAATAGAGCCAACTCCCATTACGCCAAGATATTCATTATGACCGGTGTAAATGAGCACAATGTCAGGTTCAATGGCAATGACTTCATCTGTAATGTCGAGCAAGGTATATGTATTTATGCTAGACATGGCTACCGAAATTATCTCCACTTCCAATTCGGGTTGGCTTGCTTTTATTCGTTGTTTTAACATCCCTGCTACTGAGCCAAAACGTCCATACGGGAATCCAGCCATTGTTGATCCGCCCATGGTGACTATCCGCAAAGTGTCTTTTTCTTTGTTGTGTTTAAACAAGAATGTATCGGGAGCGACACGTGGAATATTTTCTGTCGCTGGGAAATAACGTTTGATTAATTCAGGATTTGGCTGAACATATTGATTAAATTGCTCTGATGGCACAAATAGCGGATAAACTTTCCCATAGGAGAAAATGCGCAGTGAAAGTTCTAATAGCGCTATAATAACAAAAGGCAATAAACATGCGATTGCATAAAACAGGAATTTTTTTGCTTTCATAAAGAAACGTAACCCAAATTGGGTTTATTTTTCTTTGAGTGTAGCATAAAGTGTGCAATCAATGGCAGGTAGAAACAGTCTTTTGCATACCTATTCATTGCAAAAATAAGTAGGATACTATTAGCTAAACTAGTAGGCTCTTCAACCTAACAATTGCAAGATATGCATATATAATAATAAGTTGTGGTATACAAATAATGTCGGAAGAATTAAATGGTAGTAAACGACAACAAGACCAATCAAATATTGGTGAATTAAGCAAAACTTTGCCGCAAAAAAACTGTGTTATTTTAGGTATATCTGCCTATTACCATGATAGTGCGGCGGCTATTTTAGTAAACGGTGAAATTATTGCTGCGAGTCAACAGGAGCGCTACTCGCGAAAGAAGCATGATCCGGCCTTTCCCATTGATGCAATTGACTTTTGTTTAGAACGTGCAGGCGTTGATTTAGAAAATGTTGATGCTGTTGTATTTTATGATAAACCATTGCTTAAATTTGAAAGACTACTCGAAACTTATATGGCAAATGCGCCTAAAGGCTATCGCTCATTTGTGAGAGCCATGCCTATATGGTTAAAAGAAAAGCTGTATTTAAAAAAAGTACTCAAAGATGAATTGTCAAATATTGTCTTTCGGCGTTATGCAAATCAAACTGATTTGTCATTATCTGAAGCTAAGTCAAAGCTTAAAAAGAAAGTTAAGTTGCCCCAACTTCTCTTTTGTGAACATCATCAAAGTCATGCAGCAGCGGCATTTTACCCAAGTCCGCATGTCTCTGCTGCAGTGGTTTGTCTAGATGGCGTAGGTGAGTGGACAACCTCTTCAATCTGGCAAGGAAAAGACAAACAAATTATACCGCTACAAGAAATACAGTTTCCACATTCCTTGGGTCTTCTTTATTCTGCTTTTACGCAGTACTGTGGTTTTAAAGTGAATTCCGGTGAATATAAACTCATGGGTTTAGCGCCATATGGCGATGCTAAATATGTACAAATTATTTATGATCACTTAATCGACGTCCGTGAAGATGGCAGTTTTACCCTTAATATGGATTATTTTGATTTTGCCACGGGTAGCCATATGACTAATGCAGCGTTTCATTCACTGTTTGATGGTCCGGCCCACAGTTTTGACGCAGCAATGACCCAAAAGCAGATGGATTTAGCAAAGTCTATTCAAGTTGTTACCGAAGATATTGTGTTGAAAATAGTCGCCACAGCATATCAATTGACTGGTGAAGAAAATTTATGTCTGGCAGGAGGCGTTGCTTTAAATTGTGTATCTAATGCAAGAATTATTAAAGAGAGTAAATTCAAACATGTATGGATTCAGCCAGCTGCAGGCGATGCAGGAAGTGCACTAGGAGCCGCGCTACAAGTTTGGCATCAATATTTTGAAGGTAAACGTACTGCAAGTAATGGTCGAGATGATATGCAAGGCGCCTATTTAGGTGACGAATTCAGTAAAGAACAAATTGAGTCAGACATTACCTCACTTAACTTACCTTTCTCTGTTTTATCTGAAGATGATTTATATACACAAACGGCTCTTTATTTGTCTCAAGAAAAGGTGCTAGGTTGGTTTCAGGGGCGCATGGAGTTTGGACCAAGGGCACTTGGCAATAGGTCTATTCTGGGCGATCCGCGCAGTCAAAAAATGCAAAGTCAAATGAATTTGAAAATCAAACAACGAGAGTCTTTTCGACCTTTTGCTCCGGCCGTATTAGAGGACGATGCGAAGCAATGGTTTGATCTTAATTGCACTAGTCCTTATATGCTGCAAACAGCAAGCGTACTAAAATGTAAACGTGTTGATGAATGTGATGCAGAAACCAAGAATGAATCTAGCGTAAAAGGTTTAGCAAAGTTGGCGCAAATACGTTCACAAGTCCCCGCGATCACTCATGTCGATTATTCTGCAAGAGTGCAAACTGTTAATGAATCAAGTAACCCTAAGTTTCATAAACTGCTAAACGCTTTTAAAGTAATAAGTGGCGTAGGTATGGTTATCAATACTTCCTTTAATGTTAGGGGAGAGCCACCCGTTAGATGTCCAAAAGATGCAATTAGGTGTTTTTTAGCAACCGATATGGATGTGTTAGTTTTAGATAATTTTGTTCTTGATAAAAAAGAACAGCCCTTAGACGCAATACGCAATGCAAAACTTATACATTTTGAAAAGGACTAGCGTTAACATGACTAAGCTACAACAATGGTTTAAAAATGAAGTTTTGTTACCTTTTGCTGAACGACAAGATGTTCTTGCTTTGAAGAGCTTTGCCTTAACGATGGCGGTTGCTTTTCCTGCAGTATTTATGTTGCTACTACCCTGGTTATTTCATGGTACTTTGCAAGGTACCGTGCCATTATGGCCGGCAATGATCAGCTTCATATTAATGGCTTTGTATATATTTAAGCCACTTTTTTTATACTATCCTTATGTGCTTTGGATGATATTTGCTTCTATCTTGGGTTGGTTTAATACGCGAATTATCTTGGCACTTGCTTACTATTTCTTGATTGTGCCAATAGGGCTTTTCATGCAATGGCGAAAAGGCTTACAATATAAAAATAAAATGCCGCTTGAATCTGCATGGATACCACGCAAACAAAAGCCGAATAAACACAATTTGAAGGAACCTTTTTAATGCTTGAGTTTATACAGGACCTTTGGGCTTTTCTTCGGGTAAGAAAAAAAATTTGGTTATTACCGATTATTATTATTCTCGCGTTATTGGGAGCAATAGTAGTGGCAACACAACAGTCTAGCCTAGCGACTTTTATTTACACTTTATTTTAATACTTGTGACTCGCTCTTTAGCTGTTGCAAAAATAGAAGATGAACTGCTCTTAGCCATACGCACAAAAGACATTATTTTGTCTGCACCGCCAGGTTCAGGAAAGTCAACTTACCTACCTATCAGTTTGCTACAAAAAAGTCATTTCACTGGGCAAATAATCATGCTTCAGCCGCGGCAAATTGCCGTGCGTAATATTGCCGAATATATTGCGAAACAGTTACATGAAGAAGTAGGGGGGAGAGTTGGTTATCAAATGCGTGGTGAGGCCAAATATAGCAATAAAACCCAGCTAATGATAATGACTGAGGGCTTGCTAAGTGCCAAAATACGAAACGACCCTGAACTCTCTGGCGTGTCGTTAATCATTTTTGACGAGTTTCATGAACGTAGTCTTCATTCGGATATCAGTTTAGCGCTTTGCCTCGATGTGCAAAGAGCGTTAAGAGAAGAACTGCGTATTTTAGTCATGTCGGCGACGCTGAATATCAAACCATTACAAAAATTACTGCCAACAGCGGTGAATATAGCGTCAGAAGGCCGAAGCTATAATGTTGAGCAATATTATCGTCCAATATTGCATGCTCGATCGGGATTACAATATTATCCCCATGACATGCATAAACAAGTATTGCTAGTGGTTAAAGAAGTCTTGCATATGCCAGTGATAAGTGCGAAAGGACATATTTTAGTTTTTCTGCCTAGTGCAAAAGATATCACTATGTTGGCGCAACTATTTGCCCATGAGAATTTACCAAATATATCTATACACAAGTTGTATGGTGCATTGTCAGCTAAACAACAAAAATCTGTGTTTGGTCCAGTATCTAAAGGGCAACAAAAGCTTATACTTGCGACCAATATCGCAGAAACTAGTATTACGATAGATGGTGTCAGTGTAGTAATTGATTCTGGTTTAGAAAAACAAATGTCCTTTAATTTGAGCGCGCAACTCAATGAATTAAAACTTATTCAAATATCAAAGTCTTCAGCTACACAGAGAGCAGGGCGCGCGGGTCGTCAACAGGATGGAATTTGTTTTCGATTATGGTCGCAACAGCAGCATCAATACCTGATTGAAAATAGTCAGCCGGAAATAACACGAGTCGATATCAGTAGCAACGAGTTATTATTGCAAGATTGGGGCAGCGATTTTCAATCTTTACTCCTTATTGATAAACCAAGCAAGGCCCAAATAAGCCATGCCAAGAATCTTCTACAGACGCTTTGTTTTAGTCATGAAAATAGCACCATAACCGCCAATGGTAGAATTGCGGCAGGGCTTTCCTGCCATCCAAGGTCGGCATTACTATTAATAGATGCTCAACAACACCTAAAAAATCAACGAACTGAGCTGGCGTTTTCACTTGTTTTAATGGTGGTGATATTAGAAAACAAAGCTCTCGACAAACCCGCACAGTCGCGCGATATCATGATTCAAATGCAGTGGTTTTTAAAAGAATTACACACAAACAAACATGATAGTTTACTTTCCACTTCATACATTAAGGATTTAAAAAGGTGGTGCACACGGTTTGGGTTTATTCAGCAATATGAATCTGAAAGGCAGATGTTAAAAGTATTATCAACCATCAATTTGGATGCTTATAGAAACACAATCGTTATAAGCTTATTAAGGGCCTATGGCGATAGGCTTGGTCTTAGCAAAATAATCCACACAAACAGAAGCAGTACCGACTTAGAAATGAAATATTTGCTGTTTAATGGAACTGGCGTCGCAATCAAACAATTTAATTACGAACAAGACTTAGGCTCCCTGCCTAGAGCAATAATTTGTTTAGGCGCACAAGTGCGCGCCAGTGCTTATAGTTTGGTGAATTTATATTTTCAAATTGATGATGCTGATTTTGAGGCTTATTGTGAAAAAAATATGCGAACGGAGATTGAACAAAAATGGGATAACAAACTGCAAAAAGTAGTATTTCTTAAAACAAATAACATTGGAGCAATACGACTTTTTGAACAAAATATTACTTTCGAGGTGGCAAAGCAATGGTTAAAAACAGCGGCAATATTCTCGGCTGAGGAATCATTACTAAACATTGAACAGAAAAGCCATCAGATATTACTAGGCCAAATTAAGGAGTATGGATTAAGGCGAATAAGCGGCGACGCATGGTCGTTAATAGAACGTATAAATCTAGCACATATATTGGCGCCTAATATGCAGTTTCCGTATTTGTCTGAAAATACTCTATTTTCGTCTTCTCAACAATGGCTATACCCATTTTTGAAAGATAAGTTGAGTTGGCAAGATATTAAACAATTAAATTGGTCACAAATGTTTGAAGCAATATTAACGTGGGACCAACAAAACTATTTGAAAATACACTTTCCTAAGCACTTTATTGCACCCACTGGTATTAAACATAAATTAGAATATACGGTTATCGATCGTCAAAATTATTTGGTTGGTTTAGCAATTAGAATACAAGAGCTCTATGGCCTAAATGAGACACCTTCTATCGCAAATGGGACATTATCAATAAGCCTTTCGCTGCTCTCACCAGCCAACAGAGAAATTCAGAAAACAAAAGATTTAGGCCGCTTCTGGCAGGGAAGCTATAAAGAGGTACAAAAAGAAATGAAAGGGCGTTATCCAAAACACTTTTGGCCGGACAATCCTGAGTCAGCGATACCTACTTTACGAAGCAAAAAGAAGATGTGAGTCAAAATATTCATTTCCGCATTACAACATCACACCGTCTAAAAAAAGTGATGTTTTAGTGCAACACAAACAAAATATAGCTCTTATAATCATTATTTTTTAAGCTGAATACGTATGTATCTGTCCTCCTTATTTGTAAAGGAGTAAGCTCTATAAATGGGGAAACTAATAAGAGGAAAGTGTTTTGAATAAGAAGGCGATATTCAATCCGCAACGTTATTTAATTTGCTTGTTAATATTGAGCATTATCTTGTTCTCTTTACAGTCATGCAATAAAGTGCAGGAACAACCAAAAAAAGAATCATCACCTCATACCAAAGCGATGACAGAATTATCTAATCAACATAAGCGTAAACATCATAGTTTAGGTCAAGGAAAGCCTGTAATTTATCAGGTGTTTACTCGTCTGTTTGGGAATAAAAATGACAGCAATATTCCTTGGGGTACAATGGAACAGAACGGTGTTGGAAAATTTGCAGATTTTAATGATGAAGCCTTGTTAGGCATAAAAGCCTTAGGCACCTCTTATATTTGGTATACAGGGGTTCCTCACCATGCTGTGATAAATGATTATTCGGAATATGGCATCACAAATGATGATCCGGATGTTGTAAAGGGTCGTGCTGGTTCCCCATATGCTGTTAAAGATTATTATAATGTTAATCCAGACTTAGCAATTCAAGCTAACAATCGATTGGCAGAATTTGAAGCACTAATAAGGCGAACACATAAACATGGTATGAAGGTAATCATTGATATTGTGCCTAACCATGTTGCGCGTCATTATCAATCTTTGTCGCTTCCAGAGGGACAAAATAATTTTGGTGCGACAGATATCACCTCTCTTGAATATCATAAACACAATAACTTTTATTACATTCAAGGTGAGCCGTTTCAAGTTCCCGATGCTGAAGACCAAATGGTATTAGGAGGAGAGCAACATCCGTTGGCAGATAATACATTTGAAGAAGTACCAGCAAAATGGACGGGAAATGGGTCACGTGCAGCAAAACCAAATGCCAATGATTGGTACGAAACTGTAAAGGTTAATTATGGTGTTCGGCCTGACGGCACCTATGATTTTCCGCGCTTACCTGACGATTTTGATGATAAGACATATAAACAGCACAATGAATTTTGGTCACAACAAACAGACTTACCAGACTCTTGGTATAAATTTGAAGCCATTGTCCATTATTGGTTAGAAAAAGGCGTTGACGGCTTTCGTTATGATATGGCTGAGATGGTGCCAGTTGAATTTTGGTCATTTTTAAACGCGTCTATAAAAGTAAAATATCCTGAGACTCTGCTCTTGGCAGAAGTATACAATCCAGACTTATACCGAGACTATATACAGTTGGGTAAAATGGATTACTTATATGACAAAGTCGAATTTTATGATTCGTTAAAGCTAGTCATGCAAGGCAAAGGCCCGGCTAGTCCACTTGCAGAAATTCAAACAAGCTTGGCAGATATAGAACAACATATGCTGCACTTTTTAGAAAACCATGATGAACAGCGTATTGCTAGTCCAGAATTTGCTGGGAGTGCCGAACACGGCAAACCCGCTATGGTTGTTTCTGCGCTGATAAGTCGATCTCCTACTATGCTTTATTTTGGTCAAGATGTGGGCGAAGATGGCAGCGAAGACCTTGGTTTTGGCAAGCCAAGCAGAACCAGTATATTTGATTATGCGGGGGTACCTGCCCATCAAGCATGGATGAATAATGGCAAATTTGATGGCGGACAATTGTCGTTAGAACAAAAGCAGCTTCGTGAGTTTTATAAAACGCTTATGAATATTTCTGCTCGCCATCCCGCGATGCAAGGCGATTTTATTAGCCTTCATAGTCATAACCTGATAACGGGTGAACACTATTCTGAACAGCAATTTTCGTTTGTGCGCTATACAAACAATGTAATGCTAATAGTGGTTTCTAACTTTGCGATGCAAACGAGCAAATTACGGCTGAAACTGCCTAAAAATTTGATTCATCGATTAGAGTCGATAAAAGGGGGTAGTGTGGCTAATAAAAGTTATCCGTTAAATGATTTGTTAGGTGGAGACACTAGCCATTTATTGTTTAATGATAACACAGCGACCTTTGATCTTGAGCTGTCACCTATGCAGTCTCAAGTGTTTGAGCTTGTATTGACATCTGGAGACTAGCCATGTTTTTGCTAAAGCGACGATTCAGGATGGTAAATAGAATTAGCACGCTCTTAATACTGTGTGGCGTGCTTGTATCTACTGCAATTGCGAGTGAATTTCGCCGCTTAAGCAGTGCAGAGTTAATTGCAGAAGAAGGCAGATTAGTTTTATTGCTTGATTCGGGCGAAGTGGACATTAGAGCAATAAATTCGGGTACCGTTGAAGTACTTTATAAACTAAATGATAGCGAACAGTTGCCGTCATTTGCATTACCAGAATACACAAAACCTTTTATTGGTGGTGTGCTCAGGCAAACAGAGGATGGCTATCTTTATCAGTTACCCGAGGTCACACTTAATATTCAGGCAAACCCATTTAAACTCTCTTTCAGCAATAAAAATGGCTATTTAACACAAGAAGAAACAGGTGCCTTTTTGTACGAAACTATCCGGGGCTTTAGATTTGCCCTTGAAGACGAAGAAAGGCTAATGGGTGGAGGCCAACGAATATTAGGAATGAATAGAAGAGGGCACAGATTACCGTTATACAACAAAGCTCATTATGGTTACAACTCAGATTCTTCTCAAATGTATTTTGGTCTACCGGCCGTCATGTCAGACAAAGGTTATGCAATCGCGTTTGATAACAGCGCAAATGGCTTTATGGACCTAGGGTATTCAGAAAAAAATATACTGCAATTTGAAGCAGAAGCGGGTCGTACATCTTATATATTTACCGCTGGAGAAGATTATCAACAGCTAATACAAAATTTTGTTAGTGCAACTGGCACACAACCCTTGCCGCCACGATGGGCATTAGGAAATTATGCTTCTCGATTTGGTTATAAATCTCAACAAGAAGTATTGGATACCATCGAAAAGTTTATTGATCTAGATTTTCCAGTAGATGCGGTTGTTCTAGATTTGTATTGGTTTGGTCCAGATATCAAAGGGCATATGGGAAATTTGACATGGGACAAGGTTAATTGGCCTGAACCTGAAAAAATGATCAGCGATTTAAACGCTAACGGTGTAAAAACGATAATGATCACTGAGCCATTTATCTTGCGTTCATCTAGTCAATGGCAGTCGGCTATCGATAATTCAGCCTTGGCCAAAAACTTGGCTGGTAACGCACGTACCTTCGATTTTTATTTTGGAAATACTGGCTTAGTCGATGTGTTTGATCAAAACGCCCGCGATTGGTTTTGGCAATATTATAAAAAACTTAATGCACAGGGTGTATCAGGTTGGTGGGGGGATTTGGGTGAACCCGAAGTACATCCTGCAGATACCTTACATAATATGGATGGAAATATAGTTACTGCAAACGAAATTCATAACGTTTATGGGCATCGTTGGGCAAAAATGGTTTACGAAAACCAAAAAGACGCTCGTCCACTAGAGCGACCGTTCATTATGATGCGTTCTGGTTTTATCGGTAGCCAACGTTATGGCATGATTCCATGGACTGGAGATGTAGAGCGGTCATGGGCGGGGTTGCAACCACAGGTAGAACTAGCGTTGCAAATGAGTATCTTTGGTCTCGCATATATCCATAGTGATTTAGGAGGCTTTGCTGGTGGTGAAGAGTTTGACGCAGAATTATATACAAGATGGCTGCAATATGGGGTTTTTCAGCCAGTTTACAGACCTCATGCACAGGACCATATTGCTCCGGAACCTGTTTTTCATAACCTAAAAACCCAAGAGATTGTGCGTGATTTTATTAAATTACGTTATCGTCTATTGCCTTACAATTATTCTTTAAGCATACAAAACAGTATGACAGGTCTTCCAATGATGCGGCCTTTGTTTGTAGAGTTTTCAAACGCTTCAATTGACCGCACTGACGCGTACATGTGGGGAGATTCATTGTTAGTTGCACCTGTGGTTGAGCAGGGTCAGTCAGAAAAAGATGTATTGTTGCCACACGGTAAATGGTTCGATTTTTGGACACAAAAGGAATATATCGGAGGTAAGACCGTTACTATAGAAACACCTTTAGAAAGGATCCCGGTTTTTGTGAAAGCTGGTGCATTTGTGCCTATGACTGCACCCATTCAAAACACTTCACAGTACAATAGTGGGGCGCTCGATGTGTTTTACTATTTTGATGATACAGTTGCTAACGCTGAATATACTATGTTTGATGATGATGGAATAAGTCCAAACACTATAAAATCTAAGCAGTATCAATCTTTTCACTTTACAGCTCAAGCGAAGGATCATGAACTAGAAATTAATTTAGATGTAAAAGGGCAATACTCGACAGCTCCAAGCCAACGTGACATTACTTATACTATTTACAATATCAATGCTTTACCTAAAATGATAAAAGTAGACGGCCTTGAATATGACGTGATTGAAAGCGACGACGCTAGTCCAAAGCTTGGTTTGAGTCTGATTGATGAGCTACATGCTATTTATCATGCTGATAAACGCACACTGATAATTAAAACCAAAAATGTGACAAAAAATCAGATTAAGATAGTAAAGTAGATATTGGCACTACGATAATTAGCAAATTAATTTATGGTTTAATAGCATCTTTGTGTAGCATAAAGCGTTCACAAGTATTACTTAAATAGTCGCTCATTTTTTGTAAATTCAGCGTATTTATTCTCTCGCCAACGGCAGTTGATCTGAAGCGACCATATCCTGCTAGCAGACAAAACCAAGATATAGCGGGATAATATCGTGACATATTTCGCTCTTCCAGCACTGGAGTAATATCTTTCCCTGCATCCCAGCGGCTCAATAACGCTTTTAAGTTTTCTGAATAATCAGTCATTGCGCGATTATCTTGCCAATAATTAGAATCATTTCGGGTATTTACTTTATAGTGACAAACAATATAGTCCCTAATACCCTCATATCTATCTTTTATATTTTGATTAAATATGTCACGGCTTTGGTCGGTGTATTCCCCGTTTTTAAATGTCTTTAAAAACAATCCGATGCTCTCCATTACGAGGTGTAAAGCAGTTGCCTCCAAAGGCTCTATAAAACCTTGAGAAAGGCCGATAGCCACAACATTATTTTTCCAAGCTTTTTTCATCCTGCCAACGCGCATCTTTAGATGTCGTGCTGTAATAGAGTCATCAACATTTAAGTGTTGCCGTAATTCAGTTTCAGCCCTTTCAAAATTAGTATACTTTGAACTAAACACATAGCCATTTCCCGTCCGATTAGTCAGCGGTATGTGCCAAGCCCATCCAAATTTTAGTGCACTGGCTCGCGTTTCAGATTTAAGTGGATTAGCAGGTGCAGTCGGCAGAGCAATGGCTGAATCGTTATATAAATTATTAGCAAAACTTTCAAAATCTACGTGTTGTACTTTTTCTAACAATAAGCTCGAAAAGCCTGATGCATCTATAAAAAAGTCGGCTTGGATTTCTAATTCTTGGGGCAGATTGTTTGGTTCACGATCGCAACTTTCTAATTGGACTCGAATAGATTTGATATTATGTTGCGCGTCCTGTTGTGCACTAATAAACTTACCTAATGTATGTTTTACGCCGGCTTTAAGCGCTATTTTTGCCAAAAATTTACCAAGTAATAAAGAATCAAAATGATAAGCGTAATTTAGCGGTACTTGAGATTGGCGATTCTTGGTTAAAGGAGCTAAGGCATTGGCACTCAGTTGAGCGCTCAAAAAAAATGCATCTGGTGTGCATAGTGCGTTTTTACCATTTAAGCGATGCATACATTGCTGTAGAAAAACGCCAGCAGTTTGTCTATCGGTCGCTGAGGGAAATGGATGGAAATATTGGTTACGGTCAAGATGATTAGTCCAATTAACGAAACTAATACCATTTTTATAAGTGGCATGACATTCAGGCATCCACGTATCTTCTTGTATATTTAACATATCAAAAAATTGTTTCAAATGAGGCGTCGAGCCTTCACCAACGCCTATTGAGCCAATATTTGCACTTTCAACAAGATGCACTCTAAAGTCTGAAGATAAAAACTTTTGTAATAGATTAGCTGTCATCCAACCAGCTGTGCCACCACCCAATATCACAAGGTTCTTCATGTTTATACTCATAATTGAAAGTGTTAATCGAAAAGCAAATATCAAAACTTCGGCTATATATTCTAAATCATTGCTCTCATTTGTCTTTATAACCCAGCTATTATGAACTTAATAGTAGGCCTTTTAATAATTATTCCTTTTATTTATGTGAATACGTATGCACATGAATA
Organism: Glaciecola petra; assembly: GCF_031846345.1. NCBI lineage: Bacteria > Pseudomonadati > Pseudomonadota > Gammaproteobacteria > Alteromonadales > Alteromonadaceae > Glaciecola > Glaciecola petra. The sequence goes on along the minus strand of NZ_JAVRHX010000001.1, from coordinate 1,412,114 downwards.
GTTAATTTAAATGGTACGGGTTACACTTTATGTTACATGATTGTTAATGAACCTGAGTTATTAAAAATGCCCGCAACAAAAAGGCATTGCTTAATCAAACTCGATAGATAAACAATAAGTTAACACCACAAATGGACTATCAATGCGTAAACAACAACCTCAACTCAGTTTTTTTCAAGTTTGGAACGTCAGTTTTGGCTTCTTAGGCGTTCAATTTGGTTTTGCCCTACAAAACGCAAACGTTAGTCGAATCTTGACTGATTTGGGTGCTGATCTGCATTCTTTATCTTTGTTTTGGATTGTCGCACCGTTGATGGGATTGCTAGTACAACCAATAGTAGGGGCTGCATCTGATAGAACTTGGAATAGATTAGGAAGACGCAAGCCTTATATATTAGGTGGCGCTCTAGCGGCTGTTATTGGTATGATTTTATTGCCAAATGCACCGTTGTTTGTTGCTTTTATGGCTCCTATGATATTTGGGGTGTTAATGGTGGCTTTAATGGATGCTTCATTTAATGTTTGCTTTCAACCCTTTAGGTCTTTGGTGTCAGACATGGTACCAGGCTCACAACGAAACGTCGGTTATTCAGTGCAGTCAATATTGATTAATATAGGTGCGGTTGTAGGGTCAATATTACCCTTTTTATTGACCAATGTGATTGGATTGGATAACACTGCACAAAAAGGTGAAGTCGCTGAGACCGTTGTGTGGGCATTTTATATTGGTGCAACAGTACTTCTTGGTTCAGTACTATGGACGGTTTATCGGACTAAAGAATATGCACCGGCCGACTATGCCGCATTTAAAGGGTTAAGTGAACAAGACTTAGCGACCAACGTTGCCCCTAAAAAGAGCATGATAAAGCGTCTACATGATTTTTTCATTCTAGTGAAAACTATGCCAATTACCATGCGTGGCTTAGCCGGCGTACAGTTTTTTTCTTGGTTTGCTTTGTTTATTATGTGGGTATATACCACTCCTGCTATTACACAGCATATATGGGGGGTAGAAGTTAAATGGTTTGATCCAGATTATTTAGCTTCAATTGGCAATGTCATGCCACAAGCAATTGTCGATGCAAAAGGTGCGGCGGGTGATTGGGTAGGTATTATTTTTGCTGCTTATTCTTTATTTGCTGCTATTTTCTCAATCTTTTTGGCTCGCTTAGCTGATAAATTTGGTCGTAAACTTGTATATGCGAGTTCGCTGTTTATAGGTGGCTTGAGTTATATCAGTTTTATGTTTTTTCAAGACCTAACACCCATCCATGTAGATTTATTGATTACTCAAGTTACTGTCCCAACAGGAGCTGTTTATTTGCTAATCCCAATGATCGGGATTGGTATTGCATGGGCCGCTATCTTGGCTATGCCATATGCAATGTTAGCAGGCTCTCTGCCTGCGGATAAGACGGGTGTCTACATGGGTATATTCAATTTCACTATTGCATTGCCTCAGATTATCTCAGGGATTACCGCAGGTTTGATTTTGAAGTATGTGTTTGACAATGTTGCTAGCAACATTATTGTTTTGGCGGGCGTATCGATGATTATTGGTGGATGTTTGGTCTTTTTTGTCAAAGAAGTAAACGAAAACGAATCATTAGTTGATTAATCTGCGCAAGAGGCTCTGACAACAAGTTCAGGCTGCATTAGTATATCTTCAACCGTCTCATTTTGGATTAGCTTGACGAGGTTGCTCACTAATAGCTTGCCAGCTAATGCTGTATTTTGCTGAACAGTCGTCAAAGGAGGGGTAGCAAATCCGCTGCTCTGAATATTGTCGTAGCCAACAACAGCAATATCGTTAGGTACTTTTAAATCTCTTGAGCGAATAGCACGAATAGCCCCTATTGCCATTAAATCAGAGGCACAAACTATGGCATCTGGCTTGGTTTTATCCAATATTGTACAAGCAGCGTTATAACCGTCTATCTCAGTCGATATTGCGTCAACTTGTAATATTTCGTCTGGAGCTAAATGAGCTTTTTTAAGCGCTTTTGCAAAGCCCAAATAACGCGCTTGAAGTTCTGGTGCACCAGCGTTTATTTCACCAATAAATGCAAAGGTTTTGTGCCCTCGATCTATTAAGTGCTGGGTAATCATTAGGCCACCTTGGTAATTGTCAGATCCGATTGAAATGCCTGGGTGATTGTCATCAGGCGCTCCCCAACGTAAAAAACGCGTGCCTTGTTCTTCGAGCTGAGTCAATTTATATTCATATTCAGTAAAACTGCCATACCCTAATAAAATTAGACCATCTGCCTTTTTCCCATCCTCATACATTGCATGCCAGTCATCACTTAAATTTTGAAAGGATACTAACAAATCATATCCAGCAGCAGCAGATGCTTTGGTAATGCTACCTAACATACTGATAAAAAATGGGTTAATCGAAGAATCATCAGAAGTGGGATCTTCAAAAAACAATAGCGCCAGCGTTTTACTTTGTTGCTTACGCAGATTACTGGCGTTTTTATCTACTTTATAATTAAGGTCCTTTGCAATTTGTTTAATTTTTTCACGAGTTTCTGGATTTACTAAATGGCTGTCACTAAGTGCCCGAGACACTGTTGACTGAGACACGCCAGCCATATGCGCAATATCTATAGAGGTTGCTTTGCCTTTCATTTAGTGAAACCCATGTTCAGTTAATTTCCATTTCAAATTTATACACTAGTCAGACTTGTTTATACAAGTCCTAGTTTTTATAGCAAATAACCTTTTAACCAATATCCGACTAGGTGATATACTATCACCTGATGATTATTAACCGAAAAAATAAAAGGAACCTTGCACTATGGCCGAGACTGACATACGTCCGACCAACTTTATTCGTCAAATCATAGACAAAGACTTAAGCTCTGGCCTACATCAAAAAATCAGTACTCGATTTCCGCCGGAGCCAAACGGGTATCTTCATATGGGTCATGCAAAATCAATTTGCTTGAACTTTGGGATTGCACAAGATTATCAAGGCAGTTGCAATCTTCGTTTTGATGATACAAATCCTGATAAAGAAAATATAGACTTTGTTAACTCTATTAAAAGTGATGTGCAATGGTTAGGTTTTCAATGGGACGGAGAAGTTAAATATTCGTCTGGTTATTTTGATGAATTACATGCTTATGCCGTTGAGCTTATTGAAAAAGGCTTAGCTTATGTAGATTTTAGTACCCAAGAAGCGGTGCGTGAAATGCGCGGAACACTCACTCAACCGGGCACAGACAGTCCCTATCGAAATACATCAATTGCAGAAAATCTATCTCATTTTGAAAAAATGAAAAATGGAGAGTATCCAGAGGGACATTGCAGTTTACGCGCTAAAATTGATATGAGCTCAGCTTTTATGTGCATGCGAGATCCTATAATTTATCGGATAAAATTCGCTCATCATCATCAAACTGCTGACAAATGGTGCATTTATCCAATGTACGATTTTACCCATTGTATTAGTGACGCGCTAGAAGGTATCAGTCATTCGTTGTGCACACTAGAATTTCAGGATAATCGTCGTTTGTATGATTGGGTAATCGACAACATCAGTATTTCAGCTAGGCCTAGGCAGTATGAGTTTAGTAGGCTAAATCTTGAATATACTGTGTTGAGCAAGCGTAAGTTGATTCAATTGGTAGAAGAGGGGCATGTTGATGGCTGGGACGATCCTCGAATGCCAACAATCGCAGGGATTCGCCGTAGAGGTTATACGCCCGCTTCAATAAGAGAATTTTGCAAGCGTATAGGCGTAACAAAAATGGACAACATGGTTGAAATGAGCATGTTGGAAGCCTGTATTAGAGATGAGTTAAATGAAAATGCACCTCGACGTATGGCGGTTCTAAACCCTATTAAGGTGCTTATTGAAAATTATCCTGAGGATAAAAAAGAGATTCTAAAAGCGCCCAATCATCCAAACGATATTAGTATGGGAGAGCGGGATGTTGTCTTTAGTAAAACCTTATACATTGAAGCTGAGGATTTTAGGGAATCCGCAAACAAAAAATTTAAACGCTTAGTCATTGGTAAAGAAGTGCGATTGCGCAATGCTTATTTTATAAAGGCAGAAAGGTTTGATACTGATGAAGAAGGAAACGTAACCTGCGTTTATTGCACTTATGATCCTGATACTTTAGGTAAAGACCCTGCTGATGGACGCAAAGCAAAAGGTGTTATTCACTGGGTGAGTGCAGAACATTGTTTGCCAGCAGAAATTCGTTTGTATGATCGTCTATTTACAGTACCCAATCCCGCTGCTGAGGATGATTTTGCTGCTTGCATTAACCCTGATTCTTTGCGCTCGGTAGAGGGAGTTGTTGAGTTAAGCTTACAGTCGGGCAAAGCGCAAGAAAGTTTTCAATTTGAGCGCACGGGTTATTTTGCCGTTGATAAAGAAAGTAGTGTAGACAAATTGATATTTAATCGAACTGTTGAACTGCGCGATACGTGGTCTAGATCACAATAATAATATGGCTACTAAAAAAGGAAGCAAATGCTTCCTTTTTTTACTTGAATTGGCAGTCTAAGGATTGCCCCGTAATTCCTCTACTTATATCAGACATTAAATAAACGTAGGTTGGCATAATATCGTCCGCCGTTTTTAGCGTTTTAGGATCTTCCGCTGGAAACGCTTTTGCTCGCATGTTGGTGCGAGTTGCCCCTGGGTTAATGCAGTTAAAACGCAGGGTACTGTTTTTGTGTTCGTCAGCAAGGACTTGCATCATTCCTTCAGTGGCAAATTTTGAAACACTATAAGCACCCCAAAAAGCGCGGCCTGAACGGCCAACTGAGGATGTCGTAAAAGCAACTGACGCCAAAGCAGTTTGACGTAACAAGGGTAAAAGCGCTTTAACGATTAAAAACTGGCTGTTTACGTTAACTTGCATAACCTCTTCATACTCGGAGGCCTTGATTTGTTCAAATGGGCATAGGTTGCCTAAGACACTGGCATTAAATAAAACGCCATCCAGTCTTTTAAATTGGCCTGTAATGGTGGATGCCATTCCTTCATAATCCGACTCAGTCGCCCCTCGTAGATCTAAGGGTAATATGCAGGGTTGTTTACATCCCATCTCAAGTATTTCATCGTGTACTTTTTCAAGTTTATTAACGGTTTTACCAAGCAATATTATTTCAGCGCCAGCTTGTGCAAAAGTAATAGCCGCGGTTCTGCCTATACCGTCGCCAGCACCCGTTACCAAAATAACTTTATTGCTCAAGCTTTGTTCGTGAATTTCAAATGCTAAATGGGGATATTGGTTTGTCATATAAAATTGTCTTGTTAGCTTGAGATAATCGCCGGCATAGTACATCACAAATACAAATAGCTAAAGTAAGTAAGACGACTTTTTGCTAAATGACATTTTTTTATTACATTACGTTTACAAAGGCGCTACACAAGCCTGTTAAAATAGGGTTTATGTAAGTGCATGAATAATTCAGATTGTACGAGTTGAAAATAACTGACTTGTTTGTGTATGGGACAAATAACGAATAGTGTGCTATTGAATTAACATCATGGTATAAATCACAAAAAAGGACTTTTATCCCCTTTTTCTTTTGTCTTTCATCCCCACATTATTTTGGGAAACAACCAATTGGAGCAATAGTTTGCAATTTTTATTTGAATACGGTTTATTTTTAGCACAAGCTATAACCATTGTTATCGCTTTTGCTGCCATCGTGATAATTATTGTCTCGGCGGCGAGCAAACAAAAAGGAGGTTCGCCTTCAGGTAACTTAGAACTTGAATCCTTATCTGATAGTTTTGATGATCTTGAGGAAATGGGAAAGCAAGCGCTGCTTAGTAAAGATGAGTTAAAACAGCATTTAAAAGAAGAAAAAAAGACTAAGAAAAAAACGAAAACTGAAAGTGATACTAAAACTAATCACTTATTTGTAATCGATTTTAATGGCTCGCCAATGGCGAAAGAAGTTGAGACGCTTCGCAAAGAGATTACCGCTATTTTATGCATTGCTAAAGACAACGACGAAGTATTGGTCAAAGTTGAAAGTGGTGGGGGAGTAGTACATGGATATGGGCTTGCTGCTTCGCAGTTACAACGTATTAAAGACCGTGGATTAAAATTAACGATAAGCATCGATAAGATTGCAGCGAGCGGCGGTTATATGATGGCTTGCGTGGCCGACAACATAATCGCAGCACCTTTTGCAATTGTTGGATCAATTGGTGTGGTTGCTCAAATACCTAATTTTAATAAATTACTTAAAAAGAACGATATTGATTATGAAATGCATACCGCCGGAGAGTTCAAACGCACCTTAACTGTTTTTGGTGAAAATACCGAAGAAGGTCGTTCTAAGTTTCAGTCGGAGCTTGAAGAAGTGCACATAATGTTCAAAGAGTTCGTCACGACTAATCGACCGAGCCTAGAGATTGACCAAGTAGCGACAGGTGAATATTGGTATGGATCTAAAGCGCTAGAAAAGCAATTAGTTGATACTTTGCAAACCTCTGATGACTTTTTAATGAAAGCGAACAAGTCGTTTAAATTGTATACATTAAAATATGCCAGTAAAAAGACACTTGCTCAAAAGCTTGGCCTAGCTGTATCAGACGGTGTAGAAAATGCCTTTACAAGAGTGCTTGCAGGCCTTAGAAACTGGCAATTGTAGTGGCAACATTTCGATTTCATACATAAAAAAAGGACCATAAAGGTCCTTTTTTTTCTGAAAAAGAAAACTAGCGAGGAGCTTTTGCGCCTGAATTATCAGCCATAATTTGCTGAATATAAAAATCACGAACTGAAAACGTTTTGGCCGCTTTAGCTTTTTTAGCTGCAGGGGCTTTTTTCTTAGGTGCTGGCGTTTCTTTTGGCGCAGCTGCCTTTTTAGCAGCAGGTTTTGCTTTGGCTGCTGGCGCTTTTTCTTTAGCGGGTGAAGCTTTAGCACTTTTAGTCGCTGCAGAAAGTTCAGTTGCCATTTCGTCTAACTGAGCTAGACGCACATTTTTGCCGCCATCAACACTATACCAACCACCTTTTGCCTCTATTGTCGGGGCTTTTCCGTTAGCTTTTGTGTATGCTTTGGTAAAAGATTCCAGTACGGTATCTTTGTCTAGTTTACTCATAAATAATAATGTACCTTTTTATTGTTTAAAATTTGTTAATATTGAATAGTTTATACCTAAATTAGCAGAAATGTCTAATTTCTTATAAAAAGGATTTGAAATTGCTATTACAACAACTTATAAAACATTTAAATGAGCTGCTAAATCCTATGCAAATGCATGATTATTGCCCAAATGGTTTGCAGGTCGAAGGCAATCACAAGGTCAATAAAATTGTCACGGGCGTCACTGCTAGTGAGGCTCTTATTGATGCTGCAATCGAAGCAAAAGCTGACCTTATATTGGTCCACCACGGCTACTTTTGGAAAGGCGAAAACCCAATCATCACAGGCATGAAGAAAAAACGCTTACAAAAATTACTTGCTCATAATATTAGCCTTTTAGCTTACCATTTACCGATTGATGTTCATCCTGAATTAGGAAATAACATGCAGTTAGGACTTCAATTAGGATGTATTAATATTGTTCCGCATCCCGACATTAGTCCCAAAGGAATTGTCATGCTTGGAGACCTTGAAAATTCACTAGATAATGAAAAGCTATGTGATTTGATTTCAGATAGATTGAATAGAAGAGCATTAGGGGTAGGTGAGAATACTACCATTACAAAGCTTGCATGGTGCACGGGTGGCGGCCAGTCATACATTGATAAAGTAGCAACGGGAAGCATTGCAATAGATGCATATATTTCAGGTGAAATATCTGAGCAGACGACTCATAGCGCGCTTGAACAAGATATTGTTTACTTTGCTGCAGGACATCATGCAACAGAACGTTATGGTGTTAAGGCTGTAGGTGAATGGATATCAAAACAGCACAAAATCAGTGTGCAATTTATCGACATTGACAACCCGGCTTAATCAACAATATGGAAATCAGAGGTAATTTTGACGGTATAGCCAATAAGTTTGATGCCAATATATACGGCACAAGCAAGGGGCGTTTGAGACATCAATTATTGCTACATCACTTGAGCTCGTTTATAGACTCAAATGCGCTTAATGTGCTCGATATTGGCGCTGGTACCGGTGTGATGAGTGCTGAATTTGCTCAAAAAGGTCATCATGTGTCACTAGTGGATATCTCAAAAGATGCATTAAAAATAGCCGAAAATCGCTTAAATGATGCTAAAAATATTGAAATATACAATATGTCTTTTGATGGTTTTGTCAGTAACTACAAAACCAAGCCAGCAAAAAGCTACGATTTAATACTCTGCCATGCGCTGTTAGAGTGGCTTGAAAATCCATTCGACGCAATAGATCAGGCCTTGAAATTATTAGATAAAAATGGCGTGTTATCGTTGAGTTTTTTTAATCAAGACGCCAAAGCATTTAATAATTTAATATATGGAAATTTTGATTATGTGATTAATGGCATGCCGCATAAAAATACAGTGCGTCTAAATCCACATAATGCTCAGTCTGCCCAAGTTGTAATAAAGTGGTTAGAAGGTCGAAGTGATCTCAGTATTGTAAAACAGTCGGGAATTAGATGTATTCATGACTATTTGCAAAAAAAAGAAAGTATTGTGAACGATTATCAGCGATTGTTCGAACTAGAAATAGAATACGGTAGTCAAGTTCCCTTTATGTGGTTGGGTAAATATTTTCATGTGATAATTCACAAATTATGAAATGTTTTATGGCTGTAAAAAGGAGTCGTTATGAGCATTAAATATGTTCCTTTAGCACCACAACACTTTGCGGCAATTGTAGAACTTGGAAACGATGTTCACGGTGACAATTATTTAAACTTGAATACCGTTGAAAATTTGTATCAACAAAGTTGGTCTCAAAATATTAATGCTAGCTGGGTAGCAATTGATACCGATTTTAATTTGCAAGCCTCAAGCGAGTTACACACACCAGAAATACAGTCGCGAAAGAAAAAACGTATTCTAAAAGATGGTTTATTAGTTGGTTTCAGATTAACAATAGCCGCAAATAATTGGAATGTTGATGAATGGTGTTCCCCGCAAGATTGGTCTCATGAACATCAGAATATATGCTATTTCAAATGCAACACAGTCGATATCAATTATCGAGGCAGTGGAATAGGCTCGACTCTCTTAGCTAGATCTATTGAACGTTGCGAACAACAGGGGGCGAGGGCTGGTTTAGCGCATATATGGTTAGCAAGTCCTGGTAACTCAGCCTACCGATATTTCACTGCATGCGGTGGACGGCTAATTAAAAAACATCCAAATAAATGGCAAAGTGCTTCAATTGAAGATGAATATGTCTGTCCGGTTTGTCAGAATATTTGTTGCTGCGTTGCAGCCGAAATGCTGCTCGAATTTTCACAAAAATCCATATGATATACGACCCTTTAGTAGACAACATAATCCCTAGCAATCAGCCTTACCCAGATAGCGCATGGGTAAGCGAAGAAAAGAAACAATACCCCAAATTAGATAAGGATGTCGAAACAGAAATCGCAATAGTAGGTGCAGGTTATACAGGCTTATCTACTGCCTACCATTTGGCAACAAAATACCAGAAAAATTGTATTGTGATTGATGCCAATCAACCTGGTTGGGGATGCAGTGGCCGAAATGGTGGTTTTGTTCTGCCTGGGAGCGGGCGAATGAGTGCTCCGCAAATGACTAAAAAATGGGGTGAAGTAACAACAAAATTGATTTATCAAGAGTTTTTAGATTCTGTTAATGCTGTAGATGAGCTAATAACCAGTGGTATAGATTGTCAGAGACAAAATGGCGGGTATATAAAGTTAGCGCATAAAGCATCTAAACTAGCACCATTGCATCAACAGCTTGTTGAACATAGTTCAACCTACAAGGACGCCATTATTCCTTTGAGTCAGGCGCAGGTAAAAGATGAATATTTAGGAGGTGTAAAATCTGCAGGGGGCATATATTTTCCTAACGCTTTTGGAATAAACCCTTGGTTGTTTTGTCATGGACTGGCAGAGCGTGTCGAAAAACAAGGAGTTAAGATTTTTGGTAATACGCCGCTAATCAACTGCCTTGATAAACAAAATGCTAATGCAAAACAGCATGTGTTGTTTACACCAAATGGTAAAATACACGCAAAAACGTTGATTATAGCTAGCAATGCTTATCATCCTAATAAACTTTTTCCTATTTTAAAAAACAAAACATTTCCTGTCATTTCTAGTATTTTAGTGACAAAGCCATTGAGTAGTGAGCAACTTGATTTACTTAAAATGCGAGAGGGCTTAATGGTAATGGACACTAGACCTATGAAATACTATTACCGCTTGTTATCTAATAATCGCCTTTTATTTGGTGGCAGAGGCGCCGTGACTGGTAAACGTGCTAATCATAAAAAGTATCGGACAATACTTGAAAATGGGCTTTTGGAGACTTTCCCGAGGTTAAAAAGTGTTGAGGTGGAAAAATTTTGGAGTGGTTGGGTCAATATTTCTTATGATGATTATCCAAGGATCTATCACGATACCCAACAAAATATATTGTATAGCAGCGGATATTGCGGTGCAGGCTTAGCATTTTCGGTACAAGCTGGAAAGCGCTTAGCGCAACTACTGCATGAACCACACACTTTACCAAAACTACCATTTTGGCAAAGTGAATTAAAAACTTACCCATTCCCGACAATGAGAAGAATCGCTTTACATGGTCTATATGCGTTAACTAAGCTCAGAGGTTCCTAGCGTTAAGCGTTTAAGGCTTTTTCAATTGCCCCTGAAATAGCCATTGGTTTAGTAGTGCTAGCAAAACGTTTAATGACTTGCCCATCTTTTCCAATTAAAAACTTAGTGAAATTCCACTTAATCCTAGCACTTCCCAATAAGCCCCGTGCGTCTGTCGTTACTTTTTTAAAAACAGGATGAGCATTATCACCGTTGACTTCCACCTTTTTGGATAATGGAAATGTTACCCCAAAATTTAATTCGCAAAATTGCTCAATATCTTGGTCAGAACCAGGCTCTTGACCGCCAAATTGATCGCAAGGGAAACCAAGTACAACTAAACCTTGGGCTTGGTATTTTTGATAAAGTTCTTCTAAGCCTTTATATTGTGGAGTGAAGCCGCATTTACTAGCGGTGTTAACTATCAATACTACTTTGCCTTCGTATTCAGAAAGTTTAACTTCTTGATTTTTATTATTGGTAAACGTGAGTGAATAAAAGTCTTCCGACATGCCGCGATATCCTGTTTTTGGTATAAATTAAAAACAATAATATCATAAATCTATTAAATATTGCTTAGCGGCCTAATTTTACTTTTATCCGCGCTAAGCGCTTTTGATTTTTTTCATTGAGTGTCACAGTTTCTAATTCTTGTAAAAGATGATCGACTAATAAACCTTTGAATTCCTGTTGCTCAAGGTCTCCTAAACATTGCAGTAAATTCAATGAAAAGGCAGGAACACCCGGAAAGGTAGAATAAGCTTTATGAAAACAAGCGATTGCATCACTATATTCACGTGCATTGTATAATTTCATGCCCTTGTCGTTAGCAGCTAAAGCGCGGTCTTTTTCAATATGATAAGTTTCCTCAAGCTCTGACACTAACTCTGCACAAATAAGTCTTTCTATGTGATTTTCTTGCACTAGCAGTTGTTCATCGCATTCTGCTAAGATTTCATTTGCTTTATCGCTGTTACCTAATCCAAACCAAACTTTAACTGCGTCAATGAGGGTGCTAGTGTTGGCCTTCGACAAACTGCCGATTGAATTGGTATCATGAATAAGTTTTTCAGCCCGTTCTTGGTCACCTTCAATGGTATATGCAAGGGCTAACATATAGTTTTTTTGTGTTTCTGACTGGCGATCAGCTTGGCCTCTGTTTGCCTTACCTATTAATTTTCTCGCTTCAATGAGTTTGTGCAGTCTTTGTTCTTCGTAATCTTCTTGTGACAGTGTTACATGGTCATCACTATTGACTAAGTGTTCTGCCATTTGAATATGAAATCTGGCGAGTTCAAGCGCATAATCGAACATTCTGTCCTTTACAGATAAGTTGTTTTGGACTTTCTTTTCTAGTAGTGCTTGTGCTAAATCGCTCTTGTCCAACATTTTGTATGCAAAGACTTTTAATCTTGTGGCTTGAATAGATAGTTCGCTATCTTTTATGTTATCGAGTAAGCGAGCAGCTTCATGGTAGTCTTTCTTGCCTATAGATAAGCTAGCCATCCACTCAAATGCTTTGTCTTTTGTCAGGCTTTCTGAAATTAAGTGGTTAAGCATTTTTTGGCACTGTTGCCATCGCCCGGTAAAAAATTCACTTTTGATTAAACCCCAATGCGCCCATAAAATATTCGACGATTTTTTTAATACATCGGAGTATAAGCTAATAGCTTCAGGGTATTGTTTTTCGGCCATGAGTAGTCGACCACGCATTTTTAAAAAATCATTTTTAAAACGTTTGTTTACATTGCCTTTTAACATATGGGTAATGATGTTGAGGGCCTGTAAATTGTCTTTCCGACTCATACAGTCTAAAACAGGTTGGATCTCTTTACGCAGGCGTAAATAATGAATCATATTCAAACGCAAACTCCGCATAGTATAGGGTTTGATTATGATAAAATCGGGGTGTAAATCGAGTATTTGGCCAATTGTTTGCGGCATGCCGTCAGACGTGACAAACACTAAACCGGTGGATGCTTTGAATAAACCTTGCTCTTGCAATTGTAATATCCACTCTACACCTGTTTTACTTTGACCTAAATGGAAATCCATTAATACCAAGTCAAAATTGGCTAAGCGCAGTCCATTTTTTAATTCATTCCCGTTGCTGTAACTGGCAATATCAAACTGCTCAATGGCCATCAAGTGACCTCTTAGATTTGTTCGTGCAGTAGCATTATCCTCCACAATCGCAATACGTAGCAATCGAGACTGGCGCGATTTTTCTGCGGTAGGTAAAAGTTGTGACGCTTCTGTCATGAATGATTGCCGATGTGAAGTTATTGTTGATAAGCAAAATTGCTTAGCGCTATGACGATATATATAGCTATATCGGTCATTTTAGAAAACACTTAAACGCGTGTGCAGCGTAATTTACCGAGTCTCTTATCCATGTTTGTAGGCGACTGATTGTTTACATTTCACCCTATATTCATTTATAGTTAACGTTAACGTAAAGGTAAGCTTTGCGATGAAAGCATAAAATGGGCTTTTAGCTACAGCTGCTTACATGTAAATCAGTAAATTGAAGAGTGTATATGTCAAAAGTTAAACAGTTAATAAACGGTAATTTTGAGTTTTCAGCATCAGCTGACTTTATTTCAGTAACGAATCCGGCGAATAATAAAGAAATTGCTCAACTTCCTGTCACTACAGACGCAGAAATATCCGCAGCGGTAGAATCGGCAAAACAAGCTTTTGAATCTTGGAAAAAAGTACCTATTTCAGAACGAGCAAGAGTGATGTTGCGTTATCAGCATTTGCTTAAGGAAAATCATGATGATATCGCAAAAATATTATCCCAAGAGACGGGTAAAACCTTAGAAGATGCAAAAGGCGATGTGTGGCGAGGTATTGAAGTCGTTGAACAAGCTGCCAATGTAGCATCTTTGATGATGGGGGAAACCGTTGAGAATGTCGCTACAAATATTGACACTTACAGTATGATTCAGCCATTGGGAGTATGTTTTGGAATTACACCTTTTAATTTCCCCGCTATGATCCCACTATGGATGTTTCCGATGGCAATTGCATGCGGCAACACTTTTGTACTAAAACCTTCGGAACAAGACCCACTAACGCCTATGAAATTGGCAGAATTATTTGCTCAAGCGGGTGCACCAAAAGGGGTATTAAATATTGTACATGGTGGTAAAGAGCAAGTTAACACACTATTAGAACACCCCGATATAAAGGCAGTTTCATTTGTTGGCAGTGTGCCAGTTGGACAGCATATTTACCGAACGGCAACGGCCAACATGAAACGAGCACAGTGTTTTGCCGGTGCTAAAAACCATTCTGTGATTATGCCTGACGCGAATAAACAACAAGTACTCAATAACCTTGTTGGAGCAAGCGTTGGTGCTGCTGGGCAACGTTGTATGGCAATATCTGTTGCTGTTTTTGTGGGTGAAAGTAGTGAGTGGATAGACGAATTAGCAGCCAAGATTGGTCAGGTTAAACCTGGCCTTTGGGATGACAAAGAAGCTGGTTTTGGTCCGTTAATATCTCCTCAAGCAAAAGCCAGAGTTTTATCGCTTATTGAGCAAGGTAAAAAAGAAGGTGCCACTTGTTTGGTAGACGGCAGTGATTTTAGTGTTGAAGGCCATGAAAATGGCAATTGGGTTGGTCCAACGGTATTTACCAATGTGAATGCCGAGATGCAAATCTACCAACAAGAAATATTTGGCCCTGTTTTATGCTGTATGCGGGTTGACTCCCTAGCGGATGCAATAGCATTGGTAAATGCAAATCCATTTGGCAATGGAACATCAATATTCACGTCCAGCGGCGCCGTCGCTCGAAACTATCAAAGCAATGTTGAAGTTGGGCAAGTTGGTATCAATGTGCCTATTCCTGTTCCCTTACCGTTTTTCTCTTTCACGGGGTGGAAAAATTCTTTTTATGGCGATTTACATGCATATGGCAAACAAGCAATTCGTTTTTATACCGAAACCAAAACAATTACTGCAAGATGGTTTGATGACGAAACGGTTAGCGGGCCAAATATGACCATAAATTTACGTTAATAGTGGGAGGCGGGGTAATGGATTTCGAATTAAACGAAGATCAACAAGCGTTTATTGATACTGCAAAGCAATTTTCAGAAGCTGAATTAAGCCCGTTCGCTGCACAATGGGACAGAGACCATCATTTTCCAGTTGATGTCATTAAAAAAGCCGGTGAACTAGGCTTTTGTAGTTTATATACGCCAGAAGACGCAGGTGGTTTGGGCTTATCAAGACTCGATTCATCGATTGTGTTTGAACAATTAGCAATGGGATGCACAACTACTACTGCGATGTTAACCATTCACAACATGGCGACTTGGATGATAGCTTCTTGGGGAAGTGAGCAAGTCAGAAATGAGTTTATGGACAGTTTAGTCTCAGGCGAGAGTATTGCCAGCTATTGTTTGACGGAGCCAGGTAATGGTTCTGATGCGGCAAATTTAAGAAGTACAGCCAAACAAGATGGTGACGATTTCGTATTAAATGGTGCAAAGGTGTTTATATCAGGGGCGGGTTCGACACAAGTTTTGGTAGTAATGGCCCGCACAGGTGAAGCTGGCCCTAATGGTATATCAGCGTTTGTAGTGCCTGCTGATACCAAAGGTATATCATACGGTAAAGCAGAAGAGAAAATGGGCTGGAATGCACAGCCAACGCGTATGGTCAGTTTTGATGATGTTCGTATAAACAAAGCCTACTTATTAGGTAGTCTTGGGCAAGGTTTCAAATTTGCTATGCAAGGTTTAGACGGTGGTCGCATTAATATTGCAACCTGCTCAATTGGTACTGCTCAGCAAGCGCTCAATACTGCGACCGCGTATATGCAAGATAGACAGCAATTTGGTAAACCCTTAGCTAGTTTTCAAGCCCTACAGTTTAAATTAGCCGATATGGCGACAGAACTTGTTGCAGCGCGCCAACTAGTGCGCTTAGCTGCGAGTAAAATAGATATTAAACATAGGGATAGAAGTACATATTGTGCCATGGCGAAGCGTTTTGCTACGGATGTTGGTTTTGATGTATGCAATCAAGCACTGCAAATACATGGGGGTTATGGCTACATCAAAGAGTATCCATTAGAGCGTCATGTGCGCGATGTACGTGTCCATCAAATCCTAGAAGGTACCAATGAAATAATGCGCGTCATTATTGCACGGCGCCTGCTGTCGGATATGAGTGAAATAGTATAGGTATTTCAAAATGAATCATATTGAAACGGTAGTCATTTCAAAATTAGAAACTCGAGCAAACGCCAATATAGGTCGTATACAACTTAATAAGCCTAGTTCGTTAAATGCGTTAGACCTAAAAATGGTAAAAGCCATACTAGAGCAATTACAAGCTTGGCAACACGATAATAGCATTGCAGCGGTGTTTATCGATAGCTGTCTTGAAAAAGCGTTTTGCGCAGGAGGTGATATTGTCAGTATGTACACTGCAATGTCTAAAGAAGCAAAAAATAACCCAGAAGATCTGCCCGACTTTATGGCTGAATTTTTTGCTACTGAATACCGTCTTGATTATTGCATACATGCTTACCCTAAACCGATAATTGCATGGGGTAGCGGCATTATTATGGGCGGTGGTTTAGGTGTGTTTGCAGGCTCTCATCTTAAAATTGTAAGTGAAACCGCGCGAGTAGCGATGCCCGAAATAAGCATTGGTCTTTTCCCTGATGTAGGCGCGAGTTATTTTTTAAATAAAATGCCAAAAGGCGTTGGAAAGTTTTTAGGGTTAACAGCGTCCAGCGTCAATGCCAAAGATTGCATCGACATAGGCATAGCCAACCATCTGATTTTAAATCAAGAAAAACTTAACTTTATCACTCAATTACAAGCACTCGAACAAATAGATATGCAGAGTATTCGCAAGACATGCGAAGCTTTACAAAGCAACGATTCAAGTAATATTCCGGTCCCCACAATTGCACCGCTTTTTGATACATTAGCGGTGCTTGAAGAGATGCAAAGTCTAGCTGATATTGAAAATTATTTACGTACGCTTATCCAAGGCAAAGAGCTTCAATTAAATCAAATTACATATTTACAAAAAGCGCTTGATAATTATTGTTATGGCAGTCCAATAACGGCAAAGCTAGTTGTCGAGCAACTCAAAAGAGGAAATAAACTGAAGTTAGCGGATTGCTTTCGTATGGAGCTGAATATGGCATACCGGTGCAGTATCAATGGTGAATTCCAAGAGGGTGTAAGAGCTTTACTGATTGATAAAGATAAATCACCAAAATGGCATTATAAGTCTCATACTGACGTTCCTGACAGTGTTATCGAAAAACACTTTACGTTTTTATGCGAGAGTGAGAAACAAGGTTTAGGTAATTTAGAGCAACAATTTGGAGTGCACAATGACTCACGCGAATGATATACATATTGCTTTTTTTGGGTTAGGTAATATGGGTTCGGGTATGGCAAAAAACTTGCTAAAAGCCGGCGTTAAAGTAACTGTATTCGACTTAATTCAGGCACCAGTAGATGACTTAGTTAATTGTGGAGCGATTGGAGCTAATACACCAGTAGAGGCTGTTTCGAATGTTAACTGTGTAGTCAGCATGTTACCAGCCGGTAGGCATGTTGAAAGCCTATATGGAGAAATTTTACCTAAACTTAAGGACAAGTGTTTGCTAATCGATTGCAGTACTATTGAAGCTGATATCGCGAAGCTACTTCATGAAAGAGCGCAACAAGCTGGTCATAAATTTGTTGATGCACCTGTATCAGGGGGTGTTGCTGGAGCGGCTGCAGGTAGTCTAACCTTTATTGTAGGTGGTAGCGAAAGCGATATGCTAGCTGCAAAACCAATATTAGAAATTATGGGTGAGCATTGTTTTCATGCGGGCGGTCCTGGCGCCGGTCAGGTTGCAAAAATATGCAATAATATGTTGCTAGCAATATTAATGTCAGGCACTTCTGAGGCCCTGCAGTTAGCCGTTGACAATGGCATCGATGCGGCAGTGATGTCAAAAATTATGCAGCAAAGCTCAGGAAATAATTGGACCCTAGAAAAATACAACCCTGCACCCGGTGTAATGCCGGCCACTCCAGCGTCTAATGAATACCAAGGCGGTTTTATGGTTGATCTAATGAATAAAGATTTAGCCCTGGCGATGAATGCTGCAGCTAGTAATAGTTCATTGGTGCCAATGGGCGCAATGGCAAAGTCTTTGTATCAGATGCATAAAAAAAATGGCCACGGAAGCTTAGATTTTTCATCTATATTTAAAGCATATTCGGAGCAAAAATAAAGTATAATATCGTTAAATATGTAGTGTTATTATTTATTAGTGCTGGCTAAATATGCAAATTCAAAAAAGTGCATTGTTTCTTGATAGAGACGGCGTAATCAATGTCAATCATGGCTATGTATTTAAGAAAGAAAATTTTTCTTGGATTGATGGCATTTTCGACTTAGTTAAACAAGCGAACAAGGCAAATATGCTAGTTTTTGTGGTGACTAATCAGTCCGGCATTGGCAGGGGTTACTATTCAGAAACAGAATTTACTCTCTTAAATACTTGGATGGTGAGTGAATTCAAGCGCTCGGGAGGGCACATTGATAAGGTATATTGGTGTCCACATCACCCTGAACATGCCGTCGGAGATTACCGAAAGGTCTGCGAGTGTCGAAAACCTAAAACAGGAATGATTGAACAAGCATTAAACGAATTTGCCATAAATCTATCGAGCTCCGTTATGGTCGGAGACAAAGCATCAGATATGTATACTGCCATTAATGCCGAGCTCGGCAGAGCTTATTGGTTGGGTGCACACGAGTCTGATATGCATGAACTGGCTGACCAAGAGCATCAAAAAACTATCATTCAACCGATACAAGCATTGAGCAATATTCGTCTTTCTACTGTTCGCTAAAATCTTTTAAATGCTTAATTGACCGACTTAATAAATTAGTGTCTATGTCTTTCAGCACTTTTGTTTGGGTTTCAAGGTTTACCACTTCATGACTACCATCAGTACCAACAATTGTTTTTAAAGGGTAGCGTAGTACTACTAAGTTTTGATCTTGAGTACTAACGATCCATTCTCTTGTAGGGGCTTGAAGCGCTTGTCCAGTGGAGTAACGGCTAATTTGTGCGTTGCATTCAAAGTATTGCAAAATAGTGGGGGCAATGTCTTCGTTTGATGAAACAACAAGTGGCATGTCAAAGTTACTGTGTAACTGATAATGACCTAGAGTCTGATTTTTATGAATTAACAATACTTTTGCATTATCAGCTAAGACATTAAAGTCTAATTGATCGAGCTGAGCTGATGTCAACGACGCCAAAAATAACCCACTGTTTGCTTCAAGCATTTGTTTAGAAAGTTCAGCAAATACTTGTTCAGTTTCTTGGCTCGCGATAAAGCTTTGATAGGGTACTTCAAATGCTTCCATCAATTCGGCTACAACAGACGGATTTTGCGTCATGCTAAGCAAATTATTGGGGATGCCATAATGAAGTTGTCTGATAAGGCTAATATCGTCGGGCTGAGTATTAAGATGATATTTATTGGCGGTAAGACCAGCAAACACCTCATTTTTGCTTGCTTCCACAACAGCTAATACAATCACCTTTTTACTATTATCAACACTGCAATAAACAGGTTGTGGTGGGTAGTTAAAACGGTTGCTATCGCTATTATATTGCAATTCTTCGAGCTGCTGTCGGTTTTCTAAATCAAGCAAACCATAACGAGCCATTAAGGTTTTAGCCGTTGCCGGGTAAGATAAAGGAAACATATTGTCTTGTTTTAGAACGGGTGTATACAGTCTCGCATCTGCCCAAACATGAATGGCATGACTACTAATAAAACATAATACAAACGTTACTATAATGTAGGGTGCGATTTTATATTTACGCAAACGGTCAAAACGCTTATAAATTGCATTAGCAATTACTAGTTGAAAAATTAACCAAATGATAAAAAGTAAAATCAAATAAAACCACTGCAACCAACCAAAGGCCCCAATCTGTCCTCGGGTTTCACTGCGTAATAATTCAGCTGAACTGAAAGATATATGAAAGCCAGTTTTGTTGTATAACAATGCGTCGAAGGCTAGTAGTGCCAAACTTGAGGCTGCAATCACCGATGAGGTGGCACGTAATACTCGCATATTTTGGATTTGATAACACAATGGTAAGACCAAAATTACAAAACCTAAAAATATGATAAAACTAGTATGGCCTAACCACGTGGTTATTAGATAGATAAAGCTAATTGGAGTATCTGCAATAGGCGTCGAAAATAAATAAACCAGCGATATAGCAATCGCCATAAATATGTTCGCTAGCGCGAACCAATGGCCCCACCCAACATGTTTTGTTATTTGCTGGCGTCTTGGAGATTCAGAATAAATCATATATGCCCTAGCTAGCTGTATCCTTTGTTACATCGCGATTATGAAGTGTGCTTTTTGTTAAAGCATCACAAAACTGGGATACTAAAACCTCTCTTTTATCAGCTGAGACCTGATTATTAAAAATATTGGTCAATACATTTCCCAGAGCCATGATAGACAAATCTCTACTTGACCGGTTTCGCTCTAACGCGACAAACACATCTTGCATTAAGGTTTCAAACTCTTCATTACTGTAACGTGACCGTATTGGCATAAATTTGTCCTGTGCTTTTTATCGAAAAACTCGTTACAATTGCAGTATTGGGCTTCTGCTTCAGTATAAAGCCTTCGACTAGTTTTACCAATTTTTGTTCGTTTTATCGCGAATCGCACAAATTTCAGCCAATTTTTATAACAGGAATCAATCACTTTTTATGAGTGCAAACGTCAAACAATTTGTTGTTCATCAAATAAGTCTGTCAGAAGACGGAAAGCTTCATTTTATCCCCAAGTCGAATTGCTTCGAACTTAGTCCAGCGATTTATGATTTAGCAGCGCAATTGCATCATGTGTTTAACGCTAAACCCAGCAAAGGAGTGGGAGGATTTGGAGATACCGTAGACCCGACTTTTCGTCAACATCTTGAAGCGCTGCAAAATGATAGTTTGGACTTCCATGGATTTAGCGTGGAAGCTTCTCAGCAGTTATTAAAAGCAATTGTAGATGAAGCAATGGTCGAAACAGGCTATGTTATATTCAGTCAATACGATTACCTTGCAACTGACTATTTGATGATAGCCATGCTAGATGCAAAGGAACTGGTTACCGTCAATAATGACTTAGAACTTTCTCAAAATAGATTCCTTGAATTGAGTAAAATGCAAATAGCAGTTCGTATAGACTTGACGCAACTTGAAGTAGACGAGCAAAATGCAAGATACATCAGCTTTATAAAGGGGCGCATGGGGCGAAAAGTATCTGATTTTTTCATGAACTTTATTGGTTGCGAAGAAAAAGTGGACACTAAAGTTCAAAATAAAGAATTTGTGCGGCATGTGGATGATTATTTATCGACGCAACAACTTGCGCCAAACGAAAAAAACGACCATCGCCAGGCAGTTTCTAAATACTACAAAGATAAAGCTAGCATGGGAGAAGAAGTTGAAATTTCTGAAGTCAATAATATTTTGCCTCGCTTAGATGAAGTCGACCATAGCTTTACGAACTATAATAAAAACTTAGAAACCCCCCTTGAAGAAAAATTTCAGGCTGATAAATCCATGCTAAACGCGATGAATAAGTTTTCTGGCGCAGGCAAAGGCATGAGTTTGAGTTTTGATAAAAAACTTCTAGGTGACAACATTCATTACGATAAAAGTTCAGATACTTTAACCATTGTCGGCCTGCCACCTAATTTAAAAGATCAATTGATTAAAAGTGTGCAAGGTGGCTCACACTAATGCAATTATTTGTAAACGATCTGACGGTAATGGATTTTTCCTATTTGTGCCCTAGAAGGGGTATGGTTGGCGAGAGCTGGATTGTCGATGTGATTTTAGATGGTGGTTTAAATGATGAAAGCATGGTGCAAGATTTCGGCATTGTAAAAAAACAACTCAAACGAATTATCGATGATTATGTCGACCATAAACTCGTTGTACCTGCTGAAAACACAAAAGCTAACATTCATCATCCGCAGTCAGATGAACGTGTGCAGGTTGACTTTTTATTCGATGAAGATAAATGGATTCAATTAAATTGTCCGCCAGAAGCATATGCCTTTGTTTATAGTGAAACGGTTAATAAAAAAAGCGTCACTCACTATCTTAAAGATGTGATTGCAACGCATCTTCCTGAAAATGTCCATGATATCGAAATTAACTTGCGTGAAGAAATAATCAATTCGCCTTACTATCACTATACTCACGGTTTAAAGAAACACGAGGGCAACTGTCAACGTATTGCTCATGGTCATCGCTCAAAAATTTTGATAAGCGAAGATGCAGAAAACGCAGAATGGCTGCAAACTTATTGGGCGAAACGATGGCAAGATATTTACATTGGTAGCAATGAAGACATAGTAGATGCAAACACACTGAGTTTTGAGGTAAAGCAATTTACTAGCGCAAACTGCTTTCAGTACGAATCCTCACAAGGTATTTTTGAAATGGCCATTGACAAAAGTGCCTGTGAACTAATTGATTATGACTCCACGGTGGAGTGCTTAGCGCAATATGTCTTAGAAGAAAGCCGTAAAAAGAGCAATAAACGACTTAAAGTCATGGCTTTTGAAGGCGTAGGTAAAGGAGCCATGTGTGGAGACTAGAACCTTACGGAGCGCAATTATATTCGTCACTCTTTTTATGCTGCCTTTAGCCATTTTTGCTCAAACCCAGCCAATACTAGAAGGGGACTTTACCCAAGGTAGCCTTGTAAGAGGTAAATTGGATACCGGCGCTAAGGTTTTTTTGAATGACAAAGCGATAAAGGTAAGTAAAAAAGGGCATTTTGTATTTGGCTTTGGTCGTGATGCCGCCTTAACGCAGACCTTAAGTTGGCAACTTGCGGATGAAACTAAGCAACAAACATTGCAGATAACCTTAAGCAAACGTGAATACAAAATTGATAAAATAACGGGTGTTTCGCAAAAGTACGTAAGCCCTGCAACAGAAGTGTTAGAACGCATTCGAAAAGAAAACAGTGCAATTGCTAATGCTCGTGCCGTTTTTACCAATAGCATAGATTTTACACAAGACTTTATACTCCCTGCAGAGGGCAGGATATCCGGTGTTTATGGGTCACAACGTTATTTTAATGGAGAGCCGAGAAGACCGCATTTTGGACTCGATATAGCAAATATAACTGGCACACCAGTAATCGCGCCTGCAGCGGGTATTGTTCGTTTAGCGCACGATGATATGTATTATTCAGGTGGGACGTTGATTTTAGATCATGGCTTTGGTGTCAGCTCAACATTCATTCATCTCAGTAAAATTCATGTACAAGAAGGTGAAAAAATCGAACAAGGAAAATTAATTGCAGAAATTGGTGCAACTGGCAGGGTTACTGGTCCCCATTTAGATTGGCGAATCAACTGGTTTCGTGAACGCCTAGATCCAGCGTTACTTGTAACGCTTCCACAATAATACCAGCTAAGACCTTAGTTTAGACCCAACCAATTTTCAAATTTAGCTTTATCTGCAATTTCTAACACACAGATATCATCAATAGCGGGGCTAAGCTCAAAATGTAATTGTTTTAGGCGCCCATCGCGCATGACATGTATTGGCACTGATTCACCTTTTGCCTGCTGTTGCAATATTTGATAAAAGCGTTTCTCATTGCACTGCCAACCATTGACCGCAATTATAACATCATCAATATGCATACCAGCAAGAGCAGCAGCTCGTCCCTGTTGCACAGAAATAACGCTCAATTGTTGATTATTCATGGCTAAGTTTGCGCCTATATCAACATTGTAATGAATCTTAAGTTCACCGCCAGTATCCTGCATGTTTTGCTTTGGTCTTGTATTCAATTGAATACCAATATGTTGTAGTAAAGAGGGAAGGGGAAGATCTAATGTTGTTTGGGTTGCCATATGGATGAAACTATCCAAATCAATGTTATATTTTTCTTTGCATATTTGCTGTATGACATTGTCAGGCGTGCCTTTATTTACTTTCCCATAGTCCTGCCATAAATCGAGCATAATAGTGTCGAGTGAAACGGCTTCTTGTGAATGCTGGCGCAATAAAATATCTAAGCAGAGAGCTACAATTGTGCCTTTGTTGTAATAGCTAACAATATGATTGTTTGAGCCAGCATCCTGTTTGTAAAATTTATTCCAAGCTTCAAAACTAGATTGTGCGACACTTTGTTTAAAGCGACCTGGGTTGTTAAGTAAGCGTGAAATGACTTGATTTAATATTTCTAAGTATTTTTTTGGCGAAATAACTTTTGCGCGGGCTAAGCTTAAATCATCATATAAAGATGTAAAACCTTCGTAAATCCATAATTGTGGCGTGTAAGTTTCAACTGATAAATTTGGCTGTTGCATCACCTCTGGTTTAATACGTTTTACATGCCACGTGTGGAATAACTCGTGACTGCACAAACTCAAAAATGTTTGATATTCTTTTTCCATTTCATTATTGCCATCTGTGCGAAAATCATTAGCGGTAGCGGCATTAAAAAGTGGTAAATCAAAACGACTGTACTGCAATACCGTGCTATTTAAATGCTCTAAACCGCCAAATCCTTTGTCACATACTAGGGTCATAAACCAGTATTCTTTGCACGGAATTTCGCCAAACAAGGCGAGATGATGAGATATAATTGGCTCTAAATCTTTTTGCAGTCGATGTAAGTCAAGGTTATTTTGACCAGTGAACACCAAGTGGAACTCGCATCCTTTATAACTGAAGCTATGTTTAGTAAATAAACCAAATATGACAGGGTGGTCAATAAATTCTAAGTAGTTGGTACTGGTATATTGCGCAACGTTATCTGTATTTTTTGAGTCATTTACTACTGGTGTCATAGCGGTCGCAACATCCGCCGATTTTCCCATGCTTTTGCAATCGACGTACAAAATGTGTTCTGCGTTTTCTGTTCCTTCAATACTTAAGAATAAGCTAGTGCCATTAAAAAAGGCATACTCGTCGTCAATGTAAGCACTTCTGACTGATAAGTCATAAGCATAAATTTCATATTCTAATTCTACATTGTGAAACACCTCGCCCCGCACATGCTCAAGCGACCAAGTTTGTTTGTCTGTTTGTGATAAGCAAAGTGTTTTTGTAAGGCAATTTAACTCAATTAAATTACGTGAGAAATCACGAATCATATAACTGCCGGGGATCCAAGCGGGTAAGGTCAACTGCGTTTTTGTAGTAGGCGCAATAGAAGCGCTTAATTTCACCTTGAATAAATGTTCGTGAGGGCTAATGACGCTGACGGTGTACTGAATGGTTTGTGCAGGCATATCAATTATTTAGCTGTAAAAGTATCAATGGTTCTCAATATAGCATGCCAACTAGATATTTACAGGCTAGTTCATAAACTAACTTGTAGAAGTGTAAAGGCGGTTGTAAACTTAACAAAAGATAAAAATGATAATAAAAGAGTTAGCATATGCGCGAAATAGAAAAATTAATTAACCATTATGGTGAAAGCCACCAAAACAAAACTAATATCCTTATTCATGCTATTGCAGTGCCAAGTATATATTTTGTGACAATCGCATTAATTTGGTCGATTCCGGTCCCTGAATTTATTGCTAAATACAATATTACATGGGCACATATAGCGGCTATTCCCACTTTATGGTATTACTTCAAACTATCAGGTCCTATAGGCGCTGCAATGACTATACTCACGATATTGTCATTCGGTGCCATCAACTTTTTAGCAAATGCTCAATTGCTTGTCGAAAATGGCATTACTGTATGGCAATTTGCGCTGGCCTTATTTGTGCTGATGTGGATTCTTCAATTTGTAGGGCATAAAATAGAAGGGAAAAAACCATCGTTTTTTGAAGACTTACGTTACTTGTTAGTAGGCCCAGCATGGTGGTGGGTACATTGGTTAAAAAGGCTAAACATTAACTACTAAAAGCAAGGCATAATTACATTGAGTCAAACGATTGGGCTTAGGCAATCTGTTTCTAAGCCCATATTCCGCTAATATAAGTTATCCCAACAACATTAACGACTCTAGCATCTGCATAGAAAATGGGTTCAGCTTTTTAGATTCGCTATCAATCTGGTCAAATGCGATAGAAACGGGGATAGCCGCTTTTATCCCAGCCATTACACCTTTTTTGCCCTTGATCATTTCATGCACTGCGTGTGTTCCAAGTTTTGTTGCCAATAATCGGTCTTGCCATACGGGGGAACCACCACGTTGTACGTGCCCTAGCGTAAGAATTCTTACGTCTACACCAGTTTCTTTTTCAAGTGACTGTTGTAGGATGTTGAGACCTCCCGGCCAAATGTTTTCTGTGACGACTATTATATGACTAGAGTTCTTGTGATGCAGTCGTCGTTTAGATAATTTATCAAGTATTTTCATTACTTCTTCAGCAGCGCTAGTAAAAGTTTCTGGTAAAACCACATGATCTGCTCCACTTGAAATAGCCGAATTTAATGCAATAAAACCAGCTTCTCGACCCATTACATCAACTAAGAATATCCGTTCAAATGCTTCAGCGGTGTCTCTCACTTTATCCAACGATTCTACCGCTGTTTGAATAGCAGTGTGGTAGCCAATTGTGTAGTCAGTACCAGCGATATCATTGTCAATGGTTCCAGGTACACCAATAACCGGCTTATCCCAATAATACTGCAGTTTTTGGGCTCCCTTGAATGAACCATTTCCACCTATAACAATAAGACCATCTATCTCTTCATCATCTAAATTTTTGGCTGCTTGTTTAACATATTGGTCTTTTCTAAACTTTTCGCAGCGAGCACTGTGCAGAATTGTGCCGCCCCTTTGTAGCAAATTTTGCACAAGTGAAGTGTGTAAAGGTATAGATTCTTTTTTTAGTAAGCCTATATAGCCAGAACGATACCCAACAACCTCTATACCTTCACTTTCGCAACTTAAACAAATTGATCTAATACAAGCATTCATGCCGGGTGCATCGCCGCCCGAGGTAATTATTGCAATTTTCTTTATTGTCATTTGAAACCTTTCTTGTATATTTTGTCGTATCTAGCATAACAAATAAAATTTAAAGGAAAACAATTGCATGAAAAAAATTATTCTGCTGACTTGTATGCTTTTGTTAGGTGGTTGTTCAACAAAGTTTGCATACAACAATGCAAGCTGGTTGATTTACTGGTACATGGATGACTATATCGAATTGAACGATGCGCAAGAAGACCAATTTGATCGCTATTTTGCTGAGTGGATAGAGTGGCATAAAGCTGAGGAGTTGCCTAAATATGCCGCGCAGTTGAATCAAATAATTGAAGATATTGAACAGCAAAATATTAACCTTGAACGCATCGCTTTTCACCGAGACAATGCGCGTGCTCATTGGGTTAGGGCCAGAGAATACATCGCAGAAGATTTAGTTGCGCTTGGTCGCACCTTAAGCGAAGAACAAGTGGTTTATTTACTAGCCGCATTGGAAGAAGAAAACCAAGAAGACGAGGAGGAAATGGCAGAGAATAAGGAACTCTCTAAAGATAAACGAGACCGAAATTGGGTAAAACGAAACCAAAAAAATATTAGACGTTGGATGGGGCGCTTGAGCGATGAACAAAAACTCTTCATTTCTGGTTTTCGTGAACGTTTTGAATCTACAGGAGTGCTCTGGTTGGATTATAAACGTCGCTATCAGCAAGCCCTACGGGAAACCTTTGCTATGTCTGCACGAGATGAAAATTTTGATGCGGCATTGTTAGAACTCATTGTTAATCCTGAGCAATATAGGGGCGAAGTATTTGATGAAGCTACCGATAGAAACTTACTCGCGGCCAGTGAATACATGATGGGTTTATACGACATGGCAAATAAAAAACAACTAAAAAGACTGATAGACGAGATTGACTCTATCAAGGAAGATGCAATTAGCCTGCAAAAATAAACATATCCAATTTAGCCACAGTTTAATCGCTGTGGTTACTGCTACAAGGTGAAAATGGCATACCGAAAGGTGTTTATCGCACCTTACCGTTATTCGTCGCATTTCAATGTATTCTTTTATAAGCACTTGTTACTTTTATTTCACCGTATATCACTGTGAAATAAAAGTGAGAGCCATTATGTTCAGTTACATTATAGTTGACGATGAAAAGCTAGCCCGTGCTAAGGTTAGAGAGTATATGAAAAGCTTCCCTAAATGGACTTTGCTAGGTGAAGCTAGAGAATTTAAAGAAGCAGAAGATCTAATTATTGCTGAACAACCCGACCTATGTTTTATAGATATCAACATTATCGGAGGAAGCGGCATTCAGTTAGTTGATAATTTAATGAAAAGCATTAACAGCCATTGGATATTCACGACTGCATATTCAGAATACGCAATTAAAGCATTTGAACTGAATGCAATCGATTATTTACTCAAGCCATTTTCGAGAGAACGTTTTCAAGATGTTCTTATTAAGACGGAAAAACGCCTTAAACCTTCGAATCATACTTCACCATCAAAGCTTGCTGTTAAATCGATTGGTGAGGTGCATTTTGTTAATGTCGATGATGTCATTTGGATTAAAGGCTCAGCAAATTATGTAGAGCTTCATTGCAAAGAAAAAATGTTTTTGCATAGAGAATCAATTAATAACTTAGAATCGAAGTTAGACAAGCAAACATTTATTAGGGTGCATCGTAGTGCCTTGGTGAATATTAATAGCGTAGCGTCGTTATCAAGTGAATTAGGGCGTTATACTTTATTGCAATTAGTTAACGGTGACGAAGTAAAAATAAGTGGCACACATAAACCCAAATTATTCGAAATGCTAGGCTTAAACTAACATGCATCGTTGATGTTTTTAACGGACAGTTAAGTGTTGATATCAATCAGCCTTTTGGCAATAAGGTAAACAAGTGGTCAAACAAGAAAGAAACATAAAAGAAACACGTTTTCGTAAACCCTCCTTTTGGCTTTTACATAGTGTGGGTTGGTTTGTGTATTGGGTGTTATTTATTACTGAAAACACACTTCTTGTCCCCGAGATGAAAGGGTCTAGTTTACATATCGCCATTCCTTTGTTTGCCAGCGCATTTATGGCAGCTGTTATTACTATACCCTTGCGTTACATTTATCAGCGATGTTGGCAATTACATCCAACTAAGATATTGATGGTGGTGATTATTTCTTGTGTGGTAGCCTCTTTGATTTGGACGCCAGCAAAAAATATGGCGATGTGGAAATTTAACGAATCTGATTACGCCATGGCAACCAAAAAAGGCAATGCACAAGATAAAAATAATCAAAATGAAGCGAGCGAGTTTAATTCCAACAAACAACTAAAGGAAAGCGATGCTTGTCCTAGCGAGTCAAAACCGAATAGAAAAACAGTGTTTGAATACTTTAATTCCCTTGTATACAGTTTAGCCATGATATTAGCTTGGAGTACTCTGTATTTTAGTATTAGCTTTTATTTTAGATTAGTCAGTGAAAAAGAAATGCACCTCGCAGCAGTGAGGTTATCTCACAGCGCTCAAATTAAGATGCTTAGATACCAAATTAACCCGCATTTTTTGTTTAATACCTTAAATGCAATTTCTACCTTGGTTTTAATGGGGAACAAAGAAAAAGCGAATGGAATGTTAGTTAGGCTTTCGACTTTTTTACGCTTTAGTCTCGACAATGACCCAGAAAAAAAGATTGCACTTTATGATGAATTGAAAGCCCTTATGCTTTATTTGGAAATTGAAAAAACACGCTTTGATGAGCGCCTTAATATCCAATTTGATGTGGAACATGAAACTGAAAACTATTTAGTCCCTAGTTTATTGTTGCAACCTTTGGTCGAAAACTGTATCAAGTATGCTATTGCCAAAATGGCGACAAATGGTCAAATTGCGATTAAAGCAAGTTCTGAGGGACGATGGTTATGTTTAGAAGTTGCCGATAATGGCCCTGATGCAAACCTGGTTCTGGATCACTTTAACGCAAAGCAAAACACTAAAAATGAAGGTGTTGGTTTAAGAAATATTAGAGAGAGACTAATGGTGCTTTACCCTAAAGAATTTACATTTTCGATGGATAAAAATGATTTGGGCGGTCTTTCCGTGCTAATTAAAATACCCCTTGAGAAGAATGCGTGAAGAGAATAAAAAC
Organism: Glaciecola petra; assembly: GCF_031846345.1. Taxonomy (NCBI): domain Bacteria; kingdom Pseudomonadati; phylum Pseudomonadota; class Gammaproteobacteria; order Alteromonadales; family Alteromonadaceae; genus Glaciecola; species Glaciecola petra. Next base: position 1,382,224 of record NZ_JAVRHX010000001.1, on the reverse strand, counting down.
CGTCATCGTTGATGATGAACCATTAGCAAGGCAAGGGCTTATTTTTCATATTGCTAGGCATGAGCAATTTGAAATAGTGTGCGAATGTGCAGATGGGCATGAAGGGTTAGAGGCGATTAAAACGTATCATCCCGATGTGATGTTTGTTGATATAGAAATGCCGAAGCTAAATGGCATTGAATTAGCATCAATTATTCACAAGAGAAGCACCCAAGATGCCAATCAAGCACCTAAAATCGTGTTTGTTACCGCTTTTAAAGACTATGCTTTGGAAGCCTTTGAATTTGAAGCGTTCGATTATTTGTTAAAACCCTATGCAGAAGAACGCGTCGACAGTTGTTTAAACAAGCTACAAAAAGTAATTGGCGAAGAGAATACACTTAATTTGCATGGCCACTTAGACAAATTAATAAGTCGTAAAACTGGTGAGAGTTTGTTGAGTTTTATGCAGCGTTTAGAAGCGTCTAAATTTGAGGGTATGCATGTATTACAGCATACAATATCTTTAAAAAGCGGAAATGAATGGGTACGCGTGCAAATTGATAGCATTATGTATATTGAAGCTGCAGGCGATTATATGTGTGTGCATACACATGATGGTACCCATATTATTCGTAAAACCTTAAAACAGTTTGAACAAGAATTGTCGCAAGATTTGTTTGTTAGAGTAAGCCGCTCGGCTATAGTAAATTTAGCCAAGGTACAAAAACTAGTGCCAAACTCAAATGGAGAATACCTTGCGGTTTTAAGCTCGGGTGATGAAGTAAAAGTAACCAGAGCGTATAAACAAAACCTGTCAGAATTTAATGAACACTAAAGGTAAAATGAATGCGTCTCAACTCGATCTGCTATTTTTAGACAAACCATTTTGACTGAATTATTTGACTAGCAATTCACTATCACAAGCGGTCATTGGAAGCCAACAAGTTAATTGCTTTTATTGATTGGTTGGAAACAAAAATACACTCCGTTAGTTAAGGCCTTTACAGATAAGAACTATCGCTATCAATACTCGATATTAATAAAGCAGACGGTCGTCTGCACATCTTAATCAATATCAAATGGGCTTATCGCCCCTGATGAATGCTGTCCAATTACATGGGTATAAATTTGTGTAGTCCTTAAATCGTTATGACCGAGTAACTCCTGCACAGTGCGAATATCCGCACCAGTCAAAAGCAATTGCGTTGCAAAGGAATGCCTAAATGTATGAGCAGTAACATGTTTTGTGATTGAAGACTCTCTAACTGCTAACTTTAAAGCCTTTGAGAGCGCCGTGCTATGAAGGTGATGCCGACAATAATATCCATCATAAGGGTGTTCACATCTGGTTGTAGATGGGAATAAATATTGCCATTTAAACTCCTTAATAGCATTTGGGTATTTTCTCGCAAGGCTTGGCGGCAAGCTAGTCATTCCGCTGCCCTCTGCAATATCTTTTAGGTGTATGCGACGAACTTTCTCTATCTGAGCTTTTAATGGTTCAATCAGTTTTTTAGGTAACATGGTGGTGCGGTCTTTGCCACCTTTGCCTCTAAACACAAATACTGTTTTAGCCTCAAAGTCGATATCTTTAACACGTAATTTGAGTAACTCTGTTTTGCGCAAACCACTGCCATACAGTAATGAAAACATCAGTTGATATTGAGGCTTCATCAGTTCAATGATTAATAGGGCTTCTTTGTGAGATAGCACAGTTGGAACTCTTTTGGGTGCCCTTGCTCTTACTGTATCAGATAGAAGTGTTAATTCTCTTTTGAAGATGTGCTTATACATAAACACAATAGCGCACAATGCTAAGTTCTGTGTAGATGACGTTACTTCTCGGTTAACGGCAAGGTGTGTTAGAAATTGTGTCACCTCTTGTTCACCAAGGTCTTTAGGATGACTTTTTTGATTAAACAAAATGAAACGCTTTATCCAAAATAGATATGTTTTTTCAGTTTGTATTGAATAATGTTTTGTCCTCATGACGTGTCGAATGCTTTCAAGAAACGGCGAGTTAGCCATTATTGACTCCTTATTGTATGGTGTAGAAACTCAAGATGTTCAGTAAACCGCATTCTACAAAAGTGGCAATCGGCCTACAGGCCAGTATTTACTGCACTTAAGGATAGACTCAACCTTGTTGTTACCATGAATGCATAGTAATTACGTAAATACATTAGCCATTTCACTCTAAGCCATTGTTATTAATATACTTCCCAGAAAACTAAGGACGGTATTACTATGAATCCATGGTAAATACACAAAAAATTGTAGAAATCGCCATAGAAAAAATAGTAAGGTATTGAAATACAATAAGTATGAGGACTTTGTGAAATGAAACGATCTTGCAGTTACAATGCGGTCATCATAATAAGTTGTTAACTTTCTAAAGGGAATTATTAGTTTGTTGGAAGATTTTGGCTCTTCAATTATTAGTGGATTTTTAAGGGGTATTGGTTATATTTTGGCTGATATCTTTTTTGGAACGATTTGCTATTGGATCGGCTGGCCAGTTTGTAAAATATTGACTGGTGGCAGATATCCCCCCAAAAATCAGAATACTTATTGGTCAGAAACTAGTAAGACAGGGGGATGGTGCAGCTCGGTCGGATTATTAATTTTGGTCGCTATCGGTATTTACTTTATTTCATTTAGAGGTTGAATAATGGCAATATTGAGTCCAAAAGTTAACAAACCAATGAACTACGCGCCTTCGGCGCCGGACACAGCTGCGCTGCGCCGGTTATTGAGGTGTTATATTGCTACGTAAATCATACAAATTATGTCGAATCAATACAAAATAAAAGAGATAGAGCGTCGGCTCGAAAAATTGCAAAACTATTTACTGATCGCCAAGGGTTATCTTAATGATGGCTCAAATGCAGAATGGCATGGGTTTAGAGCATTTTACTCACCAAGAGAGAAAAATGGAAAAATTGAGCCGCCTAACAAAGATTGGATTACGAATGTGTTTATTCCTAGTAAGCTCAAACAAATCGCTAAATCTGAAGACCAAATTGAATCATTGGAAAGGGCGAGTTGACCGTGAAAGTAACGCAATATAACAAAAGAATGAAGACGGATTTGTCAGAAAAGCACTGCCAAACCGCTTATTCAAAGTGTTATGTTGCATGGGAAGTCTAGTGAAATATTCGTCTGCGCTGTTAATACTAATTTTTCCTCTCTCGGCAAATGCCTGCTTTGTTCTAACAGATGTGTCAATGGAAAAGCATCAATTTCAGATTCTAGTGGCTTCTGTTTGCGCCGTTGTCTTTTTATTATTAAGCCTAAGTCTGCGGCGTTTTACAAACAATAAGCTGGTATGGCGGATTCATTTATTGGTTGCTTGTTTTGTTTATGTACCCAGCTTTTTATGGTATTTGTGGCATAGTTTTGATTCATGCGGAGTACCTCAAATAGTATTTGGGATTAGAGTATTCGCTGTAGGCATGTTTGTTTTGTTATGTACTGAAGTAACTAATCTCATTTTAGTTCGGAGGCGTAATGCAACATAACAAACGCTTTAAGCGGACAAAAATGAAGAGCAATTTTCGCCGCTTAAGCGGGTGTTAGTTTTTAACAGGATATGTTGATGAAAGAAAGACTTTTTAAATACGCTACAATTGGAGTTGTGTGCCTTCTCATTTTGAGGCCAGATACTATAATGCTTGCGTTGTTTTTAGATGCTATTGGGTTAGAATTATTTGTACTTTTTTTGGGTATGCAATTTCGACAAATACGGACTTTTATTCAATTCCATATTCAATCAGCATTATCTTGCGTAGCACTTAAAACTAAATTTCAAAGGTCGTTTTTCTTCATTCCAAAATTTTCAGAGCTAATAAGGATGCCATCAATGTTGTGCCATGCGATTCCAGGCTTTGGCGGCTTTTATAGTATAATTTGGCTTATCAGAACAAATACACGTGTTCAGCAGAAAAACTAACAAACACTTGAAGCGGACAAAAATAAAAAGCAATTTTCGCCGCTTAGCAAGGTGTTATGTTTCCAGGTAGGCTGGGATGAGCCCTAAATACTCTATAAAGGGTTTGAAGTCTCTGTCAACGAACAAAAGCGGCATGTTTTCTTGAATACAGAAAGAAGCAATAATTACGTCATTGGTTTTTCTTATCGTTATACCTTTCTTGCGCAAGCTTCTATAGTTATTTGCATATTCGATAACATGTTTAGAATTGAACATAGTGTATTGGTCTAAGATGGATAATTTTTTCTTCACTAGTTCAAACTGTTTGTCATCTCTAACCCCCTGTAATACCTCAAGAAAGATGAGGTCACCCATAGCCAAAGCACCAGCCATGAGACTGTCATCGAGCAAGTCAGTTTGAGGAGTGATTCGACCGTTTAGATAATCTATCCAAACACTCGTATCAGCAAGTATCATTCATTATTCCTCATTTCATCTAGGTCACCTTCCCAACTAATGTTTCCTCTTAATGCCCTGATTGATTGTTGTCTTTTTCTTTGAACTAATAGTTTAAGACCCTGCTCAACAACATCTTTTTTTGTTGAGAGGCCGGTTGCTTTTAGAGCCTGTGCCATTAGCTCGTCGTCGATAACTATATTAGTACGCATACATCACCAGTGTGTATATATTCAAAATGTTTACACATTGTAGTTCGCTTGCAGAAACATAACAAGAGATTAACGAGTGTTATATGTCTTGAGGTACACGTTATTTTTATTTCTATTTTTCAAATAATATTATTAGTTGGACTCGTAAAGCTTCTCCTGACGACTGAAAAACCTGAGTTATGCGCAGGTATTTATGCCATTGTTGTCTTCGTATTCAGTCTGCTACTAGATGGCGGGCTTTTAACATCTTTGGTTGGAGCATTAATTTCTGGTTTACTAGCGTTTGGCTATTTTTGGCTACTCGATAGATTTAGAGATACGATATGGTTTTGGGTGACACTTGTTGTTGGATTAGTTGTCGGTCTTATATGATAGTTGGAATGAGTACTAGGTTGATTTTGGCAACGTCATATAACAAAAGGATTAAGTTCAACTGTCAGCCCAGTAAAAGACTATCCAATAATCTCTTTAGCCTCTTCACTCATGCTCGCGAATTTGGCTTTATGAATCGCTTTCAGCGGCATGTTGTTAACATAGCGGTATAGATCTCTAGCTTCCATAATAAGTTTGCCTTCGGGTTTACTAGTTTTTTTAATCAATTGAATTAAACACTGTAATAAGTTTAGATTCACGCCTATATTCAATGGAGATACTTTTTTTGCCGCAGTGAATTCATTGTATGCTTTTGCAAAATTTCCTGTGCTGTATAGATGTATTCCGGTTTTATTGTGTTTTATATAATTGTCTCTGTCTTGCTTGTTTTTTGTTAGTTCACTTTCTGCCAAATACATAATTGAACTATCAACCTTACCTTCATTTTGTTTAATGATTTTAGTTATTTTACTTGCTTCCTCATAGTCTCCGAGGTCAATCATGAGTTTCAAACTATCGGCGGCCATCGCAACCGGATATTCGGTAAAATTTCTTTCAATTTCTATTTGGCTTTCTTCTAAGGCTTTTTTCGATTCGGTTGTTTTACCTTCAAGATTAAGGACCCTAGCGTGAATAACAGATTCAAATATATCTAAATCAAAATCATCAGGTTGAGAGTGCACTGTATCGTCTGTGCGAGCGCGTTGCACAGCAAACATTGCTTCTTGCATAAATTTGTTTTTAAGGTTTTTACTGTCGGCATATTCGGCGGCATCTAGGATGCTACGAACATATCCGCACATATGATTGACGTTTTTATGCACGGAGCGTTGTGATAATTCGTATATTGATTTAGCACTATTCATCGCCAATTCAAAGTCTTCGTTTTCCCTCGCAATTTCACACACCCTAAAATGTCTTTCAATGGACAACGGAGACAACGCCAATGCTTCCAAAATAAACTTTAGCGCTTCTGGTTTTTTATCGTATTGCAGGTAAGCGTTAGCGATAATATCGTATGCCTCTACATTATTCGCAGAGTTATCAATTGCTTGTTTGGCTAATTCAATCGCTTGTTCGTATTGCTTTTTAAATAATTTAGTTTTTGCCATAGAGCATAAAGCCCACTGAACTTGTCTATGTTCGAGTATGTTATCGAGGATCTTTTCTGCTTGGTCAAATTCTTCCGTTTTCCAATATAGCTCTACTAAAATTTGTAAAAGGTGGTTTGCGTATCTGGGTTCTGTCTCAATAAAATGCTTACAGGTATCGATACTCAATTCATATTTTTGGTGGTCGATTTGACTGTAAAGAGCAGACAAAGCAACACGACGGTTGGTGGCTCGGGTGATACGTGCGTTAAGTTGAGCCTGCGAAAAAGGTTTTACTAAATAATCATCTGGTTGCTTTTCAATTGATCCTAGCACCATCGAGCGCGCGCTATCGCCACTAATCATTATAAATACAGCAGATGGTTTAACTAAATGTAATTTTCGAATTTCCTCTAGAAATTCGAAACCATTTTTACGGTTCGTGCCAAGATGTAGGTCGCACACTACAATATCAAACTTCACTAGTTTACATGCTCTTAGGGCGGTCTCGGCAGAGAGTTCGGTCGTTATTTTTGTGGCACCTAAACTGGTTAATAAGCCACGTAAAAGCATAAGAAAAGGTCGTCTATCTTCTACCACTAAACAGCGTTTGTCAGAATAATCGAGGGTACTCATATTAGACTTTTGATTTCCCGTTTGTTAATTCGCTTACGTTTTTTTGCATGTTCATTATATCGACCTATGAAAATTGGCCTTGAGTTGCCCGCTAGAAAGCCGATACACCCCATAAGGTTTTAATTTTTAAACACAATGTATTGCGAAAATTAATGATTTCAATAAAAGAAAATATTGCTCACAATACCCGTATAAATAGCGTGTTAAAAACACCTGAAAAGCTAGGCAAGCGTTCTGCTGCGTTCGCTTTGTACTTAAGTATGATGCATCCTGATGTTACACAGTATTCTCGCTTTTCAGAGAGTCAAAGTGAGCATGAGCATTCATACTCTGGTATGGAGAATGGGGCCTATCGTTATGCTAGAAAATACGCACGATCAGACGATTATGCTAGCGCTAATGAACTCAATAGCGCCTTACAGTACGCCAACAATCCAATGTTACTTTTATGCTTGTACCAAAGCTTATTTCCACAAGCATTGCACTACAAAAGTGAATACCAAGCGATACCAGACGAGGTTCAAGAGAACACGGTATTTTTTACTCAGCATCCATCAGCTTTAGCGGAGGATGACGCCCCATTGCATGCGTCAGAAAACTCAGCAAATAATATTGAGAAGGTAGTTGATATGTATAATACGGTGACTGAAGCCAAAACGTATTCCTTTTAAATTCTGGTAATCAAGCTAATACTTTCAGTTGAATGGCTTGCTTCTATCTTTCTTCTTGTGCTATCTTTCGCGCCGCAATTTTGCATTGGTTTTACGTTCCAATTAAGGTCATCAGGCCGTCGCAAAGGACTCAACATGAATAAATTTCTCGTGTGTGCACTTTATAAATTTGTGTCACTTGAAAACTATAAAGATTTACGTCAACCGTTAAAAATCTTTATGGAAGAACATAGTATTAAAGGGACTATTTTATTAGCCTCAGAAGGTCTAAATGGCACCGTGTCAGGTACCCAAAAAGCCATTAATAGTTTGTTAGCGTTTCTTAATAAAGATAATAGAATCAAGCCAATTTCTAATAAATTTTCATGGCATGAAGAACAACCATTTTATCGTACTAAAGTGAAATTAAAAAAAGAAATTGTAACAATGGGCGTCGATGGTTTAGATCCTCGGAAAACGGTTGGAACCTACGTAGCACCAACACAATGGAATGCCCTAATTAGTGATCCAGAAGTAACAGTGATTGATACACGAAATGAGTATGAAATTGAAATTGGAAGTTTCGAAAATGCGATCAATCCTAACACTGGTGCATTCAGAGAATTTCCTGAGTATGTCGCTAAAAACTTAGATCCAAACAAACACAAAAAAGTAGCAATGTTCTGTACTGGTGGTATACGTTGCGAAAAATCAACGGCCTACCTTAAAGAAAATGGCTTTGAGGAAGTTTATCATCTGCAAGGTGGGATATTACAATATCTCGAAGATGTGCCTAAAGAAGAATCGTTATGGAAAGGTGAATGCTTTGTTTTTGATAATAGAGTCGCTGTTAATCATGACTTAAAGAAAAGTCATTATGACCAATGCTACGGTTGCCGCTTACCGATTACCGAAGCAGACAAAATGTCCAATAAATATGAAGCGGGTGTGAGCTGCCCTAAGTGTTATGGAACACATACAGATGAGCAATTAGCCAGATTTAGAGAAAGAGAAAAGCAAGTTATGTTAGCAAAACAGCGCTCACAACTGCATGTTGGAACAGAAGCGCGGGATCTAATGCAACAAAAACGCCTACAAAAAGCAGATGCACAGCGCGAAAGGGCATTGCAAAAAAACAAACTCACTAAATAATTAAGCTTGCTTGGCCAATTTTTGGCCTTTTAGGTATTGTTTTATAAGTTATTTCATGAGCTTAGGCTTTTTAGCTAGACAGTGATCTACCTTAAAGAGTAAACTAAAATCTAGTGGATACATCGCACAACAAGAGCCAGACATTAAAATGACTGATAAAGCAAATACCCCAAAATTAGACGCTGAACAGATTGCAGAGATTAGAAGAGAATTTGATTATTTTGATAAAGATAATAATGGTCAAATTGATATGCCTGAGTTTATAGAGCTTTTAACAATTTTGTCGCCAAAAACGAAAGCTAATCACGTTCAAGAAGGCTTTAACATGGTTGATAAAAATGGTGATGGCTACATCGATTTTGAAGAGTTTTTAAATTGGTGGCAAGAAGGCTGGTGGGAATACTAAGTTTCCACCCACATATCTCCCAATCTACTCGATAATTCGTCGACTTGTTAGCGGCCTAGTCCCTATACCATGTATTTTTTCTACTTAGCCGCTCTTCAATTCAATATTGCCCAAATCTGCTATTTAAATTATTTCATTGTTTGATAGAATGCGGGGCAAAATTCAAGGAGCTATATATGGCAATGTACGTAGTAGGGCATAAAATTCCCGATTCAGATTCAATTTGTGGTGCAATTGCGCTGGCTTATTTAAAAAATCAAATAGGTGAAGAGGCAACTGCGACTCGTTTAGGTGAAGTTTCTCCAGAAACCCAATTTATTTTAGATAAATTTGGCTTCCAAGCTCCAGAGTTAAAAATGAGCTACGCAGGCGAAAACGTATATATTGTTGATCATACTGAAAAAACACAAGCACCTGATGATATAGACGAGGCTACCGTGGTGGGTGTTGTTGACCATCACAAATTGGGTGATTTGACTACATCGACACCATTAGAGTGCTGGATTCGCCCAGTGGGGTGCAGTAACACCATTATAAAGATGATGTACGATTTTTATCAAGTTGATATCCCTAAAGATATCGCGGGTATTATGATGTGTGCAATTTTGAGTGATACTGTTATTTTCAAATCTCCAACTTGCACAACAGCCGATATTAAATGTGTAGAAGCTTTAGCTGAAATTGCCGGTATAGACGACTTTAAAGAATTAGGCATGGATATGTTTAGAGTAAAGTCTGCGGTTCAAGGCACACCAGTAAGAGAACTTGTTAAGCGCGATTTTAAAGATTTTGATATGCACGGAAAATTGGTTGGAATCGGACAGCTTGAAGTCATTGATTTGTCGGTTTTTGATGATATTAAGTCTGATTTAGAAGCTGATATTGCGAAATTGAAGGAAGAAGGTGGTCGTCATACTGTGTTATTGCTGCTCACTGACATTATGCAGGAAGGTTCGCAAATGCTCATTGCTTCTGACGATGAAGGTTTGATCGAAACTGCTTATGGACTGAAGGCGACAGATAAAAAGCTATGGCTAGACGGCGTGTTAAGTCGTAAAAAGCAAGTTGTACCGCCTTTACAGGACGCTTTTGCCTAATATTCTTAACACTTTATATTATTACAGATGGTGTTACTCTACCGATTTAAGCCTTGTGAAAACAAGGCTTTTTATTTTCCATCGTCCTCATTAGTATTATCTGACTGTTCATTTTTTTTCAAAGCTTTGGTGGGTAAATCATTGTCAGGGATACTCTTACGAACTTTACGCTTAATGGGTAAATCGCCGCTTTCAGAGGATTCGAGAGGTTTGAAACGGCGTTTAGCTTGCACAACTTGAGTTTTATTGTTGTTTTTGGGTATTTTTTTCTTTGTTGCGACATTTTGTTTTTGATCTTTTGTTTTTAGCCCTGTAAACGCGGTGTTTATCTCAGCTAAGCTCGCAAAGTCAACTTCGCCGACATAGTTGGCTTTAATTGCTTCAAAGCTACGCCAATCTTTTTTCCCAACTAATGATATGGCAGTACCTTTGTCACCAGCGCGTCCCGTTCTGCCAATGCGATGAATATATTCTTCTGGAAATTTAGGTAAATCATAGTTGAGCACCAATGAAACATTGCGGATGTCTAAGCCACGAGCACCAAGATCAGTTGTCACTAAGACACCATACTTACCGTTGCCAAAATCTTGTAATACCTGATTCCGCTGTTTTTGCAGTAATTCACCATGCAAAGCAATAGCATCAAACTGCTGTTTGTATAACATTTCTTGTAACCGCACGGTATCTTCACGGGTAGCAGTAAAAACGATGGCCTGTTCTCTTTTTTCAATGTTAATTAGTTTGCACAACTGCAGGTCTTTTTGTTTTACTCCGTCAGATAAATAAAATTTTTGTAAGATGTCTTTGTGCGGTTGTTCATTTGAATCAATGACAATTTTTTGCGGGTTATTGAGTAATTCGTTTGTCATCTGTTTTATTTGAGCTTGCTCAATAGTGGCCGAAAACATCATCGTTTGTCGCTTCCTATGGTCAGCTTGGCCATGAATTGCAGCTAACTGCATCGAAAATCCGAGTTCTAGCATACGGTCTGCTTCGTCCAAAATCAGCAGTTCTAGACCATTTAAGAATAAATGCCGATCTTTTAAGTGGTCGGCGATTCGGCCTGCTGTTGCTATAATGATTTGTGGTTTTCTGCGCAATACATTCACTTGGTCGTTATAGTTTTCACCACCTACGACCAAACTTGCTCTTAGTTGTGTGTTCGCAATGACTTGGCGACATACCCCAAATACTTGTTTAGCAAGTTCTCTTGTTGGCGCTAATATCAGTGCACGAGGGTCGGCTTTAGAAAGCGCTCTAGTTGTTAGTAGGCGATTGACCATAGGCACCACAAACGCTAAGGTTTTACCCGAGCCGGTTTTCGACGACGCTAATATGTCTTTATTTAACAAGCCATATGGTATGGCTTGCTGTTGAATATCAGTCAAATTCGAAAGTTGCATTGCATCCAAATTCTTGAGGATGCGATGGTCAATAGGTAAGTCAGTGAATTTCAAAAAAAACGCCCAATGTTATGATTGGGCGCTAGTATACATTTACTGCTGATTAATTTCTAAAAAACCTCAATCGTCCTTAACCATTAAACTGACATTTCCGGCACGTCGCAATCGACTATTAATTTGCCAGCAGTTTTCTCACGTATTTCTTCGATACTTACGCCTGGAGCACGTTCTTTCAAATGAAACGCACCATCAGTGACTTCTAGGACGGCTAAATCGGTTATTATGCGGGTGATACAATTAACACCAGTTAACGGTAATGTGCATTCAGCTAATAGCTTAGACTTTCCGTATTTGTCGGCGTGTGTCATGGTAACAATGATATTTTTAGCACCGGCTACTAAATCCATAGCGCCTCCCATGCCTTTTATTAACTTACCAGGGATCATCCAAGAAGCAATATTGCCTTGAACGTCAACCTCAAAAGCACCTAATACGGTAAAATCAACGTGTCCACCACGGATCATGGCAAAGCTTTCTGCTGAATTAAATATAGAAGCACCAGTGCTAGCTGTGACGGTTTCTTTGCCAGCATTGATCATGTCAGCGTCGACTTGTTCTTCAGTTGGGTAAGCCCCCATACCAAGCAATCCGTTTTCAGACTGCAACATTACTTCAATATCACTAGGGACATAGTTTGCCGCTAAGGTTGGGATACCAATACCTAAGTTTACGTAGTCTCCATCTTTAAATTCTTGGGCGACTCGCATTGCGATTTGATCTCGTGATAATGCCATATTATTGAGCCTCCTTTGACAATACTTTACGTTCTATTCGTTTTTCGAAACTGCCTTTTATCACTCGGTCTACGTATATACCTGGGGTGTGAATTTGACTTGGTTCTAATTCGCCCGGCTCCACAATTTCTTCCACTTCTAGTACTGTTATTTTGCCTGCAGTTGCCGCCATTGGGTTAAAATTCATGGCGGTATGGCGATAACTACAGTTTCCAAAACGATCGGCTTTGTATGCTTTAACAATAGCAAAATCGCCCGTAATACTGGGCTCCATGATATATGGGCGACCGTCAAAGGTTTTGACTTCTTTACCTTCACCTACAGGCGTACCATAACCAGTTGCGGTATAAAATGCGGGTATACCTGCTCCACCTGCACGCATTTTTTCAGCAAGAGTACCTTGTGGTGTTAATTCTACTTCTAGAATCCCACTTAGCAGTTGTTGCTCAAAAAGAGCGTTCTCACCCACGTAGGAAGAAATCATTTTTTTGACTTGTTGGTCTTCTAATAAAATGCCTAATCCAAAACCATCAACGCCGCAATTATTTGATACGATTGTTAATCCTTTCGTGCCCATCTTTTTGATTTGAGCAATTAAACCTTCTGGTATACCGCATAATCCAAAGCCACCAGCGATTACGGTCATGTTATCACTAAGACCAGACAACGCTTCTTCATAGCTAGTGACTACTTTGTCAAAACCTGCCATATAACTCTCCTACACTAATTATTATCAATAAGTATTTACCACTTGTTTAATTTTGTAAAATTGATTTAATGTATGCATTAATAAATTAAATTAATTAATAATAGGGCTTTGTCTTATGATTTCGTATAAAAACATGAAAGCTTTTATAGAGGTTGCTCAGTCAGCTACGTTTGCAGAAGCCGCTGAAAAATTATACTTGTCGCAACCAGCGCTCAGTACATCAATAAAAAACATGGAAGAACAACTGGGCGGTAAATTATTTATCAGAAGTACTCGAAAAGTTGAGCTAAGCCCTGAAGGCAGGATCTTTTTACCCAATGCCAAACGTGTGCTTGCTGATTTTGATGGTGCAATAGACGATGTTAAAGCCTTATTTAGTGCTCAAACGGGGAGTATCGTGATAAGTGCGATGCCTGCTTTCGCTGAAGGGCAATTAGCACAAATCATAAATGGATTTAATAATAAACATGCAAATATCGCTATTCGAATACTCGATGTTGTTATGGAACAAGCAATAGAAAATGTGCGTGCAGGTAGAGCTGAACTTGGCTTTGTATTTAAACCACAAAACATCCAAGGTCTGCATTTTACACCCTTATTTACTGACGAGTTTTGTTTAGTTGTACCTGCTAAACACGTCTTAGCAACGCAAAAAACATGCACATTAAACCAAATGAGCAAATTTCCTATGGTAGCTATGAATAGAGAGTCTAGCTTACGAATGTGGTTAGATGCGGCGTTGAACGCGGCAAATTGCAAGGTGAATATAGTATCTGAAGCCACGCAATTGGGCACTATCGGTCAAATTGTATCTCAGGGATTGGGCATAGCCATTGTTCCTCAATTATGTCGACAACAGATGCAAAACAAAGGCCTCGTGTGTGTGCCAATCAAAGATTTACGACTTTCGAAAGAGGTAGGTGTTATCACCCTTCAAAACGCAAAACAACAAAACCTCAAACTTTCAACAGCAGGGCAACGGTTTTATGAATATTTACTCAATGTATTTTGAAGGGTTTGAGATATTAAATGCGTGGAACAAGAGTAATCGCACCTTCTTCAATGCGCATATCTATCGGCAACGCACTTAAAAGCGCTTCGGTAGGGTTATTTTGATTTAGTCGATAGACGGGATTGTTAGCTAAAAAATGATTAATACCATTCATTATTTGTTGGTTGACTGTGCCTAAACTACCGCTAAAGCCTGCCGCGTCAACACTTGATTCTAGCAACGCAAGATCTTTCAAAAAAATAGCTTTAACAGTACTGTCGTAATAAGGATTCCCTTCAATTTTCATTTTTAACTTTATAGGGTAATTAATACCGAAAGTGGATAATTTTGCACTCGAACTAAACGCTAGCACAACGATTTCGCGCTGCTGTGGACCAATAGTGATATCTATATCATTGACGTTAAATTCAACAGGTATACCCAGTATACGCACCTCTTTGTTGAAGGATGGGAGCTTTTTGTTTAAGGCGCTTTCTAACTCAGTATTTGTGAGTGAATAGATTGACAAACCAGTAGCACTGCAAGCACTTACCATAACCGCCAATAGTAAGATAATGCCACGTATAAGATTTTTCATATTACACTTTTGATGTCTTATTTTATGGTAGTTAGGATAAATGAAATGACAGAGAATTGTAATAGGGCGGTACTAAATGGTTTGATTTACCATTTCTTTTTAGGAGCAAATAACGAATCGATATCTTCTTTTTCTTGAGCTTTTTCGGCCATGACTTGTTTTAAATTACTGTCTTTAACATTGGTTTCTAAGGTTTTCAACATACTTTCAAGTTCTTCTTTACGTCTTTTAGAATACTCGCTTTTGGGTTTATGTGCGACCAATGCCTTTATCGCTTTTTCAATGTATTGACGCGCTGAGCCTTGCATCTTGCTGGCGACAGCATCGTTTGCTCGTTTTGTTAATGTTTCTACGTTGACCCTTAATTGTAAACACTCTATTGCTTTTTCTTCGCGAGCAAAAACATTGGGAGGAATTTTACCTTTATTATTTTCGTTTCTTAATATGTTTCGTATTTTCTTGACGGCTTGGATATATTTTATAATGACCTTGTCTGCTGCAGGTAGTTGAAAACTCTCTTGATTAGGGGGCGTAGCGCTGGCATCAATACCTTTTAAGCTTTTCGTTAGTTCATCTAATTTGGTCACGATATCGGGAGTGGGATTGTATTCGTGCATGACTTTTAATGCGCGAATTGACCGTTTTCTTAAAATAAGTAATGTAAGCTGCGAAAGCGGCATTTTTATAGCCGCAAGAAAGGCTTCTTCGGTTTCTTCGAAAATAGTTTTATGCAGACTAACTTCTTCTCTTTTCTGTTTTTCTTTTTTTTCATTATGTTGTTGGACTGCTGTAGCGGCAATCCCACAAACTATCAAAAAAGTAATCAGAATAATAATAATAGTATAAGTCATTGCTTGTTCAATTAAACCCTTTACACGTGCTCAAAAATGAATTGGCCTGACAATCAATTAAATACATATTTATGGCAACCTTAACTCAAAAATACTGCCACCATTTTCGGCACAATTAGACAGGCTGATGTTTCCGGTGTTGCCACTGTTTTTATGGGTTTGTGCAATTAAACGGGCAAAGAACAAACCTAAGCCAGTGCGACCTTCAGAAATACAAAAATTGTCTAGTTTAACCGTAGCCATATCTAACATCGCTTTGGGGTAACCCGGACCATCGTCTTGAACAACCAAGGATAATGTGTTGTTTTCAATTTCTGCCGTAATTTCGATGTGGTTACAACCATAACGAATAGCATTTATGAGTACGTCATGAACTAATAAATAAATCAGCTCTCGATCTAAATACCAAGATAAATCTTCATCAACATTGACCTTAACAGTCAAATTCTTTTGCTGTGCGTAAGTGCGGTTTGATTCAACCACTTCTTCGATTAAATCACTTAAAAAACACTCGTCAATATTGACCGGCAATGCATTTAATTCTGCTCGATATAAAGACAAGACTTGTACTAATGTCGTATTCATTCTATTAGCTTCATAATGGACACTGTTAATGCCTTCTCGCGCAGACGTGTTATTTTCTGGAATATTTGCTGATAATTGTTCGATGGATTGCATCAAGAGGCTCAATGAATTTTTCATGTCATGAATAGCAACAGCAATCACAGAAGAAAAGTCGAATTGGTCGTTGATTTTATTTTCTTTGTTATCGTTTTTGTCGATAAGATTTTGTTCTGTGCTTTGTAAGGTCACTGTAAATCACGCCTTTTAACTAAGTTTGAAAAGAATTTGTTTTTATCTAAATTATTTATGCAAAAAAAAACTAAATTCGCTATTATTGTGTTCATAAAGATATTAGTGCTTTTAAAAATCGACTCTCAAAACAACAACAACATAGCTCGACTAACAATACTATATCGGCAAATTAAAAAAACAGCTTAGAAAATTCTTTGGCGTATAAATTTATACGTATTGTTAGCTTTGCTTAAAAAAATGTAAGGGAATCGATGAAATTACAACAACTTAGATACATTGTTGAAGTATTAAATAATAACCTCAATGTCTCAGCAACAGCCGAGAATCTTTATACATCTCAACCTGGAATAAGCAAGCAAGTGCGGATGCTAGAAGATGAACTTGGTATTCAAATATTTGGTCGTAGCGGAAAACACTTAACCCATGTGACAGAAGCTGGGAAAGAAGTAATCAATATTTCACGCGAAATACTGGCAAAAGTAGAGAGTATAAAGGCTGTTGCTAGAGAGCATACTTTGCCTGACCAAGGTAAATTGAACATCGCTACCACGCATACTCAAGCACGCTACGCTTTACCTGAAGTTATACAAGGCTTTATGTCAAAGTATCCGAAAGTTTCTTTGCATATGCACCAAGGGACACCATCGCAAATAAGTGATTTGGCCGCAAAAGGCGAAGCAGACTTTGCCATTGCTACTGAATCACTGCATTTATACAACGATTTAGTAATGCTACCTTGTTATCATTGGAATCGCTCTATTATCGTTAACCGGTCTCATCCCTTAGCCAAAAAATCAACTATTACGATAAATGAGTTAGCAAAATATTCTTTAGTGACTTATGTTTTTGGTTTTACCGGACGCTCAGAATTAGATAGAGCGTTTAATACGGCAGGCTTAGAGCCAAAAATAGTATTCACCGCCACTGATGCTGATGTGATTAAGACATATGTGCGAATGGGAGTAGGTGTTGGTGTAATCGCGTCGATGGCGATTGACGAAAAATTAGATGCTGATTTAGTAAAAATAGATGCGCGACATTTGTTTGATTACAGCACAACGAAAATTGGGTTTAGGAAAGGTTCGTTTCTGCGCAATTACATGTATGAGTTTATTGAACGATTTGCGCCCCATCTTACTAAAGAAGTAGTCGAACGAGCGATGATGCAAAAAAACAGTCAAGAGGTCGAAACTATGTTTAAAAACCTCACTTTGCCTGTAAAATAAGTTGGCCCATTAACATTCTATGATGTTGACCGCGAGGCCGCCTCTGGCGGTTTCTTTGTATTTGCTTTTCATATCATTGCCAGTATCCCACATTGTTTTGATAACTTTGTCTAGGGATACTTTATGGTTACCTGTTCCTCTAAGCGCGAGTCTGGATGCGTTGATAGCTTTGATTGCGCCCATTGCATTTCTTTCAATACAAGGGACTTGAACTAAGCCCCCAACAGGATCACAAGTAAGACCTAAATTATGCTCCATGCCAATTTCTGCTGCGTTTTCGACCTCATCTACTGAGCCTCCCAATATTTCTGTTAATGCCCCAGCAGCCATTGAGCAAGCCACGCCTACTTCACCTTGGCATCCTACTTCAGCACCTGAAATAGAGGCATTCTTTTTATATAGTATGCCAATTGCAGCCGCTGTTAATAAAAAACGGCATGCTACGTCGTCAGTCATTGTCCGTATAAATTTATGATAGTAATTCATCACAGCAGGAATGATCCCAGCTGCCCCATTTGTCGGAGCGGTTACAACGCGGCCGCCATCGGCGTTTTCTTCGTTTACCGCAAGTGCAAACATATTGACCCAATCCATAACTAGCATAGGGTCGTTGCTTCTTTCATTTTCTAAGCGCGCTAACAAGGCTGGTGCGCGTCGGTGAACCTTTAATCCCCCGGGTAAAATACCTTCATTACTGGTGCCATTCTCAATGCATTCTTGCATAACGTTCCAAATGTCTATCAAGCCTTTTTTTAGGGCATCTTCAGACATAAAAGCACATTCATTTTTTAGCATTAAAGTGCTAACTCGAATGCTATTTTCTTTACACATTGCAATTAATTCATTTGCTTTTGAAAAAGGAAATGGCGCATCTTTTTGGGCTTCAGCAAATTTTTCGTTTTTCTGCGCTTCAAATTCAGATTCTTCGACAATAAATCCACCACCAATTGAGTAGTAAGTTTGTTGTGTAACTAAGACTTCGTCTCGGTAAGCAAAGAATGTCATGCCATTAGCATGTTTAGACAAGGTTTTACGACGATGAAATAAAATTGCGCCTTGCTTCGAAAAATCTATTACTTTTTTTCCGAGCAAATTAAGTTGTTGTTCTGATTCGACTTTTGCCAGCATTGCATCGACAGATTTTACGGGTACATTTTTAGGCGTATAGCCTAACAGGCCAAGTATGACTGCTTTGCCGGTCCCATGGCCTTTGCCAGTCTGACCTAACGAGCCATAAAGTTCAGTTGTTATTTTACTGATGTTTTCGAATTCGCCAATATCTATTAGGTGTTCACAAAACGTTAAAGCTGCATGCATAGGGCCCACCGTGTGTGAGCTAGAAGGGCCAATACCAACTTTGAACATATCAAAAACGCTAATCATATGACTTCTCTTTAAATGTTAATACTGAAAGTGTTACACAATTTATTCGCAACACAAGTGATTATTGCTAATCGAACTCATTAGTTTTTTTAAGGAAGATTACATAACAGCAAATGAAGAATGTTTATAAAGTAATATGGTCTTTTAGAATTGACAAGATACCTGCCGTAGCGCCCCAAATTAGTTTAGTCTCATAAGGTATAAAATAAACGGGAAATTGTTTATTGCTGCGATGAATGATTTGTTCGGAATAGTTTTTTTCTTCCATTAAATAAGCTAATGGCACACCAAAAACATTTGCGACTTCGTTTTTATCAATGACTAAATCAGTTTTAATGTTTAGGCTAGGTTGATATACACTTATGATAGGCGTTACAGCAAAGCCACTTACGGTCCGATAGGGTTGTAAGCTTCCGATTAACTGCAAGTGTTTAGCTTGTAAACCTACCTCTTCTTCAGCTTCTCTATACGCGGTTTCAATTAAGTTTTTATCGTGTTTTTCGGCTTTACCCCCTGGGAAACTGATTTGACCGCCATGGTGTTTTAAGTGCTCAGCTCTTTGGGTAAACAAAACTGAATATTCGCCTTGAAATTGATAAATACAAACAAGCACGGCTGCAGGGCTATTCGCATCTGGAAAAGGTTCACTTCTTTTTTTCGACATAACAAAAGGCCTGTTAAAGGCGCTTATGAAATCTTCTATCAACACGTTTGCCTGTTGTCCTGTTGTTTAATCAAAGTCGCTACTTGTTTTTGCGGCCATGACCGGTAGTATCTTATCGACTTTATGTAGAGTTTCTAAATATTCGTCCTCTGCTTCCGAATCGATTACTATTCCACCGCCCGCCCAACAATGCATCATGCCATCCTCGGCCAGGAGTGTTCTTATACAAATGTTTGTATCCATATCATTTTTAATACCAACATAGCCAATACTTCCGCAATAAATGCTCCGTTTATCGGGTTCCAATTCTTGGATAATTTGCATGGCTCTTATTTTCGGCGCTCCTGTAATTGACCCGCCGGGAAATGCACCTTTTAATATGTCAAACGGACTTGATTGTTGTTTTAATTCACCCACTACAGTGCTCACCATATGATGAACTGCAGGGTAACTTTCAAGCTTAAACAATTGAGGCACTTTTACTGAACCTGCCAAGCAGTGCTTTGATAAATCATTACGGAGCAAATCAACAATCATCAAATTTTCGGCTTTGTCTTTTTCCGAAGCCAACAAAGCTTGTGCAAGGCTGGCATCAGTTTTTTGATTAGGCGAACGTTTTCTGGTTCCTTTTATAGGTTTAGTTTCTACTTGTCCGTCTTTTATGCATAAAAACCTCTCTGGCGAAACGCTTAAAATACAACTATTTGGTAGTCGTATAAATGCAGAGTAGGGTGCTTTATTTGCCTTTTTTAGTCGTTTATACGCTGTCCATTCACTGCCTTTATATTTTGCACTGAAACGCTGAGCAAAATTTACTTGATAACAATCACCGGCCAATAGATATTCATTTACGGTTGATAGTTGTTGAATATATGTTTCTCGATCAATATTAGCTTTCCAATCGCTTTGCAATTCAAAGCCTTTATTCAAAGGTGTTTGCCCTTTATTTGTTATCGTGCGCTGAAAGTCTGTCACACTCTGCTGTAAACGTTGTTCATCCCAATCTATAAAATATAATTCTGAATTAAGATTATCGAAGATAACACTATGATCATAAAACCCAAGCGCTATGTCAGGCATCAGAAACTGTGTTGGATTTCGGTCTTTAATATTGTCACTAACTACGTTTAAATCATACGCAAAGCAACCTAAAGTGCCTACAACAAAGGGCAAAGAAGTAAGCGCTGGGTCTGTTTTAGTTTCGAATAATTCACAAAATTCTTTGTGCAATATAGATAAACTATCAAAAGGACAATCTTGTTTGCATCTCGAAAATTTATGTTTCCAAGCCCCTTTTAATGAAATTTGCTTTGTTTTTAGTTCAAACGTTATTACGGGTTGTTTAACGACAATATCAAATTGTGAGTTGATGCTGGTATTTTCACAACTATCAAGCAAACAGGCGTAGTCTTGGTGTTGGTAATTATCAAACAAACAGATAAGGTCTTGATGACTAACATTATTGATTTTGTGGTACTTAAGTGAATACAACGAATAACCTCTTAAAAATCAACGTTAGGGTACTACTATTGTGTGGTGGTTTTATTAGCTAAGCGTAGTATACTTTGACTTACTCAAATACACCATTTTTCATTACAACGGAGTCCCAATGACACTTATCCGTCAGCAAGATTTTATTGACAGTATTCAAGATGCATTACAATTTATTTCTTTTTATCACCCTTTAGACTATGTAAAAGCGGTTGAAGCGGCCTACGAAAGAGAGCAAAGCCAAGCCGCAAAAGATGCGATGGCGCAAATTTTAATTAATTCACGTATGTCAGCTGAAGGAAAAAGACCTTTATGTCAGGATACTGGCATAGTGACTTGTTTTGTCAAAATTGGCATGCAAGTTAGCTGGGATAAAACTGACATGACTGTGCAGGAAATGGTTGACGAAGGAACTCGAAGGGCTTACTTAGATCCGGATAATCCGCTTCGTGCTTCTATCGTGAAAGATCCTGCTGGAAAAAGAATCAATACTAAAGATAATACTCCCGCGGTTTGTCATTTAGATATGGTGGCGGGTGATAAAGTCGAAGTGATGATCGCAGCGAAAGGTGGCGGTTCTGAAAATAAATCTAAAATGGTGATGCTAAATCCAAGTGATGATATTGCCGAATGGGTAGTGAAAACTCTACCAACAATGGGTGCCGGTTGGTGTCCACCAGGTATGTTGGGATTGGGCATAGGCGGAACTGCAGAAAAAGCGGCTGTGCTTGCTAAAGAAAGCCTAATGGACCCGGTCGATATTCAAGAATTGATAGCACGAGGGCCAGAGACTACTGAAGAAAAATTGCGGGTTGATATTTTCAAAAAGGTCAATGATTTAGGGATTGGTGCACAAGGTTTAGGTGGATTAACAACCGTTGTGGATGTAAAAATAAAATCTGTTCCTACCCATGCCGCATCAAAACCGGTGGCAATGATTCCTAATTGTGCGGCAACAAGACATGCACATTTTTACTTAGATGGAACTGGTCCGGCAGAATTAAAAGCGCCTAAACTTGAAGATTGGCCTCAGGTGACTTGGGAAGTTGGTGAAGATGTTCGCAGGGTGAATTTGGACGATATTACTAAAGCTGACTTACTAGACTGGAAAGTAGGTGAAACTGTCTTGCTTAGCGGCAAAATGCTAACAGGCAGAGATGCTGCACATAAGCGTATTCAAAGCATGTTGCAAAGCGGTGAAGGGTTACCAGAAGGGGTTGATTTAACCAATCGTTTTATTTACTACGTGGGTCCAGTTGATGCTGTGGGTGATGAAGTGGTGGGTCCTGCCGGCCCGACAACCGCCACCAGAATGGATAAGTTTACAGATATGATGCTGGAAGAAACAGGCCTTATAGGCATGATTGGAAAGGCTGAACGCGGCCCAGCGACCGTTGAAAGTATAGCCAAGCACAAATCAGTATATTTAATGGCTGTAGGTGGTGCGGCGTATTTAGTTTCGAAGGCAATTAAGAAGTCACGCGTTGTTGCCTTTGAAGATTTGGGAATGGAAGCCATTTATGAATTTGAAGTAGAAGATATGCCGGTGACAGTAGCAGTTGATAGCACGGGCGCAAATGCTCATGAAACTGGCCCTGCTATTTGGAAAGCGAAAATTGCTGATTTAGATGCAGTTTTGTCAAAATAAAAAACGTCGTTTGTAAATGAATCCTTAGGAGTCAAAATTGCATATACCAACATGGATGCAAACCACGCCATTTATAGTGATGGCGTGCTTATTGGTACTCGTCCCAATTATTGTGTTGTTATTTGCACGCATGAACCATCAAAATAAAATGAAATTGAGCGAAAGCTTATTTCTGGACAATCAAAAATCTTTAGAGAACGGTTTGGCGCTAAAACAACAAGAAATTGAGCAATTACAAACTCAACATAAGGCTTATGTCGCAGAATCACAACGAGTGCAACTTAGTTTGCAGAGCGGCCTTCAAGAATTGCAAAATACATTAAACGAGCAACAAGGAAAAATTGGTGAACTCACCCAGCAAAAGCAACAGTTGTTAGAGCTCAAGCAAGCACATATCGATTTACAACAGCACTTTGAAAATAAAACAAGTGAATTAGCCGACTTAAACGCAAAATATGAAAGTCAACGAGCAGCTATGGCTGAAGAAAGAAAGGCCTACGATGAAAAGCTAGATATATTAAAAAATGCCGAGAAAGCACTGTCGTCTAATTTTGAAATTTTGGCGAATAAAATATTTGAACAAAAAGCGGAAAAATTCACTAAGTCGAGTGAAACTGGGCTCAATCATCTTTTGTCGCCACTGAAATCACAAATTGACGATTTTAAGAAACAAATTAGTGATCAATATGTGAAAGAAGGACAAGAGCGAGCTGCTTTAAAAACAGAGATATTGTCGCTTAAAGAGCTAAACCAACAAATTACCCAAGAAGCGGCTGCTTTAACCAATGCGTTAAAAGGAGACAATAAACAACAGGGCAATTGGGGGGAAGTCGTCCTGGCTAAAGTACTCGACGAATCTGGCTTAAGAGAGGGACATGAGTACCAAGTACAAATGCACTTAAAGAATGAGGAAGGTAAAAATTATAGGCCAGATGTGGTCGTGCATTTACCTAATCAAAAAGATATTGTAATTGATTCTAAAGTGTCACTTGTTGCTCACGAAAAATATGTTAATAGTGAAGACGAAGTAGACAAGCAAAAAGCCATCAAAGAACACGTTAATTCGATTAAAGGCCATATCAAAGGCTTGAGCAAAAAAGACTACCAAGAATTAGATGGCGTCCAGACTCTTGATTATGTATTAATGTTTATTCCAATAGAAAGCGCATTCTCTAACGCAATAGAGGCCGATCCTGAACTTGTTAAGCTGGCAATGGATAATCAAATAATGCTGGTTAGTCCAACTAACCTTTTGGTGGCGCTGCGCACCATCAACAATATTTGGCAATATGAGTATCAAAATCAACATGCAAAAACAATTGCTGAAAAAGCGGCGAATATGTACAACAAATTTGCCAATTTTGTTGAAGATATGGAAAGAATTGGTCGTCAAATAGACAGTTTAGGTAGTCATTATGACGGAGCGATGAATAAATTATCGCGAGGCAAAGGGAATTTAATTCGCCAAGCTGAAAGCTTTAAATCGCTTGGCGTCACCCCCAAAAAATCAATTTCTAAAGATCTTCTTGGAGAAGAAGAAAGCGACTCAACGGAAACCTTAGTATCAGAAACAAAGGGTGCCATTGCTGAAAAACCGGAATAAAGATTAAAAGCTTTGCAATACTATTATTGATTAAAGTAGACTGTATATACTAAAGGTTAGTATTTACTTTATGCTTACCTGTTTATTTTGGTCAAAAATTGTTTTGAAAATAGTAAGGAAGCTTATGTCATTTTTGCGCGTTGTATTGGTAATTTTTTCTCTGTTAACTTTAAATTTTAGTGTGACTGCAAAGATATTGGTCGAACTAAATGAATTCCCTGAATGGTTTCAAGAAGCGGCCGCTAGAACAATTGAAGTTAAATCAGAAACCTTAATTGAGATAGAAAATTTCAATGTCAAATCTAAAATAAAGGGTAAGGCTGAGTTATCTAGCGCTGAGGACGGTGTTTGGTATTATATCATTGATATCGGCACAAGTAGCCCAGTAGAATGTTACGTGTTTACCACTTTCGATGGACCAGCTAATTCATTACATGCCATTGTTGAGCACAGTTTAGGTGGCGTAGAACGCTTAAATGATAAAAAACTAGCATCGCGTTTTAATTATGCATTAGATGTTGGCTTGGTTGACGATACGCCTTATATGGCATTAGACACGCTATATAATTTGACCGATGGTAAAGAAACCGTTGCAGGCGTTTTAAAAGGTTTGTCAGCAAGAACCAATAACAGTTTGCAAATATGTATTCATAACGAAATAGGATATGAGGAAGCGTTCACAGGCGTTTTTGAAAGTTTTGTTGGCGCATTTATAAGCAGCGAATCAAACCCAGAGTTTTTTGAGGTTGTTTATAAACTAGAGGCCAATGATATGCCAATTGGCTATAGTCTTGAAAAATATAGCCTAGATGAAGATGGCGATGTATATGTTCAAACCCAAGATGCGATGATAATGCCAGTAGATTCTCAATCTGTGTCTCGCTCTGACTCTGTATCAACTGAATATAGTCAGCCCGACGGAAGTTTAATTAATGCGGATACTTACAGTATTGAGAATAGTGTATTAAGTTCTCAATTTAGCATTCAATATATTGATGAAGCCTGGCAAGTAGAAGGTCAACTGCAAGGGAAAGAATTGAGCCAGACCTTAGAATATAGTGACTGGTTGTTATCTAGTTTTGGTAGTTATCTTGAAACCGTTATTTTGCAAGAAAGCAAAGACACATCGGCCCAGTATTCTATTTGGGTCTCTGAAATCAATCCAACGGCAGCAATGACACTTGAACTCAGTAAATTATCTGACCGAGAAGACGCAAATATTCGCGTTGCGATGGGTCCCTTAAAAATCGATTTTCTTGCAGACAGTAACGGCATTTTTCAAGAGGGAAGTTTTGGTCAGGGACCTATGAAAATGAATATGGGACTGATGTATGTCAAAGGTTTGCCGAAAATACCATGATTAACATAAACCGTTTTATTGGCGTATTTTTGTTTGCTCTTTCTTTGAGTGCACAGGCACAAAGTGACCCTTCGTTTGCTCATGTTCAGCTAGACACACATGATTCTTATGAATTTCCTTTAGCAGACAAAATTAGCTTCAGTTTGTTTACGCAGGATGCGATGGCAAGTGCAAAAGTGCTTGAGCAGTGGTCGGGGCTTGAGTACAAGGTTATTGATGATAATTCAATCGCCGTAACGCTGTATCAAAACAAGCCAACATTTAACGGCAGTGGCGACCTAAAATATAAAAATGATAGTTTTGTCATAGATATTAGTGAACAAAGTACGCAAAATTTTATAGAAGGTTTTACAGTTCCAGAGAATTCGAGCAATGTTCTCGTTAATATAGAGGCATATGTTAGCCGATTCATAGAGAATCCCACTTATGAGCATGGTTTTAATATTGCTTCACGAGTTGCTGACAATAAAAGCGGCGATTGCACAGAATATGCGGTTCTGACAACCGCATTGTCGCGTGCCTTAGACAAACCTGCAAGACTTGTATTTGGCACAGTATTTATTGAAAGTGAGAATGGTGTAGAGGCAGTTGGACATGCCTGGACTGAAATTTTGCACCAACAAAACTGGCATATTATCGATGCTGCTTTGTTCGGCATAGAAGATGGTACAAACTCAAGTCGAGTCTATTACCTACCAATTTCAACGCTCGTTGATGAGGGGCCTGGATTTGGGTTTTCAATTGCGAGTAGCATGGTTGTCATGCCTTATAAAATACAAGGCTTGCGAAGCGCGCCATAATTTGTCCACACCTCAATTATTTAACGGTGTTTTGCAATGTTTTATATTCGTCGTTTGAAATATCGAATGCAAACAATAGCGCATGTTTCGCATGAATATTGAGAGGGTCTTGTGTATTTTGAGCGATACTAAACAAAAGCGTTTTCATTTCTTGGTTTGGCCTAAGTGTACCCTCTGTAAGACTATTGATAACAGACACTCTCGTCGCAAGAGCATATGTGTCCTCTAAATATTGATTAGCAAGTTCTTGTTTTTGTGAGGAATCACTGAACCGCAAAATATTTTCAATCAGCATCCCTTTGTTATCAGTGGTGGATCCTATAATTAAGCTTTTTAAGTCTTCGACAATGACTGCTTTTTGATTCTGATTGAGTTGATAGGGCTGTAAAAGATCCAGTGCTAATAGTTTAGTTGATGAGTCTTCTTTTTCAAACATTGCGATATCAATAATAAACGCATTTGTATTGTTATTTTCCATGGCAAGATTTGTCGTTGCGATTAAATGCAATAGCTTCTTGTTACTCTGCGATGTGCCATCTATTGCTAAGTTTTCAGCCAAATTTTGAAATAATGTTTCGGTATCTTCTAATTGTGCACTTTGCAAAAGACTGGTTATAAAATAAATAGCGTCTGAGTCGGCCTCTACACTAACAAACTGATCTAATAAAACCTGCACATTCTCAGGATCGGCTTTTAGCTTAGCGTGCAACAAATCGATCGTTTCTGAGAAATAATTAATATCACCAGGTTCTTCACTATTGCTTATCATTACTAAAAAATCGAGCAATTCCAACGTGCTAGTATCATCTCCTAATCTAGCTAACACTGAAGAAGTTGATTGAACAGAGGGATCAGTTTCGTCAATATCGCTTAAAGGAGGGATTACCTCTGTTGCTTGCGGATTGTTTTGCTGTAAGAGTTGCTGTTGGTCATTTTGCCAGGGGTTTTTTACTTTTTGTTTTGTACTGGCTCGAATATTGTTTGGGTCATTTTGTTGTTGGGCAGTTATTACATGATCAAGACGTTTTGAGCCGGTCAAATACCCCGCTAAAAAAACTATGACGGTGAAGCTAAGTAAATATATACCCTTTGAAAGACTAAGTTTCACTCGAATAAACTTCCTTTCCTCATATTACGACTCTATAACATAACTGCTGCTGACCTGAACTTTACCTACAAGCATTAACATAACTGAACAGTATTTTTCGCATGAAAGCTGGACAGCACGTGCTAAATGTTTTTCTTTTATCCCGTCGCCTTTGACCACAAATTCTGCATGGATATGAGTAAATATTCGAGGCGCAGATTCGGCACGTTTTGCCTCTAGCTTGCACACGCATGCCTCTATCGGTTGTCTGGCCTTACGCATAATTTCAACAACATCAACCGACGAACATGCACCTAGACTCATCAATACAGACTGCATTGGTGACAAACCTTCACCATTTCCATCAAGATGTAAAGTCCGCCCGTCATCCATTGTGCCTTCAAAGGCTAAACCGGTTTCACTTTTTTGCCAAACTACTTCAGCTTTCATTATTTACCTTTCTCTTTGTTATTAATTTTCAATTATTACGATACAGTTTTTATCTAGTTTTATCTTTTTGTTTTTATATAGTTTACCAATCGCTTTTTTGTACGCGCCTTTACTGACCTTAAAATGTGAGAATATATCTTCGGGACTACTTTTATCGGTTAGTGTTGATAAACCGCCGTGAGCTTTAAGATCGTCAATGATCCGCTCCTCAAGGCTTTCACGAGCTTTTGCAGTTTGTAATTGCAAGGTCAAATCAACTTTACCATCGGTTCTAATTTGTTTGATGTAACCATTTAATTGCTCACCCAATTTGAGTGTTTTCGATAAATCACTTTTAAATAATAAACCTGCATTTTTATTGTTTATTATCGCCTTATAACCAAGTGGTGACTCTGCATAAATAAGTAAATCAACTGCTTGTCCTTTTTTCAAAGAGTCAGTGTTGTCACTGAGTTTTCGTTCTATTTTACTAGTACCGATAAGCTTATTTTGTTTATCTAACATAAGAGAAATGACATAAGACATTCCAATGTCTAAGCTACTATGGCACTGACTTTGTGGAAGGTAAAGGTCTGGTTGAATTCCCCAATTTGCAAAATAACCGTGTTCGCTGGCACCAGTAATGACTAATGGCGCGAATGCTTGCATGTCCAATTTGGGCATTGTTAAACTGGCTAGCAGGGTCCCATCGGCTGCAGTATAGATAAATACATCGATGCACTCTCCAATCGCTAAATCTTGCTCAGATTCCTTTAATACAACCGGCCGCTCTAAGGAATTATCGGAGTCATTTAAATGATAAGCGAACGGTAGAATATCACTCACTTGTAGTTGATTACGTTGACCTATCTTTAGCATATGATTTAGAGTACATGAATTGTTAGAATGTTGCTGTAGAGTATATCAAAGTCTTTATGTTCTCGCGCTAATATTGCAAAGCTGAGGCTTGGGCCATTATTAATGATTTATATATAGGGTAAATTATGCTGTTAAATGCCGACCTAGGCGAAAGTTATGGAAAATGGGAAATGGGAAATGATGAAGCCATAATGCCTTATATTGATCAAGCAAGTATTGCTTGTGGCTACCATGCAGGTGACCCAATAGTCATGCAAAGGTGCATTCAATTAACAAAAATGCATGATGTTAGCATTGGAGCGCATGTAGCTTACCCAGACATACAGGGTTTTGGTAGGCGTTCAATGCGTATTCCTGAAGCCGAGTTAGTGCCAATAATAATGTCTCAAATTGCAACATTAGATGGTTTAGCTCGTTGTGCTGGTACCAAGGTAGACTATGTCAAACCACACGGTGCACTTTATAACGATATGATGCAATCGAGTGATATCTTGCAAACAGTATTCAAGTCAATTGCTAATTTTCATGTGCCCCTGACGCTTATGGTTCAATCACTGGTAGACAATTCAATTGTTGAAAAAATGTCGACACAGTTTAATGTTCGAGTAATTTACGAAGGGTTTAGTGATAGAGGCTATAATAACGATGGTTTGCTTCAACCAAGAGGGAAGCAAGGAGCTGTTCTTAACTTGCAAGCTAGTGTATCGCGTATCAAGCACCTACAAAAATTTGGAAATATTTTAAGTGTCGACGGAAAATCGCTGCGGTTAAAAATAGACTCTATGTGTGTTCATTCAGATACTCAAGATGCGGTTAATATCTGCCAAAGAATTCGTGAATTGATTGATAATGCATAATCGATGAAGCACATGTTAACGATATAAAACGGCTAAGAATGATTAGATCGCAAGTTAGCTATTACAAGATCAATTCAATACTAAAACTTTCTAGAGCGGGTGAGAGCGCGGTCTTGCTTGAATTTATCAATCAAGAAAGGTTTACTCTAGTTGATAAAAACCGTATTTTACAGCAGTGGGTTAATGGCATCAGTGAGGTCTTGCAAGATACGATAATAGATACAGTGGTTTCCTATGAAAGCGCACTGGTAATTTATCAAGCCGATTTACTTGATTTCTATTTTGTATTGAACACGGCTAAAACGGTCTTAGTCTCAGAAACGCATTCAAGCAATCCAATTAAACAAAATAATCAGTTTAGAACACATGTAATACCTGTATGTTACGAGCTAAATAAAAGAACAATGCCGAACGATTCTGATTATGTTTGTGAGCAAACAAAAATAGACAGAAACACTCTAATTGAGCTGCATACTTCTATAGATTATCAAGTCTTTGCAGTTGGTTTTATGCCAAACTTTGCTTATTTGGGCGAATTACCAAAGCAGTTAGCCCTTAAACGCTTAGCTAATCCACGAGTAAAAGTGCCTGCAGGAGCCGTTGCTATCGCAGAAACACAAACTGCTATCTATCCATCGATATCTCCTGGCGGTTGGCATATCATTGGGTATATACCTTTGGATCTTTCAATAAACAATGAAAATGATTCAAAAGCCTTTAAAACTGGCGATAAGGTGCGATTTGAGTCAATAAATTATCAAACATACGAAGACATGCGAACATCTTCACAATGTTAATATTCATTAAAAATTGCCTTAGTATTCGATTTACCAATAACCCTCAGTTAAGGTGTATGTTTTGCTGGTAATTACACGGGTAGGTTTGTTAGCTGGCCTTGTCGATAGTGGTCGTCGAAGTGTTCAGGCGCAAGGTTTTAGCCAATCAGGTGCGCTTGATTGGGTAAACTATCAGTTAGCTAACGCCATTTGTGGTGTGCCATTGAACTCTACTTGTATCGAAATTTTGGGTGGAGAATTCGCGTGTACTTTTTCGCACGATATCATTATTTCAATTACAGGTGCTCATCTCGACGTTTTCTTAAACCAAAAAAGGGTTAAGTTAAATACTATGCTCTGTATTAGCAAAGGTGATAATTTAGCATTGGGAAATTTACAGTCGGGTTTTGTTAGTTATATCGCCATTGGAGGAGAGTTTAATAGTCCTCGATTTGGGCAAAGTGTTTGCGCGGTGAAACGCGAGAAAGTAGGGGGCTTACATCAAGATGGACAAACGTTATCGGTCGGAGATAGGCTGATTTACAATGCATTTGTCAGAAAATCGACGACGTTCGATGAAAATAAGCAAAAAATAATTCCACCCGTATTACAAAAATATATTGACGCTAGTCTTCAGCATGAACGTGTTTTATCGGTTAATTCAGGCTATCAAAGTGATTTCTTTTCACAATTAAGCGTATCTTTATTTTATGAATCTGATTTTACAGTAAGTCGATACTTTGACAGGATGGGTGTGCGATTAATATCGCTTTTTAATATTCGTAAAGATGCCTTAAATTGTTCATCATTGCGCTCTCAAGGGATAGTGTTGGGCAGTATTCAAGTTCCGGAAAATGGTAACCCCATCATTTTGCGAAACGATAGACAAACGATCGGCGGCTACCCCATAATAGGCATTGTAGATAGTGTCAGTTTGAGTATGTTAGGACAAGCAAAAGAGCATGACATAATTCGATT
Organism: Glaciecola petra; assembly: GCF_031846345.1. Classification (NCBI taxonomy): domain Bacteria; kingdom Pseudomonadati; phylum Pseudomonadota; class Gammaproteobacteria; order Alteromonadales; family Alteromonadaceae; genus Glaciecola; species Glaciecola petra. The sequence goes on along the minus strand of NZ_JAVRHX010000001.1, from coordinate 1,350,896 downwards.
TGAATGCTGTGATGCGCAAGAGAGCGACACCAAAAGACTAACAATAAGCCTCGCTTTGAAAAAAATATTGAATGAATAAAAGGAACTAAATAATGGCAATGGTATATCTTAATGACAATTTAGTTGATCAAGAAAAAGCAATGATATCTCCCATGGATAGAGGATTCTTGTTTGGCGATGGTATCTATGAAGTTATACCGTGTTACGATGGGAAGCCAGTTGGTTTAGACTTGCACCTTGCGCGAATGAATAGGGGCTTAAACGAAATACAACTGAAGTATAAAGCTGAAAGAAGCGAATGGATGGACAAAATAAATCACTTGATCAGTCAATATGACAAATCGAGCGTTGGCGTATATATTCATGTTAGCAGAGGCACCGACACAAAACGCTTTCATGCTTACCCGCAGGACATTCAACCAACTGTTTTTGCATATGCTTTTGAAATACCACCTTCTCAATCACTTGATTGTAGTCATGCAAAAACGTTCACAGTCGCTACCGTAGAAGATTTGCGTTGGCAGCGTTGTCACATAAAATCCACCTCGTTGCTCGGCAATGTGATGCATTTTCAACAAGGACAAAATGCAGGTACAGACGAAGTCATATTATATAATCAAGATAAAATAGTCACAGAAGCCGCGGCATGTAATGTATTTATTGTGAAAAACAATTTAATCATGACACCAAAACTAGATAATCATATTCTGCCAGGTATCACTCGTGAGATATTGTTGCACGCACTTAGAGAGGAGGGATTTCACGTGTCAGAGCAAGATATAAGCTTAGAAAGCGTGAATACTGCTGATGAAATATGGTTGACCTCATCATCAAAAGAGCTTGGCCCTGTTAGCAAAATTGATGAACGAGTGTTAAATAATGGTAAGGCTGGCCCAATGTGGTTATTGGCGCTGCAAGCATACAATAAATACAAGTTTGCACTATAACATTAGTTTATGGCCACATTGCTCCCATAAGGCATGTTATCTTATTCGTCTAAATCGTTGTCGCAGTTTTCTTTGTTACACTGACCATATAAATAAAGGCTATGATTTATCAGTGTCATGTCATTTTCAATTGCGACATCTTCTTGTCGTTTTTCGATAACATCGTCTTCAAACTCAACCACTTTTCCACACTTTAAACAAACTAAATGATCGTGATGCTCTTTATGGCTAATTTCAAAAACGGATTTTCCACCTTCAAAATGATGACGGTTTAATATACCAGCATCATCAAATTGATTTAATACTCTATAAACGGTTGCTAAGCCTATTTCTTCTTCCATTTCAATTAGTATTTTATACACATCTTCGGCGCTGATATGCTGATTCTTAGGGTCTTGAAGAATTTCTAGGATCTTAATTCGAGGCAGTGTGACTTTTAAGCCGGCTTTTTTTAATTCTTTATTTTGGTCCATGTGCTTAACTTGTTCTGCTTAATTGTGCCAGTATTATAAGACAGTTTTTGATATTTAACAGTAAATAGACCATAAATATGCGCTGAAAGCGTGTTATTTTTTCGTTCAGCGCATACTCTGATTTTCTTAAAGGTTTATATTATAACGCGCGCCAAAGCCCGCTCCATAAACAACCGCATTTAGCCAAAGTCTATTGGTACCCCAGGTCGCTCCTCGAAAATTGGGCTCGCCGGCAAACATAATAATTTGACCATTACCGTGGCGTTCGCGGGTTAAAAATGCAGAATTTGCAATACGATTCGCTGCCTCTGGCCATAAAAGGCCACTCATTCTTACATGCAGTGATTTATCCAATGGCAGGGCATACCAACTTAAATAGTCTTCGCGCTCAACTGGCTCTTTTAAATCTTCGTATACACCCACACTAACAGCAATTTCTGCTTGGCTATTTGCCACTAAAACAGCCTGATCACGATAAAGTAAGGGCAAAGTTTGATTTACGCCAAATGTTAACCAATGTTTTTGATCCGTACTACCTGCAGCAAATGCGCCAGCAGGCATAAATAACTTTTGCCAATCATCACGTTTTTCGAGTTCGTCTTTTTTCAAAGGCTTGCCTTGACCAGCCCATGGGTAAGTAATTTCTGATGAGATACCCGAAGCAAACAGTTTATCTGTAACTTCATATGCTTCTTCAGCAAGAATCCTGCGCTGTAAGGCAATATTAAAGTCTTCAGCATCTTCAAATATTTGGTCAACGTTACGAACGGCCGCATTTTCTCGATGAGTATTTAGCGCACGACTTGCTCTATTGTGAGTAATGAGAGTGCCGCCTTGCTTTACCCAATCTAATAAGGTGTTTGCCATTGATTTTGAAAATGACCAGCGAGAGGGCACAACGATCGTATTATAACGTCTTAAATCGGTTGAATTTAAACTATTACCGTCAAGGTGACTATGTCTAATACCTAGATTACTATCGATGCTCCACCAACTGCTGCCAAGGTCATAAGAGCTAGTATTCGCTTGTGAAACAAACGCAATCTGAGGCTTTGTTAGCAATACAAAATGATCTCCACCCCAATCCGGTAGCTCGCCATCGCCTAACCCTTGCGTTATTGAACTTACTTTTAAACCAAGTTCATCTGCACTAGTTTGAATATGCGTAATTAAATCACTATTGGAGACATTGTCAGTGATAGTGACTGCAACGCTGCCCCTTGCAAACTTTTGTTGATTGAATTCTGATGATTTGTCAATCACTCGAACCTGAACACCGCGCTCCATTAAGCGAGCAGCAAACGCTAATGATTTATCATCGCTTCCATCTACAATCCATGCTATTGCATCTTTATTTAGGATGTTTTTAGCACTGACTGGCTTTGTATATGCTGCCACGTTGGCGGTAATTTCATCATCTATTGTGTACGCATTTAATCCATACATCATGGTTAAATTCCATGCTGATGTATCGTACATTATAGAGTCTCCTGAGCGTAAAACTTCTTGTCTCTCTTTTTCAATGACAGAAGGTAATAGCTCGGAATCAAATTCCATGATCGCTGACAACAGGCGAGCCTCAGGCTGTCGGTTTAATACAACCAGACTTCCTTTTGGCACATTAGCAGTTACTCTTTTACCGAGGTGATTAAGTGCCTTCTTAAAACTTAACGCTTTTGTGGTAACACTTATTTCTATGTCTTGCGCAAGCAGTTTTTCAGCAAGCAGGTGCAAACGTGATTGGTTCGTTGTATTTGAAATGACAAAAGTGCGATCTGAATAAGGCGACTTATTAGACACTAAAAACTGCCGATCTTGCCAGTAGTCTGCATACATGTCTTTACTATATTTTTGCAAAGTATTTAAATTTGCCATTGTACTTACATATTGATGATGCACCGACTCCATGTATGTTTGCACGGTTCCTTCAGGCCTGCGTACACCATCCTCTGCGATGCGGGACTGTTCATACAATATATGCATACTTCCGCGATATTCTGCATAATTAGAATAACCTGGGTACCAATTTTCAAACCATTCGCCGGTGTAATAGCGCCAACCTTCTTGATCAAATGCTTGGCTTTGATCAACAGCAAATTTTTTCGCCCACTCTTGCACACTTGGTGCAATATTTTTATTTAATGGCTCTCTCGGTGGTCCCATTAGATAAGTATCTTGAGAACCCATTTCGTGGCCATCAATCATTAATTGTGGACGCCATTTGTTGATAAGTGCAACACGACCTTTTGTTTCAGGTTGAGTTAAATAGAAGAAGTCTCTGTTTAAGTCAAATAAATAGTGATTGGTGCGTCCGTAGGGCCAATCACCCCTATGAAGTAGAGACTGATTATCGACGTTTGGAGCTGTGCTTCTATATTGTTCTAAAGATTTAGCAAATCGGTCTCTGCCGTCGGGGTTCATTAAAGGGTCTATCACTATTAACATCTCATCTAGCAATTTTTTATTTGCGTCTGTCTTGTCTGCGATTAAGTGATAGATAGAGGCTAGGGCTGCATCTGCACCTGAAGTTTCATTTCCATGAATAGAATAAGCCATCCAAGCAACTGCGGGCAGGCGATCCATTATTGCTTTTGCCTCGCCAGAACTTGTACTGCGAGGATCGGCAAGTTTTGCAATATCGGATTGTATTTCATCTAATTTATTGAGGATGCCGGGACTAGCAATAAATACTGCAAATAATGGTCTACCTTCATGGCTCTTGGCATACTCAATTACTTTCATTCGATCGCTTTGACCTTGCCAAGTATTGACGGCTTGAGTAATTTGTACCGATGAGGCAACACGATAGCCTACTTCAAAACCCAAAATGTCTGCTGGAGGTGTTATTGAATCGTCGTAATCACCCCTTAGCATAGTGCCTTTATAATCAATATCAGGAGAATAGGTAGGTTTCATTACAAGTCCTGCAGCAGTACTTGCAGAATAAGTCATGATGGATACACAGACATATAATAGAAATTGCTTTAATCGCATAGTGAGTAGGCCTTATTAGTGCGCATAAATTACGTTTTTTTATTGATTATTTTCTGAATCTAGTGATGATACGTTTGTTGCTTGTGGTGCTTCAACATGAGTAAAAAAGCTATTAAGTAAATAATTAATTGCGTTATTGCGCAGGTTCACAAAAAACTCTTTTTCGTTCACCTCTACACTTGTTGTAACAGCGCTTTGTTTTTGTTGATATAATTCTAATCGCTCTTTAAATTCTACTAATTCTTGCGCTTTTTCGTCTTCAGACCAAGTTAAGTCGGCAATTAGACTGATAGCTTTTTCTTGAGTTTCGATGGCTAATTCAAATTGACCTTTAGCGGCATAGGTCGCTGCTAGTGTATCAACATAGGTATGTCGCTCACTGTTTTCGGGATCTTCAATGATCCGCTCCGCGAGCGTTACAGCATAGTCAGGAGGTGTAAACGGATTATCGTCTAAGGTAGATAAAAACCAGGCAATATTATTGGTTTGTAGTGGATTATTTTGTTCAGCGGCTTGCATTAAAATTGCCGTACCTTTATCGACATTAGGCTTGGTTTTAAAGCCATTTGCGTATAATAAGGCTAAATCTGTTGCCGAAATAGTGGCGGGTTCATTTTCATGAGCTCTTTCCAAGAGCCATATTGGATTGCTGCTTTGAGGGAGCTTATTTTCTTCTAAACCGTATAAACTTGCTAGTAATACATTTGCTGGTGCATGATTTCGGTGAGACAGCCTAACTAAGCCTTTTTCTCCAGACTCTATTAGCTCGTCATCGTCCCCCATTATTTTCATCAACGCAAAAGATAGCGCTAAAGCGTTTCGATTATTCCGTCGAAGGATTTTAGTCCAGTTGAAAACCTGCTGCCAATCTAAGTAATCACCTTGTCGGGAATACGCCCATAAAATTCTTTTCTGCGCGGTACGAATCCCTGATTGAGCTAGCTCTAAGCATTTTTCAAAATTGTCTGTGGGTTCAGCATCAAATACTTTGTTGCAGGTAAGTAAATCATAATTGAAATAAGGAATATCGAGTTTTGGTGCTTCTTCTTCGGGTAATATACTTTGTTTTATTAATAAGAATACAAAAATGAGGGCTGCCAGTATAAGAAGAGTCGTACCAAGTTTTTTCATCGATAAGTGCCAATTTTGTTACGTAGCTTGTTTAATCTATTTGAGAGCGCGCCTGTGAGCTGCTCACCTATGACCTGCTCAACAAACGCGAATATTCTCTCTAGTCTATTGCAAGAGCCAAGTTGTCTTTGATTTTAACAATAAGGTCATAAATTTAGTATAGAGAGCTTTACTACGTCCTGCAATGCTCTCTTTATTTAGCGCAATTCACTTAAGCACATTTCTTCTTCGATTTGTTTGCACCAAGCTAACACTCGTTCTTCAGTCAGTTCTGGTTGACGGTCTTCGTCTATGCCTAAACCAACAAAGTGGTCGTCGTCTGCCATACCTTTAGATGCCTCAAAATCATAACCTTCAGTGGACCAATTACCGATAATAATGGCGCCTTTGGGCTCCACGATGTCTCTTATCATGCCCATTGCATCAAGAAAATATTCAGCATAGTCTTCTTGATCACCACAGCCAAATATCGCGACTAACTTTCCTTCAAAATCTATTTCTTCTAAGTCTGGGAAAAAGTCATCCCAATCGCATTGTGCTTCACCATAATACCAAGTAGGTATGCCGAACAAGAGTAAATCAAACTCAGCAATTTCTTCTTTTGTGCTTTTGGCAATATCTCGAACATCAATCAAGCTTTTGCCAAGTTCTTTTTGGATCATCTTAGCGATATGTTCTGTATTACCAGTGTCGCTTCCAAAAAATAAACCTACACTTGCCATCGTAATTTTACTCCACTAATTTCAGGTTAAGACTAATAAGCATATGGTCGCGACCTTTCTAGACGCCAGACGATATAAAAAACAACTGAATGATTCCCTTGGCCAGAAAACCGACACAACCGAGTCCTAATACGCCGTATGCCACACAACGGCCCATCATCGGTACATTATTTTTTTTCATTACATCGTGCACTGCATAGGCAATCAATAAAAACAAACCCACCAGCGTAATGTTTAAAAGTATCGATTCTAATTGTTGAAACGTTTCTGATGACATTGCTATTCACATGCTTAAAATTTGCGCGGATATTAACACAAAAAACAACAAAAACCGACATTAAGCAAGTAAAATATCGACCGAATATGTATACACTAATATCCATTTAAATACTTTGTTATCAAAGTGTTAACAATCGTCCGTTTCTCTGCATGGAGCCAGTGACCGGCATTAATGATTTTAGCAGTGGCATTTGGAAATTGTTGCTTAATTATCGCCTGATGTTGGCTGGTAATATAATCAGAGTGTTGACCCTTTATAAAAAGTACTTTTCCTGTAAAAACGAGTTCATCTGTTAAATCCCATTTCGACAAAATAGGATAATCTCTGACCAACATTTTTAGATTGAAACGCCATTTCCAAATCCCATCATCGTTGTATAAGCTTTTTAATAGAAATGCCGCGGTACCAACATCTTTTACGTGTTCAGACAGTTGTAATTGAGCATCTTTGCGAGATTGAACAGTTGCCAAATCAACATTTGTTAAACCGCTAATTACGTTGTGGTGTCGAGGTTCATATGCAACTGGAGCCATGTCTAAAATAATAAGATGATTAATAAGTTGTGCCTGCATATGACACAATGTCATGGCGACTTTTCCACCAAGTGAGTGGGCGACAAAACTGGCAGAAGAGATGCCAATGTGCTGCAAGGTAGATGCAAGTTGTTGCGCAGATCGTTTAAAACTGAATGCATCTGACCATGGTGACTCTCCATGGTCTGGCAGATCAATATTGATCACAAAGTAGTCATTTTCCAATGCTCGTCTAATAACGCTTAAGTTGTCACTACTGCCAAACAGCCCATGGATAAGAACAACACAGGGCTTGTCGATTGCGCCATAGGATTTGTAATGTAGTATTTGACTCACTTAATTACCTAAATTGCTAGCAAAGCATTACATATTAGGGTAGTTAGGACCACCTGCACCTTCAGGCACAACCCAGTTAATGTTTTGACTTGGTTCTTTAATATCACAGGTTTTGCAGTGAACACAGTTTTGCCCATTAATCTGAAACTGCTTTTGCCCGTCATTATCTTCAATCACTTCGTACACCCCTGCAGGACAGTATCGTTGCGCAGGTTCATCAAACTTTTCTAAATTTACGCCAATAGGAATAGTGGCATCTTTTAATTGTAGATGACAGGGTTGATCTTCCTCATGGTTGGTGTTTGATAAAAACACGGAAGATAACTTATCAAAACTAAGTTTACCGTCCGCTTTTGGATATGCAATTTTAGGCATACTGGATGCCGTTTCTAAGCAAGCATGGTCTGGAGTAGAATCATTGATGGTAAAGGGAAGTTTGCCGGCAAAAAAGTTTTGGTCTAGCATATTATAAGCACCGCCCAAGACCATCCCAAATTTGTGAATAGCGGGACCAAAATTTCGTGAACCATATAACTCATCATACACCCAAGCATTTTTAAAGTTCTCTGTGTATAAGGCGGGTTCTGCGACCTTTTTGTCAGCTTGCAGCAGCTCAAATAGGGTTTCGGCAGCGACAATACCAGATTTCATTGCCGTGTGGTTGCCTTTAATCTTTGCAAAATTAAGTGTGCCGGCGTTACATCCAACCATTAAACCGCCCGGAAAAGTCATTTTAGGCAGTGAATGTAATCCGCCTTTTGCGATTGCACGTGCCCCATAAGCAACTCGCGTTCCGCCACTTAGAGTATTAGCAATTACTGGATGATGTTTAAGACGTTGAAACTCATCAAAAGGGCTTAGATGAGGATTTTTATAATTAAGGTCTACAATCAAGCCGACAAATACTTGATTATTTTCACCGTGGTATAGATAGCTACCACCAGTTGCATCTGACAAAGGCCACCCGGCGGTATGTACCACTAAACCTTCTTGATGTTGTGATGGCGGAATGTCCCAAATTTCTTTAAAACCAATGGCATAATGTTGAGGGCTACAGTCTTTGTCTAAATCAAACTTTTCGATTAAGGATTTACCAAGGTGTCCTCGACAACCCTCAGCAAATACAGTGTATGTGGCTGTTAGCAGCATTCCCGGCATGTAAGTATCTTTTTGCTCACCTGATTCACTTACCCCCATATCCCCAGTAATCACCCCAGCGACTTTACCACTTTCATCATAATGCACCGAAGCGGCTGCAAAGCCAGGATAAACTTCTATTCCTAACGCTTCGGCTTGTTCGCCAAGCCAGCGACACATATTAGCCATACTAGCAATATAATTACCTTTGTTATGCATTGTCTTTGGCGTAATGGCATTAGGAAGTTTGGTTGCGTTTTTCTCATCTTTTAGTAAATAAATATGATCTTCAGTGACCGATGTAGTCAGTGGAGCGCCCAGCTCTTTCCAATTTGGGAATAATTCATCGAGGGCTCGTGTCTCAAAAACTGCACCAGACAATATGTGAGCACCAATTTCTGAACCTTTTTCCAATACGCAAACGTTCAATTCTTGTTCGCTGGCGTTAGCGAGTTGTTTGAGTTTTATAGCAGTAGACAAGCCAGAAGGACCGGCTCCGACGACGATAACATCAAATTCCATCACTTCTCTTTCCATAATGCGCTCCGGTCTGTAAGTAGGCTATATTTATGCGACGCTATATTTTGCTTGATGTAGCTGCTCAAAGCGAAGTAAATAAGTTTATAGTTCTGTATTCGTCAATTGAATATTACAAGGTGTCAAAACAATGTAAAATTATTATACGCGGAAAAGGTAATCTAGGTTGACGTTTACGTCAACTAAATATAAATTGCAGCCTGAATTCGAAGTATACAATTTTTGAAACGCTTAGAGGACAATATGAAAATTTTAGTACCCATAAAACGTGCTATAGACTACAACGTTAAAGTACGAGTAAAACCTGATAACTCAGATGTCGATTTAACTAACGTTAAAATGGCAATCAATCCTTTTTGCGAAATTGCTGTTGAAGAAGCTATTCGATTAAAAGAAAAAGGCGTAGCTACCGAGATCGTTGTGGTATCGATAGGTGCAAAAGCCGTGCAAGAGCAAATAAGAACAGGCCTAGCTCTTGGCGCAGACCGTGGGATCCATATTGAAACAGACGCGAAACTTGATTCGCTGCAAATTGCTAAATTACTGCAGAAAGTAGTTGATGAAGAAGCACCTGAATTAGTCATTTTGGGTAAACAAGCGATTGATTCAGATAACAATCAAACAGGTCAAATGCTAGCTGCACTAACAGGTATGCCGCAAGGCACTTTTGCTAGTGAGGTTCTTGTGGCTGATGGTAAAGTCAATGTTACCCGTGAAATAGACGGTGGACTACAGACTGTGGCGCTTGATTTGCCTGCTGTTGTTACTACTGATTTGCGCTTAAACGAACCGAGATATGCGTCATTACCAAACATTATGAAAGCAAAACGTAAACCCATTGACGTTAAAAACGCCGCTGATATGGGCGTTGAACTTGCATCAAAAGTGGCCTTACTTAAAGTCACGCCTCCAGCACAAAGGGAAGGTGGTGTCACAGTAGCGAGCGTGGATGAGTTAGTTGAAAAATTAAAAAATGAAGCAAAGGTGATTGCATGAGCATATTAGTATACGCAGAGCACGACAATGAAACCCTGAAAACAGAAACTAACAAACTTGTGCATGCAGCTAGCGCCGCTGGAGATGACATCACGCTCTTGGTTGCAGGTTCAAATTGTGCAACAGTTGCGGAGAATGGCGCAAAAATTACTGGCGTGAGCAAGGTATTGGTTGCCGACAACTCGGTTTATGAGCATCAGTTGCCTGAAAACATTGCTGACTTGGTAGTAGAACTAGCGAGCGAATATACCCATGTGTTTGCCGCCGCGACAACAACGGGCAAAAACTTTATGCCGCGAGTCGCTGCTTTATTGGACGTTGCGCAAATTTCAGACATTATTAGCGTTGAATCTGCCGACACCTTCACTCGCCCGATATATGCCGGAAACGCTATAGCAACTGTTCAGTCTTCTGATGTTAAAAAAGTGGTAACCGTTCGCGCAGCCGCTTTTGACGCTGCCGGAAACGAAGGCAATGCAAGTGTTGAGTCAGTAGGGTCGGTCATTGAGGCTGTTAAATCTAGTTTCGTATCTGCAGAGCTGACCGAATCTGAACGCCCAGAATTAACCGCTGCTGAAGTTATCATCTCGGGTGGTCGTGGCATGCAAAATGGTGAAAACTTTGCCTTATTAAACGGTATAGCAGACAAGTTAGGCGCCGCTATTGGCGCATCTCGTGCTGCTGTTGACGCAGGCTTTGTGCCTAACGATATGCAAGTTGGGCAAACGGGTAAAATTGTCGCTCCTCAACTATATATCGCAGTGGGAATTTCTGGAGCGATTCAACATTTAGCCGGTATGAAAGACTCAAAGGTGATTGTTGCTATTAACAAAGATGAAGAAGCGCCAATATTCCAAGTCGCTGATTATGGCTTGGTAGGCGATTTATTCGAAGAGCTTCCCAAGTTAGAAGCAGCTTTATAGGTGTAAATGCGAATAGCATTTTGATACAACACCATTAAAGGTAAAATGAAGACAAAAACGGGGCCAAAATAGCCCCGTTTTTTTACATTTATAAAAGCAAATGAATACAGTTTCTATCATTAAAAGCAAATGTATTAGTTTGCATTTTTAGCTTAAATTGTCTCGTTTAAATTAAAACAAGCGGCAATAATTTCTGCTTCTTCTGGTGTATTCATGACGTGAAGAGAAATTCTAAATAATCCATTTCGTTGATCAAATCGGACATGATGATGCTTAAGTTTTTTAATCGTTATTGAGGTATTTGCTGCTTGTATACACAGACTCCCCCCTGTGGCTTTACTAATTTCACTTTGGTTTAAAAAAGCATAAGCGCTATGGGCCAAACACTCTTCACTTAGCTTATTAATGAGTGTTTGTTTTAAACTGTAGTTATGCGTAACCAAGTATTGATAACTTATTTTTTTAAGCACTTCGATTGACGCGTTTGCTAATACATAGGGGGCTACAGAGGGAGTGCCGCCCCAAAATCGTTTGGCATCTTTGGCGTTTTTATAATGCGTCATATCAAACTCGAAGGGATTTTCATGAGAAAACCAACCCAATAAATCAGCTTGCAGTGTTGTAACAATATTCGCATTCACTACCATAAATCCGGCGCCTGAACCCCCGCATAACCACTTAACACATGAACCAAATATTGCCTCAACCTGCCAGTTAGCAAAGTCGACAGGAACAATCCCTATTGATTGTGCAACATCGACACAAATATAGGGCGTAAACTCTCTTATTGCATCCACTATGGTCGGTATATCAGATTTAATTGAAGTATTTGAATGTACGTGAGTAATCAGACAAGCCAAAACATCATGTTTTTCGCAAATTTCACGCCAAGCTTCAATGTTATTTGCTGCACCTTTTACAAGTACGAGTTCTAGTTGATAACTATGCGCTAGTCCGGTCACTACAAAACCCATAGATGCAAAAGCATCCTCGTGCATAACAACTACTCTTTGCTGACGCGTTTCAGGGCGTTTTGCTATAGCACTTAAAAAACTCGAAAAACCAGAAGCTAAATTACTTTGTGGACAAACTTCACTTTCTTTTGCGTTTACTAACTGCGCGATATTGCGATTAAATGCGCTGATTTGAGCTAGCCAAGATGGCCAAGCATCACCACCTTCTGCTTGCCAAGGCTCAAAGTAGTGACGCTCTAAAGCTACTTTTGCGGCCTTTGGTAGTGGACCTACCGAATGTGATAGTGCATATATGCCATTAGGAATAATAAATTCAGAAGCGTAGTTAGTCATAATGGACCTTATAATTTAAGTGTTTGATTTACCACTAATAGACGGTCTGACCTTGCCGTATTCGACACTCCATTTGTCGGTCATGGCACAACGTATGTCCCAAAGTTCTGGGAAAAATCGTTTAGCAGCGCCTTTTTGCAATAAGTCAACTGGTCGGCCTTTCAAAGATGCGGAACCCAAGCCAATTGAACGATGAATTAAAAACATATGACGCCACCTGAACAACTGCAGTTGTTCATCAAATTCAATTAATGCTTCAGCTACCGCGTATTTGTGATCATGGATGTATTCGTCATCATATATAGATTCAATACTGTATTTTCCGTTTTCTAAATAATATTGAGTAAAATGTGCCCATAAATCATTAGGCATTTTCAGTAACATCCTAAAACCGGGCGATTCTTGCCCACTTCCGTTACCAAGTTGTAATCTGATTTGTTGATATTCTTTCGGCGACATTGTTTCTAGCACGTCCAATTGATCTACCATCATTCGTTGTAATTTATGGACTCGTGAAAATAATGTAATGACGCGATGATGAGATTGATTTTCCATATAATCTAAAATATCTACTAGCGTAAAACAAATGAGTTTCATCCATAATTCTTCAACTTGGTGAATGATTTGAAACTGCATTTCGTCTGCTGTTGCAAGGTCTTTAATTGCCTTTTGACAATCTAAAAGCTTGTCGCATTGCAAATAGACACCATAATCTAGCATGTCTGGTGATTCTATCATTCTGTAATACTTATCTTTTTGCATATGTCATCCTAGAGTGAAAGTGTATCAGCTCAATCTTATGAATAGAGTACTACAAATGCGTCAGAACAATGTCCTTATGTTTTGCGTATTATGTTTTAAGTGGGCATAATGTTCTTATAAAAGGTTTAATAGGTAAAAAATGTTCTTTAATTATGGATAAAATAGATAGAAAAATTCTTTCCGTATTGGAAGGGGACGCCCGAATTTCATTTGCTGATTTAGCGCTAAAAGTGGGTCTAAGCAAAACGCCATGCTGGAATAGGGTAAAAGAGTTAGAACTAAAGGGGGTTATAAGCGCTTATACCGCCAGAGTAGATCCTTACGCCATAGGATTAGAAGTGCAGGCAATTGTGCAACTAGTTTTAAATTTTGGCCAAGCAGATGCATTTGAAGAAAGCGTATTGAGACATGAAAAAATTTTGCACTGTTTTGCTGTCACTGGTGACTATGATTATGTGCTGCATGTAGTGGCTAAAAATATAAGAGATCTAGATGAATTTTTACGCAGTGAATTGTCGCAATTCAGTGGTGTAGAGCGTTTCAGTACCGCTATAAGTACTCGCAGTATTAAAGAAATAGGGCGTTTATTACCCATATCTGAGAAAGACACATAACTGAAATTTGCTTCATACACATTCGCAAATGTTACATTTAGACACAATTTAGGTAAAGATTCTGACAAATCTTTAATAGTAAATCCTAGTCCATTGTCCCTGCATGAGCGTATAATTATAACATTAACAAGATTATCACAACGTTAGGAAAATTCATGAGTAGTGGTTTACGTAAAACGGGCTTGCCCGTCATTCTTTTGGTGACAGCCATCGCAATAATGGTCGTATTAATCCAATTGAAGCCTGAGCCAGAAGTTAAAGAAGTTGAAGTACAAGACTTTTTAGTTGATGCCGTTGATATCTTCTCCCAGGACGTTGAGTTTTTAGTCTATGCACAAGGCGCTGTGCAACCTAAAAACAAAACTGTCTTAAGTTCGCAAGTGAGTGGCCGAGTTATTACGATTTCGGAGAAATTCAATGAAGGTGGATTTTTCAGAAAAGGCGATATGTTAGTTGAGTTAGAAAGTGATGATTATAAAACAGACTTGCTTCTTGCTGAGGCAGAAGTAGCAAGAGTTCAAGCAAGTTTAGATGAAGAAATTGCTCGTGGGAAAGTGGCTGAACGTGAGTGGAGTTCGGTAAATTCGGGTACGCCACCTGAACTTGGCCTGCGCAAACCTCAATTAGCGCGAGAAAAAGCTAACTTAAAAGCGGCAAAAGCAGGTTTAGACAGGGCAAAAAGGAATCTTGAACGGACTATTATTCGAGCCCCTTACGATGGCTTAGTAAAAACTCGCATGGTCGACCTAGGTCAATTTGTGGCACTTGGAAGCCAAATAGGAGAAGTGTTCTCTACAGACGTTGCCGAAGTTCGTTTGCCACTTACTGATAATGACGTGGCATTCTTAGGTGATTTAGACGAAAAACAACCTAATGTAACCTTGAGTGCTGATATCGCCGGTAAACGCCATTTTTGGCAGGGGAAACTGGTAAGAGATGAAGCCGTATTAGACGAAGCGAGAAGAGTTATTTATGGAGTAGTTGAGGTTCAAGACCCCTATAATATGGTCACTAAAGTACATCAAAGCGAATTGAAGTTTGGACGTTTTGTAAGTGCCGCAATTAGTGGTTTAAACGCTAGTAATATTATTAAGTTACCACGTTTTGTTATGCGCTTAGACGGCACCGTTTTAACCGTAGATAAAGATATGAAGTTGCAAATTAATACGGTTGACGTGATGCGTGCAGAAGAAGACTTTGTGTACATCAGTGGAGGCTTGCCTAGCGAACATAAAGTGGTGATGTCAGCAGTGTCGACACCATACAATGGCATGCCAGTTAGATTTGTGGATGACAATTCTGAACCACCGCCGTCAATAGACGAAGATGAGCCAGGTGAGATAAGCTTATGAACAGTAAGATAGACACAAATAAAGGCATTGTTGCATGGTTTGCGCGCAATAATGTAGCTGCAAATTTGCTCATGATAATCATCATAGCGGGCGGTATTGCAGGCATCTTCAAGGTACAAAAACAAATATTCCCTCAATTTGTACTTAACTTAATTAGTGTACAGGTTCCTTATTTAGGTGCTGCACCACAGGAAGTCGAAGAAGGAGTAATTCTTAGAATAGAAGAGGCCATAAAAGATCTAGAAGGGATTAAAAAAATTACGTCTACTTCGCGTGAAGGCCTTGGCTCGGTAACCATTGAAGTGCTTGATAACTATGATGTGCAAGACCTACTTGACGAAATAAAAGTACAAGTAGATGCAATTTCCACTTTTCCCGCAAATACTGAAAAGCCAGTTGTTTATCGATTGAAAGCACAACAAGATGTATTGTGGGTGTCTGTTTATGGTGATGTCACCGAACGTGAATTGAAAGAATTAACTAAATCGATACGTGATGAAATTGCTAACCTTGATGGTATCTCAGATGTAGGTGTATTTGGCGCTAGAGACTATGAAGTATCAGTGGAAATAGCCGAGGTACAACTGCAAGCATATGATTTGACTTTTGATGACGTCGTTGCCGCGATAAGACGCTCATCGGTTGATATACCCGGCGGGTCAATACGTTCAGACAATGGTGATATTTTATTAAGAGCAAAAGGTCAGGCTTATAGTGCGTGGGATTTTGCAAAAATTCCACTTATAAACAGAAGCGATGGTACACGTTTATTGATTGGTGACATTGCCTCGATTAATGATGGGTTTGTTGAAGACAATAATTTTGCGAGATTTGATGGAAAAACAGCAATGAACATTCGCGTCAGAGCTGTTGGCGATCAAAACGCCTTAGAAATATCAAAAAACGTCAATGAATATCTAGACAAAAAACGGACGGAGTTACCCGCCAATGTGCAAGCTGACTCATGGGGGGACAGTTCATTTTACCTAAATGACCGTCTTAGCATGATGTTGTGGAATATGTTACAAGGGGCTGTTTTAGTCTTTATTGTGCTGTCAATTTTCTTAAAGCTGAAGCTTGCAGCTTGGGTAATGGTTGGTTTGCCAGTTTGTTTTTTAGGCACCTTGATGGTCATGCCAATGGATAACATAGATGTGTCTATCAATCTGTTAAGTCTGTTTGGGTTTATTTTGGTACTTGGTATAGTGGTCGACGACGCCATTATAATGGGGGAATCCGCCTATGCAGAAATAGATAAAAACGGGCATAGCTTGGATAATGTTATCCGCGGTGTACAAAAAGTAGCGATGCCAGCTACTTTCGGTGTATTAACAACCATAGCCGCATTTTCACCTATGTTAATGGTCAGCGGCACCTTTGGTGTCATTTGGAAGACCATCGGCATGGTGGTAATTTTGTGTCTTGTATTTTCGTTAATAGAATCTAAATTGATTTTACCTGCCCATCTTGGCCACATGAAAGTCAAACCTTATGATCCTAAAACGGCCAATGGTTTGCAAAGAGCGCGCCAACGGTTTAATGAAATGCTAGCGCACTTTATTAAAGAAAAATACGGTAAATTTTTAATAGCGGCGGTTAAAAACCGTTACACCACACTTACCGCATTTTTGGCAATGTTTATAGTGACTATTGGTTTATTTGCAGGAGGACAAGTACGCTTCGTATTTTTCCCCAATATCCCCTCTGACTTTATGATTGCATCAATTGAAATGGAAGCAGGTTCGTCTTTAAAACAACGTGACTTGGCAATTGAAGAGTTATTACGAGCAGCCCAGCGCATGAATAAACAAATTATTGATGAGACAGGAGCGCCTGCGATAAAGCATTCTTTGGCTTTCGATAATGGCCCCTTGTCTGGGCAACTATTTGTAGAACTTACAAAAGGTGAAACTCGCGAATTAACCGACAAAGATATGCAAGATATATGGCGTAATTTTATGCCTGAAATTCCTGGTGTTAGGTCATTGGATATAGGCAGTCCAGGCGGTCCTGGTGGCGGTTCCGATTTAAGTTTCGAATTTAGTTCTAACAATATACAACCACTTAAAAACGTCACTAAAGAATTAAAGAGTTACTTAGAAGGCTACAATGGTGTTACTGAAGTTAATGATTCATTTAGTGGTGGGAGTGACGAAATTCAGCTTGAAGTAAAACCACAAGCTGAAGCACTTGGCATTAGTTTATCTCAACTTGCTCAACAGGTTAGATATGGATTTTATGGTGCCGAAGCGCAACGCATTCAGCGTGAAGACGAAGAAGTCAAAGTCATGGTGCGCTATCCAAAAGAAGATCGTAACTCCATTGGTAACTTAGAAAACATGCGTGTGCGCGCACCCAATGGGGATGATGTGCCATTTAACCAAGTAGCAGATGTTCGCATGTCGGAAGGATATGCCAGCATTATTCGTGTAGATGGCTCGCGCTCTATTACAGTAAATGGAAAAGTGAATAAAGACATTGTTGATCCAGGTGAAGTTGCCTCAACAATAATGAAAGATGTGATACCAGAAATGCTTGAACGTTACCCTGAAGTAACATTTAAACTGCAAGGGATTTCAAAAGAGCAAAGTGAAGCGACGTTCTCACTAGCACAAGGCTTTTTATTTGCTTTGTTTATGATATTTGCACTTATGGCTATCCCTTTAAAGTCTTACTCGCAACCGCTTATTATTATGTCGGTGATTCCATTTGGCTTAGTAGGGGCGGTCATTGGACATTTGATAATGGGTGAGGCGATAAGTGTACTTTCTATTTGTGGTATTATTGCCCTTGCTGGCGTTGTGGTAAATGATTCATTAATTATGGTGGATTTTGTTAACCGTGCACGCAAAGAAGGCTATGCTCTTTTAGATGCAGTCTATCAGGCAGGAACACAACGTTTTAGAGCTATTATTTTAACGTCTTTGACAACATTCATGGGTTTGTTGCCGATATTATTTGAAAAAAGTCTGCAAGCTCAAATAGTTATTCCAATGGCAATTTCACTCGCCTTCGGTATATTATTTGCTACCATCATCACATTATTGCTTGTACCATCTCTGTACTTAATATTAGATGATATCAAAAATCTGTTTAGAGGAAAAAAGCACTTAGCACGTGAACTTCCTAAAGAAGAGCTCAAAGCGTGAGTGCTTAAAAAGAGTGCCAATAGCGCTCTTTGATTTCCACAAAGAATAAGGACGTCAAGTGGCGGAAGAAGCGCTTTACAAAACCAATGATCAACATCCACTCAGCTCTCTTGAATGGTCTGTAACAACTATCAGCCCCATTGATATCGCGTTTAGCTTACCCTTAGGTTTTGCAAAAGATAGTGATCAAACACGCGAAATTATTGCTCAAATAGTTGAACTCGTTCCAACAATAAACGCTGTCATTCCTAAACACTCTAAACAACTTGGTTCTTTTGTGGATGCAGAGTATTTGTCTTTAGAAGACGATGTGTCATCGTTAGCTCTTTTTTCATGGGCGCATGAAGTTAAAGGTAACAAGGTTAAATTTCACATCTTTCCAAATAGTATAGCGATAGCCGAGGTGATATTAAATCAGCTCTATGCCAATGACGCCCAAGCGCTTGATGATTTAGTGTTAGATCACACTAAAACAATTCTAGATGAGGCTTATACCGAATTTGACAGCATCCTAGTAGAACTTGAGAAGTCGTTGACTAACTCAGAAGCAATTTTTGATAGAAGCGGCGCTAAGGCAAAAGTATACTGGCCATCACGCAGTCTTATATTAAATGAAGATCAAACTAAAGATGTGAAACGAGCGCCAATAATAAAAGACTGGCTTGCGGAAACCTTGCGCAAAAGTGACGCGCAGCGGATTATAAATGGCGAGATTCAGCACTCAATGACTTGGATTAAATATATTGTCGTTGATTCACCATCTGAAAACGGCAGTGGATTCAGTGAACATAAACAGCTCTGCTTAGACACCATGATATTGGCGCAATATTGCTATACTGCGCAAGAAAAGTGCAATAGACAATTACGGCAAGCTATAGAATGGGCGTTTAAGGGTGAAAAAAAGAAATTAGAGTCACAATTACAACGTGCTAAACGTTCTTTAGAAAAAGGGCGCGTGGTTTCAAAATTACACAGCGTAGAAGTAAACGAATGCTTAAGGCATCTTAATCGAAAAAAACGGGAGTTGATTGAGGATATATTTAAGTGCTGGGAATATGAGCGGCTAGTCGAGAATGGCAATGTTATGCTAGATGTATGCAAGGATAAAATTAATGAAGCAAATTCGAGACAAGCTAAAATTAGTGCTTACAAAACAGAATACATATTAATTGGGATTAGTTTGTTTACCGTTTTAGACTTCTTTTTCTTTGTCACGCAATTTAGTCGCGAAGCGATGGCCAATCCAACGCTCGATCATAACGATGGTGGTCCCTCTTCATTCTTAACGATAATTGCAGAAATCCCTGCCGATTTAATGTTTTTCATTGGGATTGTCGCAGCGGGTTTGATTTTTATCACCTACAAAAAAGTGAAAGGCTAAGATATGTATGTCGGCAACTTATTAAGCAAGACAATCACAAGTTGTTTTACACTTTTGTTGTGCTTATCTTATGTCGAGTTAAGTGCAGCGGCATCCCAAGTCGAAGGTAATACAGCGATACAAAAGCAATCTCTTACTGTTTATGTAGATGATTTTCCACCCTATATTAATTCTGCTAACAAACCCCTAGGTAGCGCTGCTCGGACCTTAAAGGTGTTGGGTAAATATGCAGATGTTAATATTGATTTTGAATACCTACCATACTCAGATGCAATGGCACTCATGCGCTTGCAACGTGATCTTGTTTCGTTTCCGTATTTTTACACTGAACAACGAGCTGAAGAGTTCTATTTTTCTGAGCCAATTTCTACCGTTTCTATTCAGGTTTTTTACAGTAGGCAATTTAACAATATCGGTGATCGTAAAAATTTAGAAGCGTTAAAAGTGGGTAAAGTTGACGGCAATAGTTATGGTCAAGAAATAGACAATATGCTTGTTAATGCTGAAATATTTGATAATGAGATTAACGCGGTTGCGGCATTAATGAATAATACTATTGACGTGTTGCCAATGGCTAAAGGAGTAATGGATGCAATTATTCAATCTCACTATAGTGCGCAAAAAGAGTTAATTCGTCCCATTTTAGCCATACAAGGTACCGAAAAGTTTCATTTAATGGCGCCAAAAAGTGATTATGGTAAGCAGGTAATTGATACCCTAAATGCGGCAATTAAACTCAAGTTTGGAAACGAAACACCGCTAGAGAACAAAATTGAGTCTGCACCAAAGGTTGATCTCGCCGAATTAATTCCAGCAGAAGGATTTCCAGCGATAATTGGAAAAGGTGTTAATGATGATGAGTCTTACACTCTGCCAATTGGCACTAAAGCCATTGTTCTTGACTGGAGTGAAGGTATACGTCGACCTAACTCTGCAACTAATATTAATCGAAATATGTTGTTAACTAGTAAAGTTGTTATTCTAAATGGACCTCATGTCGGAAAAGAAATGATGGTTCGTAATATGCACATTCAGCTCCAATAATGACCAGACCTAAACCTATGTGATGTAGTCCTTTAATGAACTTAGAAATAATTTTTAGTATTTTGGGTTGGTCAGGCACCGTTATTTATTTAGCCAATCATACTTATATCAGTGTAAAAGCCGATTGGCGCAAATGGATTTATTTTGGTGGTAATTTAATTGCGGCCACTTTTCTACTTATTCAATCTACCTATTTGGCGTCATGGCAAGCGGTGGTTATTAATGCTTTTTGGATGCTTATTAGTATGTGTTTGTTGGCGGGAATTAGTTTTGAACGCATATATGTGAATGCCAAATATTACTACGTATTATGTGCGGTATTGTTTAGCAGTTTGTGTATCACGGGCCTTTTTATTGACTTTGTTCACTTAGCTCAGTTGTTTGCATGGTCATCGGCTTTCGTTTTTTGCTCCTGTTACTTCTTGTTCTCAGCGAAACGAATTAGCTCACGTGCATATTTAACGTTTAACATTTATGCTGCTTTAGTGCTGTTACCACAACTCTACTTTACGTCTAATTGGCCAGCTTTTGGGCTGGAAGTTGCGTGGGCGGCAATATCAACCTACGGTGTGATTAAAAGCTATCAGAATGTACATTTAATTGATTAGCGTTTGCTAGCTTTATTTTTGGATAATTCATAGACACAAATATTGACTGCACTCGCTACATTGAGTGAGTCTATATTTCCGCTGCCTTCAATATTAAATGGCTCTGCTCTGCACCCCGTTAGCTCACTCAAGGGCACACCGCGAGCTTCATTTCCAAATAAGTAGCATTTATATTCGAAAAACGCTGCCGAATTGATAGATTTACCTTCCATATCAAGGTACGCAAATTTATCAAACCTATTGTGTAAATCATCTAAACTGACTTCTTGTTCGATGGGGACATGAAAAATTGCACCCATGCTAGCCCTGATAACTTTGGGGTTAAATGGGTCAACGCTATTTTTACTTAATAACAAACGGAAGTCCCCAAACCACGCCAAAGTTCTGATTATCGTTCCTAGGTTGCCAGGGTCTTGTATTTCGTGTAAATACACACAAGGCTGTTTTGCATAATGATCTGATACTGTGACTGCCTTTGGCATAGGGACACAGGCTAAAATACCTTGAGGGTTCTTGGTATTACTTAAACCTGCCATTTGCTTTGTGTCTACCTGCACAACATTAAAATCATTGGAAAGTTTTTGCGCTAAAGGCCTGTGTGTTTCAGAGAAGTATATTGTCGCCTGCTTTAAATATGCTTGAGTTAATGCGGCTTTTTTAAGCTCAAGAATAAGATGTTCACCTTCTAGCAAATAACTATCAAATTGGGTTCGATATTTTTTTTGTTGTAGTTTTTTAATATCGCTTAGTTTCATTGATGACAGCCCGCTTTTTGTATGAGGATTTCTCAGCTCAACAATTGTAGCGCTTTGAATGCCTTAAGTCAGGTGAAAAGCCAAGTCGTCG
The DNA here is from genome assembly GCF_031846345.1 of Glaciecola petra. NCBI lineage: Bacteria > Pseudomonadati > Pseudomonadota > Gammaproteobacteria > Alteromonadales > Alteromonadaceae > Glaciecola > Glaciecola petra. Next base: position 1,328,824 of record NZ_JAVRHX010000001.1, on the reverse strand, counting down.
GTAAATTAATTGCAGAAGATATTTGCAAACTGTGCCTAGCAACTTAAAATGGCCTTTGTTTTTGTAAATCACCAATTAGCAGGACGGCATGGCCCGATCAAAAACCAGTAAAAAATGGCTCGACGAGCACGTTAATGACCCTTACGTACAAAAGGCACAACGCGATGGTTATCGGTCACGCGCCAGTTATAAATTAATTGAACTTAATGAAAAAGACTCACTGTTTAAGTCGGGCAGTGTTGTCATGGATTTAGGCGCAGCACCAGGTGGATGGTCGCAGATAGTGGCGCCTATCGTAGGTGAAAGTGGCCGCGTAATCGCATCTGATATTTTACCAATGGACGGCATTGCGGGTGTTGATTTTATTCAAGGCGATTTTACGGAAGCCTCCGTTTATGAGCAAATATTGAACAGTTTGGGCAGCAGCCAAGTAGATTCTGTTATTTCTGATATGGCCCCAAACATGAGCGGTGTGAATACTACCGATCAACATGCTTCTATGTACCTTGTTGAACTTGCATTGGATATGGCCCGAAATGTATTAAAACCCGGTGGTAGTTTTTGTGCTAAAGTTTTTCAAGGCGTTGGCTCAGAAGCTTTTACGAAAGAAGTACGCGCATCGTTTAGCAAAGTGATTGTTCGTAAACCCGCTGCATCTCGCCCACGTTCACGTGAAATTTATTTAGTGGCAAAAGGATTTAAAGCTTGATACCAAGGGCGCTTGAATTTGTGTAAACCAAATAAGCAAAACCAAGCATGTTTTGGCATTAATATAATGAAAAATAATATGTTTAAAAAAGCCTTTTTTTGTTCATTTCTAATTATCTCATGCCCCTATGTTCACTCAGAGCAACAAGTAACACGTTTAACCTCCGATGGTCCTAATAATGGGCATTCCGCTTATGACTTGATAAGGAAATTTGCAGGACCAAGATCTATAGAATCCCCCGACTTGTATCCAGACAACCACCCTGGAGTTCTCCATATATTTGAAGATACAGATGAAGAAGTAGGGCATCATTTTGTGTTTGTTTTGCACCGAGATGTTGATAAGGACCGCGATAAATATATAAAGTTTAACGATCGCCAACGAAATGAAATTAAAGCATATAGCAAATCTAAAAAAGCTTTAAAGGCTTATGAAGGTGAAACACTAAAATATAAATGGAAGTTTAAACTACCGTCCGATATGTCGCTTTCGAATAATTTTAGTCATTTTTTTCAGCTTAAATCGGTAGATGATGGTGTCGGTCAACCCATTTTCACTTTTTCGGGCAGATCATATAAAAATCAAAAGTGGTTTGCCTTATCACATGCAGGTGTTCAAAAAGCGTCTATTATTGCTAAAAAACCGTGGCAAAATATATCGGAAGTGTGGTTAGAAGCAGAATGCAAAGTTACTTATTCGAATGAGGGTAAATTAGAAGTCACCATTAAACGACTTGATCAGCAAGAAGTATTGATACATTTTGAATCCGAAAATATAGATATGTGGCGCGGCACTGATAAGCGTCATTTTGTCCGCCCAAAGTGGGGTTACTATAGGTCTCTCAAATCGAAAAGTATGCTTGCCAACGAAAAAGACTCGATACGCTTTGCTGATTTTGAGGTCATCAAATATTAAACGCCAATTTTAGAAGCGAGCAAAGTAGTCGAAATTTAACGTTCTAATAAATGCAATTTGTCTTTAACACCATTCCATTCATCAGCATCTACGGGTACTGGTTTTAATTTTGTAATATTGGGCCACTTTTGGCTTAGTTGTTCATTTAAAGCTAGATATTCAATTTGGTCTACGGGTAATTCTGTATCTTGATATATTGCATCAGCGGGACATTCAGGTACACATAAGGCGCAGTCAATACATATTACCGGATCAATCGCTAAAAAATTTGGTCCTTCAAAAAACGCATCTACAGGGCAAACCAGAACACAGTCAGTGTACTTGCATTTAATGCAGTTATCGGTCACTACAAATGTCATAAAAACTCATGCTAATCTCAAAAAGTAAGTAGAGATAAGTCTAAAGTAGCCGCTTCAAAACACAAGTTAAATTGAGTTTTCAGGTGTTGCATAAGGCTTTACTATCTTACCTCGCTAATCTGATTTACACTAAAGCATCCCGGCAGACAGGCTGTCTGGCAGTATAAAGAGTATATACAACATGTTGCGCCTCACTGATATCAAGCTTCCTTTAGATCACGATGAATTTGCGATAAAAAAAGCTATTTTGGAAAAGCTTGAGATAGATGAAGAGCAATTCCTTAGCTTTGAAATTTATAAGCGTGGATACGATGCACGCAACAATAAAAATATTCTGTTAATTTATAGTGTAGATGTTGAAATAAAACAGCAAGATGCATTGTTGTCAAAATTTTCTAACGAACCACACGTGCGACTTAGTCCTGATATGCAGTATAAATTTGTTACTCACGCGCCCTCTAATTTAAAAGATAGGCCTGTAGTAGTTGGATTGGGGCCCTGTGGATTGTTTGCTGCCTTAATTTTGGCACAAATGGGATTTAGGCCAATTATCATAGAACGCGGGAAAGCGGTTCGTGAAAGAACAAAAGATACTTTTGGATTTTGGCGCAACAAACCATTAAACCCTGAGTCTAACGTGCAATTTGGCGAAGGAGGCGCAGGCACTTTTTCCGACGGCAAATTATATAGCCAAGTAAAAGATCGCAAGCATTATGGTCGTAAAGTCCTACATGAGTTTGTCGCAGCTGGCGCGCCACAGGAAATAATGTATGTCAGCAAACCGCATATAGGGACCTTTAAATTAGTTAATATGGTTGAGAAAATGCGTGAAACGATTATTGCCCTGGGTGGCGAATTTCGCTTCAGCAGTAGACTTGAAAAACTCAATCTAGTATCTGAAGCCGACGATGAAACACAAGCACTTGAAAATGCAGACCAAGCCAGTCAGAACAAGTCTTATAGACTAAAAGGCTTATATTTGTCTGATGGAGAATACATTGATTGCGAACACCTTATCCTTGCCATAGGACACAGCGCCCGAGATACCTTTGAAGGGCTTTATAAACAAGGGGTGTATATTGAGGCGAAACCATTTTCAATTGGCTTCAGAATTGAACATGAGCAAAGTATGATAGACCGTGCTCGATTTGGTGATAACGCTGGCAATCCTATACTAGGCGCTGCAGATTACAAACTGGTGCATCATTGTAAAAACGGGCGCACAGTATATAGTTTTTGTATGTGCCCAGGTGGCACAGTAGTAGCAGCCGCGTCAGAACCGGGCAGGGTAGTTACTAACGGAATGAGTCAATATTCTCGCCATGAGCGCAATGCTAACAGTGCTATCGTTGTGGGTATCTCACCAGAGAAAGATTATCCGGGGCATCCACTAGCGGGTATACAATTGCAAAGAGACTTAGAGACTATGGCTTTTGAGTTGGGAGGTGAAAATTATTTTGCGCCTGCACAATTGATTGGAGATTTTTTAGCGGGTAAAGCGAGTGAAGACCTTGGAGATGTCAAGCCTTCTTATACACCTGGTATTAGCCTTACCGACTTAAGCAAAATAGTGCCAACTTTTGTAAGCGATGCAATACAAGAAGCTATTCCTGCGTTTGAAAGACAGATTAAAGGTTTTGCTAAAGTAGACGGCTTGTTAACAGGCGTAGAGACTCGAACTTCATCACCTATTTGTATTAAACGTAATAAAGACTATCAAAGTATTAATGTGACCGGTTTATATCCTGCGGGTGAAGGAGCTGGTTATGCGGGCGGCATTTGGTCAGCAGGTATTGACGGTATTAGAGTAGCGGAAGCTTTAGCTTTGCAAATGGTTAAACAAACACTAGAAGAGAGCAATAAGCCTTAGCGTTTGCGGCGTTTGTTAGCTTTATGTTCTCGAGATACTTGTTTTTGTTCACGCTTACTAGGGGTTAATGAGCCATCTTTAAAGCGTTGCTTACGGTCTTGTTTGTCTTGGTCTTTTTTCGCTAAATCTTGTTTTATTTTTAATTCTTCAGCTTGAATCATGTCAGGGTGTTCAAGTGTGATTAGGCCTAACATACCAGAACGTAATTCATTAATGAGGACTTCACATATTTTATGTAAATTAACACGTCCTCCTGATCTAAGCGCTCCTCGGCGAGTTGCTGCCTGCTCTAAAAATGCAATTTCGGTGTCTGGAATGTTATCAAGGCCAAAACGATTTTTGAGCAATACAGGGTAAGTTTTAATTAAATAGTCAGCCGCATAAAAACCGATATCTTCATATTCCACAATGGTGTCTTTAATTGCACCTGTCACGGCTAATCGGTAACTACTATGTTCATTCTCAACCTTTGGCCATAATATGCCAGGCGTATCGAATAAGGTAATACCGCCTTCTAAATTGATTTTTTGTTGAGATTTAGTGACTGCTGGCTCGTTGCCTGTTTTTGCTATAACGCGCTGAGCTAAAACATTTATTAATGTCGATTTACCAACGTTAGGGATCCCCGCGATCATAGCATTAATCACTTTTACACCACCGACTTTTGAGGGCACCATTTTTTTACACAAATCCAGTACAAGCTTCATTTTGCTTTTTTCATCTGTTCGGGTGGTAATCGTTTTTACGCCTTTTTCGCTTTCTAGATAAGATTGCCATAATTTTGTCAGCTCAGGGTCAGCAAGATCAGCTTTACTGAGCACTTTTATGCAAGGCAAATTGCCGCGTAGTGAAGAAATTGCCGGGTTAGCGCTGGAGTAAGGAATGCGTGCATCGAGAACTTCAATTAACAAGTCGATTTTTGGCAAGAGTTCTTTCATTTCTTTTTGGGCTTTATGCATATGCCCTGGATACCACTGAATTGCCATTGTGTTAAGAACCCTCTGTACCAATAAATTCAAACATGATTATATCAGTATTATTAACGACATCCTTAGCTAAATTAGCTTCTTTTAAATTTGTTTTGATAGTCTTTTGGTGTCAATTGTGTGTATCGTTTAAACAAACGAGAAAATGAAGCAACATCCTCATAACCAATATGATTGGAGAGCCCTTTAATATTAAACTCTCCACTTTCTAAGAGGCGTTTTGAATGCTCAATTCGAACAGCTTGTATGTATTCTATTGGTCGCATAGACACGCTTTTCTGAAAACGCCGATTTAGTGTCCGTGGCGTTACATTTGCTTGCTCTGCTAGTAAATTAACGCTTAAATGAAGAGAAAAATTTTCTTCTACATACTCTTGAACTTGTTGTATTAGCGGGTCATTGTGACGTTTATAAAGCTTTAGGTTAGCGTACATGCTTTGATTGCTTTTACGTGAATCGACTATTTGAGTCTTGGCGACTTGATTGGCAATTTCTCTACCACAATAACGTTCAATTAGTAACATAGCTAAATCATAAAAAGCACTACCTCCAGCGGCACAAAAGATATTATCATCTTGCGTGACTAGTTGTTTTTCGTCCAAATTAACCTCAGGATAATCTTCTATAAAACGGCTTGCATAACCCCAATGAGTTGTTGCTTTGCGCCCATTTAATAAACTAGCTTCTGCTAATAAAAACGCGCCGCTGCAATTGCTAGCAACGTCGGCGCCAGATTTGTATAAGCGCCTTAAATGCGGAAAAAGCGGGGCGCTGTTATTAAGCACTTTATCAATTGAGTCACCAATTGTTGGAACCATCAATAAATCACATGTTTCTACTTCGTTAATACTTGCGTGGGGCACAATGGTTAATTGCTTACTACACGTAAACGAACTGCCATGTAAGCTCGCAATTTGTACATCAAACCTAGGTTCAACCGGCAGGTTTAGATAACGTTGCCAGCTCACTCCTGTAAAGGAAAATAAGTCTAACGCGCCTGTTAATGCGCTACTAAGCGCGCCATCAAAGCCAATAATCACAACTTTGTAGGGTTTATAATATGGCATATAGAGTCGTCTTTTAGTGTGTTTTTGTTAAAACAGTCAATAGGCTTATACCGTGATATAAGTACGATAAATGCTTGTCACATATGACCATAATTATGTCATAAATGACAATGCTTTTGCACGACAATATCTATTATATTAAGAGTCCTTGGTTTTCTTTCTAAATATCGACTGGTCGACAGTCACTATAATGAAAGTGCCAATGTACATTCAAAAACTCTATTGTTATTCAATTTTGTATCTATAGAGTTTGTTGACACTTAAATCTGAACAAAACTCAAGAAGGTTACTATGGCTGCTGACACCCTCATACACGATTTTGAACTCCCATTTCAGTTATACGATGTGCTTGATGCAGAAGCGTTGTGTAAACATGACAAATTTTCTGAACACAGTGTAGAAACCTTTGATGCGGTTTTAGATACGGCGCAAAAAATGGCAACCAATTTATTTTTGCCACATAACCATATTGCTGATAAAAATGAGCCACAATTTGATGGGCATAAAGTCAGTATGATTGACGATGTGAAGGTTGCTTTTGATGCATTTAGAGAATCAGGCTTTATCGCTGGCCGTTATAGCTTCGAAGATGGTGGTATGCAACTGCCAGAAACAGTTATGACAGCGGTGTCAGCATATTTTATGTCTGCAAACCCTTCCACTACGGCATATCCTTTTTTAACAGCCGCTGCAATCAACGTTATTTCGCATTTTGCTAACGAAGAACTAAAAAATGCCTTTATGCCAAGAATGTTAACTGGCGAATTTACCGGGACAATGGCCCTAACAGAGCCACATGCAGGTTCTTCTCTTGCCGACATTAAAACTACCGCTAGTCCTCAACCTGATGGCAGTTACCGTTTAAAGGGAAGCAAAATTTATATTTCTGGGGGAGAACACGAGTTATCTGACAACATCGTACATTTAGTCTTGGCTAAAATACCAGGTGGGCCGGGTGGTGTGAAAGGAATATCGCTATTTGTTGTACCTAAATACCGATTAAATTCAGACAATAGCGTTGGTCCTAGAAATGATGTGCAACTGGCTGGTCTGTTACATAAATTGGGTTATCGCGGCACTACATCAACAGCGTTGACCTTCGGTGAAAACAACGATTGTCATGGATATCTGGTTGGTGAACCGCATTTTGGTTTGCGCTACATGTTTATGATGATGAACGAAGCCCGCATAGGCGTTGGTTTTGGTGCTGCAATGATAGGTTATAGAGGTTATTTATATTCTCTTGATTATGCAAAAGACCGTACTCAAGGTCGTATAGCGCCAAATAATAAACCGGAAGATGACGCCACTGCTATTATTAATCATGGCGATGTAAAACGCATGTTATTAGCACAAAAAGCATATACCGAAGGTGGTATGTCTCTGTGCTTATATGGTTCAAATTTAATTGATCGTATTAATACTTGTGAAGATGAAGCCCGCAAGCTAGACCTTCAAGAAATGCTTGATTTACTTACACCGGTATTAAAAGCTTGGCCTTCGGAATATGGTCCAAAAGCGAATGATTTAGGCATTCAAGTGTTAGGAGGGTCTGGCTATACAAGAGAGTATTATTCTGAGCAATTTTGGCGAGACAACCGTCTGAATCCAATACATGAAGGGACTAATGGCATTCAAGCCTTAGATTTAAGTTTCCGCAAAATTTGGCAAAAGAATGGCTTAGGTTTACGTGTTTTACAAAAAGAAATGCAATCAGATTTTGCTAAGGTTTCTACCACGCAAAGCGCAGAATTAGTGCAGGCTCTTAACCCTTATTTGAGTGAACTTCATGAGGTGTTAACGCACCTTACAGCGGTTATGCAAACCGAAAAAGCGTTTACCCTAACGGCTAATGCACAGGCGATGATGAATATATTTTCTAGCATTGTTGTAAGCTGGATATGGATCAGGCAAGCAAGTAAAGCAGAACAGCTTTTGGCAGACACCAGCGATCAACAAAAACAAAATTACTACAAAGGTAAAATCCAAGCCGCTAAATATTTTATTGAATGGGAGTTGCCCACCGTTGCAAGAGATATTCAACTATTAAAAACAAACAACTCAACCTGCGTTGATATGAACAACGATTGGTTCTAAGGAGATAACAATGACTAATGTAACGAATAAACAGTGGCGACTAAAAACGCGACCTTTTGGTGAGCCAGGAGATGACACGTGGGAATATACTCAAACAGCGGTTCCAAAGATACAAGCTGGTCAGTTTTTAGTTAAAGTAGACTATATTTCATTAGATCCAGCCATGCGTGGTTGGTTGAATGATGCAAAGTCATATATCGAACCTGTTCAAATTGGTGATGTTATGCGCGCAGGTACCGTGGGTACAGTTATACAAAGCCAACATGATAAGTTTAAAGCGGGTGATGTGGTTTGCGGGTACAACGGTGTGCAAAGCTATGCGGTTAGTGATGGCACTGGAATGCACAAAGTCGATCCTAATTTAGCACCACTATCTTATTATTTGGGTGTATTAGGTATGCCAGGTATGACAGGTTATTTTGGATTATTAAAAAGCGGCGAACCAAAGGCAGGTGAAACAGTGGTTGTATCTGGCGCTGCAGGTGCTGTCGGCAGTTTAGTCGGGCAAATTGCACGTATTAAAGGTTGCCATGTGGTAGGTATTGCGGGCGGTAAAGAAAAGTGTGAGTTCCTCGTAAATGAACTTGGCTTTGATGCCGCGGTTGACTATAAAAGTGAAAACGTAAAGAAAGCCCTTAAACAAACTTGTCCAAATGGCGTTGACGTATTTTTTGATAATGTTGGTGGCGACATTCTAGATGACGTGCTTACTCAAATAAATCAAAAAGCACGTATTGTCATTTGCGGCGCAATTAGTCAATACAATAATACTACGCCTATCAAAGGTCCTTCAAATTACTTATCTTTGTTAGTTAACCGAGCAAAAATGGAAGGCATAGTTGTGTTTGATAATATAAAAGAATACCCAGTGGCAATGCAAGATATTGCGGCTTGGATCCAGTCTGGAGACCTAAAAGTGAAAGATCATATTGTGGAAGGAATTGAGACCTTTCCAAATACACTAATGATGCTATTCAAAGGCGAAAACTTTGGCAAACTTGTGCTGAAAGTGGGAGAGTAATTCATGATTACTGCTGCTGATGTAAAAGGTAAACGAATACTCATAACTGGTGGGGCATCAGGCATTGGTGCTGCTAGTGGTCTATTATTAGCCAGAAGAGGCGCGAGCGTTATACTTTCTGATTTAGCCATAGATCAAGGAGAAAAGCTTGCATCCCAAGGCAAACAAGAGGGTTTGGATATTACCTTTAAACAAGTGGATGTTAGTGCTGGAAGTCAGGTTCGTTCATTATTTAGTTTTGCTATGGAAACCCTTGGTGGGATAGATGTCGTGCTGAATAACGCTGGAGTTGATCATGAGCCTCGCCCGCTACATGAACTTACGGATGAAGATTTTGACCGTAATATCGCAATTAATTTGAAAGGAGTATGGCACTGCATGCGTGCTGCAATTGCTTGCATGGCATCAAATGGAGGCGGCCATGTTATTAATCTTGCATCAATAGCTGGTTTGCGTTCTGCGCCGTCTTTGTCTGCCTACAGTGCTTCAAAACATGGCGTAGTAGGTTTAACAAAAACAGCGGCACTTGAGTACGCAAAAATAAATATTCGATTTAATGCGGTATGCCCAAGTTTTATCGATACTCCCATGGTCCAAAATAATCTCGATAAATTAGATGAACGTGGTAAAAATCTTATTGTTAAGGCCAGTCCATTAAAACGCTTAGGGCATGTAGACGAAATAGCAAATGCTATTGCTTGGTTAGCAAGTGATGAATCATCTTTTATGAACGGACATTGCTTAACCCTTGATGGCGGAATGTTGGCCTAATTCAAAAACAGTTATTGAACGGAGAAAGATGTGAAAGATTTATTTGATTTGAGCGGTAAAGTAGCTCTTGTTACGGGTGCAAGTCGAGGCATAGGCGAATCAATAGCAAGGTTATTGGCATCAAAAGGTGCTCATGTAATTGTTTCTAGCCGAAAAATAGAAGCTTGCCAAGAAGTTGCTGACAGTATTGTCAAAAATGGGGGGAAAGCGAGCGCATTTCCTTGTCATGTAGGTGAAATGTCTCAAATTGATGCCGTTTTTTCACATATTAAGGCGCAACATGGTCGCATTGATATTTTAGTTAATAACGCAGCTGCAAACCCTTATTTTGGCCATATACTTGATACAGATTTAGCGGCTTACAGCAAAACCGTTGATGTTAATGTTAGGGGCTATTTTTTCATGTCGGTGGCTGCTGGCAATATGATGAAAGAGCAGGGAGGAGGTGTGATATTAAACACTGCATCGATTAATGCTATAAGTCCGGGTGATATGCAAGGGATCTACTCTATTACCAAAGCCGCTGTAGTTAGCATGACTAAAAGCTTTGCTAAAGAATGTGGCCCCCTAAACATTAGAGTAAATGCTTTATTACCGGGCTTAACAGATACTAAATTTGCATCAGCTTTAACTACCAACGATGCAATTCTTAAGCAGGCACTTAAAGTTATACCAATGGGGCGTGTTGCAAATCCAGATGAAATGGCAGGTACAGTATTGTATTTAGTGTCTGAGGCTTCCAGTTACACCACCGGCGCTAGTGTTATAGTCGATGGTGGAATGTTAGCGTAAAAGTACAACTAAAAATAAGGCTATCTCAGTTTTATTTGAGCTAGCCTTATTATGTTTTTACAGCGTCTGCGCTATAGCTTTAGCAAGCACTGAGACGTTTTTATGGTTAATACCTGCAATATTTACACGGCTCGAATCCACAAAGTAGATCGCGTGCTGATCGCGTAAAGCTTGTACTTGTTCTGGTGGAATACACAAGAAAGAGAACATGCCTTTTTGTTTGTTGATAAAACTGAAATCTTTATCAACGTTCTGATCTTCTAAGTTGCTCACCAACATGGCCCTTAATTCGGCCATTCGAGTGCGCATTGCTTCGACCTCGCTTATCCAAATATCGTTTAGACTCTTATTATTCAGTATGATGTCAACTAACGCACCACCATAAGAAGGAGGCATTGAATAAATGCCTCGCGCTACAGATTGTATTTGCGATTGTGCAATATCCTTGGTTGATTGGTCTTTGCATATAATGGCGGCTAAGCCAACTCTTTCCCTATATAAGCCAAAGTTTTTAGAGCAAGACGCCGCTACGATAACTTCTTCTAAGTTTTCAGCCATAAGACGCAAGCCATAAGCATCTTCATCAATTCCGTCGCCGAAACCTTGGTACGCAATATCAATAAAAGGTAAAAAACCGACCTTACTCGCTAAGGCAGTTAATTGTTGCCATTGCTCTTTATTTAAGTCAGCACCAGTAGGGTTGTGACAGCAACCATGCAATAAAACAACATCATCGGCACTTACTTTTGACAAGCAATCCATCATTTCATCAAATTTAATACTTGCTGAGTTTTTATCAAAGTAAGGATATATTTGTAAATCTATACCAGCATCACCTAATAGCGGAATATGATTCGCCCAGGTTGGATCACTCACCCAAACACGGGTATTTTTATTCACTCTCACAAGTAATTCAGCCAATATACGAAGTGCTCCACAACCACCGGGTGCTTGCACCGCAGCAACCCGATTTGCGCTTGTTACAGCCGAATTGTGACCCAGCAAAAGTTCTACCATTCCGTTGATATAGCCTTGATTTCCTTGAGGCGTGATATATACCTTCGACGTTTCACTTGCTAACAGCATTTGTTGCGCTTGTGATACGCAATCCAGAATAGGCGTAAGGCCTTGTTCGTCCTTATACACACCAACCCCAAGATCAATTTTAGCGGGATTGGGGTCTTTTTTAAAAGCAGCGGACAAGCCTAAAATAGGATCGGGAGATAGCGCAGACAGCGATTCGAACACGGTGTTACTTCCTTAATTAGTAAAATGCAGTAAAGTTGGGGCTATTATGCCTGTTTAAATAATAATTTCGAGGCCTATTCTATTGATGTGCAGAAAATCTTTTCTGTTTTTTAGTTCACGCTCAAACTATCGTTGTCGCCAATCATCATATGAAGGGCAACATGCACCAAACAGGTTCAATTGATAACAAATTTGAATTCTTGTTGACCTATGAGTTTTGCATTGGTGTCGAAACTTCGTTCTTCCCACAAACAATTATGATTTTTATCAACTAGCAAGATTGTGCTTGAACGTGTGCCATATTCTTCACTTGTTATGAATATGGAAGACAATTTCCTTTCCCAATCGATTGGAACACCAGTTTTAGGCAGTTCATCATCGCTAGCGGCGACATCATTCATTAATAATTCAAATAAGTGTTCATAGTGTAGTTCACCACTTTGCCTGCAATAGTCAGCTAAGGCTTTGCGGCCCGCATCCAGTTTTGGCCACGGGCTATTAAGACTCGCATTCGATAAGCCATAAACGCCATTGTTTAGGCCATATGAAGTGTTTTCAAAGCTATTATAAACCTGCAAACTACCTATGTTGCCGAATAACAAATTATAACCGTTGTAATTTTCATGTGTTGTTTGCAAATTTGCTAAATATTCATCATCAGGCTGATGATTTACTAGATAATTGGCGACAAGCTCGCCCCGACTGACTGCATTCTCTCTTTCTTTGCCCGGTGCTCTAATATTAGTTAAAGCTGCAATGCGTCCTTTTTTATTTATGCCCATCCATGTTCCACCAGCGACTAAATCTTTACCCGCTAAAATATCTGATTGACCTTGCCAAAAGTGTGACGCTTGGGTAGGTCGCTTATGGAATTCATCACGATTGGCGGCAATAATTAGGGGGTATTTGGGATGTTGGTTGACTGCAATAAATAATATACACATCTATAAATTTATACTTGTTCGAAATACTTGCAACAAAAAAGACCTATACAATAGTGATTTGTTATCGTAACTTCAACCAATTCAACGAATAAACTGTGCTAACATACTTTCACGAAAGGGCGTGTTTGCATTAAAAGTACCACTAGATGTATATGGTATAGCGTCAAAAATAATTTTTAACAATAGGAAGTAGTGAGTGAAAAGAAAGAAGCTAGATTCTGAATTAGTGCATGCAGATCGCCAAGTTAATTTACCCCAGTCGGGCGCGGTGCATGAGGCAAGTAATAATTCAGTTTTATTTCATTTCGATGATGTAGCTGATTTAGAAGCTGTTTTTCAAGGTAAGAAAAATGGTCATGTTTATTCACGAAGTTCTTCTAGTTCTTCAGTTGCTCTGCAAAATATATTAGCAAAATTTGAAAGTGGGAAATATGCAACTGTTTTTTCCACAGGTATGGCAGCGATTAGCGCGCTAATGTTTTCCTTGTTAAAATCGGGAGACCATATCGTAGTTAGTAAATTCCTTTTTGGTAACACTCGCAGTTTTATTGATTCTTTGATGAGGTTTGGCATTGATGTCGATTATATTGATACCACAAAGGTCGATAATTTAGCGGCCGTTGTGAAACACAATACTAAAATGGTATTTTGCGAGAGTATTGCAAACCCTGGCACGCAAGTAGCTGATTTAAAAAATATAGGTGACTATTGCGCATCTAACAGTTTGTTATTCGTGCTTGATAATACAATGACACCTTGTGTTCTATTGGATGCAAAGGCGGTAAAAGCAAATTTACTCACCACCTCTTTGACAAAGTATGTATCTGGACATGGAAACGTGTTAGGAGGTGTTGTTGTTGATATGGGAAACTTTGATTGGACGGGTTTTGATAATATCTATGATGTATACAAAAACGTTGAGCCAGATGCTTTAGGCACGACACAAATTAGGAAAAAGGGCTTACGAGACATTGGTGCAACACTAGCGGCCCAGTCAGCGCATTTGATTTCAACGGGTCTCGAGACTTTATCAATGCGCATGATGAAAATATGCGAAAACGCTCTAAAAGTGAGTCAATTTTTGGCAACTCATAATGGCGTTACCAAAGTATTATATCCAGGTTTACCCGAACACCAACAACATGTGCTGGCAAAGGAACTGTTTAACGGTAATTTTGGTGGTATATTAAGTTTTGAACTTGACGCTAGCATAGATGTACGCTCATTTATTAACGCCTTAGATATGATTTTGTCTGCGACCCACTTAGGAGACAACAGAACGTTAATTTTGCCTGTCGCAAGCACAATATTTTATGAAAATGGTCCTGAGCAAAGGGAAGAAATGGGGATTTCAGATACCCTGATACGCATGTCTCTTGGTATTGAAAACGCCGATGATATAATTCAGGATTTAACGCAAGCATTGCACATGTAAAAAATTTCAAATTTTTTAAAAATTTTATGAACCAAAACACGGGAGTGAACACTAATAATAGTAACAATTTTGATAATTCGGATTGAGTTAACGAAATTGTTTGTGTGTTCCTAGTTGAGTGTGTTGAGCCCCGCGATTGTGCGGGGCTTTTTTTGTTTTTAAAAGCTTATTCGTCTTTTAGAGCAGCAGAAATATCCGCTAAAAAGTCTTCATCATCGGGCTTAACACGGCTTCCATAGTGGACAATGGAGTTACCTTCTTTATTTAACAAATATTTGTTAAAATTCCACTTAGGTTGTTTACCCGTTTCCTCTGCTAGTTGAGCATAGAGCGGGTCTGCGTCTTCACCTCTAACGTCGATTGGCTCAAACATTGGAAAATTAACGCCATAGGTCAGTTCACAGATTTCAGCAGTTTTACTTTCATCATCATATTCTTGCGCAAAAGAATTGGACGGAAAACCAACAACGACCAGGCCGTCATTTTTAAAAGTATCATATAGTTTCTCTAGCCCCTCAAATTGAGGAGTAAACCCGCACTTGCTTGCCGTGTTTACAAATAACACCGCCTTCCCTGCGTAAGCATCACACATGTTTACTATTTCTTGTGAGTTTAATTTTCGCTTCATGTGCTTTAATACATCGGGGCAATCTGCTGCCAATGTGGTAGAAGCAGCAGAGGCGATCATTGCGCCTAATACTATTGATAATTTTTTCATTGACGGTCCTTTATATAATTAGGTGATTTACGTTATTCATAACGAGATGCTCTAGCTTTAGATCACACTTCTTCCAATTTGTGTACAATTAGTTTTAATATGTACGCTAAACTACAATAGGCTTATTATTATTTATTTTAAACATGGCTATACTATCCATGCTGTATCAAATTAATTATCCACATATCGCAAAATGCAATCGAGAATGCTGAATGAACTTAAATAAGACCGCTTTACCTTCAAATAAATTTCAATTAATCGCTGTCATTATTGGTACAAGTGTACTCTTTAGTTGCAACGCAACCGATAGCAGTTCAACTGCAGCAGTTAATATAGACTCCTCTAAGACCTCATCCATCATAAATACAAAAACGATTGAACAAAAAACGCTTCAAATTGATACGCGTGTACTTGAGCAGGCAGCACCCGTCTCATTGACAATGGAACAAATAATGTCTGACCCAGATTGGTTGGGTAGGCAGCCCGAAAATGCATATTTCTCGGCAGATGGAGATAGCATTTTGTATTCTCGAAAGCGCGAAGGTGCAGTAGTACGAGATTTATTTATCACCAGTGCTAATCAAGGCAATGGCATTATTGTTGAACATCAAGATCGGCATTTATATGATTATGATGTAATAGTAGATGATCAAGACTTTGATTTTGTTGGATGGATTCATGAAGGTAATGTATTTGCGCAAAACAAACAGACGAAAAAAGTTACTCAATTGACTAAAAGTAGTGATAGAGCATTTAATCTATCCTATTACAAAAAAACTGGACTTTCTTATCAACAGGGCAGTCGTTTTTATGCAGTAGATGTTAACACCGGCAAGCAAGAACAGTTGTTTGAATGGTATTTTGGTAAAGCCCCTACGGCAGTCGATGCACCCAAAGATTATATCGCTAAAGAGCAAATTAAATTAATTAAATATATTCAAGTGCAGCGGAAAAACAAACAAGATAGGTTTGAGTTTGACCAGAAAGTAAAGCAGGAAAACCCCTCACATATGGTCTCTACCTTTTATTTTAATAAAAGTGATACCAATGTAGCCGCGAGTGTTTCGCCTGATGGCAAGTACGCGATTGTGGTAACCCGTGAAAATACGCCAACGCGTTCTGATACTGATATCATGCCGCACTACATTCAGGAAGACGGACGAATAGCCGCACAAGCGGTAAGAAAACGAGTCGCCGATGCAGAACCACAAGCTCATGATATACATTTTTTAGACTTACGAGCGAACACTCAGAAACGATTGAGTTACAAAGCTTTACCTGGGGTGAATGAAGATGTATTGGCTTCCGTAAAAGCAGAGAATGCAACTCGTGTTGGTAAAACATATACACCCAACAGATTACCTCGAGAAGTACGTTTGTTGTCTACTCAGTCACCTATAAAGTGGCATGATTCAAGTTCACATGTAGCGCTGATGTTAGAAGCGTGGGATAACAAAGACAGATGGATTGTCACGGTCGATGTTGAAAAACCTCAACTAACCAACCAACATCGTGCTCACGACAAAGCATGGATAAATTATAGATTTAATCAGTTTGCTTGGTTTGATAATTCACTCAGTTTGTGGCTACTTAGTGAAGAATCGGGCTATTCACAACTATATACAAAAGCCCTAGACGGGGACTTAAAAGCTATTACACAAGGTAATTTTGTGGTTGACGATGTTGTGCTAACAAAAGATGACCGTTATTTTTATTATACCGCAAATAAGAAACATCCTGGCATATACGAAATTTATCGACGTCCAAGTGAAGGGGGAAATGCAACTGCCTTAACCGACTTAAATGGTAAAACTGAGTATGTCTTGAGCCCTAATGAAAACGAATTAGTGCTAACCCATTCTAAGCTTACTATGCCGCCAGAATTATACACGGTAACTGTAGATGATGCTGTTACAGAATCCGTTATGGCTAATAAGCTTACTAACACAGTTAGCCCAGAGTTTCTGTCTATACCCTGGACTTCCCCATCAATTGTCGCCATAGAATCTAGTCATACAGAACGTCCTATTTATTCACGCGTTTATTTGCCTGAACAAACCGACAGCAATGAAAAACGACGTGCGGTTGTATTCACCCACGGAGCTGGATATCTGCAAAACGCGCACCTTGGTTGGTCTGGATACTTCAGGGAGTTTATGTTTCATTCTTTATTGGTCTCAAAAGGGTATGTTGTCCTTGATATGGACTATAGGGCATCAGCAGGTTATGGCCGGGATTGGCGCACCGCAATTTATCGGCAAATGGGAACTCCAGAGGTAGAAGACTTAAAAGATGGTGTGAGATGGCTGGTCGATAACGCGAATGTTGATGAAGGCAGAATAGGCACTTATGGTGGGTCCTATGGTGGGTTCTTGACGTTTATGTCGCTATTTAATGAACCAGAGCTATTTCAAGCAGGTGCTGCTTTAAGGCCCGTGTCTGATTGGGCGCATTACAATCTTGGGTATACATCAAATATATTAAATACGCCTAATGTCGATCCAATCGCCTATGAAAGAAGTTCACCTATTTATTTTGCCGAAGGTTTAAATAAACCCTTATTGATAAATGCACCGATGGTTGACAATAACGTCTTTTTTGTTGATGTGGTTAGACTTGTGCAACGTTTAATTGAATTAGAAAAAGAAAATTTCGAAACGGCAATCTATCCGGTAGAACCCCATGGTTTTGTCCAGCCTAGCTCATGGCTAGATGAATATCGACGCATCTTTAAATTGTTTGAAACGCATTTGTAAGTAGGGTCAAAAGAGGAGCGGATATGCTAGCGTGTTTTATTATTTCTTTTTAAATACGATTGCTAAACCGATAACAAAGCCTAAAATTATGCCATACAAATGAGCTTCAATTACCACATTTGCTTGAATCAATGCTTGTAATTTGGCGTCAGGTTCACTCAATTGTTCATCAACTATTTTAATAATAACGCCGGCTAGCAATAAATAGCCACTAGCGCGTTTTTTCTGGATATCAATGATAGCGCCGATAACAAACAAACCATGTAAAATCCCCGACAAACCCACGTACCAAATAACATTGGGTGCAAACAAGTAAATGCTTGCGGAGATACCAACACCTAAGACAATACACTGTAAGAACAAACGGCGACTGTTAGCGTAATCACCATGTAACAGCCATAACAATAATAGGCCGAGCAAATTTAACATTAAATGCCAAATGTTTGTATGTAACAAGTGAGCGCTTAAACCTCTCCAGTACTCATATTTAATAAACCCTTCTCGCTCAAACGCTAGGTAATGATAGGCTTGGTGATTAAAAAAACTATCAACAGCAAACAATATGATACACAAAGCACCTATTATAAGATAAGCAAAGTATTGCTCAGGCTTGCTAGGCAATTGTTTGATAAAGCGATTAAAAATATTCATTGTTTACTGACTTTGTCTTTATTAACGTATCGCGAATAAGTACACTTATATTATTAGCAAGGCAATATAATAGAGCAGGATATTGATAATGATCCATCAAGAGCTTGAAAATGCCATATTAACGATTGTAATGGATCGCGCCGATAAAAAAAATGCGCTTGTTCCAGAAATGTATCGAGATATGGGGTTAGCGTTAGAAAATGCATCAAAGCCTGAAAGCGGTGTCAAAGTGATAATAGTAAAAGGCGCCGCAAATTGTTTTACTGCGGGCAATGATGTTGCTCAATTTGCTAAAGCAGTTAATCAAAGCAATCCTTCGCTTAAAGACACCTACCATTTTATGCATGCATTGTTGCATTGTCCTTTACCTGTTATCGCACAAGTAGAAGGTCTCGCCATTGGTATTGGCACAACACTATTACTGCACTGTGATTTTGTTATTTGCCACAAAAACACAAAGTTTGCGATGCCTTTTATTAATTTGGGCTTGGTACCAGAATACGCTTCAAGTTTTATAATTCCTCGTATCGCTGGCAATCTAGTAGCAAAAAAGTTGTTAATGTTGGGTGAATCGTTTGGTTCGGATCAAGCTTTAGAGTGGGGCTTTGTGACTAAAATTGCCGATGATAACTTACAACATGAAGTTGACTCACTTGCGCTAAAGCTTGCCAATAAACCTGCTCTTGCTTTAATGCAGACTAAAAAATTAATAAATCACGATACAACAGAAGTTTCTGAGCACATAGACCGCGAATTAGAAATATTTGTAGAAGCAATGCAGAGCCCTCCGGCAAAAGAAGCGTTTGCTGCCTTTTTGGAAAAACGTGAAATTAACAAAACCTATTTTAAATAAGACGGAACAGCAATGAATTTTAAGAAAATGCCAATGGTGGTAGCGATAATTATAAGTGCCTTATTGGGAGCGTGCTCAAGTAACGAAGAAAAAGTAGTGCTCGAGGACCGTGAACCAGAGGCTGCAACCGGTGTGCAAAATAAGCAGTTAGTCAGTAGTCAACATTATATGGTTGCTGCCGCTAATCCTTATGCTGTTCGAGCAGGCCAAACAGTCATTGAAAATGGCGGTACTGCTATTGACGCAGCCGTTGCAGTGCAAGCAATGTTGACACTCGTTGAGCCTCAGTCTTCGGGCATTGGCGGTGGTGCATTTATTATGTATTGGGACAATGCGAATAAAACACTTCATACTTTTGATGGAAGGGAGACTGCACCGGCGTCGATTGACGAAAATGTATTTATTCAAGATGGCAAAGCTATGGCTTGGCGACAAGCGGTGGTCGGTGGAAAGTCAGTAGGTGTCCCGGGTTCATTAAAAGCATTAGAAATGGCACAAGCTGCTTTTGGTAAGCTTTCTTGGGACAGTTTATTTGATGAGAGTATTTCTCAGGCAGAAAATGGATTTGTGGTATCACCTAGGCTTGCTCGTTTAGTTGAAATTGATGTGCATCCAGGTTTGAACCTATTCCCAGAATCTATGGCCTACTTTAAACCTGATGGAAAAGCCATAAAAGCTGGCGATATAAAAAAGAACAAGGCGTTAGCAGAAACGTTTAGACTTATTGCTAAGGGTGGTTCTGATGTGTTTTATAAAGGGCAGATTGCTAAAAATATAAGCGATACTGTGAACACAGCAGCGGTGAACCCAGGTACGATATCAGCTACTGATTTTGCCCACTATGAGGCTATTGAGCGGGCTCCCATGTGCAACAAATATAGACAATACAAAATTTGCGGTATGGCCCCGCCAAGTTCTGGGGGCGTGTCGGTTTTTCAAATTCTCAAGGTATTAGAGCAGTTTGATTTAAGCCAATATGGACCTCAAAGTGCAGAATTTGTCCATCTATTTACGCAAGCAAGTGCTATGGCATTTGCAGATCGTGCCGAATATATAGCAGATTTATCATATTTAGAGCTGTCTGCAGAGCCATTAATCAATCAAGACTATTTAGCCGAACGTGCAAAACTTGTTGGTGTTAAGCAGCCATTTTCAACTAAAACGGCAGGTCAACCATATCCAATGCTAGTCACTACGACAGATAACGCCTATGAATTAGACAGCACAAGTCATATTAGTATTGTTGATAAACAAGGGAATGCAGTATCTATGACCAGCAGTATAGAATTTATGTTTGGTTCAGGTCTCATGGTTGACGGCTTTTTATTGAACAATCAACTTACCGATTTTTCTTTAAATCCAAATAAAGATGGCAAACCGGTACTTAATAGAGCTCAAGCAAATAAACGCCCACGCAGTGCGATGAGTCCTAGTATCGTGTTTGATGATAAAGGTGAGTTGATTTTGGTAGTGGGTTCGCCAGGTGGTAGCCGGATCATCAACTATGTCGCGCAAACAATCGTCAACGTACTCGATTTTGACATGGATATTCAAACAGCCATTGATGCGCCGCGCGTTAGTAACAGAAATGGATCAACTGCGTTAGAAAAGGGCACTAATATTGTTAAATTGGAATCTAAACTAAGTGACCTTGGTCACAAGGTACGCATCGTCGATTTAAACAGTGGGTTGCACGGCGTGCAAATTAAAGACGGCGTGCTTAAAGGCGGAGCCGACCCAAGACGAGAAGGAATTGCCTTAGGTCAGTAAGCGTTAAGGAACGGTATTACTAACGCTTTTCACTTTCCAGTCTCCGCTTTCTTTGACTAATGAAATTGTTTTTAGCTCGGTTATTTTTTTGTTGTTATAATGCCCAATTATTTTCATTTCGATATCCGCGCTTTTTTGTTTTTCCGAAAATAATAAAGCGCCACCAGAAATAGGTTCGGTGGTCATGTCGTCTAAACGTAAATTGAATACTTGACGCTGAACATTCTTATTGGTGTGATACCCTTTTAAAATTCGTGCGAATCTTTCTGTACTAAGTTTTGTTGCTCTATCTAGATTTTTATCGTTATAAACAGCACGCATGAAAATCACTGCAGCATACTGGGGTGTATCGCTGCCCATCATTCCATATTTGCCCGCTTTGACTTCTTCCTCATCGGGAGACGAACAAGCAAATACACTCAAACATAGTATAACTATCCAACAAAATTTACGCATAAATATTCCATATCAAATTCTACCCTCTACTTATCGGCAATTATGAATAAAGATTTAGCGTTGGTTGCTCTGGTATTAGGGGATAAGTCTTTAGCAAAAAAAGACACAGTGCAAAGCTGTGTCTTTCAGTGACTCTGAATGTAAACAAGCGACTATCAATAAACCTTGTCTGTTATTGAACTTCTTCTAAGTCTGAAAATTGCCCTGCAAATAATGGGCTGCTTAAATAACGTTCTGTCCCAGAGGCTAATAATACGACAATGATTTTATCTTTATTCTCGGGTCGAGCGGCAAACCTTTCAGCGGCAACAACTGCCGCTCCCGACGAAATGCCGGCTAAAATACCTTCCTCTTTCATCAGTCTTTGAGACATTTCCATGCATTCTTCGTTTGATACTTTCTCAACTTCGTCAATAATACTTAAGTCAAGGTTGCCTGGAATGAAGCCAGCGCCAATGCCCTGAATTTTATGAGGTGCAGGTGTTAAATCCTGTCCTGCTAAAGCTTGGCTGATTACAGGTGAATCTTTAGGCTCTACTGCGACCGTGGTGATTGCTTTACCTTTGCTGTTTTTAATGTAACGAGACGTACCGGTGATGGTGCCACCCGTGCCAACGCCGGCTATAAATGCGTCGACTTTACCGTCGGTAGCGTCCCAAATTTCAGGGCCAGTGGTTTGTTCATGTATTTCAGGATTCGCAGGATTATCAAATTGATTCATAGCAACGTACTTGTCAGGGTTAGCTTCCATTAACTCTGCTACTTTTGCAACTGCGCCCTTCATGCCCTTTGGCGGTTCCGTTAATACCAGGGTTGCACCAAGCGCTTTTAATAACTTTCTACGCTCTAAACTCATGGAGCTTGGCATAGTCAAAGTGATCTTATATCCCCTTGATGCCGCAACAAATGCTAATGCAATACCTGTATTACCACTTGTCGCTTCGATAATTTCTTTATCTTTAGTGAGAGCACCTGATTTTTCAGCGTCCCATATCATGTTTGCCCCTATTCGGCATTTAACACTGAAACTTGGGTTTCTTGACTCAATTTTGGCATATACATTACCGGTGACTACTCTATTGAGTTTTACTAATGGTGTTTTGCCAATGGCAAGAGAACTATCTTCAAATACGTTCATAGGGATTTATCCTTTTTTTCTTTTTAAATACAAGGTTTATAGTCTATATCACTCAGACTTACTGGCGTTCATTAATAATTTTTACTGTCGTGTTTTATGTAAAATTCGTACATTATACCGAGCACTTGCTTGCATGTGGCAGTATTGTGCTCAGTTGAACTAATAGTATAGATTAGGGTGTTCTGCAAAAAAGCAAAGTGCTTTTTTGCTATAACATAGAGCCGCTTGGTCTTTGTTAATGTCTAAAGCGTGCTTTTTAAGCAATATCACATTGAAAATGGTTTTGGCGAATTAAAAAATAGGAATAATATGCAGTTTACAGGTACTAACGACTATATTGCGAGCAAACAACTACAACTGGCTGTTAATGCGGCAATTACACTTGAAAAACCATTGTTGATTAAGGGTGAGCCAGGCACAGGCAAAACTATGTTAGCCGAGCAATTAGCTAAGTCCTTAGACACAAATTTACTGCAGTGGCACATAAAATCCACCACCAAAGCGCAGCAAGGACTATACGAATACGATGCGGTATCTAGGTTGCGAGACTCTCAACTTGGCGATTCTCGAGTAGAAGATGTCAATAATTATATAATCAAAGGTAAGTTATGGCAGGCGTTTGTTGCCAATAAACGGCCCGTGTTGTTAATTGATGAGATCGACAAAGCCGACATTGAGTTTCCTAACGATTTACTACTAGAACTCGATAAAATGGAATTTTTTGTTTATGAAACTCAAGAAAATGTGGTCGCCAAACAGCGTCCTATCGTTATTATTACGTCGAATAATGAAAAAGAATTACCAGACGCATTTTTACGTAGATGCTTTTTTCACTACATAGAATTTCCTGAACGAGAACAAATGCTAGATATAGTCAAAGTACATTATCCAGATATTAAAAAGGATTTGTTAGACCAAGCACTCACTTCATTTTTTCAAATTAGAGAAGTAAATGGATTAAAAAAACGACCATCAACTTCTGAACTCATAGATTGGCTGAAGTTGTTGGTTGCTGACGATATTCCGGCAGATGTATTACATAGCTCAGATAAAAAGAATGCCTTGCCGCCATTATATGGCGCTTTGTTGAAAAATGAGCAAGATATACATTTATTTGAAAAGCTCATGTTTATGGCCCGTCGCTAACATGTTAGTCGATTTTTTCTACACCCTAAGAAAACATCGTGTTAAGACTAGTATTACCGAATTTTTGGACTTAATGGCGGTAATGAAAACAGGCTTAAGTTATGCTGATATTGACGAGTTTTACTTGTTAAGTCGCACTGTTATGGTTAAAGATGAAAGTCAATTTGACAAATATGACAAGGCCTTTGGGGAGTATTTTAAAGGGGTACAAGCGCTAGACCTTTTTAACGAAACCATTCCTGAAGAATGGTTGAGAAATGCCCTTGAGAAAATGCTCAGTGACGAAGAAAAGAAGAAAATCGAAGCACTAGGCGGTTTAGATAAACTCATGGAGGCCTTTCAAGAACGGTTGAAAGAACAAGAGAAACGTCATGAAGGCGGCAATAAGTGGATAGGTACAGGTGGCACTTCGCCATTTGGTGCTAATGGACACAATCCAGAAGGCATAAGGATAGGGCAAGAGAAAAATCGAAATAACTCTGCAGTAAAGGTGTGGGATAAGCGAAATTTTAAAAATTTATCGAATGACGTTGAATTAGGTACGCGCAATATTAAAGTTGCCTTGCGACGTTTAAGACGTTTTGCCAAAACAGGGGCAAGCGAGGAACTCGATATTAACGATACGATTAGTTCTACCGCTAAAAATGCAGGATACTTAGATATAAAAATGGCTCCTGAACGCCATAACGCGATAAAGCTATTATTATTTTTTGATATCGGTGGCTCTATGGATCCACATATCAAACAGTGTGAAGAATTATTTTCTGCGGCGACGACTGAATTTAAGCATATTGAATTTTTTTATTTTCATAACTGTATTTATGAAGGGGTATGGAAAGATAACAGCAGACGTCACGATGCAATGACAGATGTTTATTCGATATTGCACAAATATGGCCCAGATTACAAAGTTATATTTGTCGGCGATGCCACTATGGGCCCTTACGAAATTACTTACCCAGGTGGCAGTGTCGAGCATTGGAATGAAGAACCCGGCAGTGTCTGGATGCAGCGAATGCTGAACCATTTTGAATATGCGATTTGGCTTAATCCCCAAGCAGAAGCTTACTGGCATTACCATGCTTCAATACAAATTATGAAACAACTAGTTTCAGATAAAATGTATCCTCTTACCTTAGAGGGATTAACTGACGGCATTAAAGCACTATTAAAAAAGTAGTGTTTCCGAAGTTTTAGTTGCATTTAGTGTTATTACGACTCCACTAAACATTTTCTAAATATTTATGATAGTTGACGCTTTTTGTTTTAAAGCGTATAAAACACAGCCAAATATGAAACAGAAAAATTGTTAATGAAAAGACTTAACAAATTTATAAGTGATACCGGTTATTGTTCGCGACGTGAAGCCGACAAGTTGATCGAACAAGGGCGCGTTAGAATAAATAACAAAAGCCCTGAACTTGGCACAAAAGTGATTGAGAGCGACCTAGTAACCGTCGATGGCAAGGCAGTAAACGCGGTGCCAGAAAACAAAAGTGACAGAATTTATATTGCCTATCACAAGCCGGTAGGAGTTATTTGTACAACAGAACGAAAAGTGAAAGGAAATATCATAGATGCTATTGGGTTTAAGCATCGAATCTTTCCAATTGGACGCTTGGATAAACCGTCAGAAGGCCTGATTTTACTGACAAACGACGGTGATATTGTCAATAAAATACTGAGAGCTGAAAACACCCACGACAAACTCTATAGAGTAAGTGTTAATAAGAATATTAACCCTTTATTCATCAAGAAAATGTCCAGTGGTGTGCCAATATTAGATACAATAACGTTGCCATGCAAAGTCACAATGATTGGTAAAAAGAGCTTTGATATTGTGCTGCAACAGGGTTTAAATCGTCAAATACGGCGTATGTGTGAATTTTGTGGTTATGATGTAGAAAGACTTGTTAGAAAGCGCATTATGCACATAAACTTAGCTGGCTTAAAGCCGGGACAGTATAGACATTTAGATCAACAAGAAATACATCTTATGAATAAAGCGCTTGAGGGTTCAAGTAAGGTTTCTCTTCAACATGCCAAATAATGTCCGAAAGAATTTTGTTAGCGAACTAAACGTTCTTTCGAAACTTGCCTGGCCTTTACTCATTGCACAAATAACACAAACCTTAATGGGTGTATCAGATACTATTATGGCGGGACGCTATAGTTCTATCGATATGGCAGCGGTTGCGATTGGTGTTGGTATTAGCTTACCTATGTTGGTGTTTATCCAGGGCATAAGCCTTGCGCTAACGCCGATTATTTCAAGGCTAGACGGAGCGAAAAAAGTCGATGATGTTGCCAAAAACGTTTGGCAAATGATGTATTTATTATTGTTTTTTGCAGGCGTAGCTTTACTTTGTTTGTTCTTGTTACCTACCTTAATCGACGCAATAGACATGCCGCAAGATGTTTCAGGAAAAAGCCTCGGTTATCTGACTTATGTGTTTTTAGCTGCACCTGGCTTTGCCATATACCAGTGTTTACGAAATTATTGTGAAGGTTTATCGCTAACCAGGCCCACAATGATGATTATGGGAGCAGGTTTGCTCGTTAATATACCTGCCAACTATATATTAATAAATGGTCTTTATGGAATGCCTGAACTAGGCGGGGTAGGCTGCGGTGTGGCCACAATGATCGTGATATATGTGATGGCATTTGTCACTTTTCTATATACTTTAAGCGCTAAAAAACTTAAACCCTATAGGCTTTATGACGTATTTTTGATACCTAAGAAAAACGATATTTTTAGCCTGCTTAAAATGGGATTGCCAATAGCCTTTACCTTAATATTTGAAGTCAGTTTATTTGCCATTGTTGCGGTCTTACTTGCGCCGTTTGGAGCGCTTACAGTGGCATCGCATCAAGTTGCTTTGAATGTTTCTTCTCTTATATTTATGTTGCCTTTGAGCATAGGTTTAGCCTTAGCTATCAGAATTGGGTTTTTGATAGGGGAAGGGCGTTCAGCACATGCTAAATTAACCTATTTGGCAGGGTTATTATTAGCTATTTTAACAGTTTTTGTCACGGCAACGACAATATTACTCTTTAACGAAGAAATAGCAGGTTTATACAGTAATGAAGCTCCATTGATTGCAGCAGCATCTAGTTTGTTGATACTTGCAGCGCTATTTCAATTTTCAGATGCGATACAAGTTGTTTCAGCCAATGCATTACGCGGTTATAAAGACATGACGGCTATGTTTATTATTAGTTTTATCGCTTATTGGCTGATAGGGTTTCCTGTGGGGACAGTATTAGCAACGACAGATTTAATTGTGCCCAAAATGGAAGCCGCAGGGTTTTGGGTAGGATTTATCGTAGGTCTCAGTGTGGCAGCGGTCATGACCGTTACACGTGTTAAATGGATACAAAAGCATAAAGTGTTCGACTAGTGCCACGTGAACTATATGTCAGCTAAGCGTAGCGCTAAAACAGCACTACGCTGAGCTAACAGTATTCAGCGAAAATACCTTCTGATAAAAATCAATGGCAGTAATAGTGCTGTCAATATTGGCGCTGTGCCACCACCACCTCCACTACTCGCTGGCGGATTGCTTACCTGTGTTTGAGTTAAGTTGACACTGACTGTCTGTGAAACAGTGCTAATACCGTCACTCACTAAAACCTGATAACTTACACTACTGCCTGTTGTAGGGGTTGTGGTGCTGAAAGTGTTGCCGGTAATTGTTTCACCATTCACCGTTATTGTCAGATTATCATTTTCGGGGTCGGTTACATTAATCGTTAGCGTAATACGTTGGCCACCATTGGCACTTGTTGGTGCATCAATACTGGATATAACCGGTTCCGCATTATTATCAACATTCACGGTTATTGAGGCCGAGCTAGCATTGTTATTACTATCAGTCACCACCACATCATAGTTTAAAACCGCATCCGCTTCGACATTAGGTGCAGTTAATTGAAAGCTCCCGTTTGCTTCTATAATGCTTGCTGCAGGGCCCATAGTTTGTGTCCATACAACGGTAGTATTGTCGCCATTTGGTTCATTTATGCTCAAAGGAATCGTCAATAATTGCGTTTCTACAACATTTAAAGTAATCGAATCATTCCCATTAAAAGACAACTCTGGTGCGCCTTCAATCTGCACTTGTTCAAAAGGTTGAGAATTCTCTAACTCTGAAAAAGTTTGATTGACTAATTCACTCTGCGCAACGACGGGAACGGGGCCAGGATTTGCACCCGCTAACATCGTTAAGTCAAAACTAAGTATGTCTGTGCTTGATTCTTGTGGTGCCTTGTTAACTTCCCAAACAAGTTCATTATTGATAATTTGTCCGTTAAATGCAGCACTAAAATTACCAAAATCAGTTCCCACTGGTAAGGGAACAATGATCCGGTAATTTCTTGCTTCGCTCGTTGTGTTG
Source organism: Glaciecola petra (assembly GCF_031846345.1). NCBI lineage: Bacteria > Pseudomonadati > Pseudomonadota > Gammaproteobacteria > Alteromonadales > Alteromonadaceae > Glaciecola > Glaciecola petra. Next base: position 1,300,722 of record NZ_JAVRHX010000001.1, on the reverse strand, counting down.
GGTCCTACGTTGACAGCCAGAGAAGCTGTATCGCCAGCTTCTACTAATCGTTGGGCGGCACCTGTTAAGAATACATCGTCATCTTTACGGTTAATATCTACAGTGATGACCCCCAAATCGTCGAGTCCACTCGCGGTGCCCATGGCAATTGCACCATAATAATCGTCCCCAGATGTTGAATCGGGTAAGTTATGAATAACTCTTAAATCAAAAGGGGTATCGGCATCAATTGAGGTTGGCGCTATAGCAACAAGCTCATCCTCACTAAGTGTATTTTCTACTACTGCGTAGCGCATGTCGTAGCTATCTGAAGTAGCGCTTGATCCAGTAAAACTTTGGACTGCGATAAAATAAGTACCGGCGTCTGGGAAATTTAAAGATACTTCTTCAGTTGAATCACTCGACAGGCTTTCACCTATTACTTCCGAGCGAGAAGCCACACCGTCGCTATTGGCATCATAAATTAAAAATAGGTCTAAATCAGGCGCGGTAGAACTCTTTATTTCGGTAACGAGTCTGACAGCATTGCTAGGTACCTGTATCGTGGTAATCTGCACGCCATCATTTAAATTATCGAACAAGTCACTATTGTCAGAATCTTCGCTGACTTGACCATCAACCACCGTTGCTTTTACTGGCATGTATCCGCTAACAAAAAAATTGGGAAGATTGATTGCTTCTATATCTGCTTGTAATAGAGAATCAATTTGCCGACTACTATCAAATTCTAAGGCTAATGGAATATCACCAATAGATGCAAATACACTAATGGGCAGTGTTGCGTCAGGTAATCCAGGTGAAGAAAAACTCACGCTAGCAAACGAATACTCAGTTTTAGGGGCTCGAGCACTCTCAATCTCAAAACTAACGGTTTGAGTTTGGCCTTCGTTTAGCGTGAAAGAACTAGGACTAATATTAATGGCCAAACCATTGGTTATAATTGCTGTGCTGGCAGTCCAAGTAGCATCTGTTGTTGCCGTGAAGGTTCTTGTCCATGTGCAAGTGCCGGCACATTCATCGTCCGTTATTGATGGTATATTTAAGGATCTAGGGTCGCCGCCTATTGCAGGGTTAGCACGCGTATAATTAGTGCCTGATTCAGACATCACTAAACCTGACGCAACCGCGAGATCTACATTTATTCGTCCTGCTCCTTTATCAAAAAAATCTCCATTTTCTGGGTCGGTTCCAACATCTGTTTGTACTGTAGATGTCGCGGTGAGAGATAACGCTGACCTGATTTCATCGGGTGACCAGCTGGGATGGACTGACTTTATTAATGCCGCAGAGCCTGCGACATGTGGGCTAGACATTGAAGTGCCAGATAAAAAATTAAAATCACTGGCTGCCGGTTCATGTCCATCATGCCCAAATTGTTGGTCAGCATAAGCGGCATAAATATCGACTCCCGGACCGGTTAAAGTAGGCGCCAAAGTACTATTGGTTTCATTTGGTCCTCTTGATGAAAAATTAGCAAGTACATCTACACGGCTTTCGTCAACAACTTGAGTAGCATTTCCGGTTGTAATTGTGGCTCTGTGGTTACTGCCAGAATCTAACCATGATTTTAAACGATTACCGTTTTCAGCGTTAATATGAATGCCTGGCACCACATATTGGTCATTGGCTAAAAATGTATCACCGCCGTCGACATTAGCTAAAACATAACCACCAGCTCCTCCATCACGGACATTTTCGGCTTTTGCGATACGCGCAATTTCACCTCGATCACAAACGACTATTTGTCCATTAAAGGTGCCAGCTGGAAATGCTTGTAGGCATTGAGCAGGGTCGCCATTGGGATCGTTAGGATTAGTAAAGTCACCCGCATATACGATTGGAGCACTTATATTGCCAGTATTACTTTGTCCCGTAATAGCCGATAGGCTGCTGCTTCCACCTGAAAAACTATTAATTTCTTTGGCAAAGACATTTTCTCGCCCATGCTCAGCCGCTGCTACACTTGTATACCAAGGAGCATTTTTTACTGTTGAACCAGGATTTGGGCCACTATTCCCTGCTGACGTAGCAACAAATATACCCGCATTACGAGCAGATAAGAATGCTTGTTCAGTATTACTATTCCAAGGGTTTCCACCGCCACTGATAGAAAAGTTAATGATATCGACCTGATCACGAATGGCATCTTCTATTCCTTGAATAATCGCAGCACCAGGGCAATCGCCATAGGTATCACCTGCGTCAGTGCGACCACCGTAACACACTTGATAAGAAATAATATTTGCTCTGGGCGCTACGCCTGATATTTGAGGAAATGAAAATCCGGTCGGTACACCAGCACTTTCTTGCTCACCAAACTCAGGTGTAACTTCAGCAACATTTAATAACACGTTTCCAGCGGCAGTAGACGCTACATGGCTCCCATGACCACCATAATCTTCACCATTACGAGGTAAATTAGGCGGGAAAACATCGGTATCCGAGTAATCGTCGGTGATCCTAGAGTAGCTTCTTACCCCGATTAATTTGTTATTACAAAGTTCTGGAAAGCCGTTCGCGCAATCACCAATAAATACTCCATTACCCAAAGGGTTAGTGTGCACATAACCATCAGCGGCTTGTTCCGCAAAAGACGGGTGGTCAGTATTTATCCCAGAATCAATGATACCAACAATGATTCCTTCGCCTTGACTTGGAGCAATGTTGGCCAGCGCGCTACCATCCCACACGGCAGGAGCGCCTACGAGGGTTGGCCCTCTGTCAGTATTTAGCCTAAATGTTTGTTCTCGTGTAATACTTTTAACTTGAGTCAAATTGGCCAATTGCTGAGCTTCGTTTTGTGTAAGTTTTAGAGCTAAGCCATTTAGCGCGTACTCAAAACTAGCGAGGGGATCTACTTTTCCGAGTACTTTTTCCGCGTCAGCATAAAAACTGGTTTTTTGTTTGCGGATTTTTTGTCTGTGTTGGTTTAATGCAGGTGTTGAGTCAGTAAAACGAGTATCGATATCTTGGTCATGTCCGTGCCGAAGATTTAAAATACGTAGTGATTCAGTATTTTGGGCTAGAGCTTGCTCGTTTAGTTCTACAATATACGTATATTTTGCGTCACCTAAACCTGCTTCAAAGGTAAATTTATTAGGCGAACTTAGAGATTTTTTATCACTATTGAGTGTAAATTTAACTAGTTCTGGACTTCTTTTATTTCGTCTTTGATCTACTGTTGCTTGTTCTTCTTTGTTTATTGCTGGTACAAACTCGCTTAGCGGTGGATTTAATTCGCCATCAACCTTTTTGCTAATTTGCTCAGATTTAGCAACAACCAAATTTGAACCATAAAGAGCGGTGATGACCGCTGCAGCAACTAATTTCATTTATTTCTCCACAATCTGATAGCGCATATGTTTTGCTATATTGTTAACGACCATAATGTAAAACAATCAATGATAATTTTATAACATTTACGGTAGTAATTAATTTTATTACGTACTTTTATCACTTACTAAGACGACATTTTCATAAGAATGTTGCATATATTGAATACTTATATTCTCCATATGTATACCAGAGTTTTAACAGGGAATCGCGAATGTGTACACAATGTAATGTAAAGGTTTATAAAATCGTACATTTATAGATACAAATTTGTTACACATGTTATATGCATCCTACTAAAAAATCATAATTAGACGAATTATCCTAATACCGCAACGATATAAATTTAAATAGCAAAGCAGCAAAGCTAATGCTTGACTAATATAACTTATCTTATCGATTTAGTTTGAGTATCTAATATGACAGATAAATTAGTTAAAGACAGAAACCATTTGTCAGGTATAAAAATGACAAATACGGTCAATATTATCGATAACGGACTTATTGATATTCCCATGCTGCAATTACTTGACGAGGATGGGATACAAACTGACAAAAATTATGCGCTAAAGCTAGATAAAAAAACAGCGGTTAACATTCATTATAGTATGGAGTACACGCGTCTTCTTGATGATCGAATGATTGGTTCGCAAAGACAAGGAAGGATAAGTTTTTACTTGGCAAGTAGAGGGGAAGAAGCAGCGACTGTAGCGTCAGCTGCGGCCCTTAGTGAACTTGATATGATTATGTCACAATACCGCGAACAAGGTGCCTTAGTGTATCGTGGTTATACAACTGACCAGTTCATGGACCAAATGTTTAGCAATGAACTGGATCCCAACAAAGGCCGCCAAATGCCGATTCATTATGGCGATAAAGCGTTAAACTTCATGACTATTTCATCTCCATTAGGAACACAAATACCTCAAGCTTCTGGTTATGCCTATGGTCAGAAAATGGCCGGTAAACAGGCAATTACAATGTGTTATTTTGGTGAAGGCGCCGCAAGTGAAGGAGATTTTCATGCGGGTCTTAACATGGCTGCTGTATTGAACTGTCCTGTCATTTTCTTTTGTCGCAATAATGGTTATGCAATATCTACTCCCGCTGAGGAACAATTTGCGGGAGATGGCATTGCGTCAAGAGGCATTGGTTATGGTGTGCGTACGATCAGAGTGGATGGTAACGATGTAATAGCAGTATATGCTGCGACTCAACATGCTAGAGAAATAGCGCTTGCCGAAAATTGTCCAGTTTTAATTGAAGCAATGACCTATAGGCTTGCTGCACATTCAACGTCTGATGATCCGAGCGGTTATCGTAGCAAAGACGAAGAAGCTAAGTGGCAACTAAAAGACCCTATTTTAAGGTTTGCAAAATGGTTAGATGCAAAAGGGTGGTTAGACCAAGCTGCTCTCGATAAATTTAAAGAAGATACTCGAGAACAAATATTGAGTTCTTTGAAACGGGCCGAAAAAGTAGCCATTAATCCAATCGAAGATATTATCGAAGATGTTTACGATACCCCTCCTTGGCACTTGCAAAAGCAATTAACTGAACTAAAAACCCATATCCAAAAGTATCCTCAACACTACCCTAAAACATCGGGGAGAATAAAGTAATGGTAAAAATGAATCTCCTGCAAGCAATTAATAATGCACTCATTACTGTTATGGAAGAAGATGAACGTGTCATGGTATTTGGAGAAGATGTTGGTCATTTTGGCGGTGTTTTCAGGGCCACTTCTAACTTACAACATAAGTTTGGTAAAGCTAGATGCTTTAATACCCCGCTTACTGAGCAAGGCATTATTGGATTTGCCAATGGCTTAGCTTCGCAAGGTGCTATCGCCGTTGCAGAAATTCAGTTTGGTGATTATATCTTTCCGGCTTTTGATCAAATAGTAAACGAAACAGCAAAGTTCCGATATCGATCAGGGGGGCAATTTAGTTGTGGTACCTTAACTATCCGAACGCCCTATGGAGGGGGCATTGCAGGTGGACACTATCATTCCCAGTCTCCTGAAGCGTTTTTTGCTCATATCCCGGGGATGAAAATTGTCATCCCACGTAATCCATATCAAGCAAAAGGCTTATTATTGGCAAGTATTAAAGATGATAATCCAGTGTTGTTTATGGAGCCTAAAAAAATCTATCGGGCATCGGTTGGCGAAGTACCTGAAACTGGCTATGAATTGCCTTTAGGCAAGGCTGATTTCGTAAAAAAAGGCACTGATATTACCTTGTTAGCGTGGGGAGCTCAGGTAGAAATCATTGAAAAGGCCGCTGAAATGGCTTCAAAAGACGGGATCTCCTGCGAAATTATCGATTTACAAAGTATATTGCCATGGGACGCAGAAGCTGTATGCCAATCGGTTTATAAAACAGGTAGATTGTTAATAAATCATGAAGCACCACTGACAAGCGGCTTTGCAAGTGAAATAGCTGCAACTGTGCAACAAGAATGCTTTTTATATCTCGAAGCACCTATTGCTAGAGTATGTGGTCTTGATACACCTTATCCGCTGGCACATGAAAAAGAGTACATGCCAGATCACTTGAAAACGTACGAAGCTATTAAACGTACATTAGACTATTGAGGTTGGCAAAATGAGTGATTTTATTCTACCTGATATTGGTGAAGGCATTGTTGAATGCGAGCTATTAAAATGGTTGGTAAAAGAAGGCGAAGAAATTGTAGAAGATCAGCCTGTAGCGGAAGTCATGACAGACAAAGCAACGGTAGAGATACCAGCTATGCACAATGGCGTTGTTGGGAAACTGCATTATAAAGAGGGTGATATTGCAAAAGTACATCAGCCCCTATTTTCTATGCAGAGTATCGATTCAGACAATCACATGAAAAATGAGGCAAAAGCACTGACAAAAAAAAGTGAAAAAGTGCAATCGAACATACCTAGTGCAATCGAAGCATTTATTTTACCCGATATTGGTGAAGGTATCGTTGAATGTGAAATTATGCAATGGCATATTCAAGAGGGTGATAACGTTGCCGAAGACCAAGTAGTTGTTGAGGTCATGACTGATAAAGCAGTTGTTGAAATTCCAGCAAAACACAATGGGAAAATCGTAAAAATTCATTATCAAAAAGGAGACATTGCTAAAGTACATACCCCTTTGTTTGACCAGTATATAGATAATTTGAGTAATTCTGATGTAAATCAACATAATTCTGCAGACGTAAAAACCGCCACAGTTGCAATTGAGTCAGATAAGCTAAAATACGAGACAGAAACTGAAGTAATGCCATCAAACCACTACTCACAAGGTGAAAATTTTGATCCTCCCCATGCCGGTAGTAAGAATATCGCGAGTCCAGCTGTCAGGCGTTTGGCACGTGAAATGAACATAGCGCTGTCTAAGATTAAGGCAAGCGGCCCCAAACAACGTGTATTGAAGCAAGACGTGCTGTTATATGCAAATAAAACAGATGCACGGTCAACGGACGCCCAAAAAGATGAAACCTTTATAAGAGATGCTAACACTGTCGAAAATTCGCCAAGTGTGACTAAAGTTGTTGATAGAGTCATGCCACTAAAAGGTATACAAGCGGCAATGGCAAAGCAAATGATTGCTAGTGTTAGTACAATTCCGCATTTTACTGTGTCTGATGAACTATGTATGGACAAACTCATAGCGTTACGCTCCTTGCTTAAACCAGAGTTTGAAAAAGAAGGGCTATCACTCAGTTTCATGCCATTTTTTATTAAAGCACTTTCACTTGCTTTACATGAATATCCTATCCTTAATAGTCAACTCAATACTGAAGCGACGGAATTAACCTATTTATCTGCGCATAATATAGGACTAGCGGTCGATTCTAAAATTGGGCTATTAGTGCCCAATATAAAAAATGTTCAAAATTTAAGCTTGTATCAAATAACGGTAGAACTTAATCGCTTGATAGATTTAGCAAGATTAGGAAAATTAAGTAACAAAGATTTAAGTGGCGGTTCGATTAGTGTATCTAATATTGGTGCCCTCGGGGGAATAACCGCGACACCTGTCATCAATAAACCTGAAGTCGCTATTGTTGCACTAGGCAAAATACAGAAACTACCTCGTTTCGACTCTTCTGATAATGTTTTTGCCTCTAATATAATGAGCGTTAATTGGTCAGGTGACCACCGTGTCATTGACGGCGCGACAATGGTTAAATTTAACAATCTTTGGTTAGATTATTTAAGCAATCCCGAAAAAATGCTGGTACATTTACGTTAACCAATATTTACTATCAAAAATAGAACACAAGGGATGTTGTAAACTGTTTTGTGTTGGAGATGTAATATATGCTTAGTTATCAGCATCAATTCCATGCAGGCAATCATGCCGATGTATTCAAGCATTTGTGCTTAATAGCCCTTATTAATAAATTTAAACAAAAAAGCAGACCGTTTTTCTTTGCTGACTCACATGCTGGAGAGGGCGAGTATTTACTAAATACAAACGAAGATAATCGTTTTGATGAGGCCTTTGCGCGGCACTTAGATTTTTCATTAAAAAACACGCAAAGTAACACGCAAAATGAATTTACGATGCTAAATAATAGTGTATTTAATGATTATGAACACTTATTGAACGACTATTCTACCCAGCAGGGCAACAATCCCGTTTACCCAGGCTCTTCGGTTATTTTAAAAGATCTATGTTGCGCTGGAAACTCGATTCATGTTAACGAATTGCATAATGATGCATACAAAAAATTAAAAAGGCGGATGCGTGGCAGTGGTATACATGTTCATCAGCGTGACGCCTATGAATTCATTAATGCGCTGCTACCACCAAAAGCGCCCCAACCAATGCGTGGCGGTATTCTTATCGACCCTCCATATGAGGATAGTTACGAATATGATAATGTCTATGAGGTCGTAAACAATACTATTAAGAAATGGCCTATAGGTATTTTTGCCATATGGTACCCATTATTATCTGAGCACAGGAAAGATAAAAGAAGTGGTCAATTGCTTCGCAATCCCAAATCAGGACTTAGTGAAAAAATGGTCGAACGAATAGCTGGATTACAAATGAATGGTCTAATTGATTGTCGTTTTATTTGGCAGGACAAACGTGATTTTAACGGCATGTATGGTTCAGGTATTGCACTTATCAACCCGCCTTGGCAAATAGAGGAAGTGTTAACTGAAGTCTTGTCTTTCTTAAATGCACAACTTCCAGAATCAAATCAGGGTTATTCTGAACTTAACACATTGTTGCGGTCTGCATAAATTTGTTAGATATGAATGAAAAGTCGCTCAAACACTTTTATATTCCGGATGATCAGTCTTTATATTTGTTGTCTCATCAAGATGCTAAAAAAATTAAAGATTGGTTTGCTTTATGTAAAAAACAACTTAATAAATTAGGTTATAAGCAGGTTGAATTAATAGGGAAAGGAGCCTTTGGGTTCGCATTTGCAGGTATATCGGGTTTAGGAGAAGAGCGAGTCTTCAAATTTTCTAAAATCACATTGCCACAACATATACAAGATCGCCTAGAAGACGAAGCATACATGCAAGGAAAATTGGTCCATAACCTTATTCCAGAAGTGATTGCATTTCAAAAAATTAAAAGACAGTCTATTTTGGCGATGGCACGAGCGCCTGGGGTCGATTTAGAACAGTTTTCGTTACGGCACGGCCCATTACCGATTAAAAGTATTATAAAAATCATACAGATGCTGTGTGAAGTATTGATAAAATTGAGGCAATTTAAAAGTGATGGTGAAAGAAAACCAATTGTACATGGCGATATCAAACCCTCTAATTTAGTTTGGGATGCAACAAACGAATCCATTATGCTGATCGACTGGGGTTCAAGTGTGTTCGCACAAGTTGACGAAAATGGGCAATATATTGGTTCAAACGTCATGGATCTTATGTCGGGTGATTTACAAGAAACTAATGCACGATTAGGCGATGTTTATTTTATAGGTAATGATCAACTTAATGGAAAGTTATCTTCTCCTCGCTTTGACGAACAAGGATTAGCGAGCACTATTTACGCACTAGCATCAGGTCAATCATCAAGATTTGGTAGAAAGATTATTACGCCTAGCAGCTTAGGTCTGCCCAAGCAACTGGCCGATTGTTTAGAAGCAATGATGAGTGATGACGACGAAACAAGGCGGCGTGGGGGTGATTATATGTTTGCTAATTATCAACACCTTTCTCGCATTGTCGTTCAAACAGATAATATTAAAGAACAAATTTGTTTACTTCCCACTTGGATCAATCAAGAAATTAAAGATATTGAGACGGTTGTATATAGTTCAAGAAAGTCATTTTTACGGGGACAATACGGATTTGACGAAAGTAATTTGCATTATTTAGATGATGCTCAATTTGAGCGTTATTATAAAAACTACTTACAGGGCATGGGAGAAAATGAAAAAGCATTTATTTCTGCAGTGAGTCGTTTAGGCAAATACCCTGTTGTCGGAGGTTTAGCTATAAAATGGCAAGATAATGGTATATACGTCGATTCCTCTTTGAAACTGTATAATCCTGAACTTCAGCACTCCTTTGATCGTAGTGTAGACAACATGATCACGCTTGCTCGGGCAATTCCAGGCTCAGGTGTTTTTAAATCTTGTATGTTCAATGCAAAGAATACCCTACATGTCGAAAGGAAGAACGAAAACGAAAAGTTTATTGCTCAAGTACCCTTGTCAATTCCCTATGAAATGAGCAAGGTATCGATTGTTGAAGACGAATCGAGAATGCACTCTTATTTTGAGGATGGAGAAGATCCCGACGAATTACTTAAGTTGCCAGAACCTATTTTATCCCGAATTCATCAATTGAATGCAATCCATCATACAGGGTGTATTATCTTTGAAGCGCTGCCGACACACTTAAAAATTCATAATTATTACACTTTATTAGACCATTCTAAGCAAAAAATCTTTAACAGCTTATTACAAGAGCTTCTGCAATTTATCGATTTGATAGATGGGCTTGGCATTTCTGGTTTTATGAAGCTCCCTTATAAAGATACGAGGTTTTTTGATTTTCAAGCGGCTTTACCTGACCGCTTTGCCCCTAGGAATCCGTATCAAAATTCAACCAACCCTACATAAAATGGAGTATTAACGTTTGCTTGCAAATTTAGAGAATTTATTTGAATTAGATGAAATAGAAATTGGTCTATACAGAGGCAAAAGTTGGGACTTGGGATATAGAGCCTTATATGGTGGGCAAGTGCTAGGTCAATCGGTTATGGCTGCATATAAAAGCGTTCCTGATAATAGGAAAATACATTCTTTTCATAGTTATTTTTTGTTGCCGGGCGATGCCAGTTTACCCGTCGTATACGAGGTTGAAAATGTACGAGATGGTAGAAGTTTTTCTGCTCGGCGTGTAAAAGCTATTCAAAAGGGAAGGACAATATTTTACATGACTGCATCCTTTCAATTGCCAGAAGAAGGACTGACACATCAATTTGTTGATGTTCCTGATATGCCTCCGCCTGATTCAATTGATAAAGACATCCGGTTTTATGATACACACTTTGAACAATTATCTAGCCGTATGCAAGCAGCCTTGCCTTTTCACAGGCCAATTGACATCCGTTCGGTTAATCATTCACACGCCTTCAATGCTGAAAAACGAGAACCAAAAAGGCAGTTATGGTTAAAAGGGACTGATTCATTACCCCAAGACACTGCACTTAATCAAGCATCCTTGTCTTATGCGTCTGACTATCATTTTTTAAGTACGGCTTTGCAAGCACATGGCCTGTCGGCACAAGATAAGTCGTTACGATTAGCCACAATTGATCACGCCATGTGGTTTCATGCTGAGTTTAAATTTGATGATTGGTTAATGTATGAAATGGAAAGTCCCTTTAGTGGTAATGGTCGCGCACTAGTACAAGGCAAAATATTTAATAAGCATGGAAAGCTAGTGGCTTCATCAGTACAAGAGGGATTGTTGCGACAAATAAAATGATATAGCGGAGAATTAAAAAGGCCCGGAACATAACGTTCCAGGCTTAGGGGTGGCTCATTTAAGAGCCTTGCGCTAACTGTTTCACGTGATATTACTTCTACATATCACGTTCTATATGTTTTGCTCGCCACCGCCACAAAAGCATATTTGCAATTGGTGGATGTATGTATAAGCAAATGACTAACTAAAGCCGGACATTAATGATAGCTTAAAAAATAGATAATGTTAACGTGATTTTTATTAATTTTTATGGTCATTTTAGTTTGGGATCACGAGCATGATGAAAATGTTAAATGATGTCTATATATTTCAGTCACATAGATTTACATTGTCGATTAATTGGGATAATTTGTTTTAAGGACGGTAAATGTTTCTAAAGCGTTTTATTAACAAAATAATTCGACATAGTCTATGCTACACCTGATAGATCAAAATATAGTCTGGGCTAAATAAAGGAATAGACTACGTGCTTAGAAAACATAGTGTTCTAAGATTGTTAAACTATACAGATTAGGTTTTTATGTTACATAAGATTTGGTTAGCTTTTATTGTGTCTGCATTTGTAGCAACGTGCTACAACGTATTTGTGACCGGTGATTTAGGCAGTTTTCAACAAGTTATGAATGCAGTGACCAGTATGGCTCGCACGAGTGTTGATATCGCGTTAGGGTTAATTGGTTTATTAGCCTTTTGGTTGGGTATCTTTAAAGTAGCAGAACATTCGGGTCTGATTAGTAAGTTTTCTCGTTTACTTGCGCCATTTTTGTGTCGGATAATGCCTGATATTCCCCGTGATCATCCTGCTTTAGGCAGCATAACCATGAATATGTCGGCCAATATTTTAGGTTTAGATAACGCCGCCACACCATTTGGTATCAAGGCTATGCAAGACATGCAAACCTTAGCGCCCATCAAAGATACACTTACTAATAGTCAAATTTTATTTTTAGTACTCAATACGTCATCCGTTACACTTTTCCCTATAGCAGTGTTTTTGTACAGGGCGGAACAAGGTGCAGCTGAACCTACAGATGTATTTATTCCAATTTTATTGGCGACCAGCGCTTCTACCTTAGCGGGTTTGTTTGTGACATGTACGGTACAGAAAATTAATCTTTTTAACAAAGTTGTACTTTTGTATCTAGTCGCTATTTTTAGCTTTTTGGCGGCCGTGATTCTATATTTTTCCACACTTGCAGCAGAGCAATTGTCTGCACAATCTGCTTTGATAGCTAACTTTGCTCTATTAACCTTTATCGTTGCCGTGTTAGTTATAGGGTGGCGCAAGGGACAAAATACATACGAGCAATTTGTAGATGGGGCAAAACAAGGCTTTGAAGTTGCTATTTCAATAATTCCATATCTACTGGCGATGCTTTTTGCTATTGGCATGTTACGAGCAAGTGGCGTTTTAGACTTAGTCACTGTGCAAATTTCACATTTGTTTGCGTTTATGGGCTTTGATACGCGCTTCGTTGATGGCTTACCAACCGCCATTATGAAACCTTTAAGTGGTTCTGGTGCACGAGCATTGATGATCGAAACAATGCAGTTTCATGGCGCGGATTCATTTGCGGGGCGTTTAGCTTCTGTCTTGCAAGGGTCAACAGAGACTACTTTTTATGTCTTAGCTGTGTATTTAGGAGCGGTAGGCATAAAACATAGCAGATATGCGGTAGGTTGTTGTTTAGCCGCTGATTTTGCAGGTATATTTGCTGCTATTTTAGTCTCTTATTGGTTTTTTGGTTAACAAATCTACTTTAAGAGCTAGGGGAAAGCACATCAAAACCAATGTTACTCAGCATACCGCATAGTTGTATAAGCGGAAGACCTACGAGCGAATTTGGGTCTTCGCTTTCAATGCGCTCAAACAAGCTAATGCCCAAGCCTTCTGATTTAAAACCACCCGCACAATCAAGAGGGTTTTCTTGTCTAACATAATATTCAATTTGTTTACTTTGTAAGGTCCTAAAATAAACATGCGTGACAGCCAAATGGGTCTGAATGCGTGTTGATACATTTACGCTGTCGGCATATACAACACTTAGTCCAGTATAAAAACTGACTTTTTTACCACTAAATGATCTTAGTTGTGAGATGGCATTTTTAACAGTTAGTGGTTTGCCTATAATCTCACCTGAGGGTGAACACGCGACTTGGTCAGAAGCAATGACAATAGCCTTGTGATTATTTTTTTGTACAGTTTTTGCTTTTTCTACACTTAAGCGCATCACCAAGGATTGCGGTGTTTCTCCAGCTTGTGTGCGTTCATCTATGTTAGGTGCAATTTGTATAAATGCATCCTCTTTAAGTTGCTCGCTTGGCAATAGTATTTTAGACAATAGCGCCGCTCTGTATCGCGACGACGATGCCAATATAATGGATACGGTCATAATACTCCTAAGTTACACTCCTAAATAGCACTCAATGGCAACAAAATACTGTTTTTCGAACAACACATAAGATACTAGCAAATAGGCAATGGCTTAGATACAGAAAAAGCTTTGACTAATTGAGTGTTAATCTATACAATCCGCGCGCTATGGCAAATGTGAAACTACCAAAAAAATTAGATCCGTACAAAAGTGCACAAAAATTATCAAGTTATGTTGGTAAATATTTAGCACAAGACATGCATAGATTTAATGAGGCGGTGGAATCCATTAACGGTGACATCCTAATAGAAGTTGAGTTTTCAAAAGACGCGCAGAGTCTTACTTATTTTAAAGGGAATGCGAAAGCAAATGTCGTTGTTGTTTGTCAACGGTGTAATAAGTGTTTTGAACATTCAGTTAATACTGAATTTTGTTTTGCTCCCGTGCAGGGGAATCAAGATCTAGACATTATACCCGATGCTTACGAGCCGGTAGAGGTCAATGACCACGGAGAAGTTGATTTATTTGAATTGTTGGAAGATGAACTGATATTAGCCCTACCAATTGTCGCATTGCATGCGCAAGAGGATTGCGAAATCAAGGCTGACGACCTACAATTTGGCGAAATCGAACCGGAACAAGAGCGAAAGAACCCATTTGCGGTTTTAAAAGAGCTTAAGCGAGATTAGGAGTAACCTATGGCGGTACAAAAAAGTAAGAAAGCGAGAGCAAAACGCGGCACGCGTCGTTCTCACGATTCATTGACAGGACCTACACTTTCTGTTGATGCTACTTCTGGCGAAACTCATCGTCGTCACCACGTGACAGCCGATGGTTTCTACAAAGGTGAAAAAGTCGTTGCTAAATAGGCATCGACTTAAGTATGTTCTAAGATAGCTTGTCGAAAATAAGCTTGTCTTCAAACGACTTACCTATAGAACATGTAGCTGAAACATCAGCTGACATCAATATAGCAATAGATATCATGGGGGGCGATCGCGGCCCCCATGTTTTTTTATATGCTGTCGAAAACATTCTTCAAAAGCACCCAAAAGTTAATTTGACACTTTGCGGTGATGATAAGTCTAAAAAACTGTTTGCTTCATGTCTTGCTAACAATCGAGTCAAATATGAGGTATGTGAGCAGATTGTCAATATGTCTGACAAACCAACAATGGCGATCCGCTCTAAAAAGCAATCTAGCATGCGCAAAGCACTTGAATTAACCAAGTGTAAGGAAGTTGATGCATGCGTTAGCTCTGGTAATACTGGGGCGCTCATGGCGACCGCCTACTATGTATTAAAAACACTTCCAGGTATTACTAGGCCAGCGCTAGCTACACTCCTTCCTACTCAAAATAACAGTAGAGTATTATTGTTGGATTTAGGGGCATCAATTTCTTACGACGCCGAGTCTTTATATCAATACGCGTTAATGGGCTCAATATTAATGCAAGAATGCCAATTAGTTGAACAACCAAGAGTGGCGCTACTCAATGTTGGGGAAGAAGAAATAAAAGGGCATTCATTAGTAAAACATGCAGATTTACTCATTCGTTCAAGTGACACCATCAATTATATAGGTTATGTAGAAGGCGATGATATTTTTGCTGGGAAATCAGATGTGGTTGTTACAGATGGTTTTACCGGAAACGTAGCACTTAAAGCCAGTGAAGGAATTGCTAGCTTTTTAAGTAATGAAATAAAAACAGTGTGTACACAATCGTTTTTTTCGCGTGTGCTTAGTAAATTAGCGATGCCATTGTTCAAAAGTCTTTACCAACGGATGAACCCCGACCAGTATAATGGAGCGAGTCTGTTAGGATTGCGGTCGATTGTGGTAAAGAGTCACGGGAATGCCTCTCCAGAGGCTTGTTATTTTGCGGTAGAACAAGCAATTATGGAAGTTAAGCAATCTGTGCCAACAAAAATAAAAGCAAAAATTGAACAAGAATTGATGGAGCATTGATGCAAAAATATTCACGAATAACAGGGACGGGCAGCTACTACCCGAAAGATGTGCGAACAAACGCTGATCTAGAAATTATGGTCGATACATCTGATGAATGGATTACTGACCGCACAGGTATAAAAGAAAGACGTATCATTGGTGAAAATGAAACAGCCGCAACCATGGGTGTGCAAGCTAGTCATTTGGCTTTAGAAGCTGCTGGTATAAAAGCGAATGATATTGACATGATAATATGTGCTACTACCAGTGGACGTTACGCGTTACCAAGTACAGCTTGCGAGATTCAAAAAGCATTGCAAGTTGACAACATTCCAGCGTTTGATGTTGCCGCTGCTTGCGCAGGTTTTTGTTACGCACTTAGTGTTGCTGATCAATACATTAAAAGCGGAATGTCACAACGAATTTTAGTCATTGGTAGTGATTGTTTAAGCCGTTTAATCAACCCATCAGACAGAAGTATGGTGATTTTGTTTGGTGATGCTGCAGGGGCTGTTGTTATTGAAGCAAGTGATGAACCAGGCATACTTTCGACGCATATAAATGCAGCTGGGTCTTACGGTGATTTGTTGCAAGTCGGCAATCCAACAAGAGGTAATGAGGCTTCAGTGCATGAAAACTGGGGCTCAATGAAAGGCAACGAAGTATTTAAGGTAGCGGTCACAAAACTCAGTGAAATTGTTGAACAAACTTTGCACGCTAATAATTTATCAAAGTCGGACTTAGACTGGTTGGTACCTCATCAAGCAAATTTCCGAATTATTAAAGCAACTGCGCGAAAGTTGGATATGTCATTAGACCAAGTCGTTATGACCTTAGAAAAATACGGTAATACTTCGGCTGCAACCGTTCCAACAGCCCTAGATACTGCTATCCGGGATGGCAGAATAAAACGTGGGCAACATTTATTACTTGAAGCGTTTGGTGGCGGATTTGCTTGGGCATCTGCACTAGTTAAATATTAATAAGGTATAAATATGAGTAAACTCGCTTGTGTATTTCCTGGTCAAGGTAGTCAATCGACTGGTATGTTAGCTGAACTAGCGCAAAACTTTAGTATGGTTGGCGAAACATTTGAGCAAGCATCAGATGCATTGGGCTATGATGTATGGGACGTAGTCCAAAATGACGAAACAGGAAAGTTGGGACAAACCGAAATAACCCAGCCGGCATTGCTTACAGCAAGTATCGCCTGCTGGAAAGTACTAAATTCAGAAAAAGAGATAAAAGCAGACTTTTTAGCCGGTCATAGCTTAGGTGAATATACTGCCTTAGTGGCTGCTGGTGTATTAAGCTTAGACGCGGGTGTGAAGTTAGTAGAGGCGCGTGGACAGTTTATGCAGCTAGCAGTAGCACCTGGAGACGGTGCAATGTATGCAATCATTGGTTTAGAAGATGACAAAGTTGAAAAAATATGTGCTCAAATTGCTGAACAAACGAAGTTAGTAGTGAGTCCAGTCAATTATAATAGTCCGGGACAAATAGTTATCGCTGGCGCTAAACAAGCGACTGATTTAGCCGCAATTGCAATCAAAGAAGCCGGTGCTAAGCGTGCTTTGCCGCTAGCAGTGAGTGTGCCTTCGCACTGTTCTTTGATGAAAAGCGCTAGTCAAAAATTAGAAAGTCTATTAAGTGCAGTGCAATTTGCAGAACCTATCATACCAATTATTAATAATGTGGACGTTAGTATTAACACTGTGCCTGCTGCTATTAAAGATGCACTAGTACGACAACTATACATGCCAGTACAATGGACAAAAACAGTGCAAGTGCTGGCACGCGAGGGGGTAACCGACATTTATGAAGTTGGCCCTGGGAAAGTATTGACGGGCTTGATTAAAAGAATTGATAAATCTCTCAGTGCAAAGAGTATGAATACGCCTCAAGATTTTTAATTCTATAGATAATAAAAATGGAAAAAAACATGTTTGATTTGACGGGAAAAGTTGCCTTGGTTACTGGGGCGAGCAGAGGAATAGGGAAAGCGATTGCGGAGCAATTAGTTGCCGCAGGTGCTACGGTACTTGGAACAGCAACCAGCGAAGCAGGCGCAGAAGCTATCTCAGGATACCTTGAAGGTGCTGGTAAAGGATTTTGCCTAAATGTAAATGAAGACGATGCTATGCAGGCTTGTCTGAAAAGCATGGTGGAAGAGTTTGGCGCAATAGATATACTGATAAATAATGCTGGTATTACACGCGATAATTTATTGATGCGCATGAAAAATGACGAATGGTCCTCAATACTAGATACCAACTTAAGCTCGGTATTTAAATTATCAAAAGCTGTTATGCGCGGTATGATGAAGAAAAAATCTGGCAGAATAGTATCTATTGGGTCGGTTGTTGGTTCAACAGGAAATGCAGGCCAAGCAAATTATGCTGCTGCTAAAGCTGCTGTAATTGGATTTAGTAAGTCCATGGCACGCGAAATTGCGTCTCGCGGTATAACTGTTAATGTGGTCGCGCCAGGTTTTATCGATACGGATATGACACGCGCATTGACAGATGATCAAAAAGCAGCGATTTTCAATGATATTCCGGCAAACAGATTAGGCAATCCTGAAGAAGTAGCAGCAACGGTGCTGTTTTTATGTTCAGATTCTGCTGCATATATCACCGGTGAAACCATCCATGTAAATGGTGGCATGTATATGTGCTAAATCAATAATTATTGATTTTTATTGATTTAGCACTAAATAACAGTTGATACGAGGCTTGTTTTAACGAATAATTTACATTCTGTGGTTCGACCACAGAATAAATGCTTGGTTAAGCTTGCATGGCGAGGGTAAGGTCAATAAACTATGCCCCGCTATTTTATTTTAGGTATGTAAAGGAAACCTGTAATTATGAGTAACATTGAAGAACGCGTAAAAAAAATCATAGTAGAGCAATTGGGCGTTAAAGAAGAAGAAGTAAAATCCGAGGCCTCTTTTGTAGATGATTTGGGTGCTGACTCTTTGGATACAGTAGAATTGGTAATGGCTTTGGAAGAAGAGTTTGATACTGAAATTCCAGATGAAGAAGCTGAAAAAATAACCACTGTTCAATCGGCGGTTGACTACATAAACGCTAACAACGACGCGTAAGAATGCTTTTAGAAAAACGGCTCTTCAAACGGGAGCCGTTTTTTTATATCTGAAAATCAAGCAATTTCTTGTATTTATCCTTATTATAATAATACAAAGAAGTCGAAACTGAGGAGGTTGTGTGAGCAAACGTCGTGTAGTTGTAACCGGCATGGGTATGCTGACGCCACTTGGCAATGATGTTGATTCAACATGGTCAGGCATTTTAGCGGGCAAAAGCGGTATTGATAATATTACATGCTTTGATACAGCAGAGTTCAACGCTAAAATTGCAGGCGAAGTGAAAAACTTTGATGTTGAAGAATATATTCCTAGAAAAGAAGCCAAAAAAATGGACCGGTTTATTCAGCTTGGTATTGCTGCTGGCATGCAAGCTCTTAAAGATTCAGGTCTAACCATAAATGATGCCAATGCTGCGAGAGTTGGAGTGTCGATAGGATCAGGCATTGGTGGTTTACCTTTAATTGAGGAAAATCACAAAAAGCTAACCAACAGCGGACCCAAGCGAGTATCTCCATTTTTTGTTCCATCGACAATCACAAACATGATTTCTGGCTTTCTTTCAATTATGGAAGGCTTAAAAGGGCCTAATTTAAATGTTGTTACTGCTTGCACCACGGGTGTTCATAATATAGGTATTGCCGCCAGAACTATTGCCTACGGTGATGCTGATGCAATGCTTGCTGGCGGTTCAGAGGCAACTATTACCCCGCTAGCCTTTGCTGGGTTTGGCGCAGCGAGAGCGCTTTCTACGAACAATGCTAACCCTCAAGGCGCAAGTCGTCCTTGGGATAAAGACAGAGACGGCTTCGTGATGGGAGAAGGCGCTGGTGTGGTCATGCTTGAGGAATATGAAAGTGCAAAGGCAAGGGGCGCTCAAATATATGCCGAATTAGTAGGTTTTGGTATGAGCGGTGATGCTTTTCATATGACTTCTCCCCCTGCAGATGGCGCAGGTGCGGCTCAAGCAATGGAAAATGCAATAGTAGATGCAAAAGTCGATAGAAATCTTATTGGCTATGTTAATGCTCATGGTACATCCACACCTGCAGGTGACATAGCCGAAGTCGCCGCTGTAAAAACAATATTTGGTGAGCATGCGGCAAAGTTAAAGGTGAGTTCAACAAAATCAATGATTGGCCATTTGCTCGGTGCAGCAGGTTCAGTTGAAGCGATATTTACTATATTAGCGCTGCGCGATCAAATAGCGCCGCCTACTATAAATTTAGATAATCCAAGTGATGGTTGTGATTTAGATTTTGTCGCAAACAAAGCGGCTTCATTTAAGGCCGATTATGGACTGTGTAATTCTTTTGGCTTTGGTGGCACCAATGGTTCTTTATTATTTGTAAAGCCATAAATTAAATAAGGGCGGCCCATTGCCAGATGATTTTGAAATCTATTATGTGACTGCATCGACGAGTGTCGATGTACGTGACAGGGCCATGAATTATGGGGATGGTTGCTTTACTAGCATTTTATTTAATGGTGATAATTTTTGTCTCTTGAAAGAGCATATTGACAGGCTGTTCGACGATGCCACTTGTTTATCTTTCAACCTTGATAAAAATGAGTTGCAAAAAGGCTTATTATCTCCGCTAAAAAACATAAAATCACAATACAATGGTCAACATAAAGCCATAAAAGTTCTTGTGTCACGTGGTGTTGGTGGACGCGGATATCAAACACCAGACCAAGTCACCGTCAACATATATATCACGGTGCATGATTGTCTACCTCCACAGTATCCTAAGGAAATGTCTTTAGATTATGAATATCATTTGGGAGTATGTGATTTTTCTTTAGCCTCTCAATCTTTATTCGCTGGTGTAAAGCATCTAAATCGTCTAGAACAGGTCCTCGCTAAACATCGTCTAAAACGTTACTCTTATCTTGATGACTTTATCATGCTAGATTCTAATAATAGGCTTGTCGAAGCGACATCTGCTAATATCTTTGTAAAGTTAGCTGGGTATTGGTGTACGCCTCGTATAGAAAGCGCTGGGGTAGACGGGGTAATGCGGAGACATGTCATGAAGACTATGCTTGAACAAGGTATAGAAATAAAAACACGTGATATTTATATTGATGACTTACAACAAGCCCAATCAGTTTTTCTAACAAATGCAATATCTTTAGTCATACCCGTTTCACATTTGCATTTAAAAAATAAAGCTAATGAGAGTATTACACTGAACGACACCGACCAGTCTACCGTAAAAGAATTAATGTCTCTGTTCGCCAGTAATACATTATATTCAGAGTTAGTATTAGAATGAAACGATTCATATTAATAACTATTGTTAGCATAGTCGTCATGTCATTATGTTTTTTATTTGTGGGTTATACTAAAGTAACGGCAATTGATAACACTATTTTGAATAACCAGACGCCGTTATTGTTCGAAATAAAACCAGGTTCTAGTGTTTATTCTGTTAAACAAAGATTAACAGAATATGCAAAAGTTGACAGCATTGGTTTTAAATTGTGGTTAAGATTAAATCCTGAGGTAAGCTCTATAAAAGCAGGGATGTATGAGTTGCCACCCAATGCCAATTTTACTGAGCTTATGAGTATGTTCGCTTTAGGCCAAGAAAAACAATTTAGTATTACCCTTGTAGAAGGCGATACAATTGCAAATTGGTTAGCGCAAATTGCCTTGCTTGATTCGTTACAAAATGATGTTCGTTCGGCTAATGGGCTTTATCAGTATTTGGTAACTGACGGAAGTTTTTGTGAAAACGATTATCAGAGTATCGAAGGTTGTCTATTACCTGACACCTATTTTTATACTCATAATGACTTAGCGTCTAGCGTATTTACACGGTCTTATAAAGCAATGGAAAGTGTAGTCAAACAGGCTTGGCAAGACAGATATATTGATACGCCAATTACTGATGCATATGAATTATTAGTGTTAGCATCCATTATTGAGAAAGAAACTGCTTTAAGCGAAGAAAGAGGTGAAATTGCGGGTGTTTTTAGCAACCGATTAGAGCGAAATATGCGCTTGCAAACTGACCCAACCGTTATTTATGGCGTGGGAGAAGACTACGATGGCGATATTACACGTCTTCATTTACGAACTCCCACACCTTACAATACCTATATAATAAAAGGTTTGCCAATAACACCTATATCTATGCCGAGTAGGGCGTCAATAAATGCCGCTGCTCGGCCAGACATAACTGATAATTTATATTTTGTTGCCAGTGGTAGTGGTGGACATGTTTTTTCGCAAACACTTGCGGATCACAATAAAGCGGTGCGGCAATACTTAGAGACGCTTAACAATAAACAATAAAATAATAATCAATAAAAGAATACCCAATAAGAGAATATTTTGCATAGTTCAGGATTTATTGTTGTAGAAGGATTAGAAGGTGCGGGCAAGAGCACTGTGATAGATGCTATTAGAGACTTTTTAAGCAAGAAAGGTCAAGTAGTCGTATGTACTAGAGAGCCTGGCGGCACTCCTATGGCAGAAGCTATAAGAGAGTGTGTAAAGCACCCTTGGGCTGAGGAAGAGGTTACACAAGAGACCGAACTTCTTCTAATGTACGCGGCGCGGTCACAATTAGTGCAAAACGTGATTAAGCCAGCATTAGCCAGCAATTACTATGTAGTTGGTGACAGACATGATTTATCATCTTTGGCCTATCAAGGAGGTGGTCGCAGGGTTGAGTTAACAAAATTACATCAACTACGTCAATTAACGCTAGGCGATTTTGTCCCTGACTTTACTTTGTATTTAGATATTGATCCCAGTTTGGGTCTTGAGCGGGCAAGAGGACGCGGTGAATTGGATAGAATTGAAATGGCTGGTTTAGATTTTTTTAAACGTGCTCGTCAGGTATATATAAATACGATTAGAAGTATGCCTAACGCTATTCAGATAGATGCAAGCCAATCCGTTGGCGAGGTAAAAAAAGATGTGTTAAGTGCATTAGACAACTGGTATCAAAACAGGTCACTATGAATCTTCCGTGGTTACAGACTATCCAAAATGATTTATTTGTAAGGTTGCAAAATCAACAATTGCATCATGGTATTTTGTTAGATGCGGCTAAAGGTTGTGGCGAAGAACATTTAATCGTTGTACTCGCTAAGGCCATCGTGTGTGAGAGTAAAAATGCATGTGGACAGTGTAAGTCTTGTGCTTTATTTGTTGCGCAGTCTCATCCTGATATAAAATGGGTCAAATCTGATAAACCAAGTATTGGTGTTGATCAAATTCGTGAAGTTGGAGATTTTGTAGTTAGCACATCACAATTATTGGGTAATAAAGTAGTTATTATTCCCGATATTCAACGTTTAACAGAATCGGCAAGTAATTCATTATTAAAAACATTAGAAGAACCTAACTCAAACACATATATACTGCTGTCTACCACTGAACTGCAATATGTGTTGCCTACTATTAAAAGTCGTTGCGAAAAAATCAGAGTGTCCTTACCAAAAGTAGAGGAATCTTTAGCGTGGTTGCAACAAAAAACAGATAAGACAGTTAATCAACAAGGACTCGATGCTTACTCAGGCTCTCCTTTACTTTACTTAGATGCTCTTACAAGCGATGAAGATCTACTTTTATTGTTTACAGGTGATCTTGAACAACTGTTGGACTGCAATCTAAGTCCTCAAAGCATGGCGACCAAATGGATGAATCATCTATCGACGATTTTTACTTGGACTTATCAGTGGGCAAAAAATGAGTATAAAACTGAATTGCTGGCTAATAATAGTCAACATGTATTAAACAGTTTAGAGAAAATTTTAGATGAATGCAGTCGTTGCAAGAGTTTGAGTAATAAAGCTGGAATCAATAAAGGCTTATTATTAAGTCAGCTTTTTAATAAAGTCCAAAATAGGGAAGGCCAATAATGTTTGTTGATTCTCATTGTCATCTAGACCGCCTCAAGCTTAATGAGAGCGAATTAGATAACGCCGTTAATGAAGCAACACTGGCTGGTGTTGAGCATATGCTGTGTGTTGCTGTATCGGTAAAAGAATATGAACAAATGTTTGACAAAGTTAAGCATTTTAAGAATGTATCTGTTTCTTGTGGTGTACACCCATTGCATCAAGAAGATGCGTCTACGGCTAACGAGTTGTTGAGGGTTTGTTCCCGAGATGAAGTGGTAGCAGTTGGGGAAACTGGCTTAGACTATTATTATAGTGAAGATACAAAAGCAATACAATTGACCTCATTTGTCGACCACATAAAAACGGCGAATTTGCTTAAAAAACCATTAATTATCCATACTAGAAGCGCTCAAGAAGACACCCTTTCACTTTTAAATGCGCATTATGAAAGGTCTACAGGAGCAGTATTACATTGTTTTACAGAGAGTTTGGAAATGGCACAAGCGGCTATAGAAATGGGTATTTATATTTCTATTTCTGGTATTGTTACTTTCAATTCTGCAAAGGAATTACAACAAACCGTAAAGAAAATTCCACTCGACAAGTTATTAATAGAAACTGATTCACCTTGGTTAGCACCTGTTCCGCATAGAGGTAAAGAGAATCAGCCTAAACACGTGGTGGATGTGGCTAAATTTATTGCAGAGCTTAAAGGGGTACCGCTAACACAATTAGCTGAGCAAACAAGCCATAATTTTTACACGCTTTTCGATAGAGTAAAAAGTTAACAATGTCTTTTCCACCTTGGCGACAATCGTTAGCTCGCAGCTTACATAAACATAGGAGCAAGCCTGAATCTAAATATTTTCAAGTAGCTTCGGTAGATAGTGATGGGAAGCCACGCAATCGAACTATGGTGCATAGAGGATTTTTAGACGGCTCAAATAGTATCATTGCTATTAGCGATACACGTAGTGCTAAATTTAATGACTTTGCAAACTTAGCAGAAGCTGAAATTTGTTGGTATTTTTCTATCACGAGAGAGCAATACAGGATTCAGTCTAAGGTGGTAATGCATAGGCTTACTAAAAACGATGGCGAAGAGACCCTTGCGACAACAAGTCTTCTACAAGTAGTTTGGAATACGCTATCAGATGCAGCTAAGTCACAATTCTATTGGCCCTCACCTAAAAGTGATGCGATTCAAAACCAAAGCCAAAACCAAAACGAAGCCAAAAAAAGCAGTATTCCGAAAGAACATTCATCCCCCGAGTGTTATAAGACATTGCCAGCTAATTTTGCAGTACTTATTTTCTCACCCCTAGAAGTGGATTATTTACACCTTAAAACTCAACCACAAACACGTATAATATACAGCGTAAATAAGCCCAAGCTTGATGAAAATGCTAATTGCCTCATTGATGAAACATGGTGTGAAAAGAGCGTTAATCCTTAATAACAAGAGCCAAAAAATTCATCCTTAGCTCGCCAAAGCTAAATTATCTTCAAATAGATAAGCTAGTTTTGCACTGTGTAACTGCGTGCCTGTACTTTTTTGTAATTTACGAATAATTTGAGTTTGTTCAAAACTAAAGTCTTCATCAAAATATATGACTTCACAAGTATTTGCCTTGAGTAACCTGCAAATATATTCGAATTGTTTATTATTCGAATTAACTTGTAGTTGTCTTGCATCAGCCTTGGCGAAGCGATAATGCTTACTTAAGTTAAATACCCATGCAGAACTTGTACTCATTCGCCTGTGCTCAATTGACTTTTCGTCCCATTGAATATTTTTAGCAGTAGGGTTAACAAACTTTGCTGATACATTTTCTTGTGTTGAAGTATTCATAACTGGTTACCTATACAATATGTATGTATATACAGTACTACTGTATAAGTAATTAGGCAAGTACTTATTTTCTATTTTTTATTATCTTTTGCTTAAGAGGCTTCAGTAGCTTATCCCTTCGAAGTAAAAGAGCAGCGATTCCCATTGCAAAATATATTATGGCTTCTATTTCGGTGGATTTTATAGACCATAAAAAGTGAAGACAAGCCAGGGCTAGCGCTAAATATACCCAATTATGCAAACGTTGCCAGTTGCGTTTTAGTTTAGACTTTGCAAAATCAAAAGAGCTGACTAGCAACAAACTTAATATGAAAAGTGAACAAAACCCAACAGTGATATATGGCCTGTCGATGATTTCACTTACTATCAATCGCCATTCAAATTGCAGTTCAAAAACGATGAATACACCAAAATGACTTAATGCATAGATTGCTGCATAAACGCCAAGTGTCTTCCGTATTCGTATGAGTTGTATAAATTTGAAGACTCGGCTAAGAGGGGAGATAGTGAGGCTGAGCAATAATAAATTAAGCGCTCCAATACCAGTAAAGTCTAGTAAATACTGCACGGGATCGCCTGGCAATAGTCCTGCAATCGCCGCGTATAATGTCCACGTTAAATATAAAAGGGAAGCTGAATGAATAAACAACCTTGTTAGGTTGATATATCTAGCATCAATTCGTATCGGCTTGTTGACCAAATAAAATGTCATATATTTAGTAGTTTTTTTGAAGATCTAAATCATTGTATAATGGCGCTACTTCGCTATAACCATTAAATAATTGTGTATCAATTCGTTCTTGATTAAAAACACCTTTGCCCATGATTCTGCGTTCTCGAGCCTGCGACCATCTCGGGTGCGCCACCTCAGGATTTACGTTTGCATAAAAACCATATTCGTTAGCAGCTAAACGCTTCCAACTAGTAGGCGGCTCTTTGTCGACTAATTTGATGTGGACGATGGATTTTATGCTTTTAAAACCATACTTCCAAGGTGTCATTAGTCTTATCGGCGCGCCATTTTGTGGCGGTAGGGTTTTGCCATACATACCCACTGTTAGTAAAGCTAAGGGGTGCATAGCTTCGTCTATACGTAAACCTTCTACATATGGATAGTCTACACCGCCGCCAACAAAACGACTGCGTTGGCCAGGCATTTGCTCAGGATCGTATAAAGTTGAAAATGCGACATATTTAGCTTTACTTAAGGGTTTAGTCAAGGCGATAAGTTTACCAAGTTCGAAGCCTATCCATGGGATTACCATAGACCAGGCTTCTACGCATCTAAAACGATATATTCTTTCCTCTAAAGGTAACAATTTGAATAAATCATCATAACCAAGCGTCAATGGCTCTTCTACAAGGCCATCGATGCGTAGACTCCATGGGTCAACTGTAAAAT
Source organism: Glaciecola petra (assembly GCF_031846345.1). Taxonomy (NCBI): domain Bacteria; kingdom Pseudomonadati; phylum Pseudomonadota; class Gammaproteobacteria; order Alteromonadales; family Alteromonadaceae; genus Glaciecola; species Glaciecola petra. The sequence goes on along the minus strand of NZ_JAVRHX010000001.1, from coordinate 1,273,868 downwards.
CTTGCGCTTTTTCTTTTGGGTCAGATTTGCTGGTGCCAAATTCGAAGAAATTGTTGTAACTGGTAGCAACATCTTCTGGGGTTTTATCACTAACAACAGGAGATTTATTATATGTACTGCTGACGTACTGTAATTTTTGTGTTTCGAATATTTTTTCTTTATCAGAACTAAACCAATCTGCCTTGGCCATCGTTCCTAAGCTTGGCGCTAACGAGCCTAAACCTACGTAGCCTAAATTTTTTAAAAGCGACCTACGGTTGTGATAAATAGACTCGTCGGTCACATCTTGTTCGCGAGCTTGACTGGCTTGTTTAGATTTTATTAACATAAGTACGGCCTTTTGTGATTTGTTAATATGACCGTGAAACTTCTGAAAAGATTGCAGCTATTGCTGAGAATCACTCATATTATGTGATTTAGGTAAAAATAAGTTAGCATACATTCTATTGGCATATTCGTCGGTCATGCCTGATATATAGTCTGCTATGACTCTGTATTTATCGTTTTCTTCCTCGGTAGACTCCCATCTAAGCTTTGTATTGTGGGGTAATAAGCGTTCTGGCTCGCTGCTAAATGCCTCAAACAAACTCATCACTATTTGTTGCCCTTTATATTCTATTAGTTGAATGTCAGGTTTTTTGATCACATGCTTAAAGACAAAATTCTTAAATAAATTTAATGCAAATTCTGCTGCCTCTGGTAGCACTGCTACATAATCTAAAATGGCGTGTTCAAAGACATGTTTGCGATGGATAGATATTGCAGTAATAAAAACATTGACCAAAGCTCCAATAGCATTTTTACGCAGATACGCTGTTTGTCCAAATAATTTCTTTTGGATTTGTTGGATATTTTCGCTTAAGCCTTCAACTTCAAGATCACGAATAATATTACTGACTTCATCTTCAAATATCGCCTCGTTGACTAAATTCATCACTATTGCATCTTCCAAATCATGAATAGCGTAAGCGATATCATCGGCTAGTTCCATTATTGAACAGTCTATTGATTTATGGATTGTTTTAGCATGCTTGCTGTCACTCTGCTTGAATACCATAAAATTTGTTTTGTCTTCAACCGATACTGGTTCCATTATCCAATCAAACACAGACCTATCACAATCATATAATGATTTTGGTGGATGCCAAGAGCCTGCTTTAACTTGTGAAAAACGTTGGCTAACATCAGGGATTATCGCCGTATTGTTGAGAACTGATGTGAAATTTGGATATTTTACAATCCCAAGTAGACTGCGCCTTGCCAAATTCATACCGTCACTTTCAGAATAGGCTTCAAGCTTTGTTAGAATTCTAAAGGTTTGTCCATTACCTTCAAACCCACCATATTTGTGCATCATATAATGAAGTGCAATTTCACCGCCGTGGCCAAAAGGAGGGTGTCCTAAATCGTGAGCGAGGCATATTGTCTCTATCAAATGTGGGTCTATCTCCAATTCTTGAGACAATGACGCTTGTTTTATCGCTAATTGAGCTGCGATGCCTGTGCCTATTTGTGCAACTTCAAGTGAGTGTGTTAATCGCGTGCGAAAAAAATCGCTAACACCAACACCCATTACCTGTGTCTTTGCTTGTAATCTCCGAAAAGATGCACTGTGCAATACTCGTGCTTTATCTCGCTGAAAAGCGTTGCGATGGTCACCATCTCGTTTTATATTTCGTGTACCTAATCGTTGAGACCAAATATCCATTAAATTGTCTTTTCTCGAATTGTAGTTACAATCACTGGATTATCGTTTCCAAATAAATAAGTACTCATTGTATTTTTTATCTCATTAGTATTTAAGGCCTAAAAGGCATTAACATCATCGTCTTTTATGTATGAGGTATAGTGCCTATTACAGTAGTCTGTGTGACTAAATTTTGATTTATCAATGATATAACTAAAGGTCGAGTTGATAAACTTTTTTGTTTGAGAGAATTAACACTACTGCTCAACGATATAATTAGCAATCGTTTATTGTTGCGCATTTAAATTAGCATATTTATTTTACATGCATTTTAATCACATTTCGGGATGAATTAATTTATCAACAGTAGACGTACAACTTTCCAAAAAAATGTCGACAAAGCACTGTACTTCGGGCAATTCTTTTTGTAACACTTGCAAGCTTTTATTTAGATTTTTTTCCACATGACAAAATTCCACATTATTAAATCGAAGTTCGTTTTGTGTTTTGACATATGCTTGGAGTATGTCTGCTGCTTTTACTATTTTTTTGTATTCAGGGTCCACTTGCGATTGCACTAACAACGGCGCCATTTCTTCCTGCAAATCATCAGGCAATGATGCCAAACATTCTTTTTCTGCTAAATCTTCCAGGTTTTTATATGCTTTTGTAAATTCAGGATTATGATATTTAGTATTGGTATTTAAGTCTTGCAATTTAGTTTCAGATACTTCGTGGTAAATCGCTAAAGTCGCGGCCTTTTCTGGATTGAGCTTACCGCCAAAGCGTTTATTTTTAATTACCGTCAATATATGTGCAATTACCGCGACTTGGTGACAATGCTCTGAGACGTTTTCAGATTGAAAACAATGCATGAGTGCCCACCGTTCTAATAGTGGCATCCTAGTTATCCATGCCATGAAGACACTTTGTTCTTGCATAAATTTTATCCTATTTGCTACTTTTATAGCCTGTAATTAACGTGAGATATAATGCTAGATTAATTTACGTCTGCTTATAATTAAGAAAAAACTCTTCCATGCTTTCAAGAGCAGGTACCAAAGTATCGTATGATGGCAGAAACACCAATCTAAAATAACAACCATCAAATAAATTAAATGCACTGCCATGCACGAGCAATATCTTTTTATGTTTGAGTAAATCTAAAATTAAATCAACATCACTTTTAATGTTAAATTTTTTCTCGTCAACTTTTGCAAAACAATACATTGCGCCTTGGGGTTTCATACAAGTAATACCGGGAATGTCATTTAGCTTCTCACTTGCTAAGTTGCGCTGAGATAACAAACGACCTTCCTTTGCGACCAAGTCATTAATGCTTTGATAACCGCCAAGGGCAGTCTGAATGGCATGTTGACACGGAACATTCGCACACATTCGCATAGATGATAATATGGTCAAACCTTCAATATAACTTTTTGCTATATTTTTATTGCCACTGACTAATAGCCAACCTGCTCGAAAACCGGCAACACGGTAATTTTTTGATAATCCGCTGAATGTGACACAGAACATGTCAGGAGCAAGTGCAGCAATACATTGATGTTTTGCTTGGTCAAACAAAACTTTGTCATAAATTTCATCACTGAAAATAATCAAATTATGCGCTCGTGCTATTTTGACAATTTCTAGCAAAACTTCCTTAGAATAAACGGCACCCGTTGGATTATTAGGGTTAATAATGACTATTGCTTTAGTGTTTGCGGTTATTTTAGACTTGATATCATCTATATCAGGAAACCAATTTGATTGTTCATCACAACGATAATGAACGGCATTTCCCGACGACAAATTAACTGCTGCCGTCCATAAAGGATAATCCGGTGCTGGTATTAATACTTCATCACCTAAATTAAGTAAGGCTTGCATTGACATGGTGATCATTTCGCTTACACCGTTGCCAATATAAACATCGCTAATGTCGATATCCAAAATACCTTTTTGTTGGTAATACTGCATTACAGCGACCCTAGCGCTATAAATGCCTTGTGCGTCTGAATAACCTTGCGCGCTTGGTAACTGTCTAATTACGTCTTTCAAAATATCATCGGGCGCTTCAAATCCAAATGGGGCAGGGTTGCCTATGTTGAGTTTGAGTATTCTTTCACCCGCTTCTTCCATTTTATTAGCTTGAGCAAGAATAGGGCCTCTAATGTCGTAACAAACATTAGCCAATTTTGAAGATTGCATAATTTTTGGAGGAATTGGCATAAAAAACAAAGATCCGAGTTAAATTAGAAGGGTATAAATAGTAAGTGGGTAAGAGTAAACCAATGAGCTTGCTGTGTTAAGTAAAGATTTGAAACAATTTTCGTATAAGTTAATTGTTTAATTTAGCGTATAGTTAACTATAGGATTTTGCTTAGGAGAATAATGCGATGCCAGCACCCTTGATTTGGCTTGGCGCGGCTTGCTTGGGATTATATGCGAGCAACAAAGCGAATGTCGCCTATTTAAAACACCACGATATCGTGGATGCAATGCCTGGTGAAAGTGACCAAAAATCTATACCCGTCAATGGTAGTATAGTCACGTGTGGTATTTACGGTGTGTTAGATCACACCGGTATATGGTACGAGAATACGATTTATGAACTCTCTGGTAAGGGACTAGTGCGCTGTGTTTCTCCGGAAAGGTTTTTAGGCAATCGTTCTGGCACGCATATTTATGTGGCATGTAAACCCAATAACAAGGTATTAGCAAATTGTTTAGCCGCAAACAGGGCACGTAAGCAATTATTTACCTTGTTAGACTACCACTTGTTTGATCAAAATTGCCATAGGTTTGTAGCTGAAATGCTAGTCAATCATGAGGTTGCCGTCACTAGTTTCTCAGATTTAAACACCTTCTTAAGTGAATTTTTTGATGTTCCTATTAAATGGAATCGAGCATTAGTTAAAAAGTAAGACCATAAGCTTAATTCCTGCAGGTTTTTGAGCTTGAATGTTAATATTAATCATTTAAAGTATTGAAGAGATGACATTTATGTACTTTACTTAAAAGGTACATTTTCATTTGCTATTTTCCATTCACTTAAGGTGATTATTTATGACTCAACACGCTGATCAAACATCCTCTACAGAAGAATCCGATAACCCGCTAGCAAATACTGGTATAGCTAGGGTGTTACCCGCTGCTGATTTAGCAAAATTCGATTGTTTCAAATGGATCGCACTTGGCATTAACGATTTTAAAAATGCTAAAGTAATCAGTCTTACTTATGGAATTATCTTTGCTCTTATTCCTTTAGGTATTACTTATTTAATAAGAGAATCTGAATTTTATATGGTAGTTTTCCCTGCAATGATTTGTTTTATGTTGCTAGGGCCATATTTAGCTGCTGGTTTATATGATGTTTCATGGCAATTTGAAAAACAGCACAAACCTTCACTTCGTCATTCGTTTAAAGCAATGTCGCGAAATGCCGTGAATGAATGGGGCTTTGGCATAATGCTCATGATACTTATGATATTTTGGTTAAGGGTTGCTAGCTTGATCCATGCGCTTAACCCTAATTATTCAGATACTAGCTTAGCGAGTATTTGGCCATTTTTGCTAATTGGTACGATTGTCGGCGGTGCATTCTCAGTTTTTGTATTTGTTATTAGCGTGTTTACACAGCCAATTTTGTTGGAACGTAAAGTAGATTTGGCAACAGCTGTTTTGAGTAGTATGAACGCTGTCTGGAAAAACAAAGAAGCTATGTTTGTTTGGGCATGTGTAATCCTTATTTCCATTTTACTCGGATTTTTTACAGCCTTTATTGCCTTTATTTTTATAATGCCAGTACTCGGTTATGCAACTTGGCATGGTTATATTCAAACCATAAAAACAAAACGAGCTAGAAAATTCGTTTAAAAACAGCCTAATGATTGTAAAACTTAGCGGATAATGAAGGTCAACTAATAGTAGATAAAAAAACGTCGCTTTACGCGGCGTTTTTTATTAAGTTATTAAAAACGATTAGATATCCACATGCTTTGATAAGGTTCTAGATCGATGTATTCCATTTGTTCGCAAATGATTTTTTGTGTCAATAAATCTACCCATTCGTCAGTACCAATTAAGTTAATATCACTTAAGCGTATATGTTGAGTCTCTTTCGATATATTTGATATACAAAATATACTTTGAATTCGATCTATGCTTTGACGCCAATACCCAAACACTTGGTCACCTAACTGCAGTGTAAATTGAGTAGCATTTGGGTGAAAAGCAGCTTGGCTTTTACGTATTGATAATAGTTGCGAAATTTGTGTAAGCACTTGATGATGCAAGGAATGCACATCGTCTAATTCACTGACTAAATCGGCATATTCCCATCTATGACGATTAATAGATCGATTTTGTCCTGTATGTGTGACTTTGTCATAATCATTTGTTGTTCCAAGTAAAGAATGAATATAAAGGCCGGGAACACCTTCTAAACCAAACATAATTGCGTGAGCACAAAGAAAACGTTGTAATTGGTATTCATCTGGCCCACTCACATCACCTTGTAAAGCATCTATTAAAGCGATATTTAATTCATAGGGTTTTTGCTTGCCATCAGCTGTGCTGCGAGAAGACACTTTCCCACCAAACTTTTGCATACTATCTGCTAACGCCCAAATCTCGTCTTCACTCAATAAACCTTCAGCGGGCCGTAAACCTATACCGTCATGAGATGCAATAAAATTAAAATAAAAAGTGCCATTTTGCGCTGGAGGCATACTCATCATCCAGCGTTTAAGATAATTGCACGAACCCGTTAGAAGGGTATTTAATAGCAAAGGAGGTAAAGAAAAGTTATATATCGCATGAGCTTCATTTGCATTTCCAAAGTAAGTGAGATTTTCTCTATTGGGAATGTTTGTTTCAGTGATAATAATGGTGTCTGGGGCAGCATTCTCTATGAGCGTTCGTAACAACCGTACTACTTCATGGGTTTTGGGCAAGTTTATACAAGAAGTGCCAACTTCTTTCCACAAAAATGCGATTGCATCTAGTCTGAATAACTTAGCACCGTTGTCTAAATATAATCGAATTATTTCGACCATAGCACTTAGGACTTCCGGGTTTCGGAAATCAAAGTCAACTTGGTCATGGCTAAAAGTACACCATACATGTTTAGTACCTTTACTAGTCTCAACTTCTTTGAGCAAAGGACTGGTGCGTGGTCGTGTTACATTGCTAATATCATCATCTGGTGTAGCTTCAAAAAAGAATCCTTTGCCAGGACTTTTATCGAGTAAAAAGTTATCGAACCACCTACTGCGGGCACTGCAATGATTAATTACTAAATCGACCATTAATTTACTGTTCTCAGAGATACTGCTTATGTCCTGCCAATCTCCTAATCCTTGATTTACCGTCGAATAATCAATCACCGAAAAACCATCATCTGAGCTATATGGAAAAAATGGCAATATATGCACGCTATTGATGGTTGCCCTGCAGTAGCGATTTAAAAAATTATCGAGTGTTTTTAAGGGCGCTTTATTTAAGCCTTCACTGTTCGACTCATTCGTTTCAATTATGGAATCACCATATGTAATTAAAATAACATCTTCTTGCGACCATAAATTCGCATGAGCTTCTACTTTACTTGCTTTGTTACGCGTATTTATACGCATGGTCTCAATGAGTTGTTGGGACAACGCTGTTAATTCCACATCGCTCAGTAAGCCTTCATAAATAGTGTTTAAGTGATGATTTATTTTATGTTGTAAATCGATAGCAAATTCCATTAATAGTTCCTGAAAATAGTCAATTTATATACCAGCGCATTTATTGGCCTAGAAATTCTTTATGGTCTTCTTCTACTGCACGTAAAAGGCATTCAAGTACATCAGGTTTAGCACTTACTACTCTATTCCAACTTGGTATAAAGGGCGTTTCCATAGGGTTATCCAAAAAGCTCGTGCCTGCTTTCATTATGTTTTTTGCGAATAACTCAACCGCTTTTTCTTCTGAATGAATATCTAATTTCAAACCATTCATCACAGCATCATTGTGATAAGTTTCAATAAAATCCAAGGCAATTCGGAAATAAGTTGCTTTAATTGTTCTAAAGGTTTCTGTATTGAAAACAGTACCCTGGGTAGCTAACTTTCTAAACAAGGCCTTGGTAATATCTATTGACATCTTTGATAAACCACCCTGGTCGTTATTCAAAGAAAGGTCTTGATGTTTGTGATCATAAGCATCGGCGATATCAGATTGGCATAAGCGATTGTGTGAATAATTTCTGTGCATCTCTGACAAAACGCCGATTTCTAGCCCCCAGTCGCTTGGAATACGGATATCATTTAGGACGTCGCGTCTAAATGAAAACTCTCCCGCAAGTGGATACCTAAAACTGTCCATAAATTCTAAATAATCGTTTTGGCCTAAGGTATGCTTTAACGCTCGTAATAATGGTGTGACCAATAACCGCGACACACGCCCATTAATTTTGCCATCGGCAACACGCGCATAAAACCCCTTACAAAATTCATAATTAAATTGCGGATTCGCAACAGGGTAGATTAATCGAGCTAATAAAGAGCGATCATATGTCAGTATGTCACAATCATGTAAAGCCACGCTCTCCACTCTATTAGAGGCTAAAACGAAACCCATGCAATACCAGACATTCCTACCTTTGCCCAACTCTTTCGGCGCCAATCCCAACTTACGTAATTCTTCATCTAGGGCTTGTAGTCGAGGGCCATCATTCCATAAGACTCTGTGTTGCTGTGGTAAATGAGAAAAGAATTTTAAGGCGTATTGGTACTGTTCTTTAGTAGCTCTATCTAAGCCGATGACAACTTCATTTAAGTACGGGACTTTAGCAATATGATCGATTGTTGCAGGTAAAGCTTTACCCTCTAGTTCTGAAAATAAACTAGGCAAAATTAAGCCTAAAGGCCGCTTTTTAGCGAATTCATTTAATTCACTTTCGAGCGCTTCGACCGAGCGATTTTCTAAATTGTGCAGCGTTGTCACAATACCATTTTGATAAAAATCTGCCATGTAATTACCTTATTTGTAAAATTGGAATAAGTTGATTAAGCACCTGACTCCATCCTTTCGGACCATCAACAGGTGACGTATATACTAATTTAGTTTTTTGTAGAATAGGAGGCGGATTAACGGGAGAAGTAATACGGACCGACACGTCTGCCGCTTCTAACATTGCGATGTCATTATTTCCATCTCCAAGCGCAATACTTGTGGTTACCTGACCCTGATTTTGTCTTTCAAATTCATTGCAAAGCCAACTCAAGACTTTTCCTTTATTAGTATTTCCACCAATATGTAAAAATCGTCCACCTTGAAGGGGAGAAGCACCTAAATTAGTTGCCGAATTAATCAACTGCTTTTTTAATTCTTCATTGGCGTGCCAATATAAAGGCTCTCCAAACTCTCGTTTGGATGCATTGATAGCACTTTGTTGGTCCAATCCAGTTAACTCAATTATCCGTTCAATCGGCATTTCTGAGAACATTTCAAAACAACCTTCAAAATCTACGTTCAATTTTTTCAATATGTTTTGCCAATGTTGCCTTTTGTGTGTAAATGATTTCATCCAAAAGCCATTACGCCAAGTCGTGCCTTTGGGTTTTTCAGGAAAAAATGATTTTGGGATGTATATTGCAGCACCATTTTCAACAACAAATGGCCCATGTATTTGCATTTCATCTTGAATAGCCAAAACTTCATCAAAGGTTTTACTTGTATTTAAAACAAGCGGTATTTGATAACGTTTTAACGCCTCGATGGTTTGTTCAGCCTCTTCAAAACTGTAACTATAATGGTCAAGTAATGTGCCATCTAGATCACTAAAAACAAGAGCCTGATGCTTGTCTGTCAATGGCATGATTTGTTTAATTACGTCATTTGACATTTTATAATTTCTCGATGTTGATTAAGTATAAACAAAGCATCGGCGCGGGCGGGCAGTATGTCTAATGCATATTCAGTTAGCCTTTGATAGTGCTGAATAAAACGGCCAACCTGTAGTTCATTCATTGCTTTATTTAGTGGCAAATTTTTAGCCTTGAGTGTGTCTATTAATTTATTTTCTTGTTGTAGGCGCCAATTATAGACGCTAGCAAAGCTCGGTGCTTGCAACATTACCAAGTAGTCTATTTCAGAAAATACAGTTTGATAAGTTGTTTCTAGTGATTTATTTACAAAACGACGCCATATGCCATTAGGGTCTTCATTTATTTCTAAATCATTTACGCCTTTTGTTAATTCACCGTCTTCTTGGGCAAGCATCCCAACGCACCATCCTTCTAAAATTACGATATCAAATGCTTTTTTTATTTGGATATGTTGATTCGGCGGTAGCACATCATCGATGCTTTTATCAAAAACAGGTATTTCACAATGTTGCTGGTTTTTTAGCGCCTTTATGCAACTAAGTAATAGGTTTGCATCATGCGTACCCGGCACGCCTCTTGTTTGCAGCAAAGGATGGACGGTTTCGCTTAATGTTTTACGATGTGCTCGACTATAATAAAAATCGTCTATCGACATTGAGATAGACATTTTATCGAATACTTGTGTCAGTAATTGAGTGAGCAATGCGCTTAAGGTTGATTTTCCTGAGCCTTGGCAACCGTTAAGCCCGATTATCAATGTTCCACCTGCACCATCATGGTGCTTGGATAGGGTCTTAGCTAATGGGACGAACCATTTAAGTGCGATATGTCGATATTCTTTTGGTAACCTTTCTTTTATAATAAAGTCATGTACTACAGTATCAATGTTCAAATAAGAACTCCAAAGTCACATTAAATCATAAACTTAGCTTATTATTACCACAGTATTAACGTAGTCTTGATGTAGACTTTGTGCAGTACAATATATGGCAATTGTTTTGTTAATTCCTAATACTTCAATTTTAATGCCAAAGTCTTTACACCGCAGACTATGTTTATTTTGTCGAGGCGACTGAAGCTGTGATAACGGCGCGTAAGGGCGCTTGATAACCTTCAATTGTTAAAGAATGGTTCTCGGGGTCCAAAAAATCAACTAACGATTGATTTTGCATCCACTCACTTGACTGTTGTTCATCCGTAGAGGTAAAACCAATATCCACACATTTACAATCTTCAAAGCCTACTTTTTCTAGCCAAACGATTAGCGCTTTTACACTTGGTATAAACCATACGTTGCTCATTTGGGCATATCTTTCGTTAGGCACCAACACTGTTGTTTTATCACCCTCTACGACTAATGTTTCAAGCACTAATTGTCCACCAGGCGCCAACTGCTGTTTCAATTCTTTTAAAAATTTTATGGGATCAGGTCGATGGTAAAGAACACCCATTGAAAACACACAATCAAAATATTGGGTGCTGGGCATTGCTTCAATGCCAATTGGTAGGAAGTGTATATTTTGTTCGGGCATGTATCGTTTAAAGCATTGAAACTGATAGAAAAACAAACTTGTAGGATCAATTCCTATTATTTGCAAAGCACCTGCTTGATGCATCCTAAACAAGTGATAACCACTTCCACAACCAACATCTAATACCTTTTTGTTTTTAAGGCTTTTTATATGCGGCAGCACTCTATTCCACTTCCAGTCTGAACGCCACTCAGTTTTAATGTGTATATCAAAAAAGCTAAAAGGACCTTTACGCCAGGGCATAAATTGCTTAAGTATAGAGATGGTTTTTCTTCTTTCCCCTTCAGATAAAGGTAAGTCTGAAGCAATGCTGACAATATCGTTTATGTCTAATTGAACATTATTGCATTCTGGCAATGACGCTAACTGTTTACTGAGTTTGGTCTTCTCTTTTACATTTCCACAAGTATCCCAATCATTTAGCTTGTCTGCAAAGTCTGCTAAGTACTTCTCCATTTTAGTATTGAGAAGTGACTGATAAAACAGACTACGCCATTTAAATTTACTGCTCATTAAACAATGCCTGTTAGTTGCAGACCATAGGTCGTTAAAACGATTTTATACATGAATCAATTAACCCAAATTTTTAGCTTTGATCGCAACCATAGATGAAAAATTAAAATGTTGATACCACCTACAAACATAAGAAAAGCCTGCGGCTTTTAAACGTTCAATATGGTCATCGGCGGTATCTAGTTGCATCACCTTTTCTAATGCACTTCTTTTTTGACTAATTTCTAAATCTGAATATCCATTATCACGTTTAAACTTGTGATGTAACGCAACCAAAGTATTGTCAATGGTGGGTTCCTCGTAAGCTAATTTTTCACTTAATATCAGAATACCGCCAGGCGCTAGGGATTGGTATATTTTCTCAATAAGGCCTTGCCTAGTATCTTTAGCTAAAAACTGGAGTGTGAAATTGATTACTACCATATGGCAAGAAGATAAGGTGCTTAATGTTATATCGTCTTTATGAATATTGATATATTGACCATATTGAAAGGTTTTTACATGTTGCTCACACCTTTCAATCATTTCTTGCGAATTATCAATCGCCTCAATATTGGGTTTCTTTTGTTGTAAACGTTTAGCTATAGATAAACTGGCTTCCCCAATTGAACAACCAAGGTCGTATATCTGTGCATTATCCGGACAAAATAGTGCCGCTAATTCACCAATACCATCTATTATAGTTTGATAGCCGGGAACAGAACGATTGATCATATCGGGGAACACATCGACAACCTGTTTGTTAAAACTAAATTCTTCTACATCAGTTAGCTGTTCCGAATAAATAGTGTCCGGTGCAAACTTGTCCTTGCTTTTTTTCATGTTAAAAAATACACATTAGTTGAATAAAAATGGTACTACAGGTAAGCTTGAAGTATAGCAGTAAAATTACCAATTGGTTATAGAACTCAGAAAGATTTGCTTACCAATTGTTATTTTTCACTTTTGTATTCCAATATATTTGGTAAAGCAATTTAAACTGAGTGAAGTCATTTAACCAAAGCAATAAAGGTTAGAAAGGAAATAGTGTCCCCATGTTAAAGTTCTTATTGGCTGATGACCATCCGTTGTATAGAGAAGCATTAAGAGCTGCTTTGCAAAGCCAATTGCAAGGGGTTAACTATTTAGAGTCAGACTCCTTCACCTCCACTTTACAAGTACTAAGACGTCAACGAAATATTTCAGTCATATTATTGGATTTAAATATGCCAGGCTGTGAAAATTTCTATGGCCTTTTGCGTATTAGGCAGTCTTTCCCTGATATACCAATTGTGGTCGTCTCAGCATCTGATTCTATTGAAGTAATTGCTCAAGTAATGGATTTTGGCGCAAATGCATTCGTGCCCAAAACGACGCCTACTCTTGAAATGGTAGCAGCAATAAAACAAGTATTGTCTGGCCAACAATGGTTACCAGAAGGAATAGCAGAAAAAATTGAGAACGTTTCGTCTGATACGATTGAAATTGCCCAAAAAGTTAAAGAGTTGACACCAAAACAATTTCAGGTACTACGTTTGGTGAAGCAAGGACTAATGAATAAACAAATTGCTGACACATTAAATGTGACTGAGGCAACAGTGAAAGCGCATATCAGTATGTTATTCAAAAGATTAAACGTTAAGTCGCGCACACAAATTATTGTGGCGATTGAGAAACTACAACTCGACTAATTCATCCTTATTTTTTATTTGCGTTTGTTTAAAAGCGCGATAATGGCGTTTCCAAAAACAAAAGACCAACACGCAAGCATGTTGGTCTTTTTACTATTCAACTTATAATGCCAGAATAACCTGGGAACGCTTAAGCTGCTTTAGTTTTCCGAGGCGCTTTAGGCTTTGCTTTGGAAACTGCCGCCTTTGCCGGTGTTTTAGCTGTTGGTTTTGTCGTTGTTTTAGCGCTTGGTTTTTTTCTGGGACTCCGTTTTGGTGCTGCAGTGACGCCAACTTTACTAGTCGCAGAAACTAACTCTTGTGGATCAAAATCATCTACGTTGATTGTTCTGAGTCTTCCGGCTTCAGTATCAATCAAGAGCTGCGCTTCTTCTTGCGAAATGATATTGGCTTTTAACGCTTGTTCTGCTAATTGATCAAGTTGAGTCATTTGTAAACTTTTACCTAAGGACTTGCAGATCTTTTTGAAGAGAGGCTCAACCTTCACTATATTCTCTAGCGTCTGTTCTAAATCACCAAACAAGTTACCTTCTACTCGTGATAAATATTGACCATCACCTAAGCGGCTTCGTGCACTATTTGGCGTTTGTAATATATGCGCAATTTTGTGCTCTATTACGTCGCTAGGTTTAGTGCTTAACTTACCAAACGGTTGCACGATTATTCGCAACAAAACAGATACTGCCGAATTGGGGAAATTACGTATAAAGTCATCAATTGCCACATCAATTTGATATAAGCTATCTTGTAATGCCCAGTTTAAGAAGGGCAGGTCTTCTTTATTTCGTCCTTGTTCATCAAAACGCTTTAAGGTTGCTGATGCCAAATACAATTGACTCAATACATCACCTAGTCTTGCAGATAAACGCTCTCGACGTTTCAATGAGCCACCCAAAACACCCATTGAAATATCTGTCAATAATGCCAAGTTAGCACTATAACCTTGTAAGCGTTTGTAATACCTAGCGGTTTCATCTTTAAATGGCGCACTAGATAAAACATTACGACTCAAAGTAAACCAAGCCGTTCGAACGGTATTACATATGGCGAAGCCAATATGTCCAAACACTGCTGTATCAAAATCTTCGAGTTGCTTTTGCTTATCTTCTTGCTGAGCGGCGTAAATCTCCTGAAGAACATAGGGGTGACAGCGCATAGCACCTTGACCAAAAATCATCATGTTTCGAGTCAGAATGTTCGCGCCTTCTACCGTAATAGAAATAGGCACACCTTGATAAGCTCGTCCAAGATAATTGTTTGGTCCTAAACATATGCCTTTACCGCCATGTATATCCATGGAGTCATTCACAATAGTACGCATACGTTCGGTTAGATGATATTTGCAAATTGCAGATATTACCGAAGGCTTTTCTCCTAAATCTACGCCCGCGGTAGATAAGGAGGTTACTGCATCCATCATATATGCACTACCACCGATTCTGCCGAGCATTTCTTCGACACCTTCCATTTGACCTATTGGCATTTTGAATTGACGTCGAATACGCGAATAGGCACCAGTTGTTAATGCTAATTGTTTAGCTCCACCCGCCGCCGATGAGGGGAGTGTTATACAGCGTCCTACCGACAAACACTCCATGAGCATACGCCAACCTTTACCGGCCATTTTTTCGCCGCCAATAATGTAACTAATCGGCACAAACATATCTTCAGCTTGAAGTGGTCCATTATGAAAAGGAACATTTAGGGGAAAGTGCCGACGACCAATCTTGAGCCCATCTGTATCTCTAGGAATGAGTGCACAAGTGATACCCAGCTCTTTTTTGTCTCCCAACAAACCGTCTGGGTCATGCAATTTAAATGCAAGTCCGACCACTGTAGCAATTGGGGCTAGGGTGATATAACGCTTTGAAAAAGTAAGACGCATACCGAGTACTTCTTTACCCTCAAATTTGCCTTTGGTAACTATACCTGTATCAGGGATTGCGCCAGCATCTGAACCAGCTTCTGGGCTTGTAAGCGCGAAGCAAGGTATTTCATCACCATTTGCTAAGCGAGGTAAATAATGATTTTGTTGTTCTTCAGTACCATAGTGCTGCAACAATTCGCCTGGTCCAAGTGAATTTGGTACGCCAACAGTTGACGATAATACCGCACTTACCCCTGCTAGTTTTTGAAGTACTCTTGACTGTGCATATGCAGAAAATGCTAATCCACCGTATTTCTTTTCGATGATCATAGCGAAGAATTTATGTTCTTTTAAATACGCCCATATATCGTCTGATAAATCTGCGTCTACATGGTTGATTTGCCATTCGTTAACCATTGAACATACTGTTTCGCAGGGGCCATCTAAAAATGCTTGTTCTTCACTGCTAAGCCTTGGACTAGCAATATTATGAAGCTTCTGCCAGTTTGGTTTACCTGAAAATAATTCACCATCCCACCAAACGGTTCCAGCATCTATTGCTTCTTGTTCAGTATCAGACATCTCAGGAGAAACTGATTTGTAAAATGCTAATAGTTTTGTACTTATATGTTCCAATCGAATGGGTTTATAAGCAATAGGCAACGCGATTACTGCAAACAATAACCAGCCGAGTATACCTATTGAACCCACGATAGAACCTATAAGCATTGTCGCTGTTAGTGCGCCAAGGCAGGTTGTGAGTGAATAGCGTTTGTATGCTACCACGCAAAATACAAGTGCAAATACTAAAAACCAAATTAAATCTGACATATCAACTCCCGAGGTCTGACCAGATATTCAAAGGTAGCCTTTTTCATCACAAATATCAAGTGATTGCATGCGATATCGCGCTTAGCGTTGTAAAAGGCTGAGCTAGCAAATAGATACGCAAATTTCACTTCAAAGATTACTTAATTATGGCCTATCGTTTGTTGAATGTGTTTTTAGCTGACATTATTTTGGTGAAATATAAGAAAAGTGCTTAAGTTGCATGTCGCCTTGTTCTTTTCCGTCTTTAAACTGTTGTAACCTAACAAGGTTATAATTCAGGCTAGGTGCAAACCATGCGAAAGTAACTCGTTTATTACTTTCTCGGTTAATTTTTACTTTATATGCCATCAAGTTTCCGTAGGGTAATGTAAGGTTTTCTTCTTGAATAACCTCTAATTCGTAGTGACGTTTTTCTCCTCTATAATTAATAAAATCGTAACCAATTTTTTTTACACCCTTTGCAAGTTGGCTGGGTAGGTCGATACGAAACAATTGATTATCTAATTCACCATCCCACTCTAAAGTTTGTTCGTCGTCTATAATTATTTGCCCTAAAGATTTATTAAACTGAACCTGTAAATATTTACTCGGGCCAGTGCCGGTTCGTTTGTATTCATATGTGATGGGAACAAGTTGATTGTTTTGATTTTCGAATGATGTTTTTTCAAAACGCTTATCTGAGAGGAAAAAACGAGAAACTTTTGAACGATAAATCAGCTCAAAATGATTTGCTTTAATATTGGTTAATGCTAGGTTCGCTTGACCCACATCGCTGCCTGACCTTAACGCTACAAATTCTGCATTGAATGGTTTCAATGAAATACTTTCAGCAGAAATAGCCGGTTTTGCCAAAAGAGAAAAAATGCCGACCACGATTATACTAAAGAAGGCCTTAATGCTCGTGTGTCGTTTGGTGTTAGGAGGGAAAAAACTCCTTACTATCAAGTTTTTCATATATTAACCCAGTTTTTATTATTTTTTTATTGTCTAACCATACCCGTTCTTGATGCAAACGTAAACGTCCTTCACAGAACCACTTTATTGCCATCGGATATATCAACCACTCACATTTAGATACTTTTTTAGCCAGTGTCTCTGGTGTATCGTTGTGCATGATAGATATTGCACTTTGTAGGACAACTGGACCGCCATCTAGTTCACTCGTCACGAAATGAATGCTTGCCCCATGAACATCGTCAGCGTTTTCAAGCGCCCGTTTATGCGTATTTAATCCAGGATATTTAGGTAATAAAGAAGGGTGTAGATTCAGCATTTTCCCGGCAAAAGCAGCGACAAAGTTGGGCGTTAAAATGCGCATAAAACCAGCTAGCGTGATAAGGTCAGGCGAGTATTTTTCGATTATTTTTTGCAATTCATGATCAAACGCTTCTCGCGTTTCAAAGGCGGTATGAGTCAAAGTATGGGATGGAATATTATGCTTATATGCGCGTTCAAGTGCGTATACCTTTTCTACGTTAGAAATGACGGCAACAACTTCACCATTGATCAGACCTTGTTCACATTTATCGATAATAACTTGTAAATTAGAGCCTGAACCAGATACTAAAACCACTATCCGACTTTTTTTCAATTCAGCCACTCTATTTAATCACAACGCTTTGATGTGGATCTGAACTCACAGAACCTATTAGCCATGCATTTTCACCCTGCTGGTTCAAGAACTGGACAATTTGCGGGGCTAACTTGTTATCAACAGCCAGAATAAGACCGACACCACAATTAAAGGTTCGTAACATTTCATGTTCGGTGACTTGTCCGTGTCGTTGTAGAAATTTAAAAATTGAAGGCCATTGCCAAGAGCTAGCATCAATGTTGGCACATAAGTCTTGTGGTAAAACACGGGGTATGTTTTCCCAAAAGCCACCACCAGTTATATGTGAAATAGCCTTGACGGGATAGGATTCTAAAAGGGCTAAAACTGATTTCACATATATTTTCGTGGGCGCTAATAAGTGCTCAATAATCGGTTTATTGTCTAGTTTTTCAGTGAGATTTATATTAGCAAGCTCTATAATTTTACGTATTAAGGAATAGCCATTTGAATGAGGGCCAGAAGAACCAAGCGCAATTAAAGCATCACCTGCACGCACCTGACTGCCGTCAATCACATTATCAGCTTCAACTACACCCACACAAAAACCAGCAATATCATAATCATTACCGTCGTACATTCCGGGCATTTCAGCCGTTTCTCCACCGATTAACGCGCAACCTGAAAGTTCACAACCCTTTCCGATACTCGTGACTACTTCAACTGCGGTATCGACATTCAGTTTACCTGTAGCGTAATAATCAAGGAAAAATAAAGGTTCAGCGCCTTGCACAATTAAGTCATTAACGCACATGGCGACTAGATCAATGCCAATGCCTGCATGCATGTTGTGGTCAGTTGCTAAGCGTAATTTAGTCCCTACACCGTCAGTACCTGAAACAAGAAGAGGGTGCTTGTACTTTTGAGGAATAGAACATAATGCACCAAATCCCCCTAATCCTCCTCTAACTTCTGGTCGATGAGTTTTTTTGGTAACCGTTTTTATTTTTTCAACCAATGCATTACCTGCATCGATATCTACGCCAGCATCTTTGTAGCTTAATGATTGTTTTGACTCGGACACACGTCTTCCTTTGTAGTCATAGTATGTAATGTGGATTAAAAAGCATTAGTGCGCATTGAACGAAATTTACACTATGACGTCCAACTAAAGCATCGTATTTTAGCAGTTAGCAAGCTAAAAAGGGAACAAAAATATCAATGCATTAAAAATTCAGATGCAATACTTTGTTAAATGTCCGACAATGGTAAAATAATTAACACAACTATTAACCTTAGTACTAAAGGAAGGGTCTAAAGAGCGTGTCGAAATGGTTTATGCATAATATTATCTTTATCGTACTAAGCTTATTTTTTAGTGCAAATGCTGTCCTTGCAGCAGATATTCTGCATATTAACATTGGTCGCATTGTTGTAGACGATCAGTCAATTAGGTCGCAACAAACAGCCGGTAAGAAGGCGTTGAGACAAGTTTTTATAAAAATAAGTGGTAATGAGAACATTGATCAAACCCCTGAAATTAGCAGAGCAATTAATAATTATGAACAATATCTAATTGCCAGTAGTTTTATTCAAATAAACACTCAATTAGTATTTGAAGCTAATTTCAGTAGAAACAAAGTTGAACAACTTCTCTTGGCCTCGGGTCAATCTGTTTGGACTAGTTTGCGTCCTAACGGATTATTATGGTTAGTGAACGAAAATGACGATGACAGTAAATCAATGTTAACGCATGTCTCTGCTTCATCATTGCTTCCTGTAGTTGAAAATGCTGCTTTTGCGAGGGGAGTTGATATTATTCTTCCTTTAGGTGACATTCAGGACACCACAGAAGTGAGTCTCTATGACTTATGGAATCAATATTTGAGTAGAATTATTACCCAAAGCCAACGTTACAATCCAGATTTTATTATTAGTAGTACAATTCAACTTTATTCTTTAGCTGAACATGAAGACCGTCAAGCATTAGAACGAGCATTTAAAGAAAAAAAAGCAATACTGGAAGAAACAGAGCAAACGTCGGATGATGAAACGACTAGAGAAATAAATCCAATAGAACCTGAAGATGTCTTGTCGCTTGATGATGCACATGAAAACGCTGTTGTAGAGTATGTGCCAAGTATTCTTAGTGCCGAAGTGCCAGCTGACACACAATTTAAACTTGATTATATTATTACAAACGAGATGGATGTTAAGAGAGGCGTTATTTATGCTCGTGAGCGCGAGGAAGCTATTGTTAAACTAATTGATAGTTATGCCAATATATTGGCCCAAGAATTTGCTTTAGGGGCTAACTTCTCCAAAGATAAAAACACGACTTTATTGGAGGTTAATAATATCGCTTCCCTAGTCGATTACTTAAGTCTTATAGAGTTACTTAATTCTGTCCCTAGTGTAAGTGCAGCTAGTCTGCGCAGACTAGCAGGGGATAAAGCACTTATAGATGTCGAACATGCGATGACGGTGCAGCAATTGTCTGCAATTCTAGCTTTAGATCCGCGCACAAATGTCAGTGAAAGCGCAGAATTTGAGATACAAAAATCAAACCAAAATACACAACAAAGTGTCTTGCAGCCACAACTGCAATTGCATTGGCAAAAGTAATGAGAAATAAGCCATGCAGTTAGTTTTGCCGGTTAACAGCTTTCATAAACAATCCTTTGAAAATTTTATAAACGGATATAATGTGCATATTGTCTCGCATTTACATCAAATTTTGGACGCTAATGTACAGCCAGCACTTGCTTCTCAAAGTATATGTGTATTGTCAGGACTTGAAGGTCTTGGTAAAACACATCTTTGTATGGCAACACAATCAAAAGGATTATTAAAAGGCTATAAATCGCAATATTTGAATATGCAAAGCCTAGTAAATATGCCTACTGAAATGGCGGAAGGCATAGCGGACAATCAGGTTTTATGTTTGGATAATATACATTCGTTGCGCCACAATGATGATTGGCAACGCGTATTATTTGATTTAATTAATCAATTTTTAGAAAAAAATGGCCGGCTATTGTTAATGAGTATGCGAGAGCCGCTTGCAGGTTCTAATTGGGGATTAAAAGATTTAAAAACACGATTGCAGTGGGGCACTAATTTTGGGCTAGCACAATTAAGTGACGAAGAAAAAGTAGTAGCGCTAGAGTCTTACGCCAGCAATATAGGGTTTACACCACAAAAAAAAGCAATGACCTATCTTATCACTCGCGTTAGTCGAAATATGAATACCTTAACTGAGCATTTGCGCGTATTAGACAGGCAGTCATTACAGCAAAAACGTAAAATAACTATACCGTTTATCAAAGAAGTGCTTAAGATTTAAGGCTTTAAATTTGGTCGTCCAGAGTGTATGTCTCTGCGATCTCTTTCTATAATCGCACGCTTCTCCAATTCGGATAATTTTAATGGGGACCTCGTTTCTTCAATACTCTCATTTTCGAAAGTAGGCGATATATCTAGGTTGTCTAACCAACCCTCATTTTCACGCATTAAAATCGGTAAAGGTAGCGTTTGTACTATATTTCGAACATTCCCTAGTTCTGGATAAACGCGACTAACAGCAAAAACTGTTCTGTCTTCTAGGGCGGGCGAACTTACTCTATTCCTTTGGCCCCAAGTAACGGAAGGGTTACTATTGTCAATAGCACCGTCTATTATTGCGACATCTGCTTCGGCATCTAAGCGATGTAACATCATGAATCGTTCAACGAGTGTCGCAAAGTCTTCTCTATTAGTTAGATAGGCATAAAATGATGGGGCAATGTCTGGTGTGAAGAACCCAGCAACGTCGCTACCACGATAGGCTATCTGTGTGCTATTTGGCGTTTCATTTTGAAACCTAACCCTAGCGAGAGCATGCATTTCATCCGACCTTAAAGGATAAGTATTGGTAAGGATATCAGAACTTGTGCCATTGTTTCTAAAATAAGCTAGAGGCGTTGTGTTTGGGTTCATATTTGGCCAAGAAGTCGGGGGGAAAAAATCATTTGCATGTGCAAGTTCATGATACATTAACCATGAAATACTAGCTTCTAGGTCTTCAAAAGGTCTAATGTCTCGATTTTGTTTACTATATCCACCTGCAGGATAATATTGATTATTCTTCGTGTAGCGCCACAAAACGGCGAACTGGAGATCACTACCGAAGTCGCTTCTAAAGTCCGGCACGTCATTTAACGTATCTCTTTCTTCTGGACTTTGCCAAAAATTTCTAGCATCTAAATATATAGCACCAGTTGCCGACCAATAAAAAGAAGGGCGAACGTCATACGATATTACAATCGCCGTTACTCCTCTTAATAGTTGCAGCATGTCAGGGCCAGCAGCCGAATTAGTTAAGTATTGTTCGAATCGCTCTCCCATCCACGCATGCGAGACTAACGTTCGATTCATCACATCATCGATACTTGGTGAATTGCTAGATGTGCCGATAAGTGGTAAATCGCGAAAAGTACAATTTGGGGTCCCTGGAATATTGTTTGAATATACACAGCTTTCTAAGGGATTTTTATAGGGGCTGTTTGACTTATAGGCAAACAAATCTTCTGTAATCACAATATTGTTGCTAAAAAAGAGACCATTAGTATCAAAGTCAACGTTTTTTACGGTAACAAGAACGCGGTCTGATTCACTGCTACCATCGGTAAATTGGACGATACCTTCAAAGCTAATAATCTCATCGTTGTCTACGGCAGGGGCATCAAAAAAAAGAAAATCATCGTTATTTTGAATATTTTGCGCTTGAGGACCTGCAATTTGATTCCATTGAATATTATCAAGCGTCTTGGTTTCTGGTATATCCATATGCAATGACACCTTACCCAATTCAGTAACGGTATGATCAAGGCGAATTGTTGACAGACTTTCAGACATGTTGGATACCACAAAATCTATATTGTGAGTTTGTTCTTCTCCATTGTTTACGAGTGAGAGGGTCAAACTGTAGTTACCCGTTTCTTTTGTATCAAACCCGATAGTTTGGGAGTTGCTTGCTAATATATTTAAAAGAGGGCCGCTGGTTTGTGACCAACGAATAGACGATATTGCGTTTCCGCTTTGCGGAACCACTGCAAATCCTAATGCTTCACCAACTTCAGCTTGTTGTTGACCATATATTAATATGTTGCCGGTATCTAAAATTGGGGTTAAATCACCAACACTTGGTGTATCTCCAATGGGGTTAAGACCTGGGTTGTCGGGGGTGCTTTGGTCGCTACCTGAGCCACCGCCACAAGCATACAATGCGCATACGACTATAATTAACAACCAAGACTTACTATTCATTTTTCTTGACCCCTTCAAACAATGCTTTTTCATCTTCCATAACTTTACTTAGTTTTGGTAGACTTGTTCCAAGCTCTTGACCCCTTAGACGCGCAAACATGCTGCATCCTACAAACATACCACAGGCTAATAGCAATTCTAGCGTCGCGTGCATTATATATGCTGGTTCAGCGTATATAACCGTAATGGCATGCAAAAAATACCATAAAACGATAAAACAAGACCAAGCATGCGTATATGGCTTGGCCTTAATGATACCAAGCAAAGGTAACAGTAAAGGTAACAAATATATAACAATTATAAAAAGTGTTGAATATTCTTGGTCGCTACTGAGTGCGAAATACCAAATACTTAACCAGAGCAATAAGCCCAGATGACTAAACAGAGCGATGCGCCTAAATAATAAAACCTGAGACGACATTACAGGGGGTAATTGTTCACTTTGCATTATTAGTTCTCACAGACTACAAGTTTTGGTTTAAATACGACTAACTAAGTGATTTCGGATGCATAATATTTAAAATATTGGCATTTCACGCGGCAAGTCATATGTACATTTCAAATAATAAAAAATCAAACACCAAGGAGTTCCATAATGCGTTCCAGTGGTCTTCCAATTGCTGCTT
The DNA here is from genome assembly GCF_031846345.1 of Glaciecola petra. Classification (NCBI taxonomy): domain Bacteria; kingdom Pseudomonadati; phylum Pseudomonadota; class Gammaproteobacteria; order Alteromonadales; family Alteromonadaceae; genus Glaciecola; species Glaciecola petra. The sequence continues at coordinate 1,250,409 of NZ_JAVRHX010000001.1, read as the reverse complement.
TGTCATTTACATGCAATATAGGTCTCTCTATTAACTTGGGGTATAACACCATCGCTTGTATTATTTCTTCATCTGAAGATGATTTCGTTAAACCGGCTAAAGAGAACTCTTTTTCTTTAATACGTGTCATTTCTAATATGCTTGTTAGTCCCAAGGCGGATTGCAAATCTTTTATTTGTTCGCATGTAAGTGGGGTTTTAAGATATTCCAGCACTTGAAAGTCGATATTTTGCTGTTGTAAATAATCAAGCGCTTGACGGCTTTTAGAACATCGAGGGTTATGGTATAAAATAGCTGTGGTCATGTATAATTCCTATTACTTGTGGTCACTTGAATGCTGTAGCGAAAAACACACAACATAACTCAAAAGACCATCATTATAAATATTTTCTATAAGGTATCATAGGCGTTAAATTCATGAACAAAAGAATAATAATAATTGTAGGGTTTTGTTTAGTCATAGTCGCATTTTGTGCAGGCTTAGCCCTTAATAAAGCCTTCGAATATGATTTGAAAACTTTAAATGGAGAAAAATTCACCTTTGCACAACTTAACGAAAAAATAGTAATTGTGAATTACTTTGCAGAATGGTGTGCGCCGTGTTTAAAGGAAATACCTGAACTCAATCTATTTAACGCACAATCGCCTGATAATGTAATCTTGTTTGCTGTTAGTTATGATGCGCTTTCAAATGAACAACTTAACAATATCAAGAATAAATATGATATTCAGTTTCCTTTGATCGTCGAACAAAAAAATGCGTTTCCAATTGAACGGCCCGCAATGTTACCAGCTACTTTTATCATAAAACCTGGTGGAAAGTTAGCAGGCCAATTACTAGGTGAACAAACTGCTGAGACATTAAATGAAGCGGTTTCTTCCTTATGATTAATCAAACATACTTTTGTTTATCTAAGCCACTCAAATACTGAGATTTTGCAAAGATTCTTGGGCTTGACGCAGTTGGGCGATTCTTCCTTTTATGCGCTGTTTTTCTAAATTATCGTTACCCGTTTGATTGTAAGCAAACTGCAGCTCATCTATGGCTAATGGGTAGGCGGATATGAGCGCGTAGATTTCTGCTTGTGCCATATGCGCTTCTTTTTGTTGTTGATTCCGATTATAGGCATCATGCAACAATTGGTAAGCAACAAAATTTTGATTTGATACCAGTAGCAAATCTCTTAGCAATTCGATTGCTGGCTTGTAATTTTGAGCTTCAAGATAGGCATTTGCAAGGTTTAGTGTCAGCACATAGTTTTTAGGTTTTAAACGCCAATGTGGTGTCAATAAACTAATAGCTTCTCGAGCTTGTCCTTGTTTGATAAATACATCGGTCATCAAATCCAAGAAAAAAAGATTTTCAGGGTCTTCCTTCAATAAAGGGCTTAATACCGATTGCGCATCTGCATAGTTTTCATTTTCGAAGAGCGCGATAGCTAAACCGTATTGTGAAGCGATATAGGCAGTTTTTTGCGTCGAAGTAGTCATACTTGATAGGTTTCTACTATTGGCCTTAAATCGCTCAATATTTCGTTTTGGCGTGCTCATATAACGCCCCATTATTCGGGCTTTTGCAAGATGAAAATCAATACTGGGAGGCAAGTTGATGCGGCCATAAGACCTAGCACGTGTAACGGTTTGTGCGACCCTCTCTTGAGGCAATGGGTGCGTTTGTAAAAATGCGAGTTGAATAGATCTGCCTCTTATTTGCTCGGCTAATTTTCCAAAAAAAGCCGGAGCACCTTGTGGGTCAAAACCAGCTCGGTAAAGAATATTAATACCAATATTGTCGGCTTCTTGTTCATTATTTCGAGTGAAATTGATAGATGCTTGCTGACTACCTGCCATACCTGCTTGAATAGTGGCAAGTCCTGCTTCTGGGTCAGCCAAGCCAATTAGGAGCCCGCCAATTAAGCTGGCTATCTGCAGGGGAGTATTGCGTTTCTGATTTTGAATGCGCCTCGCAAGATGTCTTTGTGTGACGTGAGCTACCTCATGGGCAAGTACTGAGGCTAGTTCACTCTCAGTAGATGCTTGAGCAAGTAAACCTGTATGAATTCCAATGTGCCCACCATAGAATGCGAAGGCATTAATGACAGGGTTATTAATCATAAAGAATTTGAAAGGAAATTTTACGTTGTCGGCATGGATAACCAGTCTATTTCCAATACCTTGAATATATTCCTGTAAAACGGGATCGTGCACAAGTGGCGCTTGACCGCGCATTTGCCGCATTATCACGTCGCCTATAATCTTTTCTTTATCAATAGTGATAGCATCAGATGCGACGACGCCAATCTCGGGAAGCTGGTTTCTATTATCTTGAATAGAATCTTGAAAATATCCTGGACCAGAATTACTTTGTGCTTGAGCATTATCACTATAAAAAATTGTTAGCAATATTATAATAGGGAGGTTAAAGCTATACTTCATGTAAATTAGTTACTTCCATCTTAGATGATATAATTTATACTAGAGACAGTTGAAATGTTAGATCCAACTTTACCCTAATGTAGACCGGAAATTTTCAAGTAAGTTTCCACTCCAAGGCTTAAAAAATTAAAACGCCTCGGTTAAAGATATCAAAATGAGTGAAATACCTCTACCCATAAAAGGATTATAGATGTTCGGTGTTGTTGGCAATTGGTACAGACGCAAGTTCTCTGACCCTAATTCGTTGATGTTATTATTGCTGATTATTTCTTCAGCGCTTATCTTGTATTTGTTTGGCGGTATTCTAATGCCAGTGTTGGTGGCCATAGTTATTGCATATTTGTTGGATGTACCGGTTTCTAAGATGGAAAGTTGGGGGGCTAGAAGGTGGTTAGCAACTAGCTTTACATTGGTCATATTCTTTGTTGTATGTTTTATTCTTGCGGTGAGCTTAATACCGGTTGTATCAAAACAAAGTGTCAATCTAGTAAAAGAAATCCCATTGATATGGGAGTCGACGCAAACTTGGTTAGCAAGTTTACCCAGTAAATACCCCAATCTAATTGAGGTAGGTTACATCAAACAAGCGTTAGAAGGTATTAATGAACGTGTTGTTTCATTCGGTGAACAATTACTTTCAGCATCGTTTAGTTCAATAGGAAATATCGCAGCTATTTTAATTTATATGATATTAGTGCCATTGATGGTCTTTTTTATGTTGAATGATAAAAAGGTATTTATGGCAAGTATCTCTTCTGTTTTGCCAAAAGAAAGACGCCTAATCACCCAGGTAGGCGAAGAAATGAATACGCAAATCGCGAACTATATAAGGGGTAAGGTTATTGAAATAGCGATCGTTGGGGCTGTTAGTAGTATTGCGTTTAGCGTGTTAGATTTGCGTTTTGCAGTATTGTTGGGGATGTTGGTAGGTTTTTCAGTTCTTATTCCATATATTGGTGCAGCGGTGGTAACCATTCCTGTTGCTATCGTTGGGTTATTTCAATTTGGATTTACTTCAGAGTTCGGTTACCTGATGATCGTATACCTAATTATACAAGCTCTTGATGGGAATTTATTAGTGCCGCTATTGTTTTCTGAGGCTGTGAGTCTACACCCGTTGTACATTATTATTGCAGTGTTGTTGTTTGGAGGACTATGGGGTTTTTGGGGCGTATTTTTTGCAATACCTCTAGCAACGTTGGTTAAAGCTTTAGTCACTGCTTGGTCTAGTCCAAATCAAAAGTTGGACGTTGAAGCAGACCTTTAGTTATCGCTTGCATTTGCGAATGCTCAGATAGCTGTAGTGAGCTTGAAAGGCCTAAGCAGCGCGCATGAAAGCTTTATGCTCAGGCCTTTACAATCGTTAATTTTATAATGCTGCCATGACAACTGTGTGATGTTCTTTTGTTTTAAACTTATCGAATACTTCACACACAACGCCTGCTTCATCAATCAAAAAACTGATGCGATGAATACCATCGTATTCTTTACCCATGAATTTTTTTAAACCCCAAACTCCAAACGCATCGGCTACACTATGATCTTCATCTGACAACAACGAAAAATTCAATTCTTCTTTATCAGAAAATTTTATTAAGCGTTTAACAGGGTCTGGGCTTATCCCTAAAATAATTAGACCTTTTTCTGCTAACACAGTTTTACTATCTCTTAGTCCTTTAGCCTGAATCGTACAACCTGGAGTCGATGCTTTAGGATAGAAGTAAATCAGAACTTTATTACCCTTTAAGCTATCAAGGTCTATTGTTTCATCAAATTGATTTTGCAAAGAGAAATTAGGGGCTTTATCACCAACTTTCAATGTATTCATTGTCTTCCTTATTTGTATGACTGATTTTACCATGAAGGCCTAAGTCATTTAAAAAGTGTTTAATAGTGTTGTCAAAACATGCACGATCAAAGCCCGTAGGGGCTAGTAATATCATTTTACAATCTACTTCAGATTGCTTATTTATCGTTCTCGTCTTTTGTCTTAAGGCATGCACATTAACTTTTTGTTGATGTAAAATCATGGTTAATTGTTCCATCAAACCGCTCGTATCATGTCCACTAAAAGCAAGACGAATATAATTTTCGATATTTTGCTGCTTATGCCCAGTGGTACGTTTCATCATGCAGAGCAGATCAAGTTCCACACATATTTTAGAGCAATTGATTTCAAGCGCGGTGATATTAGACTGGCTGCCATTAACTATCATGCTAAGTGAAAAATCAGCCCCATATTTGGCATGTCGACTGTCTAAGATATTGCACTTATTATTGCTGATAGACGCGGTCACTTTTGACAATACTTGTGGATTGTCTAAGCCCATAATATTGATAATTAGTTCATGTTGCATATTATTTAGCGCCCATTTCAAAGACTTCCTATGATATCAAAGCTTCTAACCATGCGTAAATAAGCAATATTTTAGCAAATTAGCTTATTAATTACCTAATTACACGCTTAATCCTTGTTTTTGAATGCATTCATCTCTAATATTACCGACTATTTTAAAAAGGGAGTGTTTATGTTTAAAGGTAGTTTTGTCGCGCTCGCCACCCCCATGTTAGACTCTGGTGAAGTTGACTACGAAAGCCTAGGTACATTAGTCGAATTCCATATAAATAATGGGACTGACGGCATAGTGTCGGTCGGCACAACAGGTGAGTCTGCTACCTTACCATTCTCAGAACATATAAAGGTAATAGAACGAACAGTTGATTTAGTGGATGGAAAATTGCCAATAATTGCTGGTTCAGGTGCAAATTCAACCGAAGAAGCTGTTTTTCTAACTAAACAAATCGCAAAAGCGGGTGTGGATGGCTTTTTGAGTGTGGTTCCTTATTACAATAAGCCTCAACAAAAAGGTTTGCTAGCACACTTTGATGCCGTTGCATCTGCTTCAGATTTACCTTTAATACTGTATAACGTGCCAGCAAGAACTGTATTAGATATGCATGACGAAACAGTTATTGAACTTAGTGAGCACTCTAATATAATTGGGCTCAAAGATGCTACCGGTGATTTAAATCGATTGCAGTCAGTAAAAGCAAACGTAGATTCTTCATTTATGGTTTATAGTGGTGATGATGCAACAGCGTGTGAGTTTATGTGCATGGGTGGTGATGGTATCATTTCAGTCTCGGCTAATATTGTACCGAAGCAAATGGCATCAATGTGTCGATATGCCCTAAACGGGGAATATGAAAACGCGAAAGCTGAAGATAGTGGTTTACAGCCGTTACATGAATTACTGTTCATAGAGCCTAATCCAGTGATGCCAAAATGGGCGTTATATAAAATGGAGCTAATAAAATCACCTTTTTTACGTTTGCCGTTGGTATTACCTGAACTTAATAGTCAAACTGACATCGAAAGAGAGTTAGTAAAACTAGGAATAATAAGAAATTGATGAAGAATGTAATTTTATATGGCAGTTTGTCATGTTTATTAGTGTTAGCTGGTTGCTCAAGCCCTAGCCAACGAGAAAAAGTTTCTGGTAGTTATGACTATTTGAAAACTAAACAATTGACAGACGGCTTTGAAGTCCCAACAGACTTGCAACAACCACTGCGTTCCAACCAGTATGATCTGCCAATTCTGGAAAGCGCTAATGAAGACGCAGAAGCCTTGGTTGGCCAAAATATGCGTATTTCTTCACCTAGATTGATACTGCCACTAGTAAGTGGTTCAAATGTGATTGAAGGTAGTGAAGATGCCGTCGTTACCTTTGACAAGATAAACGATAGAGAAGCTTTAGATAAAACAATTTGGGATAAGGTGCTTGGGTACCTCGAAAAGAATAACATTGGTGTTGAAAATTTTGACCGTGAAAACAATGTACTGACAACAGATTGGGTTGTAAGTCGCACTGAAATACCCGCGGACAGCTGGTACGACTTTACATCTGAATTTATTGAAGAATCACGCAAGTTTACATTAAGTTTGGAGTTAGCTCCCCATGGGAGAATAGCTTCTTTATCAAACGAAATCGTAGCTTACATTGATCAAGACGGGAATTCTGCCTTGAACAGCTTAGATGCGATATCAGAAAGATCTGATGAGGTTGAATTTTTAAACTATATCATTGCAGAATATGACTTCGGTATTCGATTAGCCAGGTCTGAGCGAATTGCTAAAATTAGAGATGGGTTTAGTACAGAGTTAGGCTTCAATGCAGATGGTGATTCCGCATACATTATCAATGCAGGATATAATAATGCCTGGCCAAGGTTATTATTAGTCCTCCGTAAAATGGGCTTTGATGTAATAGACTTAGACCAATCTTCAGGTTTGTTATTTGTTGCTTACAATGGTAATGATGACGGGTGGTTTTCGGGCTTATTTTCTGACGAAGAATTACCTTTAGAAAAAGACAACTATCGTATTCTGGTTCAGCGCTCTGGTGAAAGAACTTCTGTCACCTTTAAAGATGACGAAAATATCAGTTTTGATATTCAACTTGTGACTGATTTATTCCCCATATTCCAAGAGTATATGGCTTCAGACAATCTTGATATTTAACACAATGCGGTCGAAAAAATTAACAAATTATAGGTTTCAATATGCAAGTTGAAAAGAAGGATGAATTATACCGAGGTAAAGCTAAAACGGTCTTTTTAACAAACGTAGAAAATAAGTTAATACTTGAGTTTAGAGATGATACTTCAGCTTTCGATGGCGAAAAAATTGAGCAACTCAAAAGAAAAGGTGAAGTAAATAATAAATTTAACCACTTTATTATGCAAAAGCTAGAAGAGCAGGGTATTAGTACTCAAGTTGAAAAATGCCTGTCAGATAACGAAAGTTTAGTGAAAAAACTAAATATGATTCCGGTAGAGTGTGTGGTTAGAAATTATGCTGCTGGTTCTCTATGTCGCAGATTGGGTGTTGAGGAAGGCATTGTTCTCAGCCCGCCGACCTTTGAATTTTTCTTAAAGAATGATGCCTTGCATGATCCTATGGTAAATGAATCCCACATAACTGGGTTTAAGTGGGCGACTGAAGACCAAATTGCGAAAATGAAGTTACTTTCATTCGAAGTGAATGACATTCTGGTGGCCTTATTCGCAAAAGGCGATATGCTTTTAGTTGATTTTAAATTAGAGTTTGGCGTTGACGAAAATGGACATATTGTTTTAGGTGACGAGTTTACCCCAGATGGTTGTCGATTGTGGGATAAAGACACTAAAAAGAAGCTCGATAAAGACAGGTTTCGTCAAGGTCTTGGTTCTGTCGTTGAGTCGTATATCGAAGTAGCATCAAGAATAGGTTTATCATTGTAAATCAATAAACACTTTAGTTTTCTATGTTTATTTCGATATCAGACCTTGGTGTAGTGCAGCAACTTAATATTTCGTCATCATCAATAAAAGCAAGCGGGTCTACCAAGTAGTTTACTTTTCCGTTTAACAACTTGGTACGACAAACTCCGCAAAAACCTTCGCGGCAATTAAACTGGACTTCAACGCCATTGCGCTCAAGCGCATCTAAAACTGTTTCACCCTTGGTGCAAGAAACAAGGGTGTTATTTAGTTTTATTCTTGGATTGTCTGTATCATTAGATACTTCGTTTTTAGACATGTTAAGGCTAAGATTGATAACTATCGGTGTTATAAATCAAAATCTCCAAAGTCATCAGCATTAACCTCTGAATCAATTTGTGATACCAGATACGAACTTACTTCTACTTCTTGTGGAGCAACTTGAACATTGTCAGAACTTAAATAGTTATTCATCCAGGGTAGGGGATTACTTTTACTTTTAAACTCAGGTTTTAGACCGATTGCAGCCATTCGCTGGTTTGCGATATATTCAACGTAATCATGCAATATTTCTTCGTTTAGACCAAGCATTGAACCATCTTTGAATAAATATTTTGCCCATTCTTTTTCTTGTTGCACCGCCGTTAAAAATATCACTCTTGCTTCGTTTTCGCACTCTTTAGCAATTTCTGCCATTTCGGGGTCGTCTTTACCCTTACTCCAAAGATTCAGTATATGCTGAGTACTGGTAAGGTGTATATTTTCGTCGCGTGCTATTAGTCGAATAATTTTGGAATTACCTTCCATTAATTCCCTTTCTGCAAAGGCAAATGTACAAGCGAATGAAACGTAAAAACGTATGGCTTCTAGTGCATTAACCGAATTCATGCATAGAAATAATTTTTTCTTTAATTCACGCATAGTTATCAGATGTTCTTCACCGTCAACAATATGGGTGCCTTCACCGACTGTTTGATAAAGCTGAGTAGCAAAAATTAAATCATCATAATATTTACTAATATCTGTAGCGCGTCTTTTTATTTCGTCATTAACCACAATGTCTTCAAAAATATCACTCGGGTCAGAAAACAAATTTCTTAATATATGAGTGTAAGACCGAGAATGTATAGTTTCAAAGAATGACCAAGTTTCTACCCAAGTTTCTAACTCAGGCAAAGAAATTATGGGTAAAAATGCAATGTTAGGCGAACGACCTTGGACTGAATCTAAAAGCGTTTGATACTTTAAATTAGACGTAAAAATATGTTTTTCAGCAGCAGTCAATCGACTAAAATCTACTCTATCTTTACTGACATCAACTTCTTCTGGGCGCCAGAAAAAAGATATCTGTTTTTCAATAAGTTTTTCAAAAATAGGGTGCTTTTGTTGGTCGTAGCGAGCAACGTTCACCGGATTGCCGAAAAACATTGGTTCCAGCATAGTGTTAACTGTTTTTTGATTAAAAGTAGTATATTTCATTTTATTATAATAATACCTAGTGTTATTTAAAGGCTATATGCCAGTGCCGATTGTTGTCTAAATGTGTAAACTTTTAGCTACTTATATAATTAAGCTTGGTGCTTATATCTTACAAGCACCGCCGGCACAGTCATCATCTTCCTCTATGATAACCTCACGAGCGTTAGCGTTACTTTTATCCATTTCCATTTCGGTATCTGATTTTTCGGACGCACCATCTCTAGTATTATGGTAGTACAGCGTTTTAATGCCGAGTTTGTAGGTCGTCAGTAGATCTTTTAACAACAACTTCATTGGCACTTTATTGCCTTCATACTTTCCAGGATCATAACTAGTATTCGCAGATATCGTTTGATCGACAAACTTCTGCATAATGGCGGTTAATTGTAAGTAACCGTCGTTAGATGGTAAGTCCCACAATAACTCGTATTGGTCTTTCAGCCGTTTATATTCAGGAACAACTTGTTTTAATACCCCATCTTTGCTTTGCTTAATACTGATATGGCCCCTTGGCGGCTCAATACCATTAGTCGCATTTGAAATTTGTGACGAAGTTTCAGAAGGCATAAGAGCTGACAGCGTGCTATTGCGAAGACCGTGTTCAACCACGTCTTTACGTAAACCATCCCAATCATAATGCAAAGGTTCTTGACATATTTTGTCTAGATCTTTTTTGTAAGTATCAACTGGCATAAGACCTTGAGAATATGTCGTTTCATTAAACTTAGGACATGCGCCAACTTCTTTAGCTAGATTATTTGATGCTTTCATCAAATAATACTGTATTGCTTCGAATGTTCTATGAATGAGGGGGTTTGCACTAAAATCTGAATATTTAACACCATTTTTTGCTAAATAATAGGCGAAGTTAATAACGCCTATACCTAAGGTACGCCTGCCCATTGTTGCATTGTAAGCAGCAGGTACTGGGTAATCTTGATAATCTAGCAAATTGTCAAGGGCTCTAACGGCAAGATCTGCTAATTCTTCAAGTTCATCTAAACTTTCGATTGCCCCTAAATTAAACGCCGACAACGTACAAAGTGCAATTTCTCCTTCTGGGTCGTTAACATGCTCTAAAGGCTTAGTTGGTAGTGCAATTTCTAAACACAAGTTGCTTTGTCGTACCGGTGCAACTTTGGGGTCGAAGGGGCTATGCGTGTTGCAATGATCGACATTTTGCAAGTAAATTCGACCAGTATTGGCACGTTCTTGCATGAACTGGCTGAATAGTTCAATAGCTTTAACACGCTTCTTCCGAATACTTTCATCGTTTTCGTATTGCACATATAAGCGCTCAAATTCAGCTTGGTCGGCAAAGAATGCATCATATAACCCTGGCACATCAGAAGGACTGAATAAAGTAATGTATTCATCTTTTATCATCCGAGTGTACATCAGTTTATTTGCCTGAACACCATAGTCCAAGTGACGAACTCTATTTTCCTCAACACCTCGGTTGTTTTTAAGTACTAACAAAGACTCTACTTCTAAATGCCAAATTGGGTAAAACAAAGTGGCCGCTCCACCTCGTACACCACCTTGTGAACAACTTTTAACAGCGGTTTGAAAGTGTTTATAAAATGGAATACAACCTGTATGAAATGCCTCTCCACCTCTAATTGGACTGCCTAATGCACGAATACGACCAGCATTCACTCCAATACCTGCCCGTTGACTGACATATTTTACTATGGCGCTAGACGTTGCATTGATTGAATCCAAACTATCGCCTGCTTCGATTAATACACAAGAACTGAATTGACGTGTTGGTGTACGCACGCCTGCCATGATCGGTGTAGGTAGTGATATTTTAAATAAAGAAGTCGCATCATAAAAACGTTTTATGTAATCCATGCGAGTGTCGTGTGGATATTTGGCAAATAAGCAGGCAGCCACTAAAATATATAAAAATTGTGCACTCTCGTATATTTCACCACTGACACGGTTTTGGACGAGATATTTACCTTCCAATTGTTTGACTGCAGCATAACTAAAATTCATGTCTCTAGAATGATCAAGAATATCGTTCATTTCTTCAAATTCTTGCTGGCTATAATCTTCTAGTAAATGTTTGTCGTATTTGCCTTGCTCTACCATACGAGTCACTTGCTCATACAAGTGTGGAGGCTCAAATTGGCCAAACGCTTTTTTACGCAGATGAAATATAGAAAGATGAGCCGCTAAGTACTGATAATCAGGGGTATCAGTTGTGATTAAATCAGCCGCTGACTTAATCATAGTTTCATGTATTTCTTCTGTCTTTATGCCATTATAAAATTGAATTTGGGCTTTAATTTCAACCTGAGAAACAGATACATCTTCAAGCCCTTTTGCTGCCCAAGAAACGACTTTATGTATTTTTTCAAGATCGATCGGTTCTTGAGTACCATCACGCTTTGTAACTAGTAAGTTATTATTCATTATTATGCTCTTTGGCGTTAATATTTTACGGGTTTTGACGGCAAAACACCGTGGTCTATTTTTAATAGTTTGTTATTTACGAGAATTATAATTTAGCGCAAGCAAGCCGTTATTTTAGTTTTTGAGTGGGTTGGCTCACTGTGTCATACACAAGATAGTGTGTCTGGGACTGCTTTGCAATCACTATATGTAGTGTTTTGCGTCAAATAATTGACACTTGAAATTATGTTAGTATGAACTATCGATAAACCTTAAATACAACAATAGTTTAAGAAGAAGCAACAATTTAGTATGGATAAAATATTTTTTTAAAACAATTTGTTATAACAAAAATATTTTCCTTACAAAAAAGATTATAGTGTAAAAAATAAGCTCATTTCATATCACTTTTTATCTCAATAATAAGGCTTTTATTCTTTACGACAGGCGATAAAATAGTTTACGTCTACATTTGTGTCAGATAAATAGTATTGGTTTGCAAGCGGGTTAAAATGTAACCCAGTAATATGCTCTGGCACTAGCTCCGTTTGTTCAATCATTTTATTTAACGCTGCGGGCATAATGAATTTTTGATAGTCATGTGTTCCTTTGGGTACCATACCTAAAACATGTTCAGCGGTTATTATTGCGAGAAGATAAGACTTAAGGTTTTTATTAAGAGTAGAAAAGATGACTCTACCGCCTGGTTTTGTCAAACGAGCACAGGCTCTTACAATGGACGAAGGGTCAGGCACATGTTCTAACATTTCTAGACAAGTCACAATGTCATATTGTTGCTCATGCTTATCCGCCCAATCTTCTACAGTGCTAAGAGCATAATTTAGCTGTAAATCATCGGCGCCACTTTCTAACATATGCAATTTAGCAACATCTAACGACCGTTGCACCATATCTATACCAGTAACAATAGCGCCTCTAGCCGCTAATTCTTCTGCTAGAATGCCACCACCACAACCAATATCGACGATAGTTTTTCCGAACACACCACCAACATAACTTTCTATATAATCTACTCTAAGCGGGTTAATATCGTGTAGAGACTTAAACTCTCCGTTTCTATCCCACCATGTGTTAGCTAAATCATCAAACTTTGATAATTCATCAGTATCAATATTACTCATGATGTTTCCTATTTTGTCTGTTTTTTGCGCGTTTTTAATATAAAAAGAATACGTCAGTCATAAAAAGCGTTTTAGAACTTGCTTAAATCACAATATCCCGCTTTTACATGCTACAGTTTTGTTTAACTTAGTGATAGTATGTATCTGATTATTAATAATAACAAAGTAATAGATCAAGTAAGACTAACGCCCATTTATGACAATGGGTAGCGTCAGAACAATATCGACTTACATAAACAAGGATCACGCAGTTTATGACTGATAGTACCCAAGATAGTGCCAAAGATATTTCCCCGATTAATATAGAAGAAGAACTCAAGAATTCCTACTTAGATTATGCCATGAGCGTAATCGTTGGACGTGCTCTTCCCGACGTAAGAGATGGTTTAAAACCGGTTCATCGCAGAGTTTTGTTCGCAATGAACGAATTAAAAAATGATTACAACAAGCCTTATAAAAAATCTGCAAGGGTTGTTGGAGATGTAATTGGTAAGTACCATCCTCATGGTGATTCAGCCGTTTACGATACCATTGTTAGAATGGCGCAGCCGTTTTCCTTGCGCTATATGTTGGTCGACGGGCAGGGTAATTTTGGCTCTGTTGACGGTGATTCAGCTGCTGCAATGCGATATACCGAAATTCGGATGGCTAAAATAGCGCATGAGCTTTTAGCTGACCTCGATAAGGAAACCGTCAATTTTGTCCCTAATTACGATGGGCAAGAACATATACCCGAGGTATTGCCAACACGTGTACCTAACTTATTGGTTAACGGTTCTTCTGGTATCGCTGTTGGCATGGCGACTAATATTCCGCCGCATAATTTAACTGAAGTCGTCAATGGTTGCATTGAGCTGATTAACAATCCTGACTTAACAATTGAAGATTTACTTGAGTTTATACCCGGTCCGGATTTTCCTACCGCAGCTATTATTAGTGGTAGACAAGGTATTATCAACGCTTACAAAACAGGACGAGGCAAAATATACCTTCGTGCTAAAGCTGAAATTGAACAAGAAGAAAATGGTAAAGAGACAATTATTGTTCATGAGATACCTTATCAAGTAAATAAGGCAAGGCTGATAGAGAAAATAGCTGAGTTAGTAAAAGACAAAAAAGTAGAAGGTATTTCTGCGCTGCGAGATGAGTCTGACAAAGATGGTATGCGCATTGTTATAGAAGTCAAACGCAATGAATCTGCTGAAGTATTACTAAACCACTTATATGCGCTCACACAATTGCAAACCGTTTTTGGTATAAATATGGTTGCCCTTGATAAGACGCAACCAAAAGTATTTAACCTTAAAGAGGTGCTTGAGTCATTTATCCTTCATCGCAGAGAGGTGGTGACTCGTAGAACGGTTTACGAACTTAAAAAAGCGAGAGATAGAGCGCATATATTAGAAGGCCTAGCGATCGCATTAGTCAATATTGACCCAATAATAGAACTCATCAAAAGATCAAACAGTCCGGCTGATGCAAAATTGGCGCTTACTCAGCAAGGTTGGGATTTGGGCGATGTCGCACAAATGCTCGAAAGAGCAGGGAACGATGCCGCACGACCAGATTGGTTAGCTGACGAATATGGAATTCGTGATGGCCAATACTATTTAACTCAAGAACAAGCACAAGCCATTTTAGACCTTCGCCTTAATAAGCTTACTGGATTAGAGCACGATAAAATTCTTGAAGAATATCGTGGACTCATTGATGTGATCGCTGAACTATTAGAAATATTAGGAAGTTCAGAAAGACTAATGGAAGTCATTACCGAAGAGTTAGAAAAAATTCGTGATGAATACGGTGACGAACGACGCACCGAAATTACAGCAGCAAGTCATGACATTGATATTGAAGATCTAATTGAACGTGAAGAAGTGGTTGTTACTTTGTCTAGGGAAGGTTACGTCAAATATCAGAAATTATCTGACTACGAAGCGCAGCGACGAGGTGGTAAAGGCAAGTCTGCTACCAAAATGAAAGATGAAGACTTTATTGAAAAACTGTTAGTCGCTAATACACACGACCATATTTTATGTTTTTCGACCAGAGGTAGATTATATTGGCTGAAAGTTTATCAGTTACCACTAGCGAGTCGAAATGCGAGAGGGCGTCCAATTGTCAATATATTGCCTCTTGAAGAGGGCGAGCGTATTACTGCAATATTGCCTATTCAAGCATTTGAAGCGGGTAAATATGTGTTTATGGCAACGGCAAATGGCTCAGTTAAGAAAACAGAATTAATTCACTATTCAAGGCCACGAGCGAACGGCATTATTGCTATTAATTTAAACGACGGCAACGAGTTAATTGGTGTTGATTTAACCGATGGTGAAAGCGAAATAATGTTGTTTTCTGATGCGGGTAAAGTCGTTAGATTTAGCGAATCTCAAGTGCGAGCAATGGGCCGAACTGCCACTGGTGTAAGAGGTATTAGATTAGGCGATGCTGAAAAAGTAGTATCCTTAATTGTGCCTCACGAAGATGGGGACATTTTGACTGCGACCGAAAATGGCTATGGAAAACGCACGCCTATCGAAGAATATCCAGCAAAAAGTAGAGCAACAAAAGGCGTTGTTTCGATTAAAGTTTCAGAACGCAATGGCCAAGTAGTAGGCGCTGTGCAAGTGAATGAAAACAACGAAATGATGCTAATAAGCGATCAAGGAACACTGGTTAGAACGAGAGTAAGTGAAGTTTCGTCAATTGGTAGAAATACTCAAGGCGTTCGCCTTATAAAGACTGCTGATGATGAACATGTAGTTGCTTTACAAAAAATAGAAGAAGTGATCGAAGAAGCGGGTGAAGAGGTTGTGGAGGAAGGTACTGTTACTGCTAATTCTGAAAGTGCAGAAACCACCGATACACAAAAACTGGGTGAAAATAATTCGGATTCAGAGTCGTCTCAAGACCCTGAGGACGATAATGAAGGCGATAAGGCTTAAATAAAATTATCTAAGTTTCTGCAACAAATTGTTCGTAAAACTAATAAAAAGCAGCAGTTCTCGGGACTGTTGCTTTTTCGTTTTTTAATTCATTTTTTACATGGTGTGAAATGACTATTTATAATTTTTGTGCTGGTCCCGCAATGTTGCCCAAAGCCGTACTGGAAAAAGCAAAAACAGAAATGCTAAATTGGAATGGTTCCGG
The DNA here is from genome assembly GCF_031846345.1 of Glaciecola petra. NCBI lineage: Bacteria > Pseudomonadati > Pseudomonadota > Gammaproteobacteria > Alteromonadales > Alteromonadaceae > Glaciecola > Glaciecola petra. The sequence goes on along the minus strand of NZ_JAVRHX010000001.1, from coordinate 1,234,534 downwards.
GACGTCAGTTATGGAAGTGAGTCATAGGGGCGCTCCATTTATGTCGCTTGCTCGTGAATCTGAGCAAAATTTAAGACATCTACTGGCCATTCCAAATAATTATAAAGTATTGTTTATGCACGGTGGTGGAAGAGGGAATTTTTTTTCTGTCCCTCTGAATTTATCAAAACGCGGCACAATTGCGCAATTTTTGAATTCTGGAATGTGGTCTGATAGCGCTATAAAAGAAGCACAAAAATATTTGCAAGTCGAAGTGGTCGCCAGCAACATTAAACGCAATAATCTGATAGAAGTACCTGAGCAAACAGAGTGGGAATTTAATAGTGATGCGGCTTATTTTCATTATTGTTCAAATGAAACCGTTGACGGTATTGAAATAAACTGGGTTCCACAAACGGGTGACGTGCCGTTAGTGGCTGATATGTCCTCTAATATCCTTTCTAAGCCATTAGATATAGAAAAATTTGGTATCATTTACGCAGGTGCGCAAAAAAATATCGGACCTTCAGGTTTATCAATTGTAATAATAAGAGATGATTTATTAGATTTTCAAGACGATAAAACGCCTTCTGTATTTTCTTTTAAAGAGCAAGTTAAGCACGACAGCATGTACAATACGCCACCTACTTTTTCATGGTATTTGGCTGGTTTAGTGTTTGAGTGGCTAATTGCCCAAGGTGGATTAGAAAACATGGAAAAACTCAATAAACAAAAAAGTCAGCATTTATATAGCTGTATCGATGGAAGCCAATTTTATAAAAATAACGTTCATCCAAATAATCGCTCTAGAATGAACGTAACATTTGACTTGGCTGATGAGCGTTTAAATGACGCTTTTCTTAAACAAGCAAATGAATCAGGATTGCTTGCCTTGAAAGGTCATAGGGCGGTTGGCGGAATGCGCGCAAGTATCTATAATGCGATGCCAATGGAAGGCGTAGAGGCACTTTGTAGCTTCATGAGAGACTTTGAAAGAGTCAATGCATAAACATCATCAACATTTTATTATTTAGGAACATTAATGCAGCAGTTAACATTATCCCCCATAAAAAAAGTATCTGGCACAATTAATGTCCCAGGAAGTAAAAGCTTATCCAATAGAGCTTTACTTTTAGCTGCTTTAAGCAAAGGGAAAAGTAAACTCGTTAACCTATTAGATAGTGAAGACATTCAACATATGCTGACAGCACTGAGGCAACTTGGTGTTAATTATTCCCTCAACACGACTAAAACAGAATGCGTAATAGAAGGTATTGGGGGCAAATTTAAAACAACAGAAAAACTTTCTTTGTTTTTAGGTAATGCTGGCACAGCAATGAGGCCCTTATGCGCCGCATTGGCTTTCTCCGACGTAGATGTTGTGCTGACCGGTGAACCACGAATGGAAGAGCGTCCTATTGGAGATTTAGCGGATGAACTTATTAATGCTGGCGCCAATATTTCTTACTTAAAAAATGAAGGATATCCGCCGCTTGAGATTAAAAAAGCGCTAGTAAAACGTGACCATTTTGTTATTGACGGGAGTGTTTCTAGTCAATTTTTAACCGCATTATTGATGGCTGCGCCGCTTCTGCAAAAAACGATTACTATCGATATCAAAGGAACATTAGTCTCAAGTCCTTATATAGACATCACGATAGCCACTATGGCTAAATTTGGAGTAAGGGTTGAAAACAATGCTTACCAACAATTTATTGTTAAAGGTCAACAAGAATATATTGCTTCAGAACATTTTTTAGTCGAAGGTGATGCTTCATCCGCATCTTATTTTTTGGCAGCGGCAGCAATAAAAGGCGGTGATGTCAAAGTGACTGGCGTTGGCACAAATAGTATCCAAGGAGATATTAGGTTTGCTGATGTTTTGGAGGAAATGGGTGCAACAGTGACCTGGTACCCAGATTCAATTGAGGTGTCTAACAATCGTTTGTTAGCGGTTGATATGGACATGAATCATATTCCTGATGCGGCGATGACAATAGCAACGACTGCACTCTTTGCTACAGGCACAACATGTATTCGAAATATTTATAATTGGCGCGTTAAAGAAACAGACAGGTTGCATGCAATGGCGACCGAACTAAGAAAGGTCGGGGCGCTTGTAGACGAAGGGCACGACTATATTTGCATTACCCCTCCAAATAAAATACAGCATGCCACCATTGATACCTACAATGATCATCGTATGGCAATGTGTTTTGCATTAGTCGCGCTTGATGATCATTCGGGTGTAACAATTAATGATCCCGCCTGCACAGCAAAGACTTTTCCGAGCTTCTTTGAGGCATTTGGTAGTATTTGCGAAAAATAAAACGGTACATCGGTTTATGTCATTTGCACATTAAGCAAAGAGGAGTATAATTCCGGCGTTTTCCAATAGCGGATGAATATATGCAAACGCAAAAAGTGCCCATTATTACGGTAGACGGCCCAAGTGGAGCGGGTAAAGGTACGCTTAGTTGTATGCTTGCTGAGGCATATAAATGGCACTTTTTAGACAGTGGTGCAATATATCGAGTATTGTCTGTTGCAGCCTTACACCACGATATTAGCTTTTCTGATACAGCTGGATTGACCCCTTTGGCGTCGGGTCTTGACGTCACTTTTAGCGTAACAGAAGCAGGAAATCGCATCATCTTAGAAGGTGAGGACGTGACCGATGACATCCGCAGTGAAGAAGTCGGCGACGCCGCTTCGCAGATTGCTTCTATTCCCCTAGTAAGGGAGGCCTTATTGCGTCGTCAAAGAGCCTTTAGAGAGTTGCCCGGATTAGTGGCTGATGGGCGTGATATGGGTACGGTGGTATTCCCTGATGCAAATGTGAAGATATTTCTTATAGCGAGTGCAGAAATACGTGCTGAACGCCGATATCAACAGTTGAAAGCTTTAGGCCGAGATGTTAAAATCTCGCGCCTTTTGTCGGACATCCAAGCTAGAGACGACCGAGACCGTAACAGAAAAACGGCTCCTTTAATTGCTGCTAAAGATGCATTTGTACTCGATTCAAGTGACTTGAACATAAAGCAAGTGTTTGAAAAGGCTAAAAATTATGCAGACTCTAAATTATTTGGGTCTGTATATTAAAGAACGTTAAAAAGACCGAGTTTAGGATGAATTTGGTTACCTTAAATAACCCCGAGATTCTGGATTGAATTGTCGGACTACAAAAGAAATTTAAATTAATATGACTGAAAATTTTGCAGATCTTTTTGAAGAAAGCCTTCAACAACTAGAAACACGCCCCGGTGCCATCGTAAAAGGCACTGTCGTATCCATCGATAAAGACATTGTATTAGTTGATGCTGGTTTAAAATCAGAAAGTGCTATCCCTGTCGATCAGTTCAAGGCCTTAGACGGTTCTTTAGAAATTGCTGTTGGTGACTCTGTAGATGTTGCCCTTGATGCAGTTGAAGACGGATTTGGCGAAACTATCCTCTCTCGTGAAAAAGCAAAACGCCATGAAGCATGGGTTGAACTTGAAAAAGCTTACGAAGAGAAAGAAACGATCAAAGGTATTATTAACGGAAAAGTTAAAGGCGGTTTCACCGTTGAAGTTAACACCGTTAGAGCTTTCCTACCTGGCTCATTGGTTGATGTTCGCCCTGTACGCGACACTAACCACTTAGAAGGTAAAGAATTAGAATTTAAAGTAATCAAGTTAGACGCTAAGCGTAACAACGTTGTTGTTTCTCGTCGTGCGGTAATTGAAGCAGAAAGCAGTGCTGAACGTGATCAATTACTATCTAACCTTGAAGAAGGCGATGAAGTTAAAGGTATCGTTAAGAATCTTACTGATTATGGAGCATTCGTTGATTTAGGTGGTGTTGACGGCCTACTTCACATCACTGATATGGCTTGGAAGCGTGTTAAACATCCAAGTGAAATCGTGAATGTTGGTGACGAAATCAATGTTAAGGTGCTTAAGTTTGACCAAGAGAAATCACGTGTTTCTTTAGGAATGAAGCAAATGGGCAGCGATCCGTGGCAAGAAATTGCTGAACGTTACCCAGAAGGTGCTCGTTTAAGTGGTGCTGTCACTAACTTAACAGATTACGGGTGTTTTGTTGAAATTGAAGATGGTGTAGAAGGCTTAGTACACGTATCTGAAATGGATTGGACAAACAAAAACATTCACCCATCTAAAGTGGTTAATTTAGGTGATGTTGTTAATGTAATGGTATTAGAAATTGATGAAGAACGTCGTCGTATTTCTTTAGGCCTAAAACAATGCATTGATAACCCTTGGGAAACGTTTGCTAAGTCACATGAAAAAGGCGACAAAGTATCAGGTAAGATCAAATCAATCACTGACTTTGGTATCTTTATCGGTCTTGACGGCGGTATTGATGGATTGGTTCACCTTTCTGACATTTCTTGGCAGAAACAAGGCGAAGAAGCGGTTCGTGAATATAAGAAAGGTGACGAGATTGATGCCGTTGTCTTACAAGTCGACCCAGAGCGCGAGCGTATCTCTTTAGGTGTTAAACAAAATGAAGAAGATCCGTTCAATAAGTATCTGACAGATAACAAGAAAGGTGCTATTGTTAATGGAACTGTTATCGAAGCCGATGCTAAAGGTGTAACTGTAAACTTAGCTGAAGAAGTTGACGGATACATTCGAATTGGTGACCTAGCAAGAGAAAGAGTAGAAGACGCAAGTGAAGTAGTGAAAGTGGGTGATACCATTGAAGCTAAATACACGGGTGTTGACCGCAAAAATCGCGTAATTACCTTGTCGGTGAAAGCTAAAGACCAAGCTGATGAAAAAGAAGCTTTGGATAAAGTGAATAACCAGGCAGAAGATGCTGGCTTTGCAAACGCAATGGCTGAAGCATTTAAAGCTGCCAAAGGCGATTAATAGCAATTCGGAGCGGTTAGTCCTAACCGCTCCTTTATTCTTTCCTTTCTTTGGTTATCACAAAATCATTATTTAATACTCAACATCGATGGAGTGTAAAGTGACCAAATCAGAACTTATTGAACGTTTATCTTTAAAAACCGATGAATTACAAGGTCGTGAACTTGAGAATGCGGTTAAAGAACTTCTTGAACAAATGGCGCAAACTCTACAAAAGGGTGACCGCATAGAAATCAGAGGTTTTGGTAGTTTTTCATTGCATTACAGAGCACCACGTGTAGGTCGAAACCCTAAAACTGGCGATACTGTAGAGCTAAATGGGAAACATGTACCCCATTTTAAAGCGGGTAAAGAACTCAGAGATAGAGTGGATTTGTAGGTAGTTATACCCAAAAATAACCTTTTTTAGCTATTTTCAGATTGCGTATCTATATTGAAATATGAGCTAGTAGGCTTAGGAAGAGTATGAAAGGCATTGTTCTTTTTGTTATCGTTTTATTTATTTTATTACTTGCTATAGTGGTTGGAGCGCGGAATTCATCGTTAATTACTGTTGAATTGTTGGTTATTCAAACAGAAATGCGCTTATCAACCTTTATGATCTTTTCGTTATTTGCCGGTTTTTTTGTAGGTATATCCACAATACTGACGAAATACCTTGTTTTACGCTTACGCTTTGCCAATATGAAAAAACGACTAGATAAACTTTCCCTAGAAAAGTCCAAATAATGTTGGAACTTCTTTTTCTACTCCTTCCCGTTGCGGCTGCCTATGGTTGGGTAATGGGGCGCAATAGTTTAAGAAGTGCTCAACGCAAGCAAAGCTCAATACTTTCTAATCATTATTATAAAGGTCTTAATTTTCTGTTATCAGACGAACCAGATAAGGCAGTTGATACTTTAATCAAGATGATAAGTGTTAATAATGACACGATAGAAACACATATCGCTATGGGTAATTTCTTTCGTCACCGTGGTGAATTAGACAGGGCTATACGTGTCCACCAAAATCTTATTAGTCGAGATAATATAAATAAACGTCAAGAAGCATTGGCGTTAGTTGAATTGGGCACAGACTATTTATTAGCCGGTTTCCTTGAGAGAGCAGAAGGCGTTTTTATACAACTGCTTGAAAATGAAAAGCACTTTGCTATTGCGCAACAAAAGTTATTTAGTATTTATCAAGTCACTAAGGAATGGAATAAAGCGGTTGAATTAGCGGCTCGAAGTTTAAAAGTTACCCCAAACGATGAGCATTTGTATTTGCTTTTATCTCATTTTTATTGTGAACAAGCGTTGTTTTATATCGAAGATGACGATTTAGGGAAAGCACAAGAGACCTTAAAAAAAGCGGTTATGGTCGAAGGCAAACAAGTGCGAGCATGGTTAGAGTTAGGTAAACTCGCTGTAAAGCAAGGTGAATATAATCAAGCAATAGATTATTTAACTGAAGTACCAAAACGCGACATAGATTGGTTAAGCGAAGCTATTCCTTTACTCGAAAAAAGCGCCGGCAAAACAGGCAACTGGGAACAACTTGAAAAGTTATTGGAGCCTTATTGGCAAAAATGTGCATCGTCGTATATTGCTAAAGTAAATATCATAGCCCGCAATGGAGAAGTAGAGCCGGCAGTAGAGACATTGTTGGTGCAATTAAAACAACATCCAACTATGCGCGGATTTAAGAGCCTTTTATCGCTTTACCAAAAAATGATAAGCGATAAACGTACACAACGTAGTATTGATCATTTGCATGAGCTCATAGACAAACAGATTGCACAAAGACCCAAATACCGATGCCAAAGTTGTGGGTTTTCTGGACGACAATTGTATTGGTTATGTCCTTCGTGTAAAAAATGGTCTGTAATTAAACCTATTAAAGGTTTAGATGGAGAATAAATAATGGACGCACGGCCGGTTATCATAGCGTTAGACTATGACGACATCCAATTAGCTAAGCAATTCGTAAAGCAATTGAACCCTGAAAATTGTCGATTAAAAGTGGGGAAAGAAATGTTTACCCTGTTTGGTCCAGACTGGGTTAAATATTTAGTTGATTTAGGCTTTGATGTTTTTCTCGATTTAAAGTTTCATGATATTCCCAATACCGTAGCCAAAGCAATTACAGCTGCGGCAAAATTAAAGGTATGGATGGTTAATGTGCATGCTAGTGGTGGGCATGAAATGATAAAAGCGGCAAAACATGCATGTTTAGCATCTGAATCAAAACCATTATTAACTGCAGTAACTATTCTAACTAGTATGGATAAGGCTCAATTTGTTCCTATTTATGGGCAACAAGATATTGCTAAGAAAGTGCTTGATTTAGCAACAATTGCCAATCAATCTGGTGCGGATGGTGTGGTTTGTTCTGCGCAAGAGGCTTCTTTGCTGCGTGAAAATTTTAATCAGCAATTCAAATTAGTGACCCCAGGGATACGCCCAGTCGGCAGTGATGTAGGGGACCAAAAACGAATAACAACACCCGCTAAAGCGAAATTATTAGGCGTTGATTTTATGGTAATAGGGCGGCCAATTACGCAAGCTTCAGATCCAGTTAATGCTTTGAATCAAATATTGCAGTCGTTATAAAAAAGCACCCTAAAAGAGTGCTTTAAAATAACAAATAAATATCATCTAGCATTACATTGATAAAGCATCTAATGGTTCTGCATATTTTAAGTTCAATTGAGAACCCAAAGCATCAACAACTGCTTGATAAGTTATATATCCTTTGTGAACGTTAAGACCATTTAAAAGGTGAAGATTGTTTTGCATAGCTTGTTTTGCACCATTGTTCGCCAATGCCAAGCCAAATGGTAATGTGGCATTATTGAGGGCCATTGTTGAGGTTCGGGCAACACCACCAGGCATATTAGCTACACAGTAATGTACTACATCATCTATGATATAAACCGGATCTTGATGCGTTGTTGCTCTAGATGTCTCGAAACAACCACCCTGGTCAATAGCCACGTCGACTAGCACAGACCCCGCTTTCATATTTTTAATATGCTGTTTATTTAAAAGTTTAGGTGCCGCTGCACCTGGAATCAATACTGCACCTACTACCAAATCGGCTCTTGAAGAATAATATCCAATAGCGTCTTCTGTAGAATATACCGTTTTAATTTGTGAGTTGAATATATCATCTAACTCTCTTAAACGCGGTAAGGAGCGATCTAATATAGTGACGTCGGCACCCAAACCAACAGCCATTTTTGCAGCATTAGTGCCTACTACACCCCCCCCAATAATGAGGACCTTACCAGATGCTACACCCGGTACCCCACCCAATAAAGTGCCGCTTCCTCCATGTGCTTTTTCTAGATAATGTGCCCCAGCTTGAACCGACATACGTCCGGCTACTTCACTCATGGGCGCGAGTAATGGAAGCGCTCCTTTTGCATCAGTTACCGTTTCATATGCGACGCAGGTAGCGCCTGATGCAACTAATAGTTCAGTTTGCAATGGATCAGGGGCCAAATGAAGGTAAGTATAAAGAATTTGACCTTCTTTCAACATTTTACATTCACTAGCTTGAGGTTCTTTTACTTTCACAATCATATCAGCTTGATCAAAAATATCGCTTGCTTTACTTATAATTGATGCACCCGCTTGTTGATAAAGTTCATCGGTAAACCCGATAGCAGAGCCGGCATTTGACTCTACAATAACGCCATGCCCAGCATTCGTAAACTCATTAACAGCGGCAGGGGTCAAGCCAACTCTGTACTCATGATTTTTTATTTCTTTTGGTACACCTACTATCATATTTGCTTTACTCTCAAATAAAATTTTTTAAGAATTTTAAACCAAATTATTCTAAAAAAAATTTCGTTATTTTTTCGTAATCAGTATAATATGCTATATATAACAAATAATGCGGAATTATATATGGCAGTCGAAACGGCTAAAAACATAGATCGCCTTGATCGTCGAATCATGTTTGAACTACAAAGGAATGGGAAAATATCGAATGTCGCCTTAGCTAAAGCTGTTGGTTTGAGCCCAAGCCCATGTTTAGAAAGGGTTAAGAGGCTAGAGGCTCATGGTTATATAAGCGGCTACATGGCACAGTTAGATCCAAAGTTACTAGGTTCTGCGATGTTGGTTTTTGTCGAAATAACGCTGACCAAAACATCTGTAGATATATTTGCAGAATTTTCTGCTGCCGTGCAGCAATATGAAGATATTCAAGAATGCCATTTAGTCTCAGGTGATTTTGACTTTTTGCTTAAAACAAGAGTGTCCGATATGTCGAGTTATCGAGAGCTATTGGGAGATACATTACTAAAATTACCCGGCGTAAGTGCTTCAAGAACATATGTAGTAATGGAAGAAGTAAAACATACTTCTAGCATCAAAATTAACTTAAATTAAGCCGGACTAATATGCTAATCTTTAGGGTATTATGGGCAACAAAGACGACACAATGTAGTTTTATCACTAACATTGAATACGAACAAACTATTTAGAGAAACATTTATTTAATATGGCTCGATTATCTGGCATTCAGCGCATGATGGAAGTAGGCATGATAGTGTCTTGTGCTTTTGCGTTCTTTTTATTAGTTGCATTAGCATCATTCCATCCTGCTGACCCTGGATGGAGCCAGGCTGGTTTGCAATCTGATGTGCAAAATATTATGGGCCCCGTTGGTGCCTATTTGGCTGATGTTTTGCTATTTATTTTTGGCATAACAGCTTTTTTAGTGCCATTTGGTTTAGCTTTTATTGGTTGGTTTTCGTTTTTACATTTGAAAAATGTAATCGAGCTTGATTATCTAACCATCGCCTTAAGACTAATTGGTGTGATCTTCTTGGTATTTGGGTTTACTGGCATAGCGAGTATCAATTTTGACGATTTTTACACGGTTTCTGCTGGCGGTGCGATGGGAGATATTATCAGCGATGCTTTGATTCCACATTTTAGCTTTGTTGGTTCTGTGTTATTACTGCTTTGTTTTTTTTGCACCGGATTTACACTCGCGACAGGCATATCGTGGGTAAATTTGGTCGATACTATAGGCGCGTTGGTAAGCGCTAGCGCTCGTAAATTATATTCATTACCAAAAAAATTGGCACGCTTAAGCTTGCCTAAACCCAATGTGTCTTCGGTTCAAAATGATGAGTTTATAGATAATAAATTATCTAAGCATGGCCAATCAAGCTTTGGTTCACAAAGTAAATCTAACGAAGGGGTTCAAGTCACTAGTTTAAAACCAGAACCAGCGAAAAAGAAAACAGAAAGAAAAACGCCCACTATTAATGTGCCTGACGAGATATTTGAAAAGGTATTGAGCGATGATCCGTCAATAACAGAGCATGCTAATTTGAATAAGTCATCTTCTACTGAAGAAGAGACGAATAGCAATACTGATATTGCACCCTTACCATCATTTGATCTATTGCAACGGGCAAATAAACGAGAAAACCCAATAACAGAAGAAGAGCAACAACAAATAGCAAGGTTGTTGGAAGCAAAATTAGCTGATTTTAATATTGAAGCAAATGTAGTTGATGTATTGCCTGGTCCTGTAGTAACAAGGTTTGAACTTGAATTAGCGCCAGGGATAAAAGTCAGTAAAATAACCACCTTGGCTAAAGATTTAGCCCGAGCTATGCTGGCTAATTCAGTACGAGTGGTTGAAGTTATCCCAGGAAAGTCAGTGATTGGCTTGGAATTACCTAATAAACATAGAGAAATGGTTCGGCTAAGCGAAGTGATTAGCTGTGATGACTTTCAAAAAAATGATTCACCACTCACGATGGTGTTAGGTGCCGATATTAGCGGTAAGCCAGTAGTTGTAGATTTAGCTAGCATGCCGCATTTGCTAGTAGCTGGTACGACAGGTTCGGGGAAGTCTGTTGGTGTCAATGTCATGATCTTAAGTTTGCTTTATAAGTCTACGCCAGAAGATGTTCGTTTGATTATGATTGATCCAAAAATGCTTGAGCTTTCTGTGTATGAGGGGATACCTCATTTGTTGGCCGAAGTCGTTACCGATATGAAAGAAGCATCCAATGCATTGAGATGGTGTGTTGGCGAAATGGAAAGGCGCTACCGTTTAATGTCGGCCTTAGGCGTCAGAAATTTAAAAGGTTATAACCATAAAATACAAACTGCTAAAGATCATGGCGAACCAATTTTAGACCCATTATGGAAGTTTGAAGAAAGTATGGAGACAAGTGCTTCCGAACTAGAAAAACTACCTGCAATAGTCGTAGTTGTAGATGAATTTGCTGACATGATGATGATTGTTGGTAAAAAGGTTGAAGAGCTTATAGCCCGTATCGCGCAAAAGGCGAGGGCGGCTGGTATTCATTTAATATTAGCGACGCAGCGACCGTCAGTTGATGTGATTACAGGGTTAATAAAGGCAAACATACCTACTCGCATAGCTTTTCAAGTATCGAGTAAAATTGATTCGCGTACTATATTAGACCAACAAGGAGCTGAGTCGCTTCTTGGTATGGGTGATATGCTCTATAACCCACCGGGTACAAGTATAACTACTCGTGTTCATGGTGCGTTTGTGGATGATGATGAAGTTCATGCTGTTGTTGCAGATTGGAAAGCCAGAGGCGCACCTGACTATATTGATGAAATATTAAATGGGGATAATGGTGGAGAAGTACTTTTACCTGGGGAACAAGCTGAATCAGCTACAGGTGAAGAATATGATGCTGTATATGATGAAGCATTAGCCTTTGTGACAGAAACCAGAAAAGTATCTATCTCTAGTATTCAACGCAAGTTTAGGATTGGTTACAACCGCGCCGCCCGAATTGTTGAACAATTTGAACAAAATGGCGTCGTAAGTACGGCAGGTAATAACGGAAATAGAGAAGTTTTAGCTCCGCCTCTGATAAGGGATTGAATAACATGAGAACTAAAATACAACGAATGTTAACGCGCAGTGTGAGCACTTTGATGCTATTTACAGCGGTGCCTCTCGCCTATTCAAATATGAATATGATTGCGATTGATAATACGCTTAAAACAACCCAAGCTTCTGTTGATGATAAGTCACGTCTAAAAGATTTGTTAGCAAACTATGAGAATTTTCAAGCTAATTTCACTCAGACCATAACAGATTCGAATGGCGATGAACTACAAACGGCAAGTGGTACCATATTATTGGTTAAACCACAAAAACTGAGGTGGGAAGTGACGTTTCCTGAGGAGGCCTTACTTATTGCAGATGGCCAAACAGTATTTAGTATTGACCCATTCCTTGAGCAAGTGACGCTGTTAGAGCAGGACGATCTAACTAACAATAATCCCTTAATGTTGCTGACGACTAATGATGAAAGCCAATGGGAAAGGGTCGATGTCGTATTTAATAACGGTTACTTTGTTGTAAACTCAAAAGATGATAATGCGATGATTGTATCCGTGACCCTTAAATTTGATGATAATGCTTCGTTAACTAGGCTAATCTCAGAAGACCGTCAGCAACAAACAAATACAATCTCATTTACTCTTGTTGAACAAAATATCGTTTTGCCAAATGATATTTTTACCTATGATGTAAAACCCAGTTGGGTTATTGATGACCAACGAACAATCGCTCAGTAATGTTAAATGAACGTCCACTTGCCCATATATTACGCCCAAAAAATATAGAAGATTTTGTTGGGCAAGAACATCTTTTGGGTGAAAATGGTCCAATCAGAAACCTATGTGAGGCAAAACAACTTTGCTCGATGATATTGTGGGGACCTCCTGGTTGCGGTAAAACTTCATTAGTTAGTTTATTAGAGCACTATTGGGAGTTACCAATAGTGCACCTTTCAGCCATCAACAGTGGCGTGAAGGACATAAAAAATATTGTTAAAAATCAAACAGGTTTGTTTCAACAACAGCAAATTGTCTTTGTTGACGAAATACACCGTTTCAACAAAGCCCAACAAGATGCATTTTTACCCTACGTAGAAAACGGGGATATTGTATTGATTGGTGCTAGTACAGAAAACCCGGCCTTTTCAATCAATTCTGCTTTATTATCAAGAACACGGGTGTTTACTTTACGCGCCTTGTCAAAAGAGAATCTTAAGCAATTAGTTTACAAGGCCTTGGAATATTTATCTGCTTCCCAAAACGGCATATTTAAAATAGAAGAGGCTGCTTTAGCCTTACTGATTAATCAAAGTGCTGGGGATGCTCGTAAGTTATTGAGTAATTTGGAGGTTGCTGCTCAAATTACAAATCAAACACCGAGTAAACCAGTGAATAACAAGGCAGGTACTGAGCTTTTCAAAATTGACGCTAATATCATTGCCAAGGCTAGCGGGCAGTCTATCGCCAGCTTTGATAAAAATGGTGACCACTATTATGATATTTTGTCAGCGTTTCATAAGTCCGTAAGAGGTTCTAGTTGTGATGGTGCATTATATTGGTATGCACGATTATTAATAGCAAATTCAGATGTGACGCCCATTTGTCGACGTTTGCTGGCGATTGCATCAGAAGATATTGGAAATGCAGATCCTAGAGCTTTGCAAATTTGTTTAAATGCGTGGGATACATACCATCGCGTAGGTGCTGCAGAGGGTGAAAGGGCTATTGCACAAGCGGTTATTTATTCAGCGTTAGCAGCAAAGAGTAATGCCACATATGTTGCGTTTAAAAAAGCAAAACGCTTAGCTAGTGAGCACTCTCGCGCAGACGTTCCTGTTCATTTACGTAATGCGACAAGTAAGATTACTCAAGACTTAGGGCATGGCAAAGACTATCAATATGCGCACAATTATGAATTTTCTATTGCGCCAAACCAACAATATTTACCTGATGATGTAGAGCTTGAGCCATTGTATGAGCCAAGTGATAGAGGTTATGAGAAGCAATTGGCGGCAAAGATTGAATTTTTGAAGCAAGTACAAGCTCAAGGAAATAAAGTATGACGGTGCATATTTCTGCATATTTATATGTTGCTTTAGGCGGTTCTGTTGGAGCTTGCTTACGTTACTTTTTAACACAGCAAAGTACTAAATTATTTTCCGACAACTTTCCATATGGCATTTTATTGGTCAATGTCATCGGATCGTTTTTTCTTGGACTTTTATACGCATGGTTAGAGCAACACCCAAATATTTCTGATAACATTCGTCTTATATTTGGTGTAGGTCTTTTGGGCGCTTTAACTACATTTTCAACTTTTTCTCTTGATACAATAACGCTATTTATGCAGGGTGAAGTATTAAGAGCTATTGCCAATACACTAAGCAACGTAGTTTTATGTTTGTTAGGGGTGTATTTGGCCTTTATGATCGTAAAAGGATAAATAGTTTCATGTTAGATCCACGTTTATTGCGCAGTGATATAAAAAGTGTTGCAGCTTCACTTGCTAAAAGAGGTTTTGTTTTAGATGTTCAAGCCTATATTGAGCTGGAAGAAAAACGAAAACATTTGCAAATAAGCACTGAAGAATTACAAAACGAAAGAAAAGTGCGCTCAAAATCGATCGGAAAAGCAAAAGCTTCAGGTGAAGATATTCAACCATTATTAGCACAAATGGACGCAATTGGCAGCAAACTTGATGAAAGTAAGCATGCATTAGATAGTGTTCAAAATGCTTTAAATATTTTCCATCAAGAAACGCCAAATATACCTGACGAATCCGTACCAGAGGGTGAGGATGAAGACGATAACGTAGAGATCACTAAATGGGGCGTGCCAAAGTCTTTCAATTTTGAAGTTAATGACCATGCTGACGTAGCAGCCAAATTGGATAACGGATTAGATTTTGAAACAGCAGCTAAGTTATCAGGCAGCCGCTTTGTTGTGATGAATGGTGCAGTTGCGCGCATGCATAGAGCCCTAGCACAGTTTATGTTAGATGTGCATACTGAAGAACATGACTATCAAGAGGTATATGTTCCTTATCTTGTTAATTCAGATAGTTTATATGGTACTGGTCAGTTACCTAAATTCGGTGAAGATTTATTCCATACTAAGCCAGCGACCGAAGAAGGCCAAGGAATGTCGCTTATACCTACGGCAGAAGTTCCACTGACCAATATAGCCAGAAACAAAATCTTCGACGAGAATGAGCTGCCGATTAAAATGACGGCCCATACTCCTTGTTTTAGAAGCGAAGCTGGCTCATATGGACGAGACACTAAGGGCTTAATAAGGCAGCATCAATTTGATAAAGTCGAGATGGTCCAGTTAGTATTACCAGAAAATAGCATGAGTGCCTTAGAAGAATTGACCTTGCATGCTGAGGCTATACTACAAAAGCTGAACCTACCTTATCGAAAAGTTATTTTGTGCTCAGGTGATATGGGTTTTGGGGCATGTAAAACCTATGATTTAGAAGTTTGGTTACCTGCTCAAAATACATACAGGGAGATCTCGTCTTGTTCAAACATGGGGGATTTTCAGGCACGTAGAATGCAAGCAAGATACAAGTCTAAGGATATGAAAAAACCCGAGCTTTTGCATACCTTAAATGGCTCTGGGCTAGCTGTTGGCCGCACTTTGGTAGCAATCTTGGAAAATTATCAACAAGAAGATGGCAGTGTTCTTGTCCCGAATGCGTTAGTGCCTTACATGAACGGCGTTAAAGTTATACAGACTAGTTAATTACAAGCATTTAGCTGGTTTTGGCAAGCCAGCTATTTTTGTGGCGATTTTTGCGGGTCCTTTGGGAAACAAACGATAAAGATATCGACTATTTCCTTTATCAATGCCATAGCTTTGTTCCATAGCTTTTACTAAAGCCCTAATAGCAGGGCTGGTGTCGTATTTTAGATAAAATTCACGCACAAAATTGACCACTTGCCAACGTTCGTCTGTCATTTCTATATGTTCACGCTGCGCAATCAGTAAAGCAACATCCTCAGCCCAATCTTTGTGATCTAATAAGTACCCATTATTGTCGACTTGAATTAGTCGATTATTGACCTCGATTGTATTACCTGTAGACATATTTATTTCCTAATTACAGTTTGTTCAAATGTATAAGCAATCATTTGTGACGATGCTTAGTCTTGTAAACTAATGATAGGAGAATGCTTAGAGCAAAGTAAAACCCATTCTTGATCAGATAATAATTGGCAAGCTATATTTGTTTCTAGTCCTGCAGCATGCCAATCACGGTCTAAGGCATAAATTTCGCAATCAGGATATTGGTTTAGGATATTTTTACATGCATAAACACCATCCTGAATAAGTACTACAATAGTTTGAGCATTAATATAGTCATCTATTTTACTTGCTTGGGAGGAAAAAAGCTGGATTATCATAATAAGCTCATTTAAAACACCAGAACCTGAGACGCATTAAGGCATAATGATTTAAACGCTTCTGGTTCAATAAGTGTAATTTTCATACTCTCTGCATCAATAGACTCATCAGTACTTTGACTAGACAAAAGATAAATATCTTCTACTTCAAACAATGGAAGAGAAGAGAGCCTTTTCAGCATATTTTTACGGTTTATCTTGTTGGCTTGCTGTTGTGTGAACAATTGATATTTAGCAAGCCCGCTAAATACAAATTTCACTTTAACACCGATATTAGAGGCCCCAAGAGCGGCTTCAAATGCATCGTTAGCACTACTTTGTGAATAGGGGCTTTTTGTGCTATTTATTAATATGTAATCCTCAAAAACTTCCTGACTACTTGCTCGCTGTGTTTTCAAAATTGAACACCCTTAGAGGAGGTAAGGGCGGCAAAATAATCACTCAAACCAACTTGTTCAAACGGAGGATTAACGTTGTAGTTGCCGTTTAGCGCACACTCCTCACTGACTATTCCGCGACGACCTGCTGCGGTAGTACATACATTCAAACGAACTCCTTGCTGTTCATGTAGTTCAAGCCAAGCTTGATAAACATCAAACTCATCAGAATTAACCTGTTGCAACAAAGACGCATTTTGCACACCAGCTTGATAAAAGAACACTTGTTCAATTGCAAAGCCTTGCGCTATGGCTGCTTTACAGAAATATAAAGCAGATTCGGCATTTCTTGAATCAAAGGGACTTTTGGTTACTATAAGCGTAAATGCTGTGTTATCTGTAGCCATTATTCTTTAACAACCATAAAATATTGAATCGGTGTTTCAAATATTATAAACCTTTATGAGTACAAAACAAAAACGCCCCTGCAAGAGGGGCGTTTTTAACAGAAATATGATTTACTCGTCCATTAAATTCAGTAATGACATCATATGAATGAACATTGTCCAAATATTACTGTACAAGGCAGCGGTAGCGATAATGTAGTTGGTTTCACCACCGTTAACGATACGACTGGTATCAAACAGTATAAAACCTGACATAATCATAATCGCAACAGCATTAATCGCCATAGTAAGTGCAGGCATAGCAAAAAAGATATTTGCTATAATTGCTAATATAACTACCACTAGCCCTACAACCAAAAATCCACGAAGAAAGCTGAAGTCCTTTTTAGTAGTCACAGCGTACGCAGATAGTGATACAAATACAATTGCTGTCGCAGCTAAGGCTTGTCCAACGATGTGTCCGGCGCCTGAAGATACATACATGCTTAGTATTGGGCCTAACGCACCACCAAGGAGCCCAGTGAATGCAAACACCCAAAATAAACCCGCTGCTGAATCTGCTTTTTTGTATGTTATGAATAAGCAAACCATAGCGCCAATAAACATTGCAATATAGCCGATAAACCCTACATTAAAACTCATGGTTATAAATGCAGTAACCGCACTGAATGCAATAGTCATTGCCAATAGCATATAGGTGTTGCGAAGCACCTTATTGATTTCTACTGCGGGTCTTGCACTAGCACCAGAATACAAAGTATCACGATCCATTATTTTCTCCGTTTAAACTAAACTGAACTAACCAACTAAACTTTAGTGTATTTGTATGGGTTTTAGTTCCAAATTTCAAGATTTTTCGAACAAAATAATAAAAGAAGTGTTAACTTTGTTTAAAAAACCTGCGAATAGACCCTTTATACGCTTTTTTTAGCAGAAAGGCTTTACAAAAAGCTAAGAGAATTTTAATATGCGCACCACTTGGATAGCTGGCAGAGCTTGGTTTAATGCACCTGACTTGAAATCAGACGTACGGTCAAACGTACCGGGGGTTCGAATCCCTCGCTATCCGCCACATTATAAAAACCCGCTTTTATCACTAAAGCGGGTTTTTTTGTTCGTAGTTCAAGAGAATTTTATATTTGAATAAGTGATAGGAAAGATAGCACCACTTTAATTCCCATGCACTCTCACTGTTTACAAATTAAGTGCTGCTATCTTTCCTTTTACTTTGTGAGAGAAATTAAAGAAACTAGTTTTCAAATTGTGTTTAATACAGCATACTAGTGAATTACAGAGCGTGAAAAACGCAAATCAAAACAGGTTGTTACGACGTGATTAAAATTTTAGTGGTTGATGACCACGACCTCGTAAGAACAGGGATTGTCCGTATATTAAAAGATGTAAAGGATTTTAATGTAATTGCTGCTGTCGGTTCGGGTGAAGAAGCGGTGGAGTATTGCCGTAAACATTCTCCAGACATCATCTTAATGGATGTTTCTATGCCAGGTATTGGTGGGCTTGAAGCTACGCGCAAAGTTAAACGTATTTGTGACAGTGCTAAGGTAATCTGCTTATCTATGCATAAGGAAAACCCTATTCCTTACAAAATAATGCAAGCAGGCGCTCACGGTTTCCTTACTAAAGATGCAGGCCAGAGCGAAATGATTAATGCGGTGTACAAAGTGCATTCAGGACAAAAATACATATCACCCGAAATAGCGCAACAAATTGCAATTGGTCAATTGGATATCAATAACGACAATCCTTTTGAGCAATTATCCGAACGTGAATTGGAAATCACCATGATGTTGACTCGTGGAATAAAAGTAACCGATATCGCGGGAAAATTATCAATTAGTGCTAAAACAGTTAATACTTATCGATACAGGATGTTCGAGAAACTTCATATTAACTCTGATGTGGAGTTAACCCATCTTGCATTACGACACAAGCTGATTACATCTGACGCATAATTAAGGCAATAAGAAGGACAAGTAGAGATGACAGATGAACAGTTGCCTCTTTTTGATCATAAAAATTTTCTTAAGCACTTAACCAGCAAGCCTGGCGTGTACCGGATGTATGACCGTAAAAATGAAGTCATTTACGTTGGCAAAGCAAAAAATTTAAAAAAACGTGTGACTAGTTATTTTAGGAAAAGTGTCGATAGTGTCAAAACGCAAACATTAGTAAATAACATTGTGGCAATGGATGTCACTGTGGTGTCGAGCGAGACTGAAGCATTCCTGTTAGAAAATAATTATATTAAAAAGTATCGACCTCGTTATAATGTTGTGTTGCGAGATGACAAAAGTTATCCCTTCATATTTATATCTGATCACAAACATCCACGCATAAGTTTCCATAGAGGTAGTAAAAAGAAAAAAGGGCAATACTTTGGTCCCTATCCAAGTGCGTGGTCTGTGCGCGAAAGTCTGCGGTCTATGCAAAAGATATTTCCAATTAGGCAGTGTGAGGACAGTTACTATAGGGCGCGCTCTAGACCTTGTTTACAATATCAAATGAAACGCTGCAATGCGCCTTGTGTAGAAGGCTACGTGACTGACGAGGAGTACTCAGAGCAAGTTGAACTAGCAGCGTTATTTCTAAAAGGAAAAAACTCACAAGTTATTGGGACTCTAGTCAAAAAAATGGAAGTCGCGAGTGACAGCCTCAATTTTGAAGCAGCGGCTAAATACCGTGACCAAATTAACGCCTTAAGACGCATTCAAGAAAGACAATTTGTCGCGGGTACACAGTTAGAACTTGATGTATTTGGTATGTCATTTAAAAATGGGATTGCTTGTGTTTTCGGAATTTTCATTCGTGATAACCAGATCTTAGGTAGTAAACCTTTCTTCCCTAAGGTTCCAAAAGGGAGTACAGCTGAAGAAATATTGGCCTCATTTATTTTACAATTTTATCTTTCTGGTAATAAAGTAATCCCTAAGCAGATCGTTTTGCCACTAAAATTCGACGACATGGAAACGACGCAACAGGTATTAAGTGTCGAAGCAGGGCGTAAAGTGACGTTTTTTGAGGGAGCAAGGGAAGAAAAGAAAAAATATTTGCAAATTGCGAACAATAACGCTGAAAACGCACTAGAAACACAACAAAATCAACAAAAATCGATATTTGCAAGGTTTACTGAATTAGAAAAAATACTAGACTTTGAAACACCTATTAAACGCATGGAATGTTTCGATATTTCACATATTTCTGGGCAGCAAACCGTTGCATCATGTGTTGTTTTTGATCGCAACGGTCCGCTCAAATCAGAATACAGATTATTCAATATAGATGGCATTACTCCCGGTGACGATTATGCGGCAATGGCACAAGCATTAAGAAGGCGATATAAAAAACCAAATAAAGATGCAAAGATTCCAGATGTACTGTTAATTGATGGTGGCAAGGGTCAATTGTCACAAGCCGAAAGCCATTTTAGCGAATGGCCAGAAGATTTAAAACCTATGATTGTTGGGGTAGCAAAAGGAACTTCTCGAAAACCAGGGTTAGAAACTCTCATTGTTGCCTATTCTCATGAGACTCTTGCAGTAGAATCAGACTCAGTTGGACTACATTTAATTCAACACATAAGGGATGAGTCACACCGCTTTGCTATTGGTGGGCATAGAAATAGACGTCAAAAGGTAAAAACAAGGTCTCCGTTGCAAGAAATACCAGGTATTGGGGCTAAAAAGCGACAAACGCTACTAAAATACACAGGAGGTTTGCACGGTTTAAAAAAAGCCAGCAAAGATGAAATTGCCAAAGTACCTGGAATCAGCGAAGATTTAGCTGATATCATATACGATTATTTGCATTCCTAAACAAGTAAGATCTGTTATGATGTTGACGTTGAAGTTTTTGTAGAGTTGTCTATTGTTGTGATCTGGACTATCCCAAATTTTATTACTATTTTTCGTGTTCTTCTGATCCCTATTTTTGTGACAGTTTTCTTTTTGGATTGGAAATGGGCTCAAGAACTAGGTGCTTTTTTGTTCTGGTTGGCTGCCATAACTGATTGGTTTGACGGATACCTTGCCAGAAAGCTAAAGCAATCTACCGCTTTTGGGGCATTTTTAGACCCAGTAGCAGACAAACTAATAGTAGCAGCAGCGCTTGTAATGATAACGCATATTTATGCAAGCGTTTGGATAACGATACCGGCAATCATTTTATTAATGCGTGAAATTTATATCTCTGCTCTGCGTGAATGGATGTCACAATTGGGTGAACAGGACTTGGTTAAGGTAAGTTTTATTGGTAAAGCAAAAACCATGGCGCAAATGCTGGCATTAATTGGTTTACTCTCGGGGCTAGAATATTTTATGGGCTTCCCTATCTATTGGGTCACCTTAGGTAAAATATTACTTTACATAGCGGCAATATTATCTCTATGGTCAATGGTGGCATACACAAAAGCTGCTTGGAAAACCTTATTAAATCAAAAATAATAGGGCTTTGATGTATAGTTTTACTGAGATTTTATTACGCTAAAACTGAAATTGATTAAAAATTGACTGAACAAGCTAATGCAAGGCGATTTGTGGTTGACAGCGCATTAATTGTAGGTAGAATGCACCGCACATTTCAGAGCGGGAATAGCTCAGTTGGTAGAGCACGACCTTGCCAAGGTCGGGGTCGCGAGTTCGAATCTCGTTTCCCGCTCCAATTTTTCTTAGTAACAATTTGAAATTCTGAAATGTGTAACGCTTGCACTCCAAAGCGTGAGCAAAGTTTTGCGGCGGAATGGCAGAATGGCTATGCAGCGGATTGCAAATCCGTGGATCTCGGTTCGACTCCGGGTTCCGCCTCCAGTTTACTGGAATCGTAACTCTTAGCTATATTACAGTGTTAAAAGTTGCCCGGGTGGTGAAATTGGTAGACACAAGGGATTTAAAATCCCTCGTCAGTAATGACGTGCCGGTTCAAGTCCGGCCCCGGGCACCATTTCTTCCTTACAAATAGTTATTTTTCGAAAAGTAATCTCATCTATTATATCTACTTAAGCATAAGTCAAGCATTCACAATCTATGACTGGATATGGTATTTTAGTTGTTATTATATTAGCTTTTGAGACGATTGAAGATGTCTTTTATTAACGCAAATTCACTTATAAAATGGCAACAGCAACAACACTGCAATCTTGGCAATAAAGTGCGAGTTTTGTTCACATCAATGAGTGGCAGTACAGGTGTTCGAAAAGACTTAGTAAAACAACACCCAAATTCATATATTGCTGATTCAACCTTTTTTGATTTAGAAACCCAATTCGCAGACACTAATTCGGCGATTTCAAATACGATGTGTTCCAAGTCACACTTTCAAATCGAAGCGCAAAAATTGGGCATAAACAACGACGATACTCTTGTAATCTATGATGATTATGGGAATTTTTGCGCGTCGAGAGTTTGGTTTATGTTTAAAAGCGTAGGCCACAAAAATGTATATGTTTTAGACGGTGGCCTACTTAGATGGTTAAGCTTATCGTTGCCCGTTGTTAACAAATTGAATATAAACCTTAGGGCGAGTGAATATACTGCTGCAGAGAGCACTCAATTTCAGTTTGTTGCGACTGATTATGTATTTGAAAGGATAAATGCGCCCAATTATCATATTATTGATGCTAGGGCCTTGCAGCGCTTTACTGGGCAGATTCCTGAGGCTCGTAAACACCTTCGAAGTGGACATATTCCAAGCTCTAGTAGTCTTCATTATGCACAATTGCAAAACGAAAATGGCGAATTAGTGGCATATAATCAGTTAACAGAATTATTTACTCACTATGACAAAGAAAACACATTAATTATGACATGTGGAAGTGGTGTGACGGCCTGTATTTTAGCTCATGTCGCCTACACATTAGGTTTTGACAAATTGCGAGTATATGATGGTTCGTGGTCAGAGTGGGGGGCTAGTGCCCATTTACCGATTGAAACGGGAATAGCATGAATATAGATTTCAATGTTTGGGCCAGCATCGCACTAATGCATTTTGTCGCTGTGGTTAGCCCTGGACCTGATTTTGCAATTGTCTTAAGACAAGGTTTGCAAAAAGGTTTGCGAGCGGCGCTATGGACAAGCTTAGGTATTGGCACAGGTATTTTATTGCATGTTAGTTATTCAATTCTTGGTATTAGCTTAATTATTAAAACAACACCATGGCTATATAATGCCTTGTTGTATATTGCTGCAGCTTATTTCATTTGGATAGGTATAAATGCATTAAGAAGTAAATCACAAGCCCAGAACCAAGATGATAGTGCTGATACTACACAAACTAGAGGACTTTGGTACAAGGCCTTTTCCTTAGGATTTATTGTAAATGGCTTAAACCCCAAAGCGACCTTATTTTTTCTTGCCTTATTTACAGCAGCTATCCCCGCGGAAACCTCGCTCAATACTCAAATTTTTTATGGCGTGTATTTAGCATGTGCGACAGCGGTTTGGTTTTGCTTTTTATCATTTGTTACTACTATTTCGAAAATTAGAACCGCATATCAGCTCCATGGGCATTGGTTCGACAGATTAATGGGGATCGTTCTGATTGGGATGGCCATATTTCTTTTACTATAAAAAACCTCAACGCATGTGAACTGTGCACTTATCAATGTTATAATCTACACTAGTCTGATAATTAAGGTATGAATGCCATTAAACCTACATTTTCCGGATTTAATCCCGATTATAAATTTGATATAAAAAATATATTTGAACAAGGGAATGCCTTAACTAAACAGAATATTTTTCTACTAGCACGTGCTTTAGTGATGATTATAAGTTTAGGTGTTGTGGTTATTCTTATACTTTTTGATGCCTATGGTATTAGTGATATTGCAAAAATAGCAAGCGGGGAAATAGTCTTAACCATAGCCCAACAACTTGGTATCGATTTAAGTTTAACAGTTGTTTTAGCGCCATTGTGGACGGGTATTAGCATGGCTGCAGTGTTTAGTAATCGGTCAATTAATATTCCATTTTCGAGCATCTTTGTTTTTTTCAAACTGCTACCTTTAGTTGCAATAGCCTATCTACTGATTAACACGTCTTTCGAAATAGGTTTGAGGCTATTAGTCATACCGGGTTTTTATATATTTGTGGCGACAACATTCACTTTAATATTAATTGCAGATAAAGGCTTACGACCATTTCAAGCCATATGGTGGTCTGTAAAAGCAGTTAATCATTACATTGTGCCTATGCTAGTCATTTTTTCATGCTTTTTCTTAATGTTAATTTTGGTGTTTTTTACTTTTGGCTTGGCCTATTTATATGTAGGACCTTTATTTTTTAATGTTAAGGCTATTTTGTATGAAGCCATTTTTTGTCATGAGTCCATATTAGAAGAACGAAATGTAAAATCTGAACAAGGAGTGTTCGATGCATAAATTTAAAATTATTGGCATTACATTTTTTATTGTCCTAATAGTCCTCGTGTTAACATATGTTTTGTTGCCACAAGATAAAAGTATTAAACATTACCCATTAGTAGAAAATGCCTTTGAAGCAGTGCCAGATTTTTCGTCAATTTCTAATGTTGTTGAAAAAAAACAAGCTTTTTTTGAATATCTTGCGCCTGCCGTTGAAGCACAAAATAGTTATATCCTTGAGTTAAGACAAGTCGTACAAGGTTACAAATCACTTATAGTTGCAGGAGAGTCACTTTCTTCATTACAACAAGATAATCTTAACTGGTTATACGAGGAATATCGGATAAACCTTGAACAGAGCCATGAGCAAAGATTCGCTGAGTTATTGCGTAAAATCGATATTATTCCACTAGAATTGGTGCTAGTTCAAAGCGCTAATGAATCTGCTTGGGGGACTTCACGTTTCGCCCGAGATGGATACAATTTTTTCGGATTATGGTGTTTTAAAAAAGGCTGCGGCTTTGTGCCCAAAAGACGAAATGAAGGGGCGACTCACGAGGTTGCTAAGTTTGATGATTTATCCAGCGCTATGTATTCTTACATGCGAAATATAAACCGTCACGACGCTTATAAAGAGTTGCGTTTGATTCGCCATAAAAGACGTAATAATCAGCAAAATATTAGCGCTATCGCATTAATAGATGGCTTATCTAAGTATTCTGAAAGAGGACAGGAGTACATAGAAGAATTACTGCAGATGATTAAAGTTAATAAGGATTTAATACCCTCGTGAAGAGATTTGCACTTAATATTACTATTATGTTTTATGTTTTTGCTTTGAGTTTTGATGTCAAAGCAAACGAATTGATCGTCGATTATAAAAGTTTTTATAGTCACGCACGTAAAATAAACAATGATGAAATGAATGCCTTACAATTTGCTTTCGGATTTATAAACATAAACAGCAAAAAATTATGTAGCATTGAAAGTGCCCGGATAAGTACAGAAAAACAACAATTACCGCTCGAAGTGAGTAAAGAGAATAGATTTACTATACCGGTAGAGAGGGCGCTAAGACTTGCTGATGCTAAGGTAGTATTATCATTAACTGAGGCGGTGAATATTTGTGACATGTCGGTTCAATTAGAAACTAAACCTGAGTTCTTGAAGATAAAATATTCAGCGCAAGAACTTGAAACCTTGTTTACGCAATATGAGGCATTCTTTGACGACATGGGTGGTTTTTTGTCATTTATGATGCCAAGTGTTAAAGGCTTAAATATATATTTTAAAGATCAAAACCTCGTGAAAGACCTTGAGCACGGCTTAAGGGTTGAAAATGGCGTGTTATTGGTGCAACAATCGCAATTTGTAAGCTTGGCTAGTATCGAGTTACCAAATAAACCTGTAAGAATTACAGCTCACACCGTTAAGTAATTCTGATAGAGATTTAAATAGCCCACCTTAATTTTCGTTTTCTTGTTGTATTTGTATATCCAATTGATATTTAATCTGCTGTGCTAAACGTTGCACCGACTCATAACCCTTGCTTGCTAACTCTTCCGCTCTATGAAACTCCAATAATCCTACATCTCTTAACTGTGGTTCAATCAATAGATCGGGTGGATCACCAGCTAAACGAGACCTTGTGACTCTTGCTTGTAAAATTTCTAATGAACTACTCATTACACTCATGATGCCCGGTGCACGCTTTTTATTGGGTTTAGGGTCGGGCGAAAACCATTGTTTCATAAAACCATCATTTGCTTTATCGATAAAATCATCAGTTTTTTGAACATTTACTTCGTGTTCATGTTCAAATTTTTCAATCAGTTGCGGTCTAAAATCAGCACTTAAGTTTACTGCTATCACAAAATCTGCACCTAATTGCCTGCATTGGTTTACGGGAACAGGATTGACGACTGCACCATCAACTAGCCATCTGCCTTCACGTTCTATAGGGGCAAAAAGAGCAGGGATAGCGCAAGAGGCTTGAATAGCATGTTCTATATCTCCACTATTAAAAACAACCTCTTTGCCAGAATATAAGTCAGTCGCTACCGCGGCGAATGGTATGTTCATTTCTTCAAAAGTACTGGCACAAAAATCTATTTTATGTTTTTCAAAGACTTTTTGACCACTGGCAATGCCACCGCGCTTAAACCCAATACCTAAAAGTTTAAATACCTGCCATTCTGAAAGTGAATAAGACCACTCTTCGAGCTCATTTAGCTTACCGCTGGCAAATGCAGAGCCAACATATGCGCCAATCGAACAACCGGCAACTACATCTATTTTGACCCCCATTTCTTGTAAGGCTTTAATGATCCCTATATGAGACCAGCCTCTTGCTGCGCCAGCTCCCAGTGCTAAACCAATTTTCAATTTACTCTTCCTTTTGACGGTGATTTTTTATTTAGCTTTTACTTCTACAACATTTAAACGAACAGTGTCTTGATTAGGGGTTTTAATTGTTAGATCTGGTTCATCAAATCCAATGTCGCCTTCACCTTCATAATTATTGTTTTTACTTAAATTAGTGAAATCAAAAAGAGATTGATCTAAAAGATGTGAAGGCACAATGTTTTGTGTTGCTTTAAACATCGATTCTATCCTGCCTGGGAAACGATGCTTCCAATCATTCAACATAGCTTTTATGTTTTTACGTTGCAGGTTTTCTTGCGAACCACAGAGGTTGCACGGAATGATTGGAAATGCCATATGCTGGCTATACTTGGCAATGTCTTGCTCAGAACAGTATGCAAGAGGGCGTATGACAACATGTTCTTTATTATCGCTTACAAGTTTAGCGGGCATTGACTTAATTTTACCGCCATAAAACATATTCAAAAACAGTGTTTCTAAAATATCATCTCTATGGTGTCCTAATGCTATTTTTGTCGCGCCAATTTCAGATGCCGTTCTATATAAAACGCCTCTTCTTAATCGTGAACAAAGGGAACACGTTGTTTTACCTTCAGGGATTTTCTCTTTTACAATAGAGTAAGTGTCTTCTTCTATTATTGTATAATTAACATTAAGTTCTGTTAGATATCTTGGCAATACATCCGCTGGAAAACCAGGTTGTTTTTGATCGAGATTAACAGCAATAAGGTCAAAATTTATCGGTGCGATACGTTGAAAATATAATAATACGTCAAGTAGCGTGTAACTATCTTTTCCACCCGACAAGCAGACCATTATTTTGTCATTGTCAGTGATCATATTAAAATCAAAAATCGCTTTTCCAGTTTCTCTACGCAAGCGCTTTTGTAGTTTGTTAAAACTATATTCAAGTTTTGTTTTTACTGACATGAGTATTATTTACTAATTAGATGATGCATAAATTATACAATAATAAGTCTTCGCTTAAAAATAAGTATATTTAAATATATGATTTACTAAGGTTGATTATATCAATCAATTCACTAGTTAACTGAACTGATTTCTATTTCTGAATCTGGCATTCTTTGCTGAACACCCTCAAGATCCAAAATAGTAATTAACTTGCCATCTACCTGTAAAAGGCCTTCTTTTTGAAAACACGTTAATAGCCTAGAAATAGTTTCCACTGTCAAACCTAAATAATTCCCAATTTCACCTCGAGTCATTGAAAGGTTAAATTGTTTTGCTGAATACCCCCGCTCATCAAATCGTTGTGACAAATGGCTAATAAAATGAAGTAAACGTTCTTCAGCGCTGCGTTTACTTAATAACATCATCAAATCGTGATTATGTTTAATTTCGGAACTCATAAATTTCATGATTTGTTGACGTAACTTAGGATAGCGATTCGACACTGTTTCGAGAGTATCGTATGGCAACTCGCAAACCATTGCTGTTTCAAGGGCTTGAGTATAACTTTGATGAGTGTCGTCACGCATTGCATCAAATCCAACTATATCACCAGGGAAATGAAAACCAACAATCTGTTCGACGCCATCACTGCCGCTAATGTAGGACTTAAATGACCCCGACCTGACAGCGTATAAAGAGTGAAACTTATCACCCACACTAATTAATTTATCTTGTTTATGGAGAGGTCGCTTGCGCTCAATAATATCGTCCAAAGAATCTAATTCAGATTTATTAAGACTAACGGGAAGACATAAATGACTGAAGCTACAGCTTTGACAATGTATAGAAAGTTCTGAACCTTTACTCATAACGCTACTTTAATATTTCTGAAAGAGATCATTTTATACCCTGAAATAATTTAAAGGTCAAAAATATTGCGAAAATTAGTATCAGAAAAGCCATAAACAAGCGAGTGTTTTTGTGTTGTAAATAGGGAATCACGAAACTTGCACCAACGCTAGAAGCAATTAATGCGGGCAGGGTGCCGATCCCAAAACATAACATAAAAACAGCGCCATTTAGACTATCACCGCTTGCTAAAGACCACGTTAACGCTGTGTAAACTAAACCACAAGGTAACCAACCCCATAACATTCCATATAAAACAGTATGCCATGGGGATTTAAATGGAATTAAGCTTTTGCCTATCGGCGCAATTTTTTGCCATAAATACCCACCCAATCTTTCAAAATAAGCTAGTATCTGCAATATCCCACTTATGTATAGGGCTAAAAGTAATAGAAAAAATATGCTTATAATTTGCAGAATATATAAGCCGAACACTACTTTTGCAGTAAAAATACTGCTTAAATAACCGGTAATTGCACCAGCGATTGTATACGAAAGGATCCTGCCAATATTATATGCAAAGATATACGGTGTTTGCTTGCTATTTTTAGGTGTTGCGAAAGTAAACGCAGATGCGATGCCACCACACATGCCAATGCAATGAACGCCACCTGCCAAGCCCATAAAAAAGGCCGTTAATAGAGAAAAGTCAGTCAATGTTTTGGTTCTTTGGTGTTTTGTTTATTACTTTCAACTGTCTCAGAACTCTCTGCTTTATCACTTACTGTTTTATTGTCTTTTGTATTATTAGGCGTAATGTCGTCATCAAATAATATGCTATAACCCTGTCGCTCCAAGTCGTCGAATTGATTAGATTTTACAGCCCAAAAAAACACGCCAATTGCAATAGCAACGATTATGACTGCTAGCGGTATAAGCACAAAAATTATACTCATTTGAAAATTAAACCTTTGGTAAATAAACTATTAACACTATTCAGTACTAATATTAACGCATCAAACGGGTAGAGTTATAGACAACAATAATAGAGCTCAAAGACATACCTAAAGCTGCCTGCCAAGGCGTTAATAACCCCAACACAGCAAAAGGGATCACCAAAATATTATAGCCTAAAGCCCATGCAATATTTTGCTTAATCTTACGTTTTGTAGCAAATGCCAAATTAATTAAATGGCTCAACATGTTTAGTTTAGGATTTAATAATACGACATCAGCAGCATTTTTGGCCAAATCAGATGCATTGCCTACCGCTATAGAAACATCTGCAGCCGCTAATACCGGTGCGTCATTAATACCATCTCCTAACATTAATGTTTTGGCATTTATTTTCTGCATGTTGTTTACATAGTCTAGCTTTTGAGCTGGAGAGCTATCACCAATAACATTGTTAATCCCTAATTGCTTGGCAATAATTTCGGCATTTGCTTGTGTGTCTCCGCTCAGAATTGTAGTTTTGAACGCTTTCAACTGTTTAAGCGTTTCAGTTACATCGTCAGCTAGCGTATCGGTGACCCAAAAACCTGCCAATACTTGATTTCCCATGGCAAAAATAACATTTGCGCCTTTTAGTGCTGTTATGTCATCAATTTGAAGCACTCTATCTAGTTTTTCCTGAATAAATTTTTTGGAACCAATGTGACATTGATAATGGTAGATATTGCTAGATACACCTTTGCCTATTTCAATATTCAGGTTTGTTACATTTATATCTTTCAGGGCTTGCCATTTTTTTTGACTCAAACTTAGCGGACCGAGCTTTTGATTTGCATCTACAAAAGCCTTGGCGATTGGGTGTTCAGAACGCATCTCAATAATGCTCGCAAGGTGCATTACTAGTTGTTCATTAGTAGTATGTGGTAAGCCAAAAGTATCACATAACTCATTTGAAAAACTTTCATTCAGCCATGTTTTTTGTATCGAAAATTCACCTTTAGTTAACGTGCCGGTCTTATCAAACACAATATCGCTAATGCCTGTAATTTGTTCAAGTGCATCGGCTCGTTTAAGTAATATACCCAACTGATTTAGTTTTGCCATGGCGCAGGTCAAGGCAGAGGGGGTTGCAAGACCTAAGGCACAAGGGCAGGTTGCCACTAATACTGAAATAGTAATCCAAAATGCATGTTCGCTACCTTGATAATACCAAAATAAATAGGTGGCTATTGCCACCGCAAGGACAATGATCACGAAAAAGCGAGAGAGTTTATCAGCAACTGCGGCTACCTTAGGTTTATTGGCTAGTGCATTTTCTTGCAAGCGCAATATTTGATTCATCATGGCATGTTTAACTGACGCAGACACTTTTACTATGATTGAACCTTGTTGGTTAAGTGAGCCAGCATACACTTTATCGCCAACACTTTTTGTTACAGGCTCAAATTCTCCGGTAAGCATTGATTCATCAAAAAGGCTCTTACCTTCGGTTATATAGCCGTCTACAGGCACACTCTCGCCAGGCTTCACAATAA
The DNA here is from genome assembly GCF_031846345.1 of Glaciecola petra. Taxonomy (NCBI): domain Bacteria; kingdom Pseudomonadati; phylum Pseudomonadota; class Gammaproteobacteria; order Alteromonadales; family Alteromonadaceae; genus Glaciecola; species Glaciecola petra. The sequence continues at coordinate 1,203,631 of NZ_JAVRHX010000001.1, read as the reverse complement.
CCATATCACCTTTGATTAGTTGTTTTGCCAATACCGACTTCCAAATTGAATTTTCGAGCCTATTCGCTGTGATGGGAATCAATTTGAGCATGTTTGACGATATTAAAGAAGCACGATGTCTAGAGCGATGTTCTAAGAATCGACTTATTAAGAGAAAAAACACGAACATGCATATAGATTCAAAATACACCTCACCCGTATTCTTATTTACCGCCAGCACCCCAGCAATATAGGTCGCAACTATGGCAATCGTCACAGGCACATCCATATTAACAGTTTTAGCCTGAACGGCTTTGAGCGCACTAATATAAAAAATACTGCCTGAATACAATACAACAGGTGTGGTCAGTAACAAACTAACCGCATTAAAATAGCTTATTGCATCGTCATCAATATTACCAAAAATATCAAAATACTGCCCCATCGCTAACATCATCACCTGCATTGTCATAATGCCCGCAAGTCCCAATTTTTTTAGAAAAGCTTTATGTTCTTTTTTATAAGAAGCTTCATGTGTGTCGGGCTGAAATGGAAGAGATTCGTAGCCGATCGATTTTAATCGGGAAAGTATTTCTGACAACTTTATTTGATCCGGTTGCCAACTAATTAACGCCCGGCGAGCAGAAACATTGACAGAAACCTGCTTGATACCCTTCAATTTCGCGAGTTGTTTTTCAATAAGCCATCCGCATGCTGCACATGTAATCCCTTCAACGGTTAGTTGGATTTGTTTATGTTTACCTTGGTCGAAAACAAATTCTTCTTGTAGATCAGGTTCGTCGTAAACTGACAATTGTGCCATCGTATTAGAAAGGGCAGAGTCACCTCTAGCAGCAGGCTCAGTTCTAAATTCGTAATAATTAACTAAACCGTTGTCGACTATTGCTTGAGCAACTGCTTGACACCCAGGACAACACATAGCATGAGGGACATCATTGATGACAACTTGATATTTTTGGGCGTCTTCATTTGGCAAGCCACAGTGAAAGCAACAGTCTTCCGCAATATTGATGCTCATTTTGTTAATACAACTATGCTAATTGATAGTAACCTCGCTATGGCGAAACAACTCATCTTAGGGATCGAACTTAAATGCATTATTTTGCGGCAAATGGATGTTTTTCTGTATTTTCCAGTTTTCATCAATAGGAGTTAACCTCAATCGCCATTTTCCTTTGATAGGAAAAACTTCGTTGTTTCTATATACACCCGAGGCATCTCGAGTTAAAAACACATTGAAATCTTTATTTGCTTGGGTAACGTGGAAAAAATCTAATTTTAAGGCTTCTCCAGTGGCTGGCTGACCACTTAAAAACGTTAGTGCAATATTACCTTCTTCTACTTGCAGCATTGTACTGATATTTAAAGCCTGTGCATTTACTATTTTGTCTAAACGTTCGTTGATACTTTTGCCTTCTTTGTAGTAGTCATCAACGACCATGCTGTTTGTGCCGTCAGTAGCTAATCTAATCACTTGAGAACCCACAATAAGTGAAGAAAGAGGGATGGCAATCAAAAACCAAGGCCAAAATTGTTTATACCAAGGTTTATCGTCATATTCTTGCATGTTTTTATTACCTAAATTGCATATCAATAATACTAAACAACGTTTAATCAGCGCACTTGCGCAAAAAAAAGCCTCATTAAGAGGCTTTTTTAATAAGGTCAATAATATCTCTTAAGGATGAATTTAACAGCTTAATCATTTATTCGATAGGCTAAACACATAAGCCGCGACCACATGGACCTTGTCTTCACCCAAGGTAACATCAAAAGCTGGCATTACTCCATTTCTTCCATAATTTAAGGTATGCGTTACTGCTGGCTCTGTGCCGCCGTATAACCAAACATTATCAGTTAAATTAGGTGCGCCAAGCATTTGATTACCGGTTCCATCCATACCGTGACAGGCAGCACATACTGCATATCGTGCTTTGCCAGCTTGTGCCAATGCGTCATGATTTTCTTGCACTTTGCGCCCACTTAGGCTCAATGTGTAAGCGACAATTTCTTTTATGCCTTGCTCACCAAATGCATCTAACCATCCTGGCATGACGCCAGCTCGGCCTTTTATTAGGGTTTCTTTGATTTTCTCACCTGATCCACCGTATAGCCAATCATTATCGGTTAGGTTTGGAAAGCCACCACGCTGTCCTCTTGCATCTGAACCATGGCATTGTGCACAGTTTTGCAAGAATAGTCGTTTACCAACCTGCACGGCTTCTTCATTATTAGCTAATTGTTCAACCGGAGTTTTTGCATACTCTGCAAAAATAGGGTCAAACCTTTCTTGGGCTATTCTAATAGCAACTGCATATTCGTTTAAATTATCAGCTGCAATATCTTCTTCTAACTGTGCTTGAGACTCTTCTAAGGTTAGCACTGCTTGATTTGAACTTTCCCAGCCGAGCAAACCCTTAAATGAGAAGCCTATGCCAGGATACGCGATTAAATACAGCACGCCCCAAACCATAGTGATATAAAACAAATTAGTCCACCAACTTGGTAGTTGATTATTAATCTCAACAATACCATCAAATTCATGGCCCATTTCTTCGCCTTCGGGCACGCCTGTTTTATTAGCTAAACACCATTTAAGTAACAACCAACAACCAACAATGGTGCCAAAGGTAATTACGCCAATCCAAATTGTCCAAAACATAGTCATTGTCTTATGACTCCTGATCTTTTTTATTAATTTGTTCGTTCATTTGCGTGTTTTTGTGTTGCACTTCATCTTCAAAAATGATGTTTGCTGCTTCATCAAATTTACTTTTGTTTCTGCCAGTGAAGGCCCACCAACAGGCCCCGACAAATGCCACAAAAACGACGACCGTGAATATACTACCGACAATTCCTTGATCCATAATAAAGCCTACTGTAAATAAGTGCCGAGAGATTGAAGATAGGCAATTAGTGCTTCCATTTCCGTTTTACCCGCTACCGCAGCTTGTGCGCCTGCGATGTCTTCATCGGTATAGGGAACACCCAGCATGCGATTAACTTCTAATTTTTTGGCAATGTCTTTACCTGTTAACACATTGCTTTCTAGCCAAGGATAGCTAGGCATATTAGATTCAGGCACTACGTTACGTGGGTTTATTAAATGCACTCTATGCCATTCGTCGCTGTATCTACCACCCACTCTAGCTAAATCAGGCCCGGTGCGTTTTGAACCCCATAAAAAAGGTCGCTCCCAGACGGATTCACCTGCTACGGAATAATGGCCATAACGTTCTGTTTCTGCTCTAAACGGTCTTATCATTTGACTATGACAACCAACACAACCTTCCCTTATGTATATGTCTCGACCTTCCATTTGCAGCGCTGTATAGGGTTTTAAACCTTTTACAGGCTCTAATACCTGCTGCTGAAACATAAGAGGTAGTATTTGTGCCATTGCACCAAAACTTATGGCTACTAAGACTAATATTGTTAACAGTCCAACATTCTTTTCAATTAACTCATGTGGATTTTTCATTTGGCAACTCCTACAGCAACATCATCTGCTAGCATGCCTTCGTCCTGCTCATTCTTTTTTGGTGCATAAATAGTTTTGTAGCAGTTATAAGCCATAATCAACATTCCAGCGACAACAAATACACCGCCTATAAACCTAACTACGTAGAAGGGCTTAGATGCTTCTAAAGATTCAACAAACGAATAGGTAAGGGTTCCATCGGGGTTCACCGCTCTCCACATCATTCCTTGTAATACACCTGAGCACCACATGGCGACGATATATAATACAACGCCAATGGTTGCCAGCCAGAAGTGGTAATCAATTAAGCGAGTGCTATACATCTTAGGCTGTCCAAATAATATAGGCACCAAGTGATATACAGAACCTATCGATACCATAGCGACCCAACCGAGCGCGCCAGAATGTACGTGTCCAACTGTCCAGTCAGTATAATGAGAGAGTGCGTTGACGGTTTTAATCGCCATCATAGGACCTTCGAAGGTGGACATGCCATAAAAAGACAATGAAACAATCAAGAAACGTAAAATAGGGTCTGTGCGAAGTTTATGCCAAGCACCCGATAGCGTCATGATACCGTTTATCATACCGCCCCAAGATGGCACGAAAAGTATTACTGACATGACCATGCCCAATGACTGCGTCCAGTCGGGTAGGGCGGTGTAGTGCAAATGATGAGGCCCAGCCCAAATATAAAGAGAAACCAATGCCCAAAAATGTACAATAGATAAACGATATGAATAAACAGGACGACCGGCTTGTTTGGGGACAAAATAATACATCATGCCTAAGAAACCGGCCGTTAGGAAAAACCCTACCGCATTGTGTCCATACCACCACTGCATCATCGCGTCGACGGCGCCAGCATATATCGAGTAAGACTTAAACAATGTAACAGGGATGGCTAGGCTATTCCCAATGTGTAGCACTGCTACGGTTAGCATGAAGGCGCCTAAAAACCAATTTGCGACATATATGTGTGAAGTCTTCCGAACAACGAGTGTTCCAAAAAAATTAATAACGTAAGCGACCCAGACGAGAGTTATCAAGATATCGATAGGCCATTCTAGCTCAGCATACTCTTTACTTGCTGTAATACCTAAAGGCAATGTGATGACCGCTGAAACGATAACAGCCTGCCAACCCCAAAATGTAAAAGCAGCCAATTTGTCACTAAATAACCTAACTTGACAGGTACGCTGCACAATGTAGTAGCTAGTGGCAAACAATGCACTCCCACCAAAAGCGAAAATTACTGCATTGGTATGTAAAGGGCGCAAACGAGAATAAGTTAACCACGGTAAATCGAAATTAAGTACAGGTGCAAAAAGCTGAGCAGCTAAAAGTACCCCAACTAACATGCCGATAATACCCCAGATGACGGTCATAACTGTAAATTGCCTGACAACTTTGTAATTATAGTCAGGTTGAACTTGGCTTGATTCACTCATTTTTACGTGTTCCGAGTCTAGAAATTATTTTTGTTAACGTGTGTGTGTTACTTTTTAAATATTGTGTCCTAGTTGAGTGGAGCATCAATCAAAAGTAAACTCAGCACTCATTACCTGCGATGTTAATGTTTTTAAATACAAAAAGATACTTAAGTTAGGTTACTTTTGATCTCGGTCAATAAAGCAAAGTTTACGGTGAATAATTTGTGAAAAAAATGCAACAAATTCGAAAGGGATATTTCTTTGTAGCCTGCATTTTTATTGTGTTTGCAGGTTTTTATTTGCAAAGTATTAACAATTGGTCTGACGCTTCAGAAAAATGTGTACTTATCGATAATTGGTGTGAGATTCGGAAAAACGACCTGACCTTACGTATAGAATTTGACCAAACCCCCGTCTCTGAAGAGGAAATCGCTTTAGACATTGGTCTTAGTGACGCATATTTTGTCTCAAATGCGTGGGTCGAAGGGGTAAATATGTACATGGGAAAATCACCAATTGTCTTTGAAGACGAAGAAAAGCCTTCGCAAGGCGTGATGTTTTTAGGCAGTTGTCACCTCGATGAGATGCAATGGCATTTAAATATTAAAGTGGCTAAAAAAGGCACTCAATCTGAACAATATTTCACGGTGCCTTTTATTACTCATAATTAAACTCGATACCACTTATAGTTGTGATTGAAGATAATTTTGTATGCCCAAACGTTTAATTAAACCTAATTGTTGTTCTAGCCAATACGCATGATCCATCTCAGTGTCGTCTAACAACACTAACAGCATATCGCGGCTAACATAGTCTTGTTCGGTTTCGCAGATAGCGATTACTTCTTTTAATCTGTTAGCGACTTCATATTCAACGCGCAAATCACTCTCTAACATATCAGGGACTTCACTACCTATTTTCAAACCAGTACGCGTTTGCATGTCAGGTGTGCCACCAAGAAATAACATGCGTTCAATTAACTTTGTGGCATGACCTTTTTCATCATCAAACTCATGGTTGATACGCTCATATAATTTGTTCAAGCCCCAATCAAGATACATTTGTGAATGTATAAAATATTGATCCATTGCGGCTAACTCAAACCCAAGTAAGCTGTTTAAGCCGTCTATTACTTTTTGATTACCTTGCATAAACTATCCCTCCACCTGAGACTGCAAATAATTTTCAATGCCCATATTTTCAATTTGATACTGTTGAGTTTCTAACCAATCAGAATATTCTTCTTCGTCATCTAAAATCTTTGTCAACAAATCCCTACTGACAAAATCTCGTTCGGTTTCGCAGATCGCTATTGCGTGCTTTAACTTGGGAATTTGTTCTTGTTCAAACTTATAATCACAAGCCAAGCACTCTTTGGTGTCTTCACCAATGTATAATTTCCCCAGCATTTGCAAGTTCGGTAAACCTTCCAGAAAAAGAATTCTTTCGATTAATCTATCGGCCTGCTTCATATCTTTAATCGATTTTTTATAAGCGATATTATTTAAGCCTTCTAGCCCCCAGTTTTTGTGCATTCTGGCATGCAAAAAATACTGGTTTATTGATGTGAGTTCAACCGTCAACATGTCGTTGAGTTGTTTTATCACTGTAGGAGAACCTTTCATTATTAGTGCTCTGTTATTAAGACTGGTTAAATCTTAACATAAAGGAAAGTGCATTCATAGCAAACAATAATAAAAACACTTATAAAACAACTACATAGAAAGGTAAATCATTCTTATTTACAATTAGATTAGCAAACAAAAAAGAGCTTAAGTTTTATATTGTGATTGACTTTGCAGTAATTCAATACTTTCATCTGCAAAACCATAACCTGCATCAGTGAAGAAATTAAAGACTTTATCGACCCCTTTTGATAGCAAAGGGGCAACTTCATCTTCATATCTTGCTATGGCAGCAATTTGTCCCTTGTAGTCTGAGCTACGTAACTGCGTGGTAATGTTTGAAGAATCTTCAATTGACGGTAATGCTAAGAGTACAAGCTTGATATTAGTCGTATCTAAATTTTCCCATAGATCGATATTTTCGCCGTCTCCTACAATGGTGTTTTGTTTAAACTCAGGCATGCTAGATACTTTTTCTGAATCTGCATCCATGCCCCACACTTTATTATCAAGTTTTTTGTGTAAGGCAGATAAGGCACCTTTACCAACTCTTCCCATGCCCACTACTAAAACTTCGGCGTTTTTCATGCATGGATATTGGTCTTCAGAAAGAACAGTTGAGGATTCAAACCCTTTTAGCTTGTCTTTAAAACTTGTATATGTATCGTGTGAATGCTTATACATCAGACTCGTGATTACGAAAGAGAATGACATGGACATCGCCATTATGATTAACCACTCTTGAGTTAACAAACCAATGCCGACTGCTACGTTAACAACGATCAAACCAAATTCACTAAAATTACTCATTACCAGGCTAGTTAAAAATGCAGTGCGCACACGCAGTTTGAGTTTTGTTAATATAAAAAAGAAGAGCGCATATTTAAGTGGCAATGTAATGGTAATAAGAATGGCGATAAAGGTCATTTCAAAAGAAGGCAGGCCAGAAAGACCAATTGTTAGAAAAAAGCCAATTAGAAAAAGATCCTTAAAGCTTAATAAAGACTTTGAGAGCTCAGTAGCTTTGAAACTAGGGGCGAGCAGCATACCAACAATTAATGCACCCAAATCACCTTTAACGCCCACCAGTTCAAATAAATAATACCCACCCAGAGCGAATATAAACCCTGATAAAGGCAATAGTTCTCCGTGTCCTGCCTTTTCTAGTAGTTTCCTTAACACAGGGACACATGGAATTAGCAAAAATAATGCGAGAGCATATATTGAAGGCAACTTTCCAGTAGATGCAACCAAAAACAAGACAGCAAAAATATCTTGCATAACGAGGATACCAATCGCTATTTTACCGTGTCGCGTGTTTCTCTCGCCAGACTCTTCTAAGATTTTAACAACACATACCGTTGAACTGAAACTTAAAGCAAACGCAATTAGCGCTGTTTGCTGCCAATCCAAGCCTGTGAAAAAAGGCAATGAAAGGGTAATAAATACAATGAAAATTGCACCAGAGGCTACTAACCAAGATAAACCGTGTAGGATACTAGAAAACCATATCTCGGCTTTAATAAGGTCTTTAATATTGAGTTTCAAACCAATAGTAAATAACATTATGGTTATACCCAAATTAGCGAGTTGTTCGAGCTGAGGATTAGAGGAATAACCAAGCATATGCAAACAAAAGCCTGCCACTAGGTAGCCAATTAAAGGAGGCATATTGATGAGTTTGCAGCCGAAGCCCAAGACAAAAGCAACGAGTAATAATATAAATTCCATGCGAGCTTATCGGCAGCCTTATATATTTATGAAAGATTTTAGACTCTGACGAAAAAACAGAGAGTGTTAATTTGTCTAAAAGAATATAAAGAAGCGCAAGATTAATGCAATCTTTTAAAGAAAATTTTAGTGATTTCAGCTATATCTATTTATTGTGTTAGTAAATCCAAGTCTTGTGGAGATAAAGAATCTTGGAATGCTGAAATAAACTTAATTACATATGGTTTAGGAATTGTATCCATCAACTCAAATGCTCTTATTGTTGCTAATTTACAGTTTAAACGGCTAGCAATACAACTTAACGGTATTCCTCTGCGCGCAACTAGTCTTAAAAATTCTTTGCCAGTCATAACACGTCACTCTTTACTTGATGAACAGAGACACTGCTTAATTATAAGTAAAGCATAGTCTATTTACCAAAAAGAAATGTAATTTATTTCATACTAAAGTATAAGCCTTTGTTCCACTTAAAATTTTAATAGTTTGAAAACTTGCTTGGGACACTCGACCATTGGCATATGACCAATATTTGGCAATATCACCATTTTACCATTTACTAGTTTTTGCCAAATAACAGCATCAGAGGCTGGCAGCAGAGCATCTTTTTCTCCCCAAACTATTAAGCTAGGCGGATATTTTTCTGAAGGTGTAAATGGTTTAGAGAAAAAGCTATCAATATCAAAAAAATCAGTGAACATATGTTTGTATTGATTACTTTTAGATAAATAATTTTTATGTATCAAGTAATGAAGTACCGAAGGAGGAACAAAAGGGGGCTTATACATTGTATTTTTAAAGAATGATTTAGCTGACTCTACAGTGTCATGTAAAAATGGGTTATGTTTCTTTTCTGCGAGAATGCGTGCAAAGTCTGATTTTGCCCCAGCAGGATCGAGCAGTACTAGTTTTGTTACACAGTCATTAATTTGTCCTAAAATAGCGGCGACCATTCCCCCCATGGAATTACCAACTATTAAAAGTTGCGTTGATTTAACTGGATACAATACGCTTAACAAGTGATTAATATATTCTGCCTGAGCCATTGCAGAATAATTTTCTCTCGAATGATAGAGGTGCGCTCCATGACCTTTAAAATCAGGAATGATTAATTGATAGTCTTTATACGCATACCTAGCTAGTTTAAGCCAAATATCTTTGTCGGCACTGAAGCCATGAAGCATCAGTATACTTGGCTTGGATGGGTCAATATGCGGTATAGTTTGGTTGCTCGCTACATTACTATAAAAATAGTAGGTAGTGCCATCGTCACAAAAAATCACATACCTTTTTAGATGCGCAAACTTGCGTTGTATATAGTTTGTACTTAAATATAAAAATTTCCCGATAACATATGATTTTGAAAAAAATAGTAAGCACAAAATGACTAAAAGCAATAGAAAAAAGAACAAATTAAAACCTCAAATTAAAACCTCAAAAAAATGATATCAACATGATTGCTCTCACTATTAAACCAAACTCGGTGACTAAAAACTATTTTATAATGTGATGATGATGAGCGAACTTTTTACATAGACGCCGAAAACTAAAGCTAAAACCAGGAAACATTGCAATTACTTTCCCATGTTCATTTTTGTACCAGCTATTGCAACGTCCTTTATACCAGACCGTCTTTTCCATTTCTCTATGCACCATTGCCGTATAACCTTCTTCAGCTTCGGGTATAGGCTGTATTGAACACGCTGATTTTTCATGTAACTTTTTAATACAGGTCATGATGTATTTCATTTGTGATTCAATGACAAAGAGGGCACTTGTATGACCAATACCGGTATTTGGACCTGTGACTATAAAAAAGTTAGGAAAGTTTGGCATGCTAGTACCTAAATATGCTCTTGGATAATCGCGCCACTGTGCACCTAAGGTTTTCCCTTTTTCGCCTATTACTTGGTAGGATACCATCGATTTTTCTGGATTATATCCGGTTGCTAATATTATTAGGTCGGCGTCTATCAAACCCGATTGCTTAGTTTGTAAACCCTCATAACTTGCGTATTCAATGTAGTCATCTTTTGTGTGCAAGACAGTATTTTGATGTTGCAGAGCAGGGTAATAAGTATCGCTGACTAAGATTCGTTTACAACCAATAGTAAAGTCTGGTGTAAGTTGTTTTCTTAGATTTTCATCTTGCACTTGCTTTAGTAAGTGTTTTTTTGCTGGAATAGCGCCTAATACGCGCAATAGAGCAGGGCTGTACTTAAACGCTATTACGCGTAACTCAAACAGCCAATAGATTAACGTTCTTAAAGCGAAATTAATCGGCCTAAGGGCTAATGTAGCGCGGAATCTTTTTGGTATATGATAATCAAAACGTGAAAGCACCCAATGTGGTGTTCTTTGAAAAACATGTAATTTTTTCACCCTGTTTATAATACTAGGAATGATTTGAACCGCACTAGCCCCGCTACCCACTATAGCAACAAGTTTATTGTTAAGGTCAATACCGTCGTGCCAATTATTGCTATGAATAACCTGCCCCCTCAAGTCTTGAAGCCCATGTATATTTGGCATTGCTGGACTACTCAGAGGTCCGGTCGCATTTATTATTATTTTCGATTTAAAGGCTTTACCATTCTCTAATTTTACTTGCCAATGAGTTTTGCACCATTTTGCTTCAATAACGGTAGCACATAGCTCGATACTAGGGGCGAGATTATGCTTTTCAATAATGTGTTCGGTATATTGCGCTAACTGCTTTTGCTTTGCGTATAGATGCTCCCAAGGAAAAGGCTCGCCATCGATACTGTAAAGTGGACTTGGCACATCCACAGCGGCCCCAGGGTAAACACTTTGCTTCCATGTGCCACCAAAAAATGCACGTCGTTCAAGTATTACAAAATCATTGATACCCATTTTTTTAAGGTTCATAGCAGCAGTTAGCCCTCCAAAGCCGCTGCCTACAATTAATACTTCGATGATATTTTCACTAGTCATGAATTTCTTTTGTTTGTTGTTTTAAACGTTGGAATAACCATGCGACACCCAAAATAGATAAACCTAAACCAATAAATGACACGGCCCTGTATAAACCTTCTAGTGTTGACATATCAACAATAAAAGCCTTCAAAACCACTAGAGCTAGGATAATGAAGCCTGCTTTATTAACTTGTTCGTGCTTAAGTTTCTGAGCTAGTACTATAGAAATGATAGCGATAAACAGCCAAACAATTGAATAGGTATAGAGTTCTGCCTGTGACATAACACTGTGTCCAAACGCTAACACTTCATTATAAACGCTACGAATAAAGCCGTTTACATATAGAATTAAAAATATCGGAACTGTTATTAATATAGGTACTCGTAATCTATTGAAAGTTAGCCTATTTTTTAACGTAAACATGAGTAGTAGGGCAGGTATAAGCCACTGGGGCATTAACCAATTTATTAAAAAATGACTACCTGTGGTTTGCTTGCTAATAAATGGATTGTTAAAGAAAGATACATCAATTTGCATAAAGCTAAAGCCAATTAATAAAGCTGCGGCAAACAGTGCATATAATTTGGGGTGGCTAGAAAATTGTTTTCGCCAAAAGTAGACAATCGATAAAATCAACCAATTCATACCGAGTAAAACACTCTCAGAATAACTTAGATTATCGAAATTAGGATAGTCACCTGTTAACAAATAACTTGTTTCGGTAGTTACTAGTAATGCGACAGTGTGAACTATAGCACCAGAAAACCAAGCTTTTAATTGAGTATCAAAGGTATATTTGCGTGCGAGCCACATTAATCCACATACCAGGGGATATATAACTATTGTCCAATGTATGTTGAGTATAGTTTCATCTTTATAGGCATCAGCCCAAGGTGCAAAACTTAAACGAGCCAATACAAAAGCTAAAGCAATCTTATAAATCCAATTTGGCAAGGTGATCTTATATCGACTGCTTAACCACGCCATTAAAGATATTTGAATCGCCAAAGCTAAAGTGAGTGTCCCTGCACTAAGTAACATTGTCATAATAAGACTTAAAGCACCATTCGCAAACAACAAAAATGTCATTTGATGCAGCGTGTTGTTTGTCTTTAAAGCCCATACAGTGAAGCCTATTGCGAATAAGCCAAGCTCAGCTGCATACAGAGGATAAAGAAACTTTGCTGCATCGGGCGCCGAAATAGCATAGCTAATCGCCATAATAGAAAGTGGAGCGCACACCAACAACAATAAATAACTTGGCCGTGCAGGGAATATTTTTATCATGCAAGATGCGTAAAGAATAAACCCTAAACTTGCACCTTGAGCAAACAAATAGGGCCCCGCAAACGGGAATAAATTATCACTGTAGTCATAATTAGCTGGCATTAATAAGAATGTGACGAGACAGATAAACAATGCGATAAATGGCCAGGAATCAAAAGCACTATGTCTAATTGGTATAATCGCCAGAAACAACATCAACACCAGACTGAGTATCAATATTTCTGATTGGTAGCGATCTAGGATAAAGAAAGCAATTAACGCGAAAATTGGCACAAAAATACCTAATTGCTCTTTACGAGGAAGCAGTAAATCTTTCAGCGTTAAAGGGTCAAAACGTGTCTCTTTTAAGGTCCAGCCACATATAGGTGCGACCACAAACAAATAAGCCGTTAGCATAACAAAAACAGTAACAATGCTTAGTTCCGCTGTGCTTACTGTTCCTTTGTCTAACAATATCAATAAAGAAATTCCAAACCAAGCTAAATGGCCTGCTAAACAGAGCCACCATACCCAAGCGACTTTTACTTTTTGATAAACTAATAAAGCAGCCAAGCTAACAAAACTTACATAAAGAAGTAGGGCACTTATATTATTAGACCCCGTGCTCACCAGTGCAGGAACTGCATAAGAACCAATAACACCGATACCAGCAAGTACTGGCCCGTAACGAATAGATAAGATTGACGCTACAATTGATATGCCCGCTAATATAACGAACGCAAAATTAGGACTTAAATAACTATAAAAATCGAATGCTACTAATGTTATTGAGAAGCAAGTAATGACGCCGCCACTGGCTAATGCAGCTGGAATCAAGGGTGAATGTATTTTAAATTTATTAGGATTTTGAAATAAATATTCTGCCGCTATTATTAACGTAATACCAAACAATGCGCCTATGATAATTCTTAACATAGGCGGAAATAAACCAGCTTCGATGCTATATTTAGCTAAAAAGATACCACCTAATGCTAATACTGTAGCGCCTATCCAAATAAGACCATTTCCCATTAAGAATGTTTCAAAATTAAAACGTCTTGATTTTTTTGAAGCTTTACTCTTATTTAGCTGGTGTTTAGGTTGAAGGTCACTAGATGTATGCTTTGTGACCATAGGGATATCTGATTCATCGTTTGTAACATTCTGCTCAGAGGAATTTTTCGTTTCATCGACCGTAACGTTTTCCTCATCGGGGTCCTTGGCGGTCTCTTTTGTGTCATCGGGATCAATTCTAAAAGTTGTTATATGCGCCTCAACATCCTCTTTTAACCGATCAAACATGTCTTTCAGTCTTAAAATTTGTTTTTTTTGTATTTCGTTTATTTTGTTTGCTTGAGTTAAGTCACTTTTCAAGCGTCTAATTTGGCTTGTATTAATAATACTAAGGATAGCACCAATAAGAATTGCTAATACGACCACGATACCGAGAAAAACCAATCCATTCATTTATAACTACCTTAGATTACATTCTAAACAAAAGCTTACAACGAAAACCGCTAACAACATAATTTAACGCGAACATAAAATTAAAAAATATGTTCATTATTAAAGAGGGGATGACAAACAGGACTACAGCAATGTGGATAAACTGTGAATAATAGATTATTTAACATAATATACATTATACGTAATATAATAATATGTGGATAATATAAGGCTAATGTTATCAATGGCTTGAGTTTATCTTTTAGGTTTGAAGATTGATTCGTTATTAAACTCTTATTGAAATCACCTTGCTAATAATTCATAAGTAGAATTCAAGAAGAAAAAATAACATGAGTATATTGCAGAATATTATATTGAATGTTTGCGATTCAAAAAGTTTAGAACCAATTTTTGATTTGTTAGTCTGTTTAATATCTAAAATAAAAAGTTTGTGAATATTGAAAGCTGAAAAACTTCAATCAATTGAGCAATTGCCATTTCCACTAAAGGCTTTATTGTCTGAAGATTTGTTACTTACTCAATCCAAAAATAAAAACAATATGCACTATTGGATTATTTCATTAGTGATTCATGTTTTTTTGTTCATACTTGCGATTTATTTTATTCCTTCTCCAAAAAAAATAGAAAATATTCAGCCTTCAATTCAAACTTATTTGGTAAAAATAAAATCAAAAACAACAAAGTCTATTGATAAAACCGAATTATCTAATAAGGGAGAGCAAGAAGACAAAATTGAAATTGAGACAAGTGACTCTGCTATAGATTCCAATGAACAAGTGGAAATTGGTCTGCAACCCCCTATTAACGAAACAATCGACAACCCAGTCTCAAACCTAAATAATGACCCGGCGGACTTTAGTAAAACCGATAAAAGTCAAACCAACAGTATCCGAAAAAGTATTACCAAGGCCCTATTGCAACAATATGTTAACGATGAAGCTAAAAAACTAGGTCAACAAAGTGCAAAGGCTTTTCAGGATGCCAAAACAAGCCCAACAATAAATACGATTACAAGTAAAGACACATGGGAAATACCGGATGAAATTGCTCCTACATTAGTAGATTGTCAAGACACCGCTAAAAAGTCACTTGCCATTATCGCGACGTTTACTGGCGGTAATTTTGGATGCTTAGATAATAGTAATTTTCAGCAATTTATTGATAAACATAAGAATAAAGGTGTGATAGCTAAGCCTGAAACAAATAATAAATAGCATTTCCAACTTGCTTTTAAATCAAGTTTAGCAAATGATTAAACTCTCTTTTATATTATTAGGATTGTAAATGAAACTAGCTTTTATTGGTTTAGGCGCGATGGGATTTCCAATGGCTGGGCATCTCAGTAATAAAGGGTATTCAACAACGGTTTATAATAGAACAAAAACCAAATCAGAATTATGGCATAAGGCATACAACGGTAATGTCGAGCCAAGTCCAGCCAAAGCTGCTAAAGATGCAGATATAGTGTTGCTGTGTGTAGGTAATGACGAAGATGTCAGGTCGGTTGTTTATTCAGATTCGGGCGTTTTAGCATCAATGAAAGCCGGGGCAATATTAGTTGACCATACAACAACTTCTGCACAACTTGCTCGAGAATTAGCAGATGCTTGCCATGATAAAAATTGTGGGTTTATGGACGCACCTGTGTCAGGAGGTCAAGCTGGGGCGGAAAACGGTAAGTTAACGGTAATGCTGGGCGGGAGCCAAGAAACTTATCAAAAAATAGCGCCAATACTCGATTGCTACAGTCAAAAACATGCATTAATGGGTGATGTAGGTAGCGGACAATTAACTAAAATGGTTAATCAAATCTGTATTGCAGGAGTGGTTCAAGGGCTGTCAGAAGCACTTCATTTTGCCACACAGGCCAAACTGCCTGTAGAAAAAGTTATTGAAGTCATAAGTAAAGGCGCCGCGCAGAGTTGGCAAATGGAAAATAGATGGTCGACTATGGTAAAAAATGAGTTTGATTTTGGGTTTGCTGTCGACTGGATGAGAAAGGACCTAGATATTGTCCTTACTGAAGCGAAGCGAAATAAAAGCACCCTTCCTATAACCGCTATTGTTGATCAATTTTATGCGCAGGTACAAAACAATGGTGGAAATCGTTTTGATACTTCTAGCTTAATCAGTTTATTGAACAAAACCGAGGGGCCTTAAACGCTTTTTATCTGCCCTTATTTATTGCTGGCTAATATTCTGTCCAGGTGGCCGGCAAACTCTTTGCGTTCTCGTTGTGACATAGGCGGTGGCCCGCCTGTATTGACGCCGCTGGCGCGCATTGTATCCATAAAATCTCTTGTATTTAAGCGCGAGCGGATATTTTGTTTATCAAATAATTCTCCTCGCGGCGATAAGGCCATCCCCTCTTTTGCAATGATATCAGCGGCCAAAGGAATATCTGATGTAATAACTAGATCCCCTTTTTCACAGCGCTTAAGAATTTCATCGTCAGCAACATCAAAACCTGCATTCACTTGTAAAAATGTAATAAAAGGAGAAGGCGCTACTTTCATGTAATGGTTAGCCACTAACAGCGTATTAATTTGAGTGCGCGTTGCCGCTTTAAATAAGATTTCTTTGATAACGCTAGGGCACGCGTCGGCATCTACTATAATGTTCATATACCACTTTTATCATTTTTGATTTTTCCAAACTCACTTAGTGTTAAATTTAAATGAGCACATATACAAGCAATCCTATTAAACAAGACACTGCAAAACTCAATACTGCGCCCTCTTTTACCATATCTTGTATTTCAAATTTTCCCGTTCCATAAGCAATAGCATTAGGTGCAGTGGCTACCGGTAACATAAAGGCGCAACTAGCAGCCATAGCTGCAGGTATCATTAATACTTCTGGCGATACGCCTTGATTAACGGCTACCAAATACAAAATAGGCATTAGAAGTGTCGCTGCGGCGGTGTTACTAATAATTTCCGTTAAATAAGTCACTAAAAGACACAATAACAGTATGGTAATCAGCACAGGCATATCAGCGAGTGAGGAGAGCGATTGACCGATTATTTCACTCAATCCCGATGCTGTAAATCCTTTGGCTAAGGCAATACCCCCAGCAAATAGCAATAACATTTCCCATGGAATTGACATTGCCGATTTCAAATCAAGCACTTTTTGCCCTCTTCCGTCGGGCGTTAAAAACATAACAACAACAAAAAACAATGCAACTGTGCTATCGCCAGAAACTTCTACTCCCAGTAAATCACTCCACCCACCAAAAGGTGCGTTACGAGTTATCCAGGCCAAAACGGCCAGGCCAAATAATATAAGCGTTCGCTTTTCTTGAATTTGCCATTCACCTAAGTTGGGTAATTCGACATGCAAAGGCCCTTTTAATGAACGCGTTAACCAAAGCGCCATAATTGGAATGGCAACAATAACCACCGGTATACCAATAGACATCCATTTAACAAAACTATATTCACTGCCGGTTTGCGCTTCGTAAATACCAGCAAATATAACGTTGGGAGGTGTTCCAATTAGCGTACCTAAACCACCCACGCTAGCAGAATATGCAATGCCCAAAATAAGTGCTATTTGCAACTTTTTATCGTTAATTTTATCTAAAATTGCCAGCGCTATTGGCAAAACCACTAAGATTGTTGCTGTGTTAGATATCCACATACTTAACGCGGCTGTACAAACCATAAAGGCAAAGACTAAGCGGCGTTTACTTGATACACCTATTGCCCTGACCATTAAAATGGCTAAGCGTTTATGTACTCCCGATCTTTCAAGTGCTTTTGAGAGCATGAATGCACCCATTAGTAATAAAATAACATGGCTACCTAATGCGGCAGACACCGATTTATGGTCAAGTACATTAAAAAGAGGCAATAATACAAAGGGCACAAGGGAAGTAATCGCTATTGGGACGGGCTCTGTCACCCACCAAATGACTGTTAGTAAGGCAATGGCGGCGGTAATTGCAACTTTGTACGAGACATCAAAGCTGTCTAAAGTGAAAAAGCAAATTAACGCTAATAACGGGCCAAACCATGCGAAATGTTTACTCAAAATAACCTCTATTTATGCGGACAATCTACTCATAAGGTAGCAAATGTTTTTATTTTATCGCGTGCAAAGCAAATGTATACATTTGCTTTATCTTGAGTGATATGACAAACTTGATCTAGTATTCAAATAAAAAAGGCGTGAGTCAATGCTAATTGCTGTAGAAACAGGTGACTTGGTTGCATCTACTTCTTTATCAGAGAAGCAACTGGCCAAAGCACTGCTGGCGTTAAAAACTAACTTTGAAAAAATCACCGCTAATGAACACGGAAGTTACGAGATTTTCCGTGGAGATGCATACCAAATTGTGTATTTTAGCCCAAAGTTTGCATTCAAATATGCAGTATTAACCAAACTGTTTTTGTTGTCACAGTTGGATATTAAGGTCAACGTTAGCCAATCTATCGCGATTGACGTTGTTAATTCTCAAATATCTAAGCCTAGTGAAAATATGCATAGTGTTCTTGTTACATCTGGAAGACAATTAGACAGAGGGAATAAAGGTGAAATACTATTGAGTTCAGATTTAATCACAGATGACTTTAGCTTAGCAAACGCCTTCCTAAACCGCTTGATTAATAGCCTAACTCAAAAACAAGCAGAAGCACTGTATTGGTATATCCGCTTAGATTACCCTGAACAGCAACGCATTGCAGACACCCTTAAAATGACCAGACAAAATGTAAATACGCATTTAAACAGAGCGAGTGCTGATCTTGTGAAAAACTTTTTATATCGCTTTGAACATAATATTGAACAAGTAAATACAAACGAAGCATATTTGAAAGCAAGGGAGAACTGAGATGACGCTATTTTTGCTTTTATTAGTGGGTCATATTGTTGCTGATTTTTATTTGCAGCCACAAGCGTGGATAATGTGTAAAGTTCAAAATAAGCAGCGTTCTCTTGGTTTGCTGAAGCATATGGGAGTGCATACAGGGATAACGTCTGTCATATTGTTCTCCTATTTTGCGAGCTTTACACTTCCCATCTTGATTGGCTTATTAATTATAATTGTGAGTCATTACATCATCGATATTTGGAAGACTCACATGGGTTTTACGACCAAGTATTTTTTGATCGACCAAGTCTCTCATGTTGTTGTTTTACTGGTGGTATCCTTGTGGTTGTTGGGTTTCGATCTATCAAGTGTACAAACATATCTTTCGACACACGCCAATATTGACTATGTTATTTATGCCCTAGCCTATTTGTTTGCATTTAAACCGCTCTCAATCCTTATTCAGCTATTATTACGACCTTATGTAAATCAATTTGATGCACAAGAAGGTAATGGTGGTTTACAAACAGCCGGAGAGCACATTGGGGCATTAGAGCGTATTTTGATCATCACATTTATATTAATTGACCAATTTACTGGCGTGGGGTTTTTATTAGCCGCTAAGAGTATTTTTAGGTTTGGGGACATGCGACGTCAACAAGACCGGAAATTAACTGAATATATTATGCTAGGCACCCTTTTAAGTTTTACAAGCGCTATTGCAGTTGGTTTATTGGTGAAGCAGCTTTGGGATTAGTTTGCCCGTTTTTTGCTACGGCGGCACCGCTCTGAACAATATTTCACATCGTCCCAGTTTTTTTCCCACTTTTTACGCCATTTAAAAGGTAAGCCACAAACTAAACATGTTTTTTCTGGAAGAGTAGGTTTTTTATGCATTTAGGTTTTTAATAAAAATTTGAGTGTCATCAAGCATGTGACTGAGTTGTGTTGGATCCATTTTGCTCATGGTTCTATACATCATCCCCATACGCGGGTTACCTTCAAATCGATGCTGATGTGTTTGCATAAACCCCCAGTATAAATAATTAAAGGGACAGGCCTGAGCACCTGTTTTTTCTTTAACATTGTAATGACAATTTGCACAATAATTAGACATCTTATTCACATATGAGCCGCTTGCAGCATATGGTTTGCTCGCTAATTGGCCGCCATCTGCAAACAAAATCATACCACTAACGTTAGGCAGTTCAACCCACTCGTAGGCGTCTGCATAAACAATCAAATACCATTCATTAACCTCTTTGGGGTCTAAGCCTGCTAACAAAGCAAAATTGCCCAAAATCATCAGCCTTTGAATATGATGGGCATAAGCATGTTCTTTAGTTTGTTTAACGCTTTGACTAATACAATTCATCTGTGTGTCACCAGACCAAAAAAAGTCAGGTAACGGTACTTTGGCATCTAGATAATTGTCAGTTTTTAAAGTAGGCATAAAGTGCCAATAGAAGCCACGTACGTATTCCCGCCAACCTAAAATTTGACGAACAAAGCCCTCGACCGAATTAATAGGTGCATTTTGCTCATAAAATGCGGCTTGCGCAGCTTGTAATACTTCGTCGGGTAATAATAATCCCGCATTCAAATAAAATGAAATATGTGAGTGATAAAGCCAAGGCTCGTCTTGAACCATCGCGTCTTGGTATCGACCAAAGTTTTCCAATCGTTGTTCAATAAAATCATTAAGCACTTGAAGCGCTTGTTCCCTTGTCACTGCATAATGAAAATTGTCTACATCTCCAAAGTGGTCTTTGAACTCATTTTTTACTAGTTTAATGACATCTTTGGTAATCTGATCTTGGTCAAAAGATGTTGGTTTTGGTGGTTTAATGCCTTTTGGTAGTTTTTGACGATTCTCTCCATCGAAATTCCATTTACCACCAATAGGCTTGCCGTTTTCCATCAAATATTGATGCTTTTGTCGCATTTCTCGATAAAAATACTCCATCCGCAATTGCTTTCGAGCACTTGCCCAATTAGAAAAATCTGATTCACTGGCTAAAAAGCGATTATCATCGCTTATTTCCAAATCAATATTTAGCTTTTGTGACCACGTTTTAATATCTTCAAACAATCGATATTCACCGGGTTTTGCCAATACCAACTTGGTAATTTTATGTTGGGAGCAAAAAAATCGAACTTGTTCATAAAGACTGCCTTTATTATCTTTATGTGCGTAGTCGATGTAGCTGACCTGATAATTGTGCGCTTTCAATGTGTTTTTAAAATGACGCATGGCGCTGAATAAAAACGCAATTTTAATTTTATGATGTTTGACATAACTGGCTTCAGTTCGCACTTCAGCCATCAATACATGGTCTTTAGCCTTATTTAAGTTCACTAAGGAAGACATATTTAGATTGAGTTGATCACCAAATAACAAACACAACGTACTCATATTATAAACACCTATGAAAAATTATGATTTAAACCGCCTTTTTGATACTCGAATAGGCGTCTAATGCCCGTTTTCTGGTGGCACTAAGGTCGGCAATAGGGTGTGGGTAATCTTCACCAAGCGTAATCCCAGCTTCAGCAAGTATGATAGGTGGAGCATCCCATGGCTTATGAATATATTTATTAGGTAAGTTGGAGAGTTCAGGGCAATACGTTTTTACATATTCACCCTGCTTATCGAATTTTTCACCCTGCAATATAGGATTAAATATCCTAAAAAATGGCGCTGCATCTGCTCCTGAACCTGCTACCCATTGCCAACCAGCAGCATTGCTAGCGGTATCTGCATCGACCAAACAATCCCAAAACCACCTTTCACCACGTCGCCAATCAATAAGTAAGTTCTTTACTAAAAAAGAGCCTACTATCATTCGTACTCGGTTGTGCATATAGCCTGTTTTATATAGTTCTCGCATGCCTGCATCAACAATAGGGATACCGGTATTGCCCGTTTGCCATGCTGTTAAGTCTTGCTTTGATTGGGTGTCATTCTTCCAAGGAAAGATGTTGAATTTTGAATTGAAATTTTCGCGTTGTATATGATTAAAGTGAAATAATAAATAATACGAAAATTCTCGCCAACCTAACTCACTCAAATATACACCAACGCCTTTGCGCTCTTTAGCAGAATCGATACCTTCAAAAGCATCTACAACCGCATACCAGGTTTGATTTGGCGATATGAGACCAAAATGTAAATAAGGAGAAAGTAATGAAGTACCCTCTACGCTTGGTATATTTCGTTGCTCATCATAATTATCTATCGATGAGGTAATAAAATGGGCTAATTTATCCTGTGCACCATTTTCAGAGACATCCCACATTTCATAAAACTTTTCATCCCACTTAATTTTAGGCAGTAATTGCAGGTCACTTATGGTTAAACGCGCTAGGTCTGGAAACTCCACAGAGCTTTCGGCAAACTTAGTATGATGGGTGTTGACCGGGTAACGTGGTGGTGCTTGCTTCAAACATCCATTTTTGTAAAAAGGCGTGTAAACTTTGTAGGGTGTGCCATCCTTTTTTAGCACACTCATGGGTTCCCACAAAAGGCTTCCATTCGAACTTGTAGCGTTAATATCCATGGACTTTAACGTTGTTTTTATTATCGAGTCTCGACTAATAGCCCAAGGCTCATACATTCTGTTCCAAAACACATGCTGACATTGAGCTGATTTACATAAAGAAGGAATTATTTCTTTTGGATCTCCTTTAAATATCAGCAGCTTATTGTCTAAAGCCTTATTCAACGATTCAAGTGCATGGTGCAAAAACCAACGGGACGCTCCGCCCATCGAGCCTTCTTCAGGGACCGTATCGTCGAAAATATACACTGGCAATACATTACCAATTTGATTCGCGTTAGCGAGGGCCGGATTGTCTTTTATGCGTAGATCTTGGCGAAACCATACGAGGGCTTGTGTCATATTGTAAAGAGATTTTGTCAATTAACTTGATAGATTTTTACTCATACTAAACTCTTATAGATCGCTTTATTAGTGAAGCATGTAAAAAGAATTTGATAAAGCAGGGTTGGCTGTTCGTTGCATTTAGCTAAATTGCCTGCCCTAAGCTCAAAAAAAGTAGAAGCTGGAGATATTTTTCAAATGGGTAAAATAGGTTTACATTGGATGCGCCATGACCTCAGAATCAATGATAATTGGGCCTTAAGTCAACTAATACAAAAAGTCGATAAAACGGTTGTTGTATATGTTTTCAATTCGACTCAAGAAATTGAAAATAACTATGGTTTTTCTAGCTTAGGAAATCATCGAAAAGTGTTTTTGCAAGAGTGCTTACTGGAAGTGGCAAACCGTCTAAAACAAATGAACATATCTTTTTATTGTGTAAGATCGGACGATCCACCTGATACTATTTCCACGCTCATTGAGCATTGGTCATGCAGTGTTATGAGTTATGAATTCCATGCTGGCTTCCATGAAAATCAGGAGGTTTTAAAGGTAAAAGAGTCTCATCCTAGCCTTCAATTTATCGAGCAATATAGCAATTATTTATTTTCACCACATGAATTACCATTTGCATTAGATGACATGCCAAATGTATTTTCACCATTTCGACGCAAAGTAGAAAAAAATCTTAAGCTTCAACTCACCATACCAGAACTTATGAGTGAGAAAAAAGCTAACAATCAGCCGAATACTATGCTTAGGCTTCCAGATGAAATTACTGAGCTGTTTAATGGTGTTTTAACGAGCCACTCAACCGATCTGAATGATATAAATAAGTCTCGGTATGCCGCAGGAGAAAGTGGCGCTCATGCCCGTATAGAGGAGTATTTCTTTAAATCACATGGTATCGCGAAATACAAAGAAACACGTAATGGTTTAGATGGGTGGGGTTTTTCAAGTCGCTTGTCAGCTTATTTAGCAATTGGCGCTATTTCTCCGCGAACAGTAGTAGAGAAGCTAAAAGAGTATGAATCTATGCACACTGCCAATGAATCAACATACTGGTTGTTTTTTGAGTTACTTTGGCGCGAATTTTTTCATTGGCAAGCTTTGAAGCATGGCAAGCATTTATTCAACTTTGCAGGGATACAAAAGAAAAAACCTGAAACAAACATTGACCCAGTACGTTTCAAGCATTGGATAGCAGGTACTACCGCTTACCCCATAGTTAACGCGTGTATGAAACAATTGGCACACACAGGGTTTATGTCAAATAGAGGCAGACAACTAGTTGCAAGCTGTTTTGTGCATGAACTTGGGCTTGATTGGCGATATGGTGCCGCATATTTTGAACATATGTTGATTGATTATGACGTCGCCAGTAATTATGGAAATTGGCAGTATTTAGCTGGTGTAGGCTCTGATCCTCGAGGACACCGTCAATTTAATTTACAAAAACAAACAGAAATATATGACCCTACACACCAATTTATAGAATCATGGTTAAGCCATGATTGAAAAGCAGCGTTTTTCTGTCGTTTGGTTAAAACGCGATCTTCGTCTGCGTGATCATCAGCCAATTGTTAGAGCGATCGCACGTGGCCGCCCTATTTTGCTGCTGTATATTGTTGAGTCTATTATGCTTGAAGATCCTCATTTGGATATCAGGCACTGGCGTTTTGTTTATCAGTCACTACAAGATTTGAATCAACAATTATCCCAATTTGATACAGGTGTTACTGTATTGATGGGAGAGTGCACAAAAATATTCTCTGACTTAGAAGCAATGGGAATGGATGCTATTTTCAGCCATGAAGAAATCGGTTTAGCGCACACATATAAGCGAGATTATGAATTAGCTGATTGGTGTAATGTGAATGATGTGTTATGGCAAGAGTCTTTTTATGGAGCAGTTAAGCGGCCATTGAAAAGTCGTTCAACATGGCAGAAACACTGGCAAAAGAGGATATACTCGAAAACTGATGATCCCATATTAGACGATGCCTTTTTTTATCAACTTCCTCAATCGATGTCACGGTACCAATATCTTTGGCCAAAGGAATGTAAACACCATCATCCTAGTTTTCAGTTAGGGGGCGAAAAAAGAGCATGGTTTACTATGCATCATTTTTTTAAGGACAGAGGAAAGCGTTATTTTGGAAATATTGGTAAGCCACTCGAGGCTAGAGAAACCTGTTCTAGGTTATCTCCCTATTTGGCTTGGGGAAATCTTTCTTTAAAACAAGTTGTCCAATTTACTCAAACTCAACAGGATAGAACTGGTTGGAAGGCCTCAATAAGGGCTTTTAGTTCCCGATTGCATTGGCATTGTCACTTTATACAAAAATTTGAAACAGAAAGCGACATGCAATATCGCTCGGTCAACACGGCATATGAGAAATATCCATATTGCGATCAAGATACAGCCTTAAAACGTTTTAAAGCTTGGAGTAAAGGTAATACCGGTATACCAATAATTGATGCGTCGATGCTGGCCCTAATAAACACAGGTTATTTAAACTTTCGTATGCGTGCAATGCTAGTTAGTTTTTTATGTCACCATTTAAACGTGGATTGGAAGTTGGGTGTTAAATTTTTAGCAAGCCAATTCTTAGATTTTGAACCCGGTATACACTATCCACAATTTCAAATGCAGGCGGGTATTACGGGCACAAACACCATAAGAATATATAATCCAATTAAGCAGTCAAATGAAAAAGACCCTAACGGTGAATTTATCAAAAAATGGCTGCCTCAGCTCTCATGCTTGCCGAAAGAATATATTCATGCACCTTACGATATACCGGCTATGGAAGCGGCATTCTTGAATTTTGACGTAGACCGAGATTATATGCGGCCTATCATTGACGTTGAACAAGCCGCAAAAGAAGCAAGAATCCGATTATGGGCGTTTAGAAAAGATAAAGGGGTTAGACAGGAGGCGATCAGGATAGTTAAGCAGCATACAGTCCCTGATTAACAAATGTTATGATAATGGAGACATCTAGCCTTTTTTATGTCGTTTTTGCATTAATTTCTTTTTATCATCTTCTTGTAACCAGTTATTTAAAAACCTTATTTGCCCATTTTTATAGGCCGCATAGGTTATGCGTAACGAATTTGAAATAATATCGTTATCAGTCCAGCCTGTTTTTTCGACAATCTCTTTATAATTGTCCATCGCGTCGGGTGTGATATAACCACGAACTAATTTTTTACCTAACGCTTTTTGGCGTTCCCTATAACGCTTTTGTTTTTCTGCGTTGGCGACTAATTTCTTATTTTTCATTGCTATCCGTCTTATTGACTCAAACTATATGTGACTTGAATCTCTTAATTGTAAATGATATTTCGGATTTTTTTAATTTATTTAACTGTTCAGAGTTGTTTAGCGTACAAGTGTTCGCTAAAGTGTGCGTACTTTGTGCGAAGAAAAGCGCTATGTGCGCCCAATATACAAGTTGTTCGCCCCTGAATTAAAATAAAAGGTACTAATTAAGTAAGCCCATATGATAAATAAACAAAATAGTTTCACACGCGAAGAATTATTGACCTGCAGTACTGGCGAAATGTTTGGACCGGGTAATAGCCAATTACCTGCTCCTAATATGCTAATGATGGACCGTATTATTAACATTTCTGATGAAGGTGGAGAGCATGGTAAAGGCTACATAGAGGCTGAATTAGATGTTCACCCTGACCTGTGGTTTTTTGCCTGTCATTTTCCAGGCGATCCGGTCATGCCTGGTTGTTTAGGTTTAGATGCAATGTGGCAATTAGTTGGTTTCTTTTTAGGGTGGTCTGGTGGCCCAGGGAAAGGTCGTGCTCTTGGCGTAGGTGAAGTAAAGTTTACGGGTCAGATATTGCCTAGTGCTAAAAAAGTCAGTTACCGTATTGATTTTAAACGTGTAATAAAGCGGAAATTGTTCATGGGTTTGGCCGATGGCTCTGTCGCTGTTGATGGACGCGTTATTTATACTGCAAAAGATTTGAAAGTAGGTTTATTTCAAGATACATCAGCCTTCTAATACACAAAACCCCGTCGCATGACGGGGTTCTTTTATACTTCAATAATACTATTACGTTAACGAGAGTTTAAGCCTAATTGCCTATCGGTGTTTGCCTCTCGCCACCCTCCCAACCAATGAGAACGCGCGTCAGATGCCTGAAATGGACAATTGTCTTTAGAACGACCAGAAATACCTGCTTGATAACCTTTTGAATGGGCCCTGGTAAGTTTATCTCTCTTTTGTCTCTTCATTTAAAACCTCTCTAATAAAATAAAAAGTAACGCTTTAGTACTTAACCGAATTATCGGCTTGTGTCACTAAAAGTCACATTTAAGTAATACACCCTTATCATGAATTCTTCAATGCAAAATTCAATCAATAGGTATTAAAAAGCATTAACTAGTTGAAAAATATAGAGGCTTTGACTCACAATAAATTTGACTTAAAAATCAGTTTATTATTATGTTCTGTTATAAAAATAAATAAGGCCACGGTTAACGTGGCCTTGGGAGCATATCGATAGTTTTTAGTATAATTATCCTAAAAAACCAAATACATGCCGTATTTATTTGGATTTTAGGCGCCTAAATAGAATAAGTATCAGCAATCCAAATGAACTTATTATGCCAAAGCTTGCACCTTGACGCTCATTGGCTGCCGCTTCTTCCTCACTAGGGGCACAATCTGAAGCTGGATTCCCGGTAGGAATCAATTTCACTGCGACCACAGCATCGATCATTATTGCATTACCATCTGCATCATTAACCGGTTCTCCTCTGATATCACGTTGTGCTCTAGTGACAAGTGCTTCTGCAATTATCTCTCCGTTATCATTGATATCATTCGCCGCCACAATCTCAAATGGCGCATCACAGGCAATAAGTGAATTCAAATTAGTAAAGGTTTCGGCATCGATGTCATAAATAAACCCGTTTTTACGTCTATTTTCAGAATCTACATCAGCCTCACCTACTACAATATTTTCATTGTTTATTGCTCGAGGCACCGTTTCTGAACTGACAAAAAACCCATCAGGAAGTGTTATTTGGTCGTTATTACGATCATAGATAAACATTTTATCTCTAGATGTTCCACTAATCGTTCTTACTGCGTAGCCGACCACAATATTATTGTTGTTAATGCCTGTGGCTAAATTAGGCAGTAAGTCTGTGTCAGAAATTAGCTGACTGGTTACACTATTTTCAAATACAGCAGCTGCTTGGAAAAAATTATCACCGTTTGTAACCGGAGTATTGCCTACTGCAACGCCATTATCATTGATATCAACAGCACGATTTGAATAAATATTAATATCATCTGTTTCGGGTTCAAAAGTTAAACCATAAACCGTGGTGTCTACCACCTCGCCTTCGCTATTTAACTGCCAAACCATCGCTCGTCGTGTCATTTGTGGTAGGAAAGTATTGCTTGTGACACCAAAAATGCTAGTAGACGTTCTATTAATTAATGAATATAAACAAGTTTCTACAGGCTGGTCGCCTCTTATTTCAGGATCATTGCAATCATCAATGGCTTCTGTTATCGATTCACTTACCTCTACAGACCCTTCACCCGCTACCTGAAAATTAGTATTAATTGACCTTGCGTCGCTCAAACCACCAGCATCAATGTTCGGTGGTGTTAGTGCTGTTACACTATCACCGATTTGCACAAAGCCACGAGAATTATACTCATTGGTAACCACGGTGATATCGGTACCGTCTTCTAAGGTATAAGGTGTTTTGACATATGGACCCGCCATCGTGCCAACAATATGCGTTCCGCCTACGGAATCAGTCAATAAAGTAGTTTGGGCAAATGTAAAGCCATCCGTATCGTCTGTTTGAGTATCAAACCCAAACACATACTCAAAATCTGTTCCGTCTGTTTGATAGCCTATTTGTGAAGCTAACTTTTGCGTGAGAGGGTCAAACGCAGCTGTAAAACTCAATATACGGTTAACAATGATAGTATAATCAATATCGTTAAAATCGCCTTGCGCCGCCGCATCAGGGTCTGTCAGCGCTATTTGGTCTAAGTCCAGAATACTCAAATCAATTGGAGGATTAAAAGGCTGATTGACCGTTGTTAATATTAGGCCGGTATTATCAATAGAACTCGCAAATTGATTGCTTGATACTGATTCAGTTGGCAAGGTTTCGACATCATAAGATGAAGCCTGTCCAAATAACGGTAAACTGCTTAGCGCTAACATGGCTGTTATGCGATTTAATTTCATGTATCTTCCTGTTACTACTTTGACCATATGGTCTTAATTATTCTGCTTTGATTCTAAAGCTTCCCAGCGCCCAAAGGCTTCGTCTAACTTGTTCTCAAAACTCTGTAATTGTGAGAGTGTTTCTTTTGTATATTTTGTATCTTGACTAAAAAAATCAGGCTCACTAATTTGTTTTTGTAATTTTTCTATTTCGTGTTCTAAATTTTCAAGTATTGCCGGCAATGATTCTAATTCTCTTAACTCTTTATATGATAACTTTTTAGGCTTCACCTTTGTAGCAGATTGTTTGCTTTTTGGTTTAACTTCATTTTCTTTTACATTTAACGATTTCTGGCTGTGTTTGTCATGCCAGACTTTCATTTCACTATATCCACCTACAAATTGAGATACCTTGCCTTGTCCTTCAAAAAAAAGACTACTGGTCACAACATTGTCAATAAACTCACGGTCATGGCTCACCAATAAAACAGTTCCAGAGTATTCAACCAATATACTCTCGAGTAATTCAAGCGTTTCGACATCAAGATCGTTTGTAGGTTCATCTAATATCAGTAAATTACTCGGTTTTAGCATTAATTTAGCAAGCATTAATCGGTTTTTCTCGCCACCCGATAAGGTAGATACAGGCGCGTTAATTCTTTCAGGAGAAAATAAGTAATCTTGTAAATAGCTGATTACATGACGCGTACCGCCATTTACTTCTACTTCTCTTTTGCCATCAGCAATTGCATCTATAAGTGGTTTATTTAAGTCTAGCTGACTTCTGTGCTGATCAAAGTAAGCTAGTTCTATGTTAGTTCCCGTAAAATACTCACCTGATTGAGGCTGTAACTCTCCTAATAAAAGTTTTATTAATGTGGTTTTACCACAGCCATTTGGGCCAATTAGTGCAACCTTATCTCCACGGGTAACCAATAAATCTAAATTCTCTATAATCTTTTTCGTGTCAAACGCATAACTAGCCTGATTGAGTTCAAAAATTCGTTTACCTGATTTTGCACCACTTAAGGAGTGAATCACGGCAGTCCCCATTTGATTGCGTCGTGACTTATATTCTTCTCTTAATGCTTTCAAGGCTCTCACCCTGCCCTCGTTGCGTGTGCGTCGAGCCTTGATACCTTGTCTAATCCAAACTTCTTCCTTGGCCAGTTTTTTATCAAATTCCTTATTGTGCGTTTCTTGAACCTCTAGATCGTGGGCCTTTTGTTCTAAATATTTAGCATAGTTGCCAGGATAAGACTTCACTTGACCTCTATCGATGTCTATTATTCTGGTTGCCATACTTCGTATAAATGCCCGATCATGACTAATAAATACAATTGAACCATTATAGGTCAGTAAACTTTTTTCTAACCAAGCCACCATATCTATATCAAGGTGATTAGTTGGCTCGTCTAATAATAATATATCCGGCTGAGACACCAAAGCACGAGCTAAAGCGGCTTTTCGACGCCAGCCGCCAGATAGGTTTTTCAGGTTTGCACTGCCGTCTAAACCTAGTTGCGTTAATACGTTAGAGATTTTTTGTTCTAGCAACCAGCCATTACTTGCATCTAGTTTTTCTTGAATGCTTTGCAATTCTTTTAAAGCAGATTCAGAATGGTCTGTCGCTACTTTATTACTTTGAGCAAAATATGCTTTTATCAGTTTAGCATCATCGCTTAAACCTTCTGCAACATAGTCAAATAAGACTACATCGTTGTTAATTGGAGGGTCTTGGTCGAGCAAGGCAATATTAATATGGCTCGCGACTATGCGTTGACCGTCATCTAACTTTACATCACCATTTAGTACTTTAAGCATGGTCGATTTGCCACTGCCATTCCGACCTACTACACAGACTCTTTCTTTATCGGCCAAGGTAAATTCTGCGGCATCCAACAAAGGCGGTTGACCGAACAATATAGTTGCGTTTTTTAATTGAATTAAATTCATTTTAATAAACAGCTCACGATAAAAATGCTTGAAGGGCTTCTATGGAAAAAGGCCAGCCTAATTCTGCAGCATCCGAATTTCTTTTTATTACTGGGATTCGAGCACCATATAAGTGATACAACTCAACAGAATCTCTTATATTGATTTTTTCAATTTGAATATCAATATTTTGCATACTATGTAGCATATCGAGTGCTTGGTCACACAATCCACAGTGAGGGCCTGAATAAAGAATCACTTTCATTTAATGTACACTCAATATCCAACAATGATGTATTTTCGGAGAACGCTTAAAATCTTCATCTATTGTTTGTTGAGAAATATTTTCGATAACAAAACCCGTATCACTAAGACTTTCATGATCTAATTTAAAATTACGCAAATTATTACTAAAATAAATCTTTCCATTTTTTGTCAGTTTTTCTTTTGCTTGTTTTAAAAGTGCAACATGATCACGCTGCACATCCCAACTAGCTTCCATTCTTTTTGAGTTTGAAAACGACGGCGGATCAATAAAAATGCGATCAAAATTTGTTGCAAGCGATGTTGACTCAATCCATTTTAAACAATCTGCTTGAATAAATTCGTAAGCACCATTTAGCTTGTTTTGTTTGAAATTATCTTGAGCCCATTTAATGTAGGTATTAGACATATCAACCGACACTATAGATTTTGCCCCTGCCTTTGCTGCATGAACAGACACAGAGCCTGTATAACAGAATAAATTTAATACATGTTTATTGAAGCAGTCTTCGGCAAACCGTTTTCGGGTTAAGCGATGATCTAAAAATAAGCCAACGTCGAGATAGTCAGTAGGGTTTATTAAGAACTCTGCTCCGTATTCATTAACCAA
Source organism: Glaciecola petra (assembly GCF_031846345.1). Classification (NCBI taxonomy): domain Bacteria; kingdom Pseudomonadati; phylum Pseudomonadota; class Gammaproteobacteria; order Alteromonadales; family Alteromonadaceae; genus Glaciecola; species Glaciecola petra. The sequence continues at coordinate 1,171,956 of NZ_JAVRHX010000001.1, read as the reverse complement.
TATATGTTGATTAAAACTATGGGACTTTTCATATTGCTTATCGCCCTGCTGTTTTTCTCTTACTTTTAGCACTATTTTCTTTTTATCGCACTGTAACACCATAGGCAAATGCAATAAGGCTTGGGCTAACCTCTCTTGTGTCGTGCTCTCTGGTATGTTTTTTGGGGCGGCGTACTCTTGTACAATAACCCAATCAGCATAACGGTCTATGGCGAAGTTATAATTAGGTAAATCTGCATCGTATATTCGATATGCGTTACTGTCAGTTCGTTTTATCCAAGACTTCAAACGTTTTAAATTCTTATTCAGACGATTGCTAAATTCGTTAGCACTAGGTGCATTTTCAAATTGTTGCGTGTTTTCGCCTACTAGATCATAACACGCTAACTGCGTTTCAAGTTTTCCATTAAATAGCTTATAACGTTTATCAGCGCGAAGTTTCAATGCTTTTAATAGTTGCTGATTAGAACACAATAAAGCCAATTTCCAATTAACAAACGCAGTTTTGAAATGTTTACCTAGCTGTGAATACAACGGTAGTAAACCTACGTAATCATCTAAACGTTCGCCATAAGGAGGATTACTGACTATAAATCCTTGTGTTTCCGGAACAGTTGCATGCAATGCATCACACTGTTTAAATTCGATATATTCATCAACTCCTGCGTTGCGAGCATTCGCCTTAGCTGCATCTATTAACTTAGTGCTAATATCAAACGCATAAATAGGTGCTTTTGGTATATCGATTGACTCAAAAGCGGCTTGTCTTATTTCTTCAAAATCCGTTTGTTGATGCTGTAACCAATCACTAAACCCCCACCGTTCTCTGTACAAATTAGGTGCTAAACAGCTGGCCATCATGGCCGCTTCGATAGCGATAGTACCTGAGCCACACATAGGATCCAATAAGGGTAAATGCATATTGTCGACCCATGTACTTCTATATAATATAGCGGCGGCAAGTTGCTCTTTAAGAGGAGCGTCTCCCGTTTCTTGTCGATACCCTCTTAAATGTAAACTTCTACCTGATAGATCTAAACAAATACGTGCTGTTTCTCTGCGCAATCGAGCTTGAAACTGAATGTCGGGTGACTGTCTATCAACATTTGGTCTTTCAAATCCCGCTTCGGTAAATGTATCTACAATTGCATCTTTTACTTTCATTGCCCCAAATTGAGTGTTGTTAATATCACGATTTGTGCCCAAGAACGTAATTGCAAAAGTGGCTTCCGATGAAAAATGCTTTGTCCATTCAATACTATTGGCTAATTCATAAAGGTCGTTTGCATTCACACATTTACCAGTATTTAATATTAACAATACTCTATTTGCGATTCTAGAATGCAAACACAGATGATAAGCATGCTTTAATTCACCTGAAAAACGGACTTGCCCAGGTTGAACGGTAAAAGAAGTTTCTTCGAAACATTCAAAACTCGCCAATAACTGTATTAATTCTTTTTTTAATATCTCATCCAAGCCGCGTGCTGAGCTTACTATAAATTCATGCATTCGCTAACTCATTAATTAAAGCGGGGCCTTGGTATATAAAGCTAGAATAAATTTGTAATAAACTGGCGCCAGCCTCTCTACGTTTTATCGCATCGTCGGCTGAACTGATACCCCCCACCCCTACGATTGGAATGCGGCCTTTTATATGGTTTGCTAGTAGTTGTGTAACTTCTAAGCTTTTGTCATTTAAAACCGCTCCACTTAGACCACCGCTTTCGTTAGCATGTTTATGAGATGCGACTTTACGGCGATCCAAGGTAGTATTTGTTGCGATCACTCCATCCAAACCAGACTCTACTAACACGTCAGCGATTTGTTCGATTTCAACGGCACTCAAATCTGGCGCAATTTTTACTAAAATAGGAACATATTTTGAATACGCTTTTTGCAAAGCACATTGTTCTGCTTTTATGCCACTTAGCAAGTTTTTAAGGGCATCTCCATATTGTAAATTACGCAAGCCTGGAGTGTTTGGCGATGAGATATTAACAGTAATATAAGACGCTAATTCATATACTTTTTGCATACAATAAATATAGTCATCTAGTGCTTGGTCATCTGGCGTATCTTTGTTTTTTCCAATATTAATGCCCAGTACACCCGAATAATTACTTTTCTTCACATTTTGCACTAAGTAGTCCACACCCTTATTATTAAAACCCATTCGATTAATAATAGCTTGATACTCTGGCAGTCGAAACATACGAGGTTTCTCGTTTCCTAACTGAGCGCGGGGCGTGGTAGTGCCAACTTCAATAAAACCAAACCCCATACTTGCAAAGGCATCAATACATTCGGCATTTTTATCTAAGCCAGCTGCCAAGCCTATATCGTTTGGAAAATCAATACCAAAACAATTGGTAGGCTTGTTTACCATTTTTTGAGAGTAAAAACTCGATAAAAAATTGTGTTGAGTTTTATTCAGTAGTTTGATTGCGGTGTCATGACTCCATTCTGCATTACACAGAAGAGACATTTTTTGTAAAAGCGAATACACACAAAATCCATATAAAAAAGCCCTGCAAGCAGGGCTATTGCAAAATTATGCGCATAGTTTAATGGTTTGCGCTGATACTTAACAGCATCAATTCACGCAGGGCGACAGAAAATTTAGCAAATTCATGATTTTCACTGGTTTTGAATTCAGTCATCATGTGATGCCAGCGAGAAAGTTTTGCCTGATTATCCTCGATCCATGAGGCCAAAATGGCATCTGCATCCTTACTTTTAGGAGCTGAATTTAATAAAACAGTGGTTATAGCTCGTTGCTGCCAATCTAATTCTTCCCGATAAGAAGCGCGCGCCAGTGCCTGCCAGTGGTTGGCAACGGTCTGATGATTAATTTGCTGTAAAAACCAATGCAACTCGAACTTATTACCCAACTGAAAATAAAGTCTCGCCACAATTTCAACGGGGCGTTTTTCAAGTTCAGCAACCTGTGCTAAATCTAAACTTGAGAATAAATTGCTCATACAAGCTATTTTTATTGCCTGAACTTCAGGAACTTGCGCTTGAACGAGGAAATTGATGCGTTGCTCAACCTCTTTCACTTCAGACGCTACCAGATATTGTGTTAGCTTATTGGCTATTGTATTGAATGCACCGGCATACTTGGCAATAGCATCATCAATAGGCAAATCTTTTTCGCCATGTCGAATGTACCATCTAACGGTTCGCCTCAATGTTCGGCGCATCTCGTCGAGGATCTCCAACTGTAATTTTGCATCAATAATATTATCTAACTGTTCAACTTCTTCCCACAACTCACCCATTTTAAAGATGGCTTTTACAATAGAATATGCGTTACAAATTTCACTAGCATCAGCACCCGTTTCTTCTCGCAAACGATGAACAAAGTTTAGACCCATATCGTTAATGACTTCATTGGTCAGCTTGGTGGCAATAATTTCACTACGCAAGGGGTGTAATTGCATTTGTTCACTGTATTTTTCTCTTAATACCGCCGGAAATGCATTTAGCAAATATTTGTTATAGTAAGCGTTACCGGTGATAGACTCGAGATTAAATTCTTCCTTCATTACCATTTTGCCATAAGCAATCAGTACCGATAGTTCGGGACGCGTTAAACCTTGGCCTGTTGCGACACGTTCGGAAATTTCATCGTCAGACGGGATAAACTCTAACTCTCTATTTAATGCACCCTCTCTTTCAAGTCCATGAATAAATCTAAGCTGTTCTTTAAGTTGCTTAACGCCCATCATTTCGGTAATTGAAATTGACTGTGTTTGGCGATAACAGTCTTGAATAACAATATCCCCCACATCATCGGTCATGTCATATAGCAAAGCATTTCTTTGTTTTAGGGTTAAATCCCCATTATTAACTAGAGTATTCAGGAGTATTTTGATATTCACCTCATTATCAGAACAATCAACACCGCCGACATTATCAATGAAATCTGTGTTTACATGTCCTCCATTAGCTGCATATTCAATACGGCCCAATTGAGTAAGACCCAGATTGCCGCCCTCTCCCACAATTTTGGCTTTAACGTCTTTACCGTTAACACGTAGAGTATCATTTGCTCTATCACCGACTTCTGCGTGACTCTCTTTGCTACCCTTAATGTATGTGCCAATACCTCCATTCCAAATTAAGTCAACAGGCATTTTTAATACATTATGAATCAGCTCGGTTGGGGTCATTGTCGCTTTATTTACCCCCAAAGCCTTTTTCATTTCAGGACTTAACTTAATTGATTTTTCACTACGTTTGAATATGCCACCGCCCTTCGATATAAGCTTGCGGTCATAATCATCCCAACTTAAAGTCGGATCTTCAAATAGCCTTTGTCGTTCTTTATAGGTTTTTTCTACGTTGGGGGTTGGATCAAAGAAAATATGCATGTGATTAAATGCACAAACAATTTTGGTTTGCGTGGATAGCAACATACCGTTACCAAACACATCTCCCGACATGTCGCCAATTGCGACACAAGTAAAAGGCGTTGTCTGACAATCGACGCCTATTTCTCTAAAGTGGCGTTTAACCGACTCCCAAGCACCTCTGGCAGTAATCCCCATTTTCTTATGGTCATAGCCAACGCTACCACCTGATGCAAATGCGTCGCCCAACCAGAAATTAAATTCATCAGAAATGCCATTGGCAATATCAGAAAAAGTAGCTGTGCCCTTATCTGCCGCAACTACTAGATATGGATCATCTTCATCTAATCTCACCACGTCTGTAGGCGGTATCACTTTACCATCGACAATGTTATCGGTAATGTCCAACAAGCTTCTAATAAAAATTTTATAACAAGCCTGCCCTTCTTTTTGCATAGTAGCTCTGTCAGCATTATCAGGCATTCTTTTACAAACGAAACCACCTTTTGCTCCTACAGGCACAATGACTGTATTTTTTACCTGTTGAGCTTTTACTAAGCCTAAAATCTCAGTTCTAAAATCTTCCATACGGTCTGACCAACGCAAACCCCCGCGTGCAACTTTCCCACCACGTAAATGCACACCCTCAATTCGCGGAGAATACACAAAAATTTCAAATTTAGGCAATGGTAATGGCATTTCAGGAATTTCTGCTGGCAACATCTTAAAGGAAATATAAGGTTTAATTTGCCCTTCTTCGTCTTTTTGGTAAAAGTTAGTTCTGAGTGTTGCATTAATCAAATCAAGATAACGACGAATAATTCTGTCATCATCCAAATTTGACACTGTATCTAGTTTTTGCAGAATTGTCTCTTGTAGCCTATCAACTGCCGTTTTATTACGACGAATGCTGGGGCAAAATTGTTGATTAAATAATTCAATCAATAATTTAGATATATCTGGATAACTGGCCATTGTATTGGCTACATAAGACAAACTAAAACTTGAACCAATTTGGCGCATGTATTTTGCATATGCTCGAACAATTGTGACGCGTCTACCAGTAATACCTGCACCTAAAATAAGACGATTAAAGCCGTCATCTTCTAAATTCCCTAGCCATGTTTCTGAAAATGCGTTTTGAAAAAGCTCTTGTGCTTTATCCATGTCAAGATGTGCGCTGCCTTTGTACAGCATCGTAAAGTCCATTACCCAACTAATTTGACCTTGCTCATTAGTTACTTTGTAAGGACTTTCATCCACGACTCGTATGCCAAAATTCTCCAACATTGGCAAAACATCTGATAAGTGTATAGGTTCATCTTTATGATAGAGCTTAAGCTTAACTACATCACTGTCGCTGCTTTGTTCTTGAGGCTTGTAAAATAAAATATCGAGTTTATTTTCATCATTTAGTAATTCAATCCTTTGTATATCGACTAAAGCCGCACTTGGAAGATTTTGCTCAGAATAACTTCTACTGAAGGCATTATCGTACTTTCTGACAATTGTTTTTCCATGTTCCTCGCCATATACAGAAACAATTTTACTGTTTAACTTATCTTGCCAGGTCTTTGTTAACTCAATCAGATTTTTTTCTATTTCGTTCACATCAAATTCCAAATTATTATTGTTAACACGAGCAATGTAATGGGTGCGAGCATAAACGGATTCAGAAAAATAAGTATTAAATTCAACCTCACCTTCTGCTTTAAATGAGCGTTTTAATAAATCTTGTGTTTCACGGCGTAATTGAGTGTTGTAGCGTTCTCTTGGCACATATACCATACAAGAAAAATAGCGCCCAAAAGTGTCTTTTCTCACAAACAAACGGGACATACCGCGTTCTTGCATTTGAAAAATGCCCATAATTATTTGAGCAAGATCTTCATCTGTAGTTTGGATGAGTTCATCTCTTGGATAGGTTTCTACAATGTTGACAAAGGCTTTATAAGCATGAGTGCCTTTTTCAAATCCACTTAACTGACACATTCTGTCAATTTTCTCACGAAGCATGGGTAAATCGGCAGCGCTACTATTGTAAAAAGATGCACTATATAAGCCTACGAAACGATGTTCGCCGCTAACATTGCCCTTGTCATCAAATTCCTTAATGCCAATATAATCCATATAGGCCGGTCGATGAACTCGTGATTGGCTATTCGTTTTGGTTAACAATAATGGATTGCTGCTTAATGCCATTTCACGAGCATTGGCAGGAACATTCGATAATAATCGTTCTCTATTGCTTATTGAGTTTTTCATTAATCCCAAAGAACTATCATTATTAGGGCACCATCTATGGTCACCTTCTACAGCTTTAACATCGTAATATCTATAACCCATTAACGTGAAATTATGGTCGTTCAACCAATTAAGAAAGGTTTTGCCCTGTGATTTTACAGAGGCAGTGGCTTTACTTTTAGATTTGACAAACGACTTCGTAATATCTTTGAGTTTTTCTCGCATGGGTTGCCAATCAGCAACCGATAGAGACACTTCACTTACGACTGAACGAAGTTCTTCGGTTATTTTTCCTAAATCGCGAAGTCTTGATTGCCGGTCTATTTCGATAAAAAATACAGTTTCAGAAGTATAACCTGCTTTTGTTGATTCCTTTTCGGTAAACTCAGACACATTGCCATCTTTACTGCGGATAAAGTGCATGGGTGTGTGTAAAATCAAGTGTGATGTTATGTTCATACGGTTTATAGCCATACGAATTGAATCAACTAAAAACGGCATATCATCAACAATTATCTCGATAACCGTGTGAGAGGATTGCCATCCATTTTTAGCAATTTCTGGATTGAATACCTTAATTGACGGTTCGCTAGTCTCTCTGTCTTGTAAAAGTTGCCACAGACTTAATATAGCCCCATATAAGTCGCTGTCACTGCGACCGTCAAGATCATCAAAAGACATGGTCTTCATTAGTAACTGACCAAATTGAATGACTTTGTCTGATTGGGAGGGATCAACCTTATCGTTGACCAATGAAAATACACGCTCTAGTAACACAGATTGTTGATGATGCGTAAGCGACATTGTTTTATCTCTTTTAAGTTTTAAGAATACTACTCCACCCGTTTATCGGCATTTTCCTTAATTAATTAATGGTTTACTAGTTATTATTAACGATTTATTTACATTTTGCATAAGGATTTCGAAAAATTGCATAAAAAAAAGACCCAAAGGTCTTTTCATAAATAAATAAGCAAAAATAATTTGTAGATATAATTTGTAACTGTTGGAAAAAGACACAGTTTTTCCTTATTTACATATGTAGCAAGCTTATGAAGCAAATATCAAGTTCAAATTTTGAGTATAAATAGACAACTAGAGAACGCAAACACGATAGCGTGACAGTGAATTGCTAAGACTGAAAAGCCTAATAAGAACAATCACCTGCTTTCATACTTATTTATCATTTTAATTTTATTATTCCGGTCAACTTCCATTACAAACATACCATGCAAACCGTTTAAGCTTACAAACTTTTGCATGTTCTGTTTAGGCAACTGAATTCGTTTACCTTCAGTTGATGTGACCACGAGGTATTGTATTTGGTCATGGTAAAGATTTTCACACTCGGCATAAGACATACTGACAGAAAAATAATATTTAGTGTTTTTCATCTTGTTTAGATATTAAGCATTTACTAATTTTTTCGAATAAATCCTTACTTAAGCCTTTTGCACCATATAACCGTTGCAATTGCACAATTATTTTTTCTTGGAAGGAATTTTCTAGTTGTGAGTATTGTATCAATGGCGTAATAAGACGTGAGGCTACCTGAGGGTTCACTTTATCTAACTGTAACAAATAGTCTGCTAAATATTTATATCCACTTCCGTCAGCTTGATGAAATGCCACAGTATTATAGAAAGCAAATGATCCTATCAAAGACCGTACTTTGTTTGGATTTGTAATTGAAAATTGTTTATGCGCTTGCAATAGGTCTAATTGCGACAACAAATCTGGTTTTTCAATACTGGCATGCAAGGCAAACCATTTATCCATTACTACCGCATCATTAGTATATTGTTCTTCAAATGAAAGCATTAGCGCATCAAATAAATCGATATTATATACTTGAGCAGCTTTCAACGCTCCCAATTTATCTGTCATATTACTAGCGTCTTCAAATTGCTGTTTAATCAAGGCAGAAGCTAACTCATTACCACTGCAAGCAATATTAAATAAGAGAACGTTTTTTAATTTTCTGCCGTTTACTTGTTGCCTTTGATAAGCGTATGGCAGATCGTTTTTGCCATTTATATTGTGGTAATGTTTAAGCATATAGTTGACTGAGATGCTCGCTAAATAAGCGCGAACTTTGATATATGCTTTATTTAACTGTAACGGATTCACCTGTTCCAATTTCGCTATACAGCTTTCGAGTGAAGGCAGGGTCATTAACTGCGCGAGAACTTCATCGGGTAATGTCAACTCGGGTAAACTTCCCGCAAGGGTCGTTAATTCTTCTTTCACCTTAGCATTAAGTTTACACTCGTTAAGGTATACCGACTTAATCCAAGTAAAAAACAACTGCTGAGTCGCTTCCCATTTTGAATAATGATTATTGGCATTTAATATGATGTTTAAGAGTTGTTTTCCAGAATAGTCAAAATGGATTTTCACAGGCGCTGAAAAATCTTGCAAAAACACGGGTGTAATCTTATTAGCATCGCCTAATATTAGAATAGAATCAGCGCTGTCGGTTAATACAAAAGTATCGTTAGCCAGGCCTGTTTTAATTGCCTTCCCATCAGCATTTAGACATTGCACTTTTATTGGCACATAGAGCGCTTGTTTATGAGCTTGGTCGGCTGTGGCTTGAGTAAACTGTCGAAATCCAATGCGACACATATTGTCTTCATCATTTGATAGTTCGATGCTAATTTCTGGCGTCCCCGATTGTGAATACCATAATTTAAAATGAGCAAGGTCAATATCATTAGCATCCTGCATAGCCTGCACAAAATCGTCGCACGTCACAGCTTGACCATCATGCCTCTTAAAATATAAATCCATTCCTTGTCTAAAACCACGCTTGCCTAACAATGTGTGTAGCATTCTTATAACTTCAGCGCCTTTATCATAAACGGTGACCGTATAAAAATTATTCATCTCCATTACTTCATCAGGACGTATAGGATGACTCATCGGGCTAGCATCCTCTGCAAATTGATGTTCACGCATGACTTTTACTTGGCCGATTCGTGTGATCAGGGGGCTGAACATATCTGCTGAGAACTGTTGATCGCGAAAAACTGTCAATCCTTCTTTTAGACTTAACTGAAACCAATCACGACATGTAACTCTATTGCCTGTCCAATTATGGAAATATTCATGCGCAATAATAGATTCAATATTAAAATAATCTTCATCAGTCGCTGTATTTGAATCGGCCAGTACAAACTTGGAATTAAATACATTTAGACCTTTGTTTTCCATTGCTCCCATATTAAAGAAGTCAACCGCAACGATCATGTAAATGTCTAAGTCATACTCTAGTCCGTAAGTTTCCTCATCCCAGCGCATTGCCTTTTTAAGTGAATCTAAGGCATGTTGACCTTGCCCTTTGCGCCCCTCATCTACAAACAATAACAGTTCAATAGTGCGACCTGACATTGTGACAAACTTGTCTTCTAACTTATCAAAATGCCCCGCTACTAATGCGAATAAATAACATGGCTTTGGAAAAGGGTCTCTCCAAATACATTCGCGCATATTAGTATCGTTAACATTGTCGCTGATCAAATTTCCATTGCTTAATAAATAACTGAGGCTTGTGTCATTTGTTCGAATGCAAACGGTATATATGGATAGAATATCTGGTCTGTCAAAAAAATAGCTTATTTTACGGAAGCCTTCGGCTTCACACTGAGTACAATACGCGCCGTTAGAAAAATATAAACCCTCTAAACTCGTATTGTTTATCGGTGAAATGGTATTACTTATTGTGAGTGTAAATTCATCTTTATTGCATTGAATTCTTAGCCCATGTTCGTCTTTCCAAAAATCAACATCTAAGGTTAATGGAACACTATCAATCATAATATCAGTGAGCTGCAGACCCTCGCCATCCAGTACCAAAAAATCGACTGAATTATCAACACGACGTATTTGCATTACATTTTTTACCCGTGTTTCATTGGGATCCAACTCAAAAGTCAAGTGAATATTTGGAACTAAATGAGTCGGCGCTTTGTAATCAATACGTTTTTTACTGAGACTATGCTCGCTATCTGTGTTAGTAAGACTTGATCCAGAATCTGATGCCATGAAAACCCTACGATATAAAAATACTATTTATTAGTGACAATCTTAACTTTAGGTGGTTCTAGGCGTAAAATTTTAATACCAAAGTAAGCATAAAAAATAGCCATAAAGGGATTTATTAAGTTAAAGAAGGCGTAAAACACATAATCTAAAGGACTTACCTGCAGCACCCCGTGCATATACGCACCGCAAGTATTCCATGGAATTAACGGAGAAGTGATTGTACCGCCATCCTCTAAACTTCTAGATAGGTTTAGTTGATGTAATCCTCGTTTGGTAAACTCTTCTTTGTACATCCGCCCCGGCATTACAATTGAAATATATTGATCAGCAGTCACTAAGTTAGCACCAAAACAGGTAAGAATTGTTCTTGTTACCATATCGCCGGCTGTTTTTGCTCCATACAAGCAAGCGCCAACAATCGCTTTCAATAAACCCACTTTATCTAATACCGCTCCAAACGACATTGCGCATATGATTAACCAAATAGTATTTAACATCCCATCCATACCACCACGATTAACAAGTGAATCTAAGGCATCGTCACCAGTAATATATTCGAGTTGTGTGAACATGGCTTGCCACACCACCATTACGCTTTGTATGGTATCTTGCAAAAACGCGGGAAAAATACTTAGCTTGTCTAATAAATCAGGATTGAACTTGGATAGAACAAGTTCAGATTGAAATATCATCGCCCATATTCCACCCAGCACAGCTGCCATAAAAATAGCAGGGAAAGCGGGCATTTTTTTAACCGCAACAACAAGTAAGACGATAAGTGGGACCAGTGTGTACCAGCCAATTGTAAATTGTTCTGAAATAATCGCTTGCATAGCCGAAATACGCGAACCCGAATCGACTACATCTTCTTGGAAGCCTAAAGTAGTAAATAAAATAAGCGCTATTATAATGCTTGGTACAGTGGTCCAAAGCATGTATTTAATATGTTCAAATAAATCTGTTCCCGCCACCGCTGGGGCTAAATTGGTCGTTTCTGACAAAGGCGATAATTTATCGCCAAAATAGGCACCTGAAACAATTGCGCCTGCTGTTATGGCTAAAGAGAGGTCCATGGCTGTTGCAACACCAATTAATGCAACACCTATCGTTGCTGCTGTTGTCCAACTGCTGCCAATACTCATGGCTACGATTGCACAAATTAAACATGCTGCGGCGTAAAAAAAGCTTGGATTAAGCAGAGACAAACCATAATAAACCAGTGTCGGCACTGTACCCGCCAGCATCCATGTACCGATCAGTGCGCCTACGGCTAGTAGTATTAAGCATGCGTTCAAAGACAGGGCGATACCACCCACAATGCCCTCTTCTATTGCTTGCCATTTGTAGCCATTTTTTAAGCCAATAATTGCAGCAGTAAATGTACCGATTAATAAGGCTATCTGATTAGGTCCAAAAGACGAATCTTCACCAAAAAGATATACACTTGACCCCATTAATACAATTAACAATATGATAGGAGTAAGCGCATCTAGCATCGAGGGAGTTTTAGTTGAGTTGTTTTCAGTAGACATAGTTTAAAATACCGAGCGATAAAACATGAGAGCGATAACTAAAGGACAAACAAATTTTACGTACCACGGCCAAATTTTCCAAAATAATCCAGTTTTAATATCTTCACAACCGTTTTTTAATTCTTCTAATATTTGGTCTCGACGCCATATCCACCCAGCGAAAACACACAATACTAAACCAAGTAAGGGTTGACTATACTCAGTTGTAGCAGTAATCACTAATCCAAATAACTGTTCAAAGTTTAAGACAATTAACGCGCTAAGAACAAATACTAAGGCCGTTATCAACAGTGTTGCTTTGCTCCTTTTCAGCCCTTTGTTATCTACCAGAAAAGCAACCGGCACTTCTAACATAGATATCGAAGATGTAAGGGCAGCAATAGCCATTAACGCAAAAAATGCAGCGGCAACAATGGTACCAATATACCCCATACTTTCGAATAAAGAGGGCAATACTTGGAAAATTAACGAAGGTCCTGAAATCAAGTTATTAGAGTCATCGAGTATTTGTACGCCATTTGCTAAGGCGACATACATAGCTGGTATTATTAACATGCCAGCGAGCACCGCTACGCCAATATCAACTAACGCAACAGACGTTCCGAGTCTTGGCAAATTTTCATGCTTTTGAATGTAACTACCATAAACTAACATGGTACCAACACCGAGTGACATAGAGAAAAAAGCCTGGCCCATAGCATCTATCATTAAGCCAGTGTCGAACACTTTAGAAAAGTCTGGCACAAGGAACTTTGACCACCCTTCTGCCGCGCCATCTAAGGTACTCACGTAAATAATGAGCATGGTAATAAGTATTAGTAATGTTGGCATTAGTCGTACAGACCATCGCTCAATACCGTTGCTAACGCCGCCATTTACCACTATGCAGGTGACCACTAAAAAACCTAGCATAAAGACTAAATTTCGTGGAATAGAGTCCTCTGTTAACCAAGGTAGATCAATACTGACAATATTAGTTACAGAATCAATCAAATATGACAGCATCCAACCGGCAACAATTGCATAAAAACTTAATATTAGAATAACGGTAATCGCACCAATACTGCCGGTTATTGTGCCAAACACATTGCCCGAAATTTGTCTAAGTGCATCAATCATATTCGCACGCTTTGCGCGTCCAATGATAAGTTCAGCCATTAGTACTGGGTATGCCAGCAAAAACGCCATAATCAAATACATTAATACAAAAGCAGCACCGCCATTTTCAGCCACTTTCGTAGGAAATCCCCAAATATTACCTAGTCCGACCGCTGAACCTGCTGCCGCTAAAATAAACCCGATTCGAGAGGAAAACTGACCTCTTGCACTCATACCAACCTCTTTTTATTATTATTATAATGAAAGTATAAGCACCAAATTAGGTGCTTACTTTGGTTTTCACGTTTAGAGCATAACTGCCTGTTTGTATCATATCAAAGGTAATGTTGGCCGCTTCTGACAAAAATGGGTCAATATCGTCCAGAGCGTCGGGTAAATCATCATCAAGATTTTCTACCAATGGTAAACCCAGTCTTTGCAGTCTCTCATTTACTCTAGCGAGTGATTTACTTTCATTTTCTTTCTTTTCTGCAATTCGCTCTGCTTCGACCAAACTTATATAGTTTTTGTCTTTATTCTTTTTATATTCCGCTATGTCATCAAAAATGTATTTAAATTCCGGGTCTTTAACAGCTCTTGCTAAATGCTTTTGAGTTAATAATTCAATAACATTCTCGTTATTCTCTAATGCTGTATAACTGGCTTTTTGAATACTATCCCATGGAAGAGCTGTATCTTCGCTGCTCTCTCCCCACTCTGATGGGTCTATTGCAGATGGATATTTAATGTCGGGTAATACACCTTTATGTTGCGTACTTCCGCCGTTAATTCGATAAAATTTACCCGTGGTGAACTGAACCGCACCTAGTTTATTTTCAAAAAAGTCATATACGCGAGTCAACGGCCTATGCTGTTGCACAGTCCCTTTACCAAAAGTCTGTTCACCAATAATTATTGCGCGATTAAAATCTTGCATGGCAGCAGCGAAAATTTCACTAGCTGAAGCACTAAATCGATCGACCATTACGGTTAATGGCCCACCGTAATGAACAATACCATCGTTGTTTCGTTCTACAGCTATGCGTCCACTTCCGTAACGCACTTGCACAACAGGGCCTTTGTCGATGAATAAACCTGACAGCTCAATTGCTTCGGGTAAACTTCCGCCGCCATTACCTCGTAAATCTACAATAATGCCTTCGATATCTTCTTTCTTTAAATCATCGATTAATTTAATAATATCTACGTGAAGTTTGTGGTAAAACGAAGGGATTTCGATTATTCCTAATTTTTTACCAGCATTTGGGCCATCTGGTGCGACAAATACATCTGCTTTGGCTTGTCTATCTTCTAATTTGACTTTGTCGCGGGTTATGGTGACTTCTGCAATACGTTTAGTGTCTGTTCCACCTTTTTGTAGTTGTAGTTTAACCATAGAGCCTTTTGGCCCTTTTATTAACTCGACAACTTCATCCAGACGCCAACCCACTACATCAGTAAATGTTTCATCATTTTCTTGAGCGACACCAATAACTTTATCTTGGGGCTTAACTTTACCTGACTTATCTGCAGGACCACCCGCTACCAAACTCATAATGACGGTATGATCTTCTTCAACACGCAATACGGCACCAATCCCTTCTAATGATAGATTCATGTCTTGTTGAAAGCGTTCTGTACTTCTGGGTGATAAATAACTGGTGTGAGCTTCAATGCTGCGTGAAAACGCATTCATTACAGTTTGAAAAACATCTTCACTATTAGTTTGCGTTAACCTTCTTATCGCGCGCTTATATCGCTTCCTTAAGATATCTTGGGTTTCTTCCCAATTTTTATCAGCTAATTTAAGGTTCAATGCATCGTATTTAACACGTTGCCGCCATACCTCATTTAATTCTGATTTAGAAGAAGCCCATTGAGCATCCTCTCTGTCGTAAACAAATTTGTCATCTTTAACCGTAAAGTCAAACTCTTTGTCTAATAAACTAATTGCGTATTCGAAACGTTCTCTACGTCGTTCCAAATTAGCCTCATAAATATCATAAGCTGCTTGCAAACTTCCGAGTCGAATTGCATCATCAAATTTCTTATTGAGTTTGGAGAAAGCAGCCAGGTCTGAAGCTAGAAAAAAGTGCTTATTGCCATCTAAAATATCAAAATATCGGTCAAACACTTGTTCTGACAATTCGTCATCTATTTTGATTTTCTTGTAATGTGCTCGAGTAAAAAGAGCCGATATACGTTTAGCTGCGCGAGAATGTTGTTCTTCTTGTTCCAACTCAGGCAAAATTAACACTTCATTTTCTAAATCTGTGTTTGCGCTCACCGCGCTTAAACCAACAAATAAAGAAACGCTAATTGCGAATGTCGTTACTTTTAAATGTTTTAAAAAACCACCCGACGAACTGACTAGCTGCATAAAAAACCTCAGTTTTAATAAATACTAACGTGCCTTTGTTGGCGCATACAATTGGTGTTGTTGAACTTTGACCGTCATACCTGATTTTAGTTGCACCGATATACCGTCTTTGCCTATAGCAGTAACGACTACTGGCATCGGTTCTTTACCAAGTTTAACGAGTAATGAATTACCCAGTGCTATTTCTTCATCTGTAATTTCACGAACTTCTTTATCTTTTTTGACAAAAGCAGCATTGTTTTTAGGTTTCTGACTCGAATTTTTTATACTGGCTCGTTTTTTCCGCATTTGTTTGCGTTCATCAGCGACTGTATTAGTGACCTTCGTACTGTCCTCTGTAGCCTGTGAATCAGAATTTTTACCACTCTGATAACCCTTATGCTTGTTAGGTTTGCGGCTTTCTCTCAATTTAGCGGCTTTTGCTTTACTTTCTTTTAATTGCAAAGCGGCATGGTCAGCATGTTCCTGTTCTACTGTTTCGCATTCTTTACCCTGCAAATCGATTCGCGCCACCCCGCTTTTTATCGAAGCCAAATATCGCCAACTGCTGGTGTAATGACGCAGACTCATTCTTAGCATACGTTTGCTAATTGCTTCATTACCGTCTAATTCTTTTGCTAAGTCCTGAAATATTCCTATCTTCAAAGGCTTCGCAGGTCCCTCATTAAAAAAGCATTGAGGGTAAGTTTGACTTAAAAACGCCAGTGTATCTTTTTGATTAACTAGTTTATCTTGTTCCATTTATTCCGATAACTTTTATAAAATTTCAGGGTACTATTTGCATGAACTTGTAGCATGCTTGATTAAGTTTTTGAATCCATGAATTATCCATTAGATTCGTCTTCAGATTCGATATCATCCCAGTTAGCCATTAGATGGTCAACCCAATCAACCAAATCATCTTCTTCTATATCGGCTAAATTTCTGTCTACATGCCAAAATTTCCATGTATAAGCTAACATATTGTTGAGTATTTGGGTGTCAATATCGTCTGCGGCATTGTCATAAACCATGTGCAGTGCCATATTTAACTTTTCACTTGCCGCATCTGGGTATTCATGCACATCTTCCATATCTTGCCACGTGGACAAGATAGTATGAATATCGACTAATTGCTTCATTTAAAATTATTCCAAGGTATCGACTAAGATATTGACTACTTTGATGAGGCAGTCGGCGTCAAGCTTACTAAATGTATCCAAATCGGGACTGTCTATATCCAACACCGCTAATACTTTATCATTCTTTACTATTGGTATGACTATTTCAGACCGTGAATTAACATCACATGCAATATGCCCTTCAAATTGATGAACATCTTTTATAATTTGTGTTTGTTTTGAAAGCGCTGCAGTTCCGCACACTCCTTTTCCCATTGGAATTCGGATACATGCGGGTTGACCTTGAAATGGACCAAGAACGAGTTGGTTGTCCTTCACAAAGTAAAACCCCGCCCAATTCACTCCTTGCATCTGGGTAAATAAAATGGCACTGATATTCGCCATATTTGCTACTAAATCAGATTCATCTGCAATTAAGGATTTAACGTGTGACAATATCACTTCATAGTTTCCAATATTGTTTTTCATATTTTGTTTATCTTAATTATCTACTACATGGTTATTAAAAAACTTAAATGTTGGCATCAAAAATTTCCGGCAACCTAGTCAAATCATCAATTATATGCAGGGGGTTATGATCTAATAATTGCGATCTAGAATGTGCGCCAAAAGAAACACCAATGCGATGCATTCCGATATTTTCTGCCATTTGCATATCGTATTTGGTATCACCAATCATAACGGCGTTTTCAGGTTTTATTTGCCAATGGGCTAATAATTTGACCAGCATATCAGATGAGGGTTTAGATTCTGCATCATCGGCTGTAATGGAAGCGTTAAATAAGTGTTCGCATTGCGACTGGTTTAACGCTCTTTTTAGTCCCCTCCTCGCTTTACCTGTTGCTATACCTAAGGTGTAAGTTGCTGATAGACACTCCAATACCTCTTTGGCATCAGGAAACATAAAACATGGCGTTTGATCTTCGGTTACGAATATCTGTTTATAATGTGCTCTCACTATTTCAGCTGTTTTACTATCAACCTCAAAGAGCATTTTAATAGCTGGAATAAGGCTAATCCCTATTATCGATTTAACATCTTCGGCTTTTGGTATAGGCAGTTTACTAGCAATGGCAGCAGCCTGCATACAGGTAATAATTTTTTCCGCCGAATCCATTAAAGTACCGTCCCAATCAAAAATAATATGGCTAATTTGACGCATTTAATTTTTCCATTAGCATATTTAGCTCTTGGTCGTAGGGGGCTGAGATGACTATCTTTTCTTCCGATAAAGGATGGGTAAAAGATATTTTTTTAGCGTGTAAGAACAATCGTTTGCAGCCCAACCCTTTAATGTACTGGCTAAACATTGGGTTACCATATTTAGTATCGTTAGCGATGGGGTGACCGGCATATTGACAATGAACACGAATTTGATGTGTTCTTCCAGTAATAGGCTTTGCTTCAACTAAACTGCATCTTTGCCATTCCTTTAGCAGAGAGAATTTAGTTTCACTTGGCTTTCCATTGTCGTCTACAAAAACCATACGTTCCCCACTTTGAATCTGATTTTTGTGCAACTTCGCGCATACTTTGGTTCTTTTTACGGGCCACACTCGATCAACCAAAGCATGGTAAGTTTTATCCATGGTGTTTTGCCTAAGTTGTTCATGAAGATGCCTTAAAGCAGACCTTTTTTTGGCAATAATAATACAGCCAGATGTGTCTCTATCTAAACGATGGACAAGTTCTAAGTATTGCCCTTCTGATCTCAATACTCTGAGGGCTTCTATTAAACCAAAAGACAAACCACTCCCACCGTGAACAGCGATGCCACTTGGTTTATTAATAACCAAGAGACGCTCATCTTCATATAAGATACTTTTTTCAATTAGAGTAAGTTTATGGGTCTGTTTTTTGATATTAGATGTTTCGTCAGGTTTCACCTCTAAGCGGATTGGCGGCACCCTCACTTCATCGTTGGTTTGCAACTTATAAACGGGTTTAATTCTTTTTTTATTAACTCTCACTTCACCTTTGCGCAAAATTTTATATATTTTACTCTTAGGTACTCCTTTGAGTTTTGATATTAAAAAGTTATCAATGCGTTGCAGATGGTTCTCTTGTGTAATGACCAACATTTGAACTTGGTCAAACTCATTTGCCATGAATATTATTTTCCCGCATAAATAGCCCTAAATGTGAATTTTGTATGCTAGATCAATTTGT
This sequence comes from Glaciecola petra, assembly GCF_031846345.1. Lineage (NCBI taxonomy): Bacteria > Pseudomonadati > Pseudomonadota > Gammaproteobacteria > Alteromonadales > Alteromonadaceae > Glaciecola > Glaciecola petra. The sequence continues at coordinate 1,153,007 of NZ_JAVRHX010000001.1, read as the reverse complement.
TGTGATAGTATCATGCTTCGCGGAACAACGCTCTAAGATAAATAGTTCGTCGCCACGCTTTTTGTGAGTATTAAATTGTATATTAAGTAACGAAGACCGTTAAGCAAAAAGTGAGAGCTTAAATACCTTGTAGACTGCAAACAAATGTGAATTTGAAATAGATAGCAGTTGGTGATTTAAGATATATTTATGGATACAAACCTCTTGTTGGTTAGTCTATTTTTTGGAGCGAAAGTGACTTATTCTTTTTTTGTATAAGTTTACTTAACCGCGATTAACCATGAATTTACTGTATTCGCTCGTGCTGATTTAGAACAACTAATTGTGCGAGACGAATGCGCATTATAATTAAACAGATTTAACATCAACTGAATTTAGTTAGATGCAAATTATGGTTGTGACAGGTTTTAATTCAGGATTGGAAAAAAGGTTTCCAGCACAATATTTGTATAGAAATATTGATAATTAAATTTCTGACGCACTCATAATTATACAATTAAAAGACTTTAAAGTTTACGTAAGTCATTGAATTATAGCATGTAAAGGCACAGACGCGACGTCTCTTGTCATAATTCTTGTTGCTGATAGATCTGTTTACTAACAGAGCTATAATATGAAAAGAATGTTAATTAACGCAACTCAGCTTGAAGAGTTGCGCGTCGCCCTAGTAGATGGGCAGAAACTCTACGATTTAGATATTGAAAGCCCCGGTCACGAACAAAAAAAAGCAAACATCTATAAAGGCACCATTACTCGTGTCGAGCCCAGTTTAGAAGCAGCATTTGTCGACTATGGTGCCGACAGGCACGGTTTTCTACCGCTCAAAGAGATAGCCAAAACTTATTTCCCCAAAGACTACAAATATGACGGCCGGCCGAGTATCAAGCAAGTTATCTCTGAAGGCACTCAAGTCATTGTTCAAATAGATAAAGAAGAACGTGGGCAAAAAGGTGCTGCCCTAACGACCTTTATATCACTTGCGGGCAGTTATTTGGTATTAATGCCAAACAACCCTCGTGCTGGTGGTATTTCTCGTCGAATAGAAGGTGAAGAACGCACTGAATTAAAGGCGGCGCTAAGCCAGCTTGAACTACCTAATGGCATGGGTTTGATTGTCCGTACTGCCGGTGTAGGAAAGTCTGCAGAAGAGTTAAAAAATGACTTAAGCGTTTTAGTGCATCATTGGGAAGCCATTGAAACAGTTGCCAGTAATACTCCCGCTCCATTTTTAATCCATCAAGAAAGCGACGTTATTGTACGTGCAATCCGCGATTATTTGCGTCGAGATGTTGGTGAAATTTTAATAGATAGTGAGCATGTTTATGCAAAAGCCTTACAACATGTTGAGCTTGTCAGGCCTGATTATGTGAGTAAATTGAAGCTGTATAAAGGTGAAGTGCCTTTATTTTCACATTATCAAATTGAAACCCAAATTGAATCAGCATTTCAGCGCGAAGTAAGGTTACCTTCAGGTGGCTCTATCGTTATAGACCCTACTGAAGCCTTAACATCTATTGATATCAATAGTGCAAGAGCAACCAAAGGCTCTGACATTGAAGAAACCGCCCTAAACACTAACTTAGAAGCAGCTGACGAAATTGCTCGACAGCTACGTTTACGTGACTTGGGCGGTTTGGTAGTCATCGATTTTATTGATATGTCACCTATCAAAAACCAGCGTGACGTTGAAAATAGAATGAAAGACGCTGTGCGTTCTGACCGTGCGCGTATTCAACTTGGTAAAATATCCAGATTTGGATTGATGGAAATGTCCCGTCAGCGTTTACGTCCATCTCTCGGTGATTCTGCCCATAACGTATGTCCACGTTGTGATGGCCATGGCACTATAAGAGGAATTGAATCACTTGCACTTTCTGTTTTGCGTATTATTGAAGAAGAATGCATTAAAGATAATACTGGTCAAATAGAAGCTCAGTTACCGGTATCAATGGCGACATATCTTCTAAATGAAAAAAGAGACGCTGTGCACGCGTTAGAAGCTCGTAATAAAGTTAGTTTAATGGTGATTCCTAACCCAAATTTAGAAACGCCAAAATACCAAATACTGCGCAGAAAGTCGTCTGAAGTTGTTAAAGACTTAAGCTATAACCTTGAATTAACAAAAGAACCAGAACATCCCGCGGACTCCACTAGTGCTAAAGTCGTTAAACGAGAGGAGCCTGCCCTTAAAGGGATGACAGCGCCTCCTAAAGCTGCAACATCATCAAGTCCTGTCGCCACTGATTCAACACCAGGCCTATTAGAAAAATTGGGTGCGTGGTTTAGTAACTTGTTTAGTGCGCCTGAACCCGAAAAGGCCAAACCAAAAACGAATAATAATCGTAAAAGTGGGCAAGCAAATAAACGACGAAATAATAGAAACGACCGCGGCGAAGGTAGACAAGATCGCAATCAAGGTAGAAACAGAAATGCCAAGCGTGGCCGCAATGATAACCGCAGCGATAAACGCCCTCAGCATGCAAAAGCGACCAATACGAATGATAGAGGCTCAGATAAAAAACGTAATGATAACCACAAAAAAGGCGATATCAACGCAAATGCTATAGATATTGAGAATGCACAGGATGCAACTCAAAAAAGTGCGGATAAGCCTGCCAAACAAGCTCAAAGTAAACCTAAACAGCGCAGAAATCGACGTCCTCAACGCACAAGTGTAAGAGTAAAGGATGATTCTGATATCGAAATATCAAATCTTGCAAAAGAAGCGGTGGTTAATGAAGATGTTACGAGCGCAAAAACAAATAATACAAACGCAGATGTAGAAGCGGAAAAAACAGAAGTTTTAGCTTCTTCTGAGACAGTCACTACAGATAAGCAAAAATCAGCGACTGAAAATTCAGAGCCGCTTGAAAATGTGAATGTAGCAAACGCTGACGATGATGCAGACCCTAAAAAGCCTCGTGCAAGAGGCAGACGTTCTGCACGACATGTGAGAGCTGCGGGACAAAAGAAAAAGCCACAGAGCAAAGAAGATGGTCAGCAGGTTGAATTAATGTTTGATGCTGAAGTAAACAAAACATCAAGTGAAACACCTGAACAAGCAGAAATAGCTATTGATAAAGTGCAATCTTCAGATGAAAAAAATAATGACGCAATAGAGGTAAATGAAGTTGCGGCTGTAGATGGTGCAGAACAAGTTAATGCTAAACTTGCTCATGACGACATAGTTGAAGAACTTACAACAAACGCTGTCAATGAACCAGTAACTGCATCTGAACCTGACCAGACAGAATTGACAACCGAAACTGCAAAAGCAGATGAAGCTGAATCCTCAGAATCGATTGAAACTGAATCCTCAGAATCGATTGAAGCTGAATCAGGCAAGGTAGATAAGCAGGTAGAAATTGAAGACAGCTCAGCAAACGCCGCTAAAACGGTTGAAGAGACTCAACACGCACGTGTTTACGAGCACAAGCCTATGCTATTTGTATCGCATCCTATGACACAGCCACAAGAAGTTGAAATGGCTAGTGAAACGATCGCTATTAATGCAATGGCTGATGAAAAACGCTTAACTTATCAGGCATCTAGTACTGCAACGTGGGCCAATGTTAAAGCAAGTGCAAGTGCACCAATGACAACTCCATAATGTTTTAATGGTAGTAAAAAGCGCCTATAAGGCGCTTTTTTTTGTCTACTAACTGTTAAACGTAAATCACTTATTTTTTCCTAACGCCCTTTTTCGGCTTTGCTTTAGGTCCTTTCTTACGCTTATCATCTATCACCCATTTTCCACCCTCATACCAAGCAGACCAGCCAGTTGCCTTTTTGTTACTATCTTCAGACATCACATATTGCTGCTTAGTTTTACGACTATACCTAACAATAGATTCATTGCCGTCAGGATCAGCCGCAGGGGCGTCAGCTAAATAATAAAATTTAGGTGAGATACGATCTCTAAAACGCGCTAGTTCATTAACTTTAGGCGCTCTCGTTTCTCTTGAACGTGGGAATGTTGAAGCCGCCAAGAATATACCCGACGCACCATCTCTTAGCACAAAATGTGCGTCAGAATTCTCACATTCCAACTCTGGCAGAAACACAGGGTCTTCTTTTGGCGGCGCAGCTTCGCCGTTTCTAAGTAACTTGCGCGTATTTTTGCATTCTTCATTAGTACAACCAAAATACTTGCCAAATCGACCATTTTTAAGTTCCATGTCGCTTTGGCATTTGTCGCACTCAATAATTGGGCCATCGTAACCCTTTATTTTAAACGTGCCTTTTTCAATTTCATAACCCATACAGGTCGGTACATTGCCGCAAACATGTAATTTACGGTTTTCGTCAACCAAGTAGCTGTCCATCGCTGTTTCACATACAGGACAACGGCGTTTGGCTCTTAAGACTTCGGTTTCCAATTCATCTTCATCGTCTACTTTTACCACTTCTTCACCGGGCGTGAGATTCATGGTTTGAGTACAACGCTCTTTAGGAGGTAACGCATAGCCAGAGCAACCCATAAACACACCCGTACTTGCGGTTCTAACATTCATATGGCGTTGGCATTTTGGACAGTCAATATCAACGGGTACTGCCTGATTTGGCAACATACCACCATCGTCTTGACTTTTTTCTGCATCGCTTAACTTATTAGCAAAATCAGCATAAAAACTATCCAGAACTTTCTTCCACGACAATTCACCGTGCGCTATATCATCTAAGCGTTGTTCCATATTTGCAGTGAAATCATAATTGATTAAGTCAGCAAAATTATCGACTAATCGGTCATTAACAATTTCACCCATTTTTTCTGCATAAAAACGTTTATTCTCAAGCTTCACATAACCACGGTCTTGAATTGTAGAGATGATATTGGCATAAGTAGACGGTCTACCAATACCGCGCTTTTCTAATTCTTTCACTAAAGACGCTTCGTTAAATCGAGCGATAGGCTTGGTAAAGTGTTGTTTAGGATCAATATGCTCACAACTAAGTTCGTCGCCCTGTTTCACATTTGGTAACTCAGCATCGTTGTCACTTTTCTTTTTAATTTGATTGAGGACTCTAGTCCAACCATCAAACACTAATACCCGCCCTTTCGCTGTTAATTCAAAGCTTCCTGCTTCGACCCGAATAGTGGTAGCGTCATATTTTGCATTGGTCATCTGGCAAGCTAAAAACTGTCGCCAAATTAGCTCATATAGCCTCTGAGCGTCTCTTTCCATTTCAGATAGTGAATTACCAGTCACGTTAACGTTCGATGGTCTTATAGCTTCGTGAGCCTCCTGAGCGCCTTCTTTACTGCCATATCTTATTGGGTTTTCTGGTATATACTGCTTTCCAAACTTATCAGAAATATAACCACGACACATGTCTACTGCTTCCGAACTAAGATTAGTGGAGTCAGTTCTCATGTAAGTGATATGGCCGGCTTCATACAGGCGTTGCGCCATGGTCATGGTTTTTTTAACACCAAACCCAAGCCGGCTGCTGGCGGCCTGCTGTAGCGTCGATGTGATAAAAGGGGCTGAAGGTTTACTCTGAGTTGGTTTTGATTCGCGACTAGAAACCTTAAAATTAGCTGTTGCTAGTTTTTCAACAGCAGAATTTGCCTGCTCTTCATTGGTCGGTTTAAACGCTTTACCATTTTCTTTCGCAACTAGCATGCGTAAGGCTTGTGAATTTACCTTTGTCTTCAAGTCAGTGTGAATATCCCAAAACTCTTCGGGTACAAAGGCTTTTATTTCACGCTCTCTCTCTACTACCAGACGCACAGCCACAGATTGAACTCGACCCGCTGACAATCCTCTTGCCACTTTTTTCCATAGTAAAGGAGACAGCATAAACCCGACTACTCTGTCTAAAAAACGTCTAGCTTGTTGTGCGTTTACACGATTGGTATTAACTTGACTGGGTTTTGAAAAAGCATCTTGAATTGCATTTTTAGTGATTTCATTAAATACCACTCGCTGAAACTCTTTGCCTTTACCGTCTAGTAGTTCTTGTAAATGCCATGCGATTGCTTCCCCTTCTCTATCCAAATCCGTTGCCAGATAAATAGTGTCTGATTGTTTCGCAAGTTTTTTTAATTCCGCAACAACTTTTTCTTTGCCTTGTAAGATTTGGTAATGCGCATGCCAATTTTGCATGGGGTCTACCCCCATACGGTCTACCAGCTTTCGGTATTCATAGGCCTTAAGATAGTCTTCTTTTTCTTGCTCGCCCCATGTATTTAATTCTTTTGCCGGCTTTTTCGGCTCCACTAAGCCGAGTGATTTAGTTGGAAGATCGCGAATATGTCCAACACTCGACTTAACAATAAAGTCTTTGCCTAAATATTTATTTATTGTTTTGGCTTTTGCTGGTGACTCAACAATAACTAGTGATTTGCCCATTTAATTATAATAAACCTTATAAAATAACGATTTGTCGAATAACAAAACTTAATAGTGATAATGTCATTTACTGTTTCCTTATTAAAGATATATCTTCAAAGTGAATAGAAAACAAGCTGAACTACATAAATATGTTCCTCTTAATCAGTAAAGTCATTGTTTTTATTAGAGTTTTGATAAAAACTTATTGGAATCAGACTTTAAGTACGTATAATCACGAAGAAAAGTAACCAGAACGTCAGCCGCGGAGAATAGTATATGAATTCAATAGAAGCAAATTTTGATGGCTTAGTTGGTCCCTCTCACAATTATGCTGGCTTGTCTTATGGGAACGTTGCTTCAAAATCAAATGCGAATGCTGTGAGCAACCCCAAACAAGCCGCATTGCAAGGGTTACAAAAAATGAAAGCATTGTCCGATATGGGCATGACACAAGGTGTAATAGCACCTCAAGAGCGACCTGACGTATATAGCTTACGCAAACTAGGCTTTACCGGTAGTGACCAGGATGTGCTGATTAAAGCGAGTAAACAAGCCCCTGCAATCTTTTTAGCGTGTTGTTCAGCGTCAAGTATGTGGACAGCTAATGCTGCGACGGTCTCGCCAAGTGCCGATACAGCTGATAGCAAGGTGCATTTTACGCCAGCTAATTTAACCAATAAATTTCATCGAGCGATAGAGCCTACCGTTACTGGGAATATACTTAAAGCCCTATTTTCTGACGATGAGCATTTTTCACATCATCAACACTTACCTGAAAACGACCATTTTGGAGATGAGGGCGCTGCGAACCATACTCGATTTTGTCATAACTATGGTGACCATGGGGTTGAATTATTTGTATATGGCAAGCATGCTTTTAATGACACTTTGCCTGCACCCAAAAAATTTCCAGCTAGGCAAACGCTAGAAGCTTGTGAAGCGGTTGCTCGCTTGCACAAATTACAAGAAGGCAGTGCGGTTTTTGCGCAACAAAACCCTGACGTTATTGATCAAGGAGTTTTCCATAATGACGTTATTGCTGTGGGTAATAAAAATGTGTTGTTTTATCATGAACAAGCCTTTTTAGACACAAGTAAGACGAAACAAGATATCGGCAGAGCTTTTGGAGCAGAGCCTTTCCACTTCATCGAAGTACCTACAAATTTAGTGGGCCTACAGGATGCAGTAAAAAGCTATCTCTTTAATACTCAATTGATAAATTTGCCGAGCGGCGACATGGTGATTATTGCGCCGATGGAGTGCCAAGAAAATAAAGCCGTATATAGCTATTTGCAGCAGCTTCTCGCTAGTAATACCCCCATCACTAACGTGCATTATTTTGACGTTAAACAAAGTATGCAAAATGGTGGCGGTCCTGCTTGTTTGCGCTTGCGGGTGGTGTTAAATGATCTGCAACTGGCCGCAGTGAATTCAAACGCCCTTATGAATGATACCTTGTTTGCCACTTTAAATACTTGGGTGAACAAACATTATCGTGACCGACTAACTGCATCAGATTTGGCGAGTAAAGAGTTTTTGGATGAATCTCGCTCAGCACTGGACGAACTGACTCAAATCATGCAGCTAGGTTCGGTATATCCGTTTCAGCAAATTTAAAAACAAAAAACCCGAGTTAATAATCTCGGGTTTTTGAAAGCTTACAAATATTGCTTATAGATTATCAGCACATGTTGTACTTGAGCCAAAAGGGTTACTCGGCGGAGGATTCGCTCTTGTTGTCAAATCATCTGCGGCAATGGATAAACTAAAGTTTTGCGCTTCCATCGATTCAGTACCTGCTGACTGCCCGAATACACTTAAGGTAACTTTTGACCAATACGCAAACTGTTTTGCATATCGTAATTGCACAATTGCCTGTCCAAATTCATCAGTACGAGAGACGTTATTTCTAAAATTGACGGTTGCAGTATTACCCGGTGTTAATAAACCATCGTTATTGTTATCTTCATTAAGATCTAACAAGCCATTGTTGTTTAAATCTTCGCCTTCATCTAACACACCATTTTGGTTTGTATCTTCACTACGCTCCAAAATACCATCCTGGTTTACGTCTTCGTTAGGGCAAGCTAAGGCATTACCAAATGCATCAACGACACTGACTACTGCAAAATATACATTATCGTCTTCATTCCAAACCCAGTAGCCTTTTGAATATGCATCAGCTTGAGTAGGCACAACAGAAGCGGTAAGCTCGGCATTGGCGACTGGACGACCAGAAGAATCTGTTACAAATACAGCAAACTCTTTGATATACGTTACGCCGTCTTCGTTTATTATTGCATTACCCGTACCTAATGATATATCGAATGCTCTATCACCCACAGTTAAGTCGGTCGTACTTTCGATGCCATCAGATTCGGCTCCAATGGTTACACCGTTATCGCCACTCACAGCGTTCGACGTGTACACAGTAGACGCAATACCATTACTATCCGTAATAGCTGTATTGGGTGACACGCTGCCGCCCGAAGCATCTGATATTAATCTAAAATTAACCACCTTCCCTTTTACCAAGTTGCCTCTGTCATCGCGCAATATGGCCGTAATAGTTGAAGTTTGACCCTCTGGGCCTATTAAATCTGGTGTTGCATCAACGAATATTTTATCAACGGTGGAGGCGACAAATTCAACTACTGCTCTGGCACTTACTTGATTACCTTCACTGTCGACACCAATAGCTGAAACAGTCGCTGGACCTGCAAAGTCTGAACTGATAGTGACACTTGCTATACCCTGTGCATTAGTCACTGTGGTGTTACTTTCAATACCATTTACACTAATTATTCCTCGAGAAGTGGTTACTTCAACCGTTCCGTTTGCAAAAGCGGCATTGTTTTTAAACCAACGCAAATCGATTGCATGTTGAGTAGACAATGCAAGATTTTCGGTTGGAATATTGAAAAAACTGAAATCATCTTGTTGGACAACGATATTAAATGTTGCGTTAGCATTTAAAGCGGAAGCAGTGACTGTTGCTGTGCCTGAAACAGGAGAACTAAAATTAACTGTCACTTGGCCGTTCTGCCCGGTTATTGGAGCGTTGTTATCCAACTGACCAATGTCTGTTGTAAGTTGTACTTGCTCGTTACTAATGCCATTCCCGTCTGAATCAGACAATACAATAGTGATGGGAGCAGAATCGTTTATAATGACAGAAGATGCACCATTTAAATTTACTTCGGTACCAACCACATCAATATTCAAGCTTTGTGACAGTGTTGCGGTATTGGCAACAACAGAAATTTGTCTATTCTCTTTATTATTTTGAGTAGTTAACATTGCTCGCGCCGTGCCATCATCGCCGGTTTGTAAATCTATGTTCGATAAAGACGCATCCTGGTCAGCCGAAAAGGCTACCGATACACTGGGGAGCAAAATGTTTTGTTCGTTTTTGACCACCGCGATTAATTCGATTTGATCGCCACCGCTAGAAGCCAATTGCACGGCATTTGCGTAAAGTTCTAGAGTAAACGGCGTTTGCTGCTGTGTACCCATGCTCTCAAAGCCTTTTTCGACGGGTGTTGCATTTGGCACCGATGCTGTAACTGTGCCACTGCCTGACAGATCACCCACTGTCATGATCATTGTTGCCACACCTTGTTCATTGGTTAACGCAGTGCCTGTATCGGTCGAAAATGTAGCTAATTGGGTAGTACTCAAAGTAAACGTTACCACTAGGCCTGCTTGAGCGACACCAGCGTCATCTGTCACCGTTGCATTTAGTGTTAACGGAGAACCTTCAGCGAGTTGAGTAGCCGAACTGCCCTGACTGTCAACAATATCTAAGCTTAGCGAAATAACAGGTGTAGAGTCTGGTGAATCGCCACCTTCATCCGTATTGGGCCCTTCTCGCGTAAGGGGTTCGCTTGAACCACCACAAGCGACCAATAGTAATATGGCAAAATTGAGCAGGATAAGTTTTGCGATTTTCATTCAGGTACCTATGTATTCTATATTGGTCAACGCGGCCTTGTTAACGCTAGTGTAATCGAGCACTTGAGTTAGCAATCTTCATTTAGCTTGCGTTGTAGTGTATAAAAGGTTTTAGATTTTGAGTTATACTTGTTAATCTTAGGTATTCAGACTAATAACCAAAAACAATAGGTCGATGTATGTCAAACCCAGCAACAAAATCAAATTTAACCGTTCGTATTCTTATCGGCATGCTGCTAGGAATCATTATAGGCGTGTTACTACAATGGTCATTTGACGAAACTAACGATCGCGTAATTTCTTTATTTGGCTTGTCGGTCTCTTTTAAAGAATTTTTTGTTTTAGGTATATTTGACGCAGGGGGTCAGATATTCGTAAACCTACTTCGAATGTTAGTAGTCCCCTTAGTATTTGTTTCTTTGGTATGTGGCGTAAGTAGTTTATCTGACCCTTCAAAATTAGGAAGGTTAGGTGGGAAATCGTTATTTTTATATATCTTAACCACCTGTATTGCAGTTACATTTGCATTGATTATGGCTTTGATTATTCAACCAGGTGAAGGTTTTACCCTCCCTACTGAAACCGTTTATGAAGCAAAAGAAGCACCTGGTTTAGCACAAGTCATCATTAATATGTTCCCTTCAAATCCAATAGCTGCGATGGCCGACGGAAATATGTTGCAAATTATAGTATTTTCATTGTTAGTGGGTTTTGCGATAACAAAAGCGGGCGATGCAGGGAAAAAAATTCAAGGCGCGTTTGAAGCATTGAATGAAGTGATCATGAAAATAGTGATTGTTATCATGAATATCGCACCATATGGTGTTTTTTTCTTAATGGCAGAGTTAGCTGCGAGTGTTGATATAAATGCTTTTGGCAACATCTTGCAATATTTTTTCTTGGTATTCTTCTTGTTGATTTTACACGCTTTAATTACATACCCAGTCTTACTATCAACCCTTGCTCGCTTAAATCCACTAATATTATTAATTAAAATGAAAGATACCGCGATATTTGCGTTCAGTAGTTCTAGCAGCAGTGCAACACTTCCCGTGACCATGGCTACCGCTCGCAACAAACTCGGTGTAGACAAATCAGTGGCTTCCTTTACCATCCCTTTAGGTGCAACTATTAATATGGATGGCACAGCCATTATGCAGGGAGTTGCGACCGTCTTTATAGCCCAAGTCTATGGTGTTGATTTATCCACAACTGATTTACTTATGGTAGTGTTAACCGCAACCTTAGCCTCCGTTGGCACGGCTGGTGTACCTGGCGTTGGCTTAATAATGTTGGCAATGGTCTTACAACAAGTAAATTTACCGGTAGAGGGTATTGCATTAATCATCGGTATAGACCGCTTACTTGATATGACACGAACAGTTGTCAATGTGACTGGCGACAGCACTATTGCATGCATAGTAGCAAAGTCTGAAAATCAATTAGACAAAAAAATGTATAACAATATGGACCTTTAAGGCTTAACTCAAGTTAGTGGCTGGGTCCAATTTTGCGGCTTTGTAAGCTGGGTAAAGTGTTGCTAACGTCGTGATAGACAACACAATTAACACAGTCATTAACACATCTAGCCACTCTAACTGTGACGGGATAGTGCCGGTAAAGTAGATGTCACCCGACAGTAATTCAGTGTTAAAAATTGATTCGAAAAAACGGATGATATCTCCCAGAAACAAGGCTAAGAGCACACCAATTGTTGTGCCAATAAAGGCCCCGCTAACACCATGATATAAGCCTTTCACTACAAAAATTGAAGCTATATTAGTATTACTTGCACCAAGTGTTTTCAAGATTGCAATTTCACGACTTTTTTCTTTAACTGACATCACTAAAGCAGAAACGATATTAAAAGACGCAACAGCAATGACTAACGCTAACACTATGTATACTACCGTACGGATTAACTGTATGTCCTGATATAAGTGCCCATGAGTGCGAGTCCAATCAGACATATATGCAGCCTGATTAAATTGAAATCCATATTGGCGCACTAATTCGAAGGCGTTAAAAGGGTCGTACAAGGAAATCTCAATATGCGTTGTTTGTTGATCAAATCCTAATAAGGCAGCGAGATATTGTTTATTTAACAAGCCAATTTGATTGTCGAGTTCACCGCCTACATTAACGCTTCCTTGAATAACTACCCATGCACTTTTAGGTGCCTTAAAACTAAGATCCTGAGTATTTGAAGGCAATAATAGTTGGATTTTATCACCCACTTCCAATTCGAGGTTTTGCATTATTTGATCGCCCAATAATATTGCGTTTTCCATTGTTGCCAGTTTTTCAGCATACATTGGGTTTCCAAATTTAGCCTGTAAATATTCATCTTCAACACCAATAAGTGCTGAGACTGCTTTCATCTTTTTTCCTTTTTGCAAAAGTCCAGCGGCTTTATTAATTGAAAATACCTTTTTCACTTTAGGATCGTTTTCTATTTGTTTAACAAAGGTGGGATCGGGGTATAGCCCTTTATTATCGATAGCGAAAATTTCCGCATGAGGTACTACTTTTAATAAACTTACGCGAAGCTCATGCTCAAAACCATTCATGACCGATAACAATAGAATTAACACTGCACAACCTAGTGCAATACCACTAGTCGATGATGACGAGACAAAGCTAATAAAAGAGTCTTGCTGCTTTGATTGCCTGAATCGTTTTGCTATTTGTAAAAAGACCGCTTGCACGCTTGCCAGCTCCTAATAAATGTTTTTGCCTATGACAAAAATTGTCCGTTAACGAGCGTTAGTGTTCGGTCCATTTGCTCAGCGAGTTGATGATCATGGGTTACTATTACAAAACAAGTACCTTCGCTCTCATTGATATCGTGAATCAACGCAATAATACTGTCACTAGATTCATTGTCTAAGTTCCCAGTTGGCTCATCGGCCATGATAATACTAGGATTGTTGATAAGCGCCCTTGCAATTGCTACACGTTGCCTTTCACCACCAGATAATTGATGTGGTTTGTTTTCTAATCGATGAGAGAGGCCTACCCTTTCGAGCAATTGAGATGCTTTATCGTAAGTTGTCGATTTATTTTCGCCACTAATTAATTTTGGCATCGCAACATTTTCTAGAGCGTTAAATTCAGGCAATAAATGATGAAACTGATATACAAAACCTAGGTGTTGATTTCTAAACTTGGCCTGTTGTTTGTTCGACAGTGTATTTAAGTTACCACCATCGAAGTTCACGTTACCAGAATTTGGTTTATCTAAGGTGCCTAATATGTGCAATAGGGTACTTTTACCCGAACCTGAGGCCCCTAATATTGCAAGCTTTTCGTTTTCAAAAATGGATAAGTCAACATTTTTTAAAATTTCAACTGTATGGTTTGCATCGTTATACGATTTGCAAATTTGCTTGGCACTAAGCAGCGTTTTTTTCATTAGGGTGATTAGATAACTTCAAGATAAGACTAGTTTAACGCTATTATAATATATTACTAGGGAAAGAGACTAAATGGCGGAGTGGACGGGACTCGAACCCGCGACCCCCGGCGTGACAGGCCGGTATTCTAACCAACTGAACTACCACTCCACATGGTAATGTATTATGCAAGGTAGACAAAAAGCTTTACATTTTTTTATCAATAGATAAATGGCGGAGTGGACGGGACTCGAACCCGCGACCCCCGGCGTGACAGGCCGGTATTCTAACCAACTGAACTACCACTCCGCAAAACAAACTTTTTGTAAAACCACACTCAAAATTTTAGCAGACTAAATGGCGGAGTGGACGGGACTCGAACCCGCGACCCCCGGCGTGACAGGCCGGTATTCTAACCAACTGAACTACCACTCCGCATTACCTAACATTAGGCATAGTCTTACAACAATGTAAATTTAATGTTGTGAAACACTAAATTACGTCATCTAAAGTGCGGCGCAGATAATACGGTTACTGCCATCACTAGTCAACCGCTTTTTGCAAACAAAATGAAGGTTGTACAAATTTCGTCCTAAGTAAAGACAATGGATTGAAATTAGCTTGCAGGGATTGAATCTTTGGCTGATTTACTGCGCTTGAAGTTCAGTAAACGAATAATTCGAAGAGAAAGATGATTAGTAGGATTTTTTTGTTTGTCGGCAAGAGCATACAAGAAGGCAATACCGAAGACTAGCAATGCAAAATTTATAATAAAAATATGCATTAACGATAGTGTCTCTTCTTCTTCGCTAGATGATTCCTGTTCAACCATAAGTTCTTCAATGATAGGGTCAGTGGCTACAGCTATGGGTTCAATAATGGGAGGAGGCTCTACCACAAACGAATATTCTGGTACGGTTAGCATTAGGTTTCGGCCAGTAACACTGGTTGCATAGGCACTCAGATTTACTTTGTAAATGCCCTCTCCTACATTATTTAAAGGAATTTGTTTTGGCAGATCATTTGCTTCAGTAATAGAGATTCTTGCTACATCACCATTGGGATAACGCAAAGTCCCATCTAAAATGAGACTTGAGAGACTCACCTGTGTTTCATCAGTTTGCACGGTTAACATGTGTTTAGCATCATCAGTGTCCGCTAAGTGGTGACTTATCTGAACAGGGTTAGGCAACAGAACGACTTTTTCATTCACTTGCTCTCGGGTGAACAGAGGGGTTCGCAAGGTAAAAATAGGTGTCCATTCCCCCTCAATAATGCTTAAGTTAAATTGCCCCGTGAAAATACCATCTGCATCGGCCTCATCAAAGCCAAGCCCATTGTCTTCAAATCTTGCTACTGTTCTAGAACCTAGTCCAAAGTTAGGGTATTCAGGATTATTAGTACTGACAAAATCGATAGAAAGTGATATCACTTCTCTAAATGGGGTAATATCGGGTTCACTGCCCTTGTTTTGTAAAAACGCCACTTGTTTAAGTGTCTCACCTGAATAAACCACGTTAGGAATTGCTTGCGCACTCAAGGTTATATCTGCGATAACCATTACTCTGCTTTGCGGCAATACATCACCTACAGCTTGCCAAGGTCCCGGCATTGGGTTTTTTAGCGAAATCATATCGTAAGTATCGGTTTCAAACCAAGTATAGCTATCGTCATCTAACGAATTTTCAATAAATAGCTTACTTCCGTCAGGTCGAACTAAAACAACAGGAGGTGAACCGTATTCTCTAAAAAAAACTATCGCAATTTCAGATATGCCGTTGTCGACACGGAATCTATTATTGAGTAACTGAATACTATTTTGATATTCATTACCAATGGGTACTATGACATCTTCATAATATATGTTGGATTTATTTTGCTCACCAGCTGTGGGAGCTGATGACTGCTGTGCGAACGCAAAGCCACTTGAAAATAGCATGCATAAACACACACAAAAGACTGTGTTTGCTTTGTTCGTTACTAATTCTTTGAATTGTACTAGTGTCGATTTCACTGCATATTGAAGATGGCTTTTTCCTTCTCTATATCATCGGCAGTGGCTTTGATAACCTTAAGCACAGGTACAGCATTAAGTTTAATGACTGTTTCCATACCGTCAGAATTGGTCTCTTCTTGTCCTGATGCGAGTGATAACTTGGTCTGCCCACCCGTCATATATAAATATACTTCAGCCAATATTTCTGAGTCTAATAAAGCGCCATGATAAGTACGACGGCTGTTATCCACATTATAATATTTGCATAAGGCATCAAGGTTATTCTTTTGACCTGGTCGCATTCGCCTTGCCATCACAAGCGTGTCTAACACGGCGCATATGTCACTAGTTTTAGGTAAATTCTGACGCGTCAGTGCAAATTCGTGATCCATAAAGCCAACATCAAACGGTGCGTTATGAATAATCAGTTCTGCACCTTTAATAAAATCAATAAAGTCACTCGCTATTTCTGTAAACTTTGGTTTATCGACTAAATATTCATTAGTAATGCCATGAACATCGATTGCTTCTTGCTCTATTTCTCTTTCCGGATTGACATACACATGAAAAGTCTCGCCTGTTAGCTTTCTATTTACTAATTCAACACAACCAATTTCAATTATTCTGTGCCCTTGTTTTGGGTCAATTCCGGTCGTTTCAGTGTCGAGTACGATTTGGCGCATATTTTTTCTTCTTGTTATCTCTTATCTAAGGTAAAGTATCTTGTCGTTGATACAAAATCAACAAACCCACCTATTATTTTACCTTGATATCGCGGGGGGTGTTAGAAATAAAATGAGAATTACATCTTCGTGCTTGTTTAGCGTCTTAAAATTAACCTTAAAGCAAAAATTATACATATGAAAAAAGTCACAATTTATACCGACGGCTCTTGTTTAGGCAATCCTGGACCCGGAGGCTATGGCGCTATTCTTAGTTTTAATTCTACACAAAAATCGATTAGCAAAGGTTATATTTTAACCACAAATAATAGAATGGAGTTAATGGCACCCGCAAAAGCTCTCGCTATTTTAAAAGAAGAATGCATTGTCGATTTATTCACTGACAGCCAATATGTCAAAAATGGCATTAATCAATGGATCCATGGTTGGAAAAAAAATGGATGGCGTACGAGCAATAAAAAAGCAGTTAAAAATGTTGATTTATGGCAAGATTTAGATGCTCAATGCAACAAACATCAGGTTAATTGGCATTGGGTAAAAGCCCATGCCGGGAATCCACAGAATGAAGCTGTAGATGATTTAGCAAGAAAAGCCGCGAGCAGTTCTCAATTAATTGAAGATATAGGATTTGACGGGAATTAAAGTGGCTAGTTTAGTATTAAAAGAAAATAGAGAAAAATCTTTATTGCGCAATCACCCTTGGGTTTTTGATGGTGCTATTGAAGAAGAAATCGGGACGCCACGCTCTGGCGCCACTGTTGATATTTTGTCAAGTTCAGGGAAATGGTTAGCAAAAGCCGCCTATTCGCCTCATTCTCAGATTCGCGCGCGTGTTTGGAGTTTTAATCAAGATACGATTATTGATAATAATTTTTTTACTCAATGCATTAAAAACGCAATAAGCAAAAGGAAAGCATGGCTACAAAAGCAACGCACCAACGCTTACCGTATAGTTGCGGCTGAATCAGATGGTCTTCCCGGTATAACGATTGATCTTTACGGCGATGTTCTTGTGATTCAGCTATTAAGCGCAGGTGCTGACAAACACAGAGACAAGATCGTACATTCATTAAAAAAGATTTTCCCCGATTATGTTATTCATGAACGCAGTGATGTTGCGGTCAGAAAAAAAGAAGGCTTAGAACAATACATCGAAACACATGTCGGCGTGTTACCCAATACAGTGATTATTCAAGAAAACGGCCTAAAAATTGAAGTTGATTTAATCAATGGCCATAAAACGGGCTTTTATTTAGACCAACGCAAAAATCGAAAAATTGCGGGTCGCCTTTGTCGTGACAAAAAAGTCTTAAATTGTTTTAGCTATACCGGGACATTTGGGCTTAGTGCCGCTCTAAACGGGGCTAAAAGTGTTGTCAACTTAGATGTGTCAGAATCCGCAATTGATACGAGTTTACATAATGTTCAGCTCAACTCTGATGTATTAAACGAAGCTTCTATCACTCATCTAATGGTCGACGTATTCGAACAACTGCGTGTTTACAAAGAAAATAAAACCCGTTTTGATGTTATTATTTTAGACCCACCAAAATTTGTTGAAAACAAAAATCATTTAGTCAGGGCTGCAAGAGGATATAAAGATATAAATAGGCTAGCCTGTGAATTGCTGAATGAAAATGGCTGCTTAATTACCTTCAGTTGTTCAGGATTAATGCGTGAAGATCTTTTTAGCAAAATTGTTGCTGATGCTGCTCAGGATGCAGGGGTCTATTTAAGTGTACAAGACAGGTTGCATCAAGATTGCGACCATACAGTGGCCAGCTATTTCCCAGAAGGACACTACCTAAAAGGTTTAGTCTGCATAAAATCAAAATTTATATGAGGTGAAAATAGCCTAAGATTGGCGATGTATTACAAAGTCCAAAAGTTGTTCGTAAAACGTATTATCGCCACTTAAACTCCTTAGAGATTCAGCTGCTTTTCGACGATACTGATAAAGTTTATCTCTCGCTCCTTCCACACCAAGTACCGTAACAAAAGACGCTTTATTTGCCGAAGAATCTTGTTGTACCGGTTTACCCATAGTTTGCTCAACACCTTCTGCATCCAGTAAATCATCTTTCAATTGAAAGACCAATCCGAGGTACTTAGCAAAGCGTTTTAAGTATTCTTTCTCAATATCATCTTCATTCGCCAATATGGCCGGAATAATCATGGCTGCTTCTATTGCGAGACTTGTTTTTAAAAAACAAATTCGTTCTAACTCGGTAATACCTGTACATGAACGACTCGATTTTAAATCCAACAACTGCCCCTCACATATTGCCTGAGTAGTATTTGATGCATATTCTATAGAAGCGAGGATGGTTGAAGGATCCACCCCTTTAATGGTAGTTTGCACTTCTACTGCCTTCATTATCAGATAAACCCCCGTTAGCTCTGCATGAGCTTCACTCTTACAATATTTATGCAAGGAGGCTTTACCGCGTCGTAAAGACGCATTATCTTGGCTAGGTTTATCATCAAATACTAATGATGAAGTATGCATATATTCGAGCAGTTGTAATACAGGGAGAGTTTGATCTTGTTCAAATTTATATCTATGAATCATAGTAATGTACGCTAAAACTGGGCGTAATCGTTTACCACCAATAGTAAGTGAATAGTTAGCAGCATCACGCAACAGTGTATCGTCTATTCGTTGATGTGCTTCGATCTTTAAATGTTGCTCTATGAAGGACTGAGCGTTTTGGTAATTTTTTTGAAAATCTTTTTTGATTCGTTGTTGATGTTCAAAATAATTGCTTACTTCACGGCTAATGAGTTTGTCAAACCACGCGACTTGATTCGGTGTTTTAATAAGCGTTGAAATTAACTTATCAAATGGCATATACCCGGTATTTAAAAGCGTTCTCTCTAGTTCCTTATACTTTTCGTCGCCGACTTCGTTTTTTAAACTCTTGTGAGCATTAATACTTCGCTCCAGTAATAACTGTTTTGCATGAGCATCGTTTTTATAAACGGTGGTAATTAAGTAAAACACGACACACCAGTACACACGGTAGGGATTTACGTTTTCTGATTTAGCCCCTTCAACATGATAATAATGACTATATGGTGTTAAATTATCTTGTTGGATGTCCACTAACAAGTCTTTTATATCATCGTTAAATTGGTTATAAATCCCAAAACAAAACACACGATGTTCAAATTGTTCGTCTCTTTTATTGTGCACAATATCTCTGGCTACTAAACGACTCCCCGCCGATTTTAAAATGACCGGCAAAAATAAGGCCTCATCAGAATAAACACCATGTTTTGCTGATTTTCTGCGATCAATATCTTGAGCTTCAAAAAACACAAAAGCTTGTTCAAAAAAGGAAATTGCACTGCTCCTTGATTGATAGCTTTTAATAGTTTCAAAAGCACATTTTAGCTCCTCATAAACGAAGCACATGGTCTCATTATTAGCATCACTAAAAACAGGAAACTCAGCAAGTTCTCCACTCAATAGGCTCTCTCTAATAGCCAAATTAAAAGATTCTTTTTCTTCATTATTTAAAAAATTTGGTGAATCTTGGATGTCGTCAATTAATGGATAAGTCAAGCCATAACAATAGCCCAACCTTATTGCGTTATCTAAGGATTCAGATTGTGCACGCTTTGGCAAATCTTTCGGCATTTCAGTTAAGCGATGCATGACAACACCTGCAATAACTTTTACCAACTTACGTAATCCATTGGTCTTATCCAATGATGCGGGGAGTTGTTGTTCCAGCAGAAACAACTTAGACTTCAACCATGTAATGCTAGCTTCAACATTGTATTGTTTAGACTTTTTGTCTATATAGGCATTATTTAGTAGCTCTGGTGCATCATGCCCTTCATTTTTTCGCACCCACTTTTGGATATGAGTACTGAGTTCATCTACTTGTTTGATGACATCTCTATTTTTTAGAGACTTACCTAAGTCACGCATAAAAATATAACTAAGTGACTTATCTAAGTAGGTCTTCAATTGCTTATCAACAGCGAGTTTCTGTAAAAATGTCAAGCTATTAGTGCTAGCATTTTGTTGCATTTGTTGCTCAATCAATGACAATTTTAAAGAGCTTTTGTTTTGGTTGTTCTCTTTTAACCATTGTTCATAAATACAAGTCAATTGTGCAAGACAATCGTCATTCTTAGCCAAGGATAATAACTCAGAAAAATAGTGAATCGCCTTTTTTTCCATTTTTTGATAACACCCAGAATCAATGCTGCATGCTATGTCATTACTGAGCTCATCATATGAAGAATCATTATAAAGAGACTGCTTTGATAACTTGGCGTTACTTGAGTCAATAAGCGATGTCAAATTCACTGCTCCTTGTAGACCCATAGCTATATGTTGCATTTACAAACAGCTGTATGGATAGTTTAGAATATAAACACTTACGTTTATGTGAGGACAAGCAAGTTATACACCATTCGTAGAATTATTATAAATCAGACACTTACGTAGTACGTGATAATAGATAAAGCGAATATTTTGTGCAAATGACTAATTTTTGGGAAAAGTAACACGGCATCCTAATGAACGCCTAGTTTGAATTTGCCTGATCGTTGAAGTTACAAAATAAAGTTGAATGAAAATCTAATTCATTTCACTTATTTCAACACCAACCAAATAGGTATCAGAGTCTTGTTCTTCACATCTCACCACTTTAGCTTTGGCAACTAAAGAAGGTATCTGATCATTATTAGAATCGACAGTAATTTGTAGCAAGGCGCCTATTTCAATAGCTTCTGATTCCATCTCTAAAGACATACCAGTTGCACTTATGTCCTTACATATAGCCGTCAAAGCTAAAGATGGATTTTGGTCTAATAATTCTACCTGACAAGGTGAATTGACCATCATCCGATAAAAATTTCGTTTGTCGTCGTAAGATAACATGAACTAATCCTCGTGAATTTAACGCTTTTTATCCAAACCTATGTTACACCACATCCATCATCAAACGATGTGCATCGTTCTTTATATTGGGTGAACAGTTTTAAGTCAACCTTTGTTTGATATCTCATTTAATTTATTACTTATTCGTTTCAAAGAAATGGGATATTTGGTCCCCAAATTTTGTGCAAATAAAGAAATTCTAAATTCTTGTATCATCTCTTGTATTTCATTTACCTCTTCCAAGTCTTTCATTTGTGTTGCATATTCTTCTTTGCATTTAATAAGTAAGGATTGCGCTTTATCAATTTCTATCTGATTAACTCTATCGCGATTTAAGTCTATTTTTAATTTTTCACAACGCACCAACAAACCTTTTAAGTATCGGTTCCAATCGCCTAGCCCTGATTCTCCTGTTTGTAAAACAAAGCCTTTAAAAACAAGTTCATTCAAATGCGATTTAATATGGCTGATATGACTTACATGGTTTAGCGGAATATTTCCTTTGCAAAATTTTTGTATTTGATTAGCTAAAGCCAAACCTGTTTCAACCTGTTTCGCTATTTTTAACGCCTTATCATTTAAATGCATACGAACAAACTCTTGCGTTGTTTTAAAAAACCTCTGCTCTCTGATTTCATTGCCATCCATATGCTCGTTAACTAATGCGGCGATGGCTGCACTTGCGATATCATCTATTAATAGCTGCACTTTTCCAAAGGGATTAAAATATAAACTCAACTTGGATTTATTCGGCAATTTCTCTTGAAGATACTTCAATGGCGAAGGTACGTTTTGCTTGAGGAGTAAAATCGTGCCAACCGCATGTTGTTTTTTTGCCTCACTTTCTAGTGTGAATAAGGCTAAGTCGACCTGATTGCCGACCACTTTTAAACCGGGGAACGCTTCAATTTCAAAACCATTTTGCGTTTTTCTATAACGCTTTGGGATAGTTTCCATCGAAAAAGTGGATAAACTCGCTTTTTCAATGCCCTCAGTCGCGACCTGTTCTAGGGTTTGTTTTAATTGAGACTCAAATTGTTGTTTTAGTTTTGGCAACGATTTACTGCTACCCAATACTTTCCCTTTATCACTAACAACAGCAAAGTTAAACCGCAAGTGGCTCTCAATGGTTTCTATATCAAAATCTTGTGAACTGACTTTTACACCTGACATTCGAAACAGCTTATTCGCAAATGCATCAGTTATGTTTTGGACGATACCATTTTTATCAACTGCTGTGAGGTCTTGCATGCAAGCATTAGCATAATCAGGAGCAGGAACAAAATTTCGGCGCAATCGCTTCGGTAAACTTTTAATAAGCGCTACAAGCAATTCTTGCCTTAATCCAGGTACAAGCCAGTCAAAGCCTATGTTCTTTACTTGATTTAATAAACCAATGGGAATATTTACACAAACACCGTCATCCGTTTTACCCGGTTCAAACTGATAACTTAGTGAAAAAACCAAACTATCTTGCTGCCAAGTATCTGGAAACGACGCCTTGCTTACGCCGCTAGCATCCCGTTTTACTAATTGTGCTTGTTCAAATTTTAGCAGATTGGGAGAAATCTGAACCGCCCTTTGCCACCATTTTTTAAAACTTGCTTCACTATTGACGTTTTCAGGCAGTTTTTCGCTATAAAAGTCTACTAGTTCATCTTCGTCGATTAATATATCGCGCCTGCGTGATTTTTTCTCTAGTAATTCAACTTGTGAAACTAAAGCCTGATTTTCGCGCAAAAAAGCAAAATTCAATTTTGACTCACCATTCACCAAAGCATGCCTGATAAATATATCGCGCGCTTCTACTGGATTAATGTTGGCATAGTTGACGGTTCGCCTCTGAACAATAGGTAAACCAAACAAGGTAGCGTTCATATAGGCAAGTACAGCACCTCGTTTCATGCTCCAATGCGCTTCTACATAGTTATATTTAAACAAATTTTTGGCGACTTTTTCTATCCACTCTGGTTCAATTTTAGCCGCTTGCCTAGCGTATAAATTTGAGGTCTCAACTAGCTCTGCGCTGACTATCCACTTTGGTGGCTTAGCAAACAAACCTGACCCCGGGAATAGTTTAAATTGACTATTTCGTGCTCCCTGATATTGTCGGTTTGCATCTTTTAAGCCGATTTGTGAACTTAAGCCAGCGATCACTGGCAAATGAATTTGTTCATATTCAGCCACATTTTTATTTAAACGAAGATCAACAGACACCAATGTGTGCTTAACTTGATGAACGATATCTTGCCATTCGCGCATACGCTGAAAGTTTATATAGTGTTTTGTACAATATTTTCTTAATTGATTTTGTGTAAGGTTTTTTTGCTCAGTTTTAAACGCTTCATAAAGGTTCAACAAACTTAAGAGATCAGAGTTTTTATCAGCGTACAAAGCATGTGCCTCATCCGCTTTTTGTTGTTTATCATGAGGCCGTTCTCTCGGGTCTTGTACACTCAAACCAGCCGTAATTACCATTATCTCATATACACTTTCATGGTCTTTCGCCGCTATTAACATGCGAGCATATTTGGGATCTAAAGGAAGCTTAGCCATCTTACGCCCTATTGGCGTTAGCTTAGACATACCTCTATGCTTAGTAATTGCCTCTAATTCAACTAGCAGACGTTGGCCATCACTGATAAATTTGTCTTCGGGGGCTTGTATAAATTCAAAATGACTAATTTCACCTAAACCCAATGCTAACATTTGTAAAATAACACTACTTAGATGCGTTCTAGTAATTTCTGGATCAGTAAAGGCTGGGCGCGATAAAAAATCTTGCTCGGAATATAAACGAATACAAATACCCGCAGAGGTTCTTCCACATCGACCCGCTCTTTGTTTCGCAGAGGCTTGTGAAACAGTTTCTATTGGTAGGCGTTGTACTTTTAAACGATGACTGTATCGAGACATACGCACTTTGCCGGTATCAATCACGTATTTTATACCCGGCACAGTTAATGATGTTTCAGCAACGTTTGTTGCAAGTACAATTCTGCGGCTTCCTTTCGGGTGAAATATAAGTTGTTGGTCCTTAGCTCCCATTCGAGCATAAAGTGGGAGTATTTCTGTTGCCTTATATTGTTTTTTAATTAATGCTTGTTGAGTCTCCCTAATCTCTCTTTCACCACTTAAAAATATTAATATGTCACCTCGGCCTTCAGCAAACAATTCGTCGACGGCCAAAAGAATAGCTTCACTTTGGTCTTGCGCTAAATCTTCTGCGATATAGTCTTTGTGTCTTATTTCTACTGGATAACTGCGCCCACTTACTTCTATTACTGGTGCATTATTAAAGTGACTAGCAAACTTATCGGTTTCAATGGTAGCGGATGTGATAATGACTTTTAAATCGGGACGCTTGGGTAAAACTCGTTTTATGTAACCCAACAGAAAGTCAATATTTAAACTGCGCTCATGTGCTTCATCAATAATAATAGTATCGTATTGGTTTAAAAACTTATCTTGTTGCATTTCTGCAAGCAGCATGCCGTCAGTTAACAGTTTTACTAAACTATTATCAGAGACTTGATCGGTAAAGCGCACTTTATACCCCACCAAAGCGCCAAGCTCAGAATCTAACTCTTCGGCAATTCTGCCGGCCACGTTGCGCGCGGCCAACCTACGAGGTTGAGTATGGGCAATCATAGCCGCCCTTCCGCGTCCAAGCTCTAAGCACATTTTTGGAATTTGTGTCGTTTTACCTGAGCCAGTTTCACCAGCAACGATCAGCACTTGATTTTTAGATATTAATGCCTTAATGGCATCTTTTTTGTCACTTACCGGCAAGTCAGGATAACTGATATTTAATGTTAACGCTTTTCTCTTTGACAATAGCGCTTTAGATTCTTCTACCTTCTTTTGCCACGCTTCAACAGCAACAGTCATTTTATTAGGGTCTGCAATCTGACTACATTGCTGGTATTTTCTTTTAAGGAAAAAACGGTCTTTAAGCATGCATAATGCAAGCTCAGATGATAAATCTACTTTCACTTGTTATATACCCGGAATACTAAGCCTAGTCTTTATATATTTTGATTGTCATATTTCCAGCAGTATCGATACTGGCTCTATACATACCAGGTGTATTAAATGGCATTGAGATATTGCCAAGGCTATCAATAGCAATCACCCCGCCACTGCCTGCATTTGCATTCAATGTCTCGAAAATTACTGCGTTAGCAGCTTCCTGTATTGAATCACCTTTATATTTTACGCGAGCGCAGATATCAGCAGCAACATTGTGTCGTATAAAATATTCGCCATGACCTGTCGCCGATACTGCGCATGAATGGTTGTCTGCGAATGTGCCTGCTCCGATTATTGGAGAATCTCCTACTCTGCCATATCTTTTTGCTGTCATCCCACCTGTTGAAGTACCTGCCACTAAATTACCATGGGCATCCAACACGACCGCACCAACCGTACCATACTTGTCATCTTGAAAAGGCAATAGATCTGATAAAGTAGCTTCTGTAGACTGTCCGTTTTGCTCACTAAAAGATAGCTCATCAATTTTTGATTTCGCTCTATCGAGGGCCTTTTTACGAAATTCGGTATTAAAAAAGCTGTTTTCAACGCTTTCTAAATCATGTTTCGCTGCAAAAGCTTCAGCTCCCTCGCCTGTTAACATCACATGGGGAGACTCATTCATTACCAATAATGCACCTTTAATTGGATTTTTAATATTGCGCACGCCCGCTATAGCACCCGCTTGTTTATCTTTACCGTGCATAATGGAAGCGTCTAATTCATGCTGCTCATCATAAGTATAAACCGCACCGACGCCTGCATTAAATAAAGGGGAATTTTCTAAATAAACAAGTGCTGCGATCACCGCTGAGCTTCCATCTTTACCTGCTTTAAGCTCTTTATATCCCAATTCTAGCGCTTGTTTTAATGCACTTTTTATTGCTTGCTCTTGCTCATCTCTGATATTTTCTTTCAATATCGTTCCTGCCCCACCATGTATAGCAATAGCAATAGTTGCGGCATCTTTGCTTAGTTTTGCTGATTCACTTTGTGGGGGTATGGCGTATACCATAAAACTACTAATCAACAATGATAAATATACTATAGACTTCATTGGGAACTCTTTCGGCTACAAATGTTAATAATATAACACTTATGCGTATTATGACGACCTAACTATAAAAATTATTTTTACCCAAACATCAACTTTCTAGCATGAAGCCTAAAGTTTTACATTCTTTTTGTTTGTTATTTATCGCCTTGCCGCTATCGACTGCCATTTATTTAATTCTAAATGTGGCGCAACAGCATTTAAAACCTGATGTTTAAATGCATCGAAGCTTCCATATTCAAAACTACTTGAATTTTTCAGTTGATTATAAGTAAGCCTCAATTTACGCATTGAAAAGAACGGCGCAACATTAACATGGGCGGTTTGCGTAAACGTACTCCGCGCTGAAGCGTTGTCGCTATGTCCATAATTAAAATTCACTGTGTGGGAGTAGTTTATCAGTGCAGATGCATGATTATTGGATGGATTTATCGCGTCATTGTTTGTTTGTAGATTTTCTTCATTTGTCATGCTCTCGCTACGTAAAGTATTAGGTTCTTTATCACTATTTTCAAACCGCTTAATAATATAATTATGCATGGCATGCTCGCTATAAAAATCTTCAACGCTTCAATAATAGTATCAATCCTTTTTTTCTATTAGTCATAAAAGCGATAAATACAATGACCTTTATAACAATTTGACTGTTGCAAACTGCAGACAATATTAAACACAAGCTCTTATAGCCGCTGCGTAATTTTCCAGTTACGTTGTATATTCATTTATGTTCTATAAACCCTAGCTCGTAAGTTTTATTAATATAATGACTTAACACTATCGAATTTTTATTACTTATAAAAATTAGCGTAAACTATCGTTATAAACATATTTTTAAAAATGAGATTATAGTGGCGACTAGTATTTTATGGCATGACTATGAAACATGGGGGGTGCGTCCTAGCGTTGATTTTCCTGCTCAATTTGCAGCAATTAGAACAGATTCAGATCTAAATATTATAGAAAATTCACCCATTATAAATTGGGCTTGCAAAGTCCCACATGATTATTTACCGCACCCAGAAGCCTGCATTGTGACCGGCTTGTCACCTTTAGTAATTAACCAAACTGGTATGAGTGAACCTTTCTTTGCTGATAAAATTCATCAACAGATGTCTCAAGCAAACACATGTGTCGCGGGTTACAATAGCATTAAGTTTGATGATGAAGTGACTAGGCACCTTTTTTACCGTAATTTTTATCCAGTCTACGACCGAGAATTTAAAAATGACAATACTCGGTGGGATATTATTGATCTTGTTAGGGCGTGCTATGCTCTGAGGCCAGAAGGTATTAATTGGCCCTTGTACGAAGATGGAAGACCTTGTTTTAAGTTAGAACAGTTAACTGCAGCAAATGATATTACTCATGCAAGTGCGCATGACGCTTTATCAGATGTATATGCTACTATCGCAGTGGCTAAATTAATCAAACAAAAACAAACTAGACTCTATGAGTTTTATTGGCAATTACGAAACAAACATATCGTAAATAGATATTTGCAACGATATCAACAAACCATATTAGTGTATGTCAGCGGATACATCTCTGCCAAAAGTGGTTGCTGCACGCTTATTATGCCTATATGCCCCCATCCAAAAAATAAAAATGCCACACTTTGTATTGACTTAAATCGTCCTATTGACGCTTTTTTGGCAAACGATGCCGAAACACTTTCACAACTTTTGTTTCATAAAAGTGAACAAGTTAATACAGAAAAGCGTCCCTCCATATATAGTGTCGCGGCTAATAAGTGCCCGTTTGTTGCGCCACTAAACACCTTAAATCCTCAACAATCAGAGATATTCAAGTTAGATATTGAAGCATGTAAACAAAATTTTGAAATGCTGCAAAACGCATCCAATTTAGTCTCTCTCTGCCAGCAAGTTTTTAATGTCAATATTGAAAAAGAAACCAACAATAATGTTGACCAAGGCCTATACACTACTAGTTTTCCGCAACCTGCCGATACAAACTTAATGAAGACAGTTCGGCACACCGAGCCAGAACAATTAATCGCATTGCAAGGAAAGTTTGAAAACGAAATTTACAATAAAATATTGTTTCGTTATCGAGCAAGGCATTTTCCTCATTTATTGGCAATGGATGAAATTGATAAGTGGCAACAGCACTTACAGTTTCGCTTTTCTGTTGGCAAGAAGGAAGAATGTTTATCATTAGAAGAGTATTTAAATTCTATAGAGGAATTAATGGCACAATATCAACAAAATCCTAAAAAAATTGGCTTGTTAAACAAGCTAAAGCGCTATGCTATGCATGTAACGGGCATAGAGACTTTTTAATGACTATGAACACATCATTGAGCCTGTAATATGAACGGTATACACCTATATACATCTACAGAGGACAATAAGCTATCTCTATCCATAGAGCCATTGCTAATCGAAGACAATTTTGAAGTAAAAGCGCTTATTGCACATATAGGAAAATCGGAATATTCAAATTACTACTTAGACGATGAAAATATTCTTGAGCTATGTGATACCTTAAAAGAACAATTGACACAAGATCGCATGGAACCAATTGAAGGTATCATTGGGCAAAAATTTAATGCCAAACTAAATGTGGTGTTAAGTGACGACAAAATGGAAGCTGAATTACAAATCACCTCTGCGTATGGAGGTGAAAATCCAAACGTAACAACAGCCATGGCTTTCCTAAGTCATCACTCCATTGTTAGAGGTGTGAGTCGCAAAAGAATAGATGCATTAATAAAAACCTTAACAAATGCGCCTCCCGGCACTCTTCATAAAGCAACAATAGCCAAGGGTCTGCCACCAAAAACAGGTAAAGGTTCTATCGTCCGTCCTGTTGTGCCAAACGCATTAGACAGAGCTTTAACGCCCTCACAATCTGAAGGCATAAAGGTTGATATGCGGGATTTTGGTGACATTATTTGCGTTGTCAAAGATCAGTTAGTGGCTGAAAGAATTCCTCCTAAAAAAGGACGAAACGGATATACCGTTACAGGCGAACCAGTCCCGGCACAAGATGGTGATTGGCATAAAATTAAAATCGGTACTAACGTGTATATTTCTATCGAAGATGAAAATCAAGTATTTGCGTCTATCGATGGATTACCTAAATTTTCAAGACAGCGAATTAGCGTCGATGATGTTTTTGTAACGAAAGGAGTCAATGTTGCTACAGGCAATATAAAATATGGTGGCGCGGTAATTGTTAACGGCGATATCACAGAAAAAATGAAAATAGAAGCTGATGGCGATGTCACAATAAATGGCTTTGTTGAGTCAGCGTATATAAAATCTTCAGGCGACATCATCATCACCCAAGGTGCTACAGGTAAAATTCAAGAAAAAGACTGCTGCCTGATTGCTAAAGGCAGTGTCTTTTTGCAACATGGGCAAGGACTAGATATTACCGCCGATAAAAACATCAATATTATGACACAACTTGCTCATTCGGTGTTGCATTGCGGAGAAGACCTTATTGTAGGTGAAGTAAAGCAACCATTGGGGAAAATTTTCGCATCTTATATTTATGCAACGAAGAAAGTAATGGCAGGTACTCTTGGTGCTATATCGGGAAGTGATTTGATAATTGATTATGCTAAACCTCATATCGCAATGAGTGAAAAATTAAAGTCTATGAACACCATGTATGAAGATTTACTTGTAAAAAATACTGAACATGAGAAAAAGTTAGAAAACGTACATAAATTAAACTTAAAAGATGAAAATGCTGTTAAAAAACGTGAGTTAATAAAGGAATTAGAGTTAGAACGCGTGTTTTTGAACTGGCTTCGGGTATCTATAGTCGAGTTAAAAACACAATTGAAAACGTTCAAACAAGATATTTCGATTGTGGCAAACAAAGGTATTTTTCCGGGTGTTAAAGTACAAATTGACGATAATCAGTGGAAATCTGAAAATGAGCTTTCAAGGTGTCGAATAGTCTATGAATATAGTAAGTGGAAGAAATTATTAGTATGAAAGGCATTACACTCCAGTCTGACGATGACAAAACTACACTTTTTGCTTATGTAGAACCGCGCCTACTAAACGGCTCTTTCGATATTGAAGCCCTATCAAAGTATGCTCAAAATCAGAGTGATGTTGAATACTACCTTATTCCTGAAGCCCTAATGGCACTCACCGACAGCGTTAACCTTGCTTTAAGTTCTGAAATATATGACACCATAGAATCGATTATTGGAGAAACCCGCGATGCCTTTATAGATGTGCAGGTCGCCAATGACGAAATGTCAGCCGAATTGATTGTGCATGCTCCATATGGCGGTAAAATACCTTCTCTTTTTGAAATATTGGACTTAATTGACGAAAGAGGTATTAAGCGAGGTGTCAGCGAGAAAAGAATTAATAAACTATTAGAGTTGTCAGCAGAAGCATCTGGTGGAAGCATTATTAGCGATGTGATCGCTAAAGGATTAACCGCTAGAAACGGCAAGAACTCTCGTTTAAAAGCACTTGTTCCAAACGCACTTGATCGAATACTTGCTCCTCAGCCTTTGACAGGTGGTAAGGTTGATATGCGAGATTTAGGCGAAATATTATGTGTTGATCCTGAAGACAAACTAGCAAAAAGATTGCCGCCGACCAAGGGCCGCAAAGGTTATACCGTAATGAACTCGGTACTAGAACCAGCTGGAGGCGTTTGGGAAGCCATAAAACTAGGATCTAATACCCACATCTCTGAAAACAACGAAAACCTAGTTCTGGCATCAATGGCCGGACAGGCTAAATTTGTTGATGGAATGGTGCTGGTTGAAGATGCTTTTGAATCAAAAGGCGTCAACGTAGGAACCGGTAATATTCAATACAAAGGCGCAGTTATCATTAATGGTGACGTTAAGGAAAACATGGTAGTACAAGCCTGTGGCGATATTACGGTTAACGGTTTTGTTGAGTCTGCAATGATTAAAAGTGATGGCGATATTATTATTACTCAAGGCGCAATGGGTAAAATGCACGATGTAGATTGCCGCTTAATCGCGGGTGGCAATATTTATCTTGCGCATGCTCAGGGCTTAGATATTGAGTGTAAAGGTGATTTGCATGTCGCCAAAGAGCTCGCCTTTTCTCGCGTAAAATGCAGTGGGAATATCATTGTTGGTACCGGTGATAAACCATCAGGATCTGTTTTCGGGTGTGAAATTGAGTGTTGTAAAAATCTGTCAGCAGGCTCGATTGGTGCTAGTTCTGGCAGCAAACTAACCATAAATTACACCCAAGGTTATGAAGAAATTAATCATAAACTACTTTCTATTAACCAAATTATTAGTCACCTTGAAAAAGCGAATACTGACCACATATCTCGTTTGGAGGCCGTTCAGCTTAAAACAGTACCGGTAGAATTACGCGAAAAATTTAAAAACTTATCCGATGAAGTTGAATCAGAAAAAGAATTATTGACTTGGCTGACAAGAAACAGAGAATTATTAAGAGAACAGGTCGATAATTATGCGAAATCGATAAAAATAGTCGCTAATGTCGAATTGTTCCCAGGTGTCGTGTCTATATTAAGCAACAAAACCTGGGAAGGGCAAAAAGAATGCCGAAGTTGCCAGTTATACATTGAGAATAACAATTGGGTTTACGAACCACTTATTTAATGTAAGTTAGTCTCGTTCTAGCGCAATTGCTGTTGCCTCACCACCACCAATGCATAAGGATGCTACTCCCCTGTGAGCACCCTGACGTTTTAAAGCGTGCAATAGTGTCACTATTATCCGGGCGCCTGACGCACCTATAGGATGGCCAAGGGCACAGGCGCCACCATTAATGTTGACCTTAGCAATATCTAATGACAGCTTCTTAATCGCTAACATTGTCACCATGGCAAAAGCTTCGTTTATTTCATACAAATCAACCTCTTCACTTGTCCAATTGGCTTTTGCCAACACTTTTTCGATGGCCCCAACAGGAGCAACGGTGAAGTCCTTAGGTTCCATGGCATGTGTCGCATGAGCCACAATCTTAGCTAAGGGCGTTAACTTTAGTGCTTCAGCTTTGCTTTTAGTCATAATTAATAACGCTGCAGCGCCATCTGAAATACTGCTAGAATTAGCGGCTGTTACTGTGCCGCTTTTAGTAAACGCGGGTCTCAGCGACGGAATTTTATCGATATTTGCATAGCCAGGCCCTTCATCAGTATCCACAATGTACTCACCTTTTCTAGATGACACTGTTACAGGGGTAATTTCATCATCAAATTGACCGTTCTCAATTGCACTTTTTGCCAAGCTTAATGATCTTATCGCAAAATCATCCATGCTTAGTCTATCTATGCCCTCGCTATCAGCTGTCTCTTGAGCAAAACACCCCATTGCTTTTGCATCATAAGCATTTTCCAATCCGTCCCGCATCATATGATCGAACATCATACTGTGTCCCATTCTGTGGCCAGCACGAGCTTTAGGCAATAGATATGGGGAAGCACTCATATTTTCCATTCCTCCAGCAACCACAATTTCAGCACTACCGGCTTTGATTAAATCATGCGCTAACATAACGGCCTTCATGCCTGAACCACAGACTTTATTGATCGTCATCGCACCTGTTCTGACGGGCAAACCTGCAGCTAACATAGCTTGTCTCGCCGGTGCCTGACCAAGACCAGCAGGAAGCACACAACCCATAATAACTTCGTCAACTATGCTTTTATTGATATCTTGCATACAAGCATCTATTGAATAAGCGCCCAACGAAGGGGCATCAACACTTGCTAATGAACCCATAAAACCACCCATCGGGGTGCGTTTTGCATTCACAATTACGATAGTTTCATCCATTTTTTTTCCTTTAAACAAGTCGTTTTCTACATCTTTTTACCCAGATTAGGTTTACGTTAACTTGACTTTACGTAAACGTAAAGTCATTATGTCATTTTTCCTAGAAAATATTTTCTGTTGCAATGATTTGCAGAGGGTTTTGAGACGTAAAACATGCAACTATCTTTATTATACAAAACATCGTTGACACATGAACAATAGTATTATGAATTCAAAAACCACCTATTCAATCGGCGAATTAGCTAAGCATTTTGACGTTACCGCCCGGTCAATTCGTTTTTATGAAGAACAACATTTAATCGCACCAGAACGACAAGGCCAAAGTAGGATATATCATGCCAAGGATAAGGTAAGGCTTAAGCTAATATTAAGAGGTAAACGCCTCGGATTCTCACTTGCGGAAATCAGAAAACTTTTTGAATTATACGACACCAATCCTAACTCCGCCGCCCAATTAGAAATAATGCTTCAATTGACCCAGTCTAAAAGAGCTGTTTTAGAACAACAACTTAATGATATTCAAATGCTGATGAATGAGTTAGACGAAGTAGAAATTCGCTGCCAGGAAGAATTAAACGAAATAAAACGAGGTTTACTATGATTACTGCCACCTATCCTTCTCTTAATTTTGGTTTGGGTGAAGATATCGATATGCTGCGTGAGCATGTCTATAATTTTGCTCAAAATGAGATTGCTCCGCTTGCTGAGTCTGCAGATGAAAACAATGCTTTTCCTAACCAACTTTGGCCTCAATTTGGCGATATGGGACTACTTGGTGTAACTGTAAGTGAAGAGTTTGGCGGGTCCAACATGGGTTATTTAGCCCACACTATTGCTATGGAAGAAATTAGCAGAGCGTCGGCGGGGATTGGTCTAAGTTACGGTGCACATTCAAATTTGTGTGTTAACCAGCTCTTTAAAAATGGTAGTCAAGCACAAAAAGAAAAGTACTTACCATCTCTGGTAAGTGGAGAACACGTCGGCGCGCTAGCGATGAGTGAACCCAATGCTGGCTCAGATGTTGTAAGCATGAAACTCCGCGCCGATAAAAAAGGTGACAAATATATCCTGAATGGCAACAAAATGTGGATAACCAATGGACCAGATGCATCAACTTTTATTATTTATGCAAAAACGGATACTAGCGCAGGCTCAAAAGGTATTACGGCATTTATCGTTGAAAAAACCACCCCCGGGTTTAGCCAAGCACAAAAACTCGACAAATTGGGTATGCGTTCTTCCAATACTTGTGAATTAGTTTTTGAAGACGCAGAAGTGCCTGCTGAAAATGTCTTAGGCTATGTTGGTGGCGGTGTTAAAGTACTAATGAGTGGTCTAGATTACGAAAGATTAGTACTGTCTGGCGGTCCTCTTGGGATAATGCAAGCCTGTATGGATGCGGTAGTCCCCTATATTCATGATCGTAAACAATTTGGTCAATCAATTGGTGAGTTTCAACTAATTCAAGGCAAAATTGCGGATATGTACACACAAATGAATGCAGCAAGAGCATATGTATATGCTGTTGCTAGGTCGTGTGACAGAGGAGAAACTACTCGTAAAGATGCGGCAGGGGCGATTCTCTACTCAGCCGAACTCGCTACAAAAATGTCGCTTGATGCAATTCAACTATTAGGTGGTAATGGATATATCAATGAATATCCTACTGGGCGCTTATTGAGAGACGCTAAACTTTATGAAATTGGTGCCGGCACTTCAGAAGTAAGAAGAATGCTGATTGGTAGAGAATTATTTAATGAGTCTCGATAATTATGCTTGCTGATGCTTACCACCTCGGAAGTAATATCACCGGAAATAATAATACTAATCTATATGCAAAAGGGGTATTTACGTGCCTGTTATAGAATCTAAAATAAATACTAATAGTGAAGATTTTGCTAAAAATAAGGCTCAAATGCAGTCTCAAGTAAAAGATTTACAAGATGTTGTGCAAAAGATTTTGCTAGGTGGTGGTGAAGCTTCACGCCAAAGGCATTTGTCACGAGGTAAATTACTTCCTAGAGAGCGAATCGAAGCACTTATAGACAAACATTCCAGTTTTTTGGAAATTGCGCAATTAGCCGCTTGGGAAGTATATGAAGACTATGTGCCATGCGCGGGAGTAATAGCAGGCATCGGCAGAGTTTCGGGAATCGAATGTATGATTGTCGCTAATGATGCCACTGTTAAAGGCGGTACCTACTACCCTCTAACCGTGAAAAAGCATCTTCGTGCTCAAACTATCGCCGCAGAAAACAATCTTCCCTGCATTTATTTGGTTGATTCTGGAGGCGCAAACTTACCTCGTCAGGACGAGGTTTTTCCAGACAAAGAACATTTTGGACGTATTTTCTTTAATCAAGCGAACATGTCTGCATTAAATATCCCACAAATTGCTGTGGTGATGGGATCTTGCACTGCCGGAGGTGCTTATGTGCCTGCGATGGCAGACGAATCAATTATCGTACGTGAACAAGGTACTATATTCCTCGGTGGGCCGCCGTTAGTGAAAGCAGCGACTGGCGAAGTGGTAAGTGCAGAAGAATTAGGTGGTGGAGATGTACATTGCAGAACATCTGGTGTAGTAGATCATTTGGCGAATAATGATCAACATGCGTTAGCCATTGCACGTGATGCCGTTGCTCGTTTAAATCGAGATTCAGATACACACTTAAAAAGACATGTTTCGGCGCTACCGCGATACGCGAGCGATGAAATATACGGCATTATCCCAAAAGACAGCAAGCAACCCTATGACGTAAGAGAAATCATTGCGCGTATTGTAGACAATAGTGATTTTCATGAATTTAAGGCGCTTTATGGTGAAACGCTTGTGTGTGGTTTTGCTAGACTCGACGGTTATGAAGTCGGTATTTTGGGAAATAACGGCATATTGTTTTCAGAATCTGCGCAAAAAGGAGCACATTTTATTGAGTTGTGTTGTCAGCGTAAAATACCCTTGATATTTTTGCAAAACATCACTGGTTTTATGGTTGGTAAACAATACGAATCAGGCGGTATCGCCAAGCATGGTGCAAAAATGGTGACGGCAGTTGCGTGTGCAAAAGTGCCAAAGATCACCATACTAATTGGCGGCAGTTTTGGTGCTGGTAATTACGGAATGTGCGGGCGAGCATACGATCCAAGGTTCTTATTTATGTGGCCAAATGCAAGAATTTCTGTAATGGGTGGAGAACAAGCTGCGGGAGTTTTATCTCAGGTTAAAGTAAGCCAAGCCGAGCGCAATGGACAAGTTTTGACTGAGTCCGAAGTTTCAGCCATTAAACAGCCGGTCATTGATACCTACGAAAAGCAAGGTCATCCGTATTTCGCTTCCGCACGATTATGGGATGATGGTGTTATTGACCCAAAAGATACTCGAAGTGTAATTTCATTGGCGTTATCAGCCGCCAGTAATCAAGTGCTTGATGATACGCATTTTGGTGTCTTTAGAATGTAAATTGATACCTTGAAATAGCAATTATTGCCGTATTGCTATTTATTTCTGACAAACAATTTTGCTAAAAAACATACATAGTGAATGAACAATGCAAAAAGTAATTTATACAGTTGAAAACCAGGTCGCTAAAGTTACGCTTAACCGCCCTAGCCTGCACAATGCTTTTGATGAGGAAGTTATTTCTGACCTTATAAAATGTTTTGATGATGCACAGATAAATCAGGATGTACGTGTATTGATTCTGCAATCAGAGGGCAAAACCTTTAGTGCAGGAGCTGATTTGCAATGGATGCAAAAAATGGCCGGTTATACACATGCAGAAAATCTTGCTGATGCAAAAAATTTGGCGTTGATGCTGCATAAACTTTTTACTCTTAAAAAGCCAACTATAGCTAGGATACAAGGGGCTGCATTTGGTGGTGCGGTTGGCCTAATTGCATGTTGTGATATCGCCATAGCTAGTAAACTGAGTAAATATTGCTTAAGCGAAGTAAAACTTGGTTTGTTACCAGCAACTATTTCGCCGTATGTTATTAATGCTGTTGGCGCACGCTATGCAAAACGGTTATTTATGACCGCTGAAGTTATTTCAGCTCGTCGGGCACGACGAATTGGCTTAATTAGTGAAACGGTTAGTGAAGAGGAACTTGATGAAGAGATTAACGCTATTGTAGACAAAATTTTGAAAAACGGTCCGAATGCGGTTTCGCTATCTAAAAGCTTAGTTAATGAAATACAACATTTGCCTATTAATAACAATTTAATGGACATGACAAGCCATACTATTGCCAACGCAAGAACCTCTGTAGAAGGTCAAGAAGGAATACAGGCTTTTTTACAGAAACGCAGTCCAAATTGGGTTAATAAAGATGATTAAAAAGTTACTGATAGCAAATAGAGGTGAAATCGCTTGTCGTGTGATACGCACAGCGAACAAACTAGGTATCGCAACCGTTGCTGTATACTCAGAGGCAGATGTAAATGCTCAACATGTAAAATTGGCCGATGAGGCTATTTTATTGGGTCCAGCTCCTTCCTCCGAAAGTTATTTAAAAGGTGACTTGATTATCGAGAAAGCCTTGGCCTTAAATGTAGATGCAATTCATCCCGGTTATGGTTTTTTATCTGAAAATGCAGGGTTCGCCGACAAATGCGAGGCCTCAAATATAATATTTATCGGTCCCGGATCAGAAGCAATCCGCGCTATGGGTTCAAAGTCAGCGGCCAAAACTATAATGGAAAAAGCCGGTGTACCATTAGTGCCTGGTTATCATGGGCATAATCAAGACCCTGATTTTTTACATGCTGAAGCTAAAAAAATGACTTATCCAGTGTTACTAAAAGCGGCTGCTGGCGGCGGCGGTAAAGGCATGAGACAAGTCTGGAAAGATGATGATTTTTTTGCAGCGCTTGCTGCGGCAAAAAGAGAATCAATGAACAGTTTCAGTGATGATCATATGTTGATAGAAAAGTATTTGACCGAACCTAGACACGTAGAAATTCAAGTGTTTTGTGATCAACACGGTAATGGCGTTTATCTTTTTGAACGTGATTGCTCTGTTCAAAGGCGTCATCAAAAAATTATCGAAGAGGCACCAGCACCGGGCTTAAGTGAAGAGTTAAGAAAAGAAATGGGGGAAGCTGCTTTAAAAGCAGCGTTTGCTATAGATTATCGTGGTGCAGGCACAGTCGAGTTTTTGCTAGACCATGATAACGCATTTTACTTTATGGAAATGAATACTCGCTTGCAGGTTGAGCATCCTGTGACAGAGTTAATAACAGGAGAAGATCTTGTTGAATGGCAAATAATGGTAGCAAATAACCAACAACTACCAAAAACACAGGAAGAGTTAAGTTGTCACGGTCATGCCATTGAGGCGCGTATATATGCAGAGGACCCTGATAATGAATTTTTGCCTAGCACCGGTAAAATTGAATTTCTTGTAGAACCCACTGCAACTAATAATGTTAGGATAGATACTGGTGTCATTGGTGGTGACGAAGTATCAATTTACTACGATCCGATGATTGCAAAACTTATCGTTCATGCACCTAACCGCGAGCAAGCTTTGTCTTTGTTAGTTGCAAGTCTTAACAAATATCTACTTTGTGGTGTCACCACAAATATTCCTTATTTAAACAAAGTACTAACCACTAGCGCTTTTCAAAATGCACTGCTCACTACAGATTTTATCGAGCGTCATGAGCAACAAATCGACAATGCGACCAGCAAATTGGCACCTGAATACCAAGCTGCGATTTGCAATATATTAAGCCATGGTAATGGACAAACTGCGTTCACCAGTGATCATTCTGAAGATGAGTTATCGTTTAACTTTAGGTTAAATCACTATAAAACAGAATGCATACTATTTATGTACGGAAGTACCAAATACGAAATTCGCTGTCAATATTTAGAAAAGAACAAAATTGATTTATTTTTCGCAGATAAGCATCACATATTTTTTAGTAATATGGGTCAAAACAAGCTAACCGTACACGCAGAAAACGGTCGTTATTCGTTTCAATATTATCAAAATGCCACAACATTATGGGTCCAAGGATATTTAGGAAGCGTTCGTATTGACAAAGTTTTGCCTGAGCTTGGCACTAACGATGGCGCAAATGATGTGGGTGATATTTTAGCCCCTATGAATGGAACGATTGTAAGTATCAACGTAGCGCCAGAACAGAATGTTGAAAAAGATCAAGTGTTGGCAATAGTTGAAGCGATGAAAATGGAACATAGCTTAAAAGCACCTTTTGATGGCCAAATAGCAGAGTGCTATGGTGCTGTTGGAGAGCGTGTCGATGGCGGTAGCGTGTTACTTAGTATGAAGAAACAAGATAAGGATTAGTGTAGTGCGTGATTATACTGATTTGCCTCAAAAAGTGAATATCATTGAAGTCGGACCGCGTGATGGCCTACAAAATGAAAAATCACCGCTCACCATAGAAGACAAAGTAGACCTAATAGATCGTTTATCAAAAACCGGTTTACAGCATATAGAGTCTGGAAGCTTTGTTTCGCCTAAATGGGTGCCTCAAATGGCTAATTCCGATCAAGTTTTAAAACAAATTAAACGTAAAAAAAATATTACTTATAGTGCACTTACGCCAAATCTTAAGGGCTATCATCTTGCAAAATCGGCAAATGCTGATGCTGTAGCGATATTTGCTAGTGCATCAGAAAGTTTTTCCCACAAAAATATAAACTGTAGCATTGCCGAGAGTCTTAAACGGTTCGAATCAGTATTAAATGAAGCTAAACGCGACAATATCCCTGTGCGTGGTTATGTTTCTTGCGTACTTGGATGCCCATACGAAGGTGAGATCTCTGCTCAAGCTGTTTTTGACATCACCCAGGCCTTGTTACAAATGGGCTGCTACGAAGTATCGTTAGGCGATACAATTGGCGTGGGAACACCGTTAAAATGTAAGCAACTTTTGCAATTATTACTCTCTCAAATAGACGCTTCGCGACTTGCTTTGCATTGCCATGATACCTATGGGCAAGCATTGGCCAATATACTTACTGGCCTGCAAGAAGGCATATTTAGCTTTGATGCCTCAGTATCTGGTTTAGGCGGTTGCCCTTATGCAAAAGGCGCATCGGGTAACATTGCCACAGAAGATTTACTCTACATGCTAAATAACATGAATATAGAAACGGGTGTCGACCTTAGTTCTCTCATAAAAGTGGGCGCTTCTATTAGTCATAAACTCAATAGAAAAAACCAGTCTAAAGTAGGCGCTGCACTAAGCGCTTAACTTCAGTTGCTTAAAATCGCTAGCAACACTAAAAACAAGATTGCGAATCCATAATAGATACTTTAGGATAGAAATATATCCCTATTGCAGTTAAGTAAAGTATGTCAAATCCAAATAATCGTTATATCAGTAATTTAACTCGTGATACCTATGCGCTCGTTCTTGCGGGAGGGCGTGGTTCTCGACTTCATGAACTCACAAATTGGCGAGCTAAACCTGCCTTATATTTTGGCGGTAAATTTAGAATCATCGACTTCCCTTTATCTAATTGTATAAACTCTGGGATACGCAGTATTGGCGTACTGACACAATACAAATCACACTCATTAATACGCCACTTAGTTCGAGGATGGGGACACTTCAAAAAAGAATTAGGAGAATCGGTAGAGATATTACCTGCATCTCAGCGATTTTCAGACGAATGGTACCAAGGTACCGCTGATGCTGTATATCAAAACATTGACATCATCAGAACAGAACTGCCTAAATACGTAATGATACTTTCAGGGGACCATATTTATCGTATGGATTACGGCCCAATGCTTGCTCAGCATGTAGAATCTGGAGCCAGAATGACAGTAAGTTGCATGTCTGTCCCTGTTGAACAAGCACGAAATGCTTTTGGCGTTATTGGTGTTGATGAAAACAATCAGGTAACTGGCTTCATCGAAAAACCCAGTGATCCTGTTCGTATACCTGATGACCCCGATAGTTGTTTAGCATCAATGGGAAACTATGTTTTCGATACTGAGTTTTTGTTTGAACAACTTGAGAGGGATTCTGCTAATCCTGATTCGGACCATGACTTTGGTAAAGACATCATTCCAAGTATCATCGACAACCATAAAGTGTGCGCATTTGACTTTAAAAAGAGTGCAAAAAATGACTCTTACTGGCGTGATGTAGGAACCTTAGATAGTTTTTGGGAAGCTAACATGGAAATGGTCGCGCCAGTCCCTGAACTCAACCTTTATGATAAACTTTGGCCTATTTGGACGTATCAAGAGCAACTTCCTCCAGCAAAGTTTGTATGGGATGAGCATGATCGTTCTGGAAAAGCTTTAAATTCAGTAGTTTCTGGTGGATGTATTGTGTCAGGTGCAACTTTACGAAACAGCCTTTGTTTTTCAAATGTAAAAGTAAGGTCATACAGTGAAGTTACTGAAACAGTTATTTTACCTGAAGCTGAAATTGGCCAAAGCTGCATTGTTAGAAAAGCCATAATAGACAGAGGTGTCAACCTACCTGACAACACCGAAGTAGGTGTGAATCATGACGAAGACAGAGCCAGAGGATTTAGGGTCTCAGAAAATGGCGTGGTATTAGTCACCAGAGAAATGCTAGGGCAAATGTAGTAATGTCTGTAAGTGAAAAACACCCCTTCTATTAGGGGTACTTTTCATTCATACATGACCAGTCTAATGCGACTAATTCTTCCAATGTTTTCATATCGACGTCAGCTAATTTGTTGATATTTAAGCACGATTTACCATGTTTAAACTTACCTAATCCTGCTAATTTTTCGGGGTGTTTTAAAACACCCAACATTAGATACAAGCTCATATAGTTTTTTCTTGGTGAAAAAGCCGCTCGTGACCATGTTTGGCGTTTTTTACTGCTGTTCTCATATGAGTAATCACCAAAACCTATAATTGATGTCCCCCACATTTTGGGGCTTTGCCCGGTCACTCTAGAATATACCTCAAGCAGAATTAGTGCATCTTGCTTTCTAGTTGGATGCACAAGAGAATCAATATATGCTTTAACAGACTCATCGTTTACCCGTGTTTTTAACGTACTCATAAAAAGCCCCCTGTATGACCGAATTTTCTAAGTAACTTGAGAAAGTGCGATATTTTCAATAAGACTAGCAACTTCAATTGGTTTTTCAAGTGGAAACATGTGACCTGCTGAAGCAAACTCAATATGCTTCATGTTGTTGTTATGTCTTAAGAATGGCTTTCTTAAATAAGGTACGCATACATTTGTATATTCAGCAGAAACCAAGGTACTAGGGACT
Source organism: Glaciecola petra (assembly GCF_031846345.1). Lineage (NCBI taxonomy): Bacteria > Pseudomonadati > Pseudomonadota > Gammaproteobacteria > Alteromonadales > Alteromonadaceae > Glaciecola > Glaciecola petra. The sequence goes on along the minus strand of NZ_JAVRHX010000001.1, from coordinate 1,110,614 downwards.
TTCAACGATTGATAATAGCTCGGTAAATTGTGAGGAATGGTTCTAAATATGTCTGCTTCATTTTGCACTTCGAAAGTGAGTACTTTATAAGCACCATTTTGCTGAGTGGCGGCACTAATATAATCTGTAATGCATTCTGGGTCGAAGTGTTTGAAGAGTGCCTTTTTAGAAAAATAGTCGAATAGGTCTTGGTCAGCATACCATTTTTGTTTTCTAATTTGAGTGATGCCAGCGGGGGTAATGTTGTTAATGAAACGAGTACGTTTTGCAATTTTAAAAAGGAGCCTAGTGATACCTGTAATTAAAGGAGGTTCGAGCATAATTAATTGACTAAACAAGTCGGGTCTTTTGCAAACTGCTTTGTAAGAAATAACCGCTCCAAAAGAATGCCCTACCGCGATAGCCTTTTCACCTTTCGTTAAATGATGTTCGGTATAATCAACCAATTCATCAACCGTACTTTCCCAATTATCATTAAGTGGATAGGCGTTATTGTGAGTAAATTTATCTTTTGCAATAACCTTATATCTGGGGGTAAGTTGTTTGAACAGTTTATTGTAACTCTCAGCTGGAAAACCGTTTGCATGGGCAAAATGAAGAACCTGACTTGATGACATATTAACTAAATCCCTAGTAACTTAAGTACTATTTTTTTCAATAAATTCTGTGGGTGAGCATTGATACCAACGTTTAAAAGCACGCCTGAAATTAGCCAAATCCAAAAAACCCAGCATAACAGAGGTTTTGCTGATGGAATATCCATACACCAAAAGATATTCTTTCGCTTGAACGGCTTGATGCTGATCCAATAAGCGCTTAAAACTGGTTTGTTCTTGTTTCAAATATCTGTCTAGTGTGCGCTGACTAATATTTAATTGTTTTGCAACCTCAGGTAATTTAGGTCTATAAGTGTTAGTCTGCATCAGGATCTGCTGCACCTTCCCCGCATAACTGGTAAATTCTAACGATTTTTCTAACTCTAACTGACAAGCCTGCTCTGCTTGTAAAAAACTAAGTTTATCCACGCCAGGTATGCTTTTATGCATTAATTTATGGTTTGTTGCGATACCGCAATACGCATGATTAAACGTAATTTCTGCACTTTCAAAACAGGCGTATTTATTTTCAAATTCAGGTTGTTTGTAATCAAAGAAAATTCGTCCAATATATAAGTCAGGTACACGAGCCTGTATAGCAGCAAACAAATTGAACATGGCTGCGGTAACTGCCTCAATAACAAAGGCATGTAATTCACCTTTCCAAAAGGTATCTTTCGCTAGAACGACTATTTCATCGCCTTGATATATATAATTAACTTCAATAAATGGGATCCTTATAATTAAATATTTGGCTACAAAATCGATAATTTGCTGCAGGTTTTCACAATTTAATAACGCTAGACCAAATGTACCATGATGCGCAATTTGTAAGCGATGCCCTAGTTCAATCCCAAGTGTTTTTTGAGCATCTTCTTTTAATGCAATTTGCATTAAGTCTTCAAAATCTGCCAAATTTACTTTCCCATTGAGGGTGTAAAGACTTTTTTCATTTAGTTTTTTATCTAAAAGCCATGAATCCACATCAATGTTGCGTTCGCGCAATAATGCAATTAAGTGACCAAAATAATAAGTTGGTAAATTTTTCATTGTGTTATCAAATTAATATGCTTAATGATAATTTAGTGCAATATTTGCCAAATGGCAATAAATGACTCCATATAGACAAGCAAGGTACTCACTATTTATTCATTTAAACAGCAAAATATTGGTGCTTAATTGATATAACGGGAGGGTTTACCATGTTGCATTATTTAAAGTTTTTCCATTTTTATGGCATTGCTGTTAGTAGTTTCATATTCTTATTGCTCGGCGGAAATTTCATCTATGTCGGTTTTTTATTTTTTATATTACTTTATGTGCTAGGTGATATGTTTTTAGGAGACGATTATAGTGAGCCAACACTTAATAATAAGAACTTCATAAATACAATGCTTTATAGTGCTATACCATTAGCACTTTGTTTATTACTTATTTGTGCTTGGCTGGTAAGTCCTGCAAACCATGCAATTATGCAGGATTTAAGTAATATTATTGGCTACGATTTGTTCGCTGCAAAACAGGCAACTAATATATGGCAAATTGGCATTGCCGTCATCTATGCTGGTTTTTTGCTTAGCGGTGTCGCAAGCGTCGTCGGACACGAGTTAGTCCACCGAATCTCGAGTAAAAAAGATGTCTGCGCAGGACGTTGGTTAATGAGCATGTGTCTTGATGCTAATTTTTCGATTGAGCATGTTTACAACCACCATGCAAAAGTTGCAACGGAGGATGACCCTGCGACTTCACCGAGAGGTCGTAGTGTTTATTTACATGTATTGTATGCCCTCTTCTTAACCAATAAGTCAGCTTGGAATATCGAAGTAAAACGCCTCAAAAGAACAAAAAAATCAATATTTAGCTACCACAACATTTTTATTAGAGGATACCTAATGTCATTAAGTATTCTGTTAGTAGCGCTCTTCCTATTTTCATGGCAGGGAATGGCGATGATTTTTGCGATTGGTTTGAGTGCAAAGATTATTTTAGAAATTGTTAATTACATTGAACACTATGGTTTAGTGCGCGACGTAAAAGCACCGGTGAAACCAAAACATTCGTGGAATACCAACCGTAAAATGAGTTGTTGGGCTATGTTTAACCTTCCTAGACACTCTTATCACCATGCCAACGCAAGTGTGCCATTTGAACAATTAAAGTCGTTACCACAAGCACCTACTATGATAAACGGATACATCTCTAGCATAGCTATTGCTCTGATTCCGCCCTTATGGTTTTTTCTAATGAACAGAAAATTAGCCCATTGGGATGCTAATTTTGCTGACCAATCAGAACTAACACTATTGATGAATCAGCAAAAATAGCTATTTTTTATGCAGCCGCTTGTCGTTTTTCGGCAGCGGCCCAATCACGCTTAATGGTAGTTGATGCCCAATAAAAGGTAATCACTGACAAAACATAGGGCACAATCAATAAGGTGAGCGAAAAACGGAGTGCTTCAGCACTGCCCATTTGCTCAGTATACATTTGACTAACGATACCCACTAGCGTTGGACCACCACCCAAGGCAATGATATTGAGTACAAAAAAGAATAAAGCAGTGGACATTGCCCTAGCATTTATTGGTGCCAAGGTTTGTGCAATAGCAAAACAAGGTCCTAAATACATACCACTTGTTGTCAATAAGACAGCCATCAATGCAATAGAAAGCCAAGCATTACCCACGTACAAAGCAACTATAAAACATGGTACGCCTATGATCATTGCATACGTGGGTAATAAAGCATAACCTTTGCGATCTTTTTTACCCCAGCGGTCTGCGATAACGCCACCTAGCCAAACACCAGCCGCATAAGCTGTACCATTAATGATACCAAATGAGATGAGTAAATCTTGTATCTCTATATTGCCATGTACTCTCACATAAAAGTCAATTATCCACGTGGATATTGCATAACTGCCAAACGAACCAAAAGAGATCCCGAGACACATCCCCCACCAAGTCGGTATTTTCAATAAGGTTTTGATTGCTTCTTTAAGGGACATGCTTTGAGTACTGCCACTGGGCGCTACCGTCCGTTGCGGCTCCTTAATAGTTAATTTCATGATAATAGCCAGTATTACACCGGGCACACCAACGGCCAACATGACTGTGCGCCAGTCTGCATTGCCACCTTTTAGGAAAAAAGCCGCTGCAAAATAAGCGGCCATAATGCCAAAAGGTATACCAAGAGAATAGATAGCAAGCGCTTTTGCCCTTTCTGTTGAATCATATAAGTCAGAAATCATCGAGTGCGAAGGAGGACTGCCGCCAGCTTCACCAATACCCACACCAATTCGCGCTAAAGCAAGTTGAGTAAAGTTAGAAGCATATCCCGATAATGCAGTGAAGCCACTCCAAACTGTCAGTGATATGGCGACAATATTTACCCGACTATAGCGATCGGCTAGCCAAGCAATCGGAATGCCAACAACCGTATATAGTAACGCAAAGGCAAAACCTTTCAGCCAACCTAATTCTGCATCATCTAAACCAAGATCTTCTTTAATAAATGGCGACAAAATGCCAATAATCTGTCTATCAATAAAGTTAAAGGCATAGACGAGTGTCAGTATCAATAGAACGTAGCGCCGGTAGCCTGCAGAAGGCTGTTGTTGGGTTTCCATGGATATTAGTCCCTATCATTATTATTATTAAGTTGTGCTAAATACATATTTTTATGCGAGCATGCGGTATTTACATCCTCGTTAAGAATCACGTATTTATCAAGCAAACACCAATTTATGTAAATTATTTGTGAATATTGACATAACTGATAAACAAAGTGATGTTATTTACTTGCCTATTTGAGAAATATAAACAACAATTTAACAAATCAGACCAGTTGAAATGGCATATTTATGAATATAGATGACTATATTAGCTTAGCTGCTAATGTGATTAATACTAGCGATACTCCTATCATAGTTGAAAAAGATTGGTCGCAAGGACGCACGATTTATGGAGGCCTCTCAGCCGCATTGTTATACGCAGCGGCTAAACCATATGTTGATAACGAAAGATTATTACGATCGATGACTTGTAATTTCGTCGGCCCGCTTTTGTCTCAACAAGCCTTTACAATTTCGGTAGAAATTATTCGTGCTGGAAAAAATGTAAGTCAGGTGCAGGCGCGAGCTATTCAAGACGGTAAAATTTGTGTAGTTTCACAATTTTGCTTTGGTCAAAGCCGTGAGTCTAAAATTGAAGTACTTAACCACGAAGTTTCAAATATGCCTTTACCTAAAAAAGGCAAGTTTATTCCACAAATCCCAAAGGTTACGCCAAAGTTTCTAAAACATTTTGAATTAGCGTTTACTGATGGTGGCGTTCCATTCACAGGGCAAAAAGCAAGTCATATTCATGGGTGGATGCGTTATAAAACAACACCAAAAACCTTAAGCGACGCACATATCATTGGTATTATAGATGCGTGGCCACCCACTGTTTTACAAATGTTAAGATGGCCAGCCCCTGCTAGTACTGTTTCGTGGAACCTTGAGTTTATTCATCCACATCGTCCCCTTAATCCTGAAGATTGGTTTGCCTATAAGGTTAATACAAGACAAGCTGCTGGCGGTTACGCTCACACAGAAGCGACTATATGGGATAGTCATGATGAAGTGATCGCCTTATCGCGACAAACAGTGGCCGTATTTGATTAAGGCTATTATTGGTTAAATGTCAGTATTAAGCCGCTTTTGGTTCACTCATTTTAAATAGAGAGGACAAGGCTTCGAATTCTTCTTGGGTATTTTCTATTGCTTCAGAAATATCCTCCAAACTTAAATGTAGACTCTCATATAAAAACGCAGGTATGTGGTGACGCAAATTGTAAAACTCATCGAAGGTTTGGGTTACCGCTAAACTATACGACAATTGAATGATCTGAGACTCAACCGTAACCGCTGGCAAGTCATCATGATGTTGCATAGCGATCGTTGAAACTAAAATATCAGGTATTAACCAGCGTTGCATAAGGGATGCCGATACTTCTGCAAAACTAAAACCCAATACTTCCTCTTGGCATTGCTTAGGTAATAAATCCTCATTCAAACGGTTGCATTCACGAACGATAGTAGGTGTCACTCTTAACACAGCAAGTTCACCTACATTGTGTAGTAAGCCGCTAGTGTATAATCTGGATACGTCTTTTTCTTTACACTTTTTAGCAAAGAATACGCCAAACAAAGCGCATAAAATACTTTGTTTCCAGAACTTATCTATATCGATGTATTTCATATGCTCTCTGGTAAGCATATTACTCATACCAAACACAAGGGCAAATTCATACACGGATTTAACGCCAATGACTTGGATGGCTTTTTCAAGAGACTCGATTTTGCGTTCAAACCTAAATATGGGGCTATTTGCATATTTTAATAAATGTACTGCCAAACCGGGATCGGTAGAGACAACATGAGAGATATCCTTCATTGTTGAATCGTCTTTTTCAAAAAGTAACCGCAATTGATTTGCAGTATTAGGTACTGAATAAAGTTCGTTCGCTTTTTGTGCATACTCTATTGCGTTCATATGATTCTTCTTGGTCCCTAACACACTATGCTTTTACAAATAGTGTATTGTTATTTAAGTAATTCTGTTATTTCAGCTAGTATTTGCTCTGAATCGATATCAATTCCACGCTCTCGTCTTTTAACCTGTTTAACAACGTAGTCGTTAAAAACCGATTCGCCGCCGAGGGCCTTTGAATGTGACACGACTAATCCATTAAGATAGTCAATTTCAGTCAATTTTTTTTGCTGCAAATCCCACCACATACTTGTTCTGACCTTTGGGTCTATCTCCAACATTTTGTGGGCGACTCTTTCAAACAAAAAATCTGGCAAAACTAATACAAATGGTATCCACTTATTCGGCAGATTTGCGATTTTCGGTAGTTTTATTTTCTTTTTATTTACAATAAATAGTAGTTCTATCATGAGTTTAGCTAGCAATTTTCGATAAAGCCTGTTAGTTAACATTGTTTTTACCGGTACGTTTGCTAATGCGTTGACTGCATTTCCTAAATTGAGTTGTAGTTTAGCCCATTGCAAAGCGGTCATATCGTAAGTTATCTGTGTAGGGAGAAAGGCCGAATCTAATTGTCTTGACAGCCATTTCACCTCATCACCAATGGTATCTATATGCTCAATGACAAAATCGCCTTCAGAGCCTCTATGAAAATGACCTACTTCATCGTTTATGACATTAAATGGGACCATTGCTCTTATGACTCGATGATCAGGAAATGCCTGCTGTATAACTTTATGATTTTCAACTCCGTTCTGACAACAGACAATAATCGTATTTGGTCCAACACAACGCTTTATGACTTTGATAGCACTTTCAAGCGCTAAGCACTTTATCGTTAACCACAAAAAATCTGCTGGTGGCGACAAAACGTTTGCATCTTCAGGGGACACAATTTTTGGCAAAGAATCGATGACTAGATTATTACCTTCATAGTCGCTAATTGAATAATTATTATTTAGTTGGTCTGCAAACTTCTCCCTTGCAATTAAGGTCACCTTTTGAGATGCATGAATAAATGCGGCTCCTAAATAACATCCAATTAGACCTGCGCCTAATATCACATGCTCTGCGCTAACATCTATACTGTTATTTTGTGTTAATTTAGAAATTGGCATATCGTTTGGTTGTCCTGTTATCATTACTCAATTCATATTCCATATACCAAGGATAGTATAGTTGCAGGTTTTATTTATAGGTTTTGTTTGGCCAGAGCCACGCTCAAGTGCCGCGGGGCAAAATATATTAAGTTATATTCAGTCCTGCTTGGCAGCGGGTTATCATGTCCATTTTTGCAGTGCGGCAGAAACAACACCCAACTCCTTCGATTTAAATAGTGAAGGCGTAAGCTGTTTTTCATGTAAATTAAATTGTGAAAGTTTTAACAAGCAAGTGCAGACAATAAATCCTGACCTTGTCATTTTTGACCGTTTCATGTGTTTTGAACAATTTGCTTGGCGAGTGAAAGAGCAGTGCCCAGACGCTTTATTAGTGCTTGATGCAGAAGACTTACATTTTTTAAGACAAGCACGTCAAATGCTCCATAAGCAGTCTACTCTTCATAAATTTGACAGCCATTGTGAACACCATAATTTTATGCAAAGTAATGATATTTGTAACGAACTAACCCTACTTTGCGGCGAAAACTCTGTATTTGCAAGGGAACTTGCTTGCATATATCAAGCTGATATCACCCTTCTTCTTTCAGACTTTGAAGCTAACTTATTGCATTCATTATTTGCAATACCACAAAAGCAATTGTTTCATCATGCTTTTTTTATCGATTCTACCTCCGCCTATTGTTTTAATAGTAAACACGAACATAAACCAATACGCACATTTGAACAAAGACAAGACTTTATGTTTATTGGCAGTTATCGTCATGCCCCTAATGTTGATAGTCTTAAACTATTGAGTGAACATTTATGGCCAGCGATATATGACAAACTGAAGCATGTAGAACCCAAAATCAGTTGTCATGTTTATGGTTCCTATTTGTCGCCAAAGGCTAAACACTATGCTAAACCAAAGATTGGTTTGCATGTGTATGATCAAGCTCCTGATCAATTTGAAGTGATTAGTCGAGCAAAAGTGATGTTGGCACCGATTCCATACGGAGCAGGCGTCAAAGGGAAACTGCTAGACGCCATAATGACCGGAACACCGAGTGTTACCAGCCCCATAGGAGCTGAAGGTATACCTTGTGAAACATGGCCTGGCGCTATTTGTGAAAACAACAAATCATTTATTGATGCAGCGGTAGCTTTATATACAAATCAAGATTCTTGGTCATTAGCTCACAGCCATGCAAAACTAACATTAGAAGATCATATCGCTAGCAGTGAACATGCTAAAAAAGGTTTATTATCAGTATTACAGTCGACGGTTCAGAATATACAAACCCATCGACAACATTTATTTGTGCAATCGATCCTGTGGAACAAACTATTTTTGGCGAGCAAATATATGAGCCAATGGATTGAAGCAAAAAACAGATGATTATCCGGATTAAAGTAAACTTTTTATGTATTCAGTAATTTTAGGGTCTTGACTATTTTCAAATAAACATGCTTGAAAACGCTCACCTGATACAGCCGTTTTTACCAAATCTTGGTCAATACTTTTCAGCACATCTACATAATCACTTTTTAACATTGACGCTTTTACCTGAGCTAAAATACCCGCATTTTCAACTTGTGGTGCTTTTCTTTCTTTTGGATAACCCGCTCCACGCTCCCCTGTTAATGCTTTTTCAAACATATATTTCACATTAAGTTCAGCACCCCAACCAAAACCTTTTGCAAATGCCAATGCCAGAGCATTCCCATTGTTTATTTGATTAAACAAAAACGCGTCAGAAGGATCTAAGCAATAACCACAAAAAACACCTGGGTGTAAATTAAGAGACATCATTGCGCCTTGACCAGTGCCACAACCCGCTATAACAAAATCAACGGATTTTGTATTCAATAGTAGGCTCGCCATTATTCCTAAATGTATATATGTCAAATGATGGTCAGTTTCACTATTCATACCCACGTTAAACACCTGATGTCCAAGTGGATCAGCTACGCTCATCAAAGCATCGTTAACTATAGGATTTTTACCAGCTTGGCTATTTTCCATCATCAAAGCAATTTTCATTTATTTGTCTCTTTAAAGGTATTAAAAATTAGTTGTCGAATATTATCATTAAGATAAAACTTTAAACACCGTGTTTACGTCTTATATTAACAATCATACTTCCTCTTGTATCCGTCTAATAACTTGCCTAATGCCGTCTCTTCTGCCTTTACTGAAAAATTTGAATAAACCCAAATAGGTCAGATACATTTCGATATCAAATTCAGCAATAGTTTGCGTGTTAAGTGTATTTATTTTATCCAAGATGACAAACAACAGTCCTCGTATAATTTTACTATTTGAATACGCAAGGAAACGATAGTTATTTGCAGGCCCCTTGTATGACGCCAGCCAAACAGATGATTCACATCCACTGACCTTATTTATTTCAGTACGCGCTTGAGGCGGCAAAATCGGTAAGTGTCGACTAATAAGTAATAGTTGACGATGTTTTTCATTCCAATTATCTATCGCTAGTAATTGTTTCTCTGTATCGCTACAACTTGTATGCGCTTCTGTTGAAATGTGTAAATCACTGCCTGTGCTTGTTGTTGTTTGAGTTGATAGATTCTCTTTATCGCTAACGGTCATATATTCGACAAATCGCCTTAGCGCGGCTATAAAGTCGTCCACATCTTGAAAAGTGTTGTAACAAGCAATCGAAACCCTCACACAACCCTCAATTTTTAATGTTTGCATTAATGGCATGCAACAATGGTGACCAGCGCGAACCGCTATGCCCTCAGTCGCTAGATAGGAAGCTAGATCATTACAGTGAAATGGAAGCAAGTTAAAAGCAACAATAGGCAAGGAATTTTGTTCATTGCCATATATTTGCATGTGTTTAAATGATGATAACTGAGAATATAAATAATTGACTAAAGCATTTTCGTGACTTTGTATCGCCTTTAAATTAGCTCGACAAAAAGAAGCAGCTTCTGTCATGCTCAGTACACCGGCAATATTAGGCGTTCCAGCTTCAAATTTTAGGGGCGGCTCTTGTGCTTCAAAATTATCAAATGAGGCATGACTTATCATTTCTCCCCCTACCTTGCTAGGTGTCAATAAACGCAATAAGGCAAAACGCCCATATAAAACGCCAACACCTGTACCTGCGTACATTTTATGGCCACTTAACACATAAAAATCACAATTAATATTGGTCACATTAATATCGAGATGGGCTGCAGCTTGGGTACCATCAATTACAGATATAGCATTCGCGCTTTTTGCCAAATGGCATAAGGTTTCAACTGGGTAAATGTTCCCCAACGCATTAGAAGCATGAGCAATAGCCAATAATGCAACATCTTCAGTGATTAGTGATTTAGCATATTGTAACTGCTCTTCACCAAACTGCCCATTTTCTGCCAAGGGTATTCTTGTTAGCTTTAAATTAAATCGTTTTGCTAAGACTTGCCATGGTAATAAATTAGCGTGATGCTCACTTTCGCACACTACTATTTGCTTTCCATTTAACATGTTTTGGGTCAAACCATTAGCAATCAAATTTAGTGCTTCTGTAGCACCACTTGTAAAAACAAGCGTAGAACTATCATTACTGCCAATAAATTCTGCAATATTTGAACGAGCTTGTTCATAAACCTTAGTCGCTTTTTGAGCAAGTTCGTATGCACCCCTGTGTACATTTGCATTGTATTGACGGTAATAATTTTCACTAGCAGTCATTGCACAATTAATACGTTGACTCGTTGCCGCGCTATCTAAATAGACAGTTGTTGGCGGGGTAGAGTCAAGTTTTATATTTTCGAAAAACGGAAACTCTTGTCGGAAATCTGATGGCATAGGTAAGCTAAACCGGCTTTATTGCTAGCGAATTCGGGCATTATACCTTTAACCGATATTAATGCCACAGAAGCAGAAACTGAGGCACATTGACCGCTAGTAAAAAGTAGATGTGCTTATTCAGTAAAGATTACATGCCAATTTTTATACTGCATTCCCATATTTCTCTGCCTTTTGCTACTCTTGTATTATAAGTCGCTTTAATTTGAAGTAATATCTAGCGTAATACCCATAAGATGGCGCTATATTTAACCGGAGGAAGTATTTCTCATTATGTCGATGACCCTATTACAAATGATTGCTGTTTTGTTATTTGCTGCTGGACTAGTTTATATAGTTACTAAGACAGAACTAACTCGACTAATGACAGATCGAAAATGGCAACATATTGTATTTGGTGCAGCCACCTGTGTTTTCGTTTTATGGTTGTTCAGAATTAGCATACATGACGGTCTAATTATTCATTTTTTATGGTTATCTACACTCACACTAGTATTAGGCTTCAGATGGTCAATGCTAGTAGGTAGTTTTGTGTTGATTATGAGTACAGTAATTGGGAATGATACTTGGCAGATGATTGGTGTAAATGGTTTAATAGGCGTATTTTTGCCGATAATCGTAACATATGCCGTATTTTCGTACGCTTTTCATCGTATTTATCGACAGTTTTTTGTGTATATTTTTGTTTGTGCATTTTTCCCAGGTGCATTGACGATTGCTTTGAAAATGCTTGGGCTAAGCGCATATTATCTAGCCGATGGCATTTTCACCTGGGACGTGGTTTACTACAATTACACTCAAATGACCATATTAATGATATTTCCAGAAGCTTTTTTCAACGGTTTCAGTATGACTTGTCTGATTGTTTATAAACCTGACCTAGTGGCAACTTTTAGCGATAAATTTTACATTGATGGAAAATAGTCATCTTATCTTAGTCTTCGAATAATATATCTAGAATCGGGCTAAGTTCTTGTTTTCCTTCCACTATTTCTTCTTTCGTCAGGCCCGATAACTCATGAGGGAAAACTAACCATTCTTCACTTTCGTGAACGTAATAATCAGGAACCATCTGTGATATTGTGCGATTGTTTTTAGGTTTATAATATGGTGTTGCAATACGCATATCTTTAGGGGCATTTAATCGCATTAGGCCATGAATTTGATTGATTAACGCTTCTATACTTCTTCCTGAATCAAACACATCATCGACAATAAGCAGTTTGTCATTGGCATTCGCATTTTCTACCAAATAGTGTAGCCCATGTACTTTTATTTCTTTATTTTGTTGATTTATACCGTAGTACGATGACGTTCTTACTGCGATATGATCGGTAGGCGCATTTTTATATTCAAAAAATTCTTGCACGGCAATTCCAATAGGCGCGCCGCCTCGCCAGATGCCAACAATGAAATCTGGTCTAAAGCCGTCTTGATAAACTTTAGACGCTACTCTGAAAGAATCTTGCAGTAAAGAAGAAGAATCTATAAACACTTTAGCCACGGCACATACTCACAATATTAAACTAGAAAAAAAAGATAGTAATAGTTTATAGCAAGGATAATAAATTAATAGCCCTATTCATTACTTAGGCTATTTGCAGGCGTAATAGACTGCGCTTTTTTTGCAGGGTACCAACTTGCTAGCGCGCAAAGTACAATAGCAACCAAGCTAATAATAATAATTTGTTGGTAGCGTATATCGATAGGCAAACCTTGTCCGTTTTCACCAAACGCAAGGTTTGTACCCAAGACTTCAAGCAGATAGTTTAAGCTCCAACAACCAATCAAACCTAAAAACACTCCACCTAAAACGCCTTTTAATCCATTAAAAATACCGTTAAACAAAAACACTCGCATAATATCTGTTGGCAACATGCCTTGTGTTTGCAAGATAGCAATATCTGGTTTTTTCTCCGAAACAACCATAACAAGCGCTGAAACCACGTTAAAAGCAGCCACTGCAATTACCAGCATTAACATAAGTGACATCATGTTTTTTTCCATCTTTACCGCATCAAACAGAGGCCCTTGACGGTCTCGCCACAGCTGATATTTGATTCTTTTTTCATCTAAATGCTGCGATATGCTTTGATAGTCAAATGCATCTTTTAATACTATCCTTGTTTGGCCAAATCCCGTCAATTTTTGTCGAGAAAGGCGTGCTAAATCCTCAATATGCATGATTATCACTTTATCATCCATTTCAGAATTCACATTGAAAATTGCGCCAATTGTCACCAAACGTTGACTTGGTATTCGCCCTAAAGGAGAGTATTGACTCGCGTTTGTGCTTATAACGCGGAGATCTTGGCCTATATCAACCCCCATTTGATTAGCTAAAATACGGCTAATTGCCACTTTGAAACTTCCTGATTTGATACTATCCCAGTTTCCTGACACGACGTTTTCGGCTATTACTGAATGCTCTGCCGCCGCACTAATATCGGTACCCTGAGCAATTAATCCATTGATATTATTTCTAGATTGCACAATAACTTCTCTCTCAACGTATAGAAGTTGCGTGATAACTTTTGTAGAAATTTCATTGGGTAGTACTAATGGCGGAGTAGCATCAACAATGACATGCGGCATGATCCCCAATATACGCTTTTTTAATTGTCCCTCTAAACCATTCATGACAGATAACACAATAATAAGCGCAGCAATGCCAAGCGCAATGCCGATGATTGAAAACATATTGATAAAGGCAACAAAACTTTGCTTTGTTCCAGCTTGAGTATAGCGTAGTGCTATAAAAGCAGAAATAGACATGTATAATTGCAAACCTTGCGAGAGAGAGTGTTATTTAATAATAAGTCTACTATTATTTAGTAGCTAATGCATACTCTGGCACAAGATTAGACAATAATTTAAACAACAGGATTGAACATTGCCAACTTTAGAAGAAAAGATTGAACAGTTTAATGAATTCTATTTGATTCCTTTTAATATAAAAGTCAACGTTTTGCCTTGCGATAAAGAACCTAGCAGTATATCCATGGCAGATTTTGAGAACTCTATGCCTTACGCTTTTAAAATAGCGGGCGAAATGGCAGAAATTCAATCTCAAACACTAAAGCCGCTCAGAAATTTGGGTGATAAATTAAATGATTTAGTTGATTATTTGCAGTTTCAAGCAAAAAAAATAGATTTGATGATGAGCTATATTTTGCAACAACAAGATGATCCTAAATATAGACAAACAGCAATAAAATTTGGTGGTGGCGGTGTCATTGTTAGGCAAAACAATAAAGTGGATCTTGGTGAGACTCGCGTAATAAAACTGTTTTTAGAATCTGAATCGGCAGCCATATACTGCCTCGCTGAAGCAATAGTATGTGAGCAAATTAATGAGGAACAAACCGACATTAGCTATGTTTACACGCATATTCGGGAGCGCGACCAAGAATTATTGGTGCGCGCTAGTTTGCATTTGCAGACCCAAACATTGCGCAAACAGCATACACAATAATATCATTCTTTTTCACTAACGCTCCTCAAAAAAAGTATAGAAAATACAAATATGTCGTCTATTTTTGAACCGAGAATTCCGCTAACCAGAAATCAACGCAAGATACCCGACCATTTGCACTGGAATCGGCTGGAAGGTGCAGCTGTGCCACTTGCTATCGCCAACGCTTACAAGAAGCATCAAGGTCCTTTAATAGTTTTAACGACTGATACAGCAGAAGCTTACCAGTTGGAAAAAGAAATCAGCTTCTTTTTGGACAAAAAAACCGACGATTTACATATTTTCCCTCATTGGGAAACATTAGCCTATGACCATTTTTCGCCCCATCAAGATATTGTTTCTAAACGTTTAGAAACGCTGTATTTACTCAGTCGTAAACAGCCTGGAATATTTTTGGTGCCCATTAGCACTTTGTTGCAACGCCTCGCCCCCGTCGACTACATTGGTAAACATCTCCTATATCTTCAAGAAGGAGAAAGATTAGACACCAATGATTTTAGACGGAATTTAGAGAAGGCTGGCTACCTGCATGTGGGGCAAGTAATGTCACACAGTGAATTTTGTATACGTGGTTCAATTATTGATATGTTTCCTATGGGCAGTGATCACCCATACCGGATAGATTTATTTGATGATGAAATAGACTCTATCCGCTTATTTGATCCTTCCACTCAAAGAAGTTTAGACAAAGTTAGCAACATTCGACTGCTTCCCGCGAGAGAATTTCCCACAGACAAAGAAGCACTATCGCTATTTAGAACACAATTTTTAAATAACTTCGATCAAATTAAGCAAAATGAAGCTGATTCCGTATTAAGCCAAGTAAGCAAAGGCACAATGCCAGGCGGCGTAGAATACTATTTACCTTTGTTTTTTAAACAGACCGCAAGTTTGTTTGACTATTTACATGAAGATGCCATTTTTGTTTATCAAGGCGGGCTTAATCAAGCCATTGAAAAATTTTGTCTTGATGTTGAAAATCGCTACGAACAGTATAAGTACAATTTATCCCGGCCATTATTAACACCAACTGCTCTTTTTCTCCATCAACAAGAAGTAAACGCTTTTTTAAAAGCATGGCCTTGGGCAAAGATTGACACAAAAAATGATATTTCAAAGGATCTCGCGACAACCAAGGGAAAGCTTGACTTTAAATCACAAAAAATAAATAACATAGGCATAGATACCCTAGCCACAAACCCTTATGCGGCTATTCAAGCTGAAATAAAACAAGCAAATGAGCAATGTATCCCTGTTATGTTTGTTGCAGAATCTGCTGGGCATAAAGAAAGCCTTATTAATATATTATTGAAAGCCAATATTGAGCTTTCTCCCGTCGACAATTTTAGTCAATATAAAAACATTAAAAAGCCGGGTATTTGCGTAGGTTCGGTAGAAGATAGCGTTAAAATTTTAGATGGCAAAAATTCTCTACTGCTCATCACTGAAAAACAACTACTAGGACATAAAGTAAGCAGGCGTAAGCAAAAAAACAAAACAACATCTATTGACGAAAGTGCCATAATAAGAAATTTAGCCGAATTATCCGAAGGCTCTCCAGTAGTCCACTTGGAACACGGTGTTGGGCGCTTTTTAGGTCTACAAACACTCGATGCTGGCGGTGTACCAAGTGAATACTTAAGTATTGAGTACGCCAAGCAAGCAAAGCTATACGTACCAGTATCATCGTTACATCTAATCAGTCGTTATTCTGGCGGTGACGCCGAACACGCCCCTTTGCATCACCTAGGCAACGACACTTGGTCTAAAGCCAAACAAAAAGCCGCTGAAAAAGTGCGTGATGTAGCTGCACAATTATTAGATGTATATGCAAAAAGAGCAGCTAAACCAGGCTTTGCGTATCCAATTAATTGGACAGATTACCAGAAATTTGCAGACAGTTTTCCCTATCAAGAAACGGCTGATCAAGAACAAGCTATCAATGCCGTATTGCAAGACATGGGCAGTAAAAATGCCATGGACAGACTCGTTTGTGGCGATGTCGGCTTTGGCAAAACAGAAGTCGCAATGCGAGCTGCATATATTTGTGCCATGCATGGCAAACAAGTCGCTATTTTGGTGCCTACAACACTATTAGCGCAGCAACATTATGAGAACTTTAAAGACCGATTTGCACAATTTCCAGTCAATATAGAAGTTGTTTCACGCTTTGTCAGTAGCAAAGACCAAAATCAGGTACTAGAACAATTGCAATCGGGTAAGGTCGATATTGTAGTTGGTACGCATAAATTGCTGCAAAATGACGTGACCTTCAACGATTTAGGCCTTGTTATTATTGACGAAGAACATCGTTTTGGCGTTCGTCAAAAAGAAAAATTTAAGGCCTTACGTGCAGACGTTGATATATTAACGTTAACCGCAACACCTATTCCAAGAACGCTTAATATGGCATTAAGTGGTATGCGCGATCTATCGATTATCGCAACGCCTCCTGCCAAACGCTTACCTGTGAAAACATTTGTACTACAAAAGCATAAAGATATTGTGCGTGAAGCGATAATGAGAGAGATATTAAGAGGCGGCCAAGTTTATTTTTTACATAATGAAGTCAAAAGTATTGAACAAACAGCAGCCGATATAAGCGAAGTAGTACCAGAAGCCAGAATTGCGATTGGGCATGGTCAAATGCGCGAGCGTGAACTTGAAAATGTAATGAACGATTTTTATCATCAACGCTACAACGTATTAGTTTGCTCAACTATCATAGAAACAGGTATTGATGTAGCGACAGCCAATACTATTATTATCAATAGAGCTGATCATTTGGGACTGGCGCAGTTGCATCAATTGCGTGGTAGAGTTGGTCGTTCACATCATCAGGCATATGCGTATTTACTCACACCTCACCCACGACGGATGACTAAGGACGCAACTAAACGCCTTGAAGCGATTGCGTCTTTAGAAGATTTGGGTGCAGGATTTGCACTTGCAACCCATGATTTAGAAATTAGAGGCGCTGGTGAATTGCTTGGCGATGATCAATCAGGGCAAATAAACACCGTTGGTTTTAATCTGTACATGGAAATGCTTGAAGCGGCCGTCGAAGCGCTTAAAGAAGGTAAAGAGCCGAGCCTAACCGATACTTTGGGTAAACAAACAGAAGTAGAGTTAAGAATACCTGCACTTTTCCCTGAAGATTATATTGGAGATGTAAATATGCGTCTCGCCATGTATAAAAAGTTGGCTAATTGCAAAAGCAATGAAGAAATTGATGACATTCAAATTGAATTGATCGACCGCTTTGGTTTATTGCCTGTTGCTACTAAAAATCTGGTGCAAATGTCAGTGATTAAATTATTGGCCAAGCGTTTAGGTATAAATAAAATTGAAGCCAATGAACGTGGTGGCAGTATTGAGTTTGCAGCTGACACTAAAGTAGACGCGGGTTATTTAATACAATTAATACAAAGTAAACCATCGAAATATCGCTTTGATGGTCCACAAAAGCTCCGATTTATCGAAAGTACACCTGCTACACATGCAAGAAGTGATTTTGTGTTTGAATTGTGCGAAAAGCTAGCCAAAGCAAGCAATGTCAAATAAAGTAGCAGTACTTCGCAGATTTATTACTGGTGCGAAGCATGTAATAGCCAAAAATAGAGAGAGATGCTAAGGAATGGATAACAAATTAATAATAAAATCTTGCAATGCATTTGTTCTATCAATATTAGGAATATGCATGTTAGGTTTTTCTTATAATGGTGTTAGCCAAGAACAGCAAGACTGGTGGTTTAATGTCGAATTCATCGCATTCAAACGAAATATTCTCGCTTCTAATGATGAGGATTTTTCGCAAGCAGACTTTCAATTTACAAATACGGCTTCTAAAGATATTTGGGCTGTAGATTTGTATATTAAAGCGCTAAAACATAATATTGAGTTAGCCCCATGTAAAGATCCGATGCTTAATTATTTTTCTGAACCTACACTCGATTTAGCGCTTCAACAACAACCAGAAGCGCATTTCGATAAACTTTATAACACATTAATAACTGGGCCAAGTCCCCTACACTGCTTGTTGGAAGCTGATAAACAAAAGCGCCTCCCTTATTCATATTATGAAAACGAATTTGCATTTCCCTTACCGCTTGGTCTGGGTCATGAAAAAGATTTTGTTCCCCAAGAGGTTTTTGCTAAAGACGCTATTTTCAAACCTTATACACACTTGATCACAAAGGAAGAGACAACGACGACAGAAGTCGCATCGCGTATTTTTAGGCAAAGAGACATACAAGGCCTTTTCTATACCGCTTGGCGTCAAAACGTCGTCTTTGGTGAGGACAACGCGCCATTTTTTCATATTAAAGCCGGTAAGTTATTAAGATTAAAACCTAAAGTGAGCTACGATGATTGGGAAAAATCGTATTTTGCTGATGAAAATCAAATTGAAATGCAAGACGACCAGTTTTTTGAAAACTTGAAACGTCAGTTGGAAAATAAAGAAGCTGTAGACTGGTTTAGCTCAATCGAAAAACAACAAGAAATATCTTCACGACCATATCAACAAAACTGGGAAATGGAAGGTTTATTTAAAGTCTACTTAGACTATGTTAATCAAATCCCATATTTACATATCGATTCTGAGTTTAAGCATTATCGCATAGCAATTAACGAGGCCGAACAGGCCCAATTTGAAACATTCCCAATGAAACAGCGTCGTCGGATTATCAGTAAACAGATTCATTATTTTGATCATCCTGCTTTCGGATTTGTTATTCGCTTAGAAAGGTTCGTACCCCCTGTAGAAGAAATAAAGGAATAGGCATGAAAATCTATACCAAACAAGGCGATAAAGGCACTACTGCTGTTTATACGCATGAAGTATTGCGGCTTAGCAAAGACGATATTCTTTTAGATTGCTATGGTACATTAGATGAACTAAATGCAAATTTAGGGCTTATTGTCGCAAAACTTCGAGCCGCGAATTCACAAACTAACGAATTAACAAGCGAATGGCTAGATACTTTACAAACATGCCAGCAACAATTATTCGCAATTGGCTTTGCTATTTCTGATGACGATAAATTGCACTTAAGTAGTGTTGATAAATTGGAAGTTCATATCGACAAAATGCAAAGTAAACTGCCACCACAAACCTCATTTATATTGCCTGGTGGATCAGAAATTGCGGCGCAAATACACGTTGCTCGAACAATAACCAGACGGGCCGAGCGAATATTAGTCAGTCTATCGAAACAACATGAAGTCAATGAAATAGCGTTAACATATTTAAACAGGTTGTCAGATTTTTTATTTGTTCTTGCAAGATACTGCAATTTTGTAAGTAATATTAAAGACATCTCCGTTTAGTCTGCATTTACATGCCAAGGAATAATAATGAGAATATTTAAGTGGCTTATAATAAGCATAATTTCGGTGTCAGTTTTATTAGCAATACTTTTATACTGGGGCCTTCATGCGAGTTTACCGCAACTAGATGGAGAATTATCTAGCCCTGAGCTTATACAAAACACCGAATTAGCACGAGATGATTTGGGCACCGCAATAGTCTCTGCGCAAAATGAA
The DNA here is from genome assembly GCF_031846345.1 of Glaciecola petra. Classification (NCBI taxonomy): domain Bacteria; kingdom Pseudomonadati; phylum Pseudomonadota; class Gammaproteobacteria; order Alteromonadales; family Alteromonadaceae; genus Glaciecola; species Glaciecola petra. Next base: position 1,090,534 of record NZ_JAVRHX010000001.1, on the reverse strand, counting down.
TATGATGCGGCATTTACCTTAGGTTACGCACATGCACAAGATCGACTCTTTCAAATGGATTTATTACGTCGACAAGCTGCAGGAGAATTATCTGAGCTTGTAGGTCGCATAGCGTTACCACGTGACAAAAAGCACCGCACACATCAATTTAGAAAACGCGCTAAGGCAATATTTAAATCACTTTCCCCACATGAGCAAAAGTTGTTAAGCACTTATACGGCTGGCGTGAATGCCGGGGCTGAGGGATATTCGACCAAACCTCTTGAATACTACTTGCTCTCTTCTTCGTTCATACCATGGACACCAGAAGACAGTTTGTTGGCTAGTTTTAGTATGTATCTTGATCTTCAAGCCGCTCAAATCGAAACAGACTATCGTTTAAGCATTCTAAATGAAATCTTTGGTGAAGAGATGCTGCGTTTTTTTACTCTTCCAAGCACCTATCAGGCAGCAATTGATCAAAGCACCATACCTTTAGAGCCTATAAAAGTGCCAGTATTACCACCCTCCTTAACAAACAAAGACACTTTTGATACTGCTAATGTAAAAACATTAATTGAGGAAATTCCAGATATTGGGAGTAATAATTGGGCCGTTGCCAATGAACTTACTCAAAATAGTGGTGCCATGTTAAGCAATGATATGCATTTAGGACTATCTGTACCTTCAATATGGTATCGAGCTCAACTGAATTATGTTGAAAATGGTGAGTCAATTTCGATAACAGGTGTTTCCTTACCAGGTACGCCTGCTGTGATTGTTGGTAGTTCAAAACATATCGCTTGGGGTTTCACTAATTCGGGCATTGACAATGTTGATTGGATTGAATTATCGGACGAAAGCGTTATTACCGAGCTTACTGAAATAATAAAATTAAAAGACGGTGTTGAAGAATATACCTTTGAAACTAGCCCATATGGCCCAGTAAGACGCTTTAAAGACAAAACCTATGCCCTTGCATGGGTTGCTCATCAGTCTTATGCCGTTAATATGAAATTAGCTGACCTTGGCAAAGCTAAAAATATTGATGAGGCATTAAATATAGCTCGTTCGGTCCGTATTCCTGCGCAAAACCTAGTCTTAGCCGACAGTCAAGGTGATGTTGCTTGGCAACTTCTTGGTGCTATTAGTGGACGAAAGGCAGTGGCTAGGCATGCTATACCTGAGGAAAGTTATAGCCCTTCATGGAAAACAGCCGAACCAAACCCAGCCAATATGATTCGCCCTGATAGTGGCCGTGTTTGGAGTGCAAATGCAAGAATGGTCAGCGCTAAGGACATTGGCCGATATGGCAATGGCGGTTATGCCTTAGGTGCAAGACAAAAACAAATTGTGTCTTCTCTAATGGAAAACAGCAATTTTACTGAGCGGGACTTTTATGACATTCACCTAGATAATAGAGCTGTGTTTTTAGGTCCATGGCATAATTTATTACTTCAGGCTCTGGAAGCAGCACCAACTGAATATGCAGATGACATAAAACTATTAAATGAGTGGGATGCATGCGCATGTGAAGACAGCATAGGATATACACTTGTAAGAAGGTTTAGAAGTGAAGTGATTAACATGTTATTGGCGCCAATTAATAAAGAACTGAACAAACATGATTTGTCCGTTAGGTATATGTTAAGAGGAATAGAACCAGCAATTTGGGCTCTTATTGATCAAAACGAAGATAGTTGGTTACCTGTTGAATATGAAAACTATCAACAATTTTTTCAAGAAAGTTTCAAGCAAACAAAATCACGCTTAGTCAACCAATATGCCCTTGAAGGAAATGACTACACAGCTCTTGCATGGGGTAATGTGAATGCTTTAGAGGTACGACATCCGTTTTCTGGAAGTGTTGGCCCCTTTGGTGACATGCTTAACATGCCAAAAGTGAAAGGATTTGGTGACAGCTATATGCCAGCTGTCCAATCTAAGAGCTTTGGAGCTTCGCAACGCTTAATAGTCAGGCCAAACGCGTTAGAAAATGGCATACTGACGATTCCAGGAGGTCAATCGGGTCATTTTTTATCAAAATATTTTGAAGCAGGCTTCTTAGAATATGCCGGCCATCAGAATACTCCCTTATTGCCTGGCGACATTAAACACCGTTTACGCTTTTCAGCTACTGCAGACTAGTTCTAGCTCTGTTAGTTGGGTGTTTGCTCTGTTGAGACAAAAACCTGCCATTGGCGTTTAGACTCTTTAAGTGCATCACCTTCAAAGCCTTGAGCAATTAACTCTTGGGCGACCGCTTTGATAAGCTTGTCTCGTTTATCGACTAGTTCTTTAGATGTCGCGTGCATGTCTTGAAATGCAGGATATTTTCGATACACAGCATCAAGGTCTGAAAAATTATAAAAAGCTTCTTCAAATTCTGCTTGATAATTTGTTTTCATACCTTGAAAAGCAAGAAACACAAGCCCTTGCTCTCCTTGCATAAGGGCCTTCTCAGCAGCCAATAAATTCACTTCATCTGCGGCATCTAGCAATTTTTGTTGCCAATATAATAAGGCTTGGTCGTCTCCATCTGCAGCCGCCGCAGCTAATGATAATTTTACATCTTGAGCAGCAAGCAACTCATTTAATGATAGTAAAGGTGCTTTTTGTTCTGCAATTGTAATGTTTTCTGATTCTGCTTTATTGGTAGACGGAGGTTCTTGTTCTGAACAAGCAAACATAAGAAAAACGCTCACTAAAAGTGAACGTTTGAAGAGTTTTTGTGAAATGAAAGAACGCAAACTATTTTGCAGGCGGAATATTTTCCACACGACTTTTCAGCTTTTGCCCGGGCCTAAAAGTCACCACACGTCGAGCCTTTATCGGAATATCTTCTCCCGTTTTAGGATTTCGACCTGGCCGCTCATTTTTAGTTCGCAAATCAAAGTTGCCAAAGCCTGACAGTTTTACTTGTTCCCCTGCTTCAAGACACGCTTTTATTTCTTCAAAAAACAATTCAACAAGGTCTTTAGCCTCTTTCTTATTGAGGCCTAATTTTTCGAACAAATGTTCGGCCATATCTGCTTTGGTCAATGCCATATTTTAATCTCTCAATGCTGCACTAAAATTGTCACGCAAATGTCTAACTACTTTATCGACAGAATCTTGAATTTCTTGATCTTCTAGTGTTTTATCAACACTTTGCAACCAAATGGATAAAGCGAGGCTTTTTTCGCCTTCACTTATACCTTCACCTGTATACATATCAAACAAGTTTATGTCAACAAGATTAGATATTCCAATTTTTTCGATACTATTTAATAATTTACCCGTTTTTACTTGATCAGATACAACTAATGCAAGGTCTCTTCTAATTGCAGGGAATTTTGATATAACAGCAGCTTCAGGTATTTTTCTACCACTTACATGTTCTGTTTGTAACTCAAACGCAAAAACTTGTCCATTTAAGCCTAAAGGTTTAGCAAACTTAGGATGTATAGCGCCTATTACGCCAATTACTTTTCCGTTTAAGACAATATTAGCACACTGACCAGGATGAAATACGTCATGCTGAGACGCTTCAAACTCTAAGTTACAAGCGCCTGATTGTAAACTCAGTAAATTTTCTGCTATCCCTTTAATATCAAAAAAGTCTAATTTTCGGTTTGGAATGTCCCAATGTTCATTATGCGTATTGCCAGACATTACCAAGGCAATGTGCGGCGTTTGCAACACACCATTCTCTGCATTAGCGTCTGCTTTAAATGTTAGCCCACTTTCAAAAAGACGCAAGTTTGCTTGTTGGCGTTTTTGATTATAAGACAAAGCATCAAGTAGTCCGGGTAACAAACTGACACGCATAACTGACATATCACTGCTAATTGGATGCGGTAAGGTAAGAGTTTCAGCATTAGGAAACAACAAAGCTTGTTTTTTGGGATCCACGAACGAATATGTAATAGCCTCAAACGCGCCTTTGTCACACAGCAATTTTTTCATGCGATTAAGACTAATCTGACCTTCTTTCTTGTTAGACATTGATAAACGAGCAAGCGGTTTTACATTTTCAATGTTGTTGTAGCCAAATATTCTCGCCACTTCTTCAATTAAGTCTTCTTCTATTGCAATGTCAAATCGATAAGAAGGTGCTTTAACGGTCCACCCTCCTTCAGAGTCATCAACTGTCATTCCCAAACGTTGCAACATATCTGTAACTCGTTCACTAGCGATGTTCATGCCTAACACTTGGGTCAATCTTTGTGGGCGAAGCGTAATATGATTGCGAACCGGTAGCTGGTCTTTATCCTCTGCCACGGTTACTGGTCCAGCATGCCCACCCACAATATCTAATAACAGTTGGGTTGCGCGCTCCATAGCGTGCATTTGCAGCGCAGGGTCAACGCCGCGTTCATAACGATGTGACGCATCTGTGTGTAAACCATATGCTCTCGCTTTGCCTAATATTTCGTCTGGATTGAAAAAAGCGGATTCTAGGAATATGTTAGTTGTTTCGGCAGATACGCCAGAATATTCTCCGCCAAATATACCTGCCATAGCCAAGGCTTTTGATTCATCAGCAATTAATAAGGTAAATTCATTGAGCGTCACTTCATTGCCGTCAAGTAAAACAAGCTTTTCTTCTTTCTTAGCCGCGCGCACAACAATATCTCCGTCGAGTTTATCGTTGTCGAAGGCATGCATTGGATGACCAAGTTCGAGTAATACAAAATTGGTTACATCTACTACAGGATCAATTGACCGTATGCCGCTACGTCTTAGCTTTTCTTGCAGCCAGAGCGGAGACTGTTTAGACATATCAACATTTTCAATAATTCGTCCTAAATAACGAGGACAGGCTGAAACATTTTCTAAACGAATGCCGCGCTTTGATTGCGACTCAACAACATTTTTAGCTGGTGCTTCTTCGAAGACATCAGTTTGATTTAACACCCCTACTTCGCGCGCTATGCCTTTAATTCCGAGGCAGTCGGCACGATTTGGCGTTAAATCAATCTCTATTATACTGTCATTTAACTGCAAGTAATCTTTAATATCTTGACCCACTGGCGCATCAACTGGTAATTCTAATATGCCAGAATGGTCTTCACCCATGCCCAACTCAGAAAAACTACAAAGCATCCCGTGAGAGGGTTGACCACGTAATTTTGCCTTTTTAATTTTGAAATTGCCAGGCAGGACTGCGCCAACAATAGCGACTGCTACTTTAAGACCAGAACGACAATTAGGCGCACCGCACACGATATCGAGGAGTTCATCACTACCTACATTTACTTTGGTAACTTGCAGTTTGTCAGCGTCTGGATGTTGACCACACTCAATAACTTCGCCGACAACAACGCCGCTAAATTCTCCTGCAACGGGCTCAATACCGTCAACTTCTAAGCCAGCCATACTAAGCTGTTCACACAATTCATTGGTACTTATGGCAGGGTTTACCCATTCTCTTAACCAAGATTCACTAAATTTCATCTGCTAACTCTAATTATTTAAACTGTTTCAAAAAGCGTAAGTCATTTTCAAAAAATGAACGTAAGTCAGTTACACCGTAACGAAGCATTGTCAAGCGTTCAACGCCCATACCAAACGCAAAGCCAGTGTATTCCTCTGGGTCTATGTTGACCGCTTTTAACACGTTAGGATGCACCATTCCGCAGCCCAATACCTCCAGCCACTTTCCATTTTTCCCCATTACATCTACTTCTGCTGAGGGCTCAGTAAATGGAAAATAAGAAGGCCTAAATCTTATTTGCAAATCTTCCTCAAAAAAGTGATGAAGAAAATCATGTAATACCCCTCGCAATTCTGCAAAACTTACATTTTTATCTACCATTAAACCTTCAACTTGATGAAACATTGGTGTATGCGTTTGATCGTAATCATTACGGTATACGCGGCCTGGGGAGATTATGCGTAACGGGGGCTTTTCAACCTCCATGGTTCGTATTTGTACACCTGAAGTTTGTGTTCGCAACATCAAATTAGGATTAAAATAAAAGGTGTCATGGTCAGCTCTAGCTGGGTGATTTTTTGGGATATTCAAGGCATCAAAATTGTGAAAACCATCTTCAACTTCAGGCCCTTGCTTTACTGAAAAACCAAGTTCACCAAAAAAACTTTCAATACGCTCAATTGTTCGATTAACCGGATGCACATTGCCAATTTCGGTCAATCGTCCAGGCATAGTCACGTCAACCGACTCTGCGGCTAACTTTGCATTTAGTTCTGCATCTTTTAAGGCTTTTATTTTGGTATTAATTAGACCTTGCACTTGCTGCTTGGCCTGGTTAATTTTTTGACCAGCGGCCGGACGTTCTTCAGCACTTAATGCACCGAGACCTTTCATTAGCCCAGTAACTTTGCCTTTTTTACCCATAAATTCAACACGCACAGCGTCAAGTTCATTAGGCGTACTAGCTTGCTCGACAGCAGCTTCAGCCTCTTTAATTATTGCTTCAAGCTCCATTTTTCCCTCGTTTTATTGGGCTTTTAACAAATCACAAAGACTCTCTATGTAATATTATGCGAGATCCAATGCGTTTGTTGTTGACTACAATTCGTTTCAACCCATTAGTTTACATTGTTTACACGAATTTTTCGTTAAGAATATGAATAAATTAACGTTTTATTATCAAACCTAAATAATCTTCAACACAATATAAGTCAAAATAAGCATAAAGTACCAAGTGACCTTGCGTTTTCAGACATAAATTTAGCGATCAAAAAAGCGAGCATCCTGCTCGCTTTTTTGAAAAAGAACTTAAACTCGCTAATTGAATAGCTGGGTTTAATTAAAATGTTACTTAAAATTGCTTATAAAGCGCCTTTTGCTGCATCGACAAGTGCAGTGAAAGCTGCTTTGTCGTGTACAGCGATGTCAGCCAGTATTTTACGATCGATTTCAACAGAGGCTTTTTTCAAACCATTGATAAAACGAGAATAAGACATACCGTTTTGACGGGCAGCTGCGTTTATACGAGCAATCCAAAGTTGGCGGAACTGACGCTTACGTTGACGACGGTCGCGGTATGCGTACTGACCTGCTTTAGTTACTGCTTGCACCGCTACGCGATAAACACGTGAACGAGCACCGTAATAACCTTTAGCTTGCTTTAATACTTTTTTGTGACGTGCGCGAGCGACTACGCCGCGTTTTACTCTAGCCATTGTTCAGTCTCCTAAGTGCTAAGTTATACGTATGGCAACATGCGTTGAATAAGTGCTGTATCGTTCTTATGAACGAGCTTCTTACTACGCAAGTGACGTTTACGCTTAGTACTCTTTTTGGTCAAAATGTGACGCAAATGAGACTGTTTGCTTTTGAAGCGACCTGAACCCGTTTTTTTAAAACGTTTTGCAGCACCGCTGTTGGATTTCATTTTAGGCATTGCTAAAACTCCGCATTGTTTACCTCACAGGTAATATAAATACCTATTGTGAGTGGTTAAAATTTGCAGCAAGGTGTTATAAGTTGTGCAGACTTATAAACTTTAGACCATTACTACTTCTTGGTAGGTGCGAGAACCATGATCATTTGACGACCTTCTACACGATTGGGGAAGGCCTCAACCGTGGCAATATCTTGCAAATCGGATTTAACCCGATTTAAAAGTTCGATACCAATCTCTTGGTGAGCCATTTCACGACCGCGGAAGCGAATCGTTACCTTGGCTTTATCTCCACCTTCTAGAAAGCGACGCAGGTTGCGCAGTTTTACCTGGTAATCGCCTTCATCAGTGCCAGGGCGAAATTTAATCTCCTTGACCTGAATTTGCTTTTGTTTCTTCTTTTGTTCTTTTTGGGCTTTGCTCTTTTCGAACAAAAACTTCCCGTAGTCCATAATTTTACAGACCGGAGGAGCTGCATTAGGGCTAACTTCTACTAAATCTAAACTTGCTTCAATAGCGAGGTCCATTGCTTCGGTAATTGACACTACCCCTGCTTGTTCACCATCTGCTTTCACCAAGCGTACTTCATTAACGGTTATTTCTTCATTAATACGGGCTTTGTCGCCCTGAGATTTATTGCTAACGCCTTTAATTTGGTATTCCTCCAAGAACTTTAAAAAATGGCAAGCCAGCCGAATTTAACACGCGGCATGGCTTGCAGATGCGTATTATACCTATTCTTTATCGGAGCGCTATTGAATTTTTTTACTTTTTATGTCGTTTTGCATTAAATCAATAAAAGCTTGTGCATCCATCACCCCTAAGTCTTTTCCTTTACGGGTTCTGACAGCCACTTTGTTGGCTTCTTTTTCTTTATCACCAACCACTATCATATAAGGCACTTTTTTAAGTGTATGTTCCCTAATTTTGAAACCAATTTTTTCGTTTCTAATGTCCGATTTCGCTCTTAATCCGGCAGTCTTTAACTCCTGTGTAACAGTATTGACGTACTCTGACTGCGAATCTGTAATGTTTGCCACTACAACTTGCGTTGGAGCTAACCAAATAGGAAAGGCGCCCGTAAATTCTTCAGTTAATATACCAATAAAACGCTCTAATGAACCAAGTATGGCTCTATGTATCATTACCGGTGTTTTACGCTCACCGTCTTCGTCAACAAATGTTGAACCTAATCTTCCTGGCATAGAAAAATCTAGCTGTACTGTGCCACACTGCCATGCCCTATCTAAGCAATCATAAAGTGTAAATTCTATTTTAGGCCCATAAAACGCACCTTCACCAGGCAAATAATCGAATTCGATATCCATACCTTTTAGCGCATCAGCCAAGGCTTTTTCTGATTTATCCCAAATTTCGTCAGACCCAACACGCTTTTCTGGCCGTGTCGACAGTTTTACGACTATCTTTTCAAATCCAAAAGTCGCATAAGTGTCGTAGACCATTTTTATACAATCTGTAACTTCATCTAAAATTTGTTCTTCGGTACAGAAAATATGAGCATCGTCTTGTGTAAAACCTCTAACACGCATTAAACCATGTAATGCGCCTGATGGTTCGTTACGATGACAACAGCCAAACTCTGCCATTTTTAAAGGTAAATCTCTGTATGACTTTAATCCTTGATTAAATATCTGGACGTGACCTGGGCAATTCATAGGTTTTATTGCATATTCACGTTTTTCTGACTCTGTAGTAAACATATTCTCAGCATATTTATCCCAATGGCCAGACTTCTCCCACAATGATCTATCCATCATCAAAGGACCTTTAACCTCGTCGTATCCGTATTCACGAAGTTTCTCACGAATGAATTTTTCTAATTCTGTGTATACTGTCCAACCATCGTTATGCCAAAACACCATCCCGGGTGCTTCTTCTTGCCAGTGCCATAAATCAAGTGCTTTACCTATTTTACGATGATCTCTTTTTTCTGCCTCTTGCAAACGATTTAGGTAAGACTTTAACTGTTTTTTATCTGGCCAAGCAGTACCATAAACGCGTTGTAACATTTTATTGTCGCTATCACCCCGCCAATATGCACCCGCAACTTTCATTAATTTAAAATAGTGACAAAAACGCATATTAGGGACGTGAGGGCCACGACACATATCGACATATTCTTCATGATGATATAAACCAGGCTTGTCGTCTTTTTCTATATTTTCATCGAGTATTTGAATCTTATAAGGTTCACCTCGTTCTTCAAAGGCATCTCTTGCTTGCTGCCAGGTCACTACTTTTTTAATTACGTCGTAATTAGTTTTGGCCAGTTCAAGCATTCTTTTTTCTAATTTATCGAGCGCATCCTGGTTTAATGCCTCATCTAAGTCTACGTCGTAATAAAAACCATTGTCGATAGTTGGACCAATCGCCATTTTTACATCAGGATAAAGTTGCTTTATCGCATGTCCCAATAAATGCGCGCAAGAATGACGAATAATTTCTAACCCTTCTTCATCACGCGAGGTAATTATTTGAAGTTTTGCATCTTTTTCAATGACATCAGTTGCATCGACTAAACTGCCATCTACTCTACCGGCAATGGTAGCTTTGGCCAAACCAGGCCCTATATCATTGGCAACATCTAAGACTGAAACTGCGCTATCAAACGAACGTTGACTGCCGTCAGGGAGAGTAATGTTTACGGGGTTTACAGAAGACATCTATATATTTTCCTTTCAGTGGTGACACCTACCAAGCGCCACATGATCAATGTAGGGTGCGGATTATAGCGATTTGACCTAATAATATGCAAATGAAGTATTGAATTTTCTTGATATTTTTCCTACTTCACTTGGATCCGAATCAAGCTCCTTGCCATAAAAAGAGTACCATTCGAATTTTTGTACAATATAAATGCTCGTTACTAACGTAAAACATTTCACCGTATTATTGATTTTATTTTTTGTGTTTGTTGTAACTACGGGCTGCTCAAAGCAACAACAGATTGAAAATGACTTACTCGCTTATCAATCACGATTAAGTGGTTTTACGGGTATTAAAATACAACAACAAAATCAAGTAAGTGCCCAACTTAATGCACCATTAAAAAACTCACTTAAACAAAATATTGAACAAATCTATATCAACCTGAGGGAATTGTATGCACTGCAAGATTGCACACTTAATCAAGTTGTAGCCCAGCGCAACACTGCCCTAGGAAAAATGCAGTTACCTTCAAAACGCTACTCATACGAAATTGCCTTACTTGAAGAATTAGCCAATTGTAAAGCACAACTCCTTGCAAAAGGAGACGGAGAAAATGTTAGTTCGATACTCAATCAGTTGGAAAATTGGGAAAAACAAAAAAAGAAACAACTCCCCTTGGTTTGGTCTAATTTTATAACACAATCAGACGAAATCTATCTCCATATTAGTAGCACATCTTCATATATAAGTGGCGATGAGGAAGACAACTTTATTGCCAGCAAACAAGCTTGGAAGGCATTGTCTGGGCACATGGAAGTTTTTATAAGCTTTCAATCTTTCAGGGAAAACATAGATAAATTAGGCTTACCAAGCCCGGAGAAAATCGAACAGCATCTGCAACAATTGGATCAATCAAGACTTTTAGCTCGAATGTGGAAAACACAATTATTGATGACAAATCTGTTAAATAATACTACACCATTATTAGAAGAATACCTTTTAGCAAACACTTGTAGTAACTCAAAACAAGCGGATGATATTGTCATTATGCGCAATATATTCACCATGTTTTTCGCTGAAAAAATTCAATCTTTGGCGGCGGAGTTAAATAAATATCACTATCAGATAGCCCCCTTAGTACTCCCATTAACTGAATCGGATATATTACCAAGCTCATATAAAGACTATTTGAAACGTCAACTTGTAACAAACCACAATGCGTATAAATCAGCGATGAAAATCCATATAGAAAGTTGGCAACAAATATTTGCTCGTTGTGCTCAAAAAAATATATAGGCGTGCTGTTTAAAAACCATTGCCCTTTATTTTACATATAGGCAAAATATTTAATTATTATCGCGTTATTAAACTACGACGTGTTATTATTTTTTTAATCAAGGTACACAAAAAAACAAGTTAGGAAATGAGTTGCTTATGTACAGTATTCCCGCATTGGATGTAAAAAAACACGTATCAGAACAAGAGTGGCAAACTCGTGTAGAGCTCGCAGCTGCGTACCGCTTATTGGTTATGCATAACTGGGATGATCTGATACACACTCATATTTCAGCTCGCATACCCGGTACAGATGATTTGCTCATTAATGCTTTTGGTTTGTGCTTTGAAGAGGTCACCGCCTCAAACTTAGTTAAAATCGATATTCATGGCAACAAACTTGATACTGATTGTCCTTTTGATATAAATCCAGCGGGATTTACAATACACAGCGCTGTACATATCGCTCGGCATGCAGATCAATGTGCTTTGCATCTTCATCATCCTGACGCTATCGCTGTTGCCAGCCACAAAGACGGTTTATTGCCTCTTAGTCAATACTCTGCTTTTGCCCTCGCTAGCTTGAGTTATCATAGTTACGAAGGTTTAGCAGTAGAGCAAGACGAAATAAAACGCCTTCAAGATGATTTAGGCACCGCTAATTTTATGTTGTTACGTAATCATGGCGCGCTTACGATGGGGAAAACAATTGGCGATGCGTTTATGCATATGTACGATTTATTATGTGCTTGTGAGATTCAAGTGAAGTTGCAACATTCAATGAATAACTCACATCCTGTAGATCAGGCTATTATCGATGGTATTAAGGCACAAGCTAATGTCGTCCATACTGGTCAAACAGGCGGCCAAAAAGCCTGGCCTGCCATGATGCGAAGAGTGAAACGCACATATCCTGATTTTGATACCTAATCTAGTCATATGAACTTATTGTCTATCCCTAAGCGTCAAAAAACTATTACCCTTAACCTATAGAAACCCAATAATTATGAAAATAACTCACGTAGAAATCTTCGATATACACTGTCCTGAGCGTCCTCCATGGAATCCAATTTTTGTACGTATACATACTGATGAAGGTATTCATGGTGTAGGTGAAGCTGGTTTGGCTTACGATTGGGGCCATAGCGCGGCGGCGGCTATGATAAAAGAAATCGCTGAAGCCGTATTAGTTGGCTTTAATCCGTTCAATACAGAATTATTGTGGTCACGCATGTTGAGAGAGAGCTTTTGGGGTCTAGGCGGTGGACCGGTGCTATATTCGGCTATGAGTGCTATCGATACTGCTTTATGGGACATAAAAGGCAAAGCACTTAATGTACCTGTTTACCAGCTCTTAGGTGGTAAAACAAATGACAACTTGCGTACCTATGCCAGTCAATTACAATTTGATTGGAGTCAAGATTGCGTAAAAATGTTAAGCCCAGACGATTATGCACGTTCTGCCGCAAAAGCGATGGCAGAGGGATACGACGCGGTAAAAGTTGACCCCATAGTCTACGATGAGAATGGTGATTCTAGCTTTGATCGCACCAAGCTATTTACCCCCAAACAAATGAAGCTATTTGGTGATCGACTCAGAGCCATACGTAATGAAGTGGGTGATGAAGTAGATATCATTTTTGAAGCTCATTCACTCATGGGGTGCGCGTCAGCCATTCAAATGGGAAGCGTGATTGAAGAAGTTGGATGCATGATGTTTGAAGAACCGGTCAATTATTTGAACTCTGCTGTTCATAAAAAAGTGGCAGAAAACGTCAAGGTGCCGATTGCTGGGGGTGAACGCTTGTATCACCGATGGGATGTGCGACCATATTTTGAAGATCAATCTATTGATGTGTTACAACCGGATGTCGGCTTATGTGGTGGCTTTACTGAAGCAAAAAAAGTGTGTGACTACGCCGATGTTTATGACATTCGAATTCAAGCGCATGTTTGTGGCGGCCCCGTTGCTACTGCAGCGGCGCTTCAACTTGAAGCAGCTATACCTAACTTTTTGATACATGAGCATCACACCTATGCAATTAAACATTGGAACAGGGAACTATGCTTACAAGACTACCAACCAAAAGATGGATTCTTTAAAGTGCCCGATTTACCGGGAATTGGCATTGAGCTAAATGACGAAATCGTTAATCGTTCACAAAAAGTCACAGTGAAATAAAGGACTATCTATCAAGTAAAAAAGGTGTCTTTCATAGCAAAGGCCCCTCTTTTTATAGCTTTAAAATTCAAAATTAATGCTCATAAAGCAAATTTTCGCCTTTTCATAAAGTCTATAAATTGCGTTAATTACCCGCGAAAATCGTCTAATTGTCGCTAAATCCATATATTTTTTTCGCATTGGCATAAATTAACATATCAGTATCTACGTTTAATTCATTACAGACTCTAATTATCGTTTGCCAATATTCTACATAGCTATGTTTTAATAGTATTACAGGAAAGTTACTTGCACACATGATTCGCTCTTGCGGAAATATGCTGGTTAGTATAGCCATACATTTTACTAAATCCCTGTAATGATAGCTTGTACAGCTCATTTCAAAACCACTGAACTTAACATATACGTTTTTATGCTCAGCGAATTTACGCATGTTATTCTGCCAAAATGTACCGTTGTCATCTGCAGACAAATCTGGTTTGCCGGCATGATTAATCACCCATTTTATGTTTGGTGTCTGTCTAATATAGTGGTGGAGCAGATCAAAACTCACCTCAAGATTTGCGTTAATCTGACATTCAAAAACATAGTGTCCTGAATTAATTTCAGCTATGTTTGTTTGCGTGTTCATGTGACCGAGGATAACATTTACATCTTCATCAAGAATATGTCTAAACCCTTGTAAAGATTGGAATTGTTCACATGCTATTACATTGGATTTAAAATCTTCATGTGTTTGTGTTAAATCACAACAAGCAATTGCTTTATGTCTATGCTCAAAAGTATTTAGCCAAGCTAATTCAGTATCTGCTTGTTCATTATTAAAACCTGCTTCAATGTGCACATAGCCTGACAAAAACATTTGATTATTGAGCACCAAATCTTGCGGACCAAAATTTTTTGCGATTAGATCTTTATTTTCCCAATTTGGCTCATTATTTGGCTGTAACCATGCGTATCGACCTTTTTCTAAGTCAAAAAAATGTACATGGGGATCAATAACTTTAAAGATATGATTAGTCATTCGTAGAATTAACCTGTGGTGTAACCACCATCTACTGCATACAAAGCACCAGTAATAAAACTAGCATCTTTACTGGCCAAAAATAACGCAAGTGCGGCAACATCATTTACGTGCCCTATCCGGCCTAAGGGCTGCAAAGCAGCTTCTTCGGCATGAACACGCTTTTTATCAGCGCCAGATTTTTCACAATAAGCATCAATCGCTTTATGGTATAACGGTGTTTCAACGGTTCCAGGGCAAAGTGTATTTGCTCTAATATTGTCTTTCGCATAATCCAAGGCTATTGTTTTTGCCATTGAAGCTAAAGCATGTTTTGAAATGTTATAAACGAAAGAATTTGGTTTGCCAACGCTAGATTGATCAGAGCCTATAAATAGAATAACCCCATCTTGCTTTTGCTTCATATACGGTATCACGGCCCTACTAACAGAATAAGCCCCTTTTACATTCAGGCTCATCACTCGATCGAAATCTATTTCCTGGGTATTTTCGATATTTGCTGAAAAGTGCATGCCTGCATTAGACACTAGCACATCGATAGTTTGCGATGATGCTATTGAATCCACGACTTGTTTAACTGCGTCATGGTTTGTTATATCACAATGCCTGTAATGAATGTGATCATTCTCATCATGATTTTCAGCCATTACAATATCTAAATTAAAGACTTCATACTGTTCAGCAGCAAAACGCCGCGCAATCGCTAAGCCAATGCCCGATGAAGCGCCTGTTATAAGGACGGTTTTTGTCATTCTTCAAAACTGTGTAATTAGAGTTTAGATAAGTATGCTTGAGATTGTTTTGAATCGCCAGAAATTATCTTTAATAGTCAACATAGCATGTACAAACATTGCGTTTTAATACATACTCAGATAAGTACACACAACAATAAAAATAAAGGAAAAATGATGCTTAAGCATATACTTTGTATTTTCGCTACACTTTCAATATCACTCCCTTCATTGGCCGCTCCCATTACTGATATATTTGTTATCGGTGATAGCACCGCTGACGCTGGTAATTTAAGTAACGACCCTGCGTTTCAATTACTTCTTGGTCAACCTGGACAACCCGTGCTAAGTGATCCGCCGTTTTTTCAGGGCCGCTTATCTGACGGACCAAATTTTGTCGATGTATTATCTCAGTATCTAGTTGGAGATATGACAAACGCCTCAGTTTTGGGTGGTAATAACTATGCATATGCTGGCGCTGTGACTAGCGGTACTGTATTAGGTTCTGCACCACTAGCACCTGATATGCTGTCTCAAACCAATAGTCTTATTGCTGCTCAAGGCAGTTTTGATGAAAATGACCTGGTTGTTATAAGTGGTGGATTCAATAATTTCTTCGTAAACCAAGCATTGGGAAATCCACTTACCGATTTTGAGGTTGTGACACAAATATTAACGGATATGTCTAATATCGTCACCAGTTTAGGTTCTGTAGGTGCAACACGTTTCCTAATAAGTTCCGATACGTCTGTAGTCAATAATTTTCCTGTAAATTTATTTCCCGGCCTCTTCGACATAAATCTATTAGATTATTCAAGTCTTGTTGGTTTTGCAGCTATCAACCCTCAGATGTTTGGCTTTAATCCTTTTGGAGCTCCAAGTTGCTTCATACGAGACGCCCAAGGCAATATCTTTACGTTTGATCCGAACACTTTTAACCCGTTTGGTGACATAGAAGCACAATATAATGTGCCAGGCACATGTTTAGATTTCGGTTTTGATACAAGTGACTTTTTATTGTTGGATGGCACTCACGTCACTAAAAACGTACAAACATTTATTGGTAATCAGGCCATTAATTTAGTACCGAGCCCGTCATCTGCGTTGATTGTTCTAATTGGACTGGTTGCGATTGGACTTCGTCGGAACGTTAAAAAGTAATAACATAGGAAACGTGGTGCGCCTACCCTGACTCGAACAGGGGACCTCTACCATGTCAAGGTAGCGCTCTAACCAACTGAGCTATAGGCGCATTTTGCTGTTTAATGCGGCGCGTATAATAGCTAGTGCCCGAAATATACGCAAGTGCTTTTTGTATTATCTTTTCAGATTTATAGGCTGTATCAAATCAGCTAAGGATTGTTTTTCTGCTGCTTCTAAAAATGACTCGGCTAATCGGTCTGATTCAGCAATTACTTTGGTCCAATATTTAATCCTGTCTTGAGCTGGCAAATATTTAAAGTCATTCCGGTCTGGGATTTTTCCGAAAGGCAATTTGGCGACAAAATCATCACTCGGTGCAAGCATTAACACATTGTCGTAACTAGATTCATGACAGCTTCTAGACTTTAACGACTTATCGAACCAGCCGGGAGTAGGTTTTGAATAGAAATGTGGGTACAACACCAAACCTGAGGTTTCTATCTGCATATCGAAATGATAATCGATAATACCGCCGTCTCTAAACATGCCGGGCTTAGCCCCGTTGATATCCTTTACGCCTTCTATTACTGCAGGTATAGAGCCCGATGCCATTAATGAAGTTAAAAAATTACTTTCATTTAACTGCACATTTTCAGTAATAAACTTGTGTTTTTCGCTAAAACTAAATGCTTTGTTGCTCGACGAAAAAACAATTCGGGTAAAACTTTTATTAAGCTGTTCTCTAGATTGGAAGTTGCGCAATGCAGCGAGCATCAAACCCGAATATTGCTTCAATTTAGATTCGCAGGCTGTCAAGCCGTGGCATCGTGCCACCACAATATGGACGGTTTTATTGACGCAGTTTAAAACTTGCTCTACCCCATTCTCTCCCATCATTTCACCCAATAACACACTTCCCTTTTGCGTGATTTCTTGCACGCTAGGTTTTTCTGAATAAACCGTGTTTGAATAGCCCTCAGCTAAGCGCGATATAGCCGCACCAGGATTATCTTGTGCAAAACAAGCTGCTCTGAAGGCACCCACCGAGCTACCGATGATATCAACATGATGTGTCGATTTATGCATGAAGTCGTTAAACAATACTTTGTCGAGCCCAGTGAGGACAAACCATTTAGGTCCGCCACTAGCACCTAATACTGCGCTAAACATCTCAGGTGTAAAGCCATTTTGTTTAATGTATGCGAGGGCTTTTGGTCCAGCATAAAATGATAAAGGAGACATAAGTATTTATAATTTCTTTTTTTGTGAATTATGCAAAGAAGATAAAAAAAGTTCAAATAATATTAAATGATGAAGTGTTAGCATTAATAGCTATATCTAAGCTCTTATCAGCTTATAATTGATTGTATTCTAAGCAATCTCAATTTGTTATACTTTTCAAAAATTTAGCGCGTTAACCTAACGTAACACACATACTTATCCACAGATAAAGTGGATAAAACTAATTTTTTCAATATCAGGACGATTCAATGTCTAAACAAACTTTGCGAGTGCTATCAAAGACGTTTGCAATCCATAGCCTTGATGAGAATAGTAATATTCCCTCCTCCGTATTCAAATGCGATATTTATTTTATTGGAAAAACTGAAGACGAGCTATCATTGGTCGTGCCTCAATCTTTATCTATTCCTGCAATTGAAACCGATTTCGATTGGCGTGTCTTAGAAGTATTGGGCCCATTAAATCTTTCCTTAGTGGGGATTATGTCGGACATTAGCGGAGTATTGGCCGCAGCAAAGGTGAGTGTTTTTATTGTATCTACATTTGAAACTGATTTTGTGTTAGTCAAGCAAGAACAATTAACCAACGCGATTAATGCTTTAAAAAAAGCGCGATATACAATAATCGAAGATTAAGCAAAAGACTCTGAGCAAAACTAAAGCTAAAGGATAAATATGACTAAAATGTTCGGTATCCCCAACTGCGATACTATAAAAAAAGCAAAATCATGGTTACAAAAAAACAATATTTCCTTCGATTTTCACGATTACAAAAAACTCGGTGTAGACGAAACCGTATTGCATGACGCTATTGATAATTTTGGACTGGAGCTAGTTCTAAATAAACGCGGAACTACCTATCGAAAACTAAGCGATGAGACTAAAGCTTCAATTAATTCAGACAATGTTGTGGGTCTGTTAACAGAACATCCTTCTATGATTAAGCGCCCTATTTTATTACACAATAAAAAGTTAATTATTGGGTTCAACGATTCAATTTATCAGGAATTTTTTGGCCTTGAATGATGTCATTGCGTTAACTAAAACACTTATTAATAAAAAATCCATCACGCCAGACGATGCTGGATGTCAAATACTATTTAAAGAATTATTGGCTGATATTGGCTTTACTAATGAAACTATGGTGTTTGAGGATACAACCAATCTATGGTCTCGCAAAGGCACAAAACAACCTGTCTTTTGTTTTGCTGGCCACACCGATGTAGTGCCTACTGGTCCAATAGACAAGTGGCAAAGCCCTCCTTTTGAAGCCACTGAAAAAGACGGCTTTATTTTTGGTCGTGGTGCTGCAGATATGAAAGCAAGCCTAGCTGCGATGATGGTGGCGACTAGACGATTTGTGGAAGACTATCCAGCACACAAAGGCTCCATTGCTTTTTTAATAACAAGCGACGAGGAAGGCCCATTTATTAACGGTACTACCCGAGTGATAGACACGCTGGAAGAACGAAAAGAAAAAATTGACTACTGCATTGTAGGTGAACCCTCGAGTACAAATCTAACGGGGGATGTAATAAAAAATGGTCGGCGAGGTTCGCTTACCGGAACGTTAACCGTGCATGGTATTCAAGGACATGTTGCCTACCCACATCTTATAAAAAACCCAATTCATCTGGTAGCCCCGGCAATAAGTGAATTGGCAGAGACTGTTTGGGATAATGGTAATGCGTATTTTCCAGCGACAAGCATGCAGATATCTAATATTCATGCCGGTACTGGCGCAACTAATGTTGTGCCAGGGAGCATTGAAATAGTGTTTAATTTTAGGTACTCGACAGAGGTCACGGCTGAACAACTGCAACAAGGTGTTGTAGACATATTGGACAAACACCAACTTCACTATACTATCGGATGGATAAAAAACGGCTTGCCTTTTATTACAGCTGAAGGAAGCTTAATTGCTGCAAGTCAAGAAGCTATAGCGGAAACGCTTGGCATTGACACCACATTATCCACTGCTGGAGGGACGTCGGACGGGCGCTTTATTGCGCCTACTGGTGCTCAAGTCATTGAGCTTGGTCCTGAAAATAATACCATTCACAAGATAAACGAATGCGTTAACATAGAGAATGTAAAAAGTTTAGAAAAAGTATATTACGCAATATTAGTAAAGTTACTTAGCTAGAGGCTATAAGGCTAATGCCAAACGACAAAAACTCAGAGTACTTAAACGTCTCATCATCACAAATAATGGGCTTAACAGAGCAGCATTTAACGCCTCTAATCGGTCCACATAAACTCCATCGTATTACAATAGATGCATTTTTATCTATGCAAAAAGCAGCAGCTTCAGAAAATATAGATATTCAAGTATGCAGTAGCTTTAGGAGTTTCGATAGACAATTGAGTATCTGGAATAAAAAATGGAGGGGGGAATTACCATTGCTCAGCCTCAATGGCGAAGTACTAGATACCGCAAATCTAAGCGATGAACAAAAAATTCATGCTATCATGCTTTGGTCAGCTCTACCTGGCGCGAGTCGACATCACTGGGGAACCGACTTTGATGTTTACGATAGAGCTGAAGTGACCCGGCGAAAACATCAATTTGAACTGGTACCCGCAGAGTATGAAAATGGCGGCCCTTGTGCAGAATTAAGCAATTGGATTAGCGATAATGCAGCCACGTTTGGTTTTTATTTACCTTACTCAAAATATACAGGCGGAGTTGCTAGAGAACCTTGGCATTTATCCCATAAAATGGTGGCTAACAAAATTATCAGTGATTTTGATCTAGACTCACTGCTTATACTATTGAAGAAATCCGAAATTCTGGGTAAAGAGCAAATATTGAAACAATTGCCCGATTTAGTTGAACGTTATACATACAACAAAGGCCTTTAAAAGGAATATACTATGCAGTTAAGCTTAACTTGGGTAATTGTCATTATTGTTGTGGTTTTTGCGGTGATTATTAGTAACATCACCCTGCTTAAAAAAAGTAATAAACCGTTTGAGTTTTCTGATGCATATGAAAAACAAAAAGAAGCTGAAAAGAACAAGAAGCCCGAAGATGATCAGGATAAACCTTCAGGCTTGATTTAAGTTTACTTTGTTATGTATCGGCTTTTTAGTTATTGACTTACTTTAACTGCAGTTCCGCTAATACTGACCATTAGCATACTGCCATTTTGACCCACAACTTCATAATCTAAATCAACGCCAACCACGGCATTTGCGCCAAGCATCATGGCTTCTTTTTGAATTTCATCAAAGGCAATTTTTCGAGCTTTGGTTAATTCTGCTTCGTAAGCGCCCGAGCGACCACCAACGATATCCCTTATTGAAGCAAACAAGTCTTTAAAAACATTTGCCCCCATTATCGCTTCACCTATCACAATGCCGTAATAAGCTTCGATTGTTTTTCCTTCAACATTATTAGTCGTAGTAATAAGCATTCAAGTCTCCTTGGTTTAGTTCTTTTAATGTTGTACAAATTAGCCCTTTGCGCTTTTCAAAATCAGGCGGGGAATATGGTAATGATTTACCCTTCCCCCAAATAGGGCCAGGCCATGTATCATCATACTCAAATCTAGCAACATGGTGTATATGCAATTGTTTCACAATGTTACCAAGCGCGGCCACATTTAATTTATCTGGCATAAACGCAACTTTTAATGCTTTACATACCCAAGCAGAAATTTGCAATACTTGAAGTTGAACATTCCAGTCTAAATCATCTACATCATAAACATCTTTATATTCTGGCACCAAAATCAACCAGGGGTAACGACTGTCATGAATGAGTCTAATTTGAATATGATTGCATTTTACCAGTAAGGTAGAGTCGCTTTTTAAACGATGGTCTATTTCAAAGCTCACAAGGAATTACCGTTAATAAAGCGCGTTGACCAATCGCCACTTCTGCATTTGGAAAAACAATCGCTTCGCCGTTATGAGTTGCATTTATAGGCGTTCCGTTTTCAATTGCCAATACATCTCCTTTATCAAACTCGGTAAAATTGGCAATATTCTCACTAAATCCTAGCGAAAAATTTTCATGTTCCCTATTTATCACCTGATTAACCTTAAACACTGTAATTGGGCAATCGTTATAGTGCTTTAGTAACACTTGTTCTTTGCTCAACAGTGCAATTAATTGTTTCTTAACCGCGCTAAAGTTGCGCATATCGTTTTCACCAAAGGGCTTTACTTTACCCAATTCGACAGTGAATGAATGAGCATGATGATAAAAAGATGAGTAATAACTAAAAGTGCCCGTTGGTGATTGAGAAAGTAATATAGTGTTAACGTCACAAGCAGACAAAAAAGCCAACTGTTCTAAATCATATTCTCGCCCATGTAAAAAGGGATATACCGCAAATTTTTCATGTTTAGAGGGACGAATAGCGGTATGCAAATCATAATGGATTTTTTCCGATTGCGGCCCATTAAAAAAACTGTCAACAATATGTTTAATGGTATCTGCTCTGACTTTTTCGTATGTATTTAATAAAACCGGCGCATTTGTTCTGACAAAAAGACGATTAAGGTTTTCATCGATAAAGCGAACGCCTTTATTCATTGCATCTATATTACCAAATATGAATAAGATACGGTGTTTACTTAGCAGACTTTGATTTAAAATTTGCGTTACTAACTGACTACAAATTTCAATGGGGGCGGTCTCATTACCATGAATGCCGCATGATAAAACGATACTTTTTGCATGTTTATCGACGGATGCTAAATTGATTCCAAGTATTCCGTTAGCAAGCAAGCTAACATGCGTTCCATTTTCTAATAAAAAGGTAAATGTGTTGGAATCTAAAGTGTAGCGTCGGCTAAAGTCTAAATAATCGTTGCTAATAAGTTGTTTAATTGACTGACGAGAAACCCCAGACAAAGAGAGTAATTCCACGCAAATCTCCGTAAATCGAATCTACGAAGTATGGTAGCACCTTTAACTTATTTTTCGAGCTTCTTGATGAATAATTTTAGAGAAGTGCCCTACTCTTAATAAGTTAAGAAACTCGCTCAAAGGAACTGCTTCAGAAAATAAAAAGCCTTGCCCTTTATCAACACCCATAGATTTTAGCAATTCAAGTTGCTCAACTGATTCTATGCCTTCTGCATAAGTTTCGCATTGCTTTGCGTCACAAATTAGTTTTGTCGCTTGAACAATCGCGCAATTTACTGGGGAATCCTGTAACGCTAAGATAAAGGCCTTATCAATTTTGATGGCACTGAGCTGCAGATCGCGGATAAAACTCAAATTAGAATACCCTTTACCAAAATCATCCATCGAAACAGATATTCCCATATCGGCTATGTCTGCTAATTGGCGTTTAACCAACAGAGAATTCGATAAAGCAACGTCTTCTGTAAGTTCAATTTCAAGCAAGTGGGTTTGAATATTATATTTATTTACTAATAATCTGAGCGTGCTAGTCAAATGTTGGTCGTACAACTGTGTAGGTGATAAATTAACGGAGATTTTAATTTGATGACCACACTCATGAATTTTTGCAAGCGCAGCCAAAGCATGATCGATAGACCAATAGCCAAGTTCGTTCATCATGTTATATGACTCGGCCGCTTTTAATAGTGTACCCGGAAACACAACGCCGTCTAATGGATGATTCCAACGCAGCAAGCATTCACCGCCAATAATACTGTAATCGTTTAAGTCGACTTTTGGTTGAAAATATAGTTCAAGTTCGTCTTTTGCGAGTGCTCTTGTTAGATCTGCTTTTAGTGTCAGGCCTCGTCCGGTCGCCTCATTAGTGTCGTCATTCAATAGAGTGAAATTTTCATGTCTATTAGACTTAGACTTTTTTAAAGCCGTTTCAGCCAGGGAAATAATTGTATTCACACTGGAATCGGGGTTTTTCCGTATTGCAACACCTACATTAAAATCTGCAATGAAAGCTGTATTATTCACGCTTAATGGTGTTTTAAAGTGGTTAAACAAGTGTTCATGTTCTGCGCGCATACTACTTGCACTTATGTTATTGGTAAACACAACACCAAATATATCACCACTGATTCTGCCAATTGCCATGGCATTGTCATATATCAAGTTAATACGATTTACGATTTGTAAGAGAAGATCATCACCTGCTTTATGGCCAAAAGCAGCAGATACGTCAGAAAAACGCATTACGTCTAACAACATGAGACTAAACCGTTTCTCGCGCTCAGCGATACTAGAAACTATCTCAATAAAATGATAGCGGTTTGGAAGTTCATTAAGATGTTGAATGTGATTAGGGGCCATCAAAAAGTAATTGTCCTCGACTACGTTCCCCTTATATATCGGTGCATTCACACAATACTTTATTCAAAAAGGCAAAAAACCGACTTAAATTCAGTCGGTTTTTTTAGGATGTTCGTGATTACCTGTTTTTTATACCGATGCTTAGTTATTTATCAACTGTACAAGGGTCTAGCTTCCATATTCTTTCAACATAATCCTTAACAGAACGATCCGAAGTGAATTTCCCCATTTTAGCCGTATTTAATATTGCCATTTTTGCCCATTTTGCGGAATCACCATACGCTTCATCCAACGCAATATTTGCTTCACAGTATGAATCATAGTCAGCTAAAACAAGGTAGGGATCACCACCTTTAAGCATGCTGTCTTTTAAGCTTGAGAGCGCGCCAGGTCTGCCAGGTGTAAAGTAGTCACTATCTAACCAGTCAAGCACCGCTTTTAATTCACTATTTTTATAATAGTAATCATACGGTTTGTAACCCTTACTTTGAAGTGCAGTTATTTCCTCAACAGTATTGCCAAAAATGAATATGTTGTCTTCCCCTACTTCTTCAGCAATCTCAATATTTGCACCGTCAAGTGTGCCAATAGTCACAGCGCCATTTAACGCTAATTTCATATTACCAGTACCTGAGGCTTCTTTACCAGCAGTGGATATTTGTTGTGAAACATCAGCAGCGGGTATCATTTTTTCTGCCAATGAGACTCTATAATTCGGTAAAAAAACGACTTTAATTTTTTTATTTACGCGTGAATCATTATTAATCTTGTCAGCAATCTTATTAATCGCATAAATAATAGTCTTAGCTAGCGTATACCCTGGCGCCGCTTTAGCACCAAAGATAAACACTCGCGGATGCATGTCATAATTTGGGTCCTCTAACAAACGGCGATATAAAGCCATAATGTGCAACAAATTTAGATGTTGGCGCTTATATTCATGCAATCTTTTAATCTGAATATCAAAAATAGCTTTTGGATCTACCTTAATACCAGTAAGTTTTAGTATTTCGTCCGCTAATATTTGCTTATTTTTTTGTTTAATTTTCATAAACTGGTTTTGGAAAGTTTTATTGTCGGCTAATGCAGAAATAGCATCAAGTTTATCTAGTTGCAAAGGCCAATCACTTCCAATTTTTTTACTAATAAGGTCTGACAATAATGGATTGCAGGCTTTGAGCCAGCGACGTGGTGTTACACCGTTGGTAACATTTGTTAATTTTCCTGGATAAAGTTGGTCGAATTCAGGAAATAAATTTTGTTTGACTAATTTTGAATGGATTTCTGCGACACCATTTACTGCAAACGAACCAATAACCGAAAGGTTCCCCATACGAACCATCTTTTCGCCAGCTTCCTCAATAATAGAAAGTTTGGCCTTAATTTTATTATCACCTGGCCATTTATTTTCTACTTCTTGCATAAATCGATGATTAATCTCATAAATAATCTCTATATGCCTAGGTAGAATTTTTTCTAACATTCTTACTGGCCACTTTTCTAACGCTTCTGGCAGTAAAGTATGATTAGTATATGCAAAGGTTTTGGTTGATATTGCCCAAGCACTGTCCCAATCTAATTCGGCTCTGTCTACTAGTATCCGCATCAATTCAGGAATTGCTATTGCCGGATGCGTATCGTTTAGTTGCACAACAACTTGCTCTGCAAAACGAGACCAATCGTCACCGTGAGCTCTTTTATATCTTCTAATTATGTCTTTAAGGGAACATGCACTGAAAAAATATTGCTGAATTAACCGGAGTTCTTTACCAGCTTCAGTTTCGTCATTGGGATAAAGTACTTTAGAAATTGTCTCTGCTTGTATGTTCTCGCGTTGAGCATCAACATAACCTCCCGCATTAAATACATCCCAATTAAAATATCCAGAAGATTTACTTTGCCATAAACGCAGCACATTTACTGTGCCACCACCATACCCAACTACAGGAATATCCCATGGAACGCCTTGTACGATCGATCCTGGGTGCCATTCTTTTTGAATTTTCCCATCATCACCGTACTTAGTTTCAACATAACCATATAGCGAAATTTCTTGAATAGATTCTGGCCGACAAATTTCCCAGGGATTGCCGTAGTCTCTCCAACTATCAGGCCGCTCGATTTGCCCCCCATTTTTAATTTCCTGTCGAAAAAGACCGTGTTCATAATGAATACCATAACCGATCGCAGGTAAGTCCATAGTGGCTAAGGAATCAATAAAACATGCTGCTAATCTTCCTAATCCTCCGTTACCAAGCGCCATGTCGGGTTCTTCTTCTAGTACGTCACTTAAACTTACGCCTAATTCTTGTAAGGCAGTATCTGCGGTTTCGAATAATCCAAAATTTTGCATATTATTTGACAACAGCCGACCCATCAAAAATTCTGCAGAAAAATAATGAACTGCTCTAGTATCATTTAAATAATGCGTTTTTTGTGTGCTTCTAAGCCGCTCTAACACTAACTCTTGAATAGCAGCGCTAACCGCTTTAAACCATGCGTGATTATCCGCTTTGTTTTCGTCAGTGCCTAACGTAGAGTGTAAATGCTTAATCACAGCTTGTTTAAAGACATTTTTATCTAGCATGTCTTCTAATATTGGTGATTGTGCACCTACAGTTTTTTTGGTGGTTTTAGCTTGTGTTTTCATAGTATTCCAAAGGACGTTCAACTTGCCCGAAGTTTATTACAGCAAAACGGACAACGCCAATGGGTAAAAGCTAAAACATACGTATGAATGTAAATATTTTGTTAATTTTTAAGACTGATTTGAAATATCAATATTATTTATCCGTATTTTTTACATTAATTACTATATTTATTAACATTTACATTACAAATAAGCATTTTTCTTAGATGATTGTAGAAACCAACTCTTCCGCTTCACAGATGATTTTAGTCAAATGTGTATCACCCGAAAAACTTTCAGCATATATTTTGTAGACATCTTCGGTACCTGAGGGTCGAGCCGCAAACCATCCGTTTTGAGTGCTTACTTTGACACCACCTATGGCCGCGTTGTTGCCAGGAGCGTGGGTTTGAACTTTAGTGATTTCTTCGCCCGCCATATGACTTGCCTTAATGTCTTCTTTGCTAAGAGCAGATAGCTTTTTCTTTTGTTGCAAAGATGCAGCCACATCGATTCTGGTATATACAGGTTTACCAAACTTAGCGGTCAAAGCCCGATAATGCTCAGCAGGATCTTTACCCGTTTTTGCTGTCATTTCGGCAGCTAATAAACACAAAATAAAGCCATCTTTATCAGTAGCCCAAGTATCACCTTGCTTATTTAAAAATATCCCACCCGCTGATTCTTCTCCAGCGAACCCAATGGTTTTATTGCTAAGCCCCTCTACAAACCACTTAAATCCTACTGGCATTTCAACTAGCGATCTTCCTAAACTATCAACAACCCGGTCTATCATTGAACTCGAAACTAGCGTTTTACCTATAGCTGCCGTATTTGGCCATTGATTTCGATGTTGTGCTAAGTAGTTTATGGCGACCGATAAATAGTGATTAGGGTTCATTAACCCACCTGTAGGGCACACTATGCCGTGTCGGTCAAAATCTGGATCATTACCAAATGCAATGTCAAATTTGTCTTTTAGGTCAATTAAGCCTGACATCGCATAAGGAGAAGAACAATCCATTCTTATTTTGCCATCTCTATCACATGGCATAAATGAAAATCGTTGGTCTAAACTATCGTTTACAATTTCTATATTTAAGCCGTAACGCTCAGCGATACGATCCCAATAATGAATACCTGAGCCACCCAAAGGATCAGTTCCCAAAGACAAACCTGCTTGTTTTATTACATCTAGATCGAGTACTTGGTCGAGTTGTTCGATATACAAGCTAGCAAAATCTTGCTCCTTAATAAACTCAGACGACATTGCTTGAGAAATGGGTATGCGCGCAATTGGTAAGTTCTGGGCGATAATTTCATTTGCTCTATTTTGTATCGCAGTTGTAACAGTCCCCTCGGCTGGACCGCCATGGCTCTGGTTGTATTTAAAACCGCCATCTGTAGGCGGATTATGAGAGGGTGTTATAACTACGCCATCGGCGTAATTCTCACTACGATTACGATTGTAATGAACAATTGCGTGAGAAATAACAGGTGTAGGAGTAAATCCGTTATTTTCTTGAATAACGACATGAACTGAGTTGGCTGCTAAGACCTCAAGAGCGGTTATCAATGCGGGTTCTGATAAAGCATGTGTGTCTTTACCTATAAACATCGGACCGTAAATACCATTTAACTTTCTAACTTCCGCCAGCGCTTGGCAAATTGCTGCAATATGTACATCATTGAAGCTGCCAATAATAGACTTTCCTCGATGACCTGACGTACCAAAACTCACAGCTTGGCTGATATCTTCAACATCAGGAATAACACTGTAGTAATCGCTAACAATTTTTGCGACATTAATTAATTCTGATTGTGGAGCTTTTTTGCCAGCAAGCGGATGAACGGACATATCAATGATTCCTAGTATGATAATTGAAATTATTATGCGAAAACTTGGTGTGTATTCATTATGCCACTAAAAATTAAGACCTGTTAATTATTAATATTCACAATGATATACCATTTGTGAATTGTGACACATTAACGCGCTGCGCTTTAAAACAAAATGCACTAAAATATATGCTTCTTTTAGCTATACTAAGGTATGCTAAATAATAAGTTAAATGGATACAAAATTGGCTAGAATATCGGTCAGTTAAGTTAATTCAAGATTTTGATTAAGCTGTCAATAAGCAAAGTCGACAAAAGACCAAACCATGTGGATATGCACACTTGTGTTAATTAGAAGTGTCAATAATTATAGGAAAGCCATTGCATGCGCTCCGACATCGCAAAATGTATTGAACAAATTAGCCGAGCGATTAAAGGCAAAGAAGACACTATTGAGCTAGCGCTGGTTTGCTTGTTGGCCAAAGGACATTTGTTACTTGAAGACCTTCCCGGTATGGGGAAAACGACCTTGTCAGAAGCGCTAGCAAGCGTATTTGGACTCGACTTTGCACGATTACAATTTACTTCAGATTTATTACCAGCTGATATTTTGGGCGTCAATATATTTGAAAATACCAGTCAAAGTTTTAGTTTTCACAAAGGCCCCATATTTAACCAACTATTGCTGGCCGACGAAATTAACCGTGCAAGCCCTAAAACCCAAAGTGCATTGTTGGAAGCGATGGCAGAAAGGCAAGTCACAATAGATGGCGTAACAAGACCTTTACCGTCGCCGTTTTTTGTAATAGCAAGTCAAAACCCACTTCATCAATCAGGGACGCATCCTCTACCAGAGTCGCAGTTAGATCGTTTTAATATGCAACTATCAATTGGTTACCCGGACTTTGATTCTGAAAAAGCAATGCTGAGTGAACATGACGACAAACCCAAGTTAGCGACGATCATAAGCCTAGAACAATTGACCCTGTTGCAAGAAAAAGTGGGTAACGTTAGTGTTAGTGAAGATGTATTGAATTATATCTTGAATTTAGTGAAGGTTAGCAGAGAGTCGGGTGATTTCCCCAATGCAATTTCTCCACGAGGCTCTAAAGCACTGTACAGAACAGCTCAAGCAGCTGCGTTTGTTCGTAGAAGAGATTTTGTTACTCCAGAAGATGTACAACATGTTTTGCAGGCTGTTTTTGAACATCGTTTAAGAGGCCAAATGAATTCTCCTACAGCGACAACCTTTAGCGACCATCTTTTGCAACAAGTCGATCCAATGGCTGCATAAGCCACATGGGTATAATAAATACTTGGCATCGTTTTAAAGCTTGGTTGAAAGACCTTCACAGTATCTGGCTGAATAAACGGATCCCAAGCAACAATTCGGTTCAGTTAAATATAAACAATACCTTTATCTTACCGACAAGTTTTGGTTGGTCGTGCATTGGTATAGCAGTTTGTTTGTTTGTATTGGGTACTAATTTTCAGAATAATGTCATTCTCTTACTTTGCTACTTTCTTATTGCTGTTATTTTACTGTCGGTATTTCATAGTTATTTTTACTTTATTCAACACAAAATTGAGTTTTTACCTATACAAGCTGATTTCGAAAATAGGCAGCTATATCAACCCATTCAAATCAATTCGACCGAAGATTATCAAGGCGGATGTCTAAGTTTTCAAATCGAAAACAAAGGGGTTATTAGCTTACAACAGCAAGCAAAAAAAACAATACGGGTTCCTTTACCTTCCTATACTCGGGGTCAATACCATAGTCCTCGCGTCAGCCTGAGCTGTATTTATGGATTTGGTTTGTTTAAGTGCTGGAGTCATTTAAGCCCAGATATAGATTTTTTGGTTTATCCGAAAATATTTAAGGCACCTATGAATTTGGTGCTAGAAAGTGAAGAAAGCGATTTGGGATTATCAAGTGATTCTCAACTTGCTATATCAGATAATCTGCAAGGTATACGCGAATACCAAGCCACCGATCCCATTCATCACATCAGTTGGAAGCACCTTGCAAAGGGCCAAGGATTGTTAACTAAGGATTTTAGTGAAAATCAAGGAGTATCAGGTTGGTTACGATTGCAGGACATACAACACTTAGGTCTAGAACGCGCATTGCAGTGCTTATGTTATCAAATTCAGCAATTAGAAAAAGATCATGTGAAATTTGGTTTAGATTTGGGAACGACTAAGTTATTACCTCAAACCGGTCCAAAACACATTGAAGAATGTTTGTCTCAATTGGCCCTTTATTCATCTTCGCCGACTAAACCTGATAGCGCCAACGCCTCCAAGCATAAGGCAAAAGCATGAAAGCTTATGTCGATAAGAACTTAAATAGCTTACCTGTATACGGCAGCTTAATCGCTGTATTTTTCCTTTTATTAATAACGCTGCATGAACCAATGATGACATGGGTTTGGATATTAAGTCTTTGCTCTATTATTATCGCCATCGCACGCATTAAAAAGCGACTAGAGCCGATTAAAAACCTTACGCTTAACTTGTTAGCAATATTTTGCATGCTGCTGTTAATTTACATGTCTGGTAGTTTTGGTTTAATGGCTACTATGGTCAACCTATTGGTTGTTGCGTGTTGCCTAAAGATCATCAATTTACATACCAAAGCTGACTATCACCTAATACTAATTGTGCTATTTTTCCTTATTGCATGTGGTTTTGTTTACAACCAAAGCGTTTATTTAGTGCTTTACTATTTTGTGTGTTTGATCATGCTTTTTCTCACCGCATTTTTTTTAAACCGAGGTGTATTAAGTATTGGCAAAAGCATTAAGCAAAGCCTCAAAATGATTTTTCAAGCAAGCCCCATTATGCTTGTTCTTTTTATCGTCGTACCAAGGTTCCCACCATTTTGGCAAACTCAAATAGAAAAAAGTACAGAAACTGGCTTATCAGAACAAGTTACGCCAGGCGATATTGCTAGCCTTGCGCAATCAGATGACCTCGTTTTTAGGGCCGAATTTGAAAACAATAATGTGCCAAATTCTCAAGACCGATATTTCAGATCTATCGTTTTAGATTACTTTGATGGATCAACATGGTCAGTAGCAAGAGAACCTACGCCTTATGACAGTGTAAACAAGTTCTCTTTTGAATTTGAAGATACACAAGAAACCAGCCAGTTTCGCTACTTAATAATAGCCGAACCAGCAAATACTAGATGGCTTTACTCTCTTGATATTCCTTTGCTTGAAGAAAACATGGGCGATGCTGCGATTTTTATGAATCAGCAATATCAACTGTATCAAAATGAAGTATCTACAAAATCAAATTTATACATTATTTCATCTTATACCAATGCCCGTTTAGACGTATTTAAAGATGAAGTGGACTTTTCCAGATATTTACAAGTGCCAACCGACTCTAACCCGCGCACTCAAGAGTGGGTGGCTGAAACCATTAGCGAAGAAATGACGTTCACCGACAAAGTGGATGCTATTAATCAGCTATTTTTAACGCAAGCCTTTACATATACATTAAAACCCCCTTTGATGAGTATAAATCCAGTTGATACTTTTATGTTTGAATATCAAAAAGGATTTTGTTCTCACTATGCTTCAGCAATGACCTATATGCTAAGAATTGCAGGTGTACCCGCCAGAATGGTTACGGGCTATCAGGGCGGTGAAATACAAGGTGAAAATATATTAACTGTTAGACAATATGATGCTCATGCATGGGTTGAAGCATATGACGATAAATTAGGCTGGGTTCGTTTTGATCCAACCTCATTAGTTGCCCCTAACCGAACATTATTAGGTCTACTGTCTGCGTTAAACAATCAAGAAAGTGAAGTGTTCGCTCGTGATATAAAAAGCTTTTTTGATTTTGCAGGGCTATCGGTACTTGATGAAAAATTGTCAATTCTTGACCACAATTGGAACCAGTTTGTACTTGGCTTTAATCAAGATGCCCAATCGAATATCATTACTTCTATTTTTGGCGAACTTAGTAAACAAAGCCTAACTCAATTCCTATTACTGACTATCGCTTTAATTGGACTGTTTTTAGCAGTGTTATTTTTACCCTATCGGTCTTGGTTTACACTGCCTACTAAAACACCGTTATCACTAGTTTTTAAGTCACTTAGTAAACTCGGTTACGAAAAGCAAGCTCATGAAACACTGGCTAGTTTTGTTGATCGTATTAAGCCCAGTATACAAGAGGCGGTATTTGGGCCATTGGAGCACTTTACCGAATTGTACTATCGCGCTACTTATCAAAGAAACTATGACACACCTGACGTTCATAAACCCAACAATACGGCAAATAATAAACATAACACGCATGAAAAATCTGTTGCTAATGATATGGTAAATGTAATCGAAGGTGAGTTAATAAAGGCAGCGAAAGCGGTGCAGCTTGCAATTAGATCACAAAAAAGACACTCCAGAAAGACCTAAAAACAAAATCGCACACCTTTTATAATCACTATTCTTGCTGCAATGTAAAGCTCAAACCCGCGTATTTTTCGAGACGCTGCACAATATGCATGCCAAATACACTCGCTGGGGTCCAAAAACCACCTGCTTTGTCTTCTTTTGAAATATCCTCAAGCAGACACATAGCAGATTCTCCTAACATTTTAGCAGTAGAACCGTAACCAGGATCGCGGTCTCCGGTAACTTTACACCGAAGTTCTTGCCCATTTTTTGTTTTACCGACAAACCTAAGGTCGTATCGCCCTTCTAATTGCTGTTTTTGGCTCGGTCCTTCACCTGGTTTAGGCAGGACTGTTTTTTCCATTAACCAGCGGCTCGGTGGAATCACCGCCGCCAGCATAAAGCCACCCATTCCTGCAGAAAATGCAGCGGCTCCCATCCCTCCTAATATACTCTTTCCAGTCATCATTGCTTCGTCGTATAGGAAATCGTTACCGTATTGGTTACCTAATAACGAATTACTTCGATGAATAATTCTAATATTAATTGCAGCCATAACAAATGGTGCAATCCATGTCTGCATATCTTTATCGTAGGCAGGTGTCATTAAATTAGTTTGTTTCACAGTGAAAGGATGGTCTGATGGACACAAAGCGTATGGGTCAGACAGTAACTTTCTTAGTTCCCTATCACTGCTAGCCTCTTTGATCATGTTCATCATGCTCGCAACAGTGCCACCCGACGCAGCGCCTTTCATACTTTTCACCCGCATTTTTATGCTTGAGCAATACTCATCAAACTGCAGTTTTGCGTTTTCTTGCAAAAAGAAAACGCCAAGATCCGATGGAATAGAATCAAAGCCGCAACTATGCACAATACGAGCCCCAGAGATTTTGGCAATATCCTCGTAACGAGTAACCATCTCTTTAATCCATTGTGGCTCTCCTGTTAAATCACAGTAATCAGTGCCATGAGCGACACAGGCTTTTACAACAACCTCACCATACAGCGCATAAGGACCAACGGTGGATATAACGACTTTTGTTGAGGTCACAAGCGCTTCAATACTTTCATCGTCATCAGTGTTTGCAACAATAATATCTAAGTTTGCGGCGGCATCACCTAATGACGCTTTTAATTTGCTAAGTTTGCCCTCAGACCTTCCTGCTATCGCCCATTTTATTCTGCCGCCAACGGGATAATTCTCTTGCATGTAGCGCGTTAATATTTCGCCTACAAAACTGGTGGCGCCGAACAAAATAATATCATACCGTTGCATTTTTCTATCCTTATTATCGTTATGTAATAGAACTACTTACAATTGCTGCCTAAAAGCACCAAGTTTATATTTATTACACCAATACTGTTTTAATATTGGTAATGTAGGTATCTACCATCCCTGCAAACTCCATTTTTACCATTGGACTTATTGCTAGTTTAAGCAGGCCCGGTAAGGGCAATGTTAGCACTGCTTTTGTAACAAAAGACAACTCAGTTCCTGCACTTAGTTCCTTAATTGTCCATTTCCCCGACACCTCGCTATTGCCTTCCCCTTTGATTGGGAACCATTCAACCGTTTTATCCGTGCTATTAGCTATGTACTCACAAGCATATGCAGTTTGCGCCGAGTGAGTGCCTAAATTTACTTTTTCCATTTCCCATTTAAATCTATTATCACCAATCTTTGTGATTGCATGAACTTTCGGGAAGTGTGCGGCAGATGCTTCAACATCTGACAACAAAGCAAAAACATGGTCTGAATCTGCGCTTACAATAAATTTTCGTGACAAATCGATGGATACTTTTAAAGCCAATGTGTCCCCCTAAAGCATATTGATAAACCTTGGTATACGATATAATAAGCCAAAGAGATTAGCGCAAGCACACAAATTACATCAAAGTCACTATGATCTAGTTAGTTGTTGTGAAGTATGAACTAGTATAGTGCTAATCAGATTCGATGGTTTCACGAGAAACGTTCTCCATATTAGTAGAGAATAAAGATAATGGTAAAAGTTTTGTGACAATACAACATTCACCTCCACCACAATGCAAGAAACCAAGCTTGTTAAGTATATTACTTGAAGTTAGAGCGCCTTTTGAGTTCGCCGCTATTGGCTTGCATGCGCATACTCTATCAAAAGCACCAAAAGGTGACGGTCGCCCCATCCTATTAGTCCCAGGCTATCAAGCTAGCGATACGTCGATGAAACCCTTAGGTACATATCTGCATTATTTGGGGTATCAGGTATACTATTCTCAACTAGGGAGAAATAAAGGCCAAGTAAATAGCGATATGCTTAGAGTAGGCAGAAGATGCGAAGAAATCGCTGAAGAACTGAACGGTCAATCTGTCACCCTTATTGGTTGGAGTTTAGGTGGTGTACTTACCCGTGAGGCCGCTCGGCTATACCCCAAATCTGTTAGAGAAATCATTACACTTGGCACACCTATAAAAGGCGGGCCCAAATTTACATCGATTGGAAAACAATACATTGCATTAAATAAGATTGACATCGACTCTTTTGAAATAGATGTTCATCAACGCAATTGTATTGGGTTCGACCAAGCGGTAACATCTATTTATAGCAAAACAGATGGTGTTGTTGGATGGCAGGCTTCGATCGATACTTACAACCCACAAGCCAATAATATTGAAGTAGTTAGCTCACATTTAGGCTTAGGCGTAAATCCACAAGTTTGGAAGTTAATAGCAGAGACGCTTCACAATAGCCGTGTAAATTAGGAATTATTTTTGACCACTCACACTTACAAATCGCGCATAATTATTATTGGCGCCAATTTTGCTGGACTGACTGCCGCAAGCAAAATTGACAAACACCACCTTGTAACAGTTATTGATGCTCGCGCGGATTTTCAGTGGACACCAAATATCCATGAAATGCTATCAGATGTTAAAAAACAAGATTATTTGTCCTTGCCACTTACTACCCTCATCTCAAAACTAGGTCATCATTTCATTCAACAAACCGTTAAATCGGTTAACAATGAGTTAAAAACTGTGTCTTTAAATGATGGGCAGACATTAGATTATGACGTACTACTGATCGCTTCAGGGCATAGCCGCACGAGTTATGGCATAACAGGAGCAGACAAATACGCCATTGGCTTCAGACAAGCTTCCGATGCATTAGCCATAAATAATAAAATACAGGCGTCAATAAATAGTAATACAAGCACCATTATCAACATTATTGGGGGTGGCTTTACAGGTGTAGAAGTGCTCGGCGAACTGCTACGAAAATACCCAAAAAATACAAACATTAAGCTAAATATCGTCGAGTCATCATCTAGCATATTACAATCACTGCCCAGCAAACTTGCCAATGACATAATAGAACAATGCAACAAGTTGGGTGTTCATTTTTACTTCAACAAAGCGATAAAAGAAGTTAAAAACGCTAGCATTTGCTTTGATGATAATAGTACTGTTCAATCTGATATCACAATTTGGACAGCAGGTACCAAATTGCCTGATTATCTGCTAGACCTAAATGCAAATATTGTTGCCAATGGCTTGCCAGTCAATCGTTATTTACAGGCGGAAGGATTTGACTCTATTTTTGTTGCTGGTGACTCTGCTAGCTATTCATCCCCCTTACCTAAACAAGCTAGCAACGCGATGGACATGGGCTTGCACGCGGCTGAAAATATTAATCGTTTTTGCAAGTACAAAACAATGTTGCCATTTACGCCAAAAACTAAACCCATTTTATTGTCTTTAGGCGATATTAATACTTATCTTATCCAAAAAAACCTAGTGTTAGCGAGCCCTCTCCTCGCCGCTGCAAAAGAAGCAGTTTATCAACTTTATATGGCACGATTATCATCTCTACTTCCGATAGAACAAGGACTTTCAGGTATCGCTGGCAGATTCAGTCTGTCAACAGAAAAATTGCTACTTGCTGAAGTATTAAAGGCAAGACCCAAAGTACTATTAGGGCGAAGTAAAGTTTTGTATTAGAATAACCTCAGCTTAAAGCGAAAGGACAGACTATGGATCACCTGAGTGGATCAGACGCCGCATTTTTACATTTAGAATCACCAGAAACACCAATGCATGTTGGTGGACTCGCTATTCTGGAGTTATCTGCTGATTATTCTGGCGACTTTATGGAAGACGTGCGTAAGCATATTCAAGAAAGAATGCACATGGCTCCAATTTTTCAACGAAAACTGGTCAATATGCCCTTTGATATCGCAAACCCAATTTGGGTGATGGACGAAGATATCGATATTGAATACCACATTAGGCATGTAATTGTGCCGCCGCCTGCGACTAGGAATACAGTTGATAAATTAGTTGCTCGTTTACATTCTAGTTTACTTGACCGTAGTCGTCCGCTCTGGGAAATGCATATACTAGACGGTTTACCCGTACCTGATGAATTGCCTAAGGGAACACGTTATGTAGGACTTTATTCAAAAATGCATCACGCAGCCTTAGATGGGATGGGCGGACAAGTGCTGATGGAAGCAATAATGGATGTGTCGTCTATACCTCGTCCGCCAAGAAAACGCATACGTCGCCGAGAATCCAACAATGGAGATAACTACGGCATTGCCGAATTAGCGGCTTCAGGGGTTATGCATAATATTAGTCAATCGATTAAATTAACTAAAAACTTACCCAAACTGACGGGCAAAGCATACGATCTTATTAAACCAGCAAGAAACGCTGACGGCAGTAAAGCAGAAAGAATGAACTGGTTAGCGCCAAAAACACCATTAAATGCCACTATTACCAATCAGCGAAGTTTCGCTCGGTTTTCAATTCCGCATGCAGAAAGCAAAGAAATTGCAAAACTAAATAACGTTAGTCTAAACGACGTTGTTATGGCAATTTCTGGTGAAGGTATGCTTCGATATTTTGCTGACGAAGGACTCAGTTTAGACGAGAATATGTTAGCAGCCATCCCTGTTAGTGTGCGACCAGAGGGCAATACAGAACTAAGTAATCAAGTGTCAATGGCGCGTATGAGCTTGGCAACTACCATCAAAGATCCACTTGCTCGATTAAAAGCTATAAATGCATCATCAACTCATACCAAAGAACTAATGTCAGACGTAAAATCTATAATGCCTACCGATTTTCCGTCAATTGGCGCACCTTGGCTAGTGAGTAGCATTGCATCTACTTTAACACGAGCCAGGGTAGCGAATTCTTTACCTCCCTTTGCTAATGTGCTGATATCGAATGTACCGGGTCCAAACATCACTCTATACTTTGCTGGGGCTAAACAAGTTAGTACTTATCCAGTTTCGATTCCGTATCATGGGATGGCATTAAATATCACCTTACAAAGTTACAACGGTTGGCTTGATTTTGGTGTGATTTCATGTCAAAAACTTATGCCTGATATCTACGAACTAGCACAACATATGAAAGAGGCTTACAAAGACTTATTAAAGCTCAGTATTGCTGCTCAAGCCAAAGAGTCAGGCAGTACTAAAAAGCCCTCATAATGTTTATGATGGAGATATGTTTTGGATGATATGTTAGGCGAGTAACTCGCAAAATAAACTTGAAATTCAAGTTCAAGTACCAAGCTTGTAAAATATTTGTTATTTATTTGATAATTTTATTGTTTTCCATTCCACTAAATGTGTATATTACTACACTGTTTGCAGTATTTTATATAGTTTGAATGTTCAGATTAAGCTAACAACAATTAAGGACCCATATAATGAGTGATGACATGCGTATTCCACGTAATGCAGAAAATGACCATACCGATGAAATGGCCAAAATCCGTCGTGATTTTATTAAAGAAAAGACTGGCGCAGAATTAGAACATACTGGTCAATACAGTATCGATACTGCTGTGCTACCTGGCAATGTGGAAAATTTTATTGGTATTGTACAAATGCCAGTTGGAATCGCTGGTCCTGTGCATATCGATGGTGAACATGCTAACGGCCATTTTTATGTGCCCATGGCAACCACTGAAGGCACATTGGTCGCTAGTTATAGTCGTGGTATGCGGGTTATTAATGAATGTGGGGGCGTCAAAACAACTGTTGTTGAGGGTTGGATGCAACGTGCACCTGCCTTTATATTCGATAATGCGCGTCAAGCAAGGGATTTTGGGATTTGGGTTACTGAAAATTTCGATAAAATTAAAGCGGCAGCAGAAACGACCACAAGTGTTGGTAAATTAGAACATATTCAACAATGGTCTGTTTCCAAGACAAAATATCTACGATTTAACTACACCACTGGCGACGCTGCTGGTCAAAATATGGTCGGGAAAGCCACACTCATTGCTTGTGAATGGATTAAAGCTAACTCCCCTATTCCGTGTTTTTATATGTTATCTGGTAATATGGATACTGATAAAAAGCACTCGCACCTTAACATGCTACATTCTCGAGGCAAGCGAGTAATTGCCGAAATTGTTCTGAAAAAAGAAGTGCTCGCAAGTGTGATGAAGGTAGATACCAAAATGCTAGCTGGTGCGACAACACTAGCAAATACCGGAGCTCACATGGCAGGTGCTGCATATAATGGCCCACATTCTGCCAACGGCATTGCTTCGGTATATATTGCGACAGGTCAAGATGAAGCCAATGTGGTTGAATCACACGCTGGTATGCTATCGCATCAATTGTTGGATAATGGCGACCTATACATGTCTGTTACTTTACCTTCATTGATTGTTGCGACTTTTGGTGGCGGTACTGGTTTGCCTACACAGAAAGAATGTTTAGAAATAATGGGTTGTGTTGGTAAAGGTAAAGCCAATAAATTTGCCGAAATTGTAGCGGCAACCGTATTGGCGGGTGACATATCTTTGGGTTGCGCAGTAATAGCTGGCCATTGGGTTGCTAGCCATGACAAAATGGGAAGAAACAGATAGTACTGTTGCTTAATTAAAGCCCGGTTCTTCCGGGCTTTTTTATATAGGCCTTAATACCATGTTGATGTAAAATTGTGTATTAGAGCCGTCAACTAAAGGACGCTTACATAAAGGATCGCAATGTCCAATACCTTAGAAAACATTATTTTGTCTTTGCAACACACCCAAAATATGCAAAAACATATTGCAGAAAACAATCTAACTACCCATATTCGTCATTTACAAGCTTGGCAAACTAAACGTTTACTCGTTACTCATGATGACTTATGGCAGTCAAAACGTTTTAAGCCGGCGATGCAGTTTTTCATTGACGAACTATACGGCCCTAAAGACTTTAGTCAACGTGATAACGAATTGGCCAGAGTGGTGCCCAAAATGGCTAAACTGTTGCCTGATAAAGCCCTTTTATCTTTGCAAGCTGCTCTTAAATTAAATGCACTTTCACTAGAATTAGATTTATCGTTGATACAAGATTTAGGAAAAAATACGCTTGACCACAATAGCTATTTTGCGTCTTACAAAGCCTGTAACAACCAAACGAAACGTGAAGAGCAAATTCAATTACTCGAGAACTTGGGATTAGACTTAGCGCAAGTTGTTAAAATTTCAGGCATTTCTGCCATTTTGATGCTTTCAAGAAAACCTGCAAAAGTGGCGGGAGTAAAGAGTCTTCATGAATTTTTAGAAAAAGGGTTTAAATCCTTTAAAAAGCTTGGAAATGTGCATGACTTTATCAATCCAATCATCCTCAAAGAACGAAAAATGATGCTGGCTTTATTTGAGAATGACGAAAACGACAACCCTTTACCCAAGGTTAATTAATCACTATCAAGATTTTTTTTCAATATAGCAGTCTTTATTTTCGCGCTGTCTTGATTTTTTGCATAATACGATTGAAGACTAAAATAAATAGTCATCAAAGTGCGATAAACAATATTAGGATCAACAAGCGAATCACCTTGCATCTGATAATAATTGAGACTTTGGAATAACGTGAGGCTGATCACGTCAAGCAAAAGGTCTAGATCAGCTGAAGAACCATTCAAAACACCTTTTCGTTGTTGCTGACTAAGGGTACTGCGAAGATACTGTCTTTGAAATTTAGACAACCTTTGTAACTTTGTTGTTATAGAGGGATATTGGGCTGAAATTTCTGCAATGTTTTGAAACAAGAACCTAAACAAATGCATAGCTTCCAAGCAATGAAATAGGTATTTGTAAAAATCTAAGCTGTCATCTGAAGATTGGTCAATGCCGTTAATTTTAGCAATGTAACTGTCAACCAAGGCGTTTATAATTTCATCTTTACCTTTGAAATGATAATAGAGATTTCCAGGGCTTATATCTAACTCGTTTGCGATATCGACACTTGTGATATTACGTTCACCTTGAGTATTAAACAAATCAAGACTTATCAACAATATTTTGTCTTTAGTTTTCAATGTATGTCGCCCCAATGAAACGTAAGTGATTTCCTAATCTACAGCTAATTGGCTTTTAAGGCTAGGGGCTGTTGTTGTTAAAAACTGATAAATTTTAATTAATTGCATTTTTAGTATGCGCTTTCTAATCCTATTGTTTATATTCTCATCATCATAGAGCTATAACGACATTTTTTAATTACTTGGAGAACTTAAATGACAACATTAGAACGCGTAAATAACACAATAGGCACAGCAGAAGAAATCGCAAGAAAAGCTTGGTTAGCAAGCCTTGGCGCGTATGGAAAAGGTTTTGAAGAAATCCAAAGTCAATACGAAAAATTCAACGGCGAAACAATGCGTATGTTTGAAGAATTAGTAACGCGCGGCACAAAAATTGAAACTAGTACAAAAGAAAAAGTAAAAGCAAAAACCTCAGTAGAGCAACGAGTAGAAGATGTTCGTAAACAACTTGGTCTTGATAACACCGACACTGCGTCAAAAATTGAAGAATTGTCGAAAAAAGTTGATGCCTTAGCTGCAACCGTAAAAGAACTTTCTTAGTATAAAACGCTAAGTAGTTCTTGGCTTTAATGCTTTTTCGCTTTATCACTGTGGTTTGATACAACATTTATTTATACAGGAGACATAAAATGTCGACTAAAGACACCTTAGAAAATATGGCTAAAAATACCTTTTTGGCAGGTTTAGGATCTATTGATAGCAGCAGAGACGCTCTTGCTAAGTCAATCGATGCCGCGCAAGAAAAATCCAACAGCCTATACAATGAATTGTTAACTCGTGGCGGCGAAATTCAAAACAAACTTTTTGAAAAAAGAGATGAGCTCCAAGCTAAAGGTAGAAAGTTTTTAGGGATTAAATCGAATCAGTCACAAGACGATAAGATTGAACAATTGAACGCGAAGGTAGATCAGTTGACTACAGCTGTGGTTGCATTAATTGAAAAAAGAAATGCAACTAAAGCAGTAGTAAAACCTAGGGTAGTGGCGAAGCCTAAAGCGGCTCCAAGAGCGGCAGCGAAACCTAAAGCAGCTCCAAAAGCAGCAGCGAAGCCGAAAGCAGCCCCAAAAGCGGCAGCAAAGCCTAAAGCAGCTCCAAAAGCAGCAGCGAAACCGAAAGCAACCCCAAAAGCGTCAGCGAAACCTAAAGCAGCTCCAAAAGCGGCAGCGAAACCTAAAGCAGCTCCAAAAGCAGCAGCGAAGCCGAAAGCAGCCCCAAAAGCGGCAGCAAAGCCTAGAGCGGCAACACAGGCAAAAAGCGATACAAAAGCAAGTAGTGATGCGCCTAGCAAAGCAGAATAATATTTATCTAGCATATAAAAACGGGCATATCAGCCCGTTTTTTTATATGATAAATATTTGATTCTTAAATATGCTTATAATCACTTAGTCTCATTCCAACATTAAGGTATAAACAATGCACGAGTGCAAAACAGTAATGATTACCGGCGCTTCGGAAGGAATTGGACGAAGCTTTGCAGAAACCTTCGCCAAAAAGGGTCACGATTTAGTACTTGTGGCCAGAAATGCTGAAAAGCTAGCATCCTTAGCCCAAGAATTAAAAGCTAACTACGCTATAGAAGCCCATCCATTTGCGGCAGACCTTATTCCTGTGGGAGCAGCAGAGGCGATTTTTGCTGAAATTAAAGAACAAAATATTAATATTGATATATTGGTCAATAATGCAGGAATGATGCAAGTCGAAAAACTTCACGAATGTGATATCGATGGCTTAAACCGGCTGATACAACTGAATATTCAAAGCCTTGTTAACATGAGCCACCACTTTGTCAAACCAATGATAGAGCGTGGAAAAGGTAAGATTATCAATGTGGGATCAATTGCTAGCTTTATGCCAACGCCAAATTTTGCGGCTTATGGCGCAAGTAAAGCATTTGTGCTCTCTTTTACAGAAGGTTTTGCTGAAGAGTTGCGTGGCACAGGCGTAACAGTTACTTGCGTATGCCCTGGTATGACGCAAACAAAAATGCTCGACCACGCAGATGGTTTTGAAAAGTACATACCAAACTTCCTCAAAGCCGAACCATCGGAATTAACAAACGAAGCCTATAAGGCATGTATGAAAGGCGACGTGGTATTTTTGGATAAACTTGCCAATAAACTTCTTGTGCAATGGGCTACTCACTACCCAAGATGGTTTGTAAGAGGCGTAAATGGGATTTTTGCTCGCTTCAAATAGCTTATCAACGCTTACTTATTAAGTTTATATCTTCAACAATTTGTTGCCAAAGTTGTGTGGGGAGCGTGTGCCCCATTCCTTTTAAAATTTGTAATTTGGCATTGGGTATCGCTTCAGCAGTGGCGATTCCACATTCAACAGGCACTAGAGGATCATCATCCCCATGAATAATGAGGCTAGGTAAATCAAGCTGACGTAAATTGGTCGTGCGGTCGGGTGAATCAATAATGGCCGCAAGCTGACGTGCTACACCTGCAGGATTGAAACCTCTCTCTCTTGAATACCTAATAACTTGTTCAATACGA
Organism: Glaciecola petra; assembly: GCF_031846345.1. Taxonomy (NCBI): domain Bacteria; kingdom Pseudomonadati; phylum Pseudomonadota; class Gammaproteobacteria; order Alteromonadales; family Alteromonadaceae; genus Glaciecola; species Glaciecola petra. Next base: position 1,046,980 of record NZ_JAVRHX010000001.1, on the reverse strand, counting down.
CTTGCATCAAATGTGAAGTGCGGTCCGTGCAGTAACTCCCACACTTTCAAGTTATGTTTTACATATTCATCTAATTGTTTGGGGGCAGGCTTTAAAAGCTTGGCACTCACTTTAGCCCTAGCTCTAGGTAGTGAGCGATCGCCTGTCGTCGACATAATTGAAGTCAGTGATTTGACTCTGTCGGGTGCTTTTATTGCGATGCATTGCGCAATCATGCCGCCCATTGATGCGCCAACCAAATGAGCATGAGAAATGCTCAATGCATCCATTAATCCCAATGTATCGTTCGCCATATCGTCAAGCAAATAAGGTGCGTTTATCTTTCTACTAAACAAACTGTTACCCAGAAAATCCCACAGATTGGGTACTGGGTAATCAGTGAGCCAAGTGCTTTTGCCAATATCACGATTATCGAAGCGAATAACGTGCAAATTATGACTCGCTATCAATTTGCAGAAGTCGTCGCTCCAGTGGATCATTTGGGTGCCTAAACCCATGATCAACAATATTGCAGGATCGCTTTGACGACCAAAACTGTCATAGTGAATGTGTAAACCATTTGAGCTTGCCTGCTGGCTTGCATTGTATTGAATGTTATCCAACGTGTACTTCCTTGGTCGAATATTGGCGCGTTTTAATCAAAAATAGCATATATTTAATAGTGCCTAGTACGGAGCCCAAGCATCTTCTTTTTGCGCCAAGCGATTTGCCACTATCCACATCACCTCGTGATTATGTCCTAATCCGCAATGACTACCCTTAACCTCAATATTCTCAGCCTGATCATCATCATCAATATGCATATTTAGGCAAGCCTGCCAATGAGCTACGCCATCGGTACGTGAGTAGAGTGCAGAGGTAGGCACTGGTGGTGGCTTTAACATATTTACCATCACGTCTGGGTTAGTGCTAACAATATCACCATTAATCAGACCAAATAGTTTTGCAACAAAGGGAACTGAGCCACCGGGTCCATTAAATGGACTTCCCAGAGTAATTACTTGTCTTACATGGTCCGGCAATAAACGCGCAATTTCGCGCGCTAAGATACCGCCCAAACTCCAACCAACTAAGCTAACTTTCTTGTCATGTTTTAGTGAAAGCTCTATCACACGATTAAGCAGTGCATCACTTAGTACGTCATGTCCGCCAACAATTTCAGTACCCAAGTTGCGGCCCAAACCCCACCCATATGTTTGATAGCCTTTGAACGCTAAAAAGGAACGAATTGGTTTAGTGCTGATATCGCTAGCTAAAAATCCTGGTAACACCATGACGGGATGGCCATCTCCTTTAGGTGCACTCAATAAAAACGGCATTAGCATGCCTGTCATCCCTAATTCAAAGAAAGTCCGACTTTCCCCTATCATATTGATTAAAGAGGGTTTTGGTAATTCTGCAATGGGTGCTTCTATCGTCATATTACTTCCTAATATTTGAGCGTTAATCTTGCTCTAAAAATTGCTTAAGTACTTCAGCTTCTTTTAGTTTCTTTTGTGCTGCTTGTTCTAATTCATTGGCACTTTCACGAATATAGCGAGTAAAAATATCAAGGTCAGGCATAAGGTTTGTTGCGCTAGTAGGGCTTATTGATATCGTGCCGTTGTAACTGCAAATAGGCATTATTAGCCCCATGCCATCAAAAATTGGAGCTGTGCCCATATTTACAATCAGTTTATGACCCGCTAAATAAAGGGGTATTTGTGGACCAGGTACGTTGGTAATAACCACGTTAAAGAATGGATTGTGTCGTTTAGCAACGGCTGCACTGCTATAGAACCTTGCAGCCACACCTGCTAAACCAAAAGGTATTAGCTCTGCATAGCCCATTAAGCTCTTGGCATCTATTGCATCTTGATAAAGCTTTCCAATCACAGTGTTCTGATGTATTTTTTCTAGCCTTTTGATTGGGTCGCTCAAATCTGTCGCCAATTGAACATACATGGCCGACACTTGATTTCCCATCGCATTTTTTTCTTCATCTGTACGAGTTGAAACTGGCACCATCGCAACTAAAGGTTTTTCAGGCAATTCATTTTTATCTTTCAAATATCGTCGTAACGCGCCGGAACAAATAGCTAAAATCACATCATTGAGCGTTGCTCCATGAACCGCTTTACGAAGCGCCTTCACTCGGTGAATATCTAATATTGCAGAATTCCAGACACGCGAGGCTTCGACTGTATCATTGAATTTAGTCTTGGGTGCTCGTAGAGGAATAGTCGGCATTCCAACCCCCTGATTGCGACTCAAACTACCCGCTTTTAGCGTTGACTTGCCCGTATCCCATAATAAACCCGGTAATTTACCGGGACGCGTAATAAAGTTATAAGCACTTTTTGCCATAAGACCTACAGGGCCAGGTACATCAGCTATTTTTTTATTAACCGGAGGTTTCACACTTCTTGGTTTCGGCGAAACATCATATAGCATGGTCATTAAATCAGCGCCTGATTTACCATCAAAACCTGCGTGATGCACTTTACTTATTAAGGCTACTGAGCCTTTGGGAACTTGCGGTATAGAGTCCAAGCCTTCTACAAAGATAAATTCCCAAAGAGGCCGCTCTCGATCAAGCTGTTGAGAAAACAAACGTGACGCTAAATAACGCAACTCCTTCCAGCCGCCCGGGCGCGGCAATGCCGTTCTATGCAGGTGCTGATTTAAATCAAAATCGGGGTCTTCAATCCAATATGGTCGGTCCAAACTCATTGGTACCGTGACTAACTTTTGTGTGAGCTTATCCACTGTATGCAATCTATCTTGAATAAACTGCTTGAAATCATCAAATTGCAATGAACCTTCCATAATAGCCACGCCGCCAATATGCATTGGTACTTTGGGTGTTTCAAGGTATAAAAATGACGCGTCTAATCCAGATAACTCTTCCATACTCTCCCCCATCAGATACTCAATTATGCTCATTAAGTCCTAAGTTCTCTACGCAATATCTTGCCTACATTACTTTTCGGCAGTTCTGCTATAAATTCAACCTTTTTGGGTATTTTGTATCCGGTTAAGTGCTGACGGCAGTGGGCAATAAGTTCTTTTTCAGTCAAATCTTCTTTTTTGCGCACCACTACTAACTTAACAATCTCACCCGAAACTTCATGCGGAACGCCAATCGCAGCAGCCTCAAGTACGCCCTCATGCATCGCCGCTACTTCTTCTATTTCGTTAGGGAATACATTAAAACCCGACACCAAAATCATGTCTTTTTTCCGATCCACAATATAAAAAAAGCCATCTTTATCACATGTTGCAATATCGCCGGTAGCTAACCACCCATCAACAATCATTTCAGCACTAGCTTCAGGCCGGTTTAGATACCCTTGCATTACTTGTGGCCCACGCACATGCATTTCGCCTGCTTCGCCAAGAGCGACTTCATTACCCTCGTCATCCACTAATTTTATTTCTGTCGATGGAACAGGCATCCCAATTGACCCTTTATAAGCTGGTAGTTCGGGTGGATTCACTGTTACGGTGGGGCAGCATTCTGTCAAACCATAGCCTTCGAGCAAAATAAGCCCGGTAGTCTCTTGCCACTTTTCAGCGACCGGTTTTTGAACTGCCGCACCACCGCCCAGAGCGAATTTCATGCGGCTAAAATCTAAGTCGGAAAACCCGGGAGTGTTTAATAAGCTATTAAATAAAGTATTTACGCCGGTTAACACTGTAAATGGATATTTTGCCATTTCTGCAACAAAGCCTTCCATATCTCTGGGATTAGTGATTAACAAATTTGGACAGCCGTACTTAATAAAGGTCAAACAGTTCCCTTGCAGCGCAAAAATATGATAAAGCGGCAACGCGGTTACAACTAATTCTTCGCCAGGATCAATCACATTTTCAAGGATGCTAGATGTTTGTTCTAAGCTTGCAACCAAGTTACGATGACTTAACATTGCACCTTTAGAAACGCCCGTAGTACCGCCCGTATATTGCAAAAAAGCGAGGTCTTTACCCGTAATTTCTGGGCGTGTATAGGTTTGTGAGGACCCCGTTTTTATTGCTGTTAAAAAACGTTCCGCGCCTGGTAAGTCATATTCTGGCACCAATTTTTTTACATGTTTTATTGCAAAGTTAGTAAACAATCTTTTAATTGGCGAAAGCATGTCACCAAGTGATGTTAGGAGTACTTTTTCCACGGCCGTTTCTTTGATCACTTCGCTTAAGGTACAAGCAAAATTTTCGACAATCACAATGGCTTTTGTGTTTGAATCTGATAATTGATGCTGTAATTCTCGTGGTGTATAGAGTGGATTAACATTTACCACAATCATTCCGGCTCGGAGTATACCAAACAGCGCCACTGGATATTGAATAAGGTTAGGCATCATTATGGCAACCGCATCACCTTTTTGTAGTCCGGCATTCTGCAAATAAGCCGCAAAGTTTTGTGACAAGGCATCTAATTCGGCAAAGCTAATGCTTTTACCCATATTAATATAGCTAGTGTTAGTAGAATATTTTTCTATTGATTGTTCAAATATGTCAACAATAGATGAATACTGTTCTGGGTTAATTTCTGCGGGCACAGAAGAATCGTAGTTTTCTAACCAAATCTTTTCCACTTTCGCTCCTAAATGCTGTTCTACTTTTTCGTAATTTGCATTGCAAATTTTTAACGAACTTTAATATCCAGCTTTTTATTATTCTTTACTTTATATGCAATAAAGCCCTCAGTTAAAATTAACACATATTTTTATACATTTCATTAACAACTACGACCAGTTGGAAACTTATATTCGTTATTTGCTGCAGTTTTTCTTAAATATTTTATTTAAAGCAAAAAAAAGAGCCCTAAGGCTCTTTTTAATTTGTTATTAAAATTCGATTACGCTTTTTTAGCTGCCGTTTTGCTTGCTGGTTTTGCGGCTGGTTTTGTTTTCGGCTCTGCTGCTAATTTAGCAACTGCTGCCGTTAACGCATCAATTTTTGCACTCAAGTCTTCAATTTTTTGGTCGTTATCGTTTCCGCCCATACCAAGCTTAGAGCGCACTGTTTCAATACGTGATTCAATATCAGTTTTGGCAACAACGTCATTTTTAACAGATTCTACTTTAACTTTACCTTCGTCTTCAATTTTTTGCCCTTTAGCAACTAATTCATCGAAGAATTTGTTTGATTCTGTAGAAAGAGCTTCCATACGCCCTGTCAATTCTTCAAACCCTTTACCATATGCGCCAAGACCTGCTAGCCATACTTTACGGGCCATTTCTTCTGCATTAGCTGCAGATTCTTTAATCATGTTTTCTGCAGTTGCTGCGCTTTCTTTTAACTTGTCGATGTTGTTCATAATATTTATCCTAATAGTGGTTAATTTAAGTATCTTGCTTCGATAGGATGCATATTAAAGAGATAAATTAGAATTCTCATACTAATTAAGCAAATTAAATCTATTTTTATAAAATAAATTACTCATTGTCTTTTTCTTTCATCAAGTTTTGCAGGAAAATCCCACCTTTAATGCTATCAATTGCCGATTCAATATAGTCGGCAATCACTTGTACATCGGGAATTGTATCCCTACAGGCCATTAAACCAAAACCAATGGTGTCGCAGTAACTCACCACAGTAATATTCAATGATTGTCCGTCAATCAATACAGACATGGGATAAGTTGCTTTTAGTTCAGCTTGACCAAAATAGAGAGGTGCGCGTGGACCTGGAACGTTAGAAATAGTCACATTGGCAGCCGGAGGGGTTAATTTGGACAAATTTAACTGGTTCATTACCGCAACTAAACCTTGTGCCATCACTGCAAAATTTGTTGCAGCATCTGCCGATACGTCCATTAATTCGTTTTTTGCGTCGTTAGTTGATTGACCAATTAACTGCAAACGTGTCATGGTATCGGGTTCGTTAGTAGCCAAATTAGCGATAACATAAGTGATTTGATTACCACTACGATTGACCTGACGAACCGATACTGGCACTGAAGCAATTAAGGATTTTTTTGTGAGGGCCTTTTTGTCTAGCATGTATTTGCGTAATGCTTCAGAGCAAAGTGCCAAGACAATATCATTGACGGTTGCATCTGCTTGTTTTCCAAGCGCTTTAATCTCGCTCAGCGACAATGCTTTTACAGCGAAACGACGAGCACCGGTAATTGGCACATTAAACAAGGACTTTGGTGCACTAAATGGGACCGGTGATGTGTTTTTGTCAATGCCAACGGCTTTTAAGCCCTGTCCCATAAACATTTTTGACAAGTCTTGTACCATCTTTGTGTTCGAACCCAGCTTCTCGATTACCTTATTGGCTTTATCTCTAATGCTAGCTTCTTCGTCACCGTTTACTTTTTTATGCTTTGGCACACCTATCCATGGCGCTCTAACCTCATCTGTCACCGCAAGACTCAAACAATTTTCCATGAGCTCGATTCCACCCATACCGTCTATAGCAGCATGATGCATTTTCATATACAGAGCAAATTGATTGTTTTCTAAGCCTTCAATTAAATGAAACTCCCATAAGGGTCTTTCTCTATCTAATAGGCGACTGTGCAAGCGAGAGGCAAGTTCTAGCAAATCTTCAACAGTACCGGGTTTAGGCAGCGCCGAATGGCGCACATGATAATGAATGTCAAAATTGTTATCGATTTCCCAACTGGGTAGCGCAGCACTACGCACTGAACTTAACTTTTGATTAAATGGAGGTCCAGGCCTTTGTTTTTCTAATTTTTCTAACAAATCGCGAGGGAAATTCCCCTCATAATTGGGCGGGATTTCGAAGATAGCTAAGCTAGCAACATTTACGGGGGTACTTTGTTTTTCTAGGGACAAAAACGCGAGATCAAGCGCATTTAGTTTATTTGACATGCTTTATAACCTGTAAACTAATTTGCCTTAGTGTAAACATAGGTATTGGCTTTTTACAATTCTATTCCGCGTATTCTGTTTTGATTAAGTCGGCTGCACGTTCAGCAATCATTATAGTAGGTGCATTCGTATTACCACCAACTAAACGAGGCATAACCGACGCGTCTATCACTCTCAAATTCGCGATGCCTTTTACTTTTAGTTCAGAGTCAACAACTGTACTATCGTCCTCTACTCTGCCCATTTTACATGTGCCGATTGGATGATAAATGGTCTCCGCTCGCTTGCGAATGAAGCTTAGAATTTCTGCATCGCTTTGCGCTTCGGGTCCCGGTCCAATTTCACGGGATTGATATTGAGTAAAAGCTTTAGCCGCTAAAATTTCCCGAGCCTTTTTTACCCCGTCTATCATGACTTTTTGGTCGTCTTCATGTTCAAGATATTTGGGATCTATAACTGCTGGGTGGCGCGGGTCGGACGATTGTAGTCTAATTTCACCGCTGCTTTTTGGATACAAGCAGCAAACGTGCAAACCATAACCATATCCAAAGGCCGTCTTTCGCCCATGGTCTAACAAAATAGCGGGCAAGAAATGATACTGAATATCAGGAACAGCTTCGGCGTATTGCGATTTAACGAAGCCCCCTGCTTCTGCAATGTTTGAAGAAAATAGTCCTTTGCGTTTAAACAAATATTGAAACACAGATTTTATATACTTAGGAATTGCACTGAATGCTACGGCATAACCTTCTCTCGCATCACATCTATGCTGCACTATCGTATCCAGATGATCCTGTAGATTTTGCCCTACACCAGGCAAATCGATTTCACATTCAATACCGTGTTCTGATAAATGTTGCTCAGGCCCTATGCCCGACAGCATTAGTACCTGAGGAGTATTAATTGCACCACTTGACATTATCACTTCTTTGTTTGCAAATATATTTAAAACCTGACCATCTTTGACAAACTTCACGCCCTTTGCTTGTTTGTTTTCAATGATTATTTTGTCTACACATGCTTGTGTAATTATTGTTAAATTGGGTCTTGCTATTGCATCAGTTAAATATGCTTTAGCCGCTGAACAACGTTGACCATCTTTTTGGGTTACTTGGTAAAAACCAAGGCCTTCTCTACTCGGTAGATTAAAATCTTCTATTACCTTTTCGTTTACTTCAGAAGCAGCTTCTACAAATGATTTTGACAACACATCTTTATGACGTAAATCATTAACGCAAAGTGGGCCCTTATTTCCATGGAACTCGCTCTCGCCATGTTGTTGGTTTTCAGCCTTCTTAAAATAAGGCAACACTGATTCCCAACCCCAACCTTCAGCACCGGAAGCTTCCCAATAGTCGTAATCTTCTTTTACGCCTCTAATATAAATCATGGCATTAATTGAACTAGAGCCGCCAAGCGTTTTACCTCTTGGCCAATGTAATTCTCGATTGTCTAACTGTGTTTGTGGTGCAGTAGAGTAGCCCCAGCCAATTCCTTTTATTCGCGCTAATAACGACAAACCAAAAGGTATATGAATTAAAGGATTTTTGTCTTTTGTCCCAGCTTCAAGTAAACAAACTGAAAACGCTGGGTTCTCAGACAGTCTTGCGGCTAGTGTCGCCCCCGCAGATCCGCCACCAACAATAATAAAATCGAACTCCGTTTTTGATAAGGAATACATAAAATACGGTCACTACCTGATAAAATTGACTACTACTACTCATCAAAATTAGAGTGAAATAAAAGAACTTTATTCTTTTGCAACTCATCTGATGTCCTACCAGTTAGTGTATCAAAAAAGAATACCAAGTGTTACTTTTCTGTTAAATCAGTTGCGTTTTATTTTCTGTACAGTCCTAATGCAGTCAAAACTCATTTCTTGACATAAACTCACTTATCGACACAATAAAGCAATTATTGTGAATAGAATGACCACTATGAAGCCAGACTGGCGCCTAAAACTTCGCTTAATTTCCGCTAGAATACTCATCAAATTAGGTAGATTAACGCATGCAGATTATTCCTCCTCTGAATTAAAATCTGCTGTGGATAAACATTTACCAGAAACCTTTCCAATTGAAGTTCCGGTGAGTAAGGGTGAACTGAGTTTATTGGAAGCACAAATTTCTATGCCCAAGAATGAAGCACTTATTGACGTACATTTGCTAGGAAGTTTATTAATTGGGCCAACAGTAAAACCGATATATCGTGCGCACATTACTATTCACCTGCAGGCCTATCCTATTTACGAAGTGGACACCAATATAGTAAAGCTAGAAAAACTATTAGTAAGCAATGTACAGTTAGTAAATGATGAATATTCAATTATTGAGGACAGTAAAGAATTACTTGGCTTATTGTTCCCCGTACCTTTCCAAAACTTATTAACGGGTACAGTTAAGTCAGCCATTGGCTTGTTAACAGGCGGTGGCTCAGACCTAGCGGTAGACTATATGAAGCTTTATTTATCTGGTAGTAAGCAGCGTATACTCGACTACCATAGACCACAAATAGAAGCGCTGGTCAGTGATTTTGCTCAAAGCGAAGAATTACAATACCAGCTGGATCCTAAAGAATTTGAAGAATATTTGTTTAGTTTATATGGTAGAGAAGTCATTGTTGAGGAGGGTAATTTACGGTTTAAATTTTAAGTGAGGTCCTCTTGAAACGTTTCTTTCCAACGCTTCTGAGACACGTGTTGTTTAATAAGTTCGATACACTCATTAACAATTAAAAGAACTTCTTGGTCTAGCATATGGTCTTCACTTGAAAAGCGACCCAGGCCATGTTCAATAAAATCATCAATTTTTTCGGGTGTGGCATCCTTAAGTAAATTAATAATAGATTTGGTGACAATATCAGTCACCGATTGCTCTAAGGTTCTTTCAATAGTATTGCCTAGCACGGGTACTAATTTTAAAGATGCCACCTGAGGGTTTTCACGTACAGCTTTTGATACGCTGGTATGAACATGATTGATAACCGATTCTGCATGTTTATTTTGCTCAATAGATTCCCCCACATGCACCATGACAGAGGATACCCACTGGGTGAGAATAGGCAGACGTGAAGCAATGACTTTACTACCAATATCTTCAATGAGCGGTGAGCCGGCTGCAATGTCTTTTTGCGCATCTGACAACACCTTTACCACTATGCGGTCACTTAACTCTTCCACAAACACGTTGTAGTAAAAAGTAATAAAGCGATAAACCGCTGTATTCCGAATATCAATGATTTCAAATTTTTGTAAACGGTATAATATTGAAAAAATACGTAGAAACCTGAAAACCCTAGCTCCACCCAAAGGAATACAACCTACTAGGTCATACCAATGAATAAAGGGGAAGAAATACCATCTAGTATAGATTTTACGCACAACGGCAGCTACCCAACGCACACAAAATTCTGCTAAAAAAATCGCTATAAAAGCTAAATCATAGAGTAAAAAATTCTCATGCACAGGCGCGTAAGCTTCTACTATGCTTGGTGATAAAGACGATAACAAAGCTTTAAACGCCCCAGTAGCAAAAAGGCCGTCAAATAAAAGCCAACATAAATTTACGACTAATAAAAAAAGCATAAATAAATCGACTATTAGCCATGGCCCTTCATGGCTTGATTTAAGTTTTGAAAAACTAAAGTTAATCATACTTACTCAGACGATCTATCAATAAGTACGCCATTAAACCTGGCTATTGCTTGCATTGCATGTAAATTGGTCATCGAGCTAGTTTCCATTCGATTTTTAAATGACTGTAAAAAGAAATTAGTTATCACCTACAACTTTTAATCCATTATGCTTGCCTAAAATCCGTGCTTCTCGTTCCTTTAATAACTTCAAATATTTGCGTAAAGTCTTACTAATGAGGGTGTTTCTTTTAACCAAATCAAGTTGTGGCCAAGTCGCTCTTTCACCATGTTCAAATAGTTCTGCAAGACTCTTTTTACTAGGGTTAGAGACAATATGGAGAAAATTGGCAATAGTGGGGTCAGGTAAAATGTTAATATCTCCCATATACTGCTGGTCAATAATTGAACGTACTTTATGAATACCCAATTTGGTTTGACGATGGCTAATCGCGTTTTCAAGCACGTCAAATGCATAAATGCTATTTATTTTGGCTAACTTGGCCACATAACGCATACTTAAGCCAACAATACCAGATGTATCACGCTTATCACGTGCCCTAAACAAAGTAGAGATAGGGTTGGTTTGACTCACAATACTATGATTCACTCCATACAGGCGGGCCAAACGTTTAAAAGGTAAATCGGCCATGATAGAGCCATCAGCAAAACGACGGTTAGGAATATAAGGTACCACTTCTCCTGCTTGATTTTTTGCTTTCAGCTGCACCGCAGAAAATACAATGGGAATGGCACAAGAAGCTCTTACCGCTTGCGAAATAATTGCATTGGGTGATGTTTTTGCGTTTAATAATCGAGAGTGCTGATGTAAATCGGCGGGTGACACTGTAATCGTTACGTGTTTCCCCGTTTTTTTGAATGCTTCTTCAAACGTAGTTAAGTCGAATAGCTCGATTAGTGCATTTTCGAGGTTTGTGCTATCAAACAAGCTATCTTTACTAAACCCGTTCCATAAGCGCCATTCACTAAATTTTGAATGGATAACATCTGGCGTTAATATGTCTTTTAGTTCTTCATTGGTTCTGGTCCCAACAAGTGCCGCAAGTATAGAACCTGCGCTAGCACCAGATAGTACGTCTGGCAACAAGTCATGTTCTACTAAACATTTCAGTACACCACCATGAAAGAAGCCTAAGCCTGCGCCACCGCTTAACATCAAGCAACTGCGGCCAAATGCATGTGCGGTTTCATCAAAAAATGAAAGCTTTTCGTAGTAATCAATTATGTTTTCATCTGCCTGATAAATAAAATCTAAAGATTCACATACTTGCTCAATAAATTCTTCAATTAGCCTTTTGGTGCCTATTTTGGCCTGAGCGTTCAAAGACGACGCTGCTATATTTCCCAAGTTCCCATGTAATCCTTCATGCAAGATATACATCAACCCAATAGCGTCATTGTTTGCTCTGGCTTGTTTTATTCGTTGAACGCGTTTTCGAATTGCACGATAGTCGTAATCTTTACATGCATCTTTTGCCTTCCATTCGTTTGCGCCCGACAACTCATCATGGGCTTGAGCAGCTTCTTTGTATTCAGCATACGACTCGGCTGTTTTCATGACGTTCTCTAATTCAGAAAGTCTTTTATTTGCCATGCTATTTAGTCTCTTTTTCGAAATAATCGCTAAATTTAAACGTAAATAATTAGAATTAGCTACCTAAATTGACTAATATTTCTTTTTTTGTGTTGACCATCTTGATTCCGATGGTAGCCTGATAGGCATGAAGTTAGCCTACAAATAAAATAATTAGACGGCGCGTTCCAATTTTATGAATCTTGGTTTAAATATAGAAACACTTACTTTATTGTCAATTCCCTTAATCAGCGCGATTGTGGGGTATTGCACTAATTTCCTGGCACTGAAAATGATGTTTTATCCTATTCAGTTTGTTGGAATAAAGCCAATATTTGGATGGCAAGGACTCATTCCAGCCAAGCGTCAAGAAATGGCAGAAATTGCTGTAGAGCTTGTGCTTGGTAAATTATTAAGTGTACAAGAGCTTGCTGCCCGGATTGATTCAAATGAATTAACTAAAGCAATAGACCGTCGTTTGAAACAAGTCCTGCGAAAAATTGTAAACGAGGTCATGCGAGAGTGTGCCCCGCAACTCTGGGCATCGTTGCCAGTTCAAGGAAAAAATTTAGTCTACGCTCGAATCGAAGCAGACATCCCAAACATTGTTGGCAACATGGTCGATGATTTTCAGCACAATATTGAAGAAATCGTCGATATTAAAGAGCTCGTGGTCAAAAAATTAGTCGAATCTCCGGCATTAATTAACGAAATTTTTCTAAAGTCAGGGGCTAAAGAATATCCGTTTATTGAACGTTCTGGCTTTTGGTTCGGTTTGTTATTTGGCTTACCAACAATGCTAGTCTGGATTGTTTTTCCGCAATGGTGGGTGCTGCCACTTGGGGGTTTAATTGTAGGCTATTTAACCAATTGGATAGCAATAAAAATTATCTTTGAACCCAAACAACCTGTTAAATTTTTGGGTTTGACCATTCAAGGTATGTTTTTAAAACGCCAACACGAAGTCTCGAGGGTATATTCGGACATCATAGAAGAAAAGTTAATGACCTCCGAAAACATCACTGAAATTGCCTTACATGGTTCTGGGTCTGAACAATTGTTAGAATTGATGGAGTTGCATGTAAACGATGCAATTGAACGTTATATCGCGATAACACAGCCATATTTTGCTATTGGTGTGGGCTCTGAGTCCTACTATAAAATGAAAGAGCTGGCGAGCAGACGTATTTTTGAAGACTCTGATAAATACTTACCCTATGCCTTCGAATATTCGAACAAAGCATTGCGCATTGGTGATGACTTATGTGAAAGGATGCGGGCACTCAGCCCTGAAGAGTTTGAAGGTGTGCTCCGTCCAGCCTACGAGGCAGATGAGTGGAAACTCATACTCACAGGCGCCCTTTTGGGTATGGGTGCGGGTTTTATGCAATTGTATTTAGTTTTTATGTAAGCAAACGGGTATAAAGTCCTAAATGCTACTTGCTCTAATTTCCGTTTTCCAATAAATCAAAAATAGCTAACAGCGATAAACTAAGTTTATGTTTAGGTGCAAATGTTATAAGCGGCTTTTTCGCTTGATGAGATTCACGCATTTTTACCGATTGGCTAATATATTCATTCAGCACAGGATAGCCCTCTGCAATTAATTCGTTAATAATCTGTTTAGGTAAATTAGCATTTGTCATAAATTGATTTGCAATGATGCCCTCAATTTCTAATTTAGGATTGTGATCTTCCTTAATTTCTGCAATTTTTTGCTGCAAACTATACAAACCTTGGCGTGCAAAATCATCGCAATCTATCGGAATTAGGCACCTATCTGACGCGATTAGCGCCGATAAGCTATAAAAATTCAACGCAGGAGCTGTATCAATATAAATATGATCAAAGTCTTTGCTCATGGATTCAAGCGCTTCTCGTAATTTATATATTTTATGTCGACTATGCAGCTCACTTTCTAATTCGTTTAAACGTTGAGCCCCCGGGATAATAAATAAATTGTCCACTTGGGTTGTCTTGCAATATTCAATAGCTGCTCGACGATGGAGATGAAAAGTAATCGTTTGCTCAAAAAGATCAGCAATTGTGCTTTCTTCTGGTGTTGCTAGAGCGTCTAGGTAAGCTGTGCTATTGCACTGAGTATCTAAGTCTATTATTAAGGTACGAAAGCCTTTACTTGCCGAAATGGCCGCTAAATTGACTGTTAGACTTGATTTGCCCACGCCACCTTTTTTATTGAACAATACTCTTATCACGCTTTTACTCTCCATCAGCCATTATTTTCAATTGCTTGTATTGTAGAATGATAATACTCTGGTACCAAAGTGCCAGAAAAATTATGTAGGGGACACGTTCTTGAGCAAAAAGATTTCATTTCTAGACCGAATGTTCTGGATAACTGAGTCAAAAGCAAATCCCAAGCATGTGGCGGCTATGCAATTATTAGAAATACCTGAAAACGCCCCCACTGACTATGTTGACCAACTTTACGCTGAATTACAAAGTTTTGACAGTGCTGTGACTCCATTTAACTGCAAAGTAAGCCAGTTTTTGGGATACCCAATTAAATTAACACCTACCAAACAAATTAATATGCAATACCATGTGCAATTACATATTGTAGATGACATCACAAATAAGGTGAAACTGCATAAGTTTGTCGCTAAATTGCATGAAAGTTGGCTAGATAGAGACAAACCCCTTTGGCAATACCATCTTATTAAAGATAAACAAAGTAAAGTATTTGCCATTTATGTCAAAGTGCATCATATGTGTGGTGATGGTGCCTCGCTTATTCGAATATTTCAAAAAGGATACAGTGAAAACATTAACAGCTCCGATTTTGTGCCCGTGTGGGCCTCAAAAAGCGCATCAAGAACAAAGCCCAAGGTAAATATATTTAAACGAATACTGACGGGACTTTGGGGGTTTATAGTTGCGATAAAAGACCTGCTTTGGATTATCTTCCGTTTGATGCTAAAACTACTGTGGATCAATCGTGTTTACATGCCAATTCCATTTACTGGCACAAAAACCATTTTGACAGGCCAAGTAAAAATTGGTCGTGTAGTATCGAGTATGGATATAGATTTTACTCGAGTAACTAAGCTAGCAAAGCGTTTAAGGGCCTCTGCAAACGAAATACTATTATGCGCCTTCGATATTGGTGTTCACCGTTTTCTCGAAGAACATGGTCAAGGGTTTGATAAAGCCCTATATACCAACATGCCAGTTAATTTGCGTAAACCAGGTGAAACAACAGCAGGTAATCAAATCGCTATTGTGCCGGTTAAACTGGCCTTCGATGAACATGATCCTTATTTAAGGCTACGACAAATTATTGAAAACCACCGCATTGTAAAATCCGTAGCGAGAGAATCACACCCTGCCGCTTTTAGTTACTACACTTTGCTAATTCAATCTTTCTCAACATTATTTGAAGTTTTACATATATCAGATTGGTTTCGACCCATTGGTAATATTTTGGTTAGTAACATGCCTGGCCCTGCCAATACACTTTACTTTAAAGATGCTAAATTACTGTCAAATTATCCAATTTCGACTATCACTCCAGGTGGCGGTGTTAATATTACCGTGGTTACTTATAACGGAATAGCGCAAATAGGCTTAGTTTCGTGTGATTCTAAAATAGACAGCTTAGACAATATGGTGAAGTATTTTCATGCCGCATTTAATATGCTAGAAAAATGCGTCGACGATGATTCACTCAGCATAAAAGATATCGTCATACGCTAGTAAATAAGGTGTTAGCAAAATTAAGATACAAAAAAGCCGTTCAAGTTGAACGGCTTTTTATTTTTATTTAAGAAAAGCTAGTTTAAACAATTATTTTGCTGCTTTACGCGCTTTTACTTCTTCAATGACCTTCTCTGACACATTAGCCGGGCAAGGCATATAGTGTGAAAATTCCATCGAGAACTGACCACGGCCAGACGTCATTGTACGTAAGTGTCCGATATAACCAAACATTTCTGAAAGAGGCACATCTGCTTTAACACGCACGCCTGTTACGCCAGCTTCTTGATCTTTAATCATGCCACGACGACGGTTTAGGTCACCGATTACATCACCTACATGGTCGTCAGGCGTAAATACGTCGACTTTCATAATTGGCTCGATCAGTTGTGGACCCGCTTTTGGTATAGACTGACGGAATGCGCCTTTAGCTGCTATTTCAAACGCTACTGCAGATGAATCAACCGCGTGGAAACCACCGTCGTAAAGCTCAACTTCAACGTCTAACACAGGGAAGCCAGCCAATACGCCTTCAGCCATCATGCCCTTGAAACCCTTTTCAATTGCTGGGAAGAATTCTTTTGGAACATTACCGCCCACAACAATAGAGTTAAATACATAACCACTGTTTGGCTCACCTGGACGAATTCTATAGTCAATTTTACCAAACTGACCAGAACCACCAGACTGCTTCTTGTGCGTGTAAGAATCTTCAACCGCTTGCGTAATGGTTTCACGATAAGCAACTTGCGGCTGCCCTACTACCAATTCAACGCCGTAAGTACGCTTAAGGATATCGACTTTAATATCTAAGTGAAGCTCGCCCATTCCCTTAAGGATAGTCTCGCCTGAATCTTCATCTGTCTCAACTTGGAAAGACGGATCTTCAGCAACCATTTTACCGATAGCAATACCCATTTTTTCAGTTGAACCCTTATCTTTAGGTGCAACGGCAATAGAGATTACTGGATCAGGGAAAATCATAGGCTCAAGCGTACATTCATGCTTAGGATCACATAAGGTGTGGCCTGTTTGAACGTTCTTCATGCCAACAATCGCGATAATATCGCCGGCTTGAGCGCTATTTAATTCAGTACGGTCATCTGCGTGCATCTCAACCATTCGGCCAATACGCTCAGTTTTACCGGTAGCCGAATTCAAAATGGTATCGCCTTTGTTTAAGGTACCAGAATATACTCGAATAAAGGTTAGCGCACCAAAACGGTCATCCATTATTTTAAATGCAAGGGCTCTAAATGGTTCGTTTACATCTAC
The DNA here is from genome assembly GCF_031846345.1 of Glaciecola petra. Classification (NCBI taxonomy): domain Bacteria; kingdom Pseudomonadati; phylum Pseudomonadota; class Gammaproteobacteria; order Alteromonadales; family Alteromonadaceae; genus Glaciecola; species Glaciecola petra. Next base: position 1,029,937 of record NZ_JAVRHX010000001.1, on the reverse strand, counting down.
TTTAGCAACTTCACCAGTAGGCTCACCTGTTTGAGGATCAGTTAGCTCTTGTGCGTCTACTTCTGTAGGGCTAGGCAAATAATCAACAACAGCATCTAGTACGTTTTGAACACCTTTGTTCTTAAACGCAGAACCACAGTAAGTTGGGAAGAAGTCTAGTTTACGTGTACCTTCACGAATACAGTGCTTAACTTGCTCAATAGTTGGCTCTTCGCCTTCCATATAAGCCATTAACAAGTCGTCGTCTTGCTCTAACGCAGTTTCAACGAGTTGTTCATGGTATTCTTCAACTTTGTCAACCATATCAGCAGGAACGTCTGTAATTTCGAAGTTCTCCGGTAAACCAGTATCGTCCCATACGTATGCTTTTTTCTCTAGCACATCAACAATACCAACAAAATCGTCTTCGATTCCAATGGGCAATGCCATAACTAAAGGATTTGCACCAAGTACATCTTTAACCTGTTTTACCACTCGGTAAAAGTCTGCACCCATACGGTCGAGTTTGTTAACAAAAATAACACGAGCTACTTCAGATTCGTTAGCATAGCGCCAGTTAGTTTCTGATTGAGGCTCAACGCCACCAGAACCACAGAATACGCCAACACCGCCATCAAGTACTTTCAATGAACGATATACTTCTACAGTAAAATCAACGTGTCCAGGAGTATCGATGATATTCATACGATGATCTCTCCAGAAACAAGTTGTTGCTGCTGATTGGATAGTAATACCACGCTCAGCCTCTTGCTCCATGAAATCAGTAGTTGATTCACCGTCGTGCACTTCACCAGTTTTATGTATTTTACCGGTAAGTTTTAAAATTCGTTCTGTGGTGGTCGTTTTGCCCGCATCTACGTGAGCAAAAATACCAATATTTCTGTAATGGGCTAAATCTGACATGCTTTCCACTTTATTGGTTCGTTAAAAATTTCGGGCGAATTATATAGATCATTGAAGTGAATTTACACCACTTTAGAGTTTATTTTTGAAACTAGTCGATAATTCACTCCAATAATGAGCAAAAACTAAGAAAACAGTCGACAAATCTTTAATTTAATTTGGTTTTGCTAAAGCTTTTAACAACTGAGTATTGGTAATAATTACTATGCTTATTTCATCTCTATTGTGATAAAGCTGTTTTGCTGCAAAATGATATTCTTCAAAATGTGTAGACAAGGTGTTTTTAATATTTTGTAGGATAACACTAACTACCTTATAGCGCTTTGCCATCGGTAACTTAAGGTTAAATATCGCCGCATTTGCCTTGCGCGACACCAGCCATTTGAGCATTAAGTCAGCAACACGACTGGGTTGTTCGAGCATATCGCAAACTAACCAATCTACGTTTCCTTGCTGAGGTTCATATAAAAAGCCATCTTGAGAGTAATATTCTACAAGCCCTGTTTGCAATAAATTTTCTGCGATTTCGCCATGATCAACGGCCTCAACAATAATATTCCTTTTTATTAATTGATAAGTCCAGCCGCCAGGACATGCGCCAAGATCAACAGCGCGCATACCTTTTGTAAATAACGCGGTTTGTTGATTTTGGCTAAAAAATAAGAGTAATGCTTCTTCTAACTTAAGAGTAGACCTACTAGGCGCTTCCTGCGGCATTTTAAGACGTTTTATCCCCATTGGGTTGCTGCTACTGTCATTAACAATGCTAATCGCTAAGGTGCAGTTAGCACTGGTTTCAAATATTGCGTGCAAACGTACAGATGATTTTGTGTCATTTCCTATCGGAGTTAATAAATTCAACTTTCGTAGAGCCGTTCTCAAGGGCACTAAAAATTTTTTACAAAACTTTGCTATTTTTTTATTTTTTTCATTTTCAGCATACTCAACAAACACTTCGGAAAAGCTTTGCTTAGGACAAGCCATTTGTAAATAAGCCAGAATTTCAGCGACTCTATTGTCAGTTTTAAAAGCAATATCGCTTAATAGGAACAACTTTTGTCGCGCAAAAATCAACTCGCTAAATTTGGGTAATTTTGCATTCAACCGCGTTATTTCGTTAATCGACTGAATATGGTCAGGATTTTGTTTATTTAGGTGAAACCTCACCAGGGCATCGTTTTTATTAAACTTCCCATAACCATAATGGTTGTTGATAGCGAGCTTATCTTGTAATTCAGCCAACAAGTCGGCTTCATAACCCGAACGACAGTAAAATATTAACTCCATTTAAGATTGCTTTTCTTTCTGACTAAGTTGGTACGCAAACAATATAAAAGCCAACCAAGCAATTAAAAATAACAAGCCTCCAATCGGCGTAAAGTAGGCAAATGTTTTTATGCCGCTTAACGCTAAAGCATACAAACTGCCGCTAAACAGAAAAACTCCAGCAGAGAAGCAACTATTTACTACATTAACAGCACGAACATCAGATTTGAGCAAACTAACACTCAACAAGATCGCCAAAGCATGATACATCTGATACTTAGCAGCGGTATCAACAATACCTAACTGGTATTCTGTTAAAATATTTTTAAGCCCATGAGCCGCAAAAGCACCTATGCCTACTGCACAGAAAGCAAAAACAGCACCGACTATGATCCAATGGTAACTCGATTTCATTTATTCCCTCGCCTGCTCTAACATCCAATCTGAAAAAGTATTGATTTTGCTGTTTTCCGCTTGCGTACTTTTACAAACTAAATAATAGCTATTTTTCGATTCTATTTTTTCGTCAAAAGGACAAACCAACCGACCGCTTAAAATGTCAGGCTTGGCTAATACAGTGCCAGACAAAGCAACTCCTTGACCATTAGAGGCTGCTTGTAAAACTAACATAGTATGAGAAAAAATCGGACCTTGATTTACGTTTATACCCTTTACTTTAAAATGTGATAACCAATTTTTCCACACAACTCGAGTATTGTCGTGCAATAAACGATGGTCTTTTAAATCGAGTAAATTACCAAGCTTGTTCCCTTGCAATAAAAGTGGTGAGCACATTGGGGTTAAATATTCTTTTAATAATTGAATTGAGTGCAAATTCGGCCAATTCCCAAGCCCATAGTAAACAGCTATATCAACCGAGTCATCAAGGAAACCGTCATCTAAATCAACGGCCTTTATTCGCACATCTATATCAGGATGAAGTACCGAAAACAGGTGTAACTTTGGCACCAACCAATGACTAGCGAAACTTGGCGGTGTTGCAATTGTTATTGTGCCCTTCGCACTCATTTCAGTGAGCCTTTCGGTAGCTTCTTGTAAATGAATAAATATATCTCTCAATTCATGAAAATAAGACTGCCCCTCTTCGGTCAACAACAACGAACGATTTTTTCTGTGGAATAATTTAATCGATAAATAATTTTCAAGACTTTTGATTTGATGACTCACCGCAGCTTGGGTCACAAACAGCTCATCTGCTGCTTTTGTAAAACTTAAATGACGTGCTGCGGATTCAAAGGCTTTTATTGCATTGAGTGGCGGTAATCTTTTAAGCATTAGGCTATTTCCTGTCGGTTCGTTATAGATTAGTTTTTCTAATCAATAATATCAATAAATTTCGTTAAACTATTATTGGAAATGACCGTAATATTGTACGTGATAAGTAAATTAATTTATTTATTATCAATAATTTACAGATGTTAATTAAAATTTAAACATTAGTAAATTTAACGTTTATTTTATATCAATTATTTTAACCTTTAGGAAATCTAAATGAAATCAATATTTATAATTGCTGGTATCGTACTGTCAGCTTCAAGTTTTGCATCTCCCCCGATAGAACAGTCGAACATTTTTAATGACATTAAAAATGATAGCGTACTTGCTCAAAAACTTAATAAACAAGACCTGATTGAAATCATTGGTCAGCATAACGATGAAAGCAATCAACTTGCATTACCACAAATAGAATTGCTACCAATTGTAGACTTGATTCCCAGTCAAACTGGCAGTAATAGTAGAATAGCCAAGGTGATTAAACTAAAACAAGTCGCAGTTAGTGAGTAGATGGCTTATGTTAGAAAGCCAATCTTCTGATATACCTGTAATAAAGTCCGACACAGTGGCAGAGAGTAATCGGCATTAACGATATACTGCCACCGTGTTTTTCAACATTTCCCTTTCATTCAAGGCAGTCGCCTAGGTCTTCAAATTATTAATTTACCGCACTGAGTAGTCATATTAGTATGCGCGGATTCCAAGCATTTACTCATTCACGAAATGACAGAAGCTAAAACCTCGATAGGATGTTTTGGCCTAAAGTTATCTATACGTTTTACTTGACTTCGGCATGAATAACCTGTGGCCAAAATTTGAGTGCTTTCAGATAAATCGATAGTTTGTTTCCAACTTAAATCGTAGATTCCTCTAGAGTTATCCAAATGTTCTAATTCATGCCCATAGGTACCTGCCATTCCGCAACATCCTACTGAGACTATGTCAAGATCAAGTCCACATTGAGCAAACGCATGCTGCCAATCTTTTTCACTCTCTGGTAAAGCGGTTTTTTCTGAGCAATGACTCAACAGCTTATAGCTATGTTTTGGGTTGTTTTGGCTACAAACTTTAATGCCGTTCAGACTATTTCCATCTTTTAACCATTCGCTTATTGTCAGCACCTTAAAATTCACTTTAGAATCGCCTAAGCACTTTTTGTATTCATCACGATAACAAAGTACTAAGGATGCATCGGCCCCTACCATTGGGATACCTAGTTTTGCAACTTCATTGAGAAATGTAGACGTAGTACCTGCGGTTTTTGCAAAAGCAGTTAAAAAACCTTTTACATGTTGCGGTTTTCCATTCGGTGAGAAAGGCAAAATAACAGGTGTTTTCTGTATTTTTTGAATGAATTTAACCAGTGAAACCACAATTTCAGCATCGTAAAACGATGTAAATGGATCTTGCACAATCAAAACATGCTTATCTCGCTGCTCTTGTGGCATTTTCATAAGCACCTCTAGTGACGCTTGTGATGTTAAATATAAGGCACTGTCTTGAACTTGCGCTTTTAAAGTGGGCGACGAAAGCAAGGGAGTATCGACGTAACCGACAACATTTTTTAACAGCCATTTTGAAGGTGCAAAATCTGTAAGTGAATTAAAAAATCGAGGTGACTTTGCCATCAAGGGAGCAAGTGTTTCTACTTTTGCGACGAAGTAATCCTTCATGGGACGCATATAACGAGAATAATAAATGGCTAAAAATTTTGACCTGAAATCTGGAACATCAACCCCAACCGGACATTGCGATGAACAAGATTTACAAGCCAAGCAGCCATTCATTGCATCAAACACTTCATGATTAAAATCAGTTTTGCTGAATAAACTATTCCAAATTCGTTTGTATATATTACTTTTGAATGATGATGGAGAAATAGTTTGCTTAGTAACAGCAGAGTCGAGTTTTGCTAGCTGAAACAACCATTCTCTTATCAGCCCTGCCCGGCCTTTTGGACTATGACGACGGTCAGCAGTAATTTTGCTCGACGGACACATTGGCGATTTGGTGTCATAGTTAAAACATAATCCATTGCCGTTACAACTCATGGCACTTTCAAATTCGTTTTTAAAAGAAATAGGAATTTGTCTATCGAAAGTAGCTCGTTTTTGATCACTGACTTGTACTAATGTGTGATCAGTATTAGCTGGAACAGCAATTTTACCCGGATTCATTTTGTTTAAAGGATCAAAAACAGCCTTAATTTTACAGATTTCGTGGTATAAATCGTCGCCAAAAAAGGCTTGTGCATATTGGCTGCGATAGCCTTTGCCATGCTCGCCCCACATAAGCCCTCCGTATTTGGCGACTAGACTAACCACTTGATCAGAAATTTTCTCTAATAGTAATTCTTGCTCGGGATCGCATAAATCCAAAGCTGGTCGAACGTGCAAGACACCGGCATCAACATGCCCAAACATCCCATATTCCAAACCATGGGAGTCGAGCAAATCTCGAAACTCCATAATAAAGTCGGCAAGATTTTCTGGCGGAACAGCAGTATCTTCGGTAAAAGCGAGTGGTTTTTTCCGTCCTTTAGTTTTACCCAGTAAACCAACAGCCTTTTTGCGCATGGCGTAAATCTTTTTAATATCAACCCGGCTGTCAATGACTTGAAATCCGATGACACCATTTTTGTTATTTTGTTGAATCTCGCTGTTTAATCTGTCACCTAGTTCTTTGATTTTAGCGCTTATCTCTTGCTCTGATTCGCTATTGTATTCAACCATGTTTAAGCCATTCATGGTTTTATTTGGCACATCTTCAATCAAAGTTGCAACTGAACTCCAAGATAAGTCGGTACGCGCTAAATTAAGCACTTTACTGTCAACTGTTTCTACCGATGTCGCGTTAGCGGCTATCATGCTTGGCGCATGACGAAGTGCCGATTCAAAATCATCATATTTGATATTTACCAACTTGGTATATGATGGTATTTTGCTTATGTTTAATTTGACCTCAGCAATAAATGCAAGCGAACCTTCAGCCCCTGCGATAAGTCGACCTACATCTATTGTTTCTGCTTTATCGTCAAAAGTGTGTTCAAGATCATAACCCGTTAAAAATCGATTTAACCGCGGGAATTTAGCTATAATTTGACTGCGTTTTTCTACACAAGTACTTAGAGCTTGGTGGTAAATTTCACCAATCATGCTCTTCTCTTGTGCCAGTTTTTGGGCTTCGGTTTTATTAAGCGGTGCTGTATTAAGTATGTCGCCATTAGCTAAAACAGCAGTCAAGGCAAGTAAATGATCGCTGGTTTTACCGTAGACCAAAGATCCTTGACCTGAAGCATCGGTGCTCACCATACCGCCAATCGTTGCGCGGTTGCTAGTAGATAAATCGGGAGCGAAAAAATAACCATATGGAGCTAAATAGTCATTTAAAGCATCTTTTACTAAGCCCGATTGCACTTTGACCCATTCTTGTTCTATATTGAGCTCAATAATCGCATTCATGTATCGCGACGTGTCGACCACTACTCCAGGCGTCAATGATTGACCATTGGTACCCGTGCCACCGCCTCTGGCGCTAAAGGTAATCTCAGGCATATCTTTTGCTGTTTCTGCCAAAAGTTGTAAATCAGCTAGGTTTCTGGGGTGCAAAACCGCTTGAGGCATTTTTTGATAAATAGAATTGTCAGTGGCAACCGCTAAACGACTAGAATAAGAATACTCAATATCGCCTTGGTAATCGCTATTTTTCAGGGCATTTACATAATCTAATGTCGTCTCATTTAAATGAGAGTCAGGTAATAATTTAGGGAGTGCGTTCAATCAGGTGCTCCTACTTGTCGAGGCAACAGTATACAGACTGATTTTTAGTGACTAAAGCCAATTCCATATTATTTTCTATCAATTTATAGCCAAAATTTCTTTACAACTGATTTCCACCTTCACAACTGTTTAATATTTACACAATTAAGTGCATTCTAATTTTTGCCGATACATCAAGAGAAGAAGTAAGTTAAATCAATCATTGCAAATTATAAAATCAATATAATCAAGCAATTACGCTCAAGATATGTTACTATCACAGCGTTGACAAGGAGAAACGATGATTAAGTTATTCAAAGAAGCATTTAAGCGTAGACACCCATACGCCCCCGTTGCTTATATGGGAAGGAAAAATTTTGAGAAATCAATGGACTGTAAAGTATTGAAATTAAAAGAGTTAGACAAGAGAATGGCGCAAGAGGCCAAATCGTAGTCGCTCTCAAAGTAGAATGGTAGCGTTATTTACGCACATAGACATTTTATCATTCAAAAAAAGCGAGCTAGTCATCGACTGCTCGCTTTTTTAATGCCCTAAATTTAGTCTTTAAGTACAGTTTTTTTGCGATTCTGCCAAATATAACCACGTTTCAACGACCGTATCTGGATTAAGCGATACGCTATCGATACCTTGCTCAACTAACCAAGCAGCAAAATCTTCATGATCAGACGGTCCCTGACCACATATTCCCACGTATTTACCGCGAGCCTTAGCAGCTTTTATGGCCATCGATAATAAAGCTTTAATTGCGTCGTTGCGTTCATCAAACAGGTGAGCAATTAGGCCTGAGTCACGGTCTAGTCCAAGAGTTAATTGTGTCAGGTCGTTTGAACCAATTGAGAAGCCGTCAAAGATGTCTAAAAACTGGTCAGCAAGTAATGCGTTAGAAGGTAGCTCGCACATCATGATTACGCGTAACCCTTCCTCACCTTGTTTTAGGCCCTGTTCAGCTAACAGTTCAATAACTTTCTGGCCTTCTTCTACTGTCCTTACAAAGGGGATCATAATCTCAACATTAGTTAATCCCATCTTGTTTCTGACACGTTTTATGGCTTCACATTCCAAAGCAAAACAATCTCTGAAGCTTTCCGAAATATAACGACTTGCACCTCTGAAACCTAGCATGGGATTTTCTTCATGAGGTTCGTATTGGTATCCACCAACAAGGTTAAAATACTCGTTAGACTTAAAGTCTGACATTCTTACAATCACCTTTTTAGGGGAAAACGCAGCACCAATTGAAGCAATGCCTTCAACTAGTTTTTCAATATAAAACTCTACTGGCGATGCATAACCGGCCATTAAATCATTGATTTCTTCCTTCACGTCATCAGGTTGTTCGTCAAAATTTAGTAAAGCCTTTGGATGCACACCAATCATTCGGTTAATAATAAATTCTAATCGAGCTAAACCTACGCCTTCATGGGGTAAGCGGCCAAAATCAAAGGCTCTGTCGGGGTTGCCCACGTTCATCATCACTTTGAGAGGTAAATCAGGCATAGCATCTATACGTGAAGTCGTTACCTCAAAATCAAGTACCTTATTATAGATATACCCTGTATCACCTTCTGCACATGAAACAGTGACTTCGTCACCTGTGTTAATAGCGTCGGTAGCATCGGTACACCCTACTACAGCAGGAATACCCATTTCACGCGCTATAATTGCAGCATGACAAGTTCTTCCTCCTCTGTTAGTAACGATGGCCGAGGCTTTTTTCATAATGGGTTCCCAGTCAGGATCCGTCATGTCGGTAACCAACACATCGCCAAGCTCAATTTTGTCCATTTCAGCAATAGAGCCTAAAACTTTTGCCTTACCCGCACCAATTTTGTGACCAATGGCTCTGCCTTCACAAATCAGACTAGCTTTACCGTTTAGTTGGAAACGCTCAATAACTTGCATATCTTCTCGACTACGAACAGTTTCTGGTCGTGCTTGCACAATATATAATTTACCGTCTACACCATCTTTGGCCCATTCTATATCCATTGGACGTTTATAATGTTGTTCAATTATCATGGCCTGTTTTGCAAGCTCCATAACTTCTTCGTCATTGATTGAAAACTGAACACTGTCAGATTTATCAATATCTACAATATCAACTTGCTTGCCATGCTCGAGATCATCTGAATAAATCATTTTGGTTAATTTGCTACCAATATTTCGTCGCAAAACGGCTGGCTTACCATTACTCAATGTCGGTTTATGTACGTAAAATTCGTCAGGGTTCACTGCGCCTTGAACAACCATCTCACCCAATCCATAAGAACTGGTGATAAACACCACATCCTCAAAACCAGACTCTGTATCAATAGTAAACATAACACCAGATGCTGATAAATCACTGCGCACCATGCGTTGAATTCCAGCACTTAAGGCAACTCCTTTGTGATCATAGCCCTGATGTACCCGATACGAAATAGCGCGATCGTTAAATAAAGAAGCAAACACATGCTTAATGGCGACTAAAACAGAATCGTAACCTTTAACATTCAAAAAAGTCTCTTGTTGTCCTGCAAACGAGGCATCAGGCATGTCTTCAGCAGTAGCCGAAGAGCGAACAGCAAAAGATGCTTCGTCACCCGCATCTGCACAGAGTGTTTCAAAAGCGCCTTTGATAGCATCTTCTAATTCTTGTTGAAACGGCGTATCTAAAATCCATTGGCGGATTTGCTCACCTGCCTTTGCAAGCGCATTTACGTCATCTACATCCAATGCATCTAAAAGCGCATAAATCTTTGCTTCAACACCACTTTTTTCTAAAAAGAGATTAAATGCATAGGCCGTAGTAGCAAAACCACCCGGTACTTGCACGCCAGCATTTGAAAGATTTGATATCATTTCACCCAAAGAGGCGTTTTTACCACCGACTCTATTTACGTCATCCATGCCTAAATCTTGATACCAAAGAACATAATCTTGCACTGTTTGAGCCTCCGCGTTTATCGCATATGAGTAGTTTAAATTGAAAGTTTACAATATGAGCAACAAATTGCTTAATCTGTGCTACGTTAGCTATGTGGATTGTAAATTGGCTTTCATTTGAAAGTAAAATTTATTTTTTTTCGTAAGAAAATTACAACAATGTTAAGGAGATGTTGTGCGCGCTGCATTTTACATATCAGACGGAACCGCTATAACTTCAGAGGTTTTTGGGCATGCTTTATTGTCCCTATTTCCAATTGAATTCGAACATTTCACTATCCCTTTTGTTGAAACCGAACAACATGCTTTAGAGGTAATTGAACAAATAAAACGCGCTTATGAAAAAACAGGTGAGCGACCGCTTGTTTTTTATACCATGGTTAACTTAGACATTGGTCGAATTATTAGTCATTCTGTAGGTATTAATTATAAATTTCTTGACCAATTTGTTGCGCCGCTTGAAAAAGTAATTGGTGTGCCTTCTAAGCCCGAAAAACATCGCACCCATTCTATGCATGAAAAAACCTATGATATTCGCATTGAAGCGGTTAACTATGCCCTTGCAAATGATGATGGATCTAACTTAAAAGATTATCAAGAAGCCGATATTATTTTAGTAGGCGTGTCTCGTTCTGGCAAAACCCCAACGAGTTTATATCTAGCTTTGCAATATGGTATTAAAGCCGCAAATTATCCTTTTACTGAGGACGATATGGGGGATATTCTAAAACTACCGCCAATATTGCGCAGATTTAAAAACAAACTATTTGGTTTAACAATAGGTGCCGATAGACTGCAAGAAATACGTTCTGAACGCAGAGCCAACAGCCGTTATGCGTCTATTAAGCAATGCAGGATGGAATTAAGAGAAGTAGAAAATTTGTACCGAAAAGAAATGATACCGTTTCTAAATAGTACATCGTTTTCGGTTGAAGAAATTTCTGCCAAAATTCTCGCTACAACGGGTTTACAGCGCAGAAAGTACTAGCCTAGTTGGTTTTAGCTTTACCGCCCGTCACTCTGTTTGCGCGGCCCTCGTCTTTGGCTTTTTCAGCTCGGCGTTTGCGTACCTCTTTTGGATCAGCAATTAATGGCCGATAAATTTCAATACGGTCACCGCTTTTTAATACTGTGTTTAGTTTTGTAGTTTTATACCAAATACCCACTTTATTGACTGCTAAATCGATATCAGTATGAAGTTGCAGTATGCCAGATTGCTCAATAGCTTTCTCGACTGTGCAATTTTCCTCTACCGAAATAGCGAGTAAAGTCTGTTTTTCGGGTAGAGCATAGGTAATCTCAATCGTGATATTGTTCGACATTTTAATAGACCTCTTTCGCGCGCTGCGTAAACGCTTTTACCATATTGCTGGTAATACTTTTAAAGAGCTTGCCGAATGCCATGTCGACCAACATATTAGAAAACGTAAATGCCATATTTAGTTCTATTTTGCAGGCTTCGTCAGATAATGGGGTAAAAATCCAAATACCAGAAAATGTATCAAAGGGCCCTTCAAGTAAATTCATATCAATAGAGCGCCCTGGAATCAGTGTGTTTTCGGTTACCAAGCGCTGTTCAAAGTTGGCCTTTGATAAAATCATTTCTGCTTGCATACTAGTTTCATTTTCCAACAAAACATTACTGGTTTTGCAACCAGGTAAAAAGCTTTGGTAAGCCGCTACATCGTTGACTAAATCATACATTTGTTTGGCGCTATATGGCACCAATGCGCTTTTATTAATACTTGGCATATCTAAACTGCAATTATTCCTCAAAATAAAGTGGGATGTTAGAGACATCCATCTGCATTCGCGGCTATAATACCGCGCATGAAGAAGAAACAAAATAACAATAACACGATTGCCCGAAATAAAAAGGCGCGTCACGACTATCATCTAACAAGTAAATTTGAAGCTGGCTTAGAGCTGCAAGGGTGGGAAGTCAAAAGCATAAGAGCGGGTAAAGCCAATATTACCGACGCTTATGTTTACGTCAATAATGGTGAGGCATTTGTCACTAATATTCGCATACAACCATTAAGTGAAGCATCGTCGCACGTGATTTGCGACCCAACTCGTACTCGTAAACTTTTGCTAAACAAACGTGAAATCGAAGAATTAATGGGCGGCTTAGACCGTCAAGGTTTGACGATTGTTGCTACGGCGATGTATTGGAAAGCATGTTGGGTAAAACTAGAGATTTATCTAGCTCGCGGCAAGCAAGACCATGATAAGCGCAATGATATTAAAGATCGCGAATGGTCTCGGCAAAAAGAACGCTTGATGAAACATTAATAGTATCGAGCCTTGGGCTTGTGCTATCATAGTTGAAACACTGGGGCTGTTTTGGATTCGACAGGATTCAATGATGTTTTAGGTGCATGCAGAGGTGCGGTTGGCCTCTTTAAAAAGCCGCAAAAAAATAGTCGCAAACGACGAAAACTACGCACTAGCAGCTTAATAACCTGCATAGAGCCTCTTCGCCCTAGCTTTTTTCTGTAAGACGGGGAGTTCGAAGAGTCAAACCCAAACAGGATCGTGTGGAATCTCCCGCCTGAGAGATGAAGCATTAAAACTAATTCAGGTATGTATTTAAGTGGCGTGTCTATTCGCAGCTTGCTTACGAGAATAATAATAGACTAAGCATGTAGTACCGAGGGCTGACGCTTTCTGGACGGGGGTTCAATTCCCCCCAGCTCCACCACTTTAAATAACGAAGGCTGATTTTTCAGCCTTTTTTATTGTCTAAAATAACACCAAGACACACTGTTTTAAAGGCCTAAAGAGGTATTCATCTGTCGGTAAGTATTGCTAAGTAACATTTAATAGTGCTACATTTTGACACACGAATGGGGAAATGTTCTTTAGATTTCTTGCTTCAGGAAGTGTCACTCTTGCGGTGGGCGAAGCGCTTCATTCAGGAAATGTTTTTAATGACATATATTCTGTTCTGGCTGATATATTTTAAACTATTAATAGTAGACAGTTATTTATTTGATAAACGATTTGGATTATTTTTAATTTTTAAATTCATGCTAGGGTATCAAATTAAATTAGATTAGCATTGCGGTATTTTATGAGGTTGAATGTGGAAAGAATTTCCTTTGTACTTTTTTATATGTTGTTGATTACGTCATGTACGAATTATGAAAAATTAGACATCCAAGACATTAGAGTAAATGTTTATGAAAGTCACGAGCAAAATGTGAATCTATTGGCGGCGTTGTTAAATTATGATTTCAATTATCTCATCAACAAAAAATACGAAATCAATAAAGAGCATTTGAATTATGTTGAATTAGGTTTTGATATTGATAACTCTGAACACATTGCTTCTGTTAGAATCGTTTATGATTTAACATATTTTAAGGATAAGGATGTTCTTGATGCTACAAAAAAATATTTTGAAAGTTTAGTATACTGGCTAATCGATTATCATATTGTAAACGAGGAAAAATATCCGAAGTTATCAGTGACAACGTACGATATTGTTCATTCATTTTTGAATCAAGGACAACCGAATCAATATAAACGCTTTTCCTCAAGAGCCCAGGAAAATTTAAGTAAAAAAGAGTATTTGCTGTTTAGGCAGGACTTTTATGAAATATGGGGAGAATATTCAACGTTTTCATTTTCCAACCTTCAGTTTTATGAAGGAGAAGGAGGTACCCTTATATCTTCATTGAAATTTGACGTTATTTTTACCGACGGGAAAAAAACCACGATACAAATAATAATGCAAAAAGAAGGTGATATATGGAAAGTAAATCTAATTAACGCTCCGCTTGAATAAAAGAACTCAGATTTTTTGCAAAACTTGGAATAAAACATGAAAGCCCAAAGAATCTCTGATAAAGCCCCTATCCTATGTCATCCTGCAGTCGTTTTTGTCATCATATACGTCTTAACTGCCATCGTAATATTGACGGGTTATGACTTGTCAGCAGTTGCAGTTTGTTCATTTATTGGGTTCCTTTCTATTACCTTAGCTTCTATTTTGCGTGAATTAGTTTCGTGTAATTACTTATTATCACGCAAGTAGTGATAGACCAAAAGGCGACTGCATAGACCCTAAGGGTTTAATACCGGATCCGCCGGTTAAGAAACCAGACCCCCTTGACTTATTAAACAATTAGGAGATTCTTCATTGAAACATATTTCGTATCTGATTATTTTACTTGCCTTTAGCGTCGCTGAAATTAAAGGAAAAGAGTCAACATTTAGTTTAGCAAAACCTCATATTCCAAGTAATCAGCGCTGTGAGCTTGCGAGTAAATATATCAATGAGGCCTTACTTCCGGTCGAAGAAAATCTTAGCAACTATAAAATTCTTGGGAATTGTGCACTGAAAATCGGTGATATCAAGGTAGCTAAATATTATTGGGGAAAAGCAGCACTGCTTGGAGATGAATCAAGCTTAATAAATATTGGTATGATAAGTAGTTTAGATCCATCATCCGAGCAAGAAAGGTATTTTGGTATAACGATTCTAAGAAAAGTGGGGAATCAAAATGTAAAAGAAAAGTCAATGAGCAAGTTGTTTAGTGCCCTTATGATTATCTCTTATCCTTATGAAGGCTTATCAGATAATATAAAAAAACGAAAAACAGTCGCAAAACTTCTCGCAGAAGCAGCAGAACTAGAACATACGCATGAAATCTACCTGTCTGCGATGGTAATTAAATATCTTGTAAATCTTGGTTATTTTGAAGAAATCGAATCGACTGACCCGAGAGTTGAGCAAGTTCTTCAAATTGCAAGAGATACGAAGCCATATTATTGTTATATGAGCGAAGTTTTGGAGAGAAATTTATATAAGGTTCCTCAGAAAAAAGAGCTTAATCAAAGGTACAATAATGGTTGCATAATTGAATCTGAAGCACTCAACAAAGAAATTGAAGAAATTTTGCAACAGGATGAAAAGGTTAGATAAGAATTTAGTGGTCATCGTCAATTAAGACTAATACTTAGTTGTATGAAGCTTTTTTAATACACTTATATTAGCATTTATTCAATAGGCATTTGTTCATGGAAAATTACCAAGCCAGTATAGATAGATACAAACACAGTCAATATAAACGCTGTGGTAACAGTGGTTTGCGCTTGCCATTTGTTTCTTTAGGTTTATGGCACAATTTTGGGGCTCAGAATAATCTGGACCTAGCACGTGACATGGTGCTTAGAGCATTTGACTTAGGAATTACCCACTTTGATTTAGCCAATAATTATGGACCCCCCCCAGGAAGTGCGGAGTCGTTTTTTGGGCAAGTTCTTAATACTCAACTCAAACCATATCGAGATGAATTAATCATTTCTACAAAGGCTGGCTATGGTATGTGGGATGGCCCATATGGTGATTGGGGTTCACGTAAATATTTGATTGCGAGTCTCAATCAGAGCTTGCAGCGAATGAACGTGGATTACGTCGATATCTTTTATCATCACCGACCCGATCCAAACACCCCCTTGCAAGAAACCATGCAAGCTTTAAGCGATATAGTAAAATCGGGTAAAGCCTTGTATATAGGCTTGTCTAACTACGATGGTGAAGGTTTATTGAAAGCGAATAAAATCTTACAAGAGCTCGGTACGCCATGTGTAATTCACCAACCTCGTTTGAATATGCTAGATCGTGAAATGGAAAACGAAAGGGTTCTTAGTGCCGCAAATCAGTCTGGTATCGGAACTGTGCCCTTTTCACCATTGGCACAGGGTATGCTGTCGAACAAATACCTCAATGGTATTCCCAGTGACTCTCGAGCTAGCGACCCAGACGGTTTTTTAACACCCGAGCAAATTACACAAGAAAAGCTCAATACAATTATAAAACTAAATGAATTTGCAAAAGCTCGGCAGCAAACACTACCACAATTGGCAATTAGCTGGCTTCATGCTAAAGAGTCAGTGACATCTTGTATTATCGGTGCCAGTAAAATCTCACAAATAGAAGAACTAATGGCTACAGAAAAACATACAGCACTAAACGAAGATGAGATGAAAGCACTTGATTTGATACTTCAGGTCTAACATTGTGGATTAATCAGATAAAACCTCGGGGACAAAGCGCTTAAAATCACATAGAAATTAATTTCAAGCACTCTGACCCTTTGGTTAATTTGGTTACTTTAGTTATTCTATTTTAGTTTTCACTAAAGGTGATGTTATCAAAAAACACGATATTGTCTTGTGATCTAGCATTAAAATCAGGGAATACAATAACGTTAGTAATACCAATAGTTTCGGCTCTTCCAATATAACTACTGAAGTCAAAAGTTAGCACTTCCCATTCATTTATTTTGGTGTTAGCGACTTTAAGTTCAGGTTGAGCAGCTTCGCCCACCGAAAATTTTATCCCAACATCACTAATAACAGTCTTATACACCGCTATTCTGACAATTTTATTGCTATTATCCAGAGTAAATGTGGGTCCTGAATCGGTTTCAGTGCCTGCAAATGGGTTACCGGTTTGTAAGGCAGTGAACTTTGCAACCATTGCTGAACCATTCACACTATCTGGATTCTCATTTGCAACTATCTCTAAATCTGGGTCAGAGTCATTTTCAAAAACTTTCCATGTATAGCCAGCGTTACCTGCACCGTCAGCTTCAAAATCTAATGTTACCGGCCCATTTCCAGACGGAGGAGGTGTAGGGTTAGTGCTAGACGCACCATCTCTAAATATCTTAAGGTTATCGATTCTAAATACCGTACCATCGCTATTTGGCGAAAACGCTGGGAATATCATGACCAAATCAATAGCACCTTTATCTAAGCTGCCTTGTAAATCAGCTAAGTTAAAAGTGTAAGTCTGCCATGTATCTAATACTGGAGCCGCATGGGCTTCTTGGGCTGAAGAAAGGGCAACCTGTACTTCTTGTCCTGCACCACTTTCAACTTTCAAAAACCACTCTTGAGGGCCGCCAGAGCTTTGCGTCACTAGTTTTAGATCAAATTGTATTACCCCAGTACTCGCAAATGCTGAAGCATCAAAGGGCATACCGTTGACAGCACCATCACCATCTCTTGCAGTGTATCCGACTACGGTTCCACCTTGGTTTTCGGCTCTGTCGATAGTGAATTCAGTAACTTGACCTTGCTCACTATCTTCGTCTGTGACTAAACTCGCTTGGGTCACGCCACAACATGTCCATGCGGCCCATTCTGCCAGTATTTCATCATCAAATAATGTAAGTGCTAGATCAGTTGGTGTTCCGCCTGGATTTGGCGGTGGAGCAGGTGTAGCGCCATCTTCCATTATACGAACATTATCCACTCTAAACACTGTACCATCACTATTGGCTGAAAAGGCTGGAAATATCATCACAAGATCTATCGCTGATAAATCTAATGAGCCTGTTAAACTTGATAAATCAAAAGTATAGGTCTGCCAAGTATCTAAGACAGGTGCTGAATGGCCTTCTTGAGCAGACGAAAGCCCCAGTTGAACTTCTTGCCCAGCGCCACTTTCTACTTTCAAGAACCAATCTTGTGGACCACCTGAACTTTGAGTAACGAGTTTAAGGTCAAACACTAGGGTGCCGGTGTTTCTAAAAGCAGAAGCGTCAAATGGCATACCATTTGTTGCGCCATCGCCATCACGAGCAGTAAAGCCTACTACAGTGCCGCCTTGATTTTCGGCCCTATCAATGGTGAACTCTACAACTTGATCTTTATCTGCGTCGTCGGTGACAACCGTTGCCTGCGTTACGCCACAACACGTCCAAGTTGCCCAGTTAGGCAACTCTACGTTATCAAAAATAGACAGAGCCACATTTGCCGAAGCCGCTGTCGCAGTAATTGTGAAATTCTGACTAACGCTGTCTGTACCATCTGAAACCGCTAGTTCAACTGGATAATCACCGGCTATATCAGGCGTACCAGATAACACACCAGTAGTAGTATCAAATACTCCCCAAGCAGGTAAGCTTACTGATGAAAAAGTTAAGGTGTCATTGTCACTGTCAGTTGCGGTGATGGTGTAAGTGTAGGCTGTGTTTACCATTGCCATTGTTAATCCATTGCTGGTAATAACAGGTGCAGTATTTACAAACGGAGCAGGACTCACAACAATGGTAAAGGTTTGACTAACGGTGTCAGTACCATCGTTGACAGTCAATACGACATCACTGTTACCAACATCACCCACAGCCGGTGTACCACTTAAGATGCCGGTGCTTGCTTCAAACGACATCCAAGATGGCAACGTTGTTGCGGCAAATGTAAGAGTATCGTTGTCGGCATCTGTTGCCATAATGGTATAACTATATGCCACATTTTCTTCAGCTACAAGAATCGCAGTACTGGTCACAACTGGCATTTCATTTGGTGCAGCTGCAACGGTTATCGTAAACGATTGAGTAACTGTTTCTGTGCCATCACTAATGGTGAGCGAAACTGAAGCACTACCTATATCGTTTTCGCCAGGCGTACCACTAAGAATGCCGCTACTGGCATCAAAATTTAGCCAGGCAGGTAATGTCGGTGCCGCTAATGTAAGTGTATCGCCACTATCGGCATCAGTACCTGTTAATGTATAGGTGTATGCCTGCCCTTCTGTCGCGTCTGTTAAGGCTGTGCTAGATATTACTGGTGCATTATTAACAGGCGGCGTTACAACAGGAGGCGTACTTGTGTCTTCATTACTACTGCCCCCACCACATGCACTTATTGCTAAAACACTACCAACTGCAATCGCTAAATGTTTAACGCTTCTTTTATAATTTTTATTCATTAGAATCCCTATTAAACCAAGAAAAGGTCTTGGCGAAACCTTAGCTGTTACCAAATAACAACCAATACATACCCAAATAAATGTGGCAGCAAAATATAAGTTTTAACCTTATTTACATATTATTTACATGTAACAAATGAGGGCACAACGCAAACAGGCTGAAACGGACGACAAACTTGCTCAGAGGGATAAAAGGCTTTCGCTTAGATTGTAAGGATGTTGTTACTTGAGTTTACTTAATCAATAATTTCGAGGAGTGGGATCACACAGACGAGCTTATTTTGTAACGACTTCTTGATTGAGATACTTCCTTTCAAATTTTAGTGGGTCAATTGGCTTACTATAATAATAACCTTGAAACAAAATATCGCCGTTCAACATAAGCCACTCAACTTGTGCTTCGGTTTCAACGCCTTCTGCAACAGTTGTTAGGCCCAGGTTTTTAGACAGTTGAATGATAGAACGCACTAAGTTTTCGTCTTGTTTATCTAAGGTAATGTCGTTAATAAATGAGCGATCAATTTTTAATTTATCGACCGGCAAATCTTTTAAGTGGCTTAAAGAAGAAAAACCTGTACCAAAATCGTCAAGTGAAAAACCGACGCCCATTTTCTTCAAGCTAAGTATTTTGCTTATCGTATCTTCCATGTTGTTTAATGCGACACTTTCGGTAATTTCAAAGTCTAAATATTTACCGTCTACGTTATGCTTTGTGAGCACCCGCGAAACTGTTTCAATAAAATCGGTACGTGCTAATTGTTTGGCACTAATGTTAACCGCAAACCTGAAACCATCTGATAATAAGTCTCTGCCCTTAGTATCAGCAATAAAGGCACAAACTTTATTTAAAATTCTTTCACCTACGTCTACAATCAACGCGCTTTCTTCCAAAAATGGTATAAACTCAACTGGGCTAATAATTTCGTCGCCCTTGCGCCAGCGCATTAACGCTTCTGCGCCAACCACTTTTTGCGATATTGAATCCACAATCGGCTGCAAGACAAAGTAAAACTCGTCCCTAAACATTGCCTTCATTATGTCGCGTTCAAGCTTTAACAGCTCGGCTGCTTGGGTCGCCATTTCATCTTTAAAAAGTGTTACGCAATTTCTGCCTGCCTTTTTCGACTCATACATGGCCGTGTCGGCATATTGCAAAATTTGATCAGCATTGAAACGGTCTTTTTTAAATAAAACAACACCAACACTTGCTGTTAAGGCATAGCTATGTAGACCAATTTCAATTTCTTTATTAATGCATACTCTCAGTCTCTCGCCCAATACCTCTGCACTATTTGTTGCAACTTCAAGTTCGGTAGATACATTTTCTTCAATACATAGAAATTCATCTGCGCCCAATCGAGCGACTAAATCTAAAAATGAAAACTCTTTTCGTAGTCGACTCGCCAATTTTACTATTAGTTGATCACCTACCGAATGACTTAAGGTATCGTTGATACGTTTAAATTGGTCTAAGTCTGCAATTACCGCAATACCATAAATATCATCATTGACCGATGACTCATTAAGTACATCATAAACTTTGTTTCGATTAGGTAAGTTAGTTAATGGATCAAAATAGGCCAAGGACTCAATCTTTTCTTCTGCCTGAATGCGTTTCGTTACATCAGACGCTGTAATTAAAATACTATGGCCATCGGGCGTTTTGAATTTAACAAACGCCATTTCCATGTGGCAGTCAACATTACTCGCATTTTTAACAGGTAATGTATGATTAAACTGTCGTTTTCGAGAGCCAAGAAAGTCATTTATTGCATCACTTAAATCAGCATCAATAGGCTTAATCACTTCATCTGCTGATCGCCCTTTTAATTCATAAATACTGTATCCATAAAACGTTGCTGCAGCTTTATTTGCGAAAACAAAATTGAGATTACTATCGAGTGAAAAAATCAGTGCAGGGGCGGTATCTAGAATTAATCTAAATCGTTGTGATCGTTCAGTTAAGAGCACTTGCCCAGTGGATATGCGTGACAACATATCGTTGGCGGCATTAACAATTAAACTAAATTCGTCTCTTTCGTGACCAACTAAGTGGTTTATTTTCTGAGTGGCGATTGATTTAGTATTAACGCGTTGAAAACGGTCAGACAAACGCGTAAGTGGAGCTGCTAGTGTAAGGTGATACAAAATACTAAGCGCTAAGGTTAATAATATATAACCGCCTAAGGCAATCGCGAAAGCTCTAATTGCACGCTCGTATACACCCGACAAAGCGACGTGATTATCGATAACCAACACCATTTTACCATAAGAACTGTTTTGACCGGGACTTAACATTTCACCGGATAACTCTACCGTTGACCGAGTAAAATTGGGAACCACTAAATTAAGCACAGAATTATAGGTAAGTGTTGGGTTTGTTGTTTCGTCAAGGTTTTCTTGTCTGGAAAAATCGGCCATGACTTTATTCTGATCATCAATAATGGCGACATAGCTAAAAAAATCAAAATAGGATAAGCCGTTAATGACTTGTTCAGCCATGCGGTCTTCTAGTAAGTAAACCGCATTGCTAGCTGAACCTTTAGCTGCAGTCACGATTGACTCTATTGTTTGTGAAACTTCTGCTTGGCGTTGACGAAAGTCAAATATAGTTTGCATAAAAGCCATTAAAAGGCCCAAGCACACAAGAAGCACTAAACTTCTTACACCTAACGTGAACGACAATTTGGAGTTTAATTTCATAAGCGTCTGTTTTAACTTCTGAATTGTAATAATAGTTTAATTATTAGCAGCTTGCCAACTAATTCTGTATCGGCAAATTAATAAAAAGTATGCGCTTTTTAAAATATTTAGTTACATGCCGAACTTGATGTATTATATAAGGACTAATATTTATAAAATTGTTGTAGTTAAAAGGAATAATAAGTGTCTGGACAGAACAAAGACAAAGACTTTGCACCAATAAATGTGGACGTAAATGATCGTATTCCAGTAGCCAGCCCTCGTAACGCGAGCAAAGGAACAACTCAAGGAAACTCCAAAAATAGCAGCGGACTTACTGTCATTGCCCTATTAGTAGCTCTAGCAGCTTGTGGCGCAAGTGGATTTTTATATACCTTGCATGAAAAAAACCTAGCCCTAATAGATGAAAAAGAAAAACGCTTACTAAGCCTCGAGAACAGGTTGTCTGCAACGGGGGAGGAAATGGGTAATTCAACGATAGCATTGCAGGTTAAAGTGACTGAGCTATCTGAAAAATCTGAAGAGTTGTGGGAACAAATGGACAAACTTTGGGCTTCTGCATGGAGACGCAACCAGACAGAAATAAAATCACTAAGTGAAGAAGCAAAGAAGTCTCAGCGCGAAGTCTCAGGCCTTATTAATACGCTTAAGACCCAAGTAGCTAGCAACCAATCGAGCATAGGTACCACCCAGCAGCGGATCGATAGTGTTAATTCAAAAGTTTCTGCTCAAGCAAATGAGATGCTTTCAGCTACTGTGAATCAAGAAGCGGTTCAAGAAAACATTAACCAACAAGATAGAAAAATTAGAGAAATGGCTGAAAAAATCATTTTGCTTGAAAGAAGAAATACCAACCTATTGAAAGAACTTCAAGAAATAGAAAGCAGACTAAATGCAGTAATCAATAGAACCGTTTAATACTTAAGATTTTCACTGATATAAAAAAAGCACCCAAAGGTGCTTTTTTTATAATTCGTTAAGCTGTAAAAGCTTTTTCTTTATCGACGTAAACCTAAACGCTTGATCAACGCTAAGTAACGCTCAGAGTCTTTACGCTTTAGATAATCAAGTAATTTTCTGCGTTGACTAACCATTCTCAAAAGACCACGACGTGAATGGTGGTCTTTTTTATGATCTGCAAAATGGCCCTGCAATTTATTAATGTTATGCGTTAATAATGCAACTTGAACTTCAGGAGAGCCAGTGTCTCCCTCTTTAACGCCGTAATCGGCAATGATATTTGCGGTTTCTGCTGTAGTTAGTGACATGTGTTTCTCCAATGTTTTTGTTAAGCAAGTCCAATCACTAATTCAGACTCACCGTAAGAGCGACGCATTATATAGAAAGCAGTAATTTAAGCAAGATATATATGGCCAATATTTTAATGGGCTGTATGCCCGTCATTACAAATAAAACGTGGTTATCCTAAGCAATATCGGATTAAGACTCATAAACAACCAATCTTTTTGGATTTATCCTTTTATCGGCACTACACTCAGCTAATCCAAGAAATAAATCATTATGGTAAATACGCACAAAACATTGTGGATTAAGCGTAACTTTTACGCTGTCAAGATCAAGACTTTGTCCATGCATGAATGCCTTGGCGTCTGTTTCGCTAATATTTACTTTATCTAACCTAGAAATAGCAATATCCATAGGTAATAGCAAAGCATCCAAAGTGTTAAAGCTACCTAGGATGTTCCGGTCTGTGTCTTCGTCTAGCTTATCTAACTCTTTAAATGACATCATTTTGCTGGTATCAAAGTGAGCGACGCCAGTGCGCCTTAACGCGACGACATGTGCCCCACAACCAAGGTTTTGGCCTAAATCGTCGATTAACGATCTAATATATGTGCCTTTTGAGCAACTAACATTTAGTGTTAATATGTTATTTTTTAGACTTCGCCAATCTATATTATATATTTCTATATCGCGAGCGGGTCTATCAATAACTATACCTTGCCGTGCATAGTGATATAGTGGCTTTCCTTCATGTTTTAAAGCCGAGAACATCGATGGCACTTGCTTTATTTTACCCAGAAAGGTATTCAATTCTTCTTTTATTTTTGCTTCAGATACCTGTACCTTGCTAGTTTCAACAATTTCACCATCAGAGTCAGAAGTATCGGTGCGCTCGCCAAGTTTAGCGCTAACCAAATAGGATTTATCAGCATCTAACAAAAATTGTGAAAACTTTGTCGCCTCTCCCAAACAAATTGGCAACAAACCAGTGGCCAGAGGATCCAAAGCGCCGGTATGACCCGCTTTTTTTGCATAGAAGATTCGTTTTACTTTTTGTACAACAAAATTAGACGATACGCCCGTGGGTTTATCGACTAGTAGCACGCCGTTAATAGCGCGACCTTTGCGTGTTCTACCCATTATACGATTAGACTTCTTTGTCTTCGTCAGGTGTTATCTTTTTTGCTTCATCCGAAGCAATTGCTTTATTTACTAGCTGAGAAATTCTTGCTCCCTCTAAAATAGAACTATCTCTAAAAAAATGAACGGCCGGAATGTTGCGCATGCGCACTCTCCTGCCCAAAATTCCTCTTACAAAACTTTCATTTTCTTTTAGTTTAACTAAGTCTTTTTTCGCTTTTTCTTCATCATTAGCATAAAACGTAATAAATACTTTTGCATGTGCTAAGTCACGTGATACTTCTACATCCGACACTGTAATCATGCCGACCTCTGGCTCACGATGCTTAAATTCTTGCTGTAAGATTAAAGCAACTTCTTTGTGTATTTGTTGCGCTACTCTGTCAGTGCGGGAAAACTCTCTAGCCATTACATTCAACTCTTAAATCATAGTCATTTATTGACAAAAACGGAGGCATAAAGCCTCCGCTGTTATTGTGTTGAGGTACTTTAAATTTCGCGTTTAACTTCTACGATTTCAAAGACTTCAATTTGGTCGCCCACTTTTACGTCGTTATAATTCTTAACACCGATACCACATTCAATACCTTTTTTAACGTCTTGAACATCGTCTTTAAAGCGGCGTAAAGACTCAAGCTCACCTTCGTAAATCACTACGTTTTCACGTAGTACACGAATAGGATTGCTACGTTTAATTACACCCTCAGTGACCATACAACCCGCTATAGCCCCAAGTTTAGGTGATTTAAACACGTCTCTAACTTCAGCTAGACCTATGATTTCTTGTTTAAATTCAGGCGCAAGCATACCACTCATCGCTTGTTTAACTTCTTCAATCAACTCATAAATAATACTGTAATAACGTAAATCAATTTCTTCTGCTTCAATCATTTTTCGAGCGGTAGCATCTGCTCGAACGTTAAAGCCAACTACGATTGCTGATGAAGCCGCAGCCAAACTCGCGTCTGTCTCTGTGATACCACCGACACCACTGCCGATAATATTCACTTTTACTTCATCCGTAGAAAGTTTGGTTAAACTATCTGATATCGCTTCAATTGATCCTTGAACATCTGCTTTTAATACAATGTTCAAATCACTCACATCGCCACTTTCCATGTTTGCAAACATATTTTCTAACTTAGCTTTTTGTTGCTTCGCTAGTTTAAGTTCACGCTGTTTAGTATGACGTTTGGCGGCAACTTCTCGCGCTTTACGCTCATCTTGAACCACTACTGCGTTTTCACCTGCAATAGGTATACCTGACAAACCAAGCACTTCTACCGGAGTAGAAGGACCAGCGACGTCAATACCTTTACCATTTTCATCGCGCATGGCACGCACTCGGCCATACTCTTCACCACATAATAAAATATCACCGGCACGTAACTCACCTTCTTGCACTAGTACAGAAGCCACGGGGCCTCTACCTTTATCAAGACGTGATTCAATGACAATGCCTCTGGCAGGACCTTCAGCAGATGCTTTCAGATCTAACAATTCTGCTTGTAAACTAATCGCTTCGAGCAATTCTTCTACACCCATGCCGGTTTTGGCCGAGACGTTAACAAACTGATAATCACCGCCCCATTCTTCAGAGATAACTTCTATTTGTGAAAGCTCTGTTTTAACCCTTTCTGGATCGGCTGATTCTTTATCCATTTTGTTAACAGCAACAATTAACGGAACATCCGCAGCTTTACTATGTTGAATCGCTTCTTTTGTTTGCGGCATTACCCCATCATCTGCCGCTACAACTAATATAACAATGTCCGTAGCGGTTGCACCACGAGCTCGCATCGCAGTAAATGCGGCGTGCCCTGGTGTATCCAAAAATGCAATACGGCCGTTCGAAGTTTCTACGCTATAGGCACCAATATGCTGCGTTATGCCTCCGGCCTCGCCATCAGCAACAGTAGACGCTCTTATAAAATCAAGTAGCGATGTTTTACCGTGGTCGACGTGCCCCATGATGGTTACTACTGGCGCTCGACTTTTTATAGCACCTGCTGAGCTTGCTGCTACTAGCTCTTCTTCAAGCGCGTTTTCATTCACAATTTCGTACTTATGACCCATTTCTTCAACAACTAACACAGCTGTTTCTTGGTCTAGCACTTGGTTAATTGTCGCCATTTCACCCATTTTCATCATGGTTTTAATGACTTCAGTACCCTTGACCGACATACGACTAGCCAAATCACCAACTGTTATGGTTTCACCTAGTTTGACAATTCGTTCAACGGGCGCCACAGGCTTATTAAAGCTATGTTTAAGATCTTCACCTGCGTTCTTTTTACTCTTTTTACGACGTCGACTTCCACGCTCCACTTGCATATCTTCTTCGTCTTCAGCTTCTTGAGCATAGCGATTAGAATGCAAATGTACTTCTTCGGCCTCTTGCTTTTTACGACGCTCTTCTTCTTCTTTCCAACGCCGCTCATTTTCTTCAGCTAATTTCTTAGCAACTTCAGTCGCTTCCTTAGCTTCTTTTTCAAGCTTTTTCTGGGCTTCTTCTTCCTGTTTATTTTGTAACCTTTCTTCTTCTGCACGAGCAGCTTCTTGTGCTTTTCTATCTTTATCACTTAATTTAGCGTCCGCTCGACGTTCTTCGGCTTCTTTCTTTGCTTTTTCAGCTCTAGCAGCACGTTCAGCATCTTGTTTTTTACGAGCTTCAGCAGCTTGTTTAGCTTTCTCTTCCGCTGCTGCCCTAGCAGCTTTCGCAGCTTCCTCAGCTTTTTGTTCAGCCTCTAAACGTATTTTTTCTTCTTCAGCTTTACGTTGTGCTTCTTCTTCTGCTAACTTTTGAATTTCTTCGTCAGAACGCTTCACATATGTACGCTTTTTACGCACTTCCACCTTTACCGCTCTAGATTTACCTAAGCTAATAGTACTTGTTGTTTTGCGCTGTAAAGTCATCTTTTTGGGTGCCTGCGCACCTGAGCCACCATGTTGCTTGCTTAAAAAGTCTAACAGTGTCTTTTTTTCTTCTTCGGTAACACTGTCATCTGCAGCTTTGCTAATGCCTGCATCTTTAAATTGTTGTAATAATCGGTCAACTGTAGTGCTAATATCACTCGCTAACTTTTCTATGGAAACATCTGCCATATCTGATAATTCTCCTAATTGACCTATTCTTCGTTAAACCAAACAAGGTTTCTAGCAGCCATAATTAGCTCCCCTGCTTTTTCCTCGGTCAACTCTTCGATGTCGCTTATTTCGTCGGTGCCCTGCTCAGCTAGTAGTTCAAGGTTTGTTACGCCTCTGCTAGCAAGTAAATAGGCAACATGCTTATCCATACCTTCTAAGTCAAGCAATTCCTGGTCAGGTTCTGCTGATTCTAAGGATTCTTCATTTGCCAAAGCACGCGTTGTCAATGTGGCTTTTGCTCTATTTCTTAATTCTTCGACAATGTCTTCATCAAGTCCTTCAATTCCTAAAAGCTCATTTACAGGAACATAAGCAATTTCTTCCAAACTAGTAAAACCTTCATCTACTAATACAAGCGCAAAGTCTTCGTCAACGTCTAGGCCATCAGTAAATACTGATAATACTTTTTTGTTTTCTTCTTCATGCTTAGTCGTTAAATCTTCCACAGTCATGACATTCAGTTCCCACTCAGTCAACTGACTAGCAAGGCGTATGTTTTGACCATTACGACCTATCGCTTGCGCTAAGTTGTCGCTTTCAACTGCCACATCCATTGCCTTAGTATCTTCATCAACTACGATAGATGCTACTTCGGCGGGCGCCATTGCATTAATAACAAACTGCGCCGGATTTTCATCCCACAACACAATATCTACACGCTCTCCGCCAAGCTCGCTTGAAACCGCTTGCACACGAGAACCACGCATACCCACGCAAGCACCAACCGGATCAAGGCGTTTATCATTTGTTTTAACCGCAATTTTTGCACGGGCACCAGGATCTCTTGCCGCCGCTTTGATATCTAATGTTTCTTCAGCAATTTCGGGAACTTCTAGGCGAAATAACTCAACCAACATATCTGGATGAGTTCGGCTTATAAAGAGTTGGGCGCCTCTCGCTTCTGGTTTAATAACATATAAGAGACCACGCACTCGGTCACCCGGTCTAAATGTTTCTCTAGGTAACATATCTTCTCTAAAAATAACGCCTTCTGCATTGTTTCCTAAATCAATAATGATATTGTCTCTATTTACTTTTTTAACCGTACCAGTGACTAATTCACCTACTCGGTCTTCGTACTCTGCAATCATTTGCGCGCGTTCAGCTTCACGTACTTTTTGCACAATAACTTGCTTTGCTGTTTGCGTAGTGATTCGGTCAAAAGCAATTGATTCAATTTGCTCTTCTACAAAACCGCCAAGTTCCATATCGGGCTCATCAATCTGCGCTGCTGATATTGTAATTTCAGCAAATGGGTTTTCTTGTTCTACATCATCTTCAACGACTAACCAACGTCTAAAAGTGTCAAAATCGCCTGTTTCTCTATCAATAGAAACACGTACTTCTATGTTACCGTCGTTTTTCTTCTTGGTAGCGCTCGCTAATGCAAATTCAAGAGCCTCAAAAATCTTTTCTCTTGGCACTTGCTTTTCGTTTGATACAGCTTCTGCTACTAATAATATTTCTTTACTCATTCTTGCCTCATTGCTCTTTAACCGAGCGTAATAAGTTTAATCAAAATTTGGTACCAAATTAGCTTTTTGTACATTGTCATATGCTAATTCGAATCGTTCTTTATCTACTTCAATGGTAAAACTGTCTTCATTACAAGCAAGCAACGTGCCTTTATAATTACGTCGTCCTTCTAGTGGCATCGACAAACGTAAATCAATTATTTCATTTATAACACTTGCATAATGAGATGGTTTAAATAAGGGTCTATCCATACCAGGAGATGATACTTCTAAGTTATACTCGGTGCTGATTGGATCTTCTACATCTAACACCGCACTAACCTGATGACTTACTTCAGCACAATCATCAACTTCAATACCATTCTCAGAATCAATATATACCCTCAGTGTTGAATGCTTACCGGCTCTTACAAATTCAACACCCAATAGCTCGTAGCCCGCGGCTGATACCGGTGCGTCGAGCATTGCATTTAATTTTTTTTCAAGTTGTGACAATCCCAACTCCACTTTTTACATACAAAAAAAGGGCAAACAGCCCCGTACAAACTTTGTTTTAATAGGCTAAAACCTGAACAAAACAAACAAAAAAGCCCCGAACAAGCGGAGCTATCTAAGAATAGCCATGGCGTAATACACCACGCTATTTAAGGATTAACCACATAATAATTGTTGTTATCCCGCTTGTGTTAACGTTACTTTGAAACTTGGTAAAAGCTTACCTTAAGTGGCAAATTTTATACTAAAAATCGCCTACTAAAATTGCTATTACCAACAGGGAGTTCGTTATTGCGGGCAAGTATACAAGGGTCTACATCACATCGCAAATATAAATAATCAATAGCCTTGATGCAAACACAAAATATGCGTATCTTCTTACACTATAAACATTAAAACATCTTAGATAAAACGGATTTTAAATTAATGAAAGTATCTCAAGCCCTCTATGTTGTCCACGATACAGAACGCAATAACATGGATGGTAGTAAAGAAACTTTATGTTTCGCAGATTTGTTAAAAACATGCGCTTATCAGGTAAAGATACAAACAAGTCAGTGTGACTTTGCGAATATTAGCGCGCAAGCTATTGTATATATCGATTTTAAAGATACTAAATTGAACGCAAAAACACTCTACACTTATCGTGAAAAGTGCGAGCATCGTAAAATTGTTATCGTTGGCCTAGACCAATCAATGGCAAGTAATGAAAGTAGCATGTTAAAGCATGGGATTACGGGAGTATTTTATTCGCATGATCCAATCGATCTAATTGTAAAAGGTATACAACAAGTTAAAGCTGGAAAGCTTTGGTTTAAGCGCGCCACAATGGAACACATGGTCCAAGAATTGCTGCCTTTAGTTACGCAAAATAACCACGCCGAAAAACACAAAAGCTTAACTCACAATATATTATCTAAACGAGAACTATTAGTCGTTAGTTTGATACAAGATGGGGCTAAAAATCAGGAAATTGCCGACAAATTACATATTAGTCTTAATACCGTGAAAACCCATATTTATAGCATTTTTAAGAAAACATCTTGTAGAAATCGAGTAGAGCTTATCAAGTGGTCTATGCAATCAGAGCTTGTTTCTTAACTCTAATACGGTGTGGAAAATATTTTTCATAAATCTAAATGCAAAAAAACCAACGCTGATGCGTTGGTTTTTAATGTGGTTGCGGGAGCTGGATTTGAACCAACGACCTTCGGGTTATGAGCCCGACGAGCTACCAGACTGCTCCATCCCGCGCTTGAATTCTGGTCCCGAAATTAAGCAGTTACACATCTAAAGTATAATGCCTCGTCTCAAGGTGGGCGTATTATACATAGCAGATTTCAGTATGCAAGGATTAAACAATAAAATAAAAATCGAATGCCTAAACTTTGTTCAAAGAGCCTTTAATTCGTAATTTACTTATACTTTATACAATTCCATTTTTTTCGCTAATTCAAAATCCAGATCACTAATACCGTCTACATCATGAGTGACTAACTTAACCTCCACTTTATTGTAAACATTAAACCATTCAGGATGATGCTTTAATTTTTCAGCCCAAATCGCTATTTGCGACATCCATCCAAACGCCCGAATAAAACTTTTAAAGACAAAGGTTTTACAAAGCTTACCGTCTTGCAGTGTCCATGGATTGTCTTGCACAAGTTTATTTAATTCCTCCAAATGCCATTTAATCGCATCAGACTCTAATTTATTCGCCATTTAGCATTTCCTTTTTGTCTTATTTTGTTTTGTATTATTTTGTGTGGGTAGGCTGTAATAATCTACATACTATATGCCATAGCATAAGATGTAACAATCATGTACTACCTCACATATACAAATAAAACAGCGTCAATAGATCAAAAAAATAGCCCCATTAAGGAGCTATTTTTATCATTTGTAACTACTAAAAACCAACCGCTAGTCTGACATAAAGTTGACGTCCGCGAGGATCATGAACTTTAGAATCAAAACCACCATTAGTGAAGACTTGTGGCGGATTTTCGTCAGTAAGGTTAATTCCACCTACCGTTAATACATAAGCATTTTCTGTATCAAACATTGCTCCAACATCCATATTATATTGCGCATCAATAGTAGTATGGCTATCAATAGGCAAGTCATTTTGGTCATCGTCATAGCCATCAATATAGCGGAAGAATATATTTGCTGAATGATTTTCATGTTGCCAATTCAAACCAACATTCATTCTCAATTCGGGACTAGACACACCAATATTATTAAAGTTTCTACTACCTGCACCATCAATGTTGCCAGCCTGTGGGTCAACTAAATCATATTTTGTCACAAACGTCGCGCTAATTGATGGTGTAAACGCGCCTACGTCAGTGTCAATCTCATAGCTTGTCACTATATCAAGCCCACTGGTTTCTAAAGAACTTGCATTAACGTAGGTTGTATTAACTTGCAATAACGGGCCATTTAATGGATCGCCTGCTCGTATTACCCTTGTAGTATCTTGAGGGTTGGCGTTTAATATCGCTTGGAAGCTTTCTTGAATAATCAAATTTTCAAAGTCAAAGTTCCAATAATCTACCTCTAAGGACCAATCTTCAACCAGTTCCAATGAAATACCCATATTATATGCAGTGGATTCTTCAGGTACTAAGTC
The DNA here is from genome assembly GCF_031846345.1 of Glaciecola petra. Lineage (NCBI taxonomy): Bacteria > Pseudomonadati > Pseudomonadota > Gammaproteobacteria > Alteromonadales > Alteromonadaceae > Glaciecola > Glaciecola petra. The sequence goes on along the minus strand of NZ_JAVRHX010000001.1, from coordinate 998,196 downwards.
TTCGTTGCCAGACGCGCGCGCTGCAGCAAATGCTGCGGCCCCCGTTAATGGGTCAACCATTTGATTGAGGCTAGTCGCGCCACCATCGCGTTGAAAAATAGACGGTGCGCGAAACGATGTTGACCACGATGCTCTAACAGAAAAATCATCTGTAACCCGCCAAGAAGCTGCAATTTTAGGGTCGATTGTGTCACCGGTAGTACCGCCGTAGTCTTCATAACGTAACGCAATTTGCACATCCAAATTATCGCTAACCGGCATGGCTAATTCACCAAATAGAGCAACGACATCTTGCTCACCATATATATCGGCATTACCAATAACGAATGCAAATCGGTCCTGATTCGAAAGATCGTCGTAATCTTGAGTTAAATCTTGATAACGATATTGAGCACCCACCGCAAGACCAGCTGAACCACCATCCATTTCAAACCAATCTGTCGATATAAATGCTTCAACCACCTCAAGATTTGATCTTGAATCAATTTCCTGACGTGCGGTAAAGGAATCTATAACCGCTTGAGAGTTAGGCGAAACAAAGTTTGAAGAGAATGGATTAAAATATTCACACCCCCCCTCGCCTGCAACTGCAGCGGGATCAGTACGGTTACAATTTAAACCACCGAATCCGCGCAAAGCGTCTTGAAAATCTTGAGCCAAGGTATCCCGAACAGTAAAGTAAAAGTCGTTAGTAGCTCTTGTATAACTGACTTCCCAAAATCCTGAATCTAACTCGCCTTGGACCATGGTGCTAAAGCGGAAAGTGTCTGATTCGGTACGAGCAGGATCGCCTGGTTGACCATTACCTAACTCCCTGCCGAAAAACGATACCGGAAAGCCAAAGAAATTATCAGGGTGATCAGCGGGCACTGTGGGTAGAGTCAAAATTGGAAATGAAGGCGAACCACCACGTTCCGCTCTATTGCGCGCATAACTGACTTCAGTCACCCACTCCATAGTATCGCCTAATTCTTTAGTACCCCTAAAATAGGCGTTAACACGCGATTCATCAGGTACTAGAGAATAAGTTGAGCCAAAATCAAACCCACAAAAACCAACATCTGTTCCACTTGGACCTGCTCCAGCAGGAGCCAAAAGGATAGGTGAACCACCAAACGTAGAACATCCCGGATCAATAATAGGTGTAGGTGCTGCTGTAATAGGCGGTAAAATGAAAAATGCACCCGGCATACCTAAAGAACTAGTATCATCTTGGGGACGACTTAATCGTCTGTCTGAAGTAATCAAGGGGCTACGGTTGGTGTAGCTAATTGCGGCCATTAAGGTGCTATCGTCTCCTACAGTGCCCCAAAGACCTTGCAAAATATATTCTTTGTTATTGCCATGTGCGCCATCTTGATAATCTAATGTTACTGAGGCACCGTCATAATTCTTTTTAGTAATAAAGTTAACCACCCCAGCAACAGCATCTGAACCATATAAAGCTGAAGCGCCATCTTTTACTACTTCCATACGATTTATTGCAATCATTGGCACTAAAGAGCTTGTATCTACGAAGTTCACTCCACCATTATTTGGTTGCGAATTTACTACCTGTCGTTTGTTGTTTAATAATACAAGCGTTGACGCAACACCTAAACCTCTTAAATTAATGTTTGATGTGCCAGCAGTCGCATTTTGCGTAAATGCATCGGGGGTATTTTCAGCACCCGTATTAATCGTTAACGTTTGTGTAATATCGCTAATATTTTTTGCGCCAATTGCCTCAATGGCAGTCGCGTCAACAACTGCTAACGGCGAAGGTGATTCAAAGTTTTCGCTTCGTCGCACAAAACTACCAGTGACCATGATGAGTTCGACGTCATCATCTTCACTCGCTTCTTCTTGCGCAAAAACACTTGTCGGTAACGTAAACAATTGAGTTGCCACAAACGCGGCAATAGCAGTTCTTTTTGTAGACAGTTTCATTTTATTCCCCCAAATCGCACTTTAAAATTTGCTAAGGTGCGTTACTGTTTTAAGTTTCTTGTGTGTAACCATTGACTTATACCCTACTGATAGTAGGCGTAGATCAAGTATTTGTAAATAAATTGTTATTTATTTGATCGCATCACTAAAACAGATGGTCTAACCTGTTCACATTATTAACGGAGTATAAGAGACAAAAACACGCCTATTAAAGCCGGTTTTTCTCGTCCCTTTATTAATACTTGACCATTAAACTTGTAAAGATCTCCATGAGGTTTTTTCTCTATATTTTCTAAAGTAAAACTGTATTTTATTTCATCGTTGACTCTTACAGCTTCGATAAATCGTAATTGGTCCATCCCATAATTAATCATAGTCGTTTTGCTTTCGTCTATTTCTAAACACTCTGCAAACATCTTAGGCATAAGAGACACAGTCAAGAAGCCATGAGCTATAGTTGATTTATAAGGACTAAATTGAGCACACCTTTCAGCATCAAGATGTATCCATTGATGATCACCGGTTGCTTCGGCGAATTGATTTATTTGTTCTTGTGTAACGGTAAAAAATTGTTCATTTTCTAAACGTACACCAATTGTTAATTGATCTATTTTCATTTTATATTATTATTACCCATACTAATTAAACATTCTTTTAACTATTAATAATATTTATAGCACGTAAACGCAAAAAATTTAAATATTTTGTTAAGGAATTATTAATACGTTGGACATATTGCAAGGATCTTATTAGATGAATTTACACCGAATCGATTTAAATTTATTTGCCGTTTTTGATGCAATTTATACGGCTGGTAGTTTAACCAAAGCTGCTGATGTACTTTGCATTACTCAGCCAGCCGTTAGCAATTCTTTGGCGCGATTACGAGAAATGCTTAATGACCCATTATTTGTAAGGACAGGTCACTCAATGACACCTACACCTGTTGCTCAAAATATTATTGTGCCCGCTAGAGAAGCACTTGGCTTATTGCGTAAGAGTGTTCAACAAAGTCATGTTTTTGAACCTGAAGTGTCTACAAAAGCGTTTAATTTTGCGAGTAGAGACTTGTTAGAAGTAAGTATAATGCCTCGCTTAATTGCCAGGCTTCAAAATATTGCACCTAACATTACATTGACTAACTATGAGATGAGTAGACAACGTGTTGTATCTTCTATGGCTAGCGGGAATTTAGACTTTTTTGCTGATGCTTCTACGTTTACCGACGCTTATTTGAAAAAACAACGAATTGCTAAAGACAGATTTGTCGTACTAGCGCGCAAGAACCATCCGGTCATTAAGAATGAATTATCAATGGAAAGCTTTCTGAAGTTAGGACAAATAAACGTGTCAAACCGTCGCACAGGACCAGGGCCAATTGATGTCGCTTTAGATAAGCTTAATAAAAAGCGTAAGGTAGTAATGCGTGGCCAACATTTTTTAACCGTACCAAGTGCAATATCCAAAACCGATTTAATAGCCTGTTTGCCTTATCATTTAGCTAAACATTACGACTTAGCTATGTATGAGCTGCCATTTGAATTACCACCTATTGAATATTTTTTATACTGGCATGTCAGTGCCGATCACGACAGTTCTCATCATTGGATGAGAGAGCAAATTCAAGAAGTATCTAAGGCCTTTTTGCCCGATTAAAAAACTCCTCGATATAATCAAAAAAGGCGAGTGGAATATTCCACTCGCCTTTTTTAATTTATTTGCTTATTTACTAGCCTACTTTGAACAGTTCAGCGTCCATTTGCATTAGGTTTTCAGAGCCTGAATGAATAGCTGAAACGAGTGAACGTGTGCGCGTTAGCATGCGATCAAAATAAAACTTAGCGGTATGAATTTTCGCTTGATAAAAGTCTGATTCGCTGCTTCCTTGATCAATTTTTTCTTGCGCCAACACAGCCATTTTCAGCCAGAAATAACCAACCGTTACATAACCTGAAAACATTAAATAATCTACCGACGCGGCACCCAACTCCTCTGGATTATTGGCTGCAGACAAACCTATATCTTTGGTTATTTGTTGCCATTCATCTACGTGCGAGTCGATTGCATTTGTCCAAGCATTGAACATAGATTTTCCACGCACTTCGGTACAATAGTCTCTTATTTCTTGAGTAAATACATTGAGTAACTCACCATTAGAACCCATTATCTTCCGACCTAGTAAGTCTATCGCTTGAATTCCTGTGGTACCCTCATACATGGTGCAAATGCGAGTATCTCTTGCTAATTGCTCCATACCCCATTCAGCTATATACCCGTGACCGCCATAAACCTGCATCCCATAACTAGTTGCTTCTTGCGCAGTTTCTGTTAAAAACGCTTTCACTATAGGCGTTAACAAAGCGAGCTTCGCGTCAGCTAGTTTTACATCCGATTCATCTTTACTATAACAAGTCACATCTACTAATTTCATACAGTAGTTTGCCAACGCACGATTACCTTCGGCTAGAGACTTTTGAGTCAATAGCATACGTCTAACATCGGGATGCACAATAATTGGGTCAGCTGGTTTGTCTGGACTTTTAACCCCACTCATTGATCTGAATTGAACCCGGTCTTGCGCATAAGCTAGCGCCCCTTGAAATGCAGCTTCGATTGCTGACAAGCCCTCAACCCCGGTTCCAATTCTAGCGATATTCATGAAGGTGAACATGCAGTTTAGACCACGGTTTTCTTGCCCAATTAGGTGCGCTTTTGCACCATCGAAATTCATCACGCAAGTTGCCGAACCTTTAATTCCCATTTTATGTTCGATTGAACCACATTTAACTGTGTTTCGGTCTGCAACATTGCCGTTTTCATCAAGATTATATTTTGGCACAATAAAAAGCGAAATACCCTTCGTTCCGGCTGGCGCGCCCGGCAATCTGGCAAGTACAATGTGGATAATATTTTCTGACATGTCGTGTTCACCTGCAGAAATAAATATTTTTGTACCCGTTAGACTATAGCTACCATCATCATTGGGTTCTGCTTTACACTTAAGCATGCCTAAGTCTGAACCACAATGAGGTTCTGTGAGGCACATTGTGCCGGTCCAAGAGCCTTCTATTAATTTATCTAAAAATAAAGCTTGTTGCTCTTCAGTGCCATGACTTTTTAACGTTTCCATGCATCCCTGGCTAAGGCCTGGATACATTGCCCAAGAGTGATTGGCACCCGAAAACCACTCTGCTAATGACGTCGCCAATGAGTATGGAAGACCCTGCCCACCAAATTCTTCTGGGTGTGCCATCGACGGCCATCCACCTTCCACATACTGTGCATAAGCTTCTTTAAAGCCTGTTGGTGTTGTTACCACGCCGTCATCTATTTTACATCCTTCTTGATCGCCAATAGCATTGATTGGTGCCAATATATTTTCTGAAAACTTACCAGCTTCAGTGTAAATAGCCCTAACTAGGTCTTCACTTACCTCGTCAAACCCAAGCGCTTGGTAATGCGCTTCCATACCCAATAACTCTTGGGTAACAAATAAAGTGTCTCGTTCTGGCGCTTTATAATTTTGCATAAGAAATACTGCCTCTAATTTAAATATTCAAAAATTCTTAAGTCTAACCAATTACTTTTTATAGGTGGCTAGGGCTTGTTTACTTTGAGCAAGTTCAACTAACAGATCGGAAGGCTTAAACCAATGCTTGCCGTATTCGCCTAGTGAATCATGATAATGTTGCATCTTGTCAGCAATTTCTTGCAAACCAATTTCTTCGGCATATTGCATTGGACCACCTCGATGCACTGGGAATCCATAACCATAAACATAGATTACATCTATATCGCTGGCTCGCTGAGCTATGCCTTCTTTGAGTATTTCAAAGCCTTCATTAATGAGCGGGTAAATACAGCGTTCAAGAATTTCTTGGTCACTAATTTGCCTTTGCTCTATACCTAACTCTTTTGCTCTTCGTTGCGCTATTTCAATGACACTTGGATCTGGAATAGGTGTACGACTGCCCTGCTCATATAAATATACGCCTTTACCCACTTTAAGGCCGACTCTGCCGGCTTCAACTAGTTCATCTGCAACGGTACAATATGAAGGATCATGTTCAATGAATGCCTTTCTAGATTGGCGCACAAAATAACCAATATCTAAACCAGCCATATCACCCATAGTGAAAGGTCCCATTGGCAACCCAAAATCATAGATTATTTTATCAATGCGCTCAGGAGTGGCACCTTCAAGCACCAATCTTCCCGATTCACGGCCATAAACTTCGATCATCCTATTGCCTACAAAACCAAAGCAGACGCCAACCAACACTCCCACTTTACGTATCGTTTTAGCAAGTTTCATAGAAGTCTTAATGACATCGTCCGCGGTTTTTTCACCGCGCACAATCTCGAGTAATTTCATCACATTCGCAGGAGAGAAAAAATGTAAACCAATCACGTCTTGCGGCCTAGATGTACAGGCTGCAATTTCGTCAACATCAAGTGTTGAGGTGTTGGTAGCAAGGATTGCACCGTCTTTACATACTTTATCTAGTGCTTCAAAGACTTGCTTTTTAACACTCATTTTTTCAAAAACGGCTTCGATGACTAAATCGGCTTCTGACAAGTCGCTATATTCGGTAGTTCCTTGTAATAAAGACATCCGTTGTTCAACTTGTTCTTGTGTTAATTTGCCTTTCTTCGCCGAATTTTCATAATTTTTGCGAATAACAGCCAAGCCTTTGTCTAACGCTGCTTGCTCTAATTCGAGCATTCTCACCGGAATGCCTGCATTGGCGAAATTCATCGCAATGCCACCACCCATTGTGCCTGCACCAATTATTGCTACCTGTTGTATATCTCGCGCTTTAGTATCCTTCGCTATTGAGGGAATTGACGCAGCTGCTCTTTCAGCAAAAAAGAAATGCTGCTGGGCTCTCGCTTGAGGTGTATTCATACATTGCATAAATAGCTCACCCTCACGTTTCAAGCCCTCATTGAATGGCAACTCAAATGCTGCTTTTACCGCATCTATACATTTCGCTGGTGCAAAGAAACCACGAGCCTTAGCAGCTGTATGTGCTTCGGTCTGAGCGAAAACTGTCGCTAACTGTTCTGTCATTGCAATTTCAATTTTGCTTGTGGCGGGGATTACCTCGCCTATCGCCTGTTGCGCTACATCAACAGCGGCATCAAGCAAACTCTCTGGTGTTGTAATCTTGATGAACATATCGTTTAACACCTTAACGGGTGTTGGTGCGCCACTCACAATCATTTGCAAGGCAGTAGCTGCTGGAACGAGCCTAGGTAAACGTTGGGTACCACCTGCGCCCGGCAATATACCTAAGTGCACTTCGGGTAATCCAACTTTATTCTTTTCTGTGGTGACTCGGTAGTGACAAGCTAAAGCAAGCTCAAGTCCACCCCCAAAGGCTCCGCCATTTACAGCTGCAACAATTGGTTTGGGGCTATTTTCGATTAACGCTAATACTTCTGGCAACATGGGAGACAAGTCACCACCCGAAAATTCTGAAATATCGGCGCCCGCACTGAATAATGGCAAATCGCTTGTAATCACAATTGCCTCAATTTCAGTATCGCTTATAGCCTTATTAACAGCGTCTATCAATCCTACTCGAAGTGCCTTTGATAACGCATTTACTGGCGCATTCGCCATACTAACGACGCTTACATTGCTTACCGTTTTTTGTGATACCACTGAGTCGACCATGTTTATCCTCGTTTAAATTGAATTTCTACCCGCAGATTAATAGACACACTCGTCTTTATCTTCAAGTGATAACAAAATGTTAAAACAAGTCATAACATCAAGCTAATTTATAAGTTTTATATTTCTAAATAAGCTTGCCCTATTCGCTTCTAATCATTTGCAAGCAAGAGCGAATAAAATTTATACATCAAACTATACGACCAACACTGTTTATATTGGGATATAAATCAAAATGATAGATACAAATCGACTCAACTAACATATAATGTTAATTAGATGTAAACAAAAAGAAAGCACTATGCAAATATTACGCACACCCAAACATTGTTTTGAGAACTTACCCGGTTACAGTTTCCAAGAAAACTATGTTGATGTAAGCAATGCTTGCGCCTTTACCGTTGGCGAAGAACTGAGAATGCATTATGTTGACTATGGTCTGCCTGATTCGCCCGTGATTTTGATGCTCCATGGCGAGCCTAGTTGGAGTTACTTATATCGGCATATGATTAACAATGTCGCTCAAGCAGGTTTCAGAGTGATCGCTCCAGATCTTATTGGTTTTGGTAAGTCCGATAAGTTTGCAGAACAAGATGCCTATACCTACGCGAATCATCTTAGTTGGTTACGCGAGTTTTTAAACACCTTAGCATTAACCGATATCCATTTAATATGTCAAGACTGGGGGGGGCTTCTTGGTCTTAGGTTAGTGGCAGAACAGCCTGAATTATTTATGGGTGTTATTGCTGCTAACACAATGCTTCCTACTGGAGACCATAAGCCACCACAAGCATTTTTAGATTGGCAAACTTATTCTCAAGAAACAGATAATTTTGACATTGGAAATATTATTCAACGAGCCACACAAAATGATTTAATTGATGAGGTTGTAGCGGCATACAACGCGCCTTATCCTGAGGAAAAATATAAAGCGGGTGCGCGAAAATTCCCTCTATTAGTACCAATTAGCCCAGACGATCCCGAAACAGAAAACAATCGAAGAGCATGGGCGAGTTTAAAACAATTTGATAAACCCTTTATAACGGCTTTTAGCGACCACGACCCGGTAACGGCAGGTGGCGATAAAATTTTTCAAAAAACAATACCAGGATGCATAGGACAATCGCATACTACTATGGCAAACGGCGGACACTTTTTACAAGAAGACTGTGCGTCCGCACTAGCTGAGCTCGCAATAACTTGCTTTAAGGAAAACGAAAGATGAACACGTCGCATATGGATCCACTCTTAAACTTTGAAAATCAAACAGCGATTATTACTGGCGCTGCTAGCGGCTTTGGACGAGCTCTTGCGATAGCGTTAAATCAACGAGCTTGTCAATTAGTGCTTAGTGACATCGACGAGAGTGGATTAGAACAAACACGGAAATTACTTACATCACCGGAAAAATGCAAAACACTCATTGTCAATGTCGCGTCAGAAGAAGGCGCCGAAACAATGGTCAAAAAGGCTTTGGATGCATTTGGCTCGTTAACGATTGCCGTAAACAATGCAGGAGTTGCACACAAACAAGCAGCCATACATGACCTAAGCGGGGAAATATTTGACAATCAGTTTGACATCAATGTAAAAGGCGTTGCGTTTGGTATGAAACACCAAATACGTGCAATGCTCCAGCAAGGGTCTGGGCACATATTAAATGTGAGTTCTATGGCTGGTATTGGCGGAGCACCAAAGGGAGGGGCTTACAGTGCAGCTAAACATGCAGTAGTTGGATTAACTAGAACAGCAGCGGTCGAGTATGGTCGCTACAATGTAAGGTGCAATGCGATATGCCCATTTTTTAGTCCAACAGATATTTTGGAGAAAGGTGGCATGGGAAGCGAAGAAAACAAAGCCAAGCTTGGTATAGGCAGTCCAATGAAACGTATTAGCAAAATTGAAGAAATTGTAAATGTAATGCTCCTCACTCTCTCTCCTGGGAATACCTACATGAATGGACAAACTATCGCTGTTGACGGAGGTGTAAGCGCTTGGTAAATCCAATCCGCCATTATAATTGTGCTTAATCAGTCACTTACGGATTTAGCGTATTTTACACTATACTAAAGTATCATTAAGCTTACTTCACGCTACATAAAATTTTTATATCATTTCTCCGTCGAAACAAACCAGTTCGGAGAAATGACATGTTGAAATCATTATTATTAACTAGCGCTGTAGGAGCGTCTCTAATGTTTGCTGCACCATCAGCAGATGCAAAAATAGAAGATGCCCTTGCAAACATCTGTGCAATTGTAAAAGCCGATGACAAAGGCGAATTACGTAAAAAGATGAAAAAAGTACAAAGCGACTATTCTATCAAGCTGCGAGATTACTACGACGGTATCACTTGCGGTGGAAATAGCCTAATTAGATTAGCAATTCTAAACAATGCAGTGGAGGCAGGCACTTTATTAGTGAAAAAAATGCCAAAAAAGCATTTAAGCAAACCTGAAGCCGACGGCAAAACTTTGCAAGCGTGGATTGCTGAACAAGGCTTAGACACCAATGCAGTTGCGCAGGTAGTTGCTGATCGTATTTAACGTTTTATCATCCTGTTGATAACCTTTTCAACATGGTAGGCAGAGGTAACTTTGCCATTTTATGACCTCCTCCCCGGAGGTCATTTTTTATCTGCAAGTTTTTATTTATGGAATTAATACTACTTTTCCCATTACTTGTCTTGAAGTTAATTTATCTAGCGCCCCAACTGCTGCTTCTAATTTAAACGCTTCGTCAATTACCACCTCAATTTTCTTTTCAGCAAGCCAAGTCACTAACTGTTTCATATTAGACATGAAGTCTTGGGGTTGGTGTTGGACAAATGAACCCCAAAATACGCCTACAACAGAAAAACCTTTCACTAAGGCCAAATTTATAGGAAATTTAGGAATTTCACCACCAGCAAAGCCTATCACCAAAAGACGACCAGCCCACGCCATTATTCGTGTGCAAGTATGAAAAGTATCACCTCCCACACATTCGTAAACGACATCTACACCCTTTCCATTCGTGTGCGACTTAACCGTATCTTTTAAATCAACCTTACTATAATTAATAGTAATGTCGGCACCATTTTGTTTTGCTACTTCACATTTTTCATCTGTCGAACAGACCGCTATCACCTTAGCTCCCATTAGCTTACCAATTTGAACTGCAGCCAACCCAGTTCCGCCAGCCGCACCTGTGACTAGCAGTGTCTCGCCTTCTTGCAAGAGAGCTCGTTGTTTCAAGGCGTGATGAGCGGTAGCATGCGCTGTTGTTAATGCCGCAGCTTGATCTAGGGGGATGGACGCTGGTATTGGCATTACTTGCATGCAAGGTATCGCCACTTTTTGTGCGTATCCACCCAATTGGCATATGCCTATCACTGGCATACCGACTTTAAGATAAGGTACTTCTGGACCTACTTCGCTAATAATACCTGCAACTTCACTACCAGGAATAAATGGTAATTCGGGTTTCATTTGATACAAGCCCTGAACTAATAGGCTATCTGGGAAATTAACGCCAGAAGCTGAGACATCAACCACAACCTCTCCAGGTTTTGCGACTGGATCGGGCAAGTCAGCGTATTCCAAATCCTCAACCGGGGCAAAATTCCTACATACTATTGCTTTCATATCTATTTTCCTTGTTGCTGGACAACTAAGTTTTTTCCTAATTGCATCATGTGCACTTGATCAGGGCCATCTGCTAGCCTGATTGTTCTTGCATAGGCTAAAGTAGCTGACAAAATGGTATCTTGAGATGTGCCTGCTGCACCATGGATCTGAATAGCCTCATCAATAACCTCACAGGCCATTTTAGGTGCGACTATCTTAATCGCCGCAATGATATTTTTAGCTACCTTATTACCATATTTATCCATATGGTCAGCTGCTTTAAGTGTCAATAACCTTGCTTGCTCTATTTTACAATACATTTGCGCAATACTTTCACGTACTGACTGCTGCTTACTTAATGGTTGCCCAAAAGCAATACGCTGTTCTACTCGCTCACATGTTAGGTCAAGAGCGCGCTGTGCGCACCCAATAAGACGCATACAATGATGAATTCGACCCGGTCCTAATCTACCCTGTGCAACTTCAAAACCACGCCCCTCTCCAAGTATCAGGTTTGTTTTAGGGACTTTAACGTCTTCAAAGAGTACTTCTGCATGTCCTATTGGCTCATCCAAATATCCCATTGCTGACATAGGTCTAACAACAGTAACTCCAGCAGTGTCTATCGGAACAAGTATCTGTGATTGTTGCGAATGACGAGGGGCTTGAGGATCAGTTTTACCCATTACTATCAATATTTTACAGTTATTATTCATGGCACCACTTGTATACCACTTGCGACCATTTATTAAATAATAGTCACCCTTATCAACGATACTGGTAGCAATATTTGTTGCATCAGACGATGCCACCTCAGGCTCTGTCATGGCAAATGCAGACCTAATTTGACCTTCTAATAAGGGCACTAGATACTCTTGTTTTTGCGCATCAGACCCATATTTTGCAAGTACTTCCATATTACCGGTGTCTGGAGCACTACAATTAAATACTTCCGACGACCAAAGCACTCGACCCATGATTTCGCACAAAGGTGCATATTCTAAATTGGTTAATCCCGCTCCGTACGGTAAGTATTCCTCAGGCAAAAATAAATTCCAAAGTCCTTGTTCACGTGCCTTTTCTTTTAAGCTATGCATTAAAGCAGGGGTTTCCCAAGTATTACTATTGCTAGCGACTAAGTCGTGATATTCAGATTCAACAGGATAAATTTCTTCCTGCATAAATTTATTTAGTTTTTCCATTAGTGCAAGTGACTTTTCGCTATGATCAAAGTTCATCGTTGCCTCCTTAATTTGGGTTTATTAACTATAAGTAATTTTGTCTTGATGCTGCTTATTATCTAAATGTGGTACGTGATTAAAACAACTAAGTTGAAATCCATTTTTATTAAAGAAAAACTCATTCAGACTTGTATTTTTGATTTGTAAATTTAATGCTACGGCTTGTTCAACTGACGTATTTAATAATGTTTTTAAGAATATGGCCATCGTCCCGCCAGAACTGACTACCAGTACACGCTTGGCTCGACTTTCTTTTATTTGCTGCATGCCCTGCTCGACTCGACAACAAAAAGCTTGCCACGTTTCGCCTTGAGTAATATCTAATTCGGATTTTGACCATGCAATCATTGCATTGCGAAGTACTTTGTACCATTCGCTTCTTGGTGCATTGGGGCTTGGCTTTTGCTTTGGGTAGTGAGTTAAGTATGTGCGTACAATAAGATCAAAATCAAATTCATCCCAGCATGAATCTGAATAGATGTGTTCAGCTTTTGTATGCTTTAAAATACCTTCACTTGTTTGAATTTGTCGTTTTAAGGCGCCCGTCACAAGTAAATCAAACTCCTGTTGGCGTTGCGCAAAATATTCACCCAATAAAGACGATTGTTCATGCCCTAATGCACTTAACTCATCATAATTTTCGGCACCAAAGGAAGCTTGTGCATGTCTGACTAAAAACAATTGCGCCATAAAATGGAAATCCTCGTTTGTAAAATATCACAACCTAGGCTAATCGGTTTTAGCAAATAAGAGTAATTAATTGTTTTGATATACGCTTATTCATTACTTGTATAAAAACTTAAGCTAGATCAATTTTTGTATCCTGCAATTGCAGTAAACTTTGGGTTCAGCATAATTTAAAACAAAACGAGAAAGACACATGAGTTTGACAACTGACAATATAAACCCGATGAGTGTGGTGGCTAAAAGAACAAACCATGATGAAAGCAACCCAGCACTTAAAACAAGTACTGATATCAAAATAAATGAAATATGCGACCTTACTTTGTTGCAGAAATATAATACCTCTGGCCCACGATACACCTCGTATCCGACGGCAGTTTCTTTTACCCACGAATTTAATGAAAACGATTTTAAATGCTCTGTTGAGGAGTTGCGTCACACTGGTGCTAAAGACAGTCTATCTCTTTATATTCATATTCCATTTTGCCATAGCCTTTGTTATTACTGTGCTTGCAACAAAATAGTCACGCGGAACAATGACAAATTAGAAAGATATTTACACTATCTTAAAAAAGAAATTCAGCAGCGCAGCCAATTATTTGTTGATTTTACAGTAGATAAAATTCATTTTGGTGGCGGTACACCTAGTTTTCTTAGCCCAAAACAGTTAGCGGGTTTACTCTCTTTTATCTCAAAGAAATTTACTTTATCCGAAGACTTAGATCAAAGTATTGAAATTGACCCTCGTAATTTGCCCAATAATTTTCTTAGAGACCTTTTTTTAATGGGATTTAACCGCTTAAGTTTTGGTGTCCAAGATGTAAATAAAAGTGTGCAAGAAAAAATCAATAGGGTTCAAAGTACAGCTCTACTAATATCTTTAATTGATAGAGCAAAACAACTCGGCTTTGCTTCAATTAATGTAGATTTGATTTATGGCTTACCCGGACAAAACATCGAAAGCTTGAAACAAACCCTAAGGGCAATAAAACACCTAGACCCTGATCGTATTTCACTCTTTAGTTATGCTCATATGCCTAAATTGTTTGCTGCTCAACGCAAAATAAAAGACGAATGGCTCCCTGACACTGAACAAAAATTTACTTTATTTAACTATTTAGCAATTAATTTAATTGAGCAGGGGTATCACTTTATTGGCATGGATCATTTTGCAAAACCCAAAGATGAGTTATGTGTTGCAGCTCGAGAAAAACGTTTGTATCGAAATTTTCAAGGATATACTACCGATAAATCAAACTGTATTTTGGGTATAGGGGTTTCTTCAATTAGTAGCTTGGGCCGTTCATATGCGCAGAATGTCAAAAACTTAAACGAATATTACGCAGCAATAGATAGAGATGTTTCTATATTAGATAAAGGCTTGATCTTGAGCTTGGACGATGAAATTAGACGTAGTCTAATTCAACAATTAATGTGTAATTTTTATGTCGATAAAAATGCCTTCTCTAAACTACATCAAATTGACTTTGATGTTTATTTTGCAAAATCATTGAGTGAACTTGTTCCATTAGTAAAAGATGGGCTACTGAGTGAAACCGAAGATGCTATTTATGTGCATGCAAAAGGTCGTTTACTTATACGAAATATCTGCATTAACTTTGATGCACACATAGGTCATGAAAGACATAAAATGCGGTATAGCCGTGTCATATAAATAATAAGACAAGTAGCAGCCCAGAAAGGCTTACTACTTGTTTGATCATTGTCTAAATAGGAGAACCTGGAGGCAAAGGTTTTATGTTAATGTTGAGAGCCCAAATGCCTGTAGCCCAATATTGCTTGAGATGTTTAAGCATGACTTTATTGCGAGTACGTTTGCTATTTTTCTGCAACCATTTCTCAAAATCAATCAGTACTTCATACATGCTCATCTTAGCTTCTGCGCTCAACTCTTCATCACTCAACACATCAAAGAAAACCGACAAAGCGACTTTTTGAATACGTTGCTCTAATGGAGAGATAGAGTTTGTCTCAATCAACTCACTAAAAATATGATTGCTGACTTGTTTGACTGAAGGAATGTCACTATTCTGGCTATGTTGAAATGCTAAGCGATTTAGCCTTTCACTTTGCAATAAAATATTCAAGGTATACCCGGAGATAGACTCAGCTGCAGTTATCGGATCAAAGGCGGTATCCATTCTCGATGGCATACTCTCGCGTGTTCGAGTGCTACCATATGCTTTTGGCGGTATAAGCTTTAGTATGTCATTCGATAGCGTAAGAAATTCAGCACTTGCGCTAGAAACGAGAAGTTTAAGTGCCTGTTGCTGTATATCAGCGTCTACCGCTATAACGTTGGGAGCCTGTCCTATTCCTTTGACAGAATATTGGTAATGCAAGCCAGATACCTGTTTCACTAGCGCGTCTAATTGATAACGGTGTGAATAATATAAAGGAACTAGACGCCTTTCTAAGTCAGAATAATTACTATTTTTTGGTAAGCTATTTTCTCCAAACTTATTTAGCGCATGCGCTCTCACTTTTATAAAACGCTCAAATTCAGTCACAGGCTTTGAGCCGTTATCCCATAGGTGTCCGTCTGCAGACGCTCGTTTAGTAATGCGTGCATCAGGATCAGATTTGTATAAAAATCCTGCGGCTTGCGTTTGCTCAACCAATTCCATTAAAGCGTTTTGTTCATCTATAGAATCAGGGTAGTCCTGATAACCATATTTAACTACATACTTATCCCATTCACCTATGCCTAAGTCATAAGCCTCTGCCAGATTAATTTTACCCGCTTCTAGGCTGATATAGGGGTGCGGATAGTCCATAACACTGGCTCTGTTGTTTTCAGATGCGGCAAAATTATGTGCTATGCCAATGGTATGCCCAACTTCATGAGCAGATAATTGCCTAATGCGATTTAATGCTAATTGCATTTGTGCTTGGGTATCCTCAGTTTCACTATCAACAAATGGCGAAGTAAACGCATTCGCAATTAGGAAGTCTTGCCGAACACGTAAGCTACCTAGTGTCACATGTCCTTTTATTATCTCGCCCGTGCGGGGATCGATTACACTACTTCCATATGACCAACCTCGAGTAGCTCTGTGCACCCATTGAATAACGTTATAACGCACATCCATCGGGTCTGCGCCCTCAGGCAACACTTTCACCTGAAACGCATTCTTATAACCCGCTGCTTCGAAAGCTTGATCCCACCATAAGGCGCCTTCCTTCAAAGCACTCATTACAGGTTCAGGAATGCCAGGGTCGAGGTAATAAACGATAGGTTCTACCGCTTCACTTATTGCAGCATTTGGGTCTTGTTTAGCCAAGCGATGACGCGGAATAAATTTTTGTTCCATGGCTTCATCTATCGGCACAGAATAATCAATGTAACTATGTTTCCAAAAGCCTGAATAAGGGTGGAACGATCGCGGTCGATAATCGCTGTCCGGTAGTTGAATAAATGAGTGATGCAAATGCACAGTGACACTTTTAGCATCAGGTGAAACGTCTCTTATATATTGCCCTTTTGGCGAACCTGCAAAAGTGATTAGTGATTCTAACTCTGTATTTTTTTCAAACGTTTTGGTTTTTGCAAGGTAGACACCTGACCTTCCTTTATCAATGCTATATCCTCCTTGACCTGATCTTGAAAGTCTCTCACCGATACCATGAATATCAGTTTGCAAAAAATTAGTGTAGTCGATGTACAGCTTGTCTTCTTCTTCATGCGCTAATTCAAATCCAGCGATGACTGAGTCGGCAAAAGCTTCATCAACACTTTTGCGCTCCGCGATGTTATCACTTGTGGCTCGATATTTTGTATTCAATTGTTTAAGTAAAATTTTATTGCCAAAACGCTGAAACTTAACCAAACGTGTGTCTGCTAATTGGCCTCTATCAAGCCCAATATCATTTGACCCAATACCTTGAGGAAGACTACTTTTAAAAATAAACAATTGTTCGATTTGTGTGCTTTTTAATCGCAAAAACACTTTGTCTTGATTTTTATCATATACAATATCAAGCAAACCATTTTGCACCGATTTGTCTTGCAGAAAATCATCGTTACCTTGGTTGTTTGCAAAGGTCTGCGTGAAAGGTACAAAGACTAACATAAGAATGAATATGCGTAGGGGAGCTAGTTTTACCACTTGAGAACCTCTTATATCGATTTAGATTGATCTGCATCATGCATTAAGGACGTGAAAATCTGTAATATTTTTAATACTAAACTATATTACCAGTACCGTAAGATTTATTCACTCAGACTTTTTAATTAAAGTCGGTGTTGTTGTTACCTATACAAATCGTGGATATAAAAAATACTGATGCCAGAGCAAAACAGCAATAAAAACCCTAACAAAGTACTATTACATCGGCTTAAAAATACCAAGCAATTAACCTTAGTGGTAGACGGTAAAAATACGGTAGCCCTCGCTGAGAAACCTATCTTTGGACTTTCTGTGACCGTAAATGAAGCCCTTAAGAGCAAGCTTGGTTGCCTATTGATGCCAGGCTTTATTCTTGGATGGGTTAATTACCTTGATATCAAAAGTTTTGCATGTATTTCTAATGACAATATATATACTGAGGCAGCTCAGTTTATTCATGCGGAAAAAAATCAACTGCTCTTAAAAACACCTATTAAGCTGGTCGCTCTAGAAGAAGACATGAATCATAGTAAACATTTATTTACCTTCGACGATATTGGTAATGCACGAAACGACGAATTAGCTTAGTCGTCCTTCAATTCCACTAATTCTTTTTGATTTATGCTGTAAAGTTTCTATTAACACTTCTTTATTTGCTAAAATATCAACGCCCGTCCGCGCTCTGGTAACAGCTGTGTATAACAATTGCTGTGATAAGAATGCCTTATTGTATTCAGGGAGAATTACAGCAACACGGTTGAATTCTGATCCCTGCGTTTTATGTATGGTCATTGAGTATGTTGCTTCAAAATGCATTAAGTTATAAATGGAAATGCTTTTGAATGTACTATTTTCGCGTAAAAAATAAGCCGCCAAACCACTCTCTTTATTTTTCCAAATAATGCCTACATCTCCATTGAATAGTCCCAATTTGTAATCATTTTTCATGATCATGATCGGTTTACCATGATAAATTCGACTTACAGCATTTATATGAGCTTGATTTACTAACTCAGTTTCTATCATATTGTTTAGGTTATCGGTCCCGAAATAACCTTTCTTAAAAGGAGAAAGTAAAACAAAGTCTTGCAAGATAGCAAACGCTTCTTGAACATTTTCGGCTCTATAAATGCGCGCATAATATTGCTCTACAATACCTGAAATATAGTATTTAAGTGTAACTGGGAAGTTTTCTTTATTAACATTCATGTATTTTACAGAGGGCAATTTAAGCGCACTAGAAAACGCTTTTACATCCATCATAAGAATGCTATTTGCTAGCTGGCCGATGTCTTGATTATTCCGTCGAGATAGAGTGAGCCTATTTAAAAAACCAAGGCTATCTGTAATTGAACTGACTATTTTTTTACGATTAAAAGCATCTATTTTCGTCAAAATTGGCATAACTTCAGCTAACTTCTGCCATTTTCCTTCATCAAACTTGGCTAATGGATGATTCACTAAGTCGGCTAAAAGACTTCCACTCTCAATAGAAGGCAACTGATTTGCATCACCTACCAAAACAAGCGTAACGTCACTGCGAAGCGCTTGTATCAGTTTTACCAGCATGCTCACATCTAACATGGAAGATTCGTCAACTACCACCAATTTCGCTTGAATTTGATTGTGTTGGTCATATTTTGCTTGACCGGTAATTGGGTCTATTTTGAGTAAACGATGTATAGTTTTTGCCTCAATTTGCATGAGCTCTCTTGCAATGCCTTGCAGACCGTCTGTCATTTCTAATTGTATAAGCTCTTTTTGAAATGATTCAAAAACACGGTTTGCCGCTTTTCCGGTAGGTGCAAGTAATTCTATTTGTGCAGTTTTTAGTCCATCAATGATACTTTTTAACATAACTAATCTGGCTATAGTGTATGTTTTACCCGTACCAGCACCTCCAGTGATAATGGAGAATCGAGACAAACAAGCACTCAATGTAGCCAATTGCTGCATATCAATGTGATTATCTTTGACTGCTGTTTGAGGAAATAACGATCCTAACAAGCTTGAAGCTTGGTCAATCCATGTTGGACTGAGCATCTGAGCTTGTGTCTGTATGCACTTTTCCTTAACAAAAGCACATAATTGAGATTCGTAATACCAATACCTTTTTGTATAAATAAATGCATCGTTTATAACGATATACGCTTCATTCCTAAACGATTCTTGTATCGTTGACAAGGCCTCATTGAGCACAGTCTCATGAGGAAAATGATAACCATGCTTTGTTTGAGAATGGGGTTCTGATTGCGCTTGGCTATCTTCTTTCCAAAATCTTTTTTCACTTAGTGCGTTAATATGAATACAGATATGACCATCACGTTGATAAGCTGATACGGCTAAAAATATATGAAAAAGAAGACACACTTGCTCTTGTGAAAGTGGGTTTTGTGCATTATTGCAACGCCAATCATATAGTGCTTCTATAATGTTTTTTGCGAAAAAATAATCAATGGCTTCAATGGCATGAAGTGTTTGCATGCATATAATACTGTCATTATAGGGTAACGCAGGTGGTATGCCTTTCATTAGTGCGAATTTCCCCTAATGGTAGTTTGATTTGTTGAGTCTATGGTAGTGCTTGTTTGTTTAAAAAGTGTATCTAGTGCAAATATCGTTTTCTTATCAATATGATGCATAAAAACACCCGTAGGCTGATTCGCATCGGCACCTTGACTATGCATTCCCCGTAGATATAAATAACAGACGCCGCCAAAGTGCTCGCTAAAATTATAGTTCTGAATATTTGCGCGCAAATAACGATGTAAAGCAAGGGCATAAATTAAATATTGTAAATCATACATATGCAATGTGATGTCTAATAGTAACTTATGTTCAGTGTAGTCAGACTTGTCACTCCCTATGTAATTTGACTTATAGTCTGCAATAAAATACTTTCCGTCACGTTCAAATATCAAATCAATGAAACCGTGCATGGCTCCTTCTAGCATGGCCCCCTCTATAAAAAAGTCGTTTTGCTCCATCACTTGGTTAACACTCAGCTGAGGAAGTTGACGTTGAAAATGCCGAGACAAAGAATGTCGATGCTGATTTACAAGATCAATAAACGCAGTCAATGCTAGTTTATTAATTGGGTAATAAAACTCACTCTCTTTGAGTACTTCCCCCTCTAATAATGATGACAAACTAAAACTCTTATTATTAATTGTCTCGTTATAAAAAGAATATCCTAACACTTCATCAAGCCAGTTTTTTAATAGAAGGAAGTCTATATTTTCTTTGTTTACCCTATTAATCGCTAATCGACCAAATACTGTTTCATAGTCGGGATCTGAAAAATTAAGGTTTTCCAAAATATCATGTAAATAATTTCCGGCATCGGGACCCTTTGGAAACGTAAAAGCATAATGCGTGCTGGCTTTATCTTCACTTAAAGGTATTTCAAATGGCTCAATTTCGTCAACTATAGATGTAAGCTTGTTGTGTAAACTTCGCGACAATCCACTAAATGATGTTAACCGCCAATCACTGCAAATGGGAGAGCTTAAACTCAAGTTGGTAGGCATTATTGATGTTTCTTCAGTATAAGTGTCTACTAGTTTTGCCACATCATTGGTCATTTTAACCGCAAACAACGCCTCGCTACCGAGCAAACTTTGCTTAATTTGCTGACTTAATTTGATGCCCTTGTCTTCTTCAATATCATGCTCTACTCGTATATTGAGCGCGCGCATTAAAGCGCTATGATTAAACGATTTTGCACTTGTCATACCCATATAGCATCTAAAAATTGGTCTAGTTAGTGCTACATACAATAAGCGCATCTCTTCTGCCTGCACTTCTTGTTCTTTGTATCTAGCAGATTCAAATGTTTTTCCTATTTGATAATGAGTGTTTTGTACACCAAAGGCATCGTCTTCTTGGTCGGAACTTTGATGAAAACTCATTGCATAAGGGTGTTTGACAGACGTAACGTGATTGGCGAAAGGAATAAAGACAATGGGATATTCTAAGCCTTTTGATTTGTGTTGAGTAACAATTTTAATGAGTTTTTGATCGCTTTCCAAACGCAATTGCGAGGCTTGAGCAGCCGAGGGTTCAGAAATTTTACGATGTAGCCATTGCGTTATCTTGATAGGCGCCTTATTTTTTATTTCTGCCTGCGCCAACAGTTCTGCAAGGTGCATATAGTTAGTTAGGGAACGTTCGAGCTGTTGATGTTGAATATTCTGCGACTGTATACAGGTTTGTAATACCGCGAATATCCCTTTATTTTTCCATATCCCCCATAAGTCTAATACGCGTTTATAAATTGTTTCCCATTCTTCAGCATCATCGTTAATGAGCATCGCATTGATCGTTGCTACCGTAATATTTTCGCTAATTAAGCCCGTCGAAAATGCGCGTCTTATATTATCGTTTGTTGGCGTGTATAAGGCATTTAGTAACCAATATATTTGTAAAGCTTCTTGGCTCTCAAATAAAGGCGATTTTTCGCTAAGATAAACGGTTTTTATTTGATGCTCGTCAAATACCCGTTTGACCATTTTCGCTTGATTTCCATTTCTGACCAAAATCGCGATATGCTCAGGTAAAGTGTTTGATTCCATCTTGCCAGAAAGCTTTATTTTAGTCTGAGTCAATAATCGTTTTACTTCCTGGGCAGACCAATTCAAAATATCGTAGTGCTGCTGCGTTTTAGAAGCTTCTTTAAATACTTGTTTAGGACTTTCAGTGCGAACTAATGGCGCATTTGCGCAAACAAAAAGCATAGGCTGATGCATGCCGTCTGTATCTATCAAGGCCATTTCATCACTTGTAAATCCTGCTGAATTTACTGGCCTATATTCAATGTTGAAATTAAACAATTCAAATGAAGCCACTCGTTTATTACTTATATCTTTTCCATAAAATATTCGATTATATGCATCAATCAGATTAGCACTAGACCGATAATTGGTTGACATACTCCATCTATGATCGGCGTCATGCGCGGCATGCAAGTATGTAAAGATATCACCGCCACGAAACGAGTATACGGCCTGTTTAGGATCGCCAATCATCACTAACAATAAATGCGATAGGTCCGCGTTTTTTGTGTTGTAAATTTTTGAAAAGATTGAATATTGTTGTGCATCTGTATCTTGAAATTCATCGATTAAGGCGACCGGATAATCTGTACGTAAAATAGTTAATAACTCTGTATCTGCGGTTTCCATTGCCTTAGCAACCAAGCTGATTAAATCATCAAAACCCAATACTTTTTGTTCATCTTTGCTCGTTGCAAATTTGAAGTTAATCTTATGGAGCGTCTCCACAAGCACTTCATTTAACTCACAAGCCGCCAAACTTTCTTGCAATTTTTTCTTTTTTTTATACAACAAGCCTGCTTCATGAATATTGCTTTTAATTTTCTCGAAGGTAGCAAACAAAATATCATCAAGGTCTGCACTAAGTGCTCCTGTTTGTTGCATATTTTTTCGCCGAGAAGGTGTAAACAATCCGGTAAAGCACCTGGGTAATATAGCTTCATTTTTCAATGAGCCAAGCAGCCACTGTTGTATGATGGACGGAGATTCTATAAGCGTATCTTGTTGCAGCCAATTGCGTGTTAAATTAATCTCAACTTTTATTTTTGAAGGCTTACTTTTTACACCTTGTAAAAATAATTCGTCATATTCTTCTAGTAAGGCGAGCAATGCCTCACGGCTTTCCACTAAAGACTGCCAAACAGATTCAAACAAACGATGTTGAGACGCGATCAACTCCTCTTCATCAATGGCTTCCAATGTATACGGCTTGCCAATAAAACCGCCAAATTCTAATAAAAAATTTTCTGGATTGTGCCACCCTTTATTTTGCATCATCGAATAAGCATGCTTGTCTGCCCTAAGGGCATGCAAACATTCACGGGTACAAATACGAGTTAAATGCTGCAAATCATCTTGCAATTCAGATTGCTGAGTAATTGACATACTCGATCCAAATCGGCTAATGATTCGTTGGCAAAAGCTATGGATGGTAAAAATAGCCGCTAGATCAATTTCTAAATGAGCTATTTCAAGTCGTCGTTTAGCTTCACTACTTCCTACCTTTGCCATCATGGCTTTGCTAAAGTCACAAGGCTCCGTATCCCAATTTTGCAGCAACTCAACGATAAACTTGCTGATTCTTTCGCGAATTTCCTCGGTCGCCGCTTCAGTAAAAGTCATTACTAAAATATGCTTCACTGAGAGCGCTCGTTCAATTAGCAAGCGCACATAAATTCTAGTGATATTATAGGTTTTTCCTGTGCCAGCACTCGCTTCAATCAAGTGTTTACCCTGTAAAGGGATATTGATTGGGTCTAATTGATTCTTCATGGATTTGCTATCGCTTGTGCTACGAGTGTTAAATGTGGAGGAACGACAGCATCAAAAATTTCGCCCTGCTGCATATCATAAAAGCAATCGAAATAAGCTTGTAGACACTCAATATCTATTTCTGGCATTTGCTTAAACAGATGATCGAAATATGGATTGGGTAGATGTGAGCTCTTATTAGAATGATCATTGCCAGCTTGTGATGCCTCTTTCCACAAAAGCTTCAAAACAGGACTCGCTAAAGCGTCTTCTGGGGACTCAAAATCGAGTATTTGTTCTGCTAATCCATGATCTAATATTAGCGGCGAAGCATAAGCCTTTGCATAAACAAGCAAAATATTTGATAAACACTTGTGGGCATCTTTTTTGTCACTGAGGCGACATTCGTAATATTTTACAGCATATTTTTCGTTAGCCTTAGGCTTGTCTATTTTTTGCGTAAAATATACGCGCATCGATAAATTTTCATGGGCATATTTTTCTGTTTCGTCATGCATTAATAAAAGCAAATACTGTAACCATGAAATTAGCATGTGCTTTATCTTAGGTTTGCCATTAGTATATTTGACAGCCCTACTTCCTGCTCCTTTTATAAAATCGAAGTGGTAGCTCAATGAAAAACCATTTAAGTCTAATTGGCCACTGCAACTTTGTGTTTCACCTTCATGAAGAATACAATTGTGGCAACTGAAAACCTCTTCCGCATAGTCTATTAAACTTGAATCGATATCCAAATAGTAAGGTAATTCTCCCGATTGCCTTACTGCGGCGATTTGTTGATTAAAAGCGATATTTTCACGACGCTTTGCATTACTTAGATCTTCTTTATGCTTAGTATTGCGCCATAATTCACTGAAGCTTTTTTTAAGCATGTATTCGCTAAGGCCATTTAGTTGATAGTTCTCAGCAAAATCTCTTGCTTCAGGCTTAGAAAGATACAAATTTAAATGCCGGTTAACATAAAATGCTAAACTATTGTTTAAGCACTGATATAAATCTTGTAAATTAATGTCTTTAATTTGATCAGGTGCAATTTTTCCATCAATATACCCTGAGCGTTCGGCATGCTGCGTGATTGCTAGCTTTACCAAATGACTTGCCTGAGTTCTCCAACCCTCTTCATAGCAACCCAAATAAGCTCTATCCTCAGCAAAACTTTCAATACTGAAAGGATGAAGAGAATGTTTGACAATGGGTAAAGCCTCTTCTCCAAAGTACTCATGGCAATGCTCTATCAAAAGCGCTAAGACAGATGAAGCCTGCCTATCGCTGTTATCATTTATTTTTTTATATTGATAACTCAAGTGTAAATATTGTCGAGCTGAAACAATTGATTCAAGAAATAAATAGCGGTCGTCTCCACGACGGGAGCGGTCGCCTTTAATACTTGGGAAGTAATTCATTAAATTAAACTCAGCGGGTAAGTCCTGACGAGGAAACTCAGACTGATTTAAGCCCAAAATTGCTATTACTTTAAATGGTATGCTTCGCATCGGTAACATTGAACAGAAACTTACTTTCCCAGCGTAAAACTGGGACCTAGTTTCTGGAATACTCAAGAGTGCTTCTAAACTTTCAACAAATACAAATAGAGACACCGGTGTATCAAACTGACACGATTCGGTGTTTTCAATAATATCATTGAGTGTTTTTTGCAACAGCTTTACAGCAAAACTATCCTCTTGTTGAGGTGCAAAAAAGTTCTCTAACAATAAAGCCACATATTCTGACCATTGGCGCGGTGTTCTATTTTCAGATAATCCAGCCACGAGTAAATGGATTTGTTCAATCGCTTGCATAAATCTACCAAGCGTTTTAGTAGCTTGCCCTTCAACAAAGCCTAATGTGGCAACATCATCAACTAAAATATCAGTAGGGGCATTTATCCAACCTACAATTATTCGTTTAAGTCCCTTTTCCCAAGTATGTTGGTTATTTCGAAGCTTTACTTCCAATGCACTACTTACATGCTCATCATCAAGCCCCCAAATAATGCATGCCCGCTTGAGGTACGTGGCACAAAAATCCAAATCATGCTCTGCCAAACCGAACCTTGATGCAATCGACGGTAATGACACCAGGTCGACAATAGTACTTGCATCAAAACGACTGTTACCCATCTTTAAGATGCCCAAAACAGCCACAATTAGCATTTCTGATTCGATTGGCTTTCGATCGCTAATTGATACAGGGATATTTAGGCTCTGATTCTGTGATTGGGTGAATATAGCATTGATGTAAGGTGAGTATTTTTCGATACTGGGACACATCACAAGTACATCTCTTGGTTGCAAGCTTTTATCTGCATCGAAGCGAGCCAATAATGTATCCTTTAAGACTTGTAATTCTCTCACTTCGCTATGGCAAGCATGTACTGCTATAGATGGGTAATATGGGCTTTCTGTAATCTCTGATGATAATGGCGGCTGGGTAATTTCACCATCAAGAATTTGCCCTTGAATACACGATAATAATGTCCTACCATCGCGCCCACTAGTAGGCTCAATATCAAATGATGCAATTTCTTGATGCGTCATATCAACCAATAAATTATTCAGGTCTCTTCCTTGACCACCAAGATTTCGTAAAAGAGGATGCACTTGTTCTTCAAATAAGGATTTTTCAAAAGCATCATGTCGGTGTTTATATGCAAGTGCTCTATCTGACAAAGCGTCGCCCCAGTAATTAACACTGGGGTTTAATTGGAAAAAATGCACATGAGTATGTTTCGCAATAGCATCAAAAAATTTGAGATGTAGTGAAGACATCGAATTAAGCGCAAATACATAAATATCTTTTGGTAATGAAATATCTTCATGTAACAAACTGTTTATTGCCATACTTTGCAGATTAGCAGGATGAAATTTTTGTTCTTTTACTAACTCTCGCCAGATCCATGCCTGCCACAACTGCATTTTATTAGTGGATTCAGTCTCGGTTTGAAATAACTCATTTGCTTCCCATGCAAGTAACCAATCGGGTCGAAAAACCAAGTATTGCTCAAACACGTCAGCTAGTTGTTGCGCAAACCAAAACTGCCGTTTTTCCTTTGTATCCGGATCATCGCTTGCCCAATATTTTTTAATCGTTTTAAAATAGTGATTTTCAATCAATGTATTGTTGTTTAGCAACGCAAAAATACGCCATGATAATACTTCTCGTCTGTATGGACTTTGCTTAGGTACCTTTCCCTCTCCTAAAATTTGTCGACTGAGATCCCATATATATCGGCTTGGCAAAGGGCTGGAAACATTCATACTCACACCAAGTTGCTGCGCAAGCTTTAAACTAAGCCAGTGCTGCATACCGGGGTTTGGTACAAGGATGATACTAGGGTCTAATACTTTTTTGGGGCGTGATTTTAGTACTTCAGAAAGTAATAAAGACAAGTCTTCCAATTTATTAGACGGATACAAGAAAAACAAATAAAGGCCCCTGTCTTTCTATTTGTCGTAGCGACAAGTAAGAATGAAGAAGAATGATAATGAGTTAATATAACCAGCGGACGATAGAGAAACAAGTAGAAAGTTGAAAAGAAAAAACGTTGCATGTATTACTTACAATAATACATGCAACGAAACTGCTTTTGATGTTTTAGCTCATACAAATCAACTAAACTAAAACAACTTAGCACACACAACACTTATACTATAGCAATTGCCTTGCCAATATTAATTTCACTTACAATTCAATAGCTTAAAAAAACCGATGCCTTTCTTATACATTTTTTGAACTGCAATTGTGCAAGCTATTTAAGGTTTGCACTGTCTTGTCGCAAATCATTTGAAAAAGATATATTGTTACTTAAGCACTATGTTAGTTTTGACACCCATAAGTTAGTCACCCCAAACTACTTTGTCAGAATATTTACCTGTAATTGCGTCTTTAAACTTTTCTTCAATAACATGTCTTTTAACTTTAAGTGTTGGCGTAAGTAATTCGTTTTCCACTGACCATTCTTCTGTAAAAACGATGACACGGTCCATGCGTTGATGACTTTCCAGTTGAGCGTTAACCTCATTTAAAGTATTAGTCAGCGCTTCAGTGACAATGTCTTTTGCTTCTGTCCTAGCGTCTGCTGATAGCACTAATAAGGCAATAGGTTGTGGCAAACTAGTACCTGTAACACACACCTGTTCAACCATCGAGTTCTCCATAATTGAAGCTTCTATGGGTGCTGGAGCAACATACTTACCTTTTTCGGTTTTAAATATGTCTTTTAATCGTCCAGTGATAAATACAAAACCATCATCATCTATGACCCCTTTGTCACCTGTTCTTAAATAACCATCACTAGTGAAAACTTCGTCTGTTTTTTCTTGGTCTTTGTAGTAACCGACCATGTTACATGTCCCTTTTACTTGGATTTCACCGTCTTCCGCGATTCTCACTTCGACACCATCGTATGCTTTACCAATACTGCCAATTTTGTCAGCCCGAAATGGTATGGTTGACGTCCCATAAGCGCTGTTTTCAGTCATACCCCAACCTTCGGATATATCCACACCTATTTTACTGAACCATTCAATCGTTGCTGGTGGAATCGGCGCAGAGCCTGATGCCCACATTCTTGCTGATCCAAACCCTAGGCCGTCTCGAACTTTTTTAGCAACTTTTTTACCTACAAACGGGATACTCAACAAAAAACTCAGCTTTTTCTGAGGAATTTGTGATAAAACCCCCATTTGAAACTTAGTCCATAAGCGTGGCACCGAAATGAATAGAGTTGGCTGACAATCTTTTACATCTCTAGTAAACGATTCTAATGACTCCACAAAGTGTATTGACGTCCCCGCATAAAGACTGGCTAGCTCAATCAGTACTCTTTCAGTTATATGTGCTAACGGAAGATAGCTCATTACTCTGTCTTTAGCGCTAACCTCAAGTGCATTCAGCGAGTTTCGTGCGGCCCAATTTATCGTGTTGTATGTATGCACAACCCCTTTAGGTTGTCCAGTGCTGCCCGAAGTATAAATAATAGTCATAATATCGTTCATGTCGTGAACTGGACTTTCTTGCATGGGTTCTATATCAGTAAATGTTCCCCAATCGATGTCTGCACTTACATCGTCATAAGGGAAACCAACTTTAATTAAGTCGTCAGTTTCAATAGCGTTAATTGCAGCGGTGTTATCTAACTTTCCAACAAAAAGTAAAGGACACTCAGCATGTTCTAGCACATACGTGATGGTATCTTTGCCGGCAGTTGAGAAAATCGGCACCGACACATAACCGGCCATCATAATAGCCAAATCAGTGATCACCCATTCAGCCGTATTCTTACCTAAAATACCAATTCTCGTTCCTTTCGGGTAATCATAAGATTTGAGTTTGGCGGCAACGCGTCTTGCAGTTTCAGCAGTTTGCCCCCAAGTGAAAGTGCGTGTTTCACCTTTAACAGGCTGCGTCATATAATGCTGTTCGGTATTTTCTTTTTCCCATTTGTACAGCATTTCTAGGGGGGAAATTATTGTATTTTGTACACCAGCAACAGCAGCTTGATTCGTATTATCCAAAGGCATATATGATCCTAAACTTTTATTTATTTAACACGTGATTAACATACGTATCATAATACCTAAATGGTCATATCTGTTAACTGTTTTTTGTAAAAGATATCGTAAAGTTTATTCGAATGAATTTTATTGTTCATGAAAGTTTTATTTTGGGGCCTTCGGTAACTTTATAACTGGTGCCTTTTTTTTGTGGTCTGCATTCTTTTTGATCTCAATGCATTTTAACCAGTCAATAAATAGGAAATCCATTGATTCAATAAAAGTTAAAGGGTGAGAAAATAAAAATCCTTGAACATATAGACTTTTGTTTTGCATCGCAAAATCTAACTGATCAACTGTTTCTATTCCCTTCGTCCTCAACACCATCGCTTTTCTTTCTGCTGCTGTATAAATAACACTTGCCATTGCACGGGCATCAAATTGGAAGGACATATCGTGAATAATTTGTCGGTCTGTGATCAAACTATCAAAATTAATATCTTTGATAAACTTGTATGAGGAATAAGTTTTACCAAAGTCATCTAACGCTATTTCATAGCCGAGTTGATGGCTGTCTTTGACGAAGTGTTCAACACTTTCTTTATTGTTAATGCAAAGATCTTCATTGATTTCAAACTTTATAAATTTATTAGGAATTTTGAGTTTAGTTTGCAACTTAGACAGTGCCGCAAAATCAAATCCTAATATATGCTGCTCTGTCATATTAAGTGATATATACCCATCAAAACCAGATTCTTGCCATTTTGCAAGATCTGTTAATGCATCTTCTATGGATTGATTTGTAATATTATTGATGCATCCTACCGATTCTGCTATCGCTAAAAAATCAGATGGCTTTAACGGTTTATCTTTGCTAAATAAAGGCCATCTAAGAAGTACTTCAAAACCGATGGTCTTGCCATTGTGCATATCAATTATAGGCTGATAATAATTAATGAATTGTTTGTTTTTAGTCGCCAAATTAATATTGGTGAACAAGCTCGATTGTGTCTGAAACTCTTGGTTCATTGAATCAGTATAAAAGCTATAACGCTTGTTTCCTGTTATTTTAGACTGATTTAACGCAAGGTGTGCCCTGAATAATAGCGTTTCAGCAGAATGACAAGCTTCATCCAAAACTGCAATGCCAATATTGGCTGATACTGTCGTTGAAATGTTTTTTAATGTAATAATGCTCTCTACGTCTTTTAACAAGTTATTTGCGATTTCGTCTATCTCGTCTCTAGTGTTGACATTTTCTAAAACAACAACAAATTCATCACCGACCAAACGGGCAATTACCGTCTTAGCTCCAAAAAACGCGACAAGGCGTTTTCCGACTTCTTGCAAAATATCATCGCCTGCATCAAGTCCAATATTATTGTTGGTTTGTTTGAAGCTATTCAAATCAATATACAAAAGCGCTAACACATCGTCGTGTGTTGCAGCATACTCAATAGACTGTTGCAATCGTTCTAAAAATAAATGCTTGTTCATTAAACCTGTAAGTTTGTCAAAGTTTTTCATTTGCTGCAGTGCATTATTACTGGCTACTTGCTCAGTTATATCAGTAGATACAATCAAGTAACTGTCGACTTCAGACGGATTCAATTCGCTCGCGATTGCGTTAATATTTGTCAGTAAGGATAGCTTTTTGCTACCTATTTTGACGACATGTTCCATTTTTATCTTATCGCCGGCTTGCATACTGCTTAATTTTTTTAAGGTCTTATAGAAAAGCTCCTGATTTTCAATAACACTTGCTTCACTATGTTTAAAACGGTTATTTTTGTCTATTAAATTAAACGCTTTTCGAAAAGCCTGATTACTCGCTACTAAGGTTTTATTTGAATCAAATATCAATACCCAATCTCTTGTGTGCTCAAAGACATTGCCAAACTGCTTTAATCTATTCTGGTTAGTAATGATATTTGTTACTTCGGAAGTGGTGCCCGCAACCGATAGTAATTTTGTATTGTCGGCTGACATTTGTTTATTGCTAAGATCACGATACCATTTAATAGTATTTTGACCGCTCATCACTCTATAAGTATGGTCAAATGAGGCCTGCTTTACGGCAATGAAGAGGTTCCAAGCTTTAATATAGTCTTGTCTATCTGGCTCATATATATGCTCGATAAACTTATCAAGGGTCGTGTTGGGAGGGAGGGATTGTTTGTTTGTACCGTTGTTTTCTAACACATTCTCTGGGCGCTTACCCTTCAGGATATTGGTTTGGGCATCCCACTCCCAAGCATGGGCATTATTTACTTTGAGTGCATTGGTCAGTATTTTATTATTCTGCTTTATTTGTAGGTTTGCATTGTTTATCAAATGAGTGATTTTACGTCTACGCCAATACCAAACTATGCATATTGACACTGCCGAAAAAGCATATACAAAGTATGCGAAGGGTGACAAAAATTGGGGGTGCGCAATGTTTAAATGTAACGATGCCACTGCCATCTCGTTACTCACTCCAGCAGGATATATTTCAATAGTATGTTTGCCAGATGATAAAGTGGGCAATAACAATTTGCCTTCGCTGAGGTTTGGATAATTACTTATTTTATTTCCTGACACGATACGATATCGATACTTTTTGCTGGCATTAGTTGTACTGGATAGTGTTGAAAAATATAAGGTTAAACCTACGTCGTCATAATTTAAATTAATCGTCATATCATTCAGTAAGGTCAATGGCATATTTAACGACCGAGAAGCCAATTGTATTTCAGTAATAGAAGGAGATGTAATTTCAGGTATTTGTTCGCTTAATTCAGAGGGATGAAACATGGTAAAACCCAAATTAGCGCCATAGACTAAACTGCCATCAGACAACACCTCAATCGCTCCTTCATTGAATTCGCTGGTGGCTAGGCCATTTGCAAAACCAAAACTTTGTACATTTAAGTTTTTTGTATCAAATCTATGTAAACCTGAATGAGATGAAAACCACAACAAGCCATCATTATCAAATTTCAAATCATATATAAGGTGGGTCGGTAAATATTTTTCATTGGTGTACTTAGCAAGTGTGGTAAATGAATTTCCATTTAACTTATATAAACCATTTCCTGGGTAAGACAGCCAAAAAGAGCCTTCATTGTCACGGGCAAAACTACCTGGATAAATACTTCGACGTGTTCCCTCAGCTTTTATTGAATGTAATAAAGTAAGCGTTAGTGTTTCAGTATTAATTCCCCAAAGTTGCGCTGCACTGGCTAACAGCATCATTTTAGATTTTGTATCTACACCTAAAAACTTATAAGTATCAGCCACAGCAATATTATATGACTGTAAATCTATTTTTTTTAGCTCACTGTTTTTCACATCGACATAAAAAGCGCCGTTATCTGTTAATACCCAATAAACATTGTTATTTATTGGTACAAATGAATAAATGAATTCTGTAAATAGTTCATTAATAGCTTTATTATTAAAGTCGAACGAAACAAATTGATTGTTTTCTATATCAAATTTTCTTAATCCATCACCAGTAATTAGCCACAAATAACCTGTTTCGGAAGAATTGATTTGAGAAATTTCTGACGCTGAAAATTTGGCTAAATTAGGACTGGTTTTATAATATTGTTTAATATTGCCTGACGTTAAATCATATCTATTTAAACCATTATTAGTGCCAATAAATAGACTATTAGCATCGTATTGATAAATAGACCAAACAACGTTATTACTTAGCCTTTTGTTTTCTGGGGTAAATATCGAATTGTTAATATTTTTAAATCGCTGACTATTTGGAGACCACTTCATTGCTCCACTATACTCAGTTCCAAACCACAAACTACCTGCTTTATCGACACTTAAATTTAAAATATCACTGCTGGACAAAGCTTCATAATTCTTGATGGCTCGGAACAGAAAACTCGTTTGATAACTATCACCCTCTATTGAATAAAGACCAATATCACTGGCGAAATAGAGTTTTTCATTAATTTTTATCATATCCCAGATATTACGAATATCATTAATCGTTTGATATGAAATGTCACCCCATGATTGCGTAATGTATTTGTCTAGTTCGGCCAAGTTGAAAGCGTGCAAACCTTGCACTGTGCCAACAAATAATGTTTCTTTGTCGAACGATTTTAATAATTTTACATTTGCCGTATCGGCACCCTTGGGACCTGGAGAAAAAATAGTGAAAGTCTCGCCAGAATTTACATTAAATCCAAAAAGGCCATTGGTAGTACCAATGTACAATACCTGTTTGTGTTGATAGATGCTTCGGATGCTGAAGCCTTGATTAATTTGTGCAATACTTAATTCAAATAGTAAAACAGCGCTTTTAGTCTTGAATGAGTATCGGTAAACGCCTTCATTTAACCCAACAATGATGTCGCCATTATCTGCTTCAAACATTGAAGAAGAGTCTTGAAACCAGCTCGGCGCTAATTTTGAATCAACAGCCAAAAGGGTATCAATCGTCTTATGCTGCAAATCTAACGAAACTACTCCTCGGTTAGATGTACTTAAAATAAGTCGTCCAGAGCTATGCTCAAATATATGATAAATCGAAGAGTTGACAATATGATTGTGGATATCGTTAACTTGTAGCACTTTTGTGCCATCAAAACGATTGAGGCCTTCTTCAGTACCTATCCAAACAAATCCTTGTTTATCGACAAGTATATCGTGAATTGTATTTTGGTCTAAACCTTGATCGGTATCTATATACATCAATCTCGGTGATTGAATAGCCGCACCATTCATGACCTGCGCGTGGGTAACACTAAGACTTAAAGCAAATAACAATACCATGGTGATTTTTGGTATCAAATAACAGTTAAGTGAACACCAAAAACCAGAAAATGATTTATAGTTTTTGATGCTTAAGTCATATTTTTTTATGCCGTACAAAATGCAAAATTCCCTTTCCCAGCAAGCAACGCGTCTACTCTTTTACTTGTAATGAATGATACCGCACAAAGCAATATTTAGCTATTTGCTTTTACAAACAACATTGACAATTCCGCTGCGTTTTTTCAAGCTTGCCGATGCCCGGATTAAAGGTATTAGTAGGATCTAAGCTCGTGTAAAACTGCTTTAATGGGTCTTCAGCTTTGTACAAATAGCCTACGTTATGTTCAGCAGGATATTTTGCGCCACGTTTATCTAACTGAGTTAACATCATCTTTTTCACATCATGCGCATTTACGCCTTTTTTGAGAATATAATCTTGATGAAAGACATAACAAAAAAAGTGACCATAATAGAGTTTCTTTTCTATATGTTTTTCGATATCAGGCGGGAAAGATTCAACCCAGTTAATTTCATTACGTTTTAGGGCAATATCAAGTGCTAGTATGCTTCCTACTTCTTTGTTGTGCATTGTTTGATAACGAATAGCGGCCCCAGCAGCGGCAAAACGATGCAAATAAGCTTTTTTCGCTTCATCTTGATCGCATTCAAAAAAGTTCCCGCTGTTACTGTTAGCAAAATACGCTGTTAATATATTATGCCCTTTCTCAATATCTTCGTTACTTAGTTTTAATACTAAATGATGTTCGTATTCTTTGCGATACGCCTTCATACGCTCGGGAATATGGCTTGGAAACAATCGACTCAAGTGTTGCATTATTCGGTCGCTCAAGTATGGGGGCAACCACTTTACTTTATTTAGCAATGCATCAACTCGCCCTTTTTTGGCAAATAAATTAGGTAATCGCTTAGTGCCTAAATGTAAGACACTTAAAAATGTGTCCTTGCCATATTTTTCGGCAATATCAAATATGTCTCGATGCATATACTCACCGACTTCAGGTAATCCATTCAACTGAGATAATAATTGTCGACGAAGTTGATATAAGTCATTTGCATCATTGGTTCCAATATAAAAACTTTTTTCTACTCGATTTACAGGATGTGAATCGACTCTAACGGCAAAAACAGCTAACTTCCCGGCGCAGCCACTTGCCTCATATAAACGCCTCGGATCAGCATTAAATCGACTTGGTGTGTCTGCATCTATATTTTTGATTCGAGCTTGATATAAAGTATCGCTAGCACTTCGATTACCTTGTTCAATATCGTCCGTAGGAAAATTTCTAGTCGCTAAGTTTTTAATGATAGTGTCGGCATCGTCACCAAGCTTTATCCCAAGATGATTAACTAACAAAAGTTGCCCATGCTCGTTTATTTTCGCAAACACTGATAGTTCAGTGTAAGCCGGTCCTCTCTTGACTAAGGCACCACCAGAGTTGTTTGCAATGCCACCCACTACTGTCGCACCCAAAGTGGAAGAGCCAATGACCGAATGTGGCGACCGATTAACCTTGCTTAATGTTTCTTCTAGTTTGTGCAAAGTTGCGCCGGGAAAACTAAGAACCTGTTTGCCCTTATTGAGTAAAACAATATCATCTAAGGCAAGCGTGTTAATCACTATAACAGGCCTATCATAATCATTGCCGCTAGGCGTAGAGCCTTCCGTTAACCCAGTATTTGCAGCTTGCATTATAACAATCAGCTTTTGTTTTACTGCAATTTTCAATACTTCCCATAACTGCAACAAGTCTTGTGGAAATAACACTGCCAAAGCACTCCCTTCACCTGAACGCCAACCTTTACGATAATGTTGGTTCTTGTTCGGATCAGCACTTATATTGTTAGCACCCAATACCTTTTCAAAACTCTGCAAACAAACAGCAGCTTGATTATGTATTGGTTTACTCGGTTGACGAATACCAGTATCCACCTCAATATCTGTACTGGAATGCAGTACGGATGCCTCTTTATCGGTATTTTGCATAACAACCACCTTCTTCTTGGCAATATTTTTCACAGCTATTCCATTGGCTCATACTAAGACTTTAGCTTTTATAAAATCAAGTCGGAAACATGATATGTCTATGCGAAACGCCTTCCTGTTCTGCTAAACCCTTGCTCGCTGAAAAGCATATAACCTTTCAAATATATCATATTCAAAGAGGAGTTCGGCCGGCAGAGATTGCTTTTTTAAATATTGCAAATTTAGGCGAGAAACTATAAAGATCACCGTTTAGAGCGGTTAGCTGGTGCGGTATTTGAGTCAACTTAGCTTGTTCAGCACATGCTTTTAAATGCCGAGGTTCGCCATGAACTGGTACTACACATTTTGGTCGTACACTGTTAAACAAATCTGTTAGATCTTCTCGATTGGGATGGCCAGAAGCGTGAATCGTATGTTCCGCATTGTTTGAATCAACGACCCTAATTTTACGTTTTTCTAATAAATCGATTAAGGTTTTTATGGGCTTTTCATTGCCAGGAATTACGATACTGCTAAAAATAACGGTATCGCCCTCGTCTAATTCACAATCGCGATGCTCATCTTTTGCAAGTCGAGTCATACTTGCCTTGGGTTCGCCCTGTGAGCCAGATGCGATAATCAGTACTTCATGCTTAGGCAAATAACCGATGTGTCGTCGTGGCGTAATGCTAATGTCAGATGGCCAATAGCCAGCATATCGTGCAATACTGATCATGTTCTCTATTGCCGGCCCTAACACACAAATATACCTCCCGCTCGCTTGGGCAATCTTAGCAATGGATACTAAACGGGCAATATTGCTCGCAAAGCACGTCACAACCACACGTCCAGAAGCTTGGCTAATGTAAGTGCCTAAACCCTTTTCACATGCCTTTTCTGAAAGCGAATATCCGTCTTTTAGTGCGTTTGTTGAATCACAAACGACTACATCTATTTTCTCTGAAACGAGCTCTTTGAAAAAGGGCCGATTAAAGGCTGTACCTACTACAGGTGTATCATCAATTTTCCAATCTCCTGTATGCAACACTTTGCTTACAGGAGTTGTTATTAAGAGTGCATTGGACTCTGGTATAGAATGCGTAATTTCAATCCATTGTAAAGTAAAGGGGCCGATATCCAATATCCACCCAGGTTCAACTTCAGTAATTGGCAAATCTAGATCAATACCTGCTCTATATAATTTTCTTCTGAGTACTTCAGCAGTAAATTTAGTAGCGTAAATTTGACATTTGAGCTGCGGCCACATTGCAATTACAGCACCGATATGATCTTCATGTGCATGAGTCAATACTAAGGCAGATAATGAACTTGGGCGATTAGTAATAAATGAAAAATCAGCTGTCATGACGGGAAAACGTTTTGCATTCTCATTTATGTCGTCTTCTTGCTTTTGTGGGACATTAAAGGTCACTCCGCAATCGATCATAATCCATTGTCCGTTGTGACCATATAAGTTGACATTCATGCCTATTTCACCGGTCCCACCCAAGGGTAAAAACCAAAAATCGTTTTTTGTCGGCACCTTATTCAACATTATTTTTCATCTCAAATACTTCATTTATTCTTATCATCTTTACACATTAGCAGAATAATTAATGTAAAGAAGCTCACACAGCATCATTAATAAAATTTAATACGAATAAGGCTTATTAATAGATTGAGACATCAACACGCCAGAAAAAAATACGCGAGCATTTTCTTTATTTTAATGCCATGCTACCCTCTCGCTATGCATCGTAATATTACCCTCGACATCGCCAGAACATTCGCCATTTGCTTAATGGTTGTGTTCCATTTTATTTATGACTTAAAATTTTTTGGCTATATTAATTGGAATATTCCAGATGGTCATGGT
This sequence comes from Glaciecola petra, assembly GCF_031846345.1. Taxonomy (NCBI): domain Bacteria; kingdom Pseudomonadati; phylum Pseudomonadota; class Gammaproteobacteria; order Alteromonadales; family Alteromonadaceae; genus Glaciecola; species Glaciecola petra. The sequence goes on along the minus strand of NZ_JAVRHX010000001.1, from coordinate 960,479 downwards.
TGGGTACAGTTTAGATGGATTATTATAAGTCTTTTCTTTTTATGTTTAGGTGTTTCACTTAGTTTTGCTCATGCCAAGCAATTTAAAGGACGAAAGTTTTTTCTGCGTTTAATGCAAATATCCCTCAGTGCATTGCTAATATCAGTCGCCACTTTTTTCGCTATTAATGATAATTGGATATTTTTTGGCGTTTTACATTTCTTAGCCTTATCAAGTGTTATTGTTATCTTTTTTGTATCTTACCCGCGCGTTAGTTTGTCAATAGGCATTGTGTTTGTTGTGATAGGTGTGATGCAAGTCGTGCCAAGTCGATGGCCTTTTCACTTGTTATTTGACGGGTTACCTAAATATACCAATGACTTTGTCGCTATTTTTCCATGGTTGGGATTGGTATTCATTGGCGTAAGTTTGGGACATAGCGAATGGATGAAAAATGACGTCTTAGCACCTAGCCTAAGCAATAGTAAACATCTTGCGACGCTTGTTTGGCCTGGACAGCATAGCTTGAGTATTTATCTTCTACACCAGCCAATCATGATGGGAATACTTTTTTTAATCAGTCTAGCCTAATTATTGTTTCAGGCAATTTTCTGCATCCGCTAATAACCAGCTTTCGCTCACGTTTTTGTTATTCATATTGATATTATGTAACCAAAGAGTTTGTCCTTTTAACTGATATACCCCGCTAAATTTTTGTAAATCGGCACCCGCTGAATATTCATGTATTTTTTGACTCAATCGCATGTCAAACCACATTGGATACAAGCGCGCTAAGAGATGTTGTGAGGCATATAATTCTAGTAACGAATGCTCAATTTGTGTCATGTGACCGCTAGCAATGCGCAATAATGGACTGTGTGACGCTTGTCTTTGCTTTAACATTATCAAATTTTTTCCAGTATAAGCCGCCAAGTCTATTCCTATGCAATTATGCATGTATTGCAATATGGCTTCGGTTTTAGAAATGGAATCTGGAAACTTTAATTGAAGCATATCTCCATTCATTTTTGTCATCTTATTTAGTTGTTGTTTTACTTCGGTATGAGTGCTTTTTTGTGATAACTTTCTATTAGTACTTTTCTGTGAAGATGCTTGCGTAGTTTGCGCCGTTACTTGTCTTGAAGAAACGTTCATTTCTGAAGGCGTAGGTAGCTGAAAATTAGCCATACTAATATTGACAGGAACAGATGCTGTCAAAACTGTTTTGGTCGATTGTTCACTTGGCGTAACTCGGGTTTTATTGACCTGTTCAACCAGCTTATTTTGCTCGATTAAATGATTGAGAAGAAAAGTGAACACAACTAACAAAAGCGTGGCAACTGCGTAAAAGCGTCTATCGTTGTTTTCTCTGACCATGTGTGACATCGGTATTAATTGGACAGATATTAATTGGACAGGCTAGACAAAGCCGTTAATTCAAGCTTTTGCGAAAGATCGCGCAACAAGGCTTGTTGATTTAATCTTTTAATTTGCTCGCTTTGCAGTTTTTCATCGGTCTGAGCGGCTAAGTCAAGGTCGCTAGTATCACTTTCTTGTTTCTGTTTTTGCTCTTGTGATGCACTCAATGACGTCGTTTTATTGTTTAGAGTATCCCTGTCAAGGAAGCTTTGCTGTTGAGCTCTCTCTAAATCATCTATTTTTTTATTTAAAATATCTATCCTTTCATTTAGCGCAATAATCTCAGGTAAATCTCTAGTGGCTAATGTTGTTGAAAAAGTGTCTTTATTTATGGAATCAGATGGAATAGATCCAGTCGTATTTGTCTCATCATTATTTTCAACTTGATGCGCAGGAATAAAGTAGTCCCATATTTGTGACTGGTACCCCAAATACAAGATTGCGATGATGCTACAAGTTATAAAAAGTGCTTTCATGTTAAGCCTCCTAACAGTATTAGATAAAATTTATTCGGCACTTGCCGATGGTAAAAACTTTGCAAATTCGGCGTTTCGCTTGGTATAAATTATGGCTACCCATGCTCTAACTACAGTCGCCGTAGGTAAACCAATTACGGTTGTCATGAAAGCCATAGAAAACTGCTTGGTCAAGATACTAATCACATTGTTCACATTTTCAGGTGTTAGACTTTGTTCAGACAACGCTCCTATTCCTAGGCTAATTCCCAAAAGTGTAAAAGTAAGCGCTAATGTTGATATAGCATTTGCGCTTTGTATTCCTATTTGGTGCCAATACAAAAATATATCTGCCTGCTGGGTTTTACTAAATCTATGAATTGCAATGATTGACAGTAATATCAACGCGCCAAAAATAATGCTAAACGTTAGGCCAAAGTTTTGCTCAATCCAAGTCAATATATCGGCCACTTGCATATTTGTGACGAAGCTCAGCCCAGCAAATACTATGGCTAGCCCTCCAATAAGGCAGGCAATTGCAAAAAACATATTATGCAATGGTTTTGCTGGCTCAGTATCTGCCATATTTTTCAAGCTTGAGATCATTTCCTAAAACCTACTCTCGCATTTAATATGGCTTCATTATTAAAATTAACCTGGTCAAGCCACTGCTGTGCTGCGCTTAATGATTTTTCTGCCCCTGCATGTACTAAGAATGTTGTCTCATATTCGTTAAATGCTCGCATCACAATCGTTGAATCACTATTTAATAAACGCTCATCTCGCATCACCATTCTTTCCATATCAGTGAGATGTTGTTGTCTTTTATTCAACAAATTTAAACGTTCTTGCAACATTAGCGATGGCGATAAGAGGTCGTTGATGAGTGCCGCTCTCTCTCGTTCAAGATTTTTTAAACTTAAGGCTGGATCGATTGCCAATACACTGGTGCTCACTAATGTGATTAAAGTCACACATACTAATTTCAATACATTCATAATAATTCCTATAAGAATATGGACACTGAATTGGCAGGTGTGTTGGTAATACCAGCCGAAGAGAGTGCTTGTTTTTCTTCAATTTCACTAATTGTGAATTCTAACGATTGGGCATCTAAAGCGACAATTTTAGCCATGTAGCTTAGCATTAAGGCCTCTTGATCAAGCAGAGACTGCTCACTAGATGATTGCATCAATAATTGTCTGATATATTCTTGAGTGCTCACTTCTCTGCCATCAATGCTTGCGGCTAAATTAGCGCTATGAGCTGCAATAGCATCTTTAAGTTGGTCTATTTTGGCCAAGTTACTGGCAAATTCTTTTGCATAAGGGCTCTGTTCAGATAATCCATTTTGTAATAAATTATCGTCAACTTGTTGCATGACTCTTTGCATACGGTCTTTTGCTGCTCGTTGACTTATTTTTAGCTGGTATGCTTTTGAATTTAATTCTTCATTATTACCTTGATATAGTTTTTCGAGCACCTTCTGATAAACATCAATTTTACTTTCCAATTGACTCTGTCTAATCTGCTGGCCTTTTTGCAATAAATCTAAAAAGTTCGATTTCACCTGCACTAAGTCAACTTTTTCGTCAATCATTTGATCCTGTGCAGCGCCTTCAATTATGGACTTTAGTGTTTGGATTTTATTACTTTCATCCATCATTTTATTTTCAACTGCAAGCAATTCTGTTGAAAGCGGCGATAACCTAAAGTCTTGTTGAATACGCTTTTCAATTAGGTTTGCGGGTAATTTAACCAATGACTCCGCCGAAATTGGTTGCCACTCTTGTGATTCGGCTGCATAAGCAAATTGATTGATGCTCATTACCGAAACGAGCACTACAATCTTATGTATATACGTCTTTCTATTGAGTATTTTCATTTTATTATCCTTATTGCAATGTCCACTTACGAGTTCTAGTTATTTCATCCCGTAAACTTGGCGCAATATTCAACATGGTTAAATCAAAAGCGGTTAATTCGTGTTGTCTAAGTAATGCGGTGGCAGTGTCGACAAAAGAAGAAAAATCATTCAATAATAAGTCTTGTTGTGGAAATCTTTGATGAAACGCGTCCAAAGCTTGTTGCGCAGACTGAATGTCGCCGGCATTGACAAAATTAACGACTGCTAGCGCATTAAATTGCATCGCTGTTTGTAAATCTGGATGCTTTGGCGAAAATTCGACATCTTGCAAGCAGTGCTCAGCAGAATTAGCCAACGAAAGATACTGACTAACAGAAGGTGAATTAATAGCTTGTTGTAATGCTAGTACCTGTTCAACGCAAGTAGAATCAAGTCTTTCAAAACTGGCGTTACTGACGATGACTTCTGCTGGTGAAGAGTGTGTGTTGCTATAACACCCTCCAAGGACAGCAATACAACATAATAAAATCGACGCTTTGGTTAAAGAAACAAGATGGGTCATTTATCGCTCCATATAAAACTAATAAGGTTTAATGAAGCCTATAAAACGATTAGTACGTTTTTTTCTTAAGGTTGGTATAACTCGTTTTTAATAATAAAAACTGGTGTGTTTTGTGTATGAGACCACGATACAATATCTTGTGTCGAATGCTGAGACTGCTGAGATTGAATAAACAATAGATAGTATTGCAAACTCTGTTTATCAGCAGCATCCACCTTGTTGGGGAACAGCAGTATATGATAGTACTGACGAATTATATTTTCAGAAGGAAGCGGTATACCCCAAGTAACCGAGTACCCCTCGTTGTTTTTGTTATCCTCTGGCAGAGAAACCTGTCCAAACAAAGGTACGATAGCACTTGATTCCGATACCAGCCAAACTTGAGCAAAATCAGTATACGTTTTTAAACTAAGTGAACACAAATGCTGTAGGTTTAAGGCGTTTATCGAACTAGTTTGACCTAACTGACCAGTATATATTATCGGTTTATTTGCTGTTAAGCTGCACAATTGCCGATTTTCAGAAACGTGTGAAACGAGTGAAAATTGGTCAATTTTGTGTTGTGTCCTAGACTCTCCAAACAAAAAATATATTGCCACAAATACAACTGAACAAACTACCAATAACACTTTCGTTTTTATTGTCTTGGGCAATTGCTGTATGAAAGATATATTGTCTTGGTCTATTGGTAGCGTTTTGTCATGCTTTCCCGTTTGAGTTTTAATAGACTCAATATGATTAATATCTCCACTGTCTATTCTTTCTAAATTAACAGTTGCCGACAAGTTTTTATTTGGTTTGGGGGATGATTCAACATCGTTCATTACATCACTGCTATTAGAAACGCTTTTGTTAAGGTCAATCGAATCTTTAAGAAAACTTTCATTCAATAAAAAGTCAATAATTTGCGTTAGCGATTGAACAGGCGTTAGATTTATACTTGTATCGGGCAAAGGCTGGCGCAAATTGCCATGAGGAACAAAAAAATGTACAGCATGCCCTTGTGCCTGCCAGGCAGATATTTGAGCATTGGCCGCAATACATTTTTGTGGCAAGCCTTCTACACTTAATACCTTATGATTAACTGTGTCTATTCTTCCAGTTGCTATGAAAATCGTGTTTTCAACACCAGTAAACAACATATTCTTACTGCTGACAGCTAGTGCATGGGCTAAAAAAATAGCTAGTTGCCAACTGTTGCCTTGGTCAATCTGACTAGCAATATTTACGCGATATGCGTGACATCCAAATAATTCATGAATTAATCCCTGCGGTTTTTGCACAAAACTTTGATAATCTGCCGATATTTTTGCCAGTGTTGAAGTATTATTGATGCTTACGACTGAATGAAGGTCTGGATCTGACAGCGCATGTATACTCTGAACTTGCACTAAGCCTTTGGTGGTCGCAATATACACCTGAGCTCGTTTCAATGCTATGAACTCACAATGTATAGATGCGATTCTGGATGACTAATTAAGCTGAATATTTCACTCTCTTGCGTTGTTAGCAACTGATATTTATTTGATTCTGTGTGTTCGAAATATATCATATGAAATTGGTCAGCAAATTCGGCGTGTACAAACAGCCCTTTCCTTGTTTTTTCTGGGTCTAGTTCTGCATTTAATCCATTGCTTAACTTTACTATGACAAACACTTGTTTATCAATGCTTTCATCAAAAACCCATTTAATCTCAAAGCCATCTGCAGACCGAACGTTTACATCCACAGAACTGGCCGCAACCTGGGGCATGCTCTGCATATCGCTAAAGAATTGTAAGGCCTTTTTATATAAACGACGTTTGTGCAAACTGCTATTTATTAGACTTAACACATCTCGATTGGAAGCATCGTGTGGTGATAAAATATAGTTTACGATCTCTTGCATATTGATGCTTACACAAGCCTCATGTTGAAACTTTGTATCTAATAGCCCCTGATATTGCCGCTTAGCAACAAATATTTGCTCTAATTTGTTCATACTACTTTGCACCTTGCGAATACAATTGACTTAACTCTTCTATAAATATAAGACGATCAGTCGAAAATTTACTCGTTTCGGATAGCCCTAATTCTTCAATGCTTGCTAAGAGTAACTTCAAATGGCTGTTTAGGCTCAGTAATTGCTGCGAACAATATATATAATTTGAAACAGACATCATTGATTTATCAGTAAAACCTTTACGATTATTTTTTTGCAATGCTTTGCTTGCTTTTTGTGTAAATTCTCGATAGCAAGCTTGCCCTTCAATAATCTTCAATAGATCATCCGAATTGGCATTAGTATGCCGAGCAAATTCAATTTTTAGCATAATAGCAAGACGTTCATACCGTTCGTCTGCATCTACCATAAGTTGTATAATTGACAAGGCCATAAATGGCTCTAACATTTGTAATACTGCAATATTCGCCAATAGAGTGTCGTTATTATGTTCAATAAGTTGCAGAACTTGGTGAACTAACTGTTCATAATCAGCCTCTTTAGAAATAGCGTCTTCAATATCAATTGTTTGTTTTTGTCTAATCGATTGTAGTATTGCATTTTGCGCTTGACCAAAACAGTTTGCACGCAACCATGATTGTGCAAACATCAAAATTTCAAAGTGTGAACTTAATAATTTAATAATAGAATATTGTTGTTTAGTTAGGGCTTTGGGAGGATTTAACAAACTCTCGTAGTCAATATTATCTTGTTTATCTTGAGGCAAACAAGCAAACAATTGCTCAGTCGATAATACACTCTCTAGCATAAAGTTTTCAGTACTTTGAGCATTGGCAACAAAGCCTTTATTTCTGACTTCTTCAATTGCGTTTACATACGTCAGGCTTTCTTCTACCACTGCAAAGTATTTGCTATGTCCTTCAATATTTTTATATTTTTGCCAGAAAGCTAAAATATTTGCATCATCAATCACCAAACACTTGTTTAATTGCTCATTATTAGGTGATGTGGTTTTACAATAAAAATCGTCTAATAAGCGCAATCGACGCTGTAATTTTGCTGTCGGTAAATGTTCTGATAAATAAGCATAAATTAGTTTTTGTAACAGACTAGAAAGCGCTTTTATCGCATTGAAACCTTCACCATACAAACACGTCTCAATTTTATCTAAAATACTCTCTAAACTACCCACTAACCACTCCATAAAACAAGACAAAATATTCGCTCTTGAAGCGTGGATTAGAAAACTTTTTTTAAACAAGGTCATGCTAAGTGTATTTTCGTGTATTGATATTTGTGCGTGTTCAAGCAAATGTGCTTGTTCCTTATCTTTTTCAAAAAATTGCATAAAGCCATTTGGTGTGTGGGAATTCTGCAGCCAAAAAAAGTCTATTAAATTACTTTTGGGAGAATGATGAATGATTGCCCAGCATAAGTGTGAAAGTTCAAAACATAAGCTACCATAATTTCGGCAGATGATATTTCGTGCGAGCAGATCAACACTCTTATCAAAGAATTTACGATTTGTTCCACAACAGGTTTTTGTTTCTCGTAACAAGCTAAAGTCATTACTTAGTTGTGCTGATACACCATAACTAACGACTGAGGATACCTGCTGTGTTTGAGAACTTTGCATAGGTCTGAATATTATTCAGTAGGTAATTTATGAATAGAGTGCTGCGCATAGCGCATAGAAACCCCATCATATTGATTGAGCTGAATAATCGTATCCTGATACTTTATTGAACAAGGTAATTGCAAAGGAACTTCTCCTATCAGCTCAACATCTTCAATAGTAATATTCGATATTTCATCCAAAGGCGCTATCAAAGCTTGCTCACCCAGTTTAATAGTGCATATAGGAGTGTATAAAGAACTATCCAATATATCCTTTTCAGAAACAATTCTCATGCTTGCATCTTTTTTGTTAAGAGCCACAATGGCGGTTTTTTTGGTACAAACAAGCTTAGTTCTTAATGCTAAGGCATTATCTGGCCAAATTTTATTTAATTTCTCTTGGTTTACCAATGTTTCTGACGATGGCACAAATGAAAATTCGGCCAATTTACTGCATGCAGATATTTTTACATTTAATGTCACTGCATTTAAGCTATCGTTAGCACCCAAAGTAATACTATCCCCACTGCTAAGCGCACTAGAGACACCTGCTTTGGATGGTATAGCATTGATATAGCTACCATTTTTGCTACTATGATCTTTCAATGCAAAGCCACTGGCTGTTTGTTCAATGGAACAATGATGCCCAACTCTCGACACTAATTTATGGTTAATATGGAATACACTATCTTGACTACTAATCCACGTGAAATCGTTTTTATTCGGTAATCGTCCAATATGTATAATGTCGTATTGAGTAAGCGTGATACTCACAGGATCATTGCTAGCAAAAATAACCATTGATCTAGCACTCGTAGAATACTCCTGCTTAATTTTTTTAATTAGTTTAGCGATTGCCTTGGTTTGTTTTTTAAAGTTACCTAAGTGCTTGGCTTTAGCATAAGCCTGATACGCTTGTTTGAGAGCCTTTAGTGGCAATTGTTGGCGATAATTGTTCATCGCTTTGGCAATTTTATTTCTTATCCACTGTTCATTTTCAGATAACAATTTTGTATTGTTTTCGTATTCCGCAATTTTCTGCGTCAATGCTTTTGCATCTTTGTTGACCGTATTAATATGTAAGGCTTTGGTGACAAACAACTTAGCAGTAATAATGTCTCCTGCATCAAAATACAACTTTGCTTTATCCACTGTTTTTGCAGAATCAATTTGTCGACTATTCCAATAAGATGCTTGCGAAGCCCATTTTTTTGCCAAGCCATAAAAGGGTTTTTTAGCCGTTTGGTAAGTATTCAACCAACCATCAGCATTTCGTAATTCAGCGTATTCATTTAAGTAATAATTTAAATATTGACGCCTTATCAGATATGCCAAAATGAATACAATAACTGAGAAAACAAGACCAAGAGTAAGTAAGGAAGGATTATACGGCTTACCCCCACGGGTGATTGATAAAAGCTCTTTTTCCTTATCAAAATTAAAAACGATAGCGGTGTTTTTATTTTCAAAAAAAGCAGCGAATACATTTTTAACTTGTGATGCACTAAGACTTGTTTGGAGTTCATAATGACTAGTAACTACTGGAAAATAGCGTTGACCAAATCGAAAATACTGGCTAGAACGCTTTAAGGTCATCTTTGTATCCATGTTGGCGCCTAATACATGGGTACTTAGTCCTTGCAGTTCTTCCTGTTCAAAATCAATAAGTGATATCCCTATTGTTTGCTCTTTTAATCTGCTTGATAATTTTTGTGCTAATAGTCGCCCAGCATTCTGACCTAACAACAACAAATTATTATCGATATCTTCTGGCTGTATCGGCATGCTATCAGCCAATATAATCTGATGAGACAATGGATCTAACATGTCTATTTGAATATAAGATTGTTTTGATCGGGAAATAGAGTACAAACCAAGCAATTGAATTTCTGGCGCGTTAAATAAAACTGCATTGAGTAAACTTTTTATGTTCGCTTTTCCACATAATGAAGTATTACATTTTTCAAAAATTACGTGAGACGGCATTAACTTCTCTAGACTCTGAGTGAGCGCTATTTCCAGTCCTTGTTCAAATTGATTTTGTTGCAATGGACTAAGTTGAATACTGCTATTATTCTGAGTATCAACATAAGGAATAAGCACAATGTGCCAGTCTTTAGCGACAAGCCTAATGGGAAAAAACAATAAGACAATAATTAATATATAAGGCACTAAATTATTCATTTGGATAGTAAATTAGTCTAAATCCAGTCGTGGGAGTTTTTGCCTGTTTAAGTAATCGGTTCATGTGATTCTGTTGTATTTCTGTTACTTCATTATACCACGAACCGCCAGCTACAATAGCCTGGTCACAGCGCTCCAGACCATTATCATACCAACATTCTGACAACCATTCTTGAACATTACCATATACGTCATATAATCCCAATTCGTTGGGCCTTCCCAAACCAAAAAACCGTGTAGTTCGTGCAATAGTGTTACCACAGTTTTTGCAATGACTATTTTGTTTTAATTGAGTAAACGATGCTATAGATTGAGGCCACAAGGCGAATAGTTTCCATTGCTCCAAATTCGGAAGCTTAAATTGACCATTAACCTTTGTATTCATCCAAGGAATAAATTGCTGATTCACTTCATACCAGCTAACGTTAGTCATTGGCTGTTCTATTGACTCTCTCTTCGCCAACGTCGAGTACGTTTTACTTTTACTACAGCTACCATCGGCAACACATAAATTATATAGCGCACGACTGACTTCGCTTTCCATAACAAAAAATGGAACATTTAAGGTGATACTTTTGTCGGCCGGCGCAGCGCTTGAAATGTTAATCAAGCTTACTTTTTCAATTTCGCCTTTCGCAGTAACGATGTCTATTAAAACTCTATTCTCTTGAGGCAAAAAGCTACCCAAAACTAGCTGCTCAGAGGAGGTACTTTGATTAGCTTTGGGTGGCATAGTATCGCTTACATCTTCTTTAAATACGGTGACAATTGGCTCACTCTTATCCTCAGAATGTTTATCGAGCATAAAATAGTTACTCAGAGTCCAATATGCGAACACAAAAAGAATAACTAAAACAGACACTATAAATTTTAATGACTTGGCGTTTGTGTAAGACTGAGTTGGCTTGCTAACATTGCTTAGCATGGCCGCTTGTTTAGGAACCTTAAGCTGCAGTAATAACAACGCTGCTTGTGGGTTGTCAGGTCGAGATTGTTGGCCGTCTTCTAGTAATTTCTCAAATTCTTCAACGCTACTATGTATCTTTTTATGATTGGCATATATCTGCGCTTTTTTATCAACTAAATCGCACCATTCAAACCATTTTTGTAGGTTTTTATTTAAAATTAGTTGCTGCTTAACCGCAGCTTCTAGGGTAAAAATATCTTTTATATCAACTTTATCTTGTTCACTTTTAATGCTTGCACATAAGTCAATCGCATGATGTTTATTCAGCTTTCCTTGGGCTAATAGTATTTTTTCAATCTCGCTTGATAAGGCCATAGATAATGTCGACATTAGTGAATCATCTGTCATCACAATAGTCTGAAAACTCTCAGCATTTTGAGTGTGTTTCTCTATTAAATCGAGACAAACACGTGCCGATTTTGGTCGCTTGTCAGGATTGCTAGCCAACAAAGCTTTAATCAAGTCTACCATCCATTTGGGTACTGTTGGAGAAAGCGATGAAATGAGCTCTTCGCGTTCATCTTTGTTATTTAGCCTATTTAGAGCACCACCACCTAGCAACAATCGGCACCATAAAACGCCAATTGAATACAAATCTGCACCCTCCGATAAGTCTTGATTTCCTTTTTTCACTTCAGGGCTAGCATATTCATGCGTAAATTTAGTCGTAATATTTAAAGCGTTTACATTTGTGATTAATTGATGATTGTTAAAAACATATGCGGCATCAAAATCACCCAGATAAACTTTCAAGTTTTCATCAAGCAAGATGTTCTGAGGTTTCACATCGAGATGAAGAACACCTTTGTCGTGTAGGCTATTAATTGCTGATAAAACTTGTTTAATGAAGCTAATGGATTTATAGGCGCTTATACGATCGCCTGACGAAGCCATGTATTCTGCTAAATTTTGCTGATACAGAGGCATTAATATGTAAGGAGTATGCTCCACGTTGCCAATATGCATTAATCTAACGATATGTTCTTCGTTTGAGAAATGATGCATAAGTCGAGCTTGATAAATAAAGGAATCGTTTACGTCTTTAGCGTGATTGTTAGAAGCTTGGTCTGAATTATTTACATAGGCGCATTTAATCACTAAATTGCAGTTTAGTGACTGACAATATACAAGATAAATTTGACTGTTTTCGCCTACAAAAAGTTGTTCTAAAACTTGGTAGGCGTCAATAAAATCGCCTTTTTGGTACATTAACACCTGAGGTAAAAGCCTGTTTATAGTAATAATAGGCTTATGCCATAATTGTGCCATTATTATGGTGTATTTATGCTATTTTTTGTATCACTTTCTGAATTTAAGCGATTATTCTCTTCATAGTCAAAACCTGCCCTTTTATTCTTCAGATTGCCAAATACGAGGAATGGTTTGATGTTGGAATGAATGATGCTTCAACAAAGGCTGTGTATTTTGATGAGTAATATGGCGTTTATTCGCTCTGTGTCTCATAACATTATGCATCCTAATATCTTGTAACTTAGTTTTCATTGCTTGCAAACTTTGTTGTTCCGAGATATGGCTTTTTCCAGGCGATAAGCTCGTTGTTTCTGTTTGCTGAATTTGATTTATTGCATAGGCTGCATTTAAGCTTTGAAAGTGCTTGGGAGTAGCAGGTTTAGCTTGATATATATAAGGCAGAAATAAACTACAAATCACAACACTAAGCACCAATACACCCATTTTAATTAGACTAGTATTATGTAATTTTTTCATCTATTTAGTCTCAATACTGTGTAGATAAGGTGCTTTGCCATTGTGCTGACAACATGGTTATTTGCACCGGCACCCCGTCAAACATTTTCTGAATCGCGAGCAATTCGTTAAGTGCAAGTGCGGGATTAACCGCAACAATGACTTCTTTTACTTGGTCTTTACTTGAAAAATTAGAAATATAATTATCAACACTAATTTCATTCAAGGCTAAGTCGTAAAATTGACCTTTCCAAAATAACAACACTTTTTGTTTTATTTCGTGGGAACTATGACTGACTTCAGCCTTATTGTTTTTATCCTCCTCAGTAGAAATACTAATCTTTTGTTTAACTGCATACTCAGCTATTGGTTTGTCTTCTGCTTCTGTTGACGCAGGTAAGGTCACCGAAATAAGCGCTAGTATTAATAATGCAAAAAACGCCATAGATAGGCCTAATGCTACTTCGGTCATGGCTTGTGTGGCAGTATCTTGCAAGAGGGAGTCATCCTTTTAAAAACAATAAAGCGTTAGGCTTATTCAAAATTAATCATGATCACCCTAGCTTATAAGACGATTTGTGTGATTTTTTATATTGCTAGGAGGTTTTGCTGAATAATCGAAAAGAAGAACAGCCAATCTGCACAGCCGAATTGTAAGCAAAATTTGCATTACAGAACAACAGCGCGGTTTTCATGCTTGCCCTCAGCCTTTGTCTTATTATATGAACGAATATTCAGGCATTAAATATTAGATTTACAGAGCAAGTATATTGTCTCTGCTATTTCGATCAATGTAACGAATAAAAGGGTCAACACCAATAAATTTAGGTCTACCCGATATTGCTTCTAACTGTATTAATAGCGTATTTTCACCATCTTCCAAACGATGCTTATTGTGGTACAAAATATTCGTATCATTACTAAAATCGTTTGGATCGCCATCAAAAATAACAATATCTACTAAATCAGCGAATTGTTGGCTAGTTTCTTCGCCTACACCATCAACTGAAAACTGCTTTACATTTACCATCAATTCGATCAAATGTAATTTCTCTGGGTTAGTATTTCCCGCTTCAATAGTATTTACCTCGGCTTCTATTAATTCGATATCATAAATCGTAATTTGAGAGAATTGCTGTTCTATAAAGTCATACTGTGACTTTTCTGCAACTGACTTAATCGCATTTAATAGATCAAGAGTGGTCGCCCTCTTGCCTTGACTAAATTTAAATTGTTCAATTAGGCCTGCAATGGCTCTATTCATGTTTTCAAACCCTATTCGATCAGCAATAGCCATTAATACAATGCCACCTTTGTGATAATAAATATAAGGTTGATTTTCAACGCGCATAAACGGCATTTCTTCTAAGTATTCGGTACTTCTGCCACGCAAATAAGCGTCTAGCTCATAGCTCAAAAACTCTCTGATTCTTACCTCACCATATTGCTTACGCATGACTTGTAAAGCAGCATACTGAGACAAAGATTCAGATAATACCGCACTGCCTTGAACATTAGCTGCATCTAATTGATGTCCAAACCACTGATGGGCGACTTCATGTGCTGTTATATAGTAAACAGAGTCGATAGTGGCGGGATCCCGTAAATCAGCTATAAAACCAATTTGCTCTGAATAAGGCACCGTATTAGCAAAACTTTGCGCAAATCGACGATATCCTGGAAACTCAATAATGCGTAATTGTTTATGTTGATATTTGCCGAATGCGTCCTCAAAAAATGCAAGTGAATCTTTGCTAGACTGTATCATTCGTTCTACATTCCATTCGTGTTCACGGTGATAATAAACGCTTATTTGAACACCATTGTAAATTTCGCTTTTAACTTCTAAATCAGCCGACATTAAGTTATAAAAATTAATCATCGGCTTATCCATTTTATATTGGAAATAGTTTCTCCCGCCTTCTACCCAATATTTTTGCAAATATCCAGGCGCGATTGCAATCTGGGATTGGTCGGTAGACAAGGTCGCCGAAAATTCTATTAGACCTATATGCTTGCCCAAAAAACTCTCATTATACCGACTCTCATCTTCTAGCTTGTAAGCTCTCTGAGGTGGCGGCAAATCACGCTTTTTTCGCTCATATTGATCGCTTAAATAGATATTTTTTTGTACGCCAAACGTTGGTAATAAAGAAACATTGTCGATAAAGGTTCCATTTTTGACCAAGCTTGTATCTTCATCACTATCTTTAAATCCAAAGTGTTGACGTGTCACTTTTATTCGTAATGCTTTCTGCTGGCCAGGCTGCATTGCTTTGTCAAACGACATCCACGCAGTCTTTAAATCACTATTAAAACCATTTATTTCTGCAGACTCAATTTCAACTCGACTATGATCGGGATAATTAATCAGGAATTTATCGATTGATTCATTTGTTTTATTTATAAGGGTTAAATCTGCAATAACTTCAATTTTCCTCAGATTGGGAAATATTGCCGCATTGATATCCACACTGACTATGCTAGGTAGAGGCGCATCTTCAAATAGCGAGTATTGCTTTTCATATTCTGCTCTTAATTCAAACACTTGTTCATCGAGTAAAAACTGATTTACCACCCGCGTATTATAATGAATAACAGTACCAACACTTATAAAACACACAATACCCAACACAACTAATACTTGGCCACCCTGCCCTAAATGGTAACCCATTAGCTTCCATCGACTTTTCAAACTTACCTTTGGCCCTCTCTGCCAAAGTGCAAAACTAAATGCCGAGAATACTAAGGCCAATGCAGACCAATACAACATATAATAATGATGTGACGACATCGCCCAACCATAACCATTCATATCAGAAAATATCATTTGGGGAGAAGAGCTGTAAAAGAACATATTATGTTCAAAGCCTATTTGAGCCATAACAAAGTTAGATACTAAAAAATACCCGACAAAAATTAGCATACCAACATATTTAGATGGGCTAAGTGCTTGTATTAAAAATGCCAATACAGTGAGCAAAATATAAGGCAATGCCTCAAAATACATTAAAGATATAATGTATTGTGGTAAGTCGTAATTTGTATAACCAGATACGGTTTGATTTATTAGCGCCGCCATTAAACCGGTAACTAAAACTGATATCGTCACAAAATTAACCGCACAAAACTTTGACAACCAAAATATAAAATTGGGCACCGGCGTACTGTCAATAATGTCACCGATGCCTACTGTGCGTTCTCTCCATACCACCTCGGCGGTATAATAAGTAATTACGATAATAAGTGTTAATCTGACGCCATTGGAAATTTGCGACACCATGTATTGGGTAATTGGCCAATCACGCACACCATAGTCTCCACTTGCAAAGACAAAAGTGCTAATAATTAAAAATGCAGCAAAGAGTAAGAGAACAATAAACGCAGGACTGGTGATAATCTGACTATATTCAAATTTCACCCTTGCCATAAAAAGTTGCAAATAATCGTTATCTTGAAAAGAATAATCTATTCTATTGCTATGCAATTCATGCAAAGTCGGCATATATTTAAGGTCTTTTAATGCAAACTTTTTGCTTCGACCCTGCGCCAAACGCAGTGGAGAAAAAATCCGGCCAAAAAACAATAAAAAGCATAATCCTAAGCCTATCCACAATAGTCTATTACTCAACACAAGGTCAGAAAATGATACGACTAAAGAGTTACGTTCTTTAGGTGTCCAGTATTGTGTTGTTTCAAAAAAGCTATACACGCCAAATGGATCAAATATTGCTAATAACTCACTTTGTTGAGGCGAAGTAAAAATAACTTCGGCAAGTGCGTAAAGTATAAATAGTCCTAGCGCAAACAAATAAACAGCTAACATACTTCTAAAGCGTAATGCTGCTGCAAATATTATTGTGCTCAAAGCAAACAATGTTGGCACTGAAAAAATGAGATATGGTACTAGGTAATAAAAAAGATTAAATTCACCCAATCTATCAACATCAAGTTGTGGCGATAAACTTCCAAGCATTAAGCCCAGAGGCACCATAGCTGATACAAATAAAATAACTAAAAATGAACCAATAAAACGACCAACTTGATACTTAAATGTATTGATGGGCTTTGTATAAAGCAGTTCGCTCATATTTGAAAGCTCATTTCTTATGGCAGTATTACCAATAAAATTGACCACTAAGAATAAAGAAAAAATGCCAAAAATAACCACTGTCTGGGCTATTGCATATGGACTATTAAAATTGATATTACTTGCGGAGCCAATACTCACATTTTCAATAGCAACAGATAAAAATGGCAATAAAAAGAAAATTAGGCATGTCACAATAAAAGAAGGCTGTTTAATAAAAAACCGCCATTCAAACTGTATCATTCTAAAAAACATTCAATAAGCCTACATTGCCGTATAATCTGAGGAATCATGACCGTATTTTAGTACTCTAAAATACGCATCTTCTAGGCTTACCGGTGCTGATTCAAAACCGTCTGGCATGTCATCTGACAATACATGCATTACCGTTCTTCCCGCAAACAAACGTGTTGAAATAATCTTATGATTTTGAGCAATTTCATCAAACTCTAATGGTAAAACTGTTTTCCGCCATACTTTGCCTTTCAAACTTTCCGTTACTTTAATAGGATTACCTTGAAGCAAAATTTTACCATTGCCAAGAATTGCCATGTCTTCACACAATATTGAAACATCATCAACAATATGTGTTGATAAAATAACGACCTTTTTTTCAGCCAAGCTTACTAATAAATTATGAAAACGATTACGTTCTTCTGGATCCAGACCCGCGGTAGGTTCATCAACAATAAGCAGATCAGGATCACCTAACAAGGCTTGCGCAATCCCAAAGCGTTGACGCATTCCACCCGAAAATGCGCTCACATAGTTTTTACGATGTTCGTAAAGATTAGTATGTGCAAGTAAGCCTTCGACAGTCTCATGCCTCTGCCCTTTGTTCGTCAAACCTTTTAACACAGCAATATGCGATAACATATCGTAGGCACTGACTTTTGGGTAAACACCAAAATCTTGTGGTAAATAACCCAACTTTTTACGTAATGCTTGAGGTTGGTCAAAGACGTCTATGTCGGCGAATTTAATTTGACCGCTATCTGCAAGTTGCAGTGTGGCGATTGTTCGCATAAGTGACGACTTGCCTGCACCATTTGGCCCTAATAAACCAAATACGCCATTTGAAATATTAAGACTTACCTGGTCGAGAGCTTTGATGCCATTGTCATAAGTTTTACTAACATTAGAAATTGTGAGCATATTTTGGTACTTATCATTGCATTGTTTACTAAGCGTTAAGCTAACAGCAGAGCACTAGAAAAGAAAGCCAAAAAACAAATTCCAATTGTATCGAAATGTGATAACTGAAATTATCTCAATCTGTCATTTCACCACGGATATTTTTAGCCATCAGGCGTCTTCTTTCTGAGATATCTAATTCTGAACGACTCAATAAATAATGCAATTTAGCCAAAGCCGCTTCGGGGGTTAAGTCTTTCCCCGAAATAACCCCAGTTTCTTCGACTAATACGCCGTTGGCGTATCCCGCCATGTCTACTCGCCCACGCATACATTGAGTACAATTTACGAGTAATATGCCATTTTCATGCGCGGCGGATAACTGTGAAAGCAATTCTGGATTCTGCGGCGCGTTGCCAACCCCATAACTTAACAAAATTAAGGCATTAACAGGTTGTTGAACAATATTAGTTATAACGCTGTTGCTGATGCCGGGATATAAGCTGACCAAACCAACTGGTTGACTCTTAACTGCACTGACTGAAAACGCTTTATTACTTGCATTAAATGGTAATTTATAATTCACCTCAATATTGATACCTGCATCTAATAAATGAGGGAAATTAGGCGAATCAAAGGCATCAAAGCCATCAGCATCGACCTTGCGAGTGCGGTTTCCCCTAAATAATTTATTATTAAAAAACAGAGTGACTTCTTCGATGGGATAATTTGCTGCGATATATAAAGCATTGAGCAAATTCGCTTGACCGTCAGAACGAAGCTGAGCAAGCGGAATTTGTGAGCCTGTAATAATGACTGGTTTATTTAAATTTTCGAACATAAAAGACAAAGCTGACGAAGTATATGCCATAGTGTCGGTGCCGTGTAAAATAATAAAGCCATCATAAGCTTCATAATGTTTAGCGATATCATTAGCAATGAGTTGCCAATCACTTGGCACCATATCACTGGAATCAAGAAGATGCTCATATTCATTGATAGTAAAATTAGGCATTTCTGCACGGTGAAACTCTGGCATTTTTTTAAGCGTCTCACTTAAATAACCTGCGGCTGGCACATAACCTTTACTTGATGGTTTCATACCTATCGTGCCACCAGTGTAAGCCACATAGATATGCTTTTTAGGCATCAACATTCACCATTTCAACCTTAGAATCGGCCGCTTCCACATCAATATTGTTACTACCTAAATAAAACTGCATAAAAAGTGACAATAAATCTTTGTCAGCTTTTTTTATCGCGCCCAAACTCGTCCAATGTTTTAAGACATCTTCTTTATTAGGCATACGTTCACCCTGCAATTTTGCTGTCATTAAAGCTAATTGCACTTGTTTTTTTAAGGCTTTCAGGTCTATGTTATCCGCAATATCTTGTTTATCCACTAGTATGCTTAAAACCATTAGTAGGCTTTTATGGTCATATTTACCTAACAAAGGATGCTTTTCAAAATTGCCTAAGGCCCAAGTTCTATATTTACTAGGTAATTTCTCACTTTCTTTCAAAAATATGGCTTGGTCTGCACTTTGTAAACATTCAAAAAGTGATTTTAGTTGAGTATTTTCTCTTTCTTGATTGAATTTTTTAACCGCACTATGAAAGGATGTTGATAGATTTTGTATTTTTTTATGGACTTTTTTTTGTGAATTTTCTGCAAGGGAGCGGAAATGTGTTTCAAGCTCGGCAAAAGACTGCTCAAAAAACTCTAAATCTGTAATTGCACGTGAAGAATCAATCTTTATTGATATCTCATTGATTTCGTTTTCAACTGCACGCAAAGCTTGGTCTTGTTCAGCTTGCTTTTTATTAACGACCTGATGAAATTTCCCAAATATCGCGTCATTTTTTTCCCTAAACGCATGCCATAATTGATTGTCTTTTCCTTTGCCTGCAAAGCCTATTGTCTTCCATTGGAATTGCAGTTTTTTCGCTTCATTCACTGCTTGTTGCAAGTCATCCATATTCTCTAGCCGACTTGCCGCCTTTAATAATTCATTTTTTCGCGCTGCATTATCTGCTTGTTCTTTCTCTATTGCTTGGGTTAAGGGCCTAATCGCTTTGTTGAACTCACGGTTTAAAATAGTAGCCTCTTTTTTATCTAGGTCTACAATTGATCTAAACGCTTGCCTCAATTGCGATAACTTTTTATGAAGAGCTTGTTCGAGTGAAGCAAAATCCAGTTGTTTAGCCTCGTCTATGATCCTTTGAGCGCTTTTCGCATTCTCTTGGCGTTGTGTTTCTATTTTTGCAAAAAATTCACGACATGGCGCAAAAGCTTGTTCCAATACCACATCAAATTCAGTATTTAACTGATCATCTTCGTCTGTGTACAAATGTCCAAATGATGACCATTCTTGTCGTAGTCTTTTTACCGCCTCAGCTCGTTCATAGCCATCGACAAATTTACTTAATACAAGTTCTCTTGCCTGTATCAATAATGCAGGTTTCCTTGGTTGTGCCACATAAGCTTGCCAATCTTGCAATTTTTCAACTTCTTGCAGGGTACTATCATATAGTTTTGCGATTCGTTTGAAGCGAATTTCGCCTAAATTATCACCTAACACTTTATTAATAAGCAGTTTAGTATGATGAAAAGTTGAGATGGCTGGCTTGTATTTACCATCAACAATTAAGCGATTAACGACTCTTAATTTCTGCTCAATTTTTCGTTCGTGTTGTTTAAAATTTGCATTTATTTTATGCAAAATACCGCGAAATCGTTTTTCCTCTTGAGAAAAAGCTTGTTTGGTTTGTTTAGGCAAATTAACTTTTTGGGATTCGATATTTTCTTTAAAAGCTTTCTGGAGTTGAGAAAACTCTGTTTCTAATGTTCTTGCAGTGGCTATATCTGGCTTGTCATCCAAACTGGTTTTTGTAACCGCATTTTGCTCGACATTATCAAGCAGTTCTCTAGCCTTAGCCAATACTTGAATATTTTGTGTGACTATGAGTTTAGATTCAGGCAAATGCATCAAAACGCGTCTATTTTCGTCTATTAGCGCCGAAATTCTATCTACTTCATTCGTTCGTGAAGAATCCAACGACTGGGATTTTAAATTAGATAATTCTTCTGATGCTGTACTAATTGCTCTTTCAAAAATCTTAATTTGTGCGGTAACATCACTTTCAACTTCGCTAATACAAAGCTCTATTTGTTCGCTAATTTGTTCACAAGATAGTGTTAGTTTGTGAATATCGTCATTCAGCTTTTTAGCTGCTAACTCTTTGTTATGACTTTCAGCTAAGGTTTGTAATTTTAACTGTGCGGTATTTTTTAATGATAAGTATTTAGTGCTCAGTTCAGCTGCATCTTGCTCACTTAAGTAGGCAAATTTATTTTTTAAACTCTCAAAATCTGTAATTTGTTTATCTAACTCACTTTTTAGTGTTGCGTAATCATCTACATCTTTTAACTTTAGTAACAGAGCATTAATTAATACGGCCCTCTGCTTTACTTGGATAGGCTGTTGTTTTAACCAATCTAAGTGCTCAAGTTTTTCTTTAACCGCAAGTTCTACGGTCATATTTTTGGCCTGCTTCATAAAACGATGAAGCAGTTTTTCGTCTTCAGTTTTTTCAATGATAGCCAATTGTTGTTCAACATCAGCTTTTTCAGCAAAATACTTTTTCGTCACTCTCTCCGAATCAATATTCAGCAAAGTGTTCATCGATAGGAACTTATCTTCATTAAGACGAATACAATTAAAAAGTAGATGCTGAAGTACACTCTTATTTTTCATTTCTGATATGTATGCTTTAAAAAGCTTGTCATCCACAACATGCGGTTGCTCAACAAGCTCATAACATTGCTGTTGAGCGTTCTTTTTTATCATAGCAGAAGATGTCGTTTCTGCTGTTTTCACCCAAAGAACAAACGAATTCAAATGTTTTAAAGCCGCAATTTTGACTTTGTCGCTCGCATCATTAAACGCCAATTCATGAACAATAGATTTGTCTTTCTCTTTTGTTACATCAAGTTTATCCAAGCTTTCAATTCGGACATTGGGGTCATCACTGGTATAGGTTGGCGCAAACAGTTTTTTAAAAATCATTTTCTTTAAACCGTGCTATGTTACTTTGTTTACTCGCTTCATGCTTCAGTTCGTTTTGGAGTTCTTGCCGTGACTTTTGAACAATTTTTCCCTCTTTATTGACCGTCATATGTTCTTCAGATTGTTCTATTTTTGCTTGATACAGCAATATCGCTTGTAGTACGGTTTCTTTCTGCTCATCACTTAAGGGATTACCGTCAAGCCACTTGCCGGTTTCAATCGCTATTTTAAGTTTTTCAAATACGTCTTTTGACATAGTCGCCACAAGCTGCTCGATATGCATAAATTATCCTTAGAATACTTTTTTGCAGCACCTACAATCAGCTGCGCTTTGCTATAGCTATCCTAGCACGATTGACCACATACCAAATAAACCCAATGGTAGCTACCGCAACGGATACATTAAACATCATAAGACCCTTGTCGCCATCAGGGAAGTTACCTAAAAAGACAAAATAGCATCCAACAATAAACAACAGAATCGCCAACATCGACTGATTCTGCAGCTTTTGCAGCTTTTGATATCTTTGTAGAGACAACTTACGTTCTATATCTTCTTTAGATGCACTGCCAAATTCATAATGACAATGACTACACGAATTTGCTTTGTCCGAAATTGGCTTTTGACAAGCCGGACAACTGATAATCGCCATGTTAACCTCTTAAATCTGTGCAGCCATTCTAGGCCTACTTATTTACTACTTTTTACCTTCTGCCAATATTCATTGACTGTTTCTTTCATCTCTTTGTGTAGCATCAAAATACCAAATAGATTGGGTAAGGTCATGACCACAATCGCTACAGCTGATATTGCCCATACCAATGTGGTATCCGAAACAGCTGCCCACAGGAAACCAAAAACGTAAACAACACGGTATGGCATCACTGATGCCGGACCAAGCAAATATGTCATTGCCCTATCACCATAATATGACCACGCAATAGCAGTAGAAAATGCAAATAGTAATAAACCAATAGAAACAATATATTGCCCATAACTACCTAAAAAGCCCTTTGTAAACGCTATTGTTGTTAAATTGGCTGAATGCACTAAAGATTTACCTTGCACAATAATGGTTGTTCTTGAGATATCACCATTAACTATGTTCAAAGTCCCACTAAATTTATCGTCGAGTGAACCCGCAAAGTATGTCACTTCTTCTGCAAATGAGCGGGCATTGATTAGAGTGTACCCGCCACTAATCGCTTTACCATTAACCACGACTATTTCGCCATTGTATGCACCGACTGAAGTGCCATCGAGCTCGTTTAAATATTTATAGACATTGGTAGCATCTTCTTGATTATCTTGCTGATACTCGCCATCAACAAAAAACATATCCGAACGATCAAACACATTTTCGTGCTTTTGATTCCAAACACCAGATGACAAAATAACTAAACCTGTAATCGTACAAATAATGATAGTGTCGATAAATGGCTCTAAAATAGAAACCATACCTTCAGAGACAGGCTCTTTTGTTTTCGCTGCGGCATGCGCAATAGGCGCAGAACCTTGTCCAGCTTCATTGGAAAACAAACCTCTATTCACGCCCCTATTGAAAGCATAAGCAAATGTTGCTCCTAAAAACCCGCCGGCAGCAGCAGAACCACTAAATGCGTCAGTTAATACAGAAACAAAAGCAGGCCCAACATTTTCAATGTTGGCAAATATCACAGAAAACGCACCCAAAATATAAATCACTGCCATAATAGGCACTATTTTAGATGTGACTGCCGCAATTCTCTTAATGCCGCCCAAAATAACAAGTCCGAGCAAAACAGCTAATATGCCACCTACAATCCAAGGTTCAAAACCAAAAGTAGCCTCCATTGTGCTAGCAATACTATTACTTTGCGGCAAGTTTCCGGTGCCGAAAGAACTAATGACTGTCGCAACCGCAAAAGCAACGGCTAACCATTTCATGTTTAGACGTTTATCCATATAGTACATAGGGCCACCGGCATAGGAACCATCGGCGGTTTTATCTCTGTATTTGTGCGAGAGTGTGACTTCAACAAACTTAGTTGTCATACCGAAGAAGGCTGTTGCCCACATCCAAAATAATGCTGCAGGTCCACCTAAAAATATGGCCAAGGCCACACCGCCAATATTTCCAGTACCTACCGTCCCTGAGAGTGCGGTCGTTAGTGATTGAAAATGGGTTGTATCACCCGGCTCATCACCTTTATCTAGCTTGCCTGACACCACTTTCCATGCATGCTTAAAAAAACGTACTTGAGGAAACTTCAGATAAATGGTGAAAAATGCACCCGTGCCCAACAACACGTAAGGAAACCAAGCTGCACTGCCTAAAAAACTATCTATTAAATTAACAAAATCGAGTATTGCGTCCACGTCAGATTTCCTTGTTTATCGTCTTATTTTTCTTTTATCTTCAATTTAGTGCTTATTTTCAAGCACAAATCACTTAGTTTTAAGTTTGTCAGAAACAGCATTTATTGCTATTAAAAGGTCTTCACCTAACTGTTTGCATCTTGGAACAGACCAACCATAACTTGCATCAGGCAAATTAGCATTATCTTTAAAGGGCATTTCTAGCGTATATGCAAGGCATTCATATCGAAACCCTACTGCGTTGCTCGCAACAGTAAGGTTAGCCTCACCTGGTTTATCTTTGTCGTATCCAAAAACATCTTGAAACTCTGGTGTAACCGTGAGTAAGGTTTCTTTAAACAGATCCTCAAGCTCTTTGATTTGCTCAGAATAATTAGGATTTCCTTCACCACCTGCCACAAAATTATAAGGGAGTGCTTCATCACCATGTATGTCAAAAAACATATCTACGCCGGTTTCTTGCATTTTATTTAACACGTAGAGGACTTCCGGGCTATTATTTAATGATGGATTTTGCCATTCACGATTCAAATTTATACCAGCGGCATTGGTTCGTAAATGCCCTCTTACACTGCCATCAGGATTCATATTTGGAACAATATAAAACACATTATGTTGCAGTAATTTTCGGGCTAAACCATCGTCTTCATCTAATAACCTTTGCACCAAACCTTCCACTAACCACTCTGCCATTGTTTCGCCAGGATGTTGTCGAGCGGTAATCCAAATTTTATTTTTAGCTGCTAACTCAATGTCTTCAGAGCCTATCACTAACAAGTTTATTTCTCTGCCATCGAGGGTTAAGCCCAACAACTCATGGCGACAGTCAAAACACTGTTGCGCTTGAGCAATGAAATTTAGATGTCTTTCATAACTGTAAGGTGCGAAATAAGCAAAATAAACACTGTTTTGTTCTGGCGTGAATTCTATGCTGAGATTATCCCCATCGAATACACTATCGACTCTAAACCATGTTTCTCGGTCGTATGACGCAACTGCATGATAGCCTTTCCAGCCTTCCGGATAGGCTGACTTTGCCAAGTCTACAATGGTAATACTATGTGCAACAAACGCTTCGGAGTGTAATTTAAAATGGAACCATTGATAAAAATCAGACTGATGATCTTTTTTTATGAAAAGTTTAATATCGCCGGGCGATTCAGCTGAAATTACATTTATGTTGCCACTGTCGAACTGACTGTTAATAATCATGAAATATTGGATAGTTTAATTTTATTATTCTGCAGTAATGTTAGCAAACTCTTAAGATTTACTAAACATGAAATATAAAATAGTTAATCTAAAAGGATTTAGCAATGCGTAAGCTAGCAGAATTGGATGCAATTATTGGTATGTGTCCGAATGTTATACGATGAAGGATGTTTTAGTTCAGCCATGATAAAAACGATTTGTGTTTAGCTTTAAAAAGTTTGGTCATTGTCAAAGCTATGTCTAGCAGTTGGCTTTAATCTATCATTTATTCTTGCTATCTTAATGATAAGCAGTATGGGAAGGTATATATCAAAAAGAATGCGCTATACACTTAATCACTGGCAAATAATACCACTCGAACACCTAATAGAAAACACACAAACGGGCGAAACGCATAAAATTGAACCTCGTTCGATGGCAGTTTTGACTATGCTGATGGAAAAATCAAATGAAATGGTCAGTCGCAAAGAGTTTGTTGAGCATGTTTGGGAAGGTCGTGTCACTGTCGATGAAAGTTTAACGCGATGTATCTCCGAACTTAGAAAAATTCTGGAGCGTGATGCCAAAAAGCCAGAATATATAAAAACAATCCACAAAAAAGGCTACAAACTACTAGTAGACGCCCAAAAAGTTGACCCTCCGATGTTGCCAGAGCAAAAAGCGAGCACTTTTCAAAGGCGTTTTGTGGTTTTGGCATTTGTCGTCACAGTATTTGCATTTGTCGTTAACATGAATTGGCCATTGTTTAGCAATAACGCAATAAAAAACAATGCCAAACACGAAGTTAATCGTGTTTTGAGCGACTTAAATGGCATCAGAGAAGTGCTGCTAGCCTCTGAATCATCTACCCCAATCGTATTTTTGAGTAACAACGACGGAACAAATGTTCACTACACCATTAAGTCTATTCCATTGATAGAAGGTGAAACAAAAGAAAAACAAAATATTATTCAACTGCTAAATAGTTATGGGCAGGTCATTTGGCAAGCATCAAGTTTGCAGTCTGATGAGCAACAAAAAGCAATGTCTGTTGACGCATTGATTGAGGTTTTACGGCTTTTACAGTTATATAAAGAAGCGCCGGAACTAGCACTCCTTTCACCTGAAATGCGCACTATGTATTCTCGCGCGCTGTATTTAATTGATGTAAGAGGGCGAGAAAACTTAGAAAATGCATTTGAACTGTTAGATAACATTGTGCAGCAAAGACCCGACTTCGCTATGGCAATTGTGCAAAAAGCCGTGGCTGCTCGCATGATGAGTTTTTACCTTGAATTGATAGAGGAACGACAACAGCAGTCTTTGCAATACCAATTATTATTGAAGCAAGCACAGGCAACAGCACCTGAGCACCCCGTCATTAGAAGCTTAACTGCAAGGCTTGACCTTAGTCGCAAGAATTGGTTCGAGTACCAACGAATACTTGAAGAGGCTGTCGAGTATTCTCCTGCATGTGTCATTTGTGTGAGGAACTTAGCGGAACATTATCTCAATGTAGGTTTTTATCAAAAGGCTGAAACATTGGTACAAACTCACTTAGACTATTTTCCATTGTCAACAATGATGCATAGCTTCTTAGGTCAGATTTATAACATGCAAGCACAAACAGAAAGTGCAAAACGACAAGTAAAAATCATCAACGCCTTAGGTCATTCAAGTGGTTCAGATGCCTTGGCTATGAAAATCAATATAGCCATGGCCGAAGGCGATATTGAACAATATTCGAAGCTAGCAGAGGCGATGGTTGCCCGTTATCCAGCTTATCAATACCATAAAGATGCCGTGGATGCGCAACTAAGAGGGGACAATGATGCGCTAAATCAGATCATGTCAAAAATGCCTCGCCTTGATTTCAATATTGCCTTAGTAGCTGGCAGTTATCAGCCCATAATAGATCGTATCAAACGAAATGTGAGTAATGGTGTTCTGCGCGATCTCATGTTAACACATGGCTGGCTCCAGCCGAATTCACATCTATCACCTGGTTATAGTCAAGGCTTACTTAGGCTAAAAAACCATAAGGATATTGTTCAATTGTTGATAGACATTGGATTGATGGATTATTGGTCTGAATACAACCAGTGGCCAGATTACTGCCATAAAAATGAATACCTCCAACATCGTCCAAATTATTGCCCACCACAACTATAAAATCGTCTGCAGTTAGGAAACTAAACTCTTTACTGCGAAACCCGTAAGCAATTGAATTAATTATAAATATATCGCCCTTAGGAAATGATTAGCTTTTCATTAGCTTATTTTTATATGCTACTAGTGAATTCGATTTTGAAACAGTTTACAAAAGAAGTCGTCTATAACTACAACTCCAAAAAGGGAAATGATGAAGACGTTAAAAATTTTATTTACTAGTGCATTGCTGTTCGCAGCAAGTAATATTAATGCTAACTTAATTGAGGGCAGTTTCTCACAAGTTGGCTTTGAAGGAGGAGGCTCTATCACAGGGTATTTTAAAGGCACAGATGTCGATCTCGATGGGCAGATTCGTACCGTGGGATTTTTTACTAACTTATTAATTCCCACTCTTCAACAAACCAATGAACTCGAATACGCGGAAATTACATTTTCAGGCTTTAATTCTACTCAGGGTGATCATACTCTCATATTTGATGGAGCGTTGGCCGCAGTTAACCCATTTTATCGACCATTTTTTTCCTTTGCATACAATATTGGTAGTGGAGAGATTGGAGATGAAGCTAACGAAGGTATGAGCTTCGCCGTGGGTGCACCAAGCACAAATTATGTGCTGGGTGAACTTTTCGCTGATATTTTTCTGCCAGACATAGACTTAACAATGCCTGAAACAAACACATTTGGTTCGTGTGATGGTATCAATGTTTGTGGCGCTGTTTTAGAATTTATCCCAGCCGGACAAAACAGCATTGACACAGTATTTCAATCGTTGAGTAAGGGGGCGGTTGGCGTTGTTTCCGCACCCGCTTCATTGTCGTTGCTCTTACTCGGCTTTGTTTGCATGTTTGTAAAATTAAGAAAAAACACGTAAGCCAAGTATCAATAATTTGAAATCAGTGGTGCTAAACAGCACCACTTTGTCCTTTCACCTTATATTATGGTGCCGGAATGGTGGGTACTGAAACACCCGCCATATCGGTAACGACACGCATCACCTGACAACTATAGCCATATTCATTGTCATACCATACATATAAAGTTGCTCTGTCATCGGCCACAATGGTTGCTTGAGAATCAACAACAGAAGGAGCGCGCGTTCCTACTAAATCAGTAGATACAATTTCAGTTGATGCGGTAAAATCTATCTGATGTTGTAGATTCGAAAACAAAGAAGCGTCACGCAAATAGGTATTTATGCCTTCTTTGTCAGTTTGAGACGCTAAATTTAGATTTAGAATAGCCATTGATACATTGGGTGTTGGCACTCTAATCGCATTCCCTGTCAGTTTACCTTCTAATTTAGGATAAGCTTTAGAGACCGCTTTGGCCGCGCCAGTTTCGGTAATCACCATATTCAATGAGGCTGCTCGTCCACGTCTTTCTGCTTTATGATAATTGTCTATCAAATTTTGGTCGTTAGTAAATGAGTGTACTGTTTCTACATGACCACTTTTTATGCCGTACTCTTCGTCTAGCGCTTTCAAAACCGGCGTAATCGCATTTGTAGTGCAACTAGCAGCGGACAAAATCACATCTTCTTTATCAATATCTGTATGATTAACACCATGTACTATATTTTTGATTTGTCCTTTCCCGGGAGCGGTCAAAAGTACTTTTGACGCACCTTTCGCTTGCAAGTGTTGAGATAAGCCTTCTTCATCTCTCCACATCCCAGTGTTGTCTACCACTATAGCCTTATCAATACCGTATTGCTGATAATCCACCTCACTTGGATGATTCGCGTATATAACTTGAATGAACGAACCATTTGCTTTTAGCGCTTTGCGTTCATTATCAACAGTGATGCTTCCATTAAAAGGCCCGTGTACTGAATCTCTTCGTAAAAGGCTAGCACGTTTTTCTAAATCGCCCTCTTTCCCCCCACGAACAACAATTGCTCGTAATCTAAGTTTGTTTGCTTTGCCTTGACGCTCTATCATCAATCTGGCTAATAGCCGACCAATCCGTCCAAAACCATATAGAACAACATCAACCGGCTCATGTTTATCATCTTGATTATTTACGCTATGTAGTGTGTTAGTTAAATAGGTATCAAGACTCTCAGTTTTGGCTATTTTATTATAGTGGAAATCATAAGCCAAACGACCAATATCGACCTCGCAGGGTGCAATAGGCATGTTGCTAATTGCTTCTAGAATAGGAAAGCTTTCTCGCAATCTTAACTTTACACCCTCAAACAAGCGCACGCTTCTATGGGCTTTAATTATATCTATCGCACTAGCGTTTAATAGCGATCGGCCATAAACCGTTATTTCAATTGCTTTATCCCTATATAAACGACCTACAATTGGCATCATTCGTTCAGCGAATTCTTGACGTTCTTGCCAACTAGATTGAAGCTCTTGTTCGTACTGTTGATTCATATCTACTTACCTTATTAATGCGAGTGAGACGGATGACGCGCGCATTCTATGCAAACTTGAGTAAAAGTCCAAACTGGTGAAAACTTTCACTTTTAGAGTCAAAAACGGATCAGCTGTTAATTTTTGTGTAATTAGTCGACATCAGTGAATAGCATTTAAAATAAACATCAAAAACAGTGATGTTATTGGAGTTCTTAGGTAAAAATAGTAAAAAAACCTGTAATAAAATTACACTAATTAATTTAGAGTATTTTACAATTTTGTTAAAAAAGCGATTTATTCGCTATCACTTGAAGCGTCAAAATTTAAAGATATCGAATTTACGCAATATCGTTTGCCCGTGGGTAATGGGCCATCATCAAAAACATGACCTAAATGCGCTTCGCATTGCCTGCATAAAATTTCAATGCGCTGCATCCCTAGGCTAGAGTCTTCCTTATATACCACGTTATCGTCATTTGATTGAGCATTAAAAGAAGGCCAACCGCAACCTGAATCAAATTTTGCCGCCGACTCAAACAAAGTAGCGTTGCAACATTTACACGTATATTTGCCTGTTTCTTTATTATGTAAAAACTCGCCAGTAAATGGCCGCTCTGTTCCTGCTTGACGCGTCACTCTGTATTCTTCTGGTGTCAACTTTTCTTTGTATGGATCGGTCATCATGTTCCTTCCAAGATATTTGTGGGCGTTAAAAATGATGGCATGACAAACTATTTATTACAATACAATCGCATCGTTCGTGCTGGCATGTTAAATATCGAATCAATAGCGCTAGCTCTGTATTTTGAAATATCACTAACACTTGTATCAAGAACACAAACCCATTTTTCATGCGCTTCTAATACAGGTAAATGAAACTCACGAGCGTCATGTAAACTATTAATACAAAGTAGCCATTGTTCTTCTTTGCTTGCATCTGACGCTAATTTAACATTGATCGCGTTACTTGGATGCTCTGCTGAAGCATAGTGTAGCGTATCTTCGCCAATCAAATGTAAAGCAAAGCAATGATGTTCGTGATTAACCCAGTCGATATCTGTTTTATGACTGCCATCACGTCTATACCAGTCAGCTACTTTAATATTTTGTCTGTTGTCGAACATATCATCGTCAAAGTGCATTTGTTGCAAAAGGCGATTTTTTGCACGTAAATTAATAACATACTGGCAAAAAGTTAAAAACTGGGCCTTTCTGTCCGTCATCTCCCAGTCTAAC
The DNA here is from genome assembly GCF_031846345.1 of Glaciecola petra. Taxonomy (NCBI): domain Bacteria; kingdom Pseudomonadati; phylum Pseudomonadota; class Gammaproteobacteria; order Alteromonadales; family Alteromonadaceae; genus Glaciecola; species Glaciecola petra. Next base: position 929,162 of record NZ_JAVRHX010000001.1, on the reverse strand, counting down.
CAATTAATTTCGTTGTCTTGGCAATACGCGTTATTATTTCCATTTTGTGTTTTACTTAATTCATCTCCAGCGAGGATATGCGGTGTCCCCTGACTCAACACTAGCGTAGCAAATAAGTTTCGTTTTTGCCTTTCCCTCATGTCCAGAATCAAGGAGTCATTCGTTTCGCCTTCAATACCATAATTGGCACTCAAATTATGATTATGGCCATCTCTATTTTCTTCTAAATTATCTAAATTGTGTTTATTTTCAAATGACACAATATCGTGCAAAGTATAACCGTCATGATATGTGACATTATTAACACTAGCATGCATGGGACGAGTGTTTTTTCTGAAAATATCTCTTGAGCCCATAAGGCGCGTTGCAAACTCACCTTTTAAGCCTTTATCTCCACGCCAAAAGCCGCGTACTACATCTCTGAATTTATCATTCACTTCTAGCCAATAGTCAGGGTATTGCCCTAATTGATATCCTCCTGGGCCTATATCCCAAGGTTCAGCTATCATAACCGCTGTTCTAAGCAGTGGGTCTTGACGCAATACTTTGAAAAAAGCAGCACTATTCTTAAACTCATGAATTTCTCGTCCTGCTACACTTGCTAAATCAAACCTAAATCCGCTCACTCCCATTTCGCTTACCCAATACCGTAAGGCATCTACCACTAAACTAAGCATATAAGGATCAGACACTTTTAAGGTATTGCCACAACCTGAATAATTGAGATGCTGAGCTTGATCAGTTTCATCGTTTTGCTCTAGCAAATAGGCATGAGATTCAAATAAGCCTTTAAAACTTAACACTGGGCCATCTGCACCACTTTCACATGTGTGGTTAAAAACCACATCGAGAATAACTTCAATATTATGCGCTCTAAAACGAGCGATCATTTCTTTACATTCAGTTACCGCATCATTATTGGCATAGCGAGGCTCTGCTGCAAAAAAGTTGATGGGATTGTATCCCCAATAATTCGTTAAGCCTTTTAGTGTAATAAAGGGTTCGGGCATAAAGGCCATTAAAGGTAAAAACTGTATACTGGTAACACCTAATTGCTTTAAATGCTCAATAATAGCTGGCTCACAAGCCCCTAAATACTTGCCTCTTAGCTGTTCTGGAATACTCGGATGTAACTGCGTTAGCCCCTTCACATGTGCTTCGTATATAACCCTTTTTTCATCACTTATTCCTAGCGGGCGCAGGTTGCTATTAGCTTGAGCGAACAGCTTAGCTTTTGGCACCAAAGCATGAGAATCACCTGCATATTTTTCAGCCGACCATGTCAATGGTCTGTTTAACGATTGGGCATAAGGGTCAATTAATAGCTTATCGAGGCTAGAATCAGGATTTGTACTTCGATTACTTTTGGGTTTAACACGCAGACCATATAAGTGCTCTGTACCTACGCCTTTTATAAAGCCAAACCATCTCGACTGGATTCGTTGTTGTAACAATATGCGCGCAATTTCTTCTTCATTTTCGTCATATAAACAAATGAAAACTTGAGCCGCATCTGGCGCATAAATGGAAAAATTACAGCCATTTTCAGTTAACTTTGCGCCAGCAGGGAATAAGCTACCAGTCTGCAACACAAATCGATTTATGCTAGTTGCTATTTTCAATGACATTTACTGTACTACTAATTTATAAATAATTGTAGCTAAAGGAGGAACGCTTATTAGAATACTATTTTCTAAACCATGCCAGCTTTCGGTGTCCGAATGAACCGTATTCATTGTATTAAAATCACTACCACCAAAGCATGCATCATCAGTGTTTAACAATAATGAATACTGCCCCTTTTGTGGTACACCAAATCTCATTTCATCATGCACAATGGGTGTGAAATTACAAACAATTAGAAGCACTTCATTTTTATGTTTAGCAAAACGCGCAAAAGCGAATATAGATTGCGACTCATTATGTAAATCAACCCATCTAAAACCAGCAGGATCATGATCAAGTTCATGCAATGCTGGTTCACTAGAATACACCTCATTTAATTTTCTATAGAGTTTGTGAATACCTTGATGTGACGGGTATGATAAAAGATGCCAAGGTAAGGATTCATCGTGATTCCATTCTTTATCGGGCGCAAATTCGTTACCCATAAATTGTAATTTCTTGCCTGGGTGAGCAAACATGAAACCATAGTAGGTGCGCAAATTAGCAAAACGTTGCCAATCATCTCCGGGCATTTTCTGAATCATGGAGCCTTTTCCGTGTACAACTTCGTCGTGGGAAATAGGTAATACAAAATTTTCATCGTATGCATACACCATAGAAAAGCTTAGCTCGCCATGATGGTATTGTCTATATGCTGAGTCCTTAGCAATATAATGCAAAGAATCGTGCATCCATCCCATGTTCCATTTAAAGCCAAAGCCTAAGCCACCTGATGAGACAGGTTTTGAAACGCCGGCAAACGAAGTAGATTCTTCAGCGATGGTAATGGCATGTGGATGTTTGGCATACACTTCTGTATTCATCCATTGCAATAGGCTAATCGCTTCATAATTTTCGTTACCACCATCAACATTTGGTAACCACTCTCCTTCATTGCGAGAATAATCTAAGTACAGCATGGATGCGACAGCGTCAACACGAATACCGTCTACATTAAATTTATCAAACCAAAAAAGCGCATTAGCCACTAAAAATTGGCGCACGGTATCTTTGCCAAAATCGTAAATACATGAATTCCAATCTGTATGCCAACCTTTTCGCGGATCCTCATATTCGTATACACAACTACCATCAAATCTAGCCAATCCATGTGGATCTTCTGGAAAATGAGCAGGCACCCAATCTATGATGACGCCAATATTATTTTGATGACAAATATCAACAAAATATTTAAATTCGTCAGGTGTACCAAATCGACAAGTAGGTGCAAATAAACCTACCGGTTGATAGCCCCAAGAACCATCGAAAGGAAACTCTGACACTGGCAAAACTTCGATATGTGTATAACCCATATCTGTAACGTAATTGACGAGATCTTCTGCCAGTTCGTGATAAGTTAAATAACGTGAATCACCTTCTAAGGGACGCTTCCAAGAACCCAAATGAACTTCGTATATACTCATTGGACTTTGGTAAGGGTTATGCTGTGTCCTTTTTTCACGCCATTTTTGGTCTCGCCATTGATAAGCGCTATGATCAAACACAATCGAAGCGTGTGAAGGGTGATCGTGGTGACTAAAGCCTAATGGATCTGATTTATCAGGAAGTTGATTCCCCTCTCTATCAGACAAACAGTATTTATATTGTGCTCCGGCTTCCACATTAGGCATGAACAATACCCAATATCCTAGTTCAGTGCGCTGCATTGGATGCGCCGTGTTATTCCAATGATTAAAATCACCAATGAGATACACAGAGCCTGCATTTGGTGCGAAAACACAAAACCTAGTACCCTTGATACCACTTTCTGTATTGACTAGCTGAGCGCCAGCTTGGTGATACAAATTTTCAGGGGCATGATCAATAAAATGAACCGCATGATAAGCAAAATCTTGAAATTGATAAGGGTCTATATACACATGCTCACCATCTCTGGTGGCCGCACAAACTGAGTACTCTTCGGTCACAGCTTTATCGAGAACAGCTGAAAATACACCTGGACTTTCTTCTTCAAGCAAAACAATACTTTTTTGACTATGAGCGCTTTTTAGTGACACAGCAGTGGCATAGTTACACCATACCCGTATGATGTATTTACCGTTTTGTTCACTAGTCCCTAAACAAGAAAAAGGACGATCACAGCGTCCTATTTTCAATTCGTGGGCCAATTGATTTGTCAATTGATATTCACCCTGCATTAAGTTACCTCTTTGAGTGCTTTCTGGCTCGCTTGTCGTCGACGAGTGGTTAATTCTTTCGTTAAACGAACAATCTCAGGTCTATCAAAAATGTCTTCAATATTGTGACTAAGTTTACGTTGCCAATTTGGATATTCATTGAACGTGCCAGGAATATTAACAGGTTTATCCATTTGCAACCAATCTTCCAATTGTAAACTTAATAACGCACTAGACCCTGTTGCCATATGTGTTTGCATGCCAAAGTTGAGCTCACTTGTCATACCAACATAATTCACGTCTGTACTTATGTTTTTACTGATAGCGCTATGCCCATGTAATGTATTAAGTATATGTTGTTTATTTTCATGTCGTATGTTGTACAAGTTCGACAACACCTCTTGATCAGGATACAAACCCACTTCTTTTCCTAATGATAAATCGTCGCAATGCCAAAAACCTATTAATGTAGGCATGTCGTGGGTTGTCAAGGTTGACATAGATTGCTCGGGATAATGACTTGGTGAATAAAAGCCGCCATCTTCAGCTTGCTCAAAAAAGAAGACTCGATAGGAATACATACCATTTCCGTGCAGTTTTTCGCGAATGGCGTCTGGCACTGTGCCTAAATCTTCTCCAATTACCAAACTTTTATTACGCACACTTTCCAAGGCCAAAATTGCCAATAAGTCGTTAACTGGGTAATTCACATAGACGCCATCACTTGCATCATCCTCTTTATGCACCCACCACAAACGCAACAAGGCCATCACATGGTCAATTCTTAAAGCACCAGTACCTTTCATATTAGAAGAAAACAAATCAATGATAGGCTGGTATTGTTGTTTTTGTAATTGTTCAGGATCCATCGGCGGCAAGCCCCATTTTTGACCAAGCGGACCCAATATATCGGGGGGTGCACCTACACTAACTTGTGTGCAATAAAGTTCTTTATTACCCCATATTTCTGCCCCGCCCTCACTTACGCCAACAGCTAAGTCTTTATATAATCCTATCGACATGCCTGCATATTTAGCGGCCCGACTAGCCGCTTCAAATTGCAAAGCTGCTTGCCATTGCAAAAACAAATGAAACTTGACTTTTTTAGCGTACTTTTTAGCAAAGACCAATACAGATTTATTATTGATATCTTGATATTCTACTGGGAATACTGGCCAGCCCCAATAATCTTTGCCTTGGTCTTTCAAATGTATCTGCAAAGATTCAAATATGGCTTGTGAACGTAAACTGTCGCCTCCTTCCTCTACAAACTTATCAAATTGTTTTTTTTGTTTGTTTTGCCTTTGCAAATAGGTTTTATCAAACTCTTCAAAAATTAAGGAAAGCGCCTTGAGTTTTACTTCAGCAACCCCTTCATAATTGACAAAATCACTTGCTCTTAATGTCTCTATTTTTTGAGGTATATCATTATCAAACCACCATTCTTTTACAAGCTTGTGGTCAAAACCAACAACTGCCTCTACATCAATATATAAATAATTAAGCCATTGTCGAGAACTTGGTCCATATGGTGAACAGGCATTTGGATTAGCAGGAAACAAAGCATGGATGGGATTGAGACCAATAAAATCGGCGCCTTTAGCAGCTGCTTGCTTAACTAAACTTATCAAATCGGTGAAATCACCTACGCCCCAATTACGACGGCTTCTTAAGCAATATAATTGCACACTCAAGCCCCACGCTTTTTCACCACTCTTAATAGCTTTGGGCATGTAACAAGCTTTTGGCGCAATAATTAATTTACATTGAGAAACGCATTTACGTCCACAGTACATGCTAATTTGGTGATAACCCAAGATAGTAATTTTTGGTAGCTCAATTTCATACTCATGCCATTCTAGCCCTTCTATATTTTCAGTGGCTAGCAACTTTGCATCTACAGGGGTCACTTTATGACTCAGTGTATTGCCGTTTTCAAGTGATATTTTGAAGGTGTGCGCTTTAGCAGCATCAGAAATACAAACTCTCGCCTTAATCTTTACACTATCTCCTTTGCGCAGCACCAATACTGAAGGCAGCGCTTGTAGCCAATATTCAACAGCTTCGGATTCTAACTGCTCGGCAAGCATTTGTTCGTCTTGCATGGAATAGCCCATCGCTTCTAACAATTTATATTGGTTTTCGGGCTTAATTTTAGCGGGTTTCCCCCAAGCATCTATAAAATCCGAACTAATGCCTTTTTGCTCAATTAGATAGTCAACTAGTTGTGTCATTGATAAGTGTTCCTGCACATCGTCTAGCGTATAGGTTATTTTGTGAGTTTGCGCTGAATAAAAACGAAATATTCTGTTGTGTCATTGGCATTATTCATTAACTAACACAAAATCGGTATTGAATACGATTGCAACCCGCAAAAGCATAAGGATATCTGTAATAAAACAACACATAATAATATTTTTTTGCTTTACAGTAAAATATTGTGCATAATTTTCGTAATTTAATTACATCTTATTAATATATAACTTTTGTATTAACAGAATTTGAGGGCAATATGGCTATAAAACTTGGTATAAACGGCTTTGGACGTATCGGCAGATTGGTTATGCGTGCTGCTTGTGAAAGAGATGATGTTGAAGTTGTTGCGATTAACGATCTATTAGATATTGATTATATCGCTTACATGCTGAAATACGATTCGACTCACGGCCGTTTTAATGGATCCGTAGATATTGTTGACGGCAATCTTATAGTAAATGGCAATACCGTTCGTGTTAGTAGCGAACGCAATCCTGCAGACTTAGCTTGGGACGCAGTAAATGTGGATGTAGTAATAGAATCCACTGGTTTATTCTTAACGACAGATACTGCCAAAGCTCACCTTCAGGCTGGCGCTAAAAAGGTTGTTCTGTCTGCCCCAAGTAAAGACGATACACCAATGTTTGTTATGGGTGTTAACCATGATAAATACGCTGGAGAAGCCATCGTTTCAAATGCGTCATGCACAACCAATTGTTTAGCACCTATTGCGAAAGTCCTTCACGATAACTTTGGCATTGTAGATGGCCTAATGACAACGGTCCATGCTACCACCGCTACTCAAAAAACAGTAGACGGGCCATCTCAAAAAGACTGGCGTGGTGGTCGAGGCGCGTTACAAAATATCATTCCGTCGTCTACAGGCGCCGCAAAAGCAGTTGGTAAGGTTATCCCTGACTTAAACGGCAAGTTAACCGGCATGGCTTTCAGAGTGCCAACGGCTGACGTTTCCGTAGTAGACCTCACTGTTAACTTGGCAACAGCAGCCAGTTATGAAGAAATTTGTGCTAGCATGAAATCAGCGTCAGAAAATGAATTACAAGGTGTGCTTGGATACACTGAAGATGCAGTAGTGAGCAATGATTTTATTGGTGCCTCTGAGTCATCAGTGTTCGATGCGGATGCTGGTATTGCGCTAACCGGTAACTTTGTTAAAGTGGTGTCTTGGTATGACAATGAAATGGGGTATTCACTAAGAGTGCTTGACTTGGTTGCCCATATTAGTCAATAACTCATTGTTAGCTAGCTAAAATTAAAGACAATAATATTCGAAAAAGTAATCGGCCGCTAACAGAGCGGCCTTTTTTGTTTACGCTACTAACCTTAGCTATGCTAGGCTGATGAATCATTATTTAGAACGACTATGAGGTTATGAATGGCAACAGTTGATTTACAGCAAACCAGTTCGCTTACGCTGGAGTCCGGTGAACAAGGAAACGTACTCAATATCGATAACGATAATGCTTCAGCGCGCATTAGTTTATTTGGTGGTCATTTATTATCGTATATTAATAAAAAGGACAACAGGCAAAGATTATGGTTGAGTGACGAGGCAATCTTTGATAACCAAACCCCAATAAGAGGGGGCGTTCCCATTTGTTGGCCCTGGTTTGGCGAGGCAAGCACATCATTACCAGACAATAGCCCTAGCCATGGCTTTTTACGCACACAAACTTGGCAAGTAGAACATGCAGAAGACGTTGTTAGTCAAAACAAAGTACGAGAAACGAAGATAATACTCGTCCCAAGTCAGATGAATAATGTTGGCTTTAACACAAACCTTAATGTCCGTTTATTAATCAAGGTTGGCGATTCTTTGATCATCCATTTAGAAACCACTAACCTAAGCGAAAATCCAATAGAGCTAAGCCAAGCCTTGCATACTTACTTATCTATTTCTGATATTTCGAATATAGTGATTGATGGGGTAACCGGCAGCTACTTAGATAAACTCACCGGAATATCTATGCCAAAAACTCCACATCCTTATTTAATAGACGCTGAAGTTGACCGTATCCATTCGCATGTACAAGAGAATAAAGTGATGGTCATAGACAAAGAAACAAATGAACCCTTGGCTCAAGTTTCGCAGCGAGGGCATGATAGTCTCGTCATTTGGAACCCTTGGATTGAAAAAAGCGCTCGTATGAAAGACATGAGTAAAGAGGGATTCAAAACAATGTTATGCATCGAAGCCGCCAATACTGACGGCTTACAAATTGGGCCGAAGGAAACGCATATTCTTGAGCAAATTATCTATTAGAAGTGTTTAAAGACGAATAGCTTCATTGGCCAAGTCTGTCAATACTTTCCAGTCTTTGTTCTCAATTGCTTCGTTTGGTGCTAGCCATGAACCGCCTACGCAACGTACGTTTGGCAGCGCCAAATATTCCTTATAATTGCTCAAACTTATACCGCCTGTTGGGCAAAATACTGTATTTGGGAATGGCCCACCAATAGATTTAAGTGTCTTTGTGCCTCCAGCCGCCTCAGCTGGAAAAAATTTAAGATGATCATAACCTGCATCATTTGCTTTCATTAAATCCGATATGTTAGATATACCGGGGATAAGTGGAATAGTGCCTTCCTTTCCTGCCGCCAATAAATCTGCCGTCAAGCCTGGGCTGATAGCGAATTTAGCACCAGCGTCAGTTACCAATTTAAGTTGCTCTCTATTGGTTACAGTACCTGCTCCAATGTATGCTTCTGGAATGTTGTCTGCAATTTTTTGAATAATTTCAATAGCAGATTGAGTACGTAGGGTTACTTCTAACACGCTAATACCACCTTCTAAAAGCGCTTCGGCAATAGGTATTGCATCCTCTACATTTTCAATGACCAGCACAGGCACAACAGGGCCTTGACTGAATACTTCTGCAGAACTTATTTTCCAATTATTCATCGATATTACTTCTCTGTGTATGTTGTGTAAGATAAGCCAAGGCACCAAGAAGACCATGGTCCGGCTCTTTAATTAAATAGGTAGGTATATCCTTTACATAATGAGCAAAATCACCTTTTGCTTCAAAATACTGTCTAAAATCACTTTGTAAGAAAAACTCACCTAATTTACTTGTAACACCGCCGCCAATAAATACGCCACCAGAGGTGCATAAATTGAGTGCTAGATTACCAGCAAAACTTCCCATTACTCGACAAAATTGAGTAATGGCTAAACGCGCCATCGCATCACTGTTAGCTAATCCAGCTTTAGTTATATGCGAAGGTTCTTCAAAACTTAAGGTTTGCTTATGATGCAAGCACAACGCTCTATATATATTTACAATACCTCTACCTGACAGCACTTCTTCAGCAGATGCCCTACCAAATGTTTTATGCAAATATTGCCATATAATGATGTCATTTTTATCGTTAGGGGCAAAATCTACATGACCACCTTCACCATCTAATGTTTGCCAGCCAAGGCCAGTCCAGGTGAGATGTTCAACACCCAAACCAGTACCCGGACCAAACACAGCGATATTGCCATTCTCCTTGGCACTACCTGCACCAATTTGAATAACTTGATTGTGATTTAGTGTTGGTAGCGAATGCGCCACTGCGGTAAAGTCATTAATGACAAACAATTGCTCCAACGCTAACTCAGACTTCAACGCCTTTTTAGAAAACACCCACGAATGGTTTGTCATTTTTACTATGTCATTGTTAACCGGACACGCTATCGCAATACAACCAGCGGTAAAGCTACCCGTTATGGTTTGTTTCTGAAAATGATTAATCGCATCAACTATAGTTTCAAATTCTGTACAGAGATATTTTTCAATTTTCGAAATTCGACCATTCTCAATTAACGCTAGTCTGATATTTGTGCCGCCAACATCGGCAACAAACCTTGGTCCTGCGGTTAACATGCTACAAGGCTCCCTGATCTAATCGGTCTTGTTCGACAAATAAAGAACAAGCACCCTGCTCAGAACCTGTAAGTGTTGACCGCATACCAGCAAACAATTCTCTGCCCATACCTTGATGACTGGCTGTCAGATTCAAAGAAGCGTTTTCACGTGCGTCTAATTCAGCCTCTTCAACGAGCAAGGTGATATTACCAGTTGAGGTATCAATTTCTATTAGGTCGCCGTCTTGTACTTTGCTAATGAGGCCACCTTTAAATGCTTCGGGGGTCAAATGGATCGCGGCCGGCACTTTGCCTGATGCACCTGACATACGACCGTCTGTTACTAACGCAACCTTGTACCCTCTATCTTGCAATACACCCAGTGGAGGTGTTAGGCGATGAAGCTCTGGCATACCAATTGCCGCAGGGCCTTGAAATCTTACCACCACAATACAGTCTTTGTTTAATGCACCCGAACTAAAGGCATCATCCAGGGCATATTGATCATCAAAAACGACTGCAGGCGCGGTTAATTTGCATATTGGATTTCGCAAAGCAGACGTTTTCATGACTGCCCGGCCCAAGTTGCCGCACAAAACTGACAAACCTCCGTCAGATTTGAAGGGTTTTTTGATATCGGCAAAAACGTCAGTATCGAAAGAGCTTTGTGCACCCTCTTTCCAAACCAGTTCACCGTCTTCCAATTTAGGCTCTTGCATGTAACGTTCTAAGCCCTGTCCACAAATTGTATTGACATCATTATGCAAAAGACCTGCATCTAACAATTGTTTAAATAACAAGGCCATACCACCTGCTGCACTAAAGTGATTTATATCAGCTGAACCATTTGGATAAATGCGAGTGATAAGGGGCGTAGCTTTGGATAAATCGGCAAAATCATCCCAATTGATGATCAAACCTGCTGCTCTTGCGACTGCAACCAAGTGCATGGTGTGATTGGTAGAGCCTCCGGTTGCTAGCAAGGCAACAATTCCATTTACCATCGACTTAGCATCCACAATATGTCCAATTGGCATATAGTTGTCAGTGAGATCGGTCAAGCGAGTGACTTGTCGTGCTGCAGCATCCGTTAACGCGTCTCTCAGTTCAGTGCCCGGATTAACAAAGGAAGCGCCCGGTAAATGCAAACCCATTACTTCAACCACTAGCTGATTGCTATTGGCAGTGCCATAAAATGTGCAAGTACCCGCTGAGTGATATGACTGAGACTCCGCTTCTAACAACGCATCACGCCCCACTTTGCCTTCAGCGAATTGCTGTCGTATTCTTGCTTTTTCTTTGTTCGGTAAACCAGATGGCATTGGGCCAGCGGGCACAAAGATGGTGGGCAAATGGCCAAAACTCAAGCCACCTAAAAGCAAGCCAGGAACTATTTTATCGCAGATCCCCAGCATCAAGGTACCATCAAACATATTATGAGATAAACCTATCGCTGCGCCCATAGCAATATTGTCTCTGCTCATAAGACTGAGTTCCATACCAGCATTACCCTGAGTGACACCATCACACATCGCTGGGACACCGCCTGCAAACTGACCAACACTGCCAACTTGATTTAATGCCGTTTTTAACTTTTGAGGATAGTCTTCGTATGGTTGGTGAGCACTAAGCATGTCGTTATATGACGATACTATGGCTATGTTAGCTTTGGTCATACTGCGTAAATCAGATTTATCTTCTTTACCGCAAGCTGCAAAGCCGTGCGCCAAATTTCCACAAGACAACGCACCTCTGTGAGGTCCTTGACGTCTAGCTTCTTCTATTTTTTTTAAGTAAGCAGCACGCGAAACTTTGCTTCTTTGAATAATTCTATCGGTTACTTCTTGAATAATATTGTTCATTTTCTTGTCCTAAGCTAAGGCGCCCACATCAAACTCACTTGCGCTTCATCACAAACCGCTTTAATTGGCTTCTGTTTAGCATCGTAATTGGCTAGCGCGTCTTCCAACACTGCTAGTTTTTTGTCTCCAACAAGGTGTAAATAGATGTTTTTGGCCTTAATTATTTTGGCTAATGACATAGACATTCTTAAATGTGAAGCTGTTGTAGGTTGGGTAGCGATAGCACTAAGCTCTCTTTCTAGATCGAGCCCAGCATCAATCTGTTCACTACAAGGAAATAAAGAAGCGGTATGCCCGTCTTCTCCCATCCCCAAAACTAATACATCAAATTCGTCAGCAATGTCATCAATGCGCTGGCTTATTTCATTTTCTGCGTCATAGGGTGAATCATAATCTGCGGTTAGCGAGACAAATTTTGCTGCTGCCGCTTGTTCAACCAATAAATTTTCTTTCACAAGTTTTTCGTTACTGTCAGCATGTTGAGAATCCACCCATCTCTCATCAACTAAGGTCACTATAACATTGGTCCAATCAAAGCTTTTATTAGCTAATAAATCAAACAAAGGCTTGGGCGTCGAACCGCCGCTTACTGCCATTGTTGCCACCCCATTATCTTCAATACCACGTCGTAACTTTGCTAATATTTTATTGGCAAAAGAAGTATTCAAATTGTCGGCATTGGTATACTTATTGAACATTACAGACATTTTATTTACTTCCTTTTTCGTTTTATTTTGCTTTCGTACCAACTTCGTCCTTCTTTGGCTAATAACCCAATAGACGATACTGGCCCCCAAGTGCCAGATTGATAGGTTTCAGGGGCTTCATTACTGTGTTTCCAAGCATCAATAATTGAATCCGCCCAACGCCACGCTTGTTCAACTTCATCACGTCTGACAAATAATGCCTGATTACCCTGCATAACTTCTAAGAGCAACTTTTCGTATGCATCTGCAATACGTGAATCTGCAAATTCCTCAGAAAAACTTAAATCCAACTGGCTTTTTTGAAGATCCATCGATCCCATACTCGCGATACCAGGGACTTTATTCATAACAGTTACTTCAACACCTTCATCAGGTTGTAGCCTAATGACTAACTTATTCGGTGGTAAAGTCGAAAAACTATCTGAAAACAAATTATGTGGTTGACGTTTGAAATAGATGACTATTTCACTTACTTTGGCTGGAAGGCGTTTACCGGTACGCAAATAAAATGGTACTCCTGCCCATCGCCAATTGTCGATTTCTGCTTTTATGGCAACAAAGGTTTCTGTGGCACTTTTTTGATTAGCATCCGGCTCGTCGAGATAACCGGGTACTTCTTTACCAGCCACAAATCCAGTACCGTATTGGCCACGAACAGTTTTGTCATTAATATTTGAACTGTTAATGGGCCTTAGCGCCTTGAGCACTTTCAGTTTTTCATCCCGAATACTATCTGCATCCAGAGTCGCTGGAGGTTCCATCGCAATTAAAGTCAATATTTGTAAGAGATGGTTTTGTACCATATCTCTCATCTGGCCAGCATCATCAAAATAGCCCCAGCGCCCTTCAATACCAACGGATTCAGCTACACTCACTTGGACATGATCGATACAATTATGATCCCAATTTGTAGCAAAAATGGAATTGGCAAAGCGTAACGCTATCAAATTAAGAACGGTCTCTTTACCCAAGTAATGATCAATACGATAAATTTGTTTCTCATCAAAAAATTCGGCGACTTGGTCGTTAATCACTATTGAAGAAGCCAAGTCATTACCAATCGGTTTTTCTAATACAACGCGCACGCTTTCATCGATAACACCAGCATGGTCCATTCCTTTGCATAAGGCGCCAAAAATTGATGGGGGAGTTGCAAAATAGCAAACCATGACACGACTCTTATCGACATGTGCGCAAAGTTTGCTGTAGTCCTCTGGTTCGGTCATGTCTATCTTGACGTAATCAACCCGAGCAATAAAACGTAACCAAGTTTCTTCACATACTGCTTCACCTAAAAAGCTTTCAAAATTTGTGCGAATCGTTTCCACATATTCGTCTTTTGACATTTCTCTTCTGGCAACGCCAATCACTTTACTGCCTTCATGTAACAGGTTTGCTTTATCTAATTGATAAAGTGAAGGTAGTAACTTCCTTCTTGCTAAGTCTCCCGCCGTTCCAAATAAAACGAAATCAATAGGTTCGTATTTTTTTTCAGCTACCATATGTTGCCTCAATTAAAGAACAAAATGTGCGGCAAATGTAAATAGAAATAGCCGCAACTTGTTAAGTAGAATAAGTACTTTTGCCGTAGTAAACTACAAATGTAGTAAAATTACAAATTAAATTAAATCATGAAAAGATACGAATTTAACAACATAGAAAAATCGCCAACTTATTCCGACTTTAAATTCATAATATTAACTATATATTTCAATGCTATAAATAACTAATGCATGAGTGAAAATTATGTTTTTAGCTATTAACCAGTATAAAAACAATCAAAATATTGTGATTCACTTTCAATATTTTTGTTGAAAAGTTACAAAATGAATGACAAAGAGATAATTTGCTTATATTATACATCTCAACACTTATGTAACATCTTGGCGATAAACTTAAGTATAACGCATGAATATATTAGAAAAAATTTCTCGTGAAATGACCGAATTCAGCAAATCTGAAAAGAAAGTCGCTGAAGTCATATTAGCAAATCCGCAATCCGCCATTCATTCTAGTATCGCGACCCTAGCCAAACTCTCAAATGTAAGTGAACCAACAGTTAATCGATTTTGCCGTCGTTTAGATACTAAGGGCTACCCTGATTTTAAACTTCACTTGGCACAAAGCCTTGCCAATGGGACTCCTTACGTAAACAGGCATGTGGATGAGTTTGATGGTCCAAACGAATATACAACAAAGATATTCGAATCAACAATGGCTGCGCTCGAGGTTGCTCGTCAGTCAGTCGATATCGCCATGGTAAATAGAGTGGTAGACTTGCTTACTCAGGCTAAAAAAATATCATTTTTTGGCTTAGGAGCGTCTGCTTCAGTCGCACACGATGCAGTCAACAAGTTTTTCCGATTTAATGTGCCGGTTATTTCATTTGAAGACATACTTATGCAACGAATGAGTTGTATGAACAGTGTTGAGGGTGATGTTGTAATTTTTATTTCCCATACAGGCCGAACCAAAAGCCTTGTTGATGTTGCACAAATTGCACGCTTAAACGATGCAACTGTCATAGGTATTACTTCAGCTGATACGCCTTTAGCCAAAGAATGTAATTATGTGCTGTCTTTAGCCGTGCCGGAAGACACAGATTTATACATGCCTATGGCGTCAAGGATTGCACAGTTGACCTTAATTGATGTGCTTGCAACTGGTTTTACCTTACGTAGGGGTAACAAATTCAGAGAGAACCTAAAACGCGTCAAGCAGACACTTAGAAGTTCTCGCTACATCAAACACGACCATTAATCTAATCATTTATTTAATATAGAGAGAATATAATGTCACGTAGAACAAAAATTCTAGCGACACTTGGACCCGCAACCGACACCTCAGAAATGATAGAAGCTATCGTCCGCGAAGGTGCAAACGTTGTTAGAATGAACTTTTCTCATGGTAGCGCTCAAGATCATATTGAACGAGCTCAACGTGTCAGAGATGTTGCTTCTAAATTGGGTGTTTATGTGGGTATATTAGGCGATTTACAAGGACCAAAAATTCGCGTATCCCGCTTTGTCGACGATTCAGTTATCTTAAAGAAAGGACAAGCATTTATTCTTGACGCTGAACTAGATAAAAACGCGGGTACCAGTGAAAGTGTAGGAATAGATTATAAAGCCTTGCCTGAAGACGTTTCTCAAGGTGATGTGTTGTTGCTAGATGATGGACGCATCCAACTACAAGTAGTCGAGGTTATTGGTAAGAAAGTCCATACTGTTGTTACAGTAGATGGAAAGTTGTCAAATAATAAAGGTATTAATCGTTTGGGTGGCGGTCTGTCTGCAGAAGCGCTTACAACAAAAGATAAAGAAGATATCAAAACAGCAGCTACCATTGGCGTTGACTATTTAGCTATCTCATTTCCTCGTTCTGGTGCTGATCTTGACTATGCTCGTAGCTTAGCTGAAGCGGCAGGATGCCATGCTAAAATCTGCGCAAAAGTAGAGCGAGCCGAGACAGTCGCAAGCGATGATGCAATCGACGATATTATTAGTGCCTCCGATGCGGTCATGGTTGCTCGTGGTGACTTAGGTGTTGAAATTGGTGATGCTGAACTTGTGGGTGTGCAGAAAAAACTGATCAGTCGCTCGAGACAGTTAAATAAAGTGGTCATCACCGCAACCCAAATGATGGAATCAATGATAGAGAGTCCTATGCCGACGAGAGCAGAGGTAATGGATGTGGCAAATGCTGTTTTAGACGGTACCGACGCGGTCATGCTCTCGGCTGAAACCGCTGCCGGTCAATATCCAGTAGAAACTGTTGCTGCCATGGCTAGAGTATGTGAAGGAGCAGAAACCCATCCAAGCATTAAAATTTCAAAACATCGTATTGATGAGGATTTTAATGACGTTAGTGAAACAACAGCTATGTCTGCAGTGTATGCTGCTAACCATCTACCCATGATCAAAGCAATAGTTGGTTTAACAGAAAGTGGCACTACACCTCGTTTGATGTCTAGAATAACCACTTCTTTACCAATAATCGCAATGTCACGTCACGAATCAACCCTAAATCAGATGGCATTGTTTCGAGGTGTAAGACCTGTCTATTTCGATTCATCAAGCAGCCAAACCGGCTATCTGACTCGAGATGTAATTGCTACATTGAAAAATTCGAAGATATTAAATGTAGGCGACTCATTTATTCTTACATATGGCGATCAGATGGAAACTGAAGGTGCGACTAACGTTTGTAAAATAGTGACCGTCTCCTAAATTATCTTGTGTTATTCCTGCCCAGGCAGGAATACCCTTATTCAATATTTGGGGTAAAACACGTAAAGCAAAAAATAGTGAAAACTACAAACAAGCGTGTATGTGTATTAAATACTCGCTGTTTTTGGTCTTTGCTTTTGTCATATTAATAAGCATGTATCAGTCAAAAAAATTATCTTTTCGCCAAATCTCGATTACCCTTAATAGACTATTAATTTTAGCGTAAGCAAAATAAAGGAAAACTTAATCATGGCGAACGAAAAATATGACCTCATAGTGTTTGGAAGTACTGGGTTTACCGGCCGGCTTGTGGCTGAATACTTGCAAAAGCAATATGGCGAAGGCGGTCCTTCTGCTTCCGATAATATTAAATGGGCGATGGCGGGTAGAAGCGCAGAAAAACTTGAACAAGTTAGAGACGAAATGGGCATTAGCCAGGATATTGATCTTTTAGTCGCCGATAGTGATGACCAATCCAGCTTAGATTCATTAGTGGATAGCGCAAAAGTAGTTTTAACAACGGTAGGGCCATATCAATTATATGGCGAAAAACTATTAGCCACCGTGGTTAAGTTGGGCAAATCTTATGTCGATTTATGTGGAGAACCGGCATGGATGCATCAAATGATTGCCAAATACCAAGCTGAAGCTAAAACAAATAACGCTCATATCGTTTTTTCATGCGGTTTTGATTCGGTGCCATTTGATCTTGGCGTTTATTTTTTGCAGCAAGCCGTTATTCAAGAAACAGCAGCGCCGCTTGATTATGTAAAAGGCCGAGTTAGGAAAATGCAAGGAACATTCTCTGGTGGCACTGCAGCAAGCTTAAAAGCAACGATGGTTGCCGCAAAACAAGACAAAGCAATTATGCATGCGCTTATAAACCCCTATTCATTAGCCACGTCGGAAGTTTTAAGTGAGCAACCTAGGGGCGACAAACCTCATTTTGATGAAAAGCTAGGGTCTTGGGCTGCACCATTTATTATGGCTGCCATCAATACAAAAAATGTTCATCGCTCAAATTTCTTATTAAATTATGCATATGGTAAAACGTTCAAATACGATGAGATGATGTTAACGGGGCCAGGAGACAAAGGAGAAGCAATTGCAAACCATGTCGCTAACGATAAATCCTTAGGTGGCGAAGGTGGTCCAAAGCCAGGCGAAGGACCAAGCAAAGAAGAGCGTGAAAACGGATTTTATGATGTATTGTTTATTGGAGAACACGCTAATGGTAAAACTTATGCCGCAAGCGTGGCAGGTTATCTTGACCCGGGTTATGGCTCAACCTCAAAAATGATTACAGAGAGTGCTATTTGTTTAGCTGAAAAAAAGGAAAGTCTAAGTGGTGGTTTTTACACTAGCGCACCGGCTCTAGGCGAAGCGCTTATTGAGCGTTTGCAAAAAAATGCTGGTTTAGTGTTTAAAATAGAGCAAGCTTAATTTCTTTTATTTAGTCATTTACAACGAATACTACGTCCAATATTGTACAAAACTGTCAGCCTCTCGAGGTTGACGTTTTGTCGCTTTTAAGGGCGTCGTTCCCAAATACAAAAAACCTAAGATTTCGTCATTTTGCTTACACCCAAGTGACTGTTTAACATGCTCGTCAGTTGCATACCAACCAGTACGCCAAATACCTTGAAATCCTTGCGCTAATGCTGCCATCTGCATAGCTTGTACTGCGCAAGCGGTCGATGCCACCTGCTCAACTCTGGGCACTTTTTCATGTTCTTTATAATCACAAATAGCCACAATCACCATCGGCGCTCTAAGAGGCAATAAAGGTGCCCTTTCAATACTAGCCTCCGGTGCTCCTTTAGCTAATGCTGCAGCTTCAAAGCAGCTCCCTAATTTCTCTAAACCTTGCTCAGTACAAACAATAAAACGCCATGGTGACAAACAATGATGATCGGGTGCACAAAAACCAGCTTGCAATATATTATCAAGCTCATTCCCCTTCGGTGCAGGAGCGGTTAGTCTGGGTTGTGACCGTCTATTAAGTAATAAGTCTAATGCTTCCATTATGTCCTCTGTGTAGATGATAAGTGACGTTTATCAAATATTGCCTGCTGACAAAGCGCTGTTACCATGCCTATAATTAAATTATACTCAGATAAGTTGATATATTGCACAATATTTAAGTCTTATTTTGCGTTTGTATTTATATCGACCATTAAGCTTATATTACAGGTAACAACTGTTTACAATTTAAATCTGTCTTCTGTAAGCAGCATTTAATACACTACTGTGAAGGTAGTTGTATATTTTTAAAAGGACAAATTAATGTCAGAAAAACGTAGTTTTACTAAATCCTTATTCGTTGGAATTTGGAACACACTAAATTTTAGTCGTCGCTTAGTGCTTAATATTCTCTTTGTGATAATCGTACTTTTTATTATTATCGGTATAGCAAACTCAGGCTCAGACAAACCTAAAGTTTCAGCAGATAGCGCCTTGATTCTTAATTTGAGCGGTAATATTGTTATTCAAAAAACATGGGTTGACCCTACCGAAAAATTTGTACAAGAAGCATTAGGACAAGGCGGTGATGCCCCAGAAATACTGCTTAAAGAGCTGATTGACGTAATTGAAAATGCTGCCGAAGATGACCGAATCAAAGCTTTAGTACTCAAATTAGATCGCTTTGGCGGTGGTGGCATGGACAAGCTGAAAATGGTTGGTGAAGCACTTGAAGTGTTTAAAGCAACAGAAAAGCCGGTTTACGCGATAGGCGATTATTACGGCCGTTCTCAGTATTATTTAGCCTCACATGCAGACAATGTGTACATTCATCCTATGGGTGCGATGCTAATGGAAGGTTATACCCGCTACGGTACTTACTTCAAAGAAGCCTTAGAAAAATTAAAGGTGTCTACTCATGTATTCAAAGTAGGCAAATTTAAATCGGCTGTCGAACCTTATCTACGTAATGATATGTCAGACGAAGCAAAATTAGCCAATGAAGCATGGTTAACTGAATTATGGAGCATGTTCAAGAATGATGTTTCAGGCTCCCGTGAATTTGGCACAGATAACTTTGACGAAAACTTTGATGCTCTGCTTGAGAAGTTCAGTGCAGTAGAAGGCGATTTTGGCCAATATGCACTTACCAACAATTGGGTAGACGGCCTCCGCACTAGAGCTGAATTTAAGTCAGAAATGATTGAGCTTTTAGGTCAAGGTGAAGATGATAATTCATACAATAGTGTCAGTTATAATAGCTATTTAAAAATGATTACGCCTGATTTCACATTACCAAACACCGATTTAAACCAAATCGCCGTTATTGTCGCTAAAGGCACGATTTTAGATGGCAAGCAAGATCCTGGAACAATTGGTGGTGATAGCACAGCGGCTTTACTTCGCAAAGCCCGTTTAGACGACAATGTAAAAGCAGTTGTGTTACAAGTCGATTCAGGTGGTGGTAGCGCCTTCGCATCAGAAGTAATAAGACAAGAAGTTGAATTAATCAAAGAGGCGGGGAAACCAGTAATTGCCTCAATGGCATCAGTAGCAGCCTCTGGTGGCTATTGGATATCTGCCAGCGCCGATAAGATATTTGCAGAGCCAAGCACAATAACGGGTTCTATCGGTATATTTGGTATGTTCATGACATATGAAAACTCATTAGCTTACTTAGGCGTGAATACTGACGGCATTAGTACAAGTGAATTAAACGGCATTGACCCAATGCGAGAGCTTTCTGAAGGTTATAAATCACTGATTCAAATGAATATCGAACGAGGATATAAGCGCTTTATCACACTAGTGGCAGATGAACGTGGAATGACACTAGAAGAAGTTGACGAAATCGCACAAGGCAGAGTTTGGGTTGGCACACAAGCATTAGAATTGGGTTTAGTTGACGAACTTGGTGGACTAGAAGAAGCTGTTGCAGCAGCAGCCGATATGGCCGAACTTGAAGATTACTCAATGACCTATATAGAGCGTCAAATGACCGAAGAAGAGAAAATGTGGGCTAATTTACTTAATAATGTGAGTACAGTAGTTGGTAAACTAAATATTGATATAGAGCCGAGCCCTATTCAAAAGTTAGCTAACACTTTTAATCAAGAGGCTAAGATACTCACTTCTTTAAATGACCCCATGGCGTCGTATGTACTTTGTTTAGAATGCACCATGGTTGAATAACTACTAAACTTAAGCTGTTGCTAAAAACCCAGACCATACTTAAAGTCTGGGTTTTTTATTGGTATAACCTAACCATTATTGAGTAATAAATGAATTACCTTGCCCATATTTGTTTAGCTAAAATGACCGAAACTGATTTAGTTGGCAATTTTATGGGTGATTTTGTTAAAGGAAGCGAATTGGACAGATTTGACACTCCAATACAACATGGTATTCATTTACATCGTAAAATTGACGTATTCACTGATCAATACTACAAAGAAACCCACATTAGTACACACTTTCCTTTGCATTTACGTCGAACTTCATATCTTTGCTTGGATGTTTATTTTGATTACTTATTAATTAAACATTGGGAACAATTTTCGAATTTACCATTAAATACTTTGTTAGATGAATTTTACGACAGCCTTGCCACTTTTGAGCAGCCGCTCGAAAATCGATTTGATAAGGTTAGACAAAGCTTGCTAAGCCGCAGGTGGTTGAAAAGTTATGCCTCTATAGACACCATCAAAAATGTACTTATCCATATTGAAAATAGATTCAGTCGTCCTTTACTATTTGCTGTGGAAAGTGTGGATATAATGCATAGAAACCCTCAAGTTGAACGCACATTCTTGACATTTTTCCCTTTGTTAATCCACCACACGCAGCGTCAAGCCTTAAGTATTACATCCAGCAATGACAGCATGTAAAGCACCTGAAGCTTTGATATCTTTGGCTCAAAAAAGATTGAAAATACTATTTAAACATGCACAAGAAGCATTGCTTAGTGAGCACAACGCTCTCTTATGTGCAGAGTTAAAAATACCCAGAATTGAGCTTGGGCAAAGAGGAAAAGTTGCCGGTAGCGCACATTTACAACATAATTTGATAAAGCTAAACACCTTATTGTTTGAGCAGAATAAGCAGTATTTCTTAGATGAAGTCATTGCGCATGAACTAGCTCATATTTTAGTTTATCAGTTATACGGCCCTACAAAACCACATGGGAAAGAATGGCAACATATAATGCGTTCAGTATTTGAGAGAATACCTCACACTAAACACGGCTTGGATATCTCTAATATAGGAATTAAACAAGTCGCATATAAATGCGGTTGCGATACGGTCTATTTATCAATGACAAGACACAATAAAATCATTAAAGGGAAACAACAATATGTGTGCAAAAAGTGTCGTCAAACACTAAGGCAGTCAAGTGAATAAGGATACATTTTAAAAAAGGTGTTTTGTAAACGCTTTGTCTAGTTCTTTAAAAGCGGTGCGCAACAAAATAGCTAATTCTTTAAACTTAGGCTTTTGGGTAATCCTTCTTAACTCACAGCCTTCTGCTCGCATCTTAGCGTGAATTTCTTTGTACCAAGATAAAATATGAGGTGGCAATTCTTGTTCTGAACGATGCCCTAGCCACAGCATCCCCTGCAAGGGCATACTGACAAAAAAAGCCCCCATCGCAATGGCTTGGGGAAGTGCGCCTTTTCCTAGAACTTGAATTTGCATCGCTACTATCAATATGGCCAATGGTGGCATTATCTTTATTGCTAATTTAGTTGCGGTTATTATCCTGCATTCTGGAAAAAGTGCATACAACTGCTTTTGCATTGGCCAAATTCGCATATACTCTTGACCATTTTTCAAATAACTAGGAAGTTGAGTTAACATAATATCGTTTAAACCTTTCTTCTTTATTGCGTTAATATTAGCATAGTTAAATCGCGCAAGTGTTAAAATCTAATTGCTTGAAGAAAACTTTTTAGCGATTAGTATAAAAATTAGAGATTGAATTAGCGACTGATGGACACACATACACTACAATAACCACTATTTGGAGAATCAAATGTCAGAAAGCAGACACATACCTCTGCTAATATTAGGCTCTGGTCCTGCTGGGTATACAGCAGCGGTATACGCAGCCAGAGCAAACCTAAATCCAGTCCTTATTACAGGTAGCCAACAGGGTGGACAACTCACAACAACGACAGAAGTAGAAAATTGGCCAGGTGATGCCAACGATTTAACTGGTCCAGACTTAATGGTAAGAATGCAAAAACATGCCGAAAAATTTGATACCGAAATTGTTTTTGATCACATTATAGAAACTGATTTTAGTGAGAGGCCCCTTAAACTGAAAGGCGAAAATGCTAGTTATACTTGCGATGCTCTTATTATATGCACTGGAGCATCGGCAATGTATTTGGGCCTTGAAAGCGAACAGGCTTTTATGGGCAAAGGAGTAAGTGCTTGTGCAACTTGTGATGGTTTTTTTTACAAAAACCAAAAAGTTGTTGTGGTCGGTGGCGGTAATACCGCAGTAGAAGAAGCTTTGTACTTATCAAATATTGCTTCTGAGGTCCATGTTATCCATCGTAGAGAAACGTTTCGTTCAGAAAAAATACTGACTCAACGCTTAATAGACAAAGCGGAAAATGGTAACGTCACCTTACATTTAAACAAAACCCTTGAAGAAGTTGTGGGCGATGAAATGGGTGTAACAGGTGTTAAAATCAAAGATACTGTAAATAGCAGTGTTGAGGAATTAGATGCCATGGGAGTGTTCATAGCAATTGGTCATTCACCCAACACTGGTATTTTTGATGGTCAATTAGAAATGAAAGATGGCTATATTATTGTTAATAGTGGCGCTAATGGCAACGCAACACAAACCAGTGTTGAAGGCGTGTTTGCAGCGGGTGATGTAAGTGATCATATCTACAGACAAGCAATCACATCGGCAGGTACAGGTTGTATGGCTGCTTTAGATGCTGAAAAATACCTAGACGCCTTATAATTTAGCTAAAACGAGTGAGTATTTATGGCGAACACATGCTTTTTTTAGTCCAAACTGCATATGTAATATGGGTTTGTAAGTTGGGCAATGAAAAATACTTAAGTGGTGATAATGTTAGAAATCTTTAAACTGAATCACTCACTTGATTTTCCCTCATTAGAGTTTGCATTAGAAGAACCAAACGGCTTACTCGCATTTGGGGGAGATTTGTCTCCCAAAAGACTAAAAATGGCATACAAAAACGGGATTTTTCCGTGGTATAGCGAACAAGAGCCTATCTTGTGGTGGTCGCCTGAACCAAGAGCTATATTTTATGCTGACGAAATATCAGCAAATAAAACATTACGTAAAAACATCAAAAAATTTGGGTACTATGCATCGCTCAATAAAGACTTTAACGCAGTTATCGATAATTGTGCGAACGTCCCGCGCGTTAACAGTTCAACTGAAATTAGTGCTGAAGTAAGCAATGATAGCTCGTCGAGTACCTGGATAAATGTTGACATGATGAACGCATACACACATTTACATGAATTAGGTTATGCACATTCTGTCGAAGTTTATAATTCAGAAGACAAACTCGTTGGTGGATTATATGGTGTGGTGGTAAGTGGTGTATTTTGTGGTGAATCAATGTTTCATTTGTCAAATGATGCGAGTAAAACCGCTCTCCTAGCATTAGCACAGCATATGCTAAACCATGGAATGAACATCATAGATTGTCAATTGGTTAACCCTCATTTGTTATCTCTTGGTTGTAAAACTGTTTCTCGTAAACAATTTTTACATTTATTAGAAAACAATAAGCACATGGTTGACTGTTGGGGTACTAAGGATTTAATCATTTCCTTATGAAATTTGGCGTAACACAGACATTTGCTTGCAACTATTTACCCGACAAAGAAGAACGCTTATTGGTTTGCATGGAGCAAGAATCAGAACTTCAAGGACTTTATAACTCTCTGATTCAAGTAGGGTTCCGACGCAGCGGTGAACAACTTTATCGCCCACATTGTGAAAATTGCAAAGCCTGCGAATCAATTAGAATAATATGTGCAAAGTTCTTGCCCTCTAAAAGTCAAAAACGTGTATTGTCAAAAAATAAAGATGTTCAAATACAGGTAGTCAATAGTGAACGTGATGATTACTATGCATTGTACGAACACTATATCGCCAAATACCATCATGACGGAAGCATGTTTCCCGCAACTTATGAACAATATAGAAGCTTCGTTCATTGTGATTGGAATAAACCTTGTTTCATTGAGGGGAGAGTCGACGACAAATTAATTGGGGTAGCGGTGACCGACACCATCACTAATGGCTTGTCTGCGTTATATACGTTTTTTGAACCCAGTATGGCTAAGCGTTCCTTGGGTACCTTTTTTATTCTACAACAAATAAGAATCGCAATTGAAAAGGAGCTGCCATATCTATATCTTGGATATCAGATTGATGAATGCAACAAAATGAATTACAAGCAAAAATTTTTTCCTCATCAACGCCTACGTGATAATCAGTGGATTTTATCGACTAAATAAACAGGAAAAACTTTACTAATGCATGCTTTTGGCGTAATGTTCGCGCCGAAAAGCGAACAGTATTGACACGACAGGTATATAGACCCTGTTATGCAAAACAAATAATGTTAAAAAACTGAGGTTACCAAGCTAAA
Organism: Glaciecola petra; assembly: GCF_031846345.1. Classification (NCBI taxonomy): domain Bacteria; kingdom Pseudomonadati; phylum Pseudomonadota; class Gammaproteobacteria; order Alteromonadales; family Alteromonadaceae; genus Glaciecola; species Glaciecola petra. Next base: position 903,810 of record NZ_JAVRHX010000001.1, on the reverse strand, counting down.
TGGCAAAAGAAGATTGTATTGAAATGGAAGGTACGGTGCAAGACACACTTCCTAACACTATGTTCAGAGTAGAATTAGAAAACGGACATGTTGTTACCGCGCATATATCTGGAAAAATGCGTAAAAACTACATCCGTATCCTTACTGGAGATAAGGTAACTGTTGAAATGACGCCTTACGACCTCAGTAAGGGACGCATTATTTATCGAGCACGATAAACATCCTTTTGTTATATCGCGTCGAATAAAAATAATAATTGCGATAAAAATTTTCATAAAATTAAAAAAGCCGCGTCACTGTTAGTGCGCGGCTTTACTGCTTGATTCGAAACAATAGCGAAACTGTTTGGTTTACGCCTTTTCTTGCTTAATGGATTCTATGCTCTTGTATGTGAAACTCAGTTTCTTATTTTTCAGTCCCACTTTCACTTCGCCTCCATTAGCTAATTTTCCGAACAATAGTTCTGACGCCAACTCACGTTTTAATTCTTCTTGAATCAAACGCGCCATTGGCCTAGCACCCATTGATTTGTCGTACCCTTTTTCAGCTAAATAAGCGCGCGCTTTTTCGCTTACTTCTAGAGATACTCCTTTAACGTCTAACTGCGCTTGTAACTCTATAATAAACTTGTCGACAACTTGCATTATGACTTCTTCATCCAGGTGGTTAAACCAAACAATACTGTCAAGTCTGTTTCTAAACTCAGGAGAGAAGGTTTTATTAATCTCAGACATCGCGTCATGGCTATTATCTTGCTGTTTAAAGCCAATTGATGTCCGCACAGTCGCTTGTACACCTGCATTTGTTGTCATAACTAAAACTACATTTCTGAAGTCTACCTTTCGGCCATTGTTGTCGGTTAGCGTCCCATGATCCATAACTTGCAATAAAATATTGTATATATCGCTGTGTGCCTTTTCCATTTCATCAAGCAGCACAACCGAATAAGGTTGTTTAATCACTGCATCTGTAAGTAAACCACCTTGGTCATAGCCTACATAGCCAGGAGGCGCACCAATTAAACGACTTACTGCGTGCCTTTCCATATATTCAGACATATCGAAACGGATAAGATCAACGCCCATTATTTTGGCTAGTTGTTGTGTCACTTCGGTTTTACCCACACCAGTAGGACCAGCAAACAAAAAGCTACCTATAGGCTTAGCTTCATTGCCAAGTCCTGAACGTGACAGTTGAATCGCCATAGACATTTTTTCTATTGCTTGGTCTTGCCCAAACACAACCATCTTTAAATTACGCGAGATATTCTTAAGTACATCTTTATCAGATGCCGAAACAGATTTTTCGGGTATCCTAGCAATCTTAGCGATAATTTGTTCAATATCAGTTACGTTGATTGTTTTCTTGCGTTTTGACGCTGGCAATAAACGTTGGCTCGCTCCCGCTTCGTCAATGACATCAATAGCTTTATCGGGAAGTTGACGCTCATTAATATATTTGGCTGATAATTCAGCCGCCGCTTGCAAAGCTTTTTGTGTAAACCTAACACTGTGATGCTCTTCATAACGCGACTTTAATCCAATAAGTATCTTAGTAGTATCGTCAACACTAGGCTCAACGACATCAATTTTTTGGAAACGCCTAGCTAATGCGCGATCTTTTTCAAAAATGCCTTGATACTCTTGATAAGTGGTAGAACCAATACATCTGAGTTCGCCGCTGCTTAATTTGGGTTTTAACAGATTGGAAGCGTCCATAACACCGCCAGATGCTGCGCCCGCACCAATAATTGTGTGTATTTCATCAATAAAAAGAATAGCGTCTTTATCGTTACTAAGTTCCTTCAAAATACCTTTGAGACGTTTTTCAAAATCTCCACGATATTTAGTACCCGCAAGTAAACTTCCTAAATCGAGCGAATATATTGTACTCTCAGCAATCACTTCAGGGACATCTTCATTAACAATTCTAAATGCAAGGCCTTCAGCAATTGCTGTTTTACCAACACCCGCCTCGCCCACTAACAAGGGATTATTTTTACGCCGACGACAAAGAATTTGAATACTTCGCTCTACTTCCGAATCTCTGCCAATTAGCGGATCAATTTTGCCTTCTTTTGCCGATGCATTTAGGTTGCTGGCATATTTTGCCAACATGGATTGATTTTCTTCATTTTCGGCAGCTTCCTCGTTTACTTCTTCTGAGGGTGTTTCGTCATCTTCGTTTTTGCTAACCCCATGTGAAATAAAATTCACAACATCAAGTCTTGTGACGTCGGCTTTTTTGAGAATGTAAACCGCTTGAGACTCTTGCTCACTAAAAATAGCCACAAGAACATTCGCGCCTGTTACTTCACCTTTACCCGAAGATTGAACATGAAAAACAGCTCTTTGTAATACACGCTGAAAACCAAGTGTGGGCTGGGTCTCGCGATCTACGGCCTGTTCTTCCGTAATTAATGGAGTTGTCTCATTTACAAATTCGGTAAGCTCTGTGCGCAAAAGATCGACTTTTGCGCCACAAGCTTTCAACGCTTCATTAGCTGCTGTGTTATCAAGTAACATTAATAATAAGTGTTCGACAGTCATAAATTCATGACGTTGTTGACGCGCAAACACAAAGGCTTCGTTAAGCGTTTGTTCTAAATCTTTATTTAACATTTTAGTATTCCTCTTACTGCGCTGGTTCCATCGTACACATTAATGGGTGCTGATGTTTACGAGAATATTGGTTAACTTGCATAACTTTAGTTTCTGCAATCTCTGCAGTATATATGCCACATACTGCCTTTCCGTGATAATGCACCGTCAACATCAATTGGTTTGCTTTTTCTGTGTCCATAGAAAAAAACGTTTGTAAGATTTCAACTACAAAATCCATTGGCGTGTAGTCGTCATTATTTAGCATAACTTTGTACATCGGTGGTGGTGCAGTTTTTTGCCGCCGAAGTTCAAGTTGTTTTTCTCTTTCGATGTTTATAATGTTTTCTTTACTCATTGTGTATTCATATACTTGTTTGCTACTGCGTCGCCAATGAAAAATAACAACAACCATTAAACTGTCTTCAAAAACAGACTATAAAATAGCGACAATAGAAGCAAGTGTTTCTTTGCACTTCATACTTTGATTGTAGTGCGTATTTAGTAACTTGGGCGACGTAAATCATCATTTAGCATGAAAAATGTGAAAAAGCTTTATATCGCGTTTATATTTCTTGACAATGTTGACCTAACAAATCTAATCTAGTTGCTGAGTGACAATTTTGCCGTATGTCACCGATAGTTCATATAAAATAGTTCATATAAATTTATCGTCACCATAATTAAAACTATGAGGGCGAATAGTAAAGAATTCAAGGAACAGGACGCAGTTCTATGGCAGTTGGTAGAGTAAAGTGGTTCAATAATGCTAAAGGTTTTGGTTTTATTGTGCCGGAAGACGGCGGTGAAGACATATTCGCACATTATTCGACTATTCAAATGGATGGATATCGTTCACTGAAAGCTGGGCAACAAGTAACTTACGATGTTCAGCAGGGACCGAAAGGTTTGCATGCTGAAAATATCGGTCTTGCGGACGGAGAAGAGCCGACAAGATAAACAATTAGAATAAGTTATTCGAATTTGTTAGTAGTGGATATCTCCAAGAGATAGCTTACCTATGATAAATGGCAATAGCGTGGGATGGTTGTGCCACAATTAAACCTACTAAATCAAAGGTGGGTGAATGCAGACAGTGTAGAACTACCATGTCCGTTTTTAGTTTCTGATTGAAAGCAGCAGTTGACTGCTTTTTTTATGCCTCAAAACCTAAAATTCCAATTTAAAAAGTAAAAGAGAGTCAGCGTGAATCGTTTGAAAATCAAAGATTCGATTTCTAGAAAAATAATATTATTTAATAAACCTTTCAACACGCTAAGCCAGTTTACAGACAGCCAAAATAGGCGCACTTTAAAAGACTTTATTGATATCCCAAGTGTGTATTGTGCCGGCCGATTAGACTATGACAGTGAAGGACTTCTCATTTTGACGAACGACGGTTTGTTGAATAAAAAAATTACTGCTCCTCAAAACAAAACCAGTAAAACCTACTGGGTGCAAGTTGAAGGAATCATCAACAAGGCCCAAATTGAAGCGCTTCGCACTGGTGTTGCTTTGAAAGACGGAATGAGTTTACCAGCTAAAGTGCAACAAATCGCAGCACCCAATATTTGGCCACGCACCCCCCCTATTCGTGAACGCAAGAATATTCCAACGGCTTGGTTACAAATATCGATAATCGAAGGGCGTAACAGACAAGTAAGAAGAATGACTGCAAGTGTAGGTCTGCCTACTCTGCGTTTAATTCGATATAGAATAGGATCATGGACAATTGATGGCATCGACAATGGACAATATATCAGCTTGTAGTGTTGCTGATTAGGAAAGACAAAAAATTAGTCGAACATATTATGACCTTACAATGCCTATTTGCTATACTGCGCGAAATTCGTAAAAATCATACACAACAAACGGAATAAATGAACAGTAACACTGAAAAACCCATCAAAGAAACAAAGGTCATTGTTGGCATGTCTGGCGGTGTTGATTCGTCTGTCTCTGCCCTGCTTTTGAAACAACAAGGATATATTGTTGAGGGTTTATTCATGAAAAACTGGGAAGAAGACGACAACGACGAATACTGCGCAGCAGCTGAAGATTTAGCCGATGCACAAGCAGTTGCCGATAAGCTCGGCATATACCTTCATACCATTAATTTTTCCGCTGAATATTGGGACCGTGTGTTCGAATATTTTTTGGCTGAATATAAAGCAGGCCGCACTCCCAACCCCGATATTATGTGCAATAAAGAGATAAAATTTAAAGCCTTTTTAGAATTTGCAGCGGAAGATTTAGGGGCTGATTTTATCGCGACTGGCCATTACACCCAACGCCGACTTTATAATGGTAAATGGCAAATGGTGCGGGGAGCCGACGATAATAAAGACCAAAGCTATTTTTTATATACGTTGAGCCATGAACACCTCGCTAAAACGCTTTTCCCTATTGGTCACTTACCTAAGCCGAAAGTGCGCGAGATAGCGCATGCATTTGATTTAATTACCCACGACAAAAAAGACAGCACGGGTATTTGCTTTATTGGCGAACGAAAATTCAGTGATTTTTTATCACAATATTTACCTGCACAACCCGGTATTATAGTGACCGTAGACGGTGCCGAAATTGGCACACACCAAGGCCTGATGTATCACACCTTAGGCCAACGCAAAGGTTTACTTATTGGGGGTAAAAAAGAATACGGTGATGAACCATGGTATGTGGTCGAAAAAGACCTTGTAAATAATCGCTTGATTGTCGCCCAAGGGGCCAATCATCCTAGCTTATTTTCACATGGCTTAATTGCCGGTCAACTGCACTTTGTAGACCGAGAGGATTTCAATAAGACGCAGAAAATAACGGTGAAAACACGATATCGACAAAACGATGTAAAATGTACTTTTGAGCCGCATTCCTCAGACAAAGCAAAACTGATATTTGATGAGCCACAAAAAGCAGTAACGCCAGGACAATCAGCGGTTTTTTATCGTGATGATGTATGCCTTGGTGGAGGTATTATTGAGAGTTATTTGAAGATAGACGAAAATAATGAAGCGCTACTTAAACATGCCTAGATTATCAGTATATCAGTTATTATTTTTTACATTTAGTACCGCGATTTAAGGCTGCTCAATGAATTATCAAGAACAACATTTAGCCTTAGCTGGTGTATGCCAAAGCGCTAAACTAGTGCAATCAATAGCCAGAAATGGCAGTGCAGACGCAAATGCTGTTGAAGCCAGTATTTCTAGTATACTAGTCACGTCACCTGACAATACCCAACAGGTATTTGGTTCACTCCAAAATCTTGCTATTGGTTTCCAAACTTTAATTGCGCAATTAGACTCAAACAATAAACATAAAGATGCCGAATTAACACGCTACATTGCCTCTATACTCAGTTTAGAACGCAAATTAAGCCGTCATAATAGTGCGCTTAATGAGCTCGCTGAAAGAGTATCTCATGTCCAACGACAATTAGGGCATGTTGAATTTGAACATACACAAATTTTGACCTCTTTAGCCTCTATTTATTCTGATGTGGTAAGCCCGTTGGCTGCCAAAATTCAAGTGGCGGGTAATCCAGATTATTTAAGTCAGACTAGTAATCAAAAGAAAGTTCGAGCTTTGCTACTGGCGGGTGTGCGTGCGGCTGTATTGTGGCGACAATTGGGTGGCAAGCGCAGACAAATTTTGTTTAATCGCAAAACGGTCGTTAATGGTGCCAAAGAAGCACTACGAACAATTTAAAACAACATCAAGGTAGTTGCCTTGAATTTCATTAGACATTTTAAAAAGGTATACAAATGGAATTATCAGCACTTTCTGCATTATCACCAGTCGATGGCCGATACGGTAGTAAAAGCAGTGAGTTACGTTCTTTTTTTAGCGAATTTGGCCTAATCCGTTATCGTGTGGAGGTCGAAGTTAGGTGGCTTCAAGCGCTTTCTATGCAGGCTGAAATTACTGAAGTGCCTCCGTTTAGCGATGAAGCTAATGCCATCTTAAATAACATCGTAGATAATTTCAGCGAAAAACATGCACAACAAATAAAAGATATTGAAAAAACGACAAATCATGATGTCAAAGCTGTTGAATATTTTCTTAAAAACCAAGTTAAACATAACAATGAACTGAATTCAGTCAACGAATTCATTCATTTTGCATGTACTTCTGAAGATATTAATAACTTGTCGCATGCATTAATGCTAAAAAATGGCTTATCTAATGTTGTTGTTCCTTATTGTGAAAAGGTAATTACTGCAATTGCTGATTTAGCCAAACAGTACAAGCATATACCGATGATGGCACGCACACATGGGCAACCAGCCTCTCCTTCTACAATGGGTAAGGAAATGGCAAATGTCGTAGCGCGTTTAAAACGACAACTGACGCAAATAACAGCAGTCCCCATGCTAGGGAAACTAAACGGCGCTGTAGGAAATTACAATGCACATTTGAGTGCTTATCCCAATCTTGATTGGCATAGCATATCCGAAAATTTTGTGAGTGATTTAGGACTGGTGCATAATCCATTTACCACCCAAATAGAACCTCATGATTATATTGCTGAACTTTTTGATGCAATGGCTAGGTTCAATACCATTTTAATTGATTTTGACCGCGATATATGGGGCTATATTGCTCTAGGGCACTTCAAACAAAAGACTATCGCTGGTGAAATCGGCTCTTCCACCATGCCTCATAAGGTAAACCCTATCGACTTTGAAAACTCTGAGGGCAATCTTGGTATCGCTAATGCAGTTTTTGCTCACCTTGCGAGTAAATTGCCTGTTAGTAGATGGCAAAGAGATCTTACTGATTCTACGGTTTTGCGTAATCTAGGCCTTGGGTTTGGGTATGCCATCATAGCTTATCAAGCTAGTTTGAAGGGTATTAGCAAACTAGAAGTCAATGAAAAAAGTCTGGCCAAAGAATTAGACGATAATTGGGAGCTATTAGCAGAACCGATTCAAACCGTCATGCGCCGATATGGTATTGAGAAACCTTACGAAAAATTAAAAGACCTTACTCGTGGTAAAAAAGTAAATGCGTCTGTTATGGGTGAATTTGTAGATGCCTTAGACATACCGGAACAAGCAAAAGCAGAACTCAAAAAACTAAGTCCCGAGCAATATATTGGTGATGCAATCAGGCTAGTTGATCAGTTGTTAGCAGAATAAGCTGACGCTAAAATGGTCATATCAATCATTTAACCATGAGTGAACTCACTAAGTTGTTTGAGTTCTAATCGCATAAAATTTAGTGGTCGCTCTTGGTAATTTCTTCAAGGATGAAGAAATGATTCAAAGCGGTAAACTTAATCATCGAATTATTCACAATAATCGCACTAAAATTGTTAAAACAATTTCAAATGCCATGTTGTTTGTCATCTGTCTACAGGCTTTTAAACTCATATTGATGAGCTTATTGGAGCAAGATGACGCTCATGCTAATACTTATTGGTTTTATCATTTTTTAAATTTTTGTTTTCACTGTTTATTGTTCATTTATGCAATGAGACTAAACAATACAGGGGGTTTTAGCCGAGCAAGAGCAATATTGATAATAGCTTTTTGTAGCTATTTATTTTGGGCTTGTATCTTGTGGCAGGCCGACGTTGGACTTCACTACTATTTTATCCTCTCTATTTTTATTTGTAGTTATTTATTTTCTGGTCAAGAAGTGCGTCAAATGATTGTAGTTTCTGGGCTAATGGCTTTTTTGTTTTTATATTTCTCGTTTAGTCTTCCAAATACGCTGCATGCAAACGACCCAAGCTTTTACGGCTTGATGCAAAATGCGTTAGATATACCTTCCTACAACATTGCGCTAAACAAACGAATCAATAATATGGGTTTTATTTTTTCGTGTTGCATTTGTGTGTATTACATTCGTCAAATATTAAGCCGACACTGGCATAAACTTCAGGTTTTACAGCGTAACCAACAAAATCTTTTAAAAAAAATATTCCCAACCACATTGGCCGAACAGCTTACATATGTGAATGAAAGCACGCTCAACTTTAATCAAGAACTGGGTGTGATTTTTGTTGATATTTGCAATTTTTCTGAAATGTTGAAATCGCCCACTCAAGAGCCTGATTCATGGAAGCAGTTTTACAAATTATATGACGATTTTGATAATTGTTTATCGAATTTAGATGCAAGACGAATCAAAATAAACGGCGATCAATATATCGTCATAATTGGCTTAAATCGAACATATTGCCAAAAGCAAATTGCTAATTGTGTTATTGAGGCTTGTTTTTTGTTGCAAAAGCACTCTCAAATGTCCATTAAAATAGGCGCTAGCCTCGGTCAAGTAAGCATTGGAATATTTGATACCAATCACCCTCAATTTGATATTTGGGGTCAAACTGTTATCAGAGCCGCAAGGTTAGAACAAACAGCTGAGGCCAATCAAATTTTTATTGATTCGGCTATACATCTAAATAATACGATCATAGATGCAACAATTTTTAAACAAGAAAAAAACCTTAAAGGCATAGGAAAACAAACAACTTTTGAAATTTCACACTTTATTTGTTGATATGTCTGCTCAAATAGTCTTAAACGCTACAAAAACCTCTTTAAATCAGATAGAATTCAGCTCCAAAAATTAGCATGCTTGCAAAAATGTTAAGACCTTAAATTTTTGCTGCGTCATAATGCCATCTATTGATGAAACAAAGTTGCTTTTTTGAAAGCGACGTCAATACAACTAGCTATAGGACTTTTAATGACTACAGACACTTCTAAGATAATTTATACCATCACTGATGAAGCGCCAGCGCTTGCCACTCAGTCATTGCTTCCAATTATCAAAGCATTTACTGCTTCTTCAGGCATTGATGTAGAAACCAGAGATATTTCACTCGCTGGAAGAATAGTCGCTAATTTCCCGCAGTTTTTAACAGAAGAACAGCGCATGGATGATGCTCTTGCAGAACTTGGTGATTTAGCAAAAACACCCGAAGCAAATATTATCAAGCTACCTAATATAAGCGCATCAATTCCACAGCTACAAGCTGCAATAAAAGAATTACAAGTTAAAGGTTATGCTCTTCCAGATTATCCAGAGAGCCCACAAACGGCTGAAGAAGAAGAAATAAAAGCGACTTACGCTAAAGTATTAGGTTCGGCTGTAAATCCTGTATTACGTGAAGGAAATTCTGATCGTAGAGCCCCTGGTTCAGTTAAACAGTTCGCAAAAGCTAACCCACACTCAATGGGTGCTTGGTCGAAAGATTCAAAATCACATGTAGCACATATGGAATCTGGCGACTTTTATGGCAGTGAATTATCGGTAACCGTTGATGGCGCCCAAGATGTTCGTATCGAATTTGAAAATAAACAAGGATCGGTTTCTGTTCTAAAAGAAAAAATATCTCTGTTGGACAAAGAAATAATAGATGCCTCAGTCATGAGTAAGCATGCATTAATGGCGTTTTTTGAAAAAGAAATTAATGCTGCAAAAGGCGAGGATGTTTTGTTGTCGTTGCACATGAAGGCAACCATGATGAAAGTGTCTGATCCTATTATTTTTGGGCACGCTGTAGAAGTTTTTTATGCAGATGTATTCTCAAAGCACGCCGACACTTTCGCTCAACTTGGTGTGGATGTTAAAAATGGTCTTGGCGATGTTTATGCTAAAATTGCTAACTTACCGGCAGATAAAAAAGCCGAAATAGAAGCTGATATCCAAGCTGTGTATGCAACCCGCCCCGATATGGCGATGGTTGACTCTGATCGCGGCATTACCAATTTACATGTGCCATCTGACGTTATCATTGATGCATCAATGCCAGCAGCAATTCGTGCCTCAGGGCAAATGTGGGGACCGGACGGTAAGCAAAAAGATACTAAGTTTATGATCCCCGATCGTAATTATGCAGGTGTTTTCCAGTCAGTCATCACATACTGCAAAGCTAATGGTGCATTTGATCCAACCACAATGGGTACTGTGCCAAATGTGGGTTTAATGGCGCAAAAAGCTGAAGAATACGGTTCACACGACAAAACTTTTAATTTTAGTGAAGCTGGTACAGTAAGAGTCGTTAACGTGGCAGGTGATGTATTGCTTAGCCATGTCGTTGAACAGGGCGATATTTGGAGAATGTGTCAAGCTAAGGATGCTCCCATACAAGATTGGGTAAAACTTGCAGTAACGCGAGCTCGTGCCACTAATACGCCAGCGGTATTTTGGTTAGACAAAAACCGCGCTCACGATGCCGAAATGATAAAAAAGGTTGAGCAATATTTGCCTAACCACGATACAACTGGTTTAGATATCAGAGTGCTTAGTCCTGTTGATGCAACCGAATTTACCCTAGAACGTTGTGGTAAAGGACAAGACACAATTTCAGTGACAGGTAACGTTTTACGTGATTACTTAACCGATTTGTTCCCTATTTTAGAATTAGGTACAAGTGCAAAAATGTTATCTATTGTTCCTTTAATGAACGGTGGTGGCTTATTTGAAACCGGTGCAGGTGGTTCAGCGCCAAAACACGTGCAACAGTTTGAAAAAGAAAACCACTTACGTTGGGATTCTTTAGGCGAATTTTTAGCGTTAGCAGCGTCGCTTGAGCACTTAAGCGTCAATACTGGAAACGCCAATGCGCAGGTTTTGGCTGACACTCTAGACGCGGCAACAGCCAAGTTCTTACAAGAAAACAAGTCGCCTTCACGAAAAGTAAAAGAGCTAGATAATCGTGGTTCGCATTTTTATTTGGCAATGTACTGGGCACAAGAACTTGCAGCACAAACCACGTCTGATGAGCTTAAAGCACAATTTAGTTCTATTGCCGAGAGCATGACGACTAACGAAGACACAATTGTGAATGAACTAAACGAAGTACAGGGTGCTCCAATGAATATCAATGGCTATTATTTTGCTGATGATAAACTGGCAGCAGAAGCAATGCGTCCTAGTAAAACCTTAAACGGTATATTGAGCGCAGTTTAGCATACAAGTAATTGACTCAAAGAGGTTGTGCTTTTAGTACAGCCTCTTTTTTTTTGTGTTGATAAATAGCGCTAAGGCACACAAATTATTACTTGAATGCTCATCTCACGTCGCATACTCTTCTATTGGGCAATATTACTCAATGAACTAAAGTACTTAAGGTCGGTAGATCTTTATTTAAGAGGAAGCATAATTATGCCTTTGTTACGTCTGTGTTCGTTGTTATTAATAATACTTTGTAGTTTTTCTTCTCACGCTAAACTCGTCAATGTACAAATTAACGAACAAACAAACTTTATCGCTTTTGGCATTGAACTCGAAGCTATAAGCGGTAATTTACATTTCGAATTCGACCCTAAATTGCCGCAAAATCAGCACGTGACTGACATCCAATTGGCTAACATGCAAGATGGAAAAGTAGCGGTAACATCCACTTTTTTCATTATCCAACCAGCAGATAAAAATAAAAGGAAGGCGACTCTTCTAGAGATTAGCAACCGAGGTTCAAAAGCCTCACTACGGTATTTTAACAAAGCTGTGGTGAACAATTCGCCTACAACAGCGTCTTCATTAGGCGATGGCCTATTGCAGCGTTTGGGCTTATCGGTTATGTGGGTGGGTTGGCAAGCAGATGTCTATGCTCAAGATAACAATATGTCGGTTATATTGCCTAGGGCTAAAAACACTACAGGCATGGCTCGCAGTGATTGGACAATAGAAAGCCAAGCTAACAAATTGCGTTTGGCACATAGGGATAATATTAAAGTACTTTATGTCGTCGACAAGCACAAACAAGAGCAGGCTTATTTAACACGGCGACTTGCCCCCAACGACATGAAACAAATTGTGCCTAGCTCTAAATGGCGTTTTTCAGAACAAGGGGATGCGATTGTTGGCGATTTCAATCCTGGCATCTACGAATTAGTATACCCAACCCAAGAATCAATAGTTGTTGGATTAGGATTTGCACTCATTAGAGATACCGCAGAATACATAAAAAAAGGTGATTCACGGTTCTCTAGCCCTAAAACCATAGCATTTGGAGTCTCACAAACAGGTAGATGGCTGAGACACTTCTTATACCAAGGCTTTAATAAAACTGAGGCCGGTAACATCGCATTTGATGGCATGCTTATACATACAGCTGGTGCGGGACGAGGTAGTTTTAATCATCGTTTTGCACAAGCCTCGCGCGATGCACATAGAATGTCAGCGTTCTTCTATCCTACCGATGTGTTTCCATTTGCGAGTAGACCAGTTGAGCACCCTGTCACAGGCGAACCTGATGGCTTAATGCTGCATATGACAAACGCTTTTCACCCTAAAGTGTTTTATACCAACACAGGTTACGAATATTGGGGAAGAGCAGCAGCGCTAATTCACTCGCATAATGGAAAAGATATAGAACCCTTAGCAACTGAGCGTATATACCACCTAGCATCAGCCCAACATTTTGTTGAGCGTCAAAGTAACCTGAAAGCCATCGACGGCAAGCCTAGGTATTTTCAAGGAAACTCTCTTGACCTATTGCTAAATTTGCGCGCATTAATAAGTGCATTAACTGAGTGGGTAGTGGATGATAAAAGCCCACCTAAAAGCCGATTTCCACGATTTTCTGATAATACACTAGTCAACTTTGAAAATTATAACTTACCCAATATGTTAAGTGATTTAAGAAAACCTATTAGTCCACACACGGCCTATATTTACGATTATGGAAAACAATGGCAACAAGGTGTTATTAAGCTTAATCCACCCCGTATCCTTGCGACCATTGTACCGCCCTTACCCGCTGTAGACAGCAATGGAAACGAAATAGCGGGTATAAGACACCCATTGCTTGAAGCGCCTATTGCAAGCTTTTTACCGTGGGTATTGCGTCATAACGCACAATTTGCGCAAGATGAAATGATGGATTTCAGAGGTGCGATCAAGTTGTTGCCAAAACAACAGGTATTACAACGTTATGCAAATTGGGACGCTTACAGAAGGACCCTCGAGACTGCGATAAGCCATGCAATCACTCAAGGTTTTATACTAGAAGAAGACCGAGACTCGGTCTTAACGCAAGGGGAATGGCTATGGAAACTAGCGACTGACTAATCGATATCCAAAGGGCTAAATGATTTCACTAATTCATCAACGGCTTTCATTTGTGATAAGTATGGATAAAGTTGGTCAAGTGGTAATGCACACGGACCGTCACATTTAGCATTATCTGGATCGGGGTGTGACTCAATAAACAAACCAGCAATGCCTAAAGCCATGCCACTGCGAGCTAATTCAGCAGCTTGTTTGCGACGTCCATCAGCAGAATCACTTCGCCCGCCAGGCTTTTGCAATGCGTGTGTTGCATCAAAAATCACAGGCGCCATTGGTTTCATTAAATCCATACCAAGCATATCCACAACCAAGTTATTGTAACCATAACAACTTCCACGCTCACACAGTAATATTTGATCGTTTCCTGCTTCGGCAAATTTGTTAATGATGTGTGCCATTTCGTGGGGGGCCAAAAACTGAGGTTTTTTGACATTAATTACTGCTTGGGTTTTTGCCATGGCAACCACTAAGTCGGTTTGCCTCGCTAAAAATGCCGGTAGTTGGATAACATCAACAACTTCGGCAACAGGCCCAGCTTGATACGGTTCATGAACATCAGTAATAATTGGCACATCAAAAGTAGCTTTAATTTTTTCAAATATTCGTAAGCCCTCTTCCAGTCCCGGTCCACGATACGAACTCACAGATGAGCGATTTGCCTTGTCAAAAGAAGCTTTGAATACATATGGAATACCAAGTTGCGAAGTCACTTCTACATATTTTTCTGCGATACGCATGGCTAAATCTTCTGACTCTAAAACATTCATTCCACCAAACAAAACGAAAGGAGAATTATTTGAGACTTCGATTCTATTGACATTAACTTGCGTAATTGCATTCATTTTTTAAGTTCCTAGTTTCTGATTTGGCATTTATTGACAGCTTGCTCTTTGACGCAAAGATTGTCGTTAAATATCTTTATTTGTCGCTAATTGTTAGTAAATTCCGTTAATTGCTACGAAATTTCGCGTAAGTTACACGCACTTTTTTACCATAATCATGACGATGTTGAATATTAGTATATCCATGGTCTAACAAAATTTCAGCAATCCTTAGGTGTTGCTCATGTCCATGCTCTAAAAATAAAAAAGCATCATCGTTTAGATATTGTTGAGCAGTTTCAATAATATAGCGAATGTCGTCAAGACCATCAGCACCCGAAGCCAAAGCGGACATTGGTTCAAATCGCAGATCACCTTGTTGCAAATAGGGGCTATTAGATTCAACATATGGAGGATTAGCGACAATAAGATCAAAGCGTATATTGTTGCTTTTAGAAAAAAAACTAAACCAGTCGCTTTGATGACAATCAATTTTAACTTTGTTTAGCACCGCATTTTTTTCCGCTAATACGACCGCATCAACAATTTTATCAACTGCGCTAATTTCCCAGCTAGGGTTTTCTTTTGCTAATACAATGGCAATAGCTCCAGTACCCGTGCCCAAATCCAACACTTTTGTCTTGTCGGGAAAATCATGTTCAAGAACCGCTTCAATTAACGTTTCCGTATCTTGACGTGGAATAAGCGTGCAAGGCTCAACAAACAACTCTAGGTCCCAAAAGCTCTGTTTACCCAAAATAAATGCTAATGGTTTGCCGTTTATACGCTGCTTTAATAGTGCCTCAAAATGCTCAACTGTATCTTGTGACAATTGCTCTTCTGCGTTTGTAATCATCCAAGCGTGATTCTTTTGAATAACATGTTCCAACATCAAACGAGCTTCTAATGCTGGTGCCTGATAACTTAAGTCGGGTTGATCAGCGATAATTTGTGCAGACCATTTTAAAAGACCTGAGACAGACTTATTCATCAATTTTATTCGTCAGTTTTTATTCTTCAGACAATGCAGCAAGCAAATCGGCTTGATGCTCCTGCCTTATGGGGTCAAGCAAAGCGCCTAGGTCTCCAGCAATCACATCGTCAAGCTTATACAAGGTTAAATTAATGCGATGGTCAGATACCCGTCCTTGCGGAAAATTATAAGTCCGAATACGCTCAGACCGGTCGCCGCTACCCACCAAACTCTTTCGAGTACTGGCTTCTTCTTCTGCGCGTTTGTCTGTTTCCAACTGATTTAAACGCGACTGTAACACCGACATGGCTCGTGCACGGTTTTTATGCTGAGACCGTTCATCCTGACATTCAACAACCACACCAGTAGGCAAATGAGTTAAACGGATAGCCGAGTCCGTTTTATTAACATGTTGACCACCCGCTCCAGATGCTCTGTAAGTGTCTACACGTAAATCAGCTGGGTTAATTTCAATTGCTTCAGACTCGGGTAATACGGGTAATACCGCGACCGTGCAAGCAGAAGTGTGAACCCGTCCTTGAGATTCGGTTTCGGGAACTCGTTGCACACGGTGACCACCCGACTCAAACTTTAAAATTCCAAAAGCGCCATTCCCACTTACTTGTGAAATGACCTCTTTATATCCGCCATGCTCGCCTTCGTTTGCGCTCATAACTTCCAGACGCCAGCCTTTCGTCTCAGCATAACGAGAATACATACGGAATAAATCACCCGCAAAAATTCCGGCTTCATCTCCTCCTGCACCCGCTCTAATTTCTAAGAAACAATCGTGATCGTCGTTTGGGTCAGTGGGTAATAAGAGTATTTGTAATTCAGTTTCTAGCGTTTCGGTCCGATGTTTTGCATCTTTGTATTCTTCTTGTGCCATCTCTCGCATTTCAGCGTCATCTTCTTGCATCATTTCGTTGGCAGATTCAATATCTTGTTGTGCACTTTGAAATGCATTGAATTTTTCAACGACTTGTTCTAGTTGAGAATACTCTTTTGATAATGATCTAAACTTTTCTTGGTCACTAATAATGCTTGGTTCACCCAATAAGGCTTGAACTTCTTCAAAGCGTTCAACCAGTGTTTCTAGTTTCGTTACTACAGAATCTTTCATTATTTTCCTTTTGGGCCTTCTACTTGAGAAGTAAAAATATCTTCTAACAAACTTAACGCGCTTTTGTTTGGGTCAGCTATAGCCTGCTGAAGGGCTTTAGTAGGCTGATGCATCATGGTTTGTGCTAATTTGTAACTGAGTTCTTCAAGCACCTTATCAGTTTCCTCACCTTGCGCTAACTTTTGCATCGCTTTCGATAATATTTGTTGACGCACTATTTCAACATCTTCTCGATAGGCCTTAATTAAGTCACGCTTTTGATGCAATTGCTGCCACTTTAATAAGTCTTCTATATTTTGGCTAATTATTGCATTGGCTTCTGAGGCAGCAACTTCTCGATTTGCAATATTTTCTTGTACTATATGCTGTAAGTCGTCAACCGTATACAAATACGCATCGTCGAGTTTACTAACCTGGTCCTCAATGTCTCTAGGTACTGCTAAATCTATAAGCAACATGGGTTTGTGTCGCCTTGCTTTTAAAGCAACATCTATTGTACCTTTGCTGATCAAAGGCAAAGCGCTTGCGGTTGAACTAATAACAATATCAGTCTCACTTAACACGCTAGGAATTTGACTTATTGTGACAACTTTACTTTGAATATCTAGGACATCAGCAAGATGTTGCGCATTTGCTAAGGTTCTATTTGCAATTGTAACTTGTTTTATTTCAACATCGCTTAAATGTTTAGCGACCAATTCGATGGTTTCACCTGCACCAATTAACAACACCGTACTTTTATTTAAATGTCCGAAAATCTGCTTAGCTAATTGAACTGCGGCATAAGCAACAGAAACTGCATTTGCGCCAATATCAGTTTGTGTCCGCACTTTTTTGGCAACTGAAAATGTTGATTGGAAAATCTTTTCAAATTGGCCATTAATCGTCCCTACATGCTTTGCTTCAGTAAATGCTTGTTTAACCTGTCCAAAAATTTGTGGTTCTCCCAAAATAAGTGAGTTAAGACCACAAGCCACTTCCATAAGATGTCGTAAGGCATCTTCCTTTTCGTATAAATAAATATATTTTTTCAGCGTTTCAACATTGATGCTGTGCAGTTCTGCTAACCAATCAATTAAATCAGCACATGAAATTTGAGCGGAACTAGCAAACAGTTCGGTACGATTGCAAGTAGACAATATCACCAACTCAGCATTCTCTCGCTGCTTGGCGTATATGGTCAATGCATCGGCAAGGGTTGCGGGAGTAAACGCAACTTTTTCACGTACCTCAACAGGAGCAGTTTCGTGGTTAATGCCAACAGCAATAAAGCTCATTAGTATGGAATAGCCTAGGTTAATTTAATATGTTCGTATTATCGACAGCGCATTGTAGTCAAAAGCACGCTTAATTTAAAGAAAATCACTATAGTGAGAAATAAAAATACTGTATTCTACGGGAAACGACTTAATTTTGGCGGTATTTTGCACTCATTGCTTTATCAACAACGGTTGTATCACCTTTTTAAAGTGCTTTGTTTCTATGTTGTAGTCGCTTTGTTCGTGATTGGTTGTGTTTCGGCACCTAAGCCCAGAACAAGCCTGGCCAATACATCAGATATTGCGGCACTTGATCAATGGCGTATAAAAGGCAAAATAGCGTGGATCACGCAACAAGAACGCACCAGCGCGTATTTAAACTGGGAGAAAAATCAAAGCTCTTTGTCTTTTGGATTAACCAATGTCTTGGGTATTACATTAGCCAAAATGAAATACGACGGCAATATGGCGACCTTAACCGCAGACGGCAAAACGTATACTGACTTTTCTGCGAGTAGACTAATTGCACAAACAACGGGTTGGCAAATACCTATTGCTAATTTGCAGCACTGGATAAAAGGAGTAGCGGCCCCAGAAATCGAAAAATCCATCAGTGCTGACAGTAATGATTCAAATGAAAACCGAATTCAAGACATTAGCTATAATTCAGATGGTACTTTACGGCAATTCACACATAGCTGCAGAGCATGTGATACATGGCAAATTTCATATGTGGCTTACAAAAGTTGGTCACTATACGAACAAAATTTTCGTTTGCCCTCCTCAATTACGCTTCTTAATGTAAATACCCAGGCGCAAATTAAGTTACGAATAAGCCAATGGAGTGAAAGTGAATAATTCTGAGGTTAATGATGTATTTGATTGGTGGCCTAGCCCTGCAAAAATAAACTTGTTTTTACACGTCTGTGGTCGCTTCGAAAACGGCTATCACGATCTTCAAACACTTTTTCAAATTTTAGATTTTGGCGACGAGATTGGGTTTTCACTTCGTAAAGCTGGTCTGCAAGAAAATTGCGTGCAAATACTTGATAATATTGACGGTCTTGACCCGCAAGACAATTTGATAGTAAAAGCTGCGCAAGCACTATTACCATACAGAACCCTAAAGAGCCACAGTGTTGAGATTAAACTAAACAAGCGTATTCCAATGGGTGGAGGTTTGGGGGGTGGTTCAAGCAATGCTGCGACGACTTTACTGGCCTTAAATAAATTATGGCAGTGTGAATGTGATCTAAGTACTTTATTAGCGATAGGGAAAAAATTAGGTGCTGACGTACCGGTTTTTATAAAAGGGCAAACTGCATTCGCCAGTGGCATTGGTGAAAAGCTGCAGTCTCATAGCGTTCAGGAACAAATATATCTTGTCGCCAGTCCCAATGTGCATGTTTCGACTGCAGCCGTTTTCACCCACCCTTCGCTACCTCGACAAACTCAAAAAATTGATTTTGCGCACTACAAATTTGAACAAACGCAAAATGATTGTGAGAAATTAGTCTGTAATATGCATCCTGAGGTTGCAAATTTATTACAGTGGTTGCTAAACTACGCACCGTCAAGAATGACTGGTACAGGTGCTAGTGTTTTTTCTATTTTTGAGTCCGTTAGCGACGCAAAAAAGGTTTTAAAAAAACTGCCGGCTGGTACAAAAGCTTTTATTGCTAAGGGCTTAGACTGCTCTCCGGTGTTACAAAAATTAGCCCTATGACGCGTAATTGTTACGCATCAAAGCGCATCTGTCGATTTATTTGGGGTATAGCCAAGTTGGTAAGGCAGCGGGTTTTGATCCCGCCATTCGTAGGTTCGAGTCCTGCTACCCCAGCCAACTCTCTTTAAATGCACCGAGGATTTATCTTGTGCCTGATATGAAGCTTTTTGCAGGAAACGCCGTTCCTGAACTCGCCCAGAAAGTCGCCGAACGCTTATACACCAAACTAGGAAATGTGAGTTGTGGTCGTTTTAGTGATGGTGAAATAAGTGTCGAAATACATGAGAACGTGCGTGGTTCGGATGTTTTTATTATCCAGTCTACTTGCGCGCCCACTAACGATAACTTAATGGAACTTATCGTTATGATTGATGCGTTTAGAAGGGCTTCTGCTGGTCGAATAACCGCTGTTATCCCCTACTTTGGCTATGCCCGTCAAGATCGACGCGTGCGCTCGGCAAGGGTACCAATTACAGCTAGGGTAGTCGCCGACTTTTTGTCTAACGTCGGTGTTGACCGCGTATTAACTATCGATTTACATGCTGAGCAAATTCAGGGATTCTTTGATGTACCGGTAGACAACGCCTTCGGTACGCCCATTTTATTAGACGATATGTTTCAACGTGACTTTGACTCACCAGTTGTTGTCTCGCCAGATATTGGCGGTGTAGTGAGGGCGAGAGCAACAGCTAAATTACTTAACGATGCAGACCTCGCCATTATCGATAAACGTCGTCCAAAGGCTAACGTTGCTCAGGTAATGAATATTATTGGTGATGTTAAACAACGAGACTGTATTATCGTCGATGACATGATTGATACGGGTGGCACGCTAGCGAAAGCAGCAGAAGCGCTTAAAGCGCATGGTGCCAAACGCGTTTATGCATATGCTACTCACGCGGTGTTTTCAGGCAATGCGGCAAAAAACTTGGAAGACTCTGTGATTGATGAAATTATAATTACCGACAGTATTCCTTTGCCACCAGAAATCAAAAAGTTGAACAAGGTTAAACAGCTTACATTGTCTGAAATGCTTGCTGAGACGATCCGTAGGATCAGTAATGAAGAATCTATTTCAGCTATGTTTGAATACTAATTAGCAATGGTGAATTTGAACGATGCGACGTTATGGATTAAATCCATAGCGTCGTTTTTGTATTAGCCTCAGCGAGCAGAGTGAGCGATGACAGAACAAACACCAAAACCAAATAATACTAAACTTACTATGCGCATAAGAATCATACTTGGTATTGCTTCTATCCCCTCTTTCCTATTAGCGGGAATGTTAGGCGTCATGATAGTCAACGGTGATGCGAGTGATATAGGTTTCTTCGAAGCAGTTTATGCGTGTGTTGGTATATTAGCGTTATATATTGCACTTAGCGGTAAACGTTTGTTTTAATTGTTTGATTCAGGAAATACAAAATGCCATATCAACAAATTTTAATTTTGATTATGTGTACTTTTTTTCTTTACGCTTGCCAATCTTCAATACCTGATCAGGAACCCAATATGACAGTTGTCGAGGATAATAACGAAAAACCCCAAAAAACCCTTACACTTGTAGGTTATATCCGATATCAAAATATCGAAGGCGGTTTTTTTGGATTTATTGATAGCAAAGGCGAGGCATTTACTTTAATCAATTTACCCAAAGCTCATTTAGTAGATGGATTAATGCTTGAAATAAAAGGAAATATCATAAAGGATTATGCAACTACTACACAGTTTGGTTCTGTCTTAAATGTGAGTCAATCAACGGTACTAGGAAAGGATCAATCTCCCCCTTCTGCAAAGGAACTGTAAAATATTAGCACTATCTACACTTTTTAATTGTACGTGGCCTTTTCCAATGATAGAATTCGCCGCCGTTTTAATACGGTGAATACGCGTGTTGCTTGGTCGCAAAGCCACACAAATTTAATTTATAACATTGGAGACATTATATGTCTGACGCAATTTTTACATTGGATGCTACTGTCCGCACAGATATGGGGAAAGGTGCGAGCCGCCGCCTACGTCACGCAGGAAAAGTACCAGCCATCATATACGGTGCGGGGAAAGATCCCATCGCATTAACGCTTGAACACAATAAAGTAATTCAAGCACAAGCTTTTGAAGCCTTTTATTCACATGTTTTGACTATCAATGTTGATGGTAAAAAAGAAGAAGCGCTTGTGAAGGATATGCAACGTCACCCTTTCAAGCCTAAGGTTACTCACATTGACTTTCAGCGCATTGTTGCTGGCGAAAAACTTACCACAAACGTACCTCTTCACTTCATTAACGAAGATAAATCACCTGCTGTGAAATTAGAAGGAGGTCATGCTGAGAGATTGATGACAGAAATTGAAATAAGCTGTCTGCCTAAAGATCTTCCAGAATATATAGAAGTAGATTTGATAGCCGTTGAGCTTGATAGCGCCGTTCACTTGTCAGATATCAAATTACCTAAGGGTGTTGAATGTGTTGAATTAGCTAAAGGCGAAGAGCATGACTTAGCCGTTGTGACAATTAAAATGTCTCGCGGAAGTGCAGAAGCTGCAGACGAGGCCGGCGATGAAACAACTGGCGAAGCTGAAGCCGGAGATACTGAGGAATAACATCAGTGTCGACCACTAACATGCCTAATGTTCGTTTGATCGTGGGCTTGGGAAATCCAGGCCCCGAATATCGATTCACTAGACATAATGCTGGCGCTCAATTTGTAGAAAACTTAGCAGAAAGATTTGGCATTAGCCTTAAACTTGACGCTAAGTTTTTTGGTTTTACTGGCAGAGGGAATATTGCCGGCAAAGATGTTCGCTTGTTGATACCAACAACTTTTATGAATTTAAGTGGTAAAGCGGTTGCTAGCATGTGTCAGTTTTATAAAATTGACAAAAGTGAATTATTAGTTGCCTTTGATGAACTTGATTTTGAACCTGGTGTTGCCAAATTTAAACAGGGTGGCAGTTCCAGTCAAAATGGTATTAAAGATATTGTCAGTCGCTTGGCTAACCAGCGTGATTTTTGGCGTTTACGCATAGGCATAGGTCATCCTGGACATAAAAACAAAGTATCGGCCTATGTGTTGTCAAAGGCACCTAAGCAAGACTACGAAAATATTGAGAGCGCGATTGACGAAGCTTCTCGATGCTTAGAATTACTGCTTACAGAAGGTATAACAAGCGCGCAACAACGCTTACATAGCTTTAAAGCAGACTAAGCACCAATCAATAACAAATTTAAGAGGCAATTATGGGTTTTAAATGTGGCATCGTTGGTTTACCTAACGTCGGCAAATCAACTTTATTTAACGCGCTCACAAAAGCCGGTATAGAAGCAGCAAACTTCCCCTTCTGCACCATTGAGCCAAATACTGGCGTTGTACCAGTGCCTGATACGCGACTTGATAAATTGGCGAGTATTGTTAATCCTCAACGCGTTATTCCAACAACAATGGAATTCGTCGATATTGCGGGTCTAGTTGCGGGAGCTTCAAAAGGTGAAGGTTTAGGCAATAAATTCCTTGCAAATATTCGCGAAACCGATGCTATTGGGCATGTTGTTCGTTGCTTCGATGACGATAATATCGTGCATGTTTCTGGCAAAGTAGATCCTCAAGAAGATATTGATGTGATTAATACTGAACTAGCATTAGCCGACTTAGAAACCACTGATAAAGCTATTTTAAGAGTTGCGAAAAAAGCAAAAGGGGGAGACCAAGAAGCAAAATTTGAACTTGTTGTCCTCGAAAAACTTTTACCGCACCTAAATGAAGGTGGTTTGCTAAGAGCTTTAGACTTGACTAAAGAAGAATTTCAAGCGATCGCTTATATGAATTTCCTAACCTTAAAACCGACAATGTATATTGCCAATGTGAACGAAGAAGGTTTTGAAAACAACCCCTATTTAGATAAGGTTAAGGCTATTGCGGAGGCTGAAAACGCGGTAGTTGTTAGCGTTTGTGCCGCTATAGAATCTGACATTGCAGAACTTGAAGACGATGAAAAACAAGAGTTTATGGATGAACTTGGTTTAGAAGAACCCGGTCTGAACCGTGTAATAAGAGCCGGTTATAACTTATTAACTCTGAAAACTTACTTCACAGCGGGTGTCAAAGAAGTGCGTGCTTGGACATACCCTGAAGGCTCGACCGCTCCTCAAGCCGCTGGTAAAATACATACCGATTTTGAAAAAGGCTTTATTAGGGCCGAAATTGTTGGCTTTGACGATTATGTCACTAACAACGGTGAATCTGGAGCGAAGGAAGCAGGCAAATGGCGCTTAGAAGGTAAAGATTATATTGTTAAAGATGGTGATGTCATTCATTTCAGATTTAACGTGTAAGTTTTTTCGCGTTTTACCAACACTAATAAGGATAGGGTTTATCTTATAAACCCTACCCTTTTTGCCTGCAATACAGTGTCAAATACTTTACAAATTTATTGTTTTTTCTAATTTAAATATCATCCATTTAGCGCCATTCCCCATATAAAGCAATATGCATAAGCACAGACAGAGTAAAGGTGTGTAAAACCTCGCTTGGTCTTATTAATACATCCATGATATTGATATTTTATGAAAAATAGTATGCCGCAAACTACTATGCCTTTGTTACCCGGTGAAAAACCCATACCAAAAGCGCCCTCGATAGTGTTGGATGATGGAACTAACTGTATACCTCAGCATTTTCTTAGCTATCAGCACACTTTGAATTCAGTCTCTGAAATTATTTCACTTATTGATTTTGATCCTAAATATGTGTTGTTTGTCGATGAAGAACAAAACAGTATATTTCTGCAAGTAGGCATAATTGGCAAAGACAACTATTTGCCAAAATCGGTGCAGCAATCAAATAAAATAGTTTATGGCAGGAGATGGCGCGTTGAACCTCAATTACCTTCATCAGAAATTATACAAACTGCTTTTTTGGCCTGTCTTAAAGCTCGCGAGCATGAAATAAGAGAGCTTTTTAAATATCGAAGTGAGTTATTACAAAAAACAGTAATAACGACTCCTTTTAGCTGTCATCATGACTTGCCATTGATAGCCATGTCAAAGTCGACTGATACAAGCGCAATGCGTTATCCTTTAGCGCTTGAAAACCTTATTGCCTGTTTAAAAAAAGTGACCTATGCAGACGCTATTTTTAAATTTAAAGGGCTACAAGTACTGCCTGGTGACAAGCAACAATATATTCTTAGTTTTGATATAAGCCCCCTTGGAAAGAGTGATTTACATGAGTTAAAACAAGCAATAAGTGCGCATATTGTATTAAATGATTTATGTGAAGATACTATTTTGTATGGCCTATTCGATTATGTGCTAGCCCTTAGTAATCGTTATGTTGAAGAAAACTTCATATTCAAGGGCTATGCACGTTTTTCTCGAAATCAAAGTGTTGCGAAAATATCAAATCTGTCAGCCGAAACACGTATTGGAAGCCAACATAATATTGATAGTGAATTTGCGACACAATTTGCAGATTTAAATTATCAAACCGACGCAACACGTGTTCCGAAAATTAACAATAATGGGTTGGAGAAAAAGATTAAACATCAATTAAAACAGTTTGACATTCAATATGGTTTTTTACCTAAATAAAATACTGAAATAGATAAATGTGATGCACTTTTTAGCCTCAATTGTGGCATTTTTACGCAAGTGCGTCATTTTGACAAAAAAACGGTTGACGCTTAACTTTCAACTAAGCATAATACGCGCCACTCCGAAAACGGAGTAATTTAGTGGCTACGTAGCTCAGCTGGTTAGAGCACATCACTCATAATGATGGGGTCGCAGGTTCGAGTCCCGCCGTAGCCACCATTTTATTTTTTTGTTTTTTATGAGTTTGGTAGACACTTCAAACTCATGGCTTACGTTTTCGGAAACTTCTTTGCGGAAGTGGTGGAATTGGTAGACACGCTGGATTTAGGTTCCAGTGCCGCGAGGCGTGAGAGTTCAAGTCTCTCCTTCCGCACCACATTGTTGGGGTATAGCCAAGTTGGTAAGGCAGCGGGTTTTGATCCCGCCATTCGTAGGTTCGAGTCCTGCTACCCCAGCCATTTTCCAAGAGATATGCTTGAAAATGGACTTGTTTTTAACAGACTATTTTTATGCCTATTTTATTGGGGTATAGCCAAGTTGGTAAGGCAGCGGGTTTTGATCCCGCCATTCGTAGGTTCGAGTCCTGCTACCCCAGCCATATCCAAACGCCAGCAATGCTGGCGTTTTTTTATTGTTTTTATGAATCTCGTTGCTAATCGTTAACATTAGCCATGGTCAAATCTATAAAAATACTGCACAATAGATTTACATTTTAGTTATTCTCCCTTCATATTTCTTCATGGATACACTACTTTCTTGGCTCCAAACTAATATATTTGCGCCCATGCAAACCTCAGTAACTGCTGTCGTTTCCTTTGTGAACAACATTTTGTGGGGGGATGGGCAAGTACTGATATATCTATTATTAGCGGCCGGCGCATGGTTTACCTGGCGTTTAAAGTTTATTCAAATTCTTGATTTTAAGCATATGTTTTCGATTATGCGCAAAAGTGGTAAATCAGACGAAGTAGGTATTAGTTCATTCCAAGCATTATGCACAAGTCTGTCGGCACGCGTAGGGACAGGAAACCTTGCAGGCGTGGCCGTTGCCATTTCTTTAGGAGGCGCCGGTGCAATCTTCTGGATGTGGGTAATTGCTATATTGGGTATGGCAACAGGTTATGCGGAAAGTGTTTTAGGACAAGTGTATAAAATAAAAGACAGTAACGGACAATATAGAGGCGGGCCTGCCTACTACATTCAACAAGGTATACAAAATAAAGCATTTGCATGGGTTTTCGCATTGTGCTTATTTTTTGGCTATGGATTCGTGTTTTCTGCAGTGCAAGCAAATACGATAACCGATGCATTAAATAACAGTTACCAACTTCCTACTCATTATGCCGGGCTAGGCATATGCATACTTGCCGCGTTAATAGTAGTAGGTGGACTTCGTTCAATCGCAAAATTTGCTGAATATGTGGTTCCTTTTATGGGAGTGGCGTATATTTTAGTTGCCCTTGCAATAACTCTCATCAATATACATCTTTTACCCGGTGTTTTACTCGATATCATACAAAGCGCATTTGGATTGCAAGAAGCTGGCGCTGGCGCGCTGGCTGCGGCGATAAAAAACGGCATACAACGCGGATTGTACTCAAATGAAGCAGGTTCAGGTAGCGTCCCTCATGCTGCCGCCGCAGCGACTCCAGAACCTAACCACCCAGCCTCTCAAGGTTATGTGCAAATGTTGGGAGTATTTATTGATACTATGGTCTTGTGCACGTGTACGGCCTTTATCATTTTATTGGGCACGCAAACTAGTATTGGCGAAATGGAAGGTATACGTCTTACCCAAACCGCTATGCAATCACATTTAGGCGCGCTTGGAAGCGACTTTGTGTCAGCTGCCATATGCTTGTTTGCGTTTACCTCTGTAGTCGCAAACTATGCTTATGGCGAAAGCAATTTACACATGTTTAAATTAGATAATAAAATCGGACGAGGTGTGTATACCTCAGGCTATTTATTGATGATTTTTTGGGGCGCCATGGCATCATTACCCATGGTTTGGGCCATGGCCGATATGGCCCTAGGCCTAATGACGTTAGTAAATATTATTGCAATCGCTATGCTAACGCCTACTATTGTAGCGGTTACACAAGACTACAAAGCTAAACGAAAATTGCAACAAGAAGTGACTTTTGCGCACCAAGACTGCCATATACAAGGTCAATTAGAAGAGCCCGATATATGGAAGTCTAAAAACTAGCTAAAACCGTACATTAGCCCTGAAAGCAACAAAGCAATCAGAATTAATGGCAAAATCCAACGTTGAATTTTGCTCGCGGACTCGTCACTCATGCGCATATTTGATTTTTCTATCATTGGAATGATCACGATAAGTGCAATGAATAACACACCAAGAATAATTAACACATTCATCTATATATCCTGTTTTAAGGTTTATGATATACCCATTGCATATCGGAGTACTTTTGCTTTTATAGGCCCTGTTTGATTTGCCACTTTTAAGCCTACCTGCCGTATAATTCGCAAAGGTAAGGCTTCATTTGAAAATACCGAATAAATAACATCCATTGCTGTCATCATTGCTAAATTATGGCCTTTTCGAGATTTTTCAAACAAAGTACATACATCAGATACTGATTCAATGCCCTGCTCTTCAATGAGCTCTAATAAAGTAGCAACATCTTTAAACCCTAAATTAACACCTTGCCCCGCCAAAGGGTTAATAGTGTGGGCAGCATCACCAAGGATAATACTTTTTCCTTGACCATATCTATGTGCATGCATCCTAGCAATTGGAAAACTCGCTTTTCCTATAATTTCAAAACTAGGTAAAAAAGGTGGAAAGGCGCGTAATATCATGTGTTTCAATGTGCGATTATCTGCTTGTTGAATCTTATTTGATTGGTGTTTTTCGTCATACCAAACAAGGCAAGCGTGATTATCATACATAGGTAGCAATGCTCTTGGGCCAGTGGAATAAAATTGCTGCCATGTTGTATCAGGAATAGCGGCGTTTAATTTGACCAATATTGCAGTTGCACTTTGCTTATATTGCCATCCACTGGTGACTATCTTGCTTGCTTTTCTTACCAAAGACTGAGCGCCATCAGCACCAAGAATCATTTTTGCTTGAATGGCTAAGCCGCTCTCTAGCTGAACATTTCCTTTGCTGGTGTCGATAGCACTTATCATTTCGCCATATTTAATATCAACATGCTTTTCATATTTGTCTTGAATAGAACGCAAAAGGCCCAGCTGAACTAAGCGATTTTCGATGAAATACCCAAGCTTATCTTGTCCAATATCCTTTGCATCAAACGTAGTGGCTGCCGTTGCGTCTTCCCATACGCTCAATCGACTGTATGGTCGTAGGCGTGTATTTTCGATATGTTGCCAAGCACCTAATTGTTTGAACAGATTAATAGCGTGCAAATTAAATGCAGATAAGCGTAAATCCGGGCATTGCTCACGGTCGAAAGACTGAGGTTTTTGATGCTCAAGCAATAAAATACGTAAAGGTTTTTTTAAACGAGCCAATCCCAGCGCCATTGCTGCGCCTATCATACCGCCGCCTACTATGCATACATCATAGTTTTTCATCTGCTTCAGATTGACCCTTTCATTCATAAATTCGTGTTTGATACGAACAACGATATTTTTGCTTAAAAACAAGTTATGCCAATTATGCCATAAACCAAATTAGATAATCTCGTTTTAATAGTTTTAAAAATATAATAGATACTGGCCTTAACAAGGCTTTGAGGGTAAAATGCTTGGCCGTTTTGTAGTCTTACAATAACAAAACGCGATTGGCTTTATTGAAAAAGGTTTTTAAAAAACGAAATGAGCAAGAAACTATTTATTAAAACATGGGGCTGCCAAATGAACGAGTATGACTCGGACAAAATGGCTGACTTGTTAGATGCTACTCATGGTTATTCACTTTCTGAAGAAGCTGAAGACGCTGACGTCATCTTACTTAATACTTGTTCGATTCGTGAAAAAGCACAGGAAAAAGTATTTCATCAACTAGGCCGCTGGAAAAACTTAAAAAAGGACAAACCTGAGTTAATTATCGGTGTAGGCGGCTGTGTAGCGTCTCAAGAAGGTGACCAAATACGCAAACGTGCTCCATTTGTTGATATTGTGTTTGGCCCACAAACATTGCATCGTCTACCTGAAATGATTGGCCAAATCAAACAAGGCGAGCGTTCAGTTGTTGATGTTAGTTTTCCCGAAATTGAGAAGTTTGACCGATTACCCGAACCTAAAGCAGATGGGCCTAGTGCTTTTGTTTCCATTATGGAAGGTTGTTCAAAGTACTGTAGTTTTTGTGTTGTGCCCTATACAAGAGGCGAAGAAGTCAGTCGTCCTGTTGACGATGTCTTGTTGGAGATTGCTCAACTCGCGTCTAAAGGTGTACGTGAAGTCAATATGCTTGGCCAAAACGTGAATGCATATCGAGGCGAACAATACGATGGAAGCATTTGTCGATTTGCAGAATTACTTGAATTAGTGGCAAGTATAGATGGTATAGATCGCATCAGATACACCACTTCGCACCCTGTAGAATTTACCGACGACATTATTTCTGCGTACGAAAATATACCTGAATTAGTCGATCATTTGCATTTACCTGTGCAGTCGGGCTCAGATCGTATTTTAAACATGATGAAACGCGGCCATACTGCAATTGAATATAAATCCACTATACGAAAATTAAAAAAAGTCCGGCCAAACATTGCTATGTCATCTGATTTTATTATTGGTTTTCCTGGCGAAACAGAAGACGACTTTGCCGATACCATGGATTTAATTAATTTTGTCGGCTATGACATGAGCTTTAGTTTTATTTATAGCGCGCGACCGGGGACACCAGCTGCCGATGCCGTAGACGATGTAAGCGAAGAACGCAAAAAACAGCGACTACAAATATTACAGCAGCGGATCAATCAAAATGCGCAAACCATTGCTCGCAATATGCTCGATACTACCCAGCGAATTTTAGTCGAAGGGCCGTCTAAAAAGGATCCCAATGAATTAACTGGGCGCACAGAAAATAACAGAGTCGTCAATTTTGTTGGCAGTGTGGACATGATTGGTGAGTTTTGTGATGTAAAAATTACTCACGTGTATAGTAACTCTTTGCGCGGTACCGTTTGCAAGAGAGAATCAGAAATGGGCCTTAGAGTAGCTGTGTCGCCAGAAAGTATTTTGGCAAAGCAACCTAAAATGGATGACCTTGGTGTCATTCAAGTAATGCCCGCTTAATAGAATTGTAAGACAGGAGATAAATTGAGCAAAATAGTCAGTAATCAAGTTGTATTAGAGCCACAAGACACCAAACGCTTATCTAGCTTATGTGGGCCTTTTGATGATAATTTGAAACAAATAGAACGTCGTTTAGGCGTTGAAATAAACTATAGAAACAATGAATTCAGCGTTCATGGCGACCCATTGCAAGCCAATGGTGCCAGCGAATTACTTAAATTGCTGTATATTGAAACACAGGCAATTAAGGGCAGTGTACCCGTACTTGAACCAAATCAAGTGCATTTAGCCATTCAAGAAGCTAAATGTTTGGAACGTGCAGAAGCCGGCGATTATGGTAAAGAAGTTCATATAAAAACCAAGCGTGGCGTAATAAAACCACGCAATCCAAATCAATCAAAATATGTGTCTAATGTCGTGACTCACGATATTACGTTTGGCGTTGGTCCAGCTGGCACGGGTAAAACATATTTAGCAGTAGCCTGTGCAGTCGATGCTTTAGAAAGACAAGAAATAAGACGAATATTACTCACACGACCTGCCGTTGAAGCTGGTGAAAAACTGGGGTTTCTACCGGGTGATTTATCGCAAAAAGTCGACCCTTATTTAAGACCTCTTTATGATGCCTTATTCGAAATGCTTGGCTTTGAAAAAGTTGAAAAACTTATTGAACGTAATGTCATTGAAGTCGCTCCACTTGCCTATATGCGTGGTCGAACGCTAAATGACGCGTTTATTATCTTGGACGAATCACAAAATACGACTGTCGAACAAATGAAAATGTTTCTAACACGCATTGGCTTTAATTCTAAAGCGGTGATTACTGGGGATATAACTCAAGTTGATTTACCACGAGGCGCCAAATCAGGTTTACGACATGCTATAGATGTGTTGTCGGACGTTAACGATATATCGTTTAATTTTTTCAGTGCGAACGATGTTGTGCGTCACCCTGTTGTTGCAAGAATTGTGCAGGCTTACGAAGATTATGATGCTGAACAAGACGCTATAAAAGCGCAATTGCGAGCACAAAAAGACCAGCAAGATCAACAGCCGAAAAAAGATTAGTCATTCATGACAAATTGCGACCCAACAGAAATCGTTTTGGACCTTGATTGGCATATCGCAGAAGATGTAGAAGAAAAACTGCTTAAGCATATCCCTAACGCAAAACTTGTATCCAATTGGCTTAAAACCACATTGGAGCAAGTTCAGTATGAGGGGATCCTAGAAGTTGGTATTCGAGTGATTGGTAGCGAAGAGTCATATAGTTTGAATCAACAATATCGCAATCAAGCCAAAGCAACCAATGTATTATCGTTTGAGAGTGAGTTACCCGAATATATACCTTCTAATTTTATTGGTGATTTGGCGATTTGTGCACCAATTGTGATTGAAGAAGCAGAAACTCAAAATAAATTGGCGCATGACCATTGGGCACACCTTTGCATACATGGACTCTTGCATTTATTAGGATATGACCACATTACAGAAAGTGATGCTGAAAAAATGGAAAGTGCCGAAATAAAAATATTAGCGCAATTAGGTATTGACGACCCTTATCAAATTAGGTGAGGATAGGCGATAAATTGAACAATAAAAACGAGTAATCATTACATGAGTGACGACAACCCCCACTCTAGCAACGGTTCTTCTAACAAAAGCTGGTTTGCACAACTAATGCAGGGCTTTAAAGGAGAACCGAAAAACAGAGAAGAATTATCAGATCTAATTTCTGACGCCCAAGAACGCGAACTAATAGACCCGCAAACCAAAGAGATGATTGAAGGTGTAATGGGTGTCAGCGACATGCGGGTTAGAGACATAATGATTCCCCGAGCACAGATGATAACCATCGATATAGAACAAAGCGTCGACGAATTTTTACCCTTAGTTTTAGAATCAGCGCACAGTCGTTTTCCGGTTATTAGTGAAGATAAAGACCATATTGAAGGTGTATTGCTTGCCAAAGATTTATTGACTTATGCTTTTAATAACGAAAAGACCTTTATCCTTAAAAATGTCATCCGTGAAGCGGTTATCGTGCCTGAAAGTAAACGAGTTGATGTGCTGCTCAAAGAGTTCAGACAGCAACGATATCATATGGCAATCGTGGTTGACGAATATGGTGGAGTCTCGGGTCTTGTCACAATAGAAGATATCCTTGAACTCATTGTCGGCGAAATTGAAGATGAATTTGATGATGATGTTGATGAAAACGATAACATTCGTCCCTTAAACACATCTACCTATTCAGTTAAGGCGCTCACGCCAGTAGATGACTTTAATGCTTTTTTTGAATCCAGCTACAACGAAGAAGATTCTGATACTATTGGTGGAGTAGTGTTACGTGCCTTTGGACACATGCCTGACACAGGTGAAAAAGTACAAATAGATAATATAAACTTTGAAGTCACACATTCTGATAAAAGACGTTTACTGCAATTAAAAGTTTACTTACCCGACCTGGAGAAATAAGCTGAAGCCGCTAGTTCTCTACTTATTGTTAATATGCAGCGGTGCTAGCTTAACCTTTGCTTTTGCCCCCTATGGTCAATGGTACTTACCATTTATGGTGCTACCAGTCTCATTTTATTTAATTTCACGCTATGCAGACAAAATATTTATTGCTGCTTGGATGTTTGGTTTTGGCTATTTTAGCGCGGGCATAGCTTGGGTACATGTAAGTATTGCCGAATTTGGTGGTATCCCATTAGTTGCTTCATTATTTTTGATGTTTTTACTTTGTGCGTACTTAGCCTTATTTCCAGCAATGGCTTTTTACCTAACAAAAAGATTTTTTCCGATCCGTCCAATGTGGCCTTTGGTATTACCATTTATATGGTTAATAAGTGAATGGGCTCGAGCCCACTTATTAACAGGCTTTCCATGGTTGTCTATTGGTTATTCTCAAAGCACAAGTATGTTAAGTGCATGGCTACCCATAATTGGTGAAATTGGATTGTCTGCACTTATAATTTTGGTATGTATAAGTATAGCGATAGGAATCCAATATAAGAAAGTGATTTCCATCATCCCTATTGTCGTTTTGTTTGTGTCGTCTTTTGTTTTACAAAATGTGCAGTGGACAAAACAGAGTGACCAATCTAAATCGGTGTTGTTGGTACAGGGAAACATCGCTCAATCAATGAGATGGGACCCCAAAAAAGACGAACAAACAATTCGTCACTATCTTGCACTGACAGAGCCCTATTGGGATGCGGATATCGTTGTTTGGCCTGAAGCCGCTATTCCGAAGTTGGAGATTGGTAGTGGAGAATTATTAGTCGCGCTTGACCAACGTGCTATACAAAGCCAAACAGGCTTTATAACCGGTATCGTCGATTACAATATAGAAACGAAAGTCGCACTAAACCTATTGCTTGCCATGGGTATCGACAATGAACAAAGCAATACACCTTATCAATATGGGCATAAAAAACGTTTTGCAAAACATCACTTATTGCCAATAGGTGAATTTGTACCTTTTGAAGACTTACTTAGACCATTAGCGCCAATTTTTGATTTACCCATGTCTTCTTTCACGCGTGGAGAGTATGTACAAGATAATTTATTAGTTAATGAGACCTATTTTGCTCCCGCGATATGTTTCGAAATTGCTTTTCCAAAGCAAATTCGAGCAAACTTGCAACCCCATACAAATGCAATAATTACCGTCAGTAACGACGCGTGGTTTGGCGATTCTCATGGCCCCCATCAACATATGCAAATTGCGCAAGTTAGAGCTAGAGAATTTGGTCTTCCATTATTACGTGCAACTAATAACGGTGTAACTGGCACGATAAATAGTTATGGTCAAATAACAGCAAGTTTGCCTCAATTTGAAAGTGGGGTATTAACAAGTACCCTCCATTTTTCGGAAGGCTTTACACCTTATAGAAAATTTGGAGATTTACCTGTTTGGATAGTGACTGCGATGTTGTTTTTCATCGCCTTGATTATTAGGTATAAAGGTCAGTCAAATTAGTTTTTAAAAGTAAATTAGAGAGTTAGGGACAAGCTTGAAAATTTTTAATGTCATCAATACTTCAAATCTTAAAGGCGATATTTTAGGCGGGCTTACAGCCGCTATCGTTTCCTTGCCATTAGCTTTAGCTTTTGGTGTTGCTTCAGGCGCCGGCGCAGAGGCAGGTTTATACGGAGCGATAATCATTGGGTTTTTCGCCGCGATGTTCGGTGGCACACCCACGCTAATATCTGAGCCTACAGGCCCAATGACGGTTATTATGGCTGCCGTTATTACCACTATGATTGCAAAATATCCGGAAACAGGCCTTGCCATGGCATTTACGGTTGTAATGATAGCAGGCCTAACGCAAGTTTTATTTGGTGTGTTAAAACTAGGAAAGTACATAACGCTAATGCCATATAGCGTGGTCAGCGGTTTTATGTCAGGAATTGGATGTATTCTGATCATTATGCAGTTTGCGCCAGCCGTAGGCGCTTCTGTGCCTGCTGGCGGGGTGACAGGAGCAATAGTGAATTTTCAGGATACACTTAGTAATATCAACACTGTTGCAGCAGGAATGGCGATTTCAACTCTTGCATTGATATTTTTCACACCAAAAAAGATTAAGCAATGGGTTCCCCCACAGCTTATCGCACTTGTTTGTATTTCTATCATTTCGATCACTTTATTTGCCGACGCCGACATTCAACGTATTGGTGAAATAGATGTGAGTTTGCCAAGTTTAGTGTGGCCGACATTTAGTTCTGATCTTTTACAAACAATGATATTAGATGGCATTGTCCTCGGTATCTTGGGCTGCATTGATTCAATGTTAACATCCGTTATCTCTGACAACTTAACACGCCATGAACATAAATCAGATAAAGAACTAATCGGTCAAGGACTCGGCAACTTATTCTCAGGTTTGTTCGGTGGCCTGCCGGGTGCGGGTGCCACAATGGGCACTGTGGTAAATATACAAACCGGAGCGCGGACAGCACTATCTGGTTTGATCAGAGTGGCCATATTAGTTGTTGCAGTTTTTGGTGCGTCAACATTAATATCTGTTATCCCGATAGCAGTTTTAGCCGGTATCGCCATAAAGGTGGGCATAGATATCCTAGATTGGGGCTTTTTAAAACGCTCACATAAAGTGTCTCGTCACTCTTCTATGATCATGTTCATTGTATTATTACTCACCGTTTTCGTGGATTTAGTAGTAGCAGTTGGTATTGGAGTATTTATTGCCAATATTCTCATCATAGAAAAACTCAGTGAATCTCAAGCAAAAAACATTAAAGCGATTAGTGACGTCGATGGCAGAGTTCCACTAAGTTCAGAACAACGCTCTTTACTAAATGGCGCCAAAGGCCAAATTCTTTACTTTTATTTAAGTGGAACCATGATTTTTGGAGTATCAAAAGCCTTATCTCGCGAATTAAAAACCTTAGGCGACCATCATTCCTTAATAGTTGATTTAAGTGATGTTTCGTTTATTGATGATACAGTTGCCCTAGCGATTGAAAACTTGGTGAAGGATGCTCAAGGTTTAGATAAGCAAGTTGTAATGTTAGTGAACAATCCAAAAATAAAAGAAAAATTTATGATGATGGGTTTTGAAGCTTTGTTGGGCG
The DNA here is from genome assembly GCF_031846345.1 of Glaciecola petra. Taxonomy (NCBI): domain Bacteria; kingdom Pseudomonadati; phylum Pseudomonadota; class Gammaproteobacteria; order Alteromonadales; family Alteromonadaceae; genus Glaciecola; species Glaciecola petra. Next base: position 867,837 of record NZ_JAVRHX010000001.1, on the reverse strand, counting down.
ATGCAGACTTTGTATTAGACCGGACCGAAGCCTTGCTACTCGCCCATGACAAATTAAAAGAAGGTGGATACCTTTAATTTGTTGGCATAACTTCAATAATTTTAAATATATTCTACTTCAATAATTTCAAACTCAACAACGCCAGCCGGCGTTTGAATTGTTGCCACGTCATCTATTTCTTTGCCTATTAACCCTCTGGCTATTGGCGAATTTACAGATATCAAACCTGCCTTTAAATCTGCCTCATCATCTCCAACAATTTGATATTTTATTTCTGCGTCCGTGTCGACATTAAGCAATTGCACTGTTGCGCCAAAAATAATTTTTCCGTTATTCGGCATTTTAGTGATATCGATTATTTGCGCGCCTGATAGTTTTCCTTCAATGTCTTGGATGCGCCCTTCACAAAAGCTTTGTTGCTCGCGAGCGGCGTGATATTCAGCATTTTCTTTCAAATCCCCATGCTCTCTTGCTGAAGCAATATCAGCAATAATTCTTGGTCTTACTTTCGTTTTTAACTCATTCAGCTCTTCACGCAAGGCTTCTGCGCCTTTAACCGTCATTGGAAATGTTGTTGCCATGCTTTCTCTCTTTTAGAATTGTTTTTTGAGTTTGTGCTTGTCTAAACTATCAACACAAAAGAAAACGAATGCCCTTGGCATTCGTTTTTACATATAGTTTTACCGTAAGTATAGAACAATAATCAGTTTTCTGACAGATGTTTAACTACGAATTTGTCGGTGTAAATCTTGTACAGAATTAACATTTTTAAATGCATCTTGTGTACCCGATTGCATAGTCGCAAAGGCAGCATTTAAGGTGGTTGTATAGGCCACTTTATTTAACAAGGCTTCTCTTCTGATATACACAGAATCTATAATGGCTTGGCGCCCTTCTGTTGTATTTACTATATACGTATAAGCCCCATTCTTGATAAAGTCGACTATATTTGGACGTCCTTCACCTAAACGATTTGCTACATCACAAGGTAAACCCGCTGCTTGTAATGCGTCTGCAGTTCCTTTTGTTGCCTCAAGTGTAAATCCATTCGCGATCATGCCATGTGCTAATTCAATCGCTCTAATTTTATCGTTGTTTCTTACCGAGATAAGAACTTTACCTTGTTTAGGAAGTGGTTCGCTCGCACCCAAATTAGCTTTTGCGTATGCTTCTTCAAAATTGATGCCTACTCCCATTACTTCACCCGTAGAACGCATTTCAGGTCCTAGTAGGGGATCAACACCTTGGAACTTAGCAAATGGCAAAACTACTTCTTTGACCGAATAAAATGGAGGAATCACTTCTTCCACAAAGTGTTGAGAAGCCAAAGATTTTCCAGCCATCGCTCTTGCTGCTATTTTAGCGAGAGGTACGCCAGTTGCCTTTGAAACAAACGGAACAGTCCTAGCAGCACGAGGATTTACTTCAATAAGATAAACCTGTCCATCTTTAATCGCAAACTGAGTATTCATGAGTCCAACAACTTGAAGTTCTAAGGCCATGTCTTTGACTTGTTTACGCATTTTTTCTTGAATTTCATGGGGCAATGAGTACGGAGGTAAACTGCAAGCTGAATCACCAGAATGTACACCTGCTTGTTCAATATGTTCCATGATGCCGCCAATAACTACTTGCTCGCCATCACATATAGCATCTATATCCACTTCGATGGCGTCATCTAAGAATCTATCCAATAGAACTGGCGAATCATTAGATACTTTTACCGCTTCATTCAAATAGCGAGTTAAATCACTCATGTCATAAACGATTTCCATGGCACGACCACCAAGCACATAGGAAGGTCGAACCACTAACGGAAACCCAATTTTCTCTGCCTCTTCTAAGGCTTCTTGCATGTTGCTAACAGTAGAATTTGAAGGTTGCTTTAATCCAAGCTTTTTCACCATCTGCTGAAATCTTTCACGATCTTCAGCGCGGTCAATAGCATCCGGTGAAGTACCAATTATATTAACGCCATTGTCTTTAAGCGCACGAGCTAGTTTTAAAGGTGTTTGCCCGCCATATTGCACAATGACACCCGTTGGCTTTTCAATACGGACAATTTCTAATACATCTTCAAGCGTTACTGGCTCAAAATACAAACGGTCAGACGTGTCATAATCGGTAGAAACGGTTTCAGGGTTACAGTTAACCATAATCGTTTCATAACCGTCCTCTCGCATGGCAAGGGCAGCATGAACACAACAATAGTCAAATTCTATCCCTTGACCAATCCTGTTAGGTCCGCCACCTAACACCATTATCTTTTCACGGTCTGAAGGATCAGCTTCACACTCTTCATCGTAAGTTGAATACATGTAAGCCGTAGAAGTTGAAAACTCGGCTGCACAAGTGTCTACTCTTTTGTAAACCGGTAAAATTGAAAGACTATGACGTTTGTCACGAACATCACCCTGAGCAACATCTGTCAAGGCGGCTATGCGAATATCTGAAAAGCCTTTACGTTTCAGCTTCCGCATAAAATCGGCATCAATACCCGGCAACCCGAGATCCGTAATCTCTTCTTCCAGTTCAATGATTTCTTCTATTTGTACCAAGTACCATTTGTCGATGTTGGTTAAGGCAAAAATTTCATCAACTGTCATGCCCATTCTAAAGGCATCTCCAATATACCAAATACGTTCAGCTCCGGGTTCTCGAAGTTCGTATATCAGTTTATTTTTGGCTTCAGGATCGTTTAAATCTAAAACTGGCTCGAAACCACTTGAGCCGACTTCTAACCCGCGTAAAGCCTTTTGAAGCGACTCTTGTTGATTACGACCAATGGCCATCACTTCACCAACCGACTTCATTTGTGTAGTCAATCGGTCGTTAGCACCCGCAAATTTTTCAAAATTGAAGCGGGGTATTTTAGTCACTACGTAATCGATCGAAGGCTCAAAACTTGCTGGTGTTTTACCGCCCGTAATGTCGTTTGCCAATTCGTCAAGCGTATAACCAATTGCCAGCTTTGCCGCTATTTTAGCGATTGGGAACCCGGTTGCTTTAGATGCGAGAGCAGAAGAACGAGAAACTCGCGGGTTCATTTCAATAATCACCATGCGACCCGTTTTTGGATCTACACCAAACTGTACATTTGAGCCGCCTGTTTCAACACCTATTTCTCGTAACACCGCTATTGCAGCATTACGCATAATTTGAAACTCTTTATCTGTAAGGGTTTGCGCTGGAGCAACCGTTATTGAATCACCTGTGTGCACGCCCATGGGATCAAAATTCTCTATGGTGCAAACAATGATACAGTTATCAGCTTTGTCGCGCACCACTTCCATTTCGTACTCTTTCCAACCAATCAGTGACTCGTCAATTAGCAATTCAGACGTAGGTGACAAATCTAGGCCTCGCGCACAAATTTCGTCAAACTCTTCAATGTTATAGGCTATACCGCCACCACTGCCACCCATGGTAAATGATGGGCGAATGATACAAGGGAAACCAATACGACTAAGCACATCATGGGCCTGTTGCATGTTATGAGCAATTTCTGCATGGGGACATTCCAATCCAATTGATTTCATCGCTTTGTCGAAGCGCTCACGGTCCTCTGCTTTATCGATTGCGTCAGCATTAGCGCCGATTAATTCAACGTCAAATTCTTTTAAAACACCATGTTTATTAAGATCAAGCGCGCAATTAAGCGCTGTCTGGCCGCCCATAGTCGGCAATATCACATCAGGACGTTCTTTATCTATAATTTTTCTGACTACTTCCCAATGAATGGGTTCGATGTAAGTTGCATCTGCCATTTCCGGATCAGTCATAATAGTGGCTGGGTTTGAATTAACAAGGATAACCCGATACCCTTCTTCGCGCAGTGCTTTGCAAGCTTGCGCGCCAGAGTAATCGAATTCACAGGCTTGTCCTATCACAATAGGACCTGCGCCAAGAATCAAAACACTTTTGATATCTGTACGTTTTGGCATTTTACTCTTCCTACTGTTTAGCTTGTTTAATTAATTCAATAAAATGATCGAACAATGGTGCCGCGTCATGCGGGCCTGGACTAGCTTCGGGATGCCCCTGAAATCCAAATGCCGGCGCATTAGTGAGCTTGATGCCCTGTAAAGTTTGATCAAACAATGACACATGTGTCACGTTAATGTGTTCAGGTAAATCGCTCTCGTCAACCGCAAAGCCATGGTTTTGACTAGTAATCATCACTTTGTTTTGGGCTAAATCTTTTACTGGGTGGTTCGCTCCATGATGGCCAAATTTCATTTTTGATGTTTTAGCCCCTGCAGCTATGGCTAGCAGTTGATGCCCCAAACAAATACCAAAGATTGGAATCTGTTTAGCAATAAATGTTTTTATTGCCGTAATTGCATAATCACACGGCTCAGGATCGCCAGGCCCATTAGACAAAAATATTCCATCTGGTTTGAGCGCTAAAACCTCCTCAGCACTGGTTTGAGCGGGAACAATTGTTAATTTACAAGCCCTATCAACCAGCATTCTTAAAATGTTGTTTTTAGCACCAAAATCGTAGGCCACTACGTGGTAAGATAAGTCTTGTACATTTTCCGCATACCCTTGACCTAAGGACCAAACGCCATCATTAAACTGATGTTGTTTTTCACAACTCACAACTTTAGCTAAATCCATACCTTTTAAGCCAGGAAATGCGGTGGCTGAATTGAGAGCCCGTTTAATTTCATCTGAAAGTTGTTGTTCGTCTAGCTTGTCAGAATCTCCAATCGACATAATACAACCATTTTGAGCACCTTTGTCTCTAAGCACTCGCGTCAAACGACGTGTGTCAATGTCTGCAATACCAACAATGTTATTACTCTTTAAGTAATCTGATAAAGTTTGTTGGCTTCTAAAATTACTCGCAATTATAGGTAAGTCTCTAATAACAAGACCTTTTGCGTATATATTGCTAGATTCGACGTCTTCAGAGTTGGTGCCGGTATTTCCTATGTGTGGATAGGTCAGTGTAATTATTTGTTCGGCGTAAGAAGGATCAGTTAATATTTCTTGATAGCCAGTCATTGAGGTATTAAATACAACCTCACCAACGCTACTACCTGCAGCTCCAATGGACGTTCCTTTAAAAACGGAACCATCAGCTAACACTAATAGGGCAGAAACAGCCAAGTCAACCTCCTAAAAAGTAGAGATAGCTAGTGTTTATCGAAAAATCAACGATAAACATGCAGTTAAGTATCTTTTTGTAAAAGAGGATACTCAATGTCTCTGCCAAAAAATCAACACTACGGCTGCCTGAGCTCACTGAAGTTCAATAAGCTTGGGGGCTTGCCGACTAATCATGTAGAATCGCCTGATTCGATATTGATTAAATTTGGCAAATTCCACGCAGTATATAGGACAATGAATTGTAGATCTAATAGTTTTTAAAATAGTGTTTAAAATAGTTGAAAATAACTACTTTAGACTTATTTTGTCAAAAACATGCTAAAAACATGCTTTTATGTCCCTAGCCACAACCACGTTGAGAGCCATTTATATTACCCCTTTAAGTAGCGACATGAATTCGAATGCAGCTAAAAGCTTAAGCCTATATTTGGATAATTCGTTAGAAATTAAGTTAAGGCAAGCACGTCCTGCATGGAATAGAGGCCAAAAGGCTTCTCTTTTACCCATATAGCAGCGGTCAATGCGCCGTTTGCAAAGGTGAGTCTGCTTGATGCTTTGTGGGTAATTTCGATACGCTCGCCAAGTGTTGCAAATAAGGCAGTATGTTCACCAACAATATCACCTGCTCTAACAGTAGCAAAACCGATCGTTTGTGAATCTCTTTCGCCAGTGTCGCCTTCCCTGCCAAAAACAGCTACTTTATCTAAATCTCTGTTTAAAGTTTCAGCAATGCTTTGTCCAATCGCAATGGCAGTTCCAGACGGCGCATCTTTTTTAAAGCGATGATGTGCCTCTAAAATTTCGATGTCAGCTCGATCCCCCATTACTTTCGCGGTGGTTTTTACTAGATTAAGCATCAAGTTGACACCAATGCTATAATTAGCAGCGAGTACAATAGGCACTTTCTTAGCGGCATCGTCAATCAGTGCAAGTTGCGCATCATCTAAACCTGTCGTACCTATAATAATGGGCTTTTTGTGTACAATAGCATATTCAAGGTTTCCCTCTAATGCATCTGGTAGCGTGAAGTCTATCAATACATCAGCAAAATCGGCCAATTCCGGCGTTAACTCTTTTACCGTAATATACTGTTTATTAATGCCAGCCAGTTCACCCGCATCAAGGCCAATAAATGCTGAACCTGTTCGCACTGACGTAAAAGCTAGGCCTAATTCGGCATGCTGATAAACGGCATCGATTAGCACTCTGCCCATGCGTCCGTTAGCACCTAGAATTCCTACTTTAATCATAATATGTGTCCATTACAAAATTGTTGCCTCATATTGTGCCACGATATCGCCCAAAAGGTTAGCATCTGTTTTTATTGGTTTAAAATCATGTTCTTCGGTTAATCTACACTATACTATGGCGCAAGAGTTGTTATTCTGATTATTATTTCATCCCTAAGAAGTTTAAAAGGTAATATTTTTATAGAGGAATTTGAGCCGTGCAAAAAATAAAGGTCTGGGACTTGCCAATTCGATTATTCCATTGGTTATTGGTACTCGCAATCGTATTTCAATTTGTGACTGGGGACCTGCTTGACGACGCCATGCAACTGCATTTTTATGGTGGTTATACCATTATCGGTTTAATTATCTTTCGGTTGCTTTGGGGTATGCTAGGCACATATTATGCGCGTTTTAATCAATTTATTGTTTCTCCAGTTTCCGCATTTAAGTACCTTACAAAAGCAAACAACATTGTATATCTAGGACACAATCCTGCGGGCGCTTATTCGGTAGTATTATTGCTCAGTCTGATATTTACTCAGGCTATATCTGGTCTATTTATTAGTGACGAAATATTCACAGATGGCCCTTATTACGGCCTACTTAATGAGTTTTGGCAATCATTAGCAAATTTTATACACCACAATTTCATGAACGTAATATTTGCAGCTATTGCTTTGCATGTTGGCGCGATTATATTTTACAAAATCAAATATAAAGAAGGCTTGACGTCGGCGATGATTACCGGTTTTAAACAAGTTGATACAACTAATTTAAACAAACCAAAACAAACATTCCCTTATTTCAGTTTTATATTGAGTATTGTGATTACGATGAGCATATTGTATTTACTCATTGAAGTTTTACCACCGCCGCCTGCTGATGATTACTTTGGCTATTAAAAATCTGCCTGTAACACAATACGATATCTTGCTTTACCGGACTTCAGATGCGCTAAGGCGTCATTAATTTTACTCATAGGGAACATCTCAACCATCGGTTGAATCTTATGCTGATTAGCAAATTCTAACATCGTTTTAATGGTATCTGGACTACCTACAGGAGAACCAGAAATAGATTTTTGTCCACTAATTAACGAAAATGCTCCTATGTCTAAGGGCTCAAGCGTTGCGCCAACAAAATGTAAACGTCCTTTTGGCTGCAAAGTAGTCATATATAAATTCCAGTCCAACTTAACATTTACCGTAGAGATGATAAGATCAAATTGCCCTTGTACCGATTCAATTTGTGCTGCGTCTTTAGAATTTATTACGTGATGGGCCCCCATTTTTTTTGCTTCATCTGCCTTATTATCGCTCGATGTAAAAGCAGTGACTTCACATCCCCATGCACTTAAGAATTGCACTGCCAAATGCCCTAAACCGCCAATACCAATCACGGCGACTTTGTCAGTGGGTTTAATGTCATATTGAACCAAAGGATTAAAAACCGTAATGCCGCCACAAAACATTGGCCCAACTGATTTTAGGTCAAGTCCTTCCGGCAAACCAACAACACTAGTTTGGGAAGCTTGCACATATTCCGAAAATCCACCATGCCTTTGCACAATTGTACCTATAGCCTTACTACATAAATTATGATCGCCGTTGTCACAGCTACGACACTGTTCACAATAGTCTGCATGCCAACCTAAGCCAACAAGATCACCTATATCATGTTTATTAACTTTGCTACCTACTTCTACAATTTCGCCAGCAACTTCATGCCCAGCTATCAACGGATAAGCTGACAAGCCCCATTCATTGTTTATCATCGACAAATCAGAATGGCATATGCCACAATAATGCACTTTGATCCGCACCTGTTCATCGCCCAATGTCGGTAATTGTGTGTTAATTTTTTCTAGGGCTTTTCCTGCACTATTGGCCGCATATGCTTGGCTCGTCTTTTGAGTCATTAATATCTCCTAGTCTTTTTTGTATTCGTCATGACAAGCTTTACATGTTGCACCAAGTGCACCAATACCCTTTCGAAAATTACCTTCGTCGTTCTTAGCTACAAGGTCTTGTAACTTAGCGGCCGCAGAAACCATATCGTCGATTTTAGCGTTAAAATCATCTTTATTTTTCCAAATACTACTTTTCGCGTCAGTGTTGACATCAAAGGCGGTAGTATCAAGCTCAAAATAGTCGTGCATCATGCTAGCTAAAAACGCTACTCTTTCTGCATTTTTGCCTATCGTTTCTGCATTCATAGGAATATTGCCCCGCGCCATCCCGCCGAGTGGTCCCATATTACTGCGTACTAATTGCAGTAATGATTTTCTGAAAGTAACAGCCGCATTTGCTTGTTTCTCTGATGTGGCTTTAGGATGGTTGTCGGCAGATGAGATGCCTGATACACATATTAAGCTTGCAAACAAAGTAGAAAGTAATATTTTATTTTTCATCGTGATGCCTTTATTTATAACTGTATTAAAAATGAATGAGGATTATTGCTTTTTAAATTTTATATTACACACGAATATTAGTTGAAAATTTAATTATTGAAAGCTTGATTCAGGCCTATACTAAAAAATATAACTAGCAGAAGTAGAAAATGACTTGCTCATCGTTGGGAGATAACAAGAAATACATTCAATATTTGGCAGTGTTTAGTATAAATATGACACTGCCAAACAAACATAAATAAATACTTATAAACTAAGTTAAGTGCGTTTTGATCGCACAAGTATAAGTACACATAAGCTCAAACATATGACCATGCTAGGCGCACTTACTTGATTGGGCAAGCTTGTAAAGCGTCCAAAGAAATTGAAAGTAAAACTTTGCCCTGGCATCCCAAAACTGGCGTATTGGTCGGTAGAGAACGTTATATCAATATCAAAAAAAGTTTCTATTGCTGAAAAAAAGTTAATGGCAAAATCAGTCTCTTCTTGTTCTGATAAAACGGTTCCTACATTAAATCCGTCGAGTGAAAAAAGGCTGGCATTTATACCGCTAATTTCAACATTAAGTAGGGATAGGTCTGTCAACATATCAGCATAACCTAGATCATTCGATACATTTGCAATCATAAAATCAAAAGCGTCTGCCTGATTAATATCTAGCAAACCTAAGTTGTAAGACCCACTGGTACCATAGTTGGTGTCGAATGCAGGACCAATTGTAGCAGGATTCAGAATAGACAACATACCTGACCTACACGCTGGCGCAGCGCCATAAGATGTCGAATCTTGTGGGCAAACTGTACCAAAGGTATTTGCCTCACCAGCGGCATAAGTGCCTGGGGGAACTGCGATAGCTTGAGGGGACCCTAAATCAGCTGTAAAAAATCCTGGTGGCGCTGGGGTTTGTTCAGTTGCTGCGGTTCCTGCAGCAAAATAACCAGGCTGAGCTAATATCGCTTCAGTCTGACCAGGAAGGCTAATGTATGACCCTGGTGCAGCCGCAATTGGCGCGGCAGCACCAAAATCGGGGGTGAAATACCCAGGGGGAGTAATAGTTTGCTCGATGGCCCCTGTCCCAGATGCAAAATAACCAGGTTGAGCCAATATCGCTTCAGTCTGACCAGGTAAACTGACAAAGCTTCCTGGAGCAGCCAAAGTCGGAGCCGCAGCGCCTGCATTAGCCACAAATGATCCTGGTGGCGCAATAGTTTGTTCTATGGCACCCGAGCCCGCAGCGAAGAAACCTGGTTGAGCCAATGTCGCTGAAGTTTGTCCGGGAAGACTAACAAAAGATCCTGGGGCTGCCAAAGTAGGAGAAACTGCGCCTGAGTTAGCCACGAAAGAGCCAGGTGGGGCGATGGTTTGTGTTGATGAGCCAGATTCTGCCACAAAAAAACCAGGAGACGCTAGCGTTGCAAAAGCTTGACCTTGCAAAGGCACGTATGTACCTGGCGGAGCTGGAGTTGGCGCCACCGCGCCCTCTGTTGATACAAATGTGCCAACAGGAGCTATGGTAGGCTCAGTAGCGCCTGAATTTGGTACATAATATCCAATAGGCGCCGGTGTACAAAAGGCATCCCCCACAGGCGCAAAAAAACCAGGCGGACATACGACATTAGCATGAGCAGAACCAAAAAATACATGCATAACAATAAACACGAAAATATATTTACTCGGTAAACTAACGGTATGTTTCTTTATTCGATAACGACTTGATGGGTTAACAGACATTCTAATGCATCCTTTCTGAATTATTTAGCAATATACTGTCTTAGTTTTTTCTGTTTTCCCAGTTATGGCATACTCAATTTTCAAGTTTGGCATACCTATTTTTTAAAGTGTTCAGTAATTCAATAACTTGAATCATCGCTTTGTTTATATTATTGCTAAATAAGCTAACTATTCCTCTGTTAGACTTACAACACATCAAGTGATAATGATTTATTAGATTTTTATTGGAAGGTAATTTTTATTGGAAGGTAATAATTATCGAGAAAAACAATCATGTAGAACTAAGGCGTTAACAAACATACTATCGCTATATGAAACTGTCGCTAATGCGGGATGACAAGGATATCAAGTAGACTACCAGATACCCTTGTGTAAAAGTTAACTTCTTAAGTCGTCAAAAAAACTTTTCACCCCATCGAAAAATCCGGTCTCTTTAGGTCTATGTTTTGCGCCAGAACCGCTAATAGAAGTCTCAAATTCTTCTAATAAAGCTCTCTGTTTAGAAGACAAGTTTACCGGTGTTTCAATTTCAACTTTACAAATCAAATCACCAACACTGCCACTGCGAACAGACTTGACGCCCTTTCCGCGTAGTCTAAACATTTTACCTGTTTGAGTTTCTGGGGTTACTTTCAATTTTACCTTGCCATCTAAGGTGGGTACTTCAATTTCACCACCTAAAGCTGCCGTGGTAAAACTTAAAGGGACTTCACAATACAAGTTATTGTTGTCACGGGTAAATATTTCGTGCTCACGAATATTCACTTGTACATATAAATCACCTGCTGGTGCCCCACTTTCTCCCGCTTCACCTTCGCCGCTCAAGCGGATTCTGTCACCTGTATCAACACCCGCAGGTACTTTTACAGACAAAGTTTTGGTTTTTTCAACACGGCCTTGGCCACGACAAGGCGAACATGGGTCAGAAATGATCTGACCTTTTCCTGAACATGTTGGGCAGGTTTGCTGAACAGCAAAGAAGCCTTGGCGCATTTGTACTTGACCATTTCCTTTGCACGTTGGACACGTTGTTGGAGAACTACCCTTTTTGGCACCAGAGCCATGACAAGACTCACATTCGGCAAGAGTCGGTACTCTGATTTCGACTTCTTTACCACGCACTGCTTCTTCTAGGCTCATTTCAAGATTATATCGTAAATCCGAACCTTGACGAGCACGTGAACGACCGCCGCGGCCACCGCCGAAGATGTCACCGAAAACATCTCCAAATATATCACCAAAATCAGCTCCACCGGCGCCGCCACCCCTATTGGGGTCAACACCTGCATGACCGTATTGGTCGTACGCAGCACGTTTTTGACTGTTGGTAAGGATCTCGTATGCCTCTTGGATTTCTTTGAATTTTTCTTCGAGGGCTTTATCGCCCTGGGTTCTGTCAGGGTGATACTTCATCGCAAGCTTTTTATAGGCTTTTTTGATTGTTTTTTCGTCAGAACTCTTGCTGACCCCTAACACTTCGTAATAGTCTCGTTTAGACATATAACACCCTGTAGTGACTTGTATTTCCAGTTAAATCAAAACTGCTGGTAGCCTAAGGAAACCTTGCAGTCACTGGTAAAAATTTGAGGCTTTTGCCCGTTTACTCGCAACAAAGGCGCAACTCACAAAGTGGTTGCGCCTACGGTCTATTGTTGCTTTAAATAAAGTACGTCAACGATTATTTTTTATCGTCTTTTACTTCTTCAAATTCAGCATCAACCACATCATCAGCGCCTTCACTAGTGTTAGCATTATCAGCACCTGCATCTTGTGGCGCTGCACCTGCAGCTGCTCCTTCCGCTTGAGCTTTTGCTTGCGCCATTTCCATAAGCGGAGCAGAAGCTTCCATTAAAGCTTGTGTTTTAGCTTCAATAGCTTCTTTATCTTCACCTTTCCGCGCTGTCTCAAGCTCATCTAAAGCTGCTTCAATCTTAGCTTTATCATCAGCACCCAGCGCATCCCCAGCTTCTTCGATTTGCGTACGAGTAGCATGTATCATGCCGTCTGCCTGGTTACGTGACTGCACGAGTTCTTCAAACTTAGCATCGGCTTCTTTATTCGCTTCAGCATCTTGTACCATTTGATTCACTTCGTCTTCACTTAAGCCAGAAGACGCTTTAATCGTGATTTTCTGCTCTTTACCTGTGTCTTTATCTTTCGCAGAAACATGTAAAATACCATCAGCATCAATATCAAAGGTAACTTCAATCTGCGGCGTGCCGCGCTGAGCAGCACGAATACCTTCTAGATTAAACTGTCCCAATGACTTATTACCTGCGGCCTGCTTACGCTCACCTTGAAGCACATGAACAGTTACTGCAGACTGATTGTCTTCAGCTGTTGAGAACGTTTGTGATTTCTTGGTCGGTACCGTCGTATTTTTTTCAATTAGCGCTGTCATTACACCGCCCATAGTTTCAATACCCAAAGACAACGGCGTAACATCTAACAACAATACGTCTTTTACGTCACCGGCCAAAACACCGCCTTGAATAGCTGCACCAACAGCAACTGCTTCGTCAGGGTTAACGTCTTTACGTGGCTCTTTACCGAAGAATTCAGTCACATACTTCTGTACTAAAGGCATACGAGTTTGACCACCAACCAAAATGATGTCGTCAATTTCACCAACACTTAGGTCAGCATCAGCAAGCGCTTGTTTTAATGGTTCAAGCGACTTCTTCACTAGCTCTTCAACTAGTGATTCCAATTTAGCACGCGTCACTTTAATCGCTAAGTGCTTAGGCCCAGATGCATCTGCAGTAATATACGGCAAATTAACTTCGGTTTGTTGTGCTGAAGACAATTCAATTTTCGCCTTTTCGCCCGCTTCTTTTAAACGCTGCATAGCTAAAGGATCTTTACGTAAATCAAAACCTTGATCTTTCTTAAACTCATCAACAAGGTAATTGATCATGCGATTATCGAAATCTTCACCACCAAGGTGTGTATCACCGTTGGTCGCCAATACTTCAAAAGTATGTTCGCCATCAACTTCGTCAATTTCAATGATAGATATATCAAAAGTACCACCACCAAGGTCATACACTGCAATTGTGTTGTTACCTTGATTTTTGTCCATACCATAGGCTAAAGCAGCAGCAGTTGGTTCGTTGATAATACGTTTTACATCTAAACCCGCTATTCTGCCAGCATCTTTAGTTGCTTGACGTTGAGAATCATTAAAATAAGCCGGAACAGTAATTACTGCGCCTGTGACTTCTTCACCTAAATAATCTTCTGCGGTCTTCTTCATTTTTTTCAAAACTTCTGCAGAAACTTGTGGTGGTGCCATCTTCTTACCATTTGCTTCAACCCATGCATCTCCGTTATCGGCCTTGCATATGTTAAAGGGCATGATATCTATATCGCGTTGCACTTCTTTATCTTCAAATCTGCGGCCAATTAAACGCTTAATCGCAAATAATGTATTGTCCGGATTAGTAACAGCTTGACGCTTTGCAGGCTGCCCTACTAAGGTCTCGCCGTCTTGTGTATATGCAATAATAGATGGCGTAGTACGCTCACCTTCTGCGTTTTCGATAACTTTTGCACTTTTACCATCTAGTACCGCTAAACATGAGTTAGTTGTACCTAAATCTATACCGATTATTTTACCCATAATATGTGTCTCCAAATTCTTTCATCTTCCCACTAAGTGGGGTTAGTAACCCTATTTTCAATAGGTGATTAATATTTTTTTATTTCTTTATGCTTTAGTATCTACGGTATTAGTACTGCCGCGAGAAACCATTACCATTGCTGGTCGCAATAAACGTTCATTTAGTAAATAGCCTTTTTGCATCACTGCAATCACTGTATTTGGTGGTACCTCATCAGTTTCTTGCATAGACATCGCTTGATGCTGTTCTGGGTTAAAGCTTTCGCCCTGAGGATCAATAATCTTCAAACCCGCATTTTCAAAAGTCGTAATAAAAGACTTTTGGGTTAATTCTATGCCTTCTAATAAAGGCTTTATCGCTTCATTTTCAGCATCTGCTGCTAAGGTAGCGCGCTCTAGGTTATCTACAACGTTCAATAATTCTTTGGCGAACTTTTCGAGCGCAAATTTACGTGCTTTGTCAATTTCTTGTTCAGCTCTGCGTCGCGCATTTTCGCCTTCAGCAATAGCCCTTAGAACTGAATCTTTTTGCTCATCAACTTTCGCTTCGGCAGCACTCAGTTTAGTTTCTAACTCATCTGCATAAGCTTTCCAGTCGATTTCTTGTTCGTCGTAGTTTTGAGTAGCATCAATATTTTCAGATGCATCCTCTTTAACCTGAGAATCACTGTTCTCACTAGTGACATACTCTTGATTACTATCGTTTTCATTAGTCGCGCTATTTTCCGACGATTCAGCTTGAATATTCTGTCCGTCTCTATTACCCGCATTTTCTGTATTCATGCTATGTCTCGCTTATTACTTTTTCGTGTATGAACATTTGCCAATGACGGCTATAATGGGGATTGTTTAGTATGCTTCAAGAACAAAATTAGACTTTTTTTATAAAACTACGCGAGCTTGGCTAAATATGTTTTCAATTTAGACCTTAATTGCTGTTGCCCTTGCTTATATTCTTATTTTATTTGTTGTCGCCATTTTAGGAATTAAAGCAAACAAACTCCCGTCATCGGTATATTCTTTGACATTGGGTATACATTGCACTTCTTGGGCATTTTTTGGCACAACAACACAAACCACACAATTTGGTTGGCCTTTTCTATGACACAAATTGTAGCGAAAATGCCACAATATGAACTAGTACCATCGTACTATTGGCTTTGCAGATTGGATATTGCACACTTTACACTAACTAGTGCTCTTCGTTCTGCGGTCACAGGTAACATTTAGTGCTAATCTTATTATTAAGTAGACAACTTTTTTAAAGGTAACAAGCTTTAATGCAGCTAGCGCTAATTCCCTATTGTTAAGTATTTTAAATACGCCTAGGAAAAAATATGTTGAGTTTAGTTGGCCTAATTGGAGGGCTGGTATTATTAATAGTGTTAACCATACGTGGCATGAATTTGTTCATCGCCGCGCCTCTATGTGCGCTTATTGTAGCACTATGTAACCACATGCCGGTGTTTGCTGGTGATAGTAACTTTGTGGTCACGTATATGTCCGGTTTTTCTGGTTTTGTGGCGTCTTGGTTTTTTATGTTTTTACTCGGCGCTATATTTGGCAAGTTTATGGAAGATACCGGAGCCGCAGACTCTCTTGCCCGTGCAATTATTAGTAAGCTAGGTTACAAGCATGCCGTTTTTGCTGTTGTTGCCGCTTGTGCGTTATTAACTTATGGCGGCGTATCTGTTTTTGTAGTCGCATTTTCCGTATATCCAATGGCATTAAGTTTATTTAAAGATGCCAACCTACCCCGGCGATTCATACCCGCAACATTAGCTTTTGGTTCGGTTACGTTTACTATGACGTCGGCAGGTTCGCCAGAAATTCAAAACTGGATCCCAATTAAATACCTTGGCACTTCGCCGTTTGCAGCATGGGAAGTCAGTTTAGTGGTGGCTATCCTCATGGCGGTGCTAGGATTTTGGTGGTTAAAACGTATGGTACGGATTGCCGTCGCTAATGGCGAAGTTTTTCAAGCAAAATCAATTGACCCAGAAATCAAAGAGCGTGATTATCCACATCCTTTAACTGGGCTCGTCCCTTTATTGGTGGTTTTGCTGATCTCTTTTTTATTGCACGAAGCCTACGCCCAATTTGCACTAATTGCTGCTTTAGGAGGTGGTGTTATCACTATCATGGCGGTCAATTACCGTTATTTCAACAATATGTCTGAAGCAATAAATATGGGGACAACTGGCGCCTTAATTGCGATTGGAAACACGGCAGCCGTTGTAGGCTTTGGTGCCATTGCTAAAACAACTGCCGCCTTTCAAAACACAGTGGATTTAATGACCCAAATTCCTGGTAACGAATTAATAGGCGCTGCGATTGCAGTGAGTGTAATTGCAGGTCTGACCGGCAGCGCCTCGGGGGGCCAAGCTATTGCGTTACCTGAAGTTGCCCCTTATTATTTAGACCAAGGTGTAAATCCCGAACAATTACACCGAATAGTGTCTATTTCTTCTGGCGCCTTGGATTCGCTTCCACACAATGGTTATGTTGTCACCACAATTAGAGCAATTTGCCATGAAACTCATCAAAATGCTTACGGGCCAATGGCAATCTTAACTGTCATTGTCCCTCTAATTGGGCTTAGTCTTGCCATTGCCCTATTTATTATATAGGCATAAGCTATGAAGAGCTTCGGAACATTGCACCTAACGATACTGGCATTATGTAGCATCATTAGTATGCATGCAGGCATTTCGGTAACAGATGATACAAAAAAATAATAATTCAAACCAAACAGAAAAAGACCCGTTAATGACATCAACAGATCAAACTCAAAGCCTGCCATTCATAGAAAAGAAACAATTTACTACCCGTAACTTCAAAACATTCGGTGGGAAAACAATAAAAAGAGTAGATGTTGGTTGGGAGAGTTATGGAAATCTGAATAAAAATAAAGACAATGTTATTTTGATTACTCATTACTTTACCGGAAATTCTCATGCTGCAGGCAAATACACAGAAAGCGACCTTGAAGTAGGTTATTGGGACAGTATTATTGGCCCAAACAAAGCCATCGATACCAATCTTTTTTTTGTTATCAGTGTAGATTCTTTAGTCAATGTAAGTGCATTTGACAAAGATGTTATTACCACGGGACCCGCAACAATAAATCCAGACACTGGAAAGCCTTATGGCTTGGATTTTCCGATTGTTACTATACGCGATTTTGTGAATGTGCAAAAACTGGTATTAGAAAGTTTGGGAATTTCTAAACTACATGCAGTTGCTGGACCATCAATGGGATCAATGCAAGCTATTGAATGGGCAAGTACTTATCCTGACTGGGTAGATAGACTGATATCTGTGATTGGTTCAGGCAGTGCTGATGCATGGACGACTGCTGCCTTAGAACAATGGGTAGTCCCTATTACTCTAGATGCTAATTACAGAGACGGTGACTACTATCAATTTGCTAAAGAAGAGTGGCCGCGAGCTGGCCTCACACATGCCTTAGCGTTGATAACACAATCAGCTTTGCATCCCGCTTTTTTCAATCAAATCGGCAAGCAAATCGACTTTAAAGTATTGGATGAAAATATTCTTCAAGATATTAAAGCAAAACCTAGTATCGTCAATTGGTTGTATGAGCGTGCTAGCGCTCGAGCTGACTTAATAGACGCGAATCATTTGATATATCTGGTTAGAGCGAATCAGCTTTTCATCACTGGTATGCAAGGTAGTTTAGAAGAAGGTTTAGCTAACATTAAAGCCAAAGTCTTACTGATACCCGCTAGCGATGACCTTCTTTTAATGCCTTACCATGCAGAAAAGCTTGCCAATTATTTTCAAGATAAAGACCATGCTGTGCAATTGCGTTATCTCGAAAGTAATAAAGAGAATAGCCGAGGCCATTTGGAAGGTGTAGCAGGGATTGCAGAACATAACGAGACAATTAACGCGTTTTTAACTAAATGAAGACAAGTTTCTTGCGAAACTGCGTGAACAAATAATGAGTTAAAAAGTATAATTCAATATTCACAAACATCTCTATCTGGTTTGTCTTCGGGCGATGCAATAGACACTGTTGGTGACAAATATGCCACTATGACAGGGCTAAACGAATGGGCGGCCAACAACAATATGATAGTTATGTATCCGCAAATTAGGAAGTCAGCTATGTTTCCAATGAATCCACAAGCTTGTTGGGATTGGTGGGGATATACAGATAAAAATTACGCTAACAAAGACGGTAAACAAATTAAGGCGATTCACCAAATTATATTAAATTTGCCTCAATTTGTGTTTAATCGTAGCCAATAAACGCAATAACGCATTTTTATACTTGGAAAAATCATGCAAAAAATTACACCTAAAACAATATTAATTACGGGTGCCGCCAGTGGAATAGGTTTTGGTATCGCGACTTATATGGCACAACAAGGTCATAATATTGTGGTTGCTGATATTAACAAAGATGCCGCACATAAGGCGGCTGAAGCCTTGAGTCAATATGGAACTGACACTCGTGCAATTGCAATAAATGTTACTGATGCTGAGGCGATAGCAGCCCTGCCCGCTTTACTGGGTAATACTAAAATTGACGTCTTAGTCAACAATGCCGGTATTCAACATGTGAGTGCGCTGGAAGATTTTCCGGCCGACAAGTGGCAACTATTGATAAATGTGATGTTAGTTGGTCCAGCTTTACTTACCCAAGCTTTTTTGCCACAAATGAAAGCGCAAAATTATGGGCGTATTATAAATGTTGGCTCCATCCACTCTATAGTCGCCTCGCCGTTTAAATCAGCATACGTCGCAGCTAAACATGGACTTGTCGGTTTTACTAAAACAGTGGCATTAGAAACCGGTGATTATAATATTACTATTAATACTTTGTGCCCAGCTTATGTGAAAACACCATTAGTTGAAGCACAAATAGGTGATCAAGCTAAAGCCAATAACATGTCTGAAGAAGAAGTAGTCAACAATATATTTTTAGCTCCCATGCCCAAAAAAGCATTTATTGAGATTGACGAGTTAGCCACGACTGCCGAATTTTTAATGTCGGATGCGGCTAAAAACATGACTGCACAGAATGTAGTTCTAGATGGTGGTTGGACAGCGCGTTGACAATTAAAAAAAACCAGCGAATTTGCTTGCCAGACGCACAAGCTTAAGTGTACCTTTCAGTTATGGATGTTAAATTTTCGTTAGAAAAGGTGCTGTTGTAAAAGATGCGTTATAAAACCGTTGGTCTTATCGGTAAACCAAGCCACTCGGCAAGCTATACAAGCTTAAATATTCTGGTTGAAGAGCTTGCATCGCGCGAGTGTAATATCTTAATCGAACAGCGTATTCGTGATTCAATTGACGATAAATCTTTAGTCGTTTGCTCTATGCAAGAAATTGCCGAACAGGCTGATTTGGCTATTGTTGTTGGTGGAGACGGCTATATGCTCGGCGCCGCCAGGGTGCTAGCTGGTTTTTCGATCGATGTGATTGGTGTAAATCGTGGTAATTTAGGCTTTTTAACAGACATTAATCCAGAGGGTATATCACGTCAACTCGCGCATATATTTGCTGATGAACTACATCGTGAAGAACGCTTTTTATTAGAAGCTCAGGTGCATAGTAATAACGAACTTCAAAGCACGCACGTGGCTGTAAACGAAATTGTGTTGCACCATAGCAAGGTCGCCCATATGATGGAATTTGAATTACACATTGGCGATGACTTTGTATTTAGTCAACGGTCTGACGGCATGATAATTGCCACTCCAACCGGCTCTACTGCATATTCTCTTTCTGGTGGCGGACCAATATTAGTGCCGCATCTCGATGCTGTGACCTTAGTTCCGATGTTTCCACATGCGCTTAGTAGTCGTCCAATTGTGGTCGATGCTAATTCAGAGATAAGACTAAAAATTTCTGATAAAAACTCAGATAACGTACAAATAAGTTGCGATAGCCACGTTGTCATTTCATTGGCTCCCGGCGATGTTGTCACAATAAAGAAAAGTCCTAATTATTTATCGTTAGTGCATCCTCCTGAATATTCTTATTTCAATGTATTAAGAACAAAACTTAATTGGGGCAGCCGCCTTTTTTAATATGTACTTTTGTTCTATTGCACTGCATTGAATGGATGGGTTATAAAAGTGCCTTTACATTGATTTAATTACTGTTTAGTATACTGTATAGATAAACAGTAACTTACTGATTAACACGCTTATGTGTTGAATATTTCAGATTAAAGGTAGCAAATTATGCTAGTTCATATTGCGATAAAAAATCTAGCCATTGTTAAAAAAGTAGAACTAACGCTAGGCTCTGGTTTAACCGCTATAACTGGGGAAACCGGCGCAGGTAAGTCGATTGCCTTAGATGCTTTGGGTTTGTGCCTTGGAAATAGAGCAGAATCAAATACAGTAAGAACTGGAGCCGACAAAGCAGAGGTAGTGGCTCATTTTGACCTTGGTAAACTCAAACGTGCTAGAAAATACTTAAATGAACATGAGCTGGCCCAAGACGACAACCCTGATGAATGTTTTGTTCGTCGAGTTATCAGCGCTGAAGGCCGTTCAAAAGCATTTGTGAATGGCATACCAGTTAATTTAACGCAGTTAAAAACCTTGGGAACTTTTCTCGGCGCAATTTACTCACAACATGCACATCACGAATTCCTAAAAACTGACAACCAACGCAGTGTGTTAGATGCATATGGCAAGCATGCCCCGCTTACTGAACAACTAGCACTAGCATTTTCCGCCTACACTAATACAAAAAAACAGCTTGATATAATGTCTCAACAGAGCCAACAACGCGCAGAGCGTATGCAATTGTTGGCTTATCAAGTTGAAGAACTCGATGAATTCAGTTTGACTGAAAATGAATTTGAAGAACTCGAAAATCAGGTGAAAAAACTGCATCACACCCAAGATATTTTACTCAACAGCGAACGTGCCTTAGAGTGCCTCGAAAGTGCCGACAATTCTGATGCACTTTCTTTAATCAACCAAAGTATCAAAGCTGTTTCAGACATCATACAGCACGACGATAGCGTGCAAAATGTGAGTGAAAGTTTATATGGTGCTTTGGCGCAACTTGAAGAAGCCTGTAACGATTTAAAACACTATCAAAATACAATTGAAGCTGATCCAGAACAGCTTATTTTGCTAGAAAATCGATATTCTGAATGCTTGGATATTGCAAGGAAACATAAGGTTAGTCCTGAAAACCTTTTCCAAATGCACATGGAGTTGGTAAATGAATTAAGCTTAATCAAAGGGGAAGAAAACAACTTAATCACGTTGCAAGATGAGCTTCTTAGCCATGAAGCCAACTACAAACAGGCGGCAGATGCTTTATTTCAAGCAAGAAAGCTTTCAGCAGCAGCACTTGCTAATGAAATTCAAACTTCTATCAGAGAAATGAATCTGCCCCATGCTCTTGTTCAAGTGTCTGTAAATGAGATTGATAATAAAGCGCCAGCAAAAAATGGTAATCATCTAGTAGAAATACTATTGTCAGTTAATCCAGGTCAAGTTTTAGAGCCTATTGAAAAAGTCGTTTCTGGCGGAGAGTTATCCAGAATAGGCTTAGCGATACAGGTCATATGTTCAAAAGAAAATCATATTCCTACCATGGTATTCGATGAAGTCGATACCGGTATTAGTGGACCCACTGCAGCTTTAGTCGGGAGATTATTAAGAAAGCTTGGAAAAGAAGCGCAGGTAATGTGTGTTACTCATTTACCTCAAGTTGCAGCACAAGCTCATCACCAGCTTTTTGTGAGTAAAAGTACCGATGGCAAAACGACTGAAACTAATCTTTTAAAATTAACTAAAGATGAACGTGTAAATGAGATAGCCCGCTTGCTAGCGGGTGACGAATTAACCGATACTGCAATCGCAAATGCCAAAGACCTATTAAGCTTGTAATGACATGAACCTTTATTTAGAACCAATTTGTACTTGAATGGTCTTAGGCAGGTGAGTTACGATGCACGCGCAAAAACTATAAAGGTAAACCATGAAATTAAAATTAGTCTTAATATTTGTCGTCTGTTTGTTAACAAGTGCATGCACAGACTGGATATTTCGTATAGATGTTCCACAAGGCAACTTCTTGGATCAAGATGATGTAAATAAACTTCGCGTTGATATGACAAAAGAGCAAGTCATTTTTGTTTTAGGCAACCCAGTTGTTCAAGACAGCTTTGATAATGACACTTGGTATTACGTGTATGATATGAAAAGAGGCATGCGTAAAAGAGGTGAGGACATACGAAAAGAGTTAGTCATCACATTTAAAGACAATAAAATTGCATCATTGGATGGTGATTTTGAAACTCCTGAAGACTTTAATACGCCGCTAGAGCAATAAAAAAGTAAACTGAGTCTAAACAAGCCACTGCGCAAGGTTAATAACAATAATGACTCCAACACCCAAATTTATTGGACTAAGCCCAATTATATTGTCGGTCTTGCTGGTGGTTGTTTCAGGTGTGGTTTCACAAGATTTTAATACCATGCCTATTTTGGTATCGCTGCTGCTAAGCTCAGCTTATGCGTTTTCACTTAACCCACAGTCTAATAAACTCAATATCGCACAAAAAATTGATATTTTCTGCGTCAGTGCAGGCAATAAAAATATTATTCTATTGGCAATCATTTTTTTATTAGCAGGCGCTTTTTATTCCCTCACAATAGAAATTGGTGCCCGCGATGCCACGGTAAATTGGGCTTTGCAATATATTCCCTCGCAATTTTTACTACCTGGACTGTTTATCATCAGTAGCTTTATCGCGTTTTCCATGGGAACCTCGATGGGAACCATTATGGCAATTACACCAGTAGGTATTGGCTTGGCTGATAGCTTATCTTTTTCGGCACCACTTGCAGCTGGTATTGTCATTGGCGGTGCTATGTTTGGTGACAACCTATCATTTGTATCGGATACGACTATTGCCGCCACTAAAACCCAAGGTGTTAAGCTTATTGATAAATTTAAAGCAAATATATTAATTGTAACGCCAGCGGCAGCGGTAACGATTTTACTATTATTATTGATAGATATTCCCGATACTTCTAACATCACTTTACACACTTACAATTTATGGTTAGTGATACCCTATTTCCTAGTCATCTTTGCCGCTTTAATTGGCCTAAATGTGATGGCAGTATTAGGCTTAGGTATATTATCAGCAAGCCTTATCGGACTTATTAAAGGCCAATTCGATATAGAGGGTTTGCTCAGTACCTTGCAAACCGGTATGGGTTGGATGCAGAACTTGGCTATTATTGCATTAACGATTGGAGGTATTATTGGCTTAATGAGGGCTTATGGTGGCATGGAATGGTTAATGCAAACATTAACCAAAAGAATTCGGAGCAAAAAAAGTGCTGAATTTAGTATTGCCAGCTTAGCCAGTTGTATGGACATCGCCACTTCTAATAATACCATCGCCATTGTTTCTTCTGGTACGATTGCCAAGGAAATTTCAACTAAATACAACGTAGACCCAAGGCGTTCTGCGAGTATCTTAGATATCTTTTCATGCGGTTTTCAAGGACTAGTACCTTATGGTGGACAGTTACTGACGGCGGCAGTGATGTGCAACGTATCCCCCGTAGCGTTAATCAAATATTGTTGGTACCCGGCGTTAATACTTGTATTCGGTGTCTTAGCAATTGCAAGTGGTTTACCTAAATTTAAAAGCCTTGATGATAAATCCAAAAGAATTTAAATAAAACTTCATTGCAATCGCTTTGTTGGACAGTTGCTACTCGACTTTTTGGTTGACGTTTAGCGTTTGTGTTTTTTTTTCACTTATCTATGGAAACGCATGACTAACGAGCGTTGTTGCTCTATCGTCTCTTTTAGTTTGTCACTTGTAAGCTTTGTACTCTCTGAGTTTTGTTTAGTTTGTAACGCTGACTCTGCGATATGTGAGATTTGTTCATCGATATGTGCAGACACATTACTTTGTTCTTCTGTTGCACTTGCCATTTCTATGGTCATATCGGCAACTGAATCCATCATTTGATTGATGTCGTTAAAGTGTTGTTGGGTTTTCTGGACCTTTTCAATACCTGCGGTCGCACTCTCTACCCCAGCTTCTGATGCGTTCACAGCTTGACTGGAACGCTCAACAAGGGTAGTTATAATGGCGTGAATTTCTTCTGTCGACTCTCTTGTTCGAGTGGCTAATGACCTTACTTCGTCAGCGACTACTGCAAAACCTCGCCCTTGTTCACCCGCTCTAGCTGCCTCTATTGCGGCATTCAAGGCTAATAAGTTGGTTTGCTCAGCAATACTGGTTATAGTGCTAGTCACATTACTTATTTCATTAGTTGAGTCAGATAATGCTTTTACAGAACCCGCAATTGACGAGACAGAATCCCTTAAGGAAGTTATTGTTTCTGTCGCTTCTATAGCACCGTCGAGTCCAACGCTTATTTGACCATTCGCATCGTTGACTAACGCTTTACTTGAATCCACTCTGCTGGCTACTTCGGTAATCGCTTGCGACATTTCAGTAATCGCGGAGGCAATTTGCTGAGTCGCTTGTTCTTGGTGAGTCACTGACAAGTTAGTGCTATTAGCAGACTCCGATTGCTCAAGCGCAATTTGTTCCAGCGGTTCGATATTGTCTGAAATTCGAGTGATGGCAGTTTGACCTCTAGCGGCTTCGACTTTAAGTGCGAGTTTTATTTCGGCAATTCGGCCTGTGTCAGCAAAATATGTTTGCGCCACAATTTGGTTGTGATACGAATTAGAAGCAGATGCTAAAATTGAATTAAATTCTTTGTTTCGTAAAACTAACGCAAAGCTGCCGGTACCCAGTACAAAACAAGCTGATACCAAACCTAATAATAGATTGCCAGACCATATCCCGGAAACCAGCCCTGCTATACATGCAAGACTACTGTATGGCACAAGCGCGGCACCAAGTGTCTTAAATCTGCGTGCTAACGTAGTAGGAGACTTACTTTCTCTTATCCTGCGATAGCATTCTTCTGCAAGTTGTTTTTCTTGCATAGTCGCGTTGACTCGAACCGATTCATACCCGCTAATTTTTCCGTCTTCAAACACCGGCGTCACAAAAGCAGACACCCAATAGTGATCACCGTTTTTCCGGCGGTTTTTTACCAGCCCCATCCAAGAATTACCCGACTGAAGTGTTGCCCACATTTCTTTAAATACTTCTTGGGGCATATCTGGATGTCGAACAATATTATGATTTTTGCCAATTAGTTCATCGTAATCAAATCCACTGACTTCTTGAAAAGCCTTATTGCAGTGTTGTATCACGCCACGGGAATCTGTCGATGAAATGAGTCGTTGCTGATCTGAAAACGAATATTCGTTACCGGTAACTTCTTTGTTTCTACGCATTTTGTACTCAATTAAGGTTAGAGTGAATTTGCATCATTTATAATTTGATATCGGTAAATCCCAATAATGCTTTACATAAAGTATAGATAAATTTCAATGCCATTTGGACGAGCGGGCAATTTAATATTGCTCTATTTTATACGTATCACTCGATGCTTATTCGACAATCGACAGCTGATTATAGTAATCGGGTATGAAATCATCTAATTGATACAAAATGCTACCTTAAGGAAGGCGATTTGTAGCGCGTTTTTCGTAGGCATGCTTATATAGCTTTTTAGAAATATTTACACCGCCATCTTGGATAATTTTCGGGAATTGTAACAATGCGGTTGCTTCCACTGCAGACACAGGTTTTGATAAGTAGTAACCTTGGGCATAATCGCAACCTTGTTCAATTAACGAGATTAATTGGGTTTGTGTTTCAATGCCTTCCGCTGTGGTTTGTTTACGTAAACTTTTGCCTAGAGATATGGTGGCGGTAACAATGGCGTGTGCATCTGCATAGATTTCTTTATCTTCATTTTGGTCAATAGATGAAATAAATCGACGATCAATTTTTAAAAACTGTACGGGTATTTCGCTTAAATAGGCAAGTGAGGAATACCCTGTTCCAAAATCGTCAATAGCTAAATCTATTCTGCGTTCACGAAGCGCATCAAATAATTCGCCAATAGCATAATTATTTTCAATCAACACTGACTCAGTAAGTTCGAGCTTAAGATATTTCGCTTCAATACCCGATGCCTCAATAGTCGTATCGAGCATATCCAAAAAGTTGGTTTGTTTTAACTGGTTTGAGGATAAATTAACGGATATTGAAGGTGGTATATCAAAATTCATATCGTGCCAGATCTTGGTTTGTCGACAAGCTTCTTCTAATACCCATTTGCCTATATTCCAAATGAGACCCGTTTCTTCGGCAATAGGGATGAATTTGAATGGTGGAATGAGGCCTTTTTCAGGATGTTGCCATCTAATTAAGGCCTCAAAACCAGCAAGCTTACCCGTTTCCAAATCAACGATAGGTTGATATTGAAGATAAAACTCATTATTGCCAAGTGCTTTTCGTAAGCTAGATTCGTATTCGGCGGCTTCAAGACTAATTTTTTGCATGTCGCAATCAAATACTTTATAGGTGGCTTTACCCGATTCTTTAGCACTGTACATCGCTATATCAGCGTCTCTTAATACATTGGGTACATTTTCATAACTATGATCGCAGACGACGACACCAATGCTCACATTAAAATAGAAAGTGTTGTCAGATAAAATAAAAGGCTTTTTAAAGGCATCCACTATCTTTTGAGCCAATTGAACCAGTTGTGCTTGATCATTGTGCTTGGCAACAACAGTAAATTCGTCGCCTCCCAGTCTGGCCGCATGTTGATCTTTATTTAATAAATCTTTCAAGCGAGCCGCTGATTCAATGAGTAGTCTATCTCCCATAGCATGACCGTGGGTATCATTAATTTGTTTAAAGCGATCGCCATCAAGAAAGAGCACACCAAAGCAATCATTTTTATCTTTTTTGCATTTAGTCAGTAATTCTTCAATTAGTTCTATTATCCATTGCCTATTGGGCAATTGCGTTAAGGAATCGTGAAAAGCCATATGAAAAAGTTGTTCTTGCGCTGAATTTTTCTCGTTTATTTCAATTTGTAGCTGTTTAGTTCTATCTTCAACTCGATTTTCTAATTCAGCGTTTAAACATGCTAACGAGTCTGTTGATTCTTTTAACTGTGCTGCATGAAGTTGAAGTTGCGCTGTTTTATCATCGACTTTCTGTTGGAGTTCTTTTTCTCGCTGAGCGTTAATTGAAAGTCGCCAATACATTACTATAAAAATCAAACTAATAATTAAGGTAACAAAGAGCAATATTGACCACCACGTTTGATACCAAGGTGGCAGAATTGAAAAACTAAATGATGCACCTGTTTCATCCCACAAGCCACTGCTATTCGCGCTATACACTTCAAACTTATAATTGCCTGCAGGTAAATTAGTATATTGTGCAAAACGCTCATTTGCGGTAGCTTCAACAAATCCAGTTTGCCAGCCATTTAATCGATATTTAAATTTATTGTATTCTGGAAAAACATAACTGAGACCAGTGAATTCCAACTTCAAACTATTTAAATCATATGATATTTCGGGTGTGTTAGAGTGCGATGAATGACGCAAATAAATCTCTTCGGTTGGGGTGTTATTTTCAGCCGAAATGAAATCTATTGTGGTTATGAGTGTTTTAGGTATAAATTCATTTTCAGGTAAATCATTGGGATTAATAATGGATACACCATATTTGCCTGGTACATAAATCTCATCTTCGATATGCCAAAAACTGCCATGTGTGCTCAACTCATTGCCGGCAAGTCCATCATGCTCAAAGTATCTAAACCACTTGTTTTTAGCGATATCAAAAATACTTAAACCATGATCGGTAGCCACCCATAATTTATTGTCACTATCCTTCCCGATATAGTAAATGACATTATTACTTAAGCCTTCGGCTGTGGTATAGGATTTTTCGCTTTTAGTGTGATAGTTATACTTTACTAAACCTTCTCGGGTACCTATCCAAATTTCATCTAATGATTCGACAAGTACAAACGAAAAGCTTAAGCTTTTCGTTGCTAACAAAAAAGTAAACTCTCCAGTTTTTAAATCTAGTACCTCAAGGCCTCGGTCTCCCGCAAGCCAGAGTTTATTGTCAAACAATTGCATATCGGAAATTTGCTCATTAGTAATATCACTATTGCCACCTCGCCGTTTATGAATGAAATTGGTAAAAACCCCATCTTCAAAATTAAAATATTGTAATCCCTTAGCCCAAATACTCATCCATATTCCACCTCGTTGATCTGCCACAAGTGTGAAAACATTGTTACCGGCAAGCGTTTGTTCAGTTGGCTTGTTCGGGTCAAAAACTAGTCGAGTGACTTGCATGGTTTCTGGGTTAAATTTTGATACGCCACCTGACCATGTGCTTGCCCAGATATGCCCATTTTCGTCTTCACTTAGGCTAATAACAGAATTGGAAGACAGCGTGTTGGTATTGAGTGGATCATGTTTTATGTTAGAAAACATACCGGTATTTATATTCAGAATATTAATACCGCCACCATCTGTGGCAATCCATAGATCACCATTGTCGCGCAAGATACTGCTATATGAATGTGGAAAATAGTCTTGAGGAGGGTGACTAAATTTGTCGCGTAAAATTGCAAATTTCTCGAGATCAGGCGTGACTCGATAAACGCCGTAGTTATTCATCGCAAGCCACAAAGAACCGTTTTCGTCCTCTGTTATTTCTTCAACCGTGGCATAGGGCAACTTTCCCGGTTCATTAAAAGCCGATGACATACAGATAAATTGATCTACTTTGGGTTTATACAAACATAAACCTTCTTTTTCTGTACCAACCCATAAGTTACCAGCGCTGTCTAAATATGTTGTTGTGATGTCATCGGAAATTAAGCCACTGTCGATATCGCTATTGTTATATAAAGTAGATTGTTGACTATTAGTGTCTATCCGTAACAATCCCTGCGGTGTTCCTATCCATAATGTCTTGCGCAATGCATCTAGGGATATACTTCTTATTACTAAGCTATTTAAATAGGCGTCCAACTGAGTACTTATTCTGGTAAGTTGGTTTTGTGCAATATCAAATTTAAACAGGCCAGTTGAAGACATGATAAAAAGAGCATGTAGGTCTTTATCATACGCCATGCTATCAATATAGCTTGATAGTATATCAATTTCTTCAATACCATCATTATTGTTATTGTTTAGCGTTTTTTTATCTACTTTTAGTAAACCAAAACCCTCACCTCCTAGCCATAAATAACCATCCTTATCTTCAACAATGCTACTAATCGTTTGTCTATTAGTAATATCATAGCTATTGAAAGACTGAGTACTCTCATTAAAACGATGCAAGCCTAAATTACCAAACCAGAGTTGTTTTTGGGTGTCCAGAAAAAGGAACGAGGGTCCAGGCGCACCACCTAAAATAAAGTCACTAAATTCGAAGGTTTTTAATGTATAGGCGTCGTAACGCATTACACCAACATCGCCAGATAGCCAAATATAACCCGACCCATCTTGAATGACATGTCTTGTAAATGGCGCTGCTTTGTCACCAGAGAGATGTATAGGGGTGGCCCTAAAGTTAGAAATTGACTCAATTTCATCAGTATTGAGTTTTATTTGTGAATGACTAGGGAATACAATAAAAATTAACAAAAGTAGAATATGTGAAAATAATTGAGATACCCGGTTGCTTCTTTTATGTAGACTTTCCAACACTAATCTTCACTGTTAAATTTTTTCAACAAGTCTGCCGCTTCTTGTTGTTGCTCTGGTGTACCTTTAATACTTACTTCATCAAGCAACTCTTTAGCGGCTTCATAATCTTCCATATCAATATATACTTGAGCAAGGTCTAAGCTACCAGCTTGATCGATGTCGGTGTCATCTAAATCGGTAATGTCATCTTTACCATTATCGACCAAGTGGTCAAGCGAGTTTTCTATATCTAAGTCTATGTCATCCTCGTTCATTTCAGGCAGTGATTCACTTTCTCTAAGTAACTCATCCACATCGACAAAATCGTCTTGCACGCCGTCGTCATTGTCTGCGTCTTTGTCAATAAGATCATCACTCATCAAAGCATCAATATCTAAACCAGCCAAATCTAAGTCCGACAATAGTTTATCTTCATCACTTTGCTTATCTGCGCTCTCTGAAGAGAGCTCTTCTAGCATTTCATCAAAATTGACATCGTCAAGGTCGCTTGTTAGGTCTTTTTCAAGCTCGTCGGGGGGAGTTAAGCTGTCTTGCGTGGTTTCTTGTTGGGTTTCTTGTTGGGTTTCTTGTTGAATACCACTATCATCTTCATCAAGCCAATTATCCAAATCAGGTAAACTTGATAATAAGTCATCTTCATCTTCTTTTTGCGCTGTTTGAGTATCATTACTCTCTGCCGAAGCTTCGAGCGATTGTGCACTTTCACCTGAAAACTCTTGCTCTACATCGTCATCAACCATGCTCTCTTCTGATTCATCGTCAGTAGACATGAAGCTTGGAATATCATCCAACAGGTCTGCATTGCTGTCGTTATCTATTAAATTATCTGGTAATTTATCTGCTTTATCATCGAGCTGCTTTTCTTGGTCAAACTCGGCTAAAATAGAATCTAATTCTTCCTCGCTGTTAATTTCTTCCGTTAAATCGTCTAATATTTCATCGGATAGTGCAGAGTTTAGCTCTTTTGATGGCTCCTCTATAAGCGGACTTTCTTCGCTATCTAATCCTAATTCTTTATCTAATTGTTCTTCAGCGGTTAAATCTGACTCTATATCTGCAATGATGTCATCAGCAATATTTTCATTTATAGTATCGGATTGCGCTGGGACATCCAAAGGACCTTCGTCAGCAATAGATTCATCTAGCTCACCCAACAATTCGTCAGCGAGCCTATTGATATCTTCATTCTTTTTCTCAATTTGTTTTTCTATTTGATCAATAGTGTCATCGCTAATATCACCATTTTCGTCTAAAGAAATACCCTCGGGGAGGTCAGAGTCACTGTCTTCAGATTGTTCTTCAACACTTGTATCAGGATTGTTATTTTGTGCTTGCGCTCCGTCATCGGGCGTTGTTTCTATTTCTTCTGACTGCTTTTCAAGTTCGGGGGCTTCTTGATTGTTTTCATCTTCGTCATCGGTAATGTCAGTAACTAAGTCGTCAGCACTGTTGTCATTTTCGGCATCTAGCAATGTATCTAGATTATCATCGGCACTATCATCAATATCATCATCGAGAGATATACCAAATTCGTCATCTTCTTTCTCTACAACTTCATCGGTATCAGCTTTTTTGATATCGGGCACTAACATGTCGTCATCTAAATCATCAAAATCACTTGAAAGATCTACCTCAAACTTATTATCTGACGATTCACTTGATGTGTCTTCATTGTCGTCATCTGACAAATCATCATCAAGCATATCTGCCGTTAACATGTCTTCGTCTAAAATATCATCGCTAAGGGTGGACAACGCATCTTCGTCTTCTAATTCGTCAGACAATATGTCATCTACTTGTAAGGCATCGTCATCGGCCAAGGCAGCCATTAAATCATCTGAATCACTGCTTTCTACATTGTCATCAATTTCACCGATAACGAGCTCATCATCGACAATATCAGGTGTTTTTGTAGCGGGTGTTGGCGCTATACTCGGTTCAGGATGCGGAGCCGGCACTGGTTTTCTTAAGATTAAGATTCCAAAGAGTATCAACACCAATAATACAACCGTGATACTGATAATCATAATCCCCGTATTCGATGTGAGGAATGTCATCAATGACCCTGAAGACTCGTCAATACGACGTTGCTCATTCTCTTTCATCAAGGCGATTAATTGATTGAGTTGGGCGACTTGTTGATCAATTTGAGTTTGTAATTCAGTTTCGACAGTTTGCGTTAACACACGGTTGTTATCATCAATTTGCAACAAACGTTCATTTAAGTTTCTATTTTCTTGCAGCAAAACTTCAACACTTTCTAGAGATGTCGCAACCTGTTCACGCAGGACAGCTATTTGATCTCTTTGTTGACGTTTAAGTACATCGAGTTGGCGTTGTAATTGACGTTGAGTATTAGATAAGTCTTGTTGATTGACCAAAGGTACATCGGGTTTTAAGTTACTCGCAGGATCATTTTGTCCGGTTGGACTTTCTCCGACAGCAGGATCTCTAACTGAATTTTGACGACCAAAAGCACGGTCGTCTTGAACCGCTTTTTCTCTTGCTCTGTCTGGATTGGTGCGCGCAATATATCTATCGCTTGGTAGTTGTAAAGTAGCACCATTGACCATGGTATTAAAATTACCATTTTCAAATGCCTGTGGATTCAACTCATAAATCGCCAGCATAACTTGATAAATACTGAACTGTGAATCTTGTTTATAACGGCTAGCAATGCGCCAGAGTGTATCGTTTTGATCAATAGGACCGTAAACAACACCTGAATATACTTGGGCATTGTCGCGTGGGCCTTGAATTTGTGTTTGAGCATCGGCAAATGCACTTACGCACATAAGCAACGATAGACATAAAAAAAGTCTTAAAACACGCATAATTATCAAATGAAATGCCACTCTTTAAAAAAAATAATGTTAGCTGATAAGAGTTATCGGCTAACATCATTAATATTTTATGTATTTAGTATTGGGTAATACTTATTTCTAAAAATAGCTTATAAGTAGTCCCTAATCAATGCCTCTGCAATTTGCACACTATTTGTTGCAGCGCCTTTGCGAATATTATCTGATACAACCCATAAATTAATCCCATTAGGATGAGAAATATCATTTCGAACTCGACCAACATGCACAAAGTCATTACCTGAAGCTGAACTAACCTGAGTAGGAAAGTCTGCAGCTTGCGCGTATACTTTTACATTTTCTGCCTGTTCTAGCAAATCGATAACCTGTTGTGCGTCGATGGGTTGACGAGTTTCTATATGTATTGCTTCACTGTGGCCAAAAAACACAGGTACTCTTACTGCCGTTGGATTAACTAAAATCGTCTCGTCACCTAAAATTTTACGGGTTTCCCACACCATTTTCATTTCTTCTTTGGTGTAATCATTTTCCAAAAACACATCAATTTGTGGGATTGCGTTGAAGGCTATTTGGCGAGAAAACTCTTCACCTGTTACTTCTTTTGCATTTAACAATTCAGCAGTTTGCCTTGCTAACCCTTCCATTGCACTTTTTCCCGCACCCGATACTGATTGATATGTACACACATTTATTCGTTCAATGCCAACAGCGTCGTGAATGGGTTTTAAAGCAACAACCATTTGAATGGTTGAACAATTAGGATTAGCTATAATATTACGGTTTCTAAAATCAGCTAGCGAGCCGGCATTCACTTCAGGCACAACTAAAGGAATATCTGGTTCGTAACGATATTGGGAAGTGTTATCGATAACAACACACCCCGCTTCTGCGGCTTTGGGCGCGAACTTTTCTGAGATAGAACCACCAGCTGAGAAAAAGCCAAGTTGTACTTTTGTCCAATCGAACGTATCTGCATTCAGTACTTTAACTTTTTTACCGTTAAATTCAACTTCACTGCCGGCAGAACGTTCGCTCGCCAAAGGGTAAAAATTACCAATTGGAAAGTTTCTTTCAGCTAATAATTCCATCATGGTCTGCCCGACCAAACCTGTTGCGCCTAAAACAGCAACATCAAACGCTTGTGACATTTTTTATCATCCTATAATTTAATTAAAATATTCACTGTCGTTAGAAATGATAAACCCTAATCCACGCAGGCATTCTTGAGTATATTTATTAGATGCTTCAATAGCTAAAGCACTGAATTCTCTGCGAATTGGATAATCTTGTCTTATTACTTTAAAGGAGTCAGATTGTGACATGTGTTGACGAAAAACACTATCATCATTTTCAATATTATATACCAATTTACATAATGCCAAAATGGCAGTTTGATAATCAATATCAGAACGCAGCGTTTGCTTGTTCAATTGAGCCTGCAATGATGGTGGAATATCACAGGTAAAAGCAGGCAACAGAGACTCTACACTAATTTTTGCAGGTGTTTGTATATATTCGCAGAGTCTCTCATATAATATATGCGTACCTTTCGCCTTACCTTCAAGCGAATGTCCAGCAATATGTGCAGTTGCAAACCTGACTAGAGGGATCAAGTCACGCTTTATAAAAGGCTCGTTTTCCCACACATCCAACACAATGCTAGGCGCATTGGGCAATGTAAGTCTAGTTAACAGAGCCGTATTATCGACCACACCGCCTCGACCAGCATTAATCAATATTTGATTGCTATTGAGCTGTGCCAAGGTCCTTGTATTAAACAAATGTTGGCTAGGATAAGCGGGGTCGCTGTTCAAAGGAGCATGGATACAAATAATATCTGCACTTAACACTTCATCAAAGTTGACATAGTTAGTGTCGGAAAGTGAATTTTCTATAGCGCGGGCTGTTAATTTATCAACTTGTGGTGGGTCATAAATAACCACGTTTGCACCAAGTACTGACATAGCCTCTTTAACTCTTCTCCCAACATTACCATGCCCTACAATGGCAATTTTTTTATCTGCTAATAAAAAACCTTGTTCACAAGCTATTGTTAATACTGCTAAAACTGCATATTGCGTGACCGCAATTGCATTACACCCTGCAGCGGAGCACCAGTAAACACCTGCTGCCTCTATTGCTTTAATATCAAAATGGTCATAGCCAGCAGTAGCAGTCCCAACAAACTTTAACTTAGGCATATGAGTTAAAACGGTATTGTCTATCTTAGTCGTTGACCTTACCAAAAGTACTTCTACTTGAGACAAATCTTGCTCAAGCAAATGCCCTTCAGCAAAAGCTGCTACTTCACCTAATTCACTGAAATAATCAAGGTAATAAGGCATCGCCTTATCTATTAAAATCTTCAATGCGATTTAATCTCTAAAATCTGGACACATTCTATCTAGTTTCCTCAATATGCCAGGCCACGCTAATTGGCCACCCGCAGATTTCGTTACTTCTGAGGCTTGTGCGCGGATCCCATCTAATATTTGCTTATTAATGGGCACTAAAGGCGCGTTTGTCGCTTGTGCTTTTAATTGAATTTCGCATGCACGTTGCAAGATAAACATGGCTAAAAACGTATCAGCAATATTATCAGCACAGGTTAACAGACCGTGATTCCGTAAAATCATAAAGTTTGTATTGCCTAAATCTGCAACCAAACGAACCTTTTCATCGGGATTTAACGCAACACCTTCATATTCGTGGTAGCTTAGCGAGCTCAATGCAAATAAAGATTGCTGAGAGTATGCTTGTAGGCCTTGTTCTAACGCGGAAATTGCGACACCTTCTGTTGTATGCAAATGCATCACACACTTAGCATCATCTCGTGCTTCATGCACTGCGCTGTGGATCACGAATCCGGCAGGATTGATATCAAATTCAGAGTCCATCACCTTGTTACCGTGAAGATCTACTTTCACCAAGCTTGAGGCTGTGACTTCTTCAAACAACATTCCATATGGGTTAATCAAAAAATGATGTTCAGGCCCCGGTACTCTCGCTGAAATATGAGTGAAAACTAAGTCGTCCCAACCATAATGAGCAATCAT
Source organism: Glaciecola petra (assembly GCF_031846345.1). Taxonomy (NCBI): domain Bacteria; kingdom Pseudomonadati; phylum Pseudomonadota; class Gammaproteobacteria; order Alteromonadales; family Alteromonadaceae; genus Glaciecola; species Glaciecola petra. The sequence goes on along the minus strand of NZ_JAVRHX010000001.1, from coordinate 832,174 downwards.
TCTATAACATGCGGCTAAGTCTACTCTGGTTTGCCATTCTTGCTCACTTACTTTGCTTTTTATACTCATACCCTGCCCCTTTGCTTATAGATTATGCAGTATTATTGTAAAAAGGGTTGGCAAACGCCAACCCTTTATTTGAATATCACTTATAAACCAAACTTATAAAGTTCTAAGCACAGCAATTAAAGAAAATTATAGTATCGTCCTTAATCTGAATATCGTTTAAACGCCAAGCTCGCATTAGTTCCACCAAAGCCAAAGCTATTCGACATCACCAAGTTTAGCTCGGCGTCTCTAGGTGAGCTCACAATGTCTAATCCTTTTGCGGCTTCGTCTAGTTCATCAATGTTAATAGAAGGACAAATAAAATTGCCCTCCATCATGAGCAAAGAATAGATCGCTTCATGTACACCAGCCGCACCAAGAGAATGGCCTGTTAATGATTTTGTCGCACTAATTGCTGGGCAATTTCCCCCAAATAAGGTTTGTATGGCTTCTAACTCCTTCACATCGCCTACTGGCGTAGAGGTGCCATGGGTGTTTAAGTAGTCCAAAGGTATATCACAATCTTTAAGCGCCATTTTCATGCATCTAATGGCACCTTCACCCGAAGGGGCGACCATGTCGTAACCATCTGAAGTTGCACCATAACCTACGACTTCAGCATATATTTTCGCTCCTCGCGCTAGCGCATGTTCTAATTCTTCAACCACGACCATGCCGCCGCCGCCAGAACTCACAAATCCATCTCGATTAGCATCATAGGTGCGAGAAGCAACAGCGGGGTTATCATTATACTTTGTAGAAAGAGCACCCATTGCATCAAATTGTCCTGACAGCGACCAGTGAAGTTCTTCGCCACCACCCGCAAATACCATTTTTTGTTTGCCTAATTGAATAAGCTCTAAAGCATTACCAATACAATGAGCACTTGTAGCGCATGCAGACGCAATTGAATAATTGACCCCCTTAATCTTAAAGGGTGTTGCCAAACAAGCCGAAACAGTACTCGCCATGCAACGAGTTACCATATAAGGGCCTACTCTCCTCACCCCTTTTTGACGCATAATATCGGCTGAAATAACTTGATTTTCAGAACTTGCTCCACCAGAGCCTGCAATAATACCCACCATATCGTCAGAGTATTGTTCTTCACTTAAGTTTGCGTCCTTTATAGCTTGTCGCATAGCTAAATATGCATAACTTGCAGCATCACCCATAAACCTGAGTGCTTTGCGATCAATATGCTCTTTTAGGTCTAGTTTCAAATCACCCCATACTTGGCTGCGTAAACCAGCTTCAGCAAATTGCTCAGAAAACGTAATGCCCGATTTACCCGCTTTTAAGGATTGTTTAACTTCATTTGCATTGTTGCCTATACTCGACACAATACCCAGACCTGTAATGACGGCTCGTTTCATTTTTCACCTTTGACAAATGTTGCGTTGATTTATCCAATGGACGCAATATCGGATATGTTTGTAAACGTTTTTGTGAGTGTAATATGTTACCTAGTTTATTTCTACAACTGGTCTGCTCTTATGGGTATAATACTTTATGATTTTTACTGGTTCTATTTAAAACTCAATGAAACTCTCTCCTGCAAAAGTTCACTTTAATGACACTGGAACCCCCTGCTCTAGTGACTACGATGATTTATATTTTTCAAACGAAAATGGCATAGCAGAAACTGATTACGTTTTTATTCAAGGAAATAATCTTCAAGATCGTTGGTTAAAACATCAAAGTGCACACTATTGTATTGCTGAGACTGGGTTTGGGACAGGCCTTAATTTTTTATATACCGCCTTTTTATTTGATAGATTTCTGCAAGCTCACCCGCAGCATATTTTAAAAAACTTATATTTTATAAGTACTGAAAAACACCCAATAGATATACAATTACTTACAAAAATCCTCGCCAACTTTGATCAACTAGAAAATTATAGTGCTCAATTGTTGACGGATTATCCGGATAATTCTCAAGGTGTGCATAGACGTCATATTAGCACTAATATCTGTTTAGATTTGCATTATGGCGATGCCAAAACGTCTTTAGCTGATGTAAAAACACTGCAAAAAGGTCTAGTTGATGCCTGGTTCCTCGATGGTTTTGCGCCGAGTAAAAATCCAGATATGTGGCACCCTAAATTATTTCAGGAAATAGCGCGCTTAAGTAAACCAAAAGCCACTTTTGCAACCTTTACGGCTGCAGGCATTGTAAAACGTGGACTAATGGAACAAGGTTTTTCAATAACAAAACGTAAAGGTTTTGGTCGTAAGCGGGACATGCTTGTGGGACTGTTCGACAAACCTGTCAATTTGCAAACATTGTCGACCAAGCATCGAACTAACCATGCGCCTTATTTCTACCGACATAAAATAAATGATGCAGAAAATGACTCCGTCAAACAAGCATCATCCCGATTGACCGTTGGCATCATAGGGAATGGTATTGCTGGCGCCATTACCGCGCTAAAACTAGTGCAACTAGGGGTATCAGTCAATATTTTCTGGCGCGCAAAGCAATCTGCAGATGGTGCATCGGGTAGTCCTATTGGTGGTTTCTATCCGCAGCTTAATGCCCAAATGAATACAGCCAGCCAAATTCAATTACAAAGTTTTTATTATGCGCATCATTTTTATCAAAATTTATCACGCATTGCAGAGTTTGATCATGCATTTTGCGGTGCACTACAAGTTGCCTTTAATGACAATACTAAAGAGCGACTACACAAAATTAGTCAAAAACAAATATGGCCAAATACAGTAGCGCAGTATGTTGATCCTGAAAGAGCAAGCAAGCTTGCAAATATTGACCTGCCTTACGAATGTTTACATCTTCCAAATGCGGGCTGGATATCCCCCCATTCAATGATTAATGCTTGTTTGAAAGTTGCTCAAAATACGGGGTTATTGACACTTTTTAACGAAACTGAATTACTCAAAATAAATAGTCACCATAACAATGTTATTAATTTTGAGGTGCAGCATAATCAAAGCTTAAAAACGGTAAGTCATCAGTGCAATGCTCTTGTCTTTAGTACAGGTTTTAGTAGTCCTGATTTTTCCTTTCCTCATATCCCTTTGACCTTAACTAGAGGACAAGTTGAGTTAATTGCAAGTAAGCCTGACTTGCAGCCATTGCAAACACTCTTGTGTCACAAAGGCTATTTCACCCCTGCTGTTAACGGCATGCATGCCATGGGATCGACATATAAAAAAGAAGACACAAGTTGCGAGGTTAGAGAGGCAGAAACACTGATGAATCTTTCTTTACAGCAAGGTTCATTATGTCAAGCGACTTGGGTGGCTAAACTTTCAGATGCAAGCCAAGATGATAATAGTTATGCGCGAGCTTCGGTTCGTTGTTCAACGCCCGACCATCAGCCTGTCGTTGGAGCTCTTCCTGCATCAAAACAAGCGCAAGAATTATCCGAGCTATATAAAGCCTTACCGTATTTTCGCTATCCTATTCCAAGCGTACAAGACAACATGTTTTTACTGACAGGCTTGGGATCTAGGGGCTTGACTACAGCGCCATTAATGGCAGAAATTCTCGTAAGTCAAATGCTAGGACGCCCCTTACCATTGAATGGGAAGTTACTAGATGCACTAATGCCTAATCGGTTTTTAGTGCGAAATCTAATCCGACAACAAAGGCCTTAGTAAAACTGGCTAATCTGAATAACTCACCAATCTTGGGCTCGTTTGCTCGCTTACAAACCTGGGAATTAAAACACTCGCGCTTGAAACAACTTGGTTTGTTTGTAATGAAATAATCCGCGCATTAACAAACACACCGTCTGCCTTTTCAATCATAGTCCCAGAGAGAACATGGTCCATTACTCGCTTATTAGCTAACTGTATGACATCTCGCGAGAAGGCAAGGTCGCCCCGACTTGTTACTTGTATAGCAGGCATTAATTTATGGTCAATAACGGTTAGGCCAAATTGTTGCATTTCAGAAATTGAATACTCGGCTAACTGATTACCCAATATCGTTGTATTTTGTAGCGTCCGGTCAAGTTTGACAAAACTGCTCACGCCAATCATTAAATTGGTATTTAAACCGCGACCATTTTTAACTAAATCCATAGCTAATTGACCCGCATAATCCTGTACACTTTTATAGGTAAAAAACGGACTAAAGCGCTGTACGGGGGGCAATAATGGCTGGTAACCAGTGACGTCTGAGCCATTTTGTTGAGTTTCTGCTGACTTGCTTGTTGCTTTTAAATCAGCATAGTTATTTAGGCCAATGGCATCATTTGATTTGTTGTCAGGGTCCAACTCAGGGGGAATTTCTCCCGCTAACCCATATTGTTCTCTGAGTAAATCTGCAATTGTTTGAGGTGGCTCATATCCTGCCATAAAGGCTTTACCCGCTGCGCACCCCGTTATAATTGCGCCAGCACTTAGCACTATTAATAGTTTATTAAGTGATCTCATTTTAGTCGCCTCTGATAATTCTAACACCGTCAACAATTTCATTTTGACGGGACGAACCGCTTGGTAGCAATGCATCCACTATATAAAAAGGAATAAAACTTTGAGCACTCGCAACAATGACATTAGATTGCATACCCAGCATACGCGCATTAATTAAAAAACCACCTTGATGTTTGGTCATTGTGCCAGTTAATACATATTGAATAGGTGTGTCATTTTTTAAATCTAAGAAATCTCGCGATAATACAAAATCGCCTGTCTCAGTCACCCGAATAAATTGTGTTGCTTTGAATTCAACAACAGGCATTCTAAATTTATGAAATTCGTGCACGAAAGACTCTGCCATTTGTTGCCCTAAAAGGTTAGTTTCTTTTAGGTCGCTGTCAATCAGTGAAAAATGTGTCACAGCGACCGGCGTGCGCTCTGTCACGTATTCCATGTTAGCGACAAGATCTTGTGCCATATTGCGAACATAATCTCCAACATGTTTGGTAAGCGGCATACCTTTATATGCCCCTGTCGCATGTGACATAATATTGGGTTTTGTAATCGATCCAAACTCATCTATTGACGAAGCATCTAACACTGCAGAGTGTGAAACACCTGAATGGGAACGTACGTCAATAACACCGTTACTGTCTGGTTCATTATCAGCAAGGTTTGTTTGTGTAGATTCGTTTGCCGAATCGGCAAACATTTGCTCCATGGAGGGCAATACACTGCATCCCCCTAACAATAAAAACATGCTTAACACAGTAATAAATTTCATGACTAACTCCTAAATTTAGCCAAGTTTCGACTCGGCCCAATGTATATTTTTATGTGACTTTCTAAACGGCTACTTTTCTGTTCTGTATAGTTGCCCATTGCGCATGACTACTTGCTCAGTTTCCCAAAACAAATCGCCAGGAAAATAACCTGTGGCGGCAGCAACAACATCTTTGTTGCGAACATTAATGACACGGGCATTTACAATCGCGCCATTTTGCTGTGGAGTGATTGTGCCGGTGATGTAATAATCGATATTCTGTAGCTGAGATAAATGAGACAAATCTCGAGATAGTGCTCGGTCATAGCTTTCAGACATAATAATTGAATTACTCGCTTTAAAGTCTTGAGTCACTAACCCATATTTAACAGCTTCTGTCATTAAGCCTTGCTCAAGCTGCTGACCTAATAGCATTAATGGACCTTGTTGAGTCATATCAAGTTGCATAGAAGTAACTGGCACAAAACCAGCAACGGCGTACCGATATTGACGGTCTGCGGTAAAACCAGTAAAAAGCTCCTGTGCTAACCGATGAGTATGAAACTCAACGTTACCAAGATTTTGAACGTGCGGTGTCTCAGATTTGGTATATAAATTAGGGATGATATTGGCGCATCCAGACATACCAAAAAGTAAGACCAGACATATTACGCAAAGCAAAAACGACGCAATTGTGTTTAGCGAATTTTTCATACTAACCAGCCCTAGCAGATTTAAATAAAATGAATTATTTAAACCTTAAGCAAGTTTGGTTCCAAGTGTGCCAATTTAATATGTATGAGCTTATGCTGGAATTTTTTCAACCAACTCACGCACTTGTACTGCGTCTTGTTGGCTTAGTTCTTGATCATTAATTGCCGCATTAATAGATGCATGCAACATGCTTTTTAAATTGCGTTGGAAAAGATGTAGACGGTCCTCATTAACCGTATTCGCATGTATTTTAAAACGTTCTATTTTCTGTTCGTCCAGCAAAATAGCCGCTGCGACAACCGAAAAATGACCGTGCAAATAACTTGAAATAAAAAGTTCTTGCTCATCCCCGTTTTCAATAAAACTATCGAGAAAAGCTTCTACTTGATCAAAGTAATCTTCTAAGCTAGTTTTTATTTCGTCTATCATCAAACAACATACCTTTAAAGTCTTTAAACACCGACGTAGTATAGTACCTGGTCTCTATACCCCGTAATAATTGAGATTGGACCGAGCATTGAATGGTCAACATCATGATCGCCTGAATCAGATATTAAGCCTTTCCCTGCTAAACCTTGTATTTTCGTTTTAGTTGCCACAAGTACGATATTTGCCTTCCCAATTTGCTGAATGAATGCAGGGGATAGTTGTTGGTTACCGCGTCCTAATATATGACCTTGCCCACCTATTAAAGTAATGATCAACTTGGTTGGTTTGCCAGCTGTTAACTCAATCAACTCTTGCGCGTTCACATCATTTTTTACAATCTTATTTTGATAAATTAAGTCAACACCCAGCAGTGTATTTGGTAAGTTACAGTGTTGCATGATCGCATCTACAGTGCTTCCTGAGCCCATTACAAAATAGTAGTCTTCATTATCTTGCATAATTTCAGTAAGGTATTCAGCAATATCGTCGAGCAATAATTCATCTGACTCTTTGCCACCCATTTTGACAGCTTGAATATATTGAAGCGATTCCGGTACCCATAATTCACCGAAATGTTTCGCGATGACCTTACCTTTTCGAAATTGTTCTTCGTCGATATCGCGAACTTCGGCTTGAACCAAAGAAACCAAGTTCCCTTTTATTACTTGCGCCAGCACACTGCCAGCAGCTCTTGGCGTTATTGCATAAACCCCACTATGAATTTTACAACCTGCTGGCACACCCAATACAGGAATTTTCTTAGTCAGGGATTCACACACATTTATTGCCGTTCCGTCACCACCGGCAAACAAAATCAAATCGACCCCTTCATTTTCTAATGCCTTGACGAGTTGACAAGTGTGTTCCGCTTCAGTTTGTAATGGCATTGAATTGGACACTATATGCGCTGTTAAACCTAATAAAACTGCAGTGTCCTCGCCCATTGCCCCGGCACCTGTATAGACTTCATAATAATCACTAATATCGCTACACTCATTTAAGGCGGTTTGCGCTTTTTGCATGGCTAATTGGGGTGCACCGGCAGCAAGGGCTTTTTCTCTTATTTCTCTGCCGTCACTTCCTTTAAGGGCAACTGAGCCACCGATACCGGCAAAGGGATTGATTACAAGACCTAACTTAAATTTTCTACCAAAAGGGATATTCATGTTCGATGACTCATAATAAGTGCCTAATAGTAATCATTTAATACTTGCAAGAATGATTGTGCTCTAGTCGGAAAACCCTTAACTTGATATAGACTAAGCTGTTTTTGTACTGCATTAGTAAAGTCTTGTTCTTCTTTCTTTCTAGTTATATCGCAGGCCTCATGGGACAAATTATCAATACTGACACAAAACGGTATCCCACAGGCTTTAGAAAAGGCGTACTCAAGGGCTTGTGGTTTTATTTCTACTTGTAAGAATTTTACTTGATCCCTTGCATTGCGACCATCAGGTACATACCAATAACCGTAGTCTTCTTGTTGCCGACGTTTGTCGCCTGCAATACACCAGTGAGCAATTTCATGTAAAGCACTAGCAAAATAGTCATAACGATAATAAACAACATGTCGTTTGTGTTTTTGACAATTTGGTTGATATAGAGGCTCATCGGCCCCTCCAATCAATATTGTTGAAAATTGCTCTTCAAAACAAGAAGCAAACAAACTTTCTAAATCAACACTGTTATGCTCAACTGCTTTTGGTGAAACTAAGTTAATAGACCTTTTTGTATTAAGGCCCAGTTGTCCGTGCAGCGACATGGTAAAGCTTCTCCTTATTTGTCTATAAAAGACAGAGCACGTATTGGCAAACAATAAATAGCGGACCATCGTAGCGCACAATTATAACCGATGTTAATATAAAGAAGCGAGTGATGATGATGCATATATCGTATGACCCACAACAACAATAAAAGCGAGTTATAAAGGTGAAGACAAATCTTACCTTATTAGATTGGAAATATAATGCTCCCTTCATCAGTGAATGGTGCATCGACGATTCGCATATCGATCATTACCAACATACCAATAACGTTGCTTATTTAGCGCGCCAAGAGGCGTTGGCTTGGGAGCATTCTACTTGTTTAGGTTTATCTTTCGAAGACTACAAAAGAGAAGATAGAGCAATGGCGATTACCCATCACCAACTCAACTACCATTTGGCATCACATGAAAATGATACCCTAGCATGTGCGACATGGATTATTGCTTGTGACGAAAAATGCAGACTTTCACGCTTTTTTCAATTTATAAACGTAGCGACTAATAAAACGGTATACAGCGCTACAACTCAATTTGTTTGCATTAAGCTGTCTAGTGGCATTCCAATAAAAATGCCTCCCAGTTTTAAATCGATTTATGGTAACGCTGCTCTACAATATCAACATAGCAACAAGGAAGAGGTATGAGTAGAACAAGCTTTTGGTTAAGCGTGTTGTTGTCTATATCACTGGGCGCTAATTTTTGGTTTTTATACAGAGCCTCAACGAGTAATAAAATTGACAGTAATGAACCAACATCCACTGTTGATGCTCAGACTAACAATAATTATGAGATGGTCAAACATACTAAAGGTGCCCGTAACATTGGTAAACTCGAACTAATTGAATCCTCAAAGCAACAGCTTATTAATGATTCAGATACACCTCTATCGCATCCTGAAGATTCAAAGATTTCGTTAAATATTAGCGAAACAGATAAAAACAATGCTCAAATTTTTATGCAGTTTTTACTCAATCTTAAAAAAAATGAAGCATATGAGCAGCTGGAATTTGAAGTATCTGAGTATCTACGCAAATTTCCTCAAGATATAAACGCACAGTTAATAGAGGCAGACGTTTATTATCATACTAAACCTTTAAATATTGCGCTTGTACACTATCAATCTATGTTGTCTCTTCCGCTTTCTAAAGACCAACGCAATCAAGTAGAAACTATCATTAGCGTAAATAGTCAGCGCATCATGAGGCAATTTAGTGGCGATGGTGCTTGGGACTTATTAGCAAGCTTTTTAGAACCATTGGTGCAAGTCGACCCACTTAATCGCAATTATTTAATGGCACTTGCGAGAGCTTATGGTATGCAGGAACAGTTGAGTCTAATGGAAGATGTTCTCGCCAGTTTCCCGCCAGACGATCCTAGAGCTAATAGGCTAAGAGATAGTATTTTTCAGCGTTTAAACAATGAAAACGTAGCCCAAACGGCAGTCACTCCTCCTATATTTGAAAACTTAACCGAAAACGAATCGCGCAAAGCTGATGTTGTTTTACAACAAACGCAAGGCCGTTTTGTTACTCAAGCAATTGCAGCTAATACATCGGTCTTGTTACTTTTAGACACCGGCGCATCTACAACCGCATTAAGCGATAAAAAGTTTGCGGATATTTCCTCAGGCTATAAAGAGTTTTTAGGGAAATTTAGCGTCAATACTGCAGGTGGAGTGATACAGGCACCTATTTACAAGTTGAGGAGTTTCACTTTGGGCAATCAACAACTTAGTAATATTAGTGTGATTGTATTACCGCAAGAAAATTTGAGTTCATATGACGGCTTATTAGGTATGAATGTAATCAGCCAGTTTGACTTGGCATATCAAGCATCAAGTCAAACTATGCGAATGTACAAAAAATAAGCATACAAACCTAAAGACGAGCAGCGAGTCGAGTGCCTTGGTCAATTGCCCGTTTTGCATCTAACTCTGTGGCTAAGTCAGCACCGCCGATTAAATGATTTGGTAAAGTTAAACCTTCTTGCAATTCGCGCAAAGGATGCTGACCGGCACAAACGACAACGTTATCGACCTCAATAACTTGCTTTTCGCCCGCTATTTCAATGTGCAAGCCCTGATCGTCAATCTTTAAATATTGAACACCAGCAATTAACTTAACACCTTTCATCATTAAACCAGCGCGATGCGCCCAACCAGTTGTTTTGCCAAGACCCGCACCTACTTTAGTAGATTTTCGTTGCAACAAGTAAATTTCCCTTGGTGACGGCTCTGGCAATGCTTGTACACCCTCAACACCTCCCCTAGCAGTGAGTGACATATCAATCCCCCACTCTTTCATAAATGCCGGAATATTAGTCGAGGTTGATACTTTTCCATGCGATAAAAATTCACTTGTATCAAAACCTATCCCGCCAGCACCCATTACTGCAACACGTCTACCCACCGGTTTTTTATGTTTAAGAACATCTATATAAGATAATACTGATGGATGATCGATACCTTCAATGTCGGGGGTTCTTGGCTTTATACCTGTAGCAATAATAACCTCATCATAACCACCCTTATGCAAGGTTTCTACGTCGACTGTAGTATTTAACTTTACCTCTACACCATGCAAGGCTAACTGCACATCAAAATAACGTATGGTCTCGTAAAACTCTTCTTTACCTGGAACTTGCTTTGCAATATTAAATTGCCCACCAATCTCCCCATCAGCATCAAATAGAGTAACTTTGTGACCTCTTTGGGCGGCTGTCGTGGCGGCAGCCAAGCCTGCTGGCCCTGCACCCACTACTGCAATATGCTTTAAGCTAGTTGCTGGTTCAATATTTAATTCTGTTTCGTGGCAGGCTCTTGGATTGACTAAACAACTCGTCATTTTACCGTCAAAAACATGGTCCAAACAGGCCTGATTACACCCAATACAAGTATTGATTTGACTTGCTTTGTTGTCTTTTGCTTTATTCACAAACTCCGCATCAGCCAAAAACGGCCGGGCCATAGAGACTAAATCGGCATCGCCTCTAGCTAAGACTTCTTCAGCAACTTCTGGCGTATTTATTCGGTTTGAGGTCACCACAGGAATATTCAAAGCTTGGCGGAACTTAGCCGTAACCCAAGTAAAAGCCGCTCTTGGGACTTTTGTCGCAATTGTAGGGATACGGGCTTCATGCCAACCAATCCCTGTATTAATAATAGTAGCTCCCGCTTTTTCGATTTTTAAACCTAATTCAACCACTTCGTCATAACTTGACCCACCTTCGACTAAATCAAGCATGGACAGGCGGTAAATAATAATGAACTCCTCACCAACCGCTTCGCGAACCTTCTTTACTACTTCAATAGGCAAGCGTATTCGGTTTTGATACTCTCCACCCCATTCGTCTTTGCGTTGGTTAGTGCGTAAAGCGATGAACTGGTTTAAGAAATATCCCTCAGAACCCATTATTTCCACGCCATCATAACCTGCTCGTTGAGCCTGCTTGGCAGTAAAAACAAAATCATCTATCTGTTTTTCAATACCCGCTTGGTCTAGCTCTTTCGGCTTGAAGGGATTGATGGGAGCTTGAATAGCTGAAGGAGCAACAAGCTTATCGCTATATGCATAACGACCCGTATGCAAAATTTGCATACATATTTTACCACCCTCGGCGTGTACAGCATTGGTCACATACTGGTGATTTTTGACTGCTTGGTCACTGTCTAATCGACGAGTTACAGCGTGTGTAGCGCCCTCGTCGTTCGGGCCAATACCTCCGGTGACAATGAGCCCGACACCGCCTTTAGCGCGTTCAGCGAAAAACGCAGCCATGCGTTCATGTCCGTTTTCTAATTCTTCGAGTCCTGTGTGCATTGAACCCATAATGATTCTATTTTTTAACTGGGTGAAGCCCAGGTCTAAGCCTCTGAACACATGCGGATAAGGAGAGTTGTTCGGGGTGGTAACTTTGGAAACATCTGTCATTCTTTTAACCTAATGCCTGTTATCATTTTAACTTGTTGTGTTTTTATATTATGGCGCTGAGCCGTCACAAATGCACATCAAACATATTTATATGAGCTTAATCGACAATGTTATCTGGCATTTCTTGACGTAATTCTTGCCAAATTTTTCCACTTTCAATTCCGTAGGTTCTTACTACGCCAATGACCCTATCCGTATCGTCAGTGTCAAGCACCGCAAGCAAGCGTTTATAATATTCAGTTGCAACATCCCTTGCAGGTTGATGACTAAAGAAAAAGCCTCCCACACGCGCATAAATTCCCCTAAAGCCATTCATCATAAGCACATAAACTGGATTATTGGATGCCAGTGCTAAATCATGATGCATTTGATAGTCATGCTGAGCAAACGCTTTACCCTCTTGCAAAACATCGGCATGCCTGCCGATTATGTCTCGACATGCTTGTAAATTTTGTTTAAACGCTGCCCTGATGAATACAGCACTCAAATTTGTTCTTGCAGAAAGTAAATTATCTAATAATTGCGGTTGTCCGTCTTGATCAAGTCTTGCAAGGGTTTCAAGAATATTCAGCCCACATGTTTCCCAGTAGTTATTTACTTTTGTTGGTTTGCCGTGCTGGATAGTAAGCCAGCCGTCTCTCGCGAGTCTCTGCAGCACCTCGCGTAAAGTGGTCCGAGTGACGCCTATTAATTCTGACAATTCTCTTTCTGCGGGTAAAATAGTACCGGGGGGGAACCGATTACTCCATATTGATTCAACAATGTACTCTTCGGCAAATCCTGCTGGGCTTTGAGATTTATATATCATAGTTAATTCTTATTCTTGTTCTCTTGAACTGATTGTACCAGATGACAGCGACAAGAAAAGCATTATTGCTTGAGGTGCTTCCTTATTCGGATACATAGAAAGAATGCATTGATTTTTACTTACTTAAACACATATGTTTGCTAACATTAGAAGGTCGTTTGTTTAATCGTTTGGAATACTAATATGCAGTGGATATATCAATTTAGCCAATCGCGGGTTTCATGGTTCATACTTGCTTTTTCAGCATTTGCATTATTTATTAGTGCGCTTTATTTCCAGCACGTTTTAGATTTCGCACCTTGTGTTAAATGTATTGATCAACGCACAGCTGTTATTGGGATTTTTCTCGCTGGTGTGATTGGTTTGCTAAGCAATAATGCTATTACACGGTGGGCGGGCTTTGCCGTTTGGGGATATAGTGCTTATTCAGGGCTAATGTCTGCAAATGCTCATATTGATGTTATATACGCAAGCAACCCACTATTTGCGCCTTGCGATATTGCCCCAAGCTTTCCTTCTTTTATGCCGCTGCACGAATGGCTACCGGCTGTTTTTGGAGCGACGGGCGAATGCAATGACAATCGTTGGCAATTTATGGACTTAGGCATGGCTGAGTGGCTACAGATTATATTTATCGCCTATTTGGTAGTGCTGGTAATAGTTGTGCTTGCACAATTTTTCGGTAAAAAAACCAATGCACAATGAAAATGCCGCAACTCTTAAGTTTAGCGAAACGCTTAAAAGTTACCGAGTAGTTTTGTATATTATTTTTGGCCTATACGAGGGTTTTATTTCCTATGAAAAAAATTAAAAACGAAAATGCCTTACTTAGAAAAGCACTCACCGTTGCAGAAACATACGCGCAGAAGAGAGGGTATAAAGCTTTTTCACCGTCTGACTCAGCAAAACATAAAGTAGAAAGTTTGTATAGGTTATTGGTTCTCGACAAACTTATTACCCCCCTTCCTCAAGACAAAGAAGATTTGGCCAGCTTAAAACATCGTTTGGTCGTTTGGATTATGAAACAGTTGCCCGATGACCACGAATTATTAAAATAATTTTTATTTTGAAATCTGTGTTAGCTTTATCGTATTTTTAGGAGTATGTTAAGTGCCCGAAAGATTTATTCACAATAGGAAAACAAGAATGAAAATTAAGAATCCATTACTAATGATAATGCTAGCCGTGACAATTGGTTTAGTTGGGTGCGCAGAAAAACAAGAAGCGTCAACTGAGGATGCAAAACAAGAGACAATGGAAGCAGCAACAGATGTTGAAGCTAAATCTGAGGATATGCTAGCTGAGGGCGAAGACAAAGTAGAAGCGATAAAAGAAGACGCAGACTCTGCAATGAAAGAAGCTGAGCAAAAAGCTGAAACAGCCGAAGAAGATGCAGCCGCTAAGTTAAAAGAAAAATGCATCGAAGCAGCTGAAAAGTTAGGTCAAAGCACAGATAAATGCTAACAATAAATGCTTAGCGATTGATGTACAAATAGCCCAATCTCGCGATTGGGTTTTTTTATGCTCAAAAAAAGCTTCTATATTGGCATTAGCAGGAATGGCAAATATATGCAGGTATCCACAATGTGCTATCCTATTTATGGATAATTCTTAGAGATACAAATCATGGCTCAAAAACCCTCTTTGGCCTCGCGCATTATTAATGCAGGCTCGCCTAAACCCGAAAATGGTCAGGCGTTTAAACCTGGCCCACAGTTTGCCAGTACCTTCCATTTGCAAGGCGATGTAGAAGCCAATACCTACCAATATGGTCGTTTTGGCCAACCAACATGGGATAGTTTGGAAAAAGCGTTTGCTAAATTAGAAGGCGGTGAAACGGTAATATTTCCGTCTGGAATGTCCGCTGCCGCAGCCATTTTGACTAGTTTAGTTTCACCAGGCGATACTATATTATTGCCTGCTGACGGATATGCGCCGGTTCGTTATTATGCTCAGCAGTATTTAGTAAAGTTTGGTATTCATTTAAAAACGGTAGAGACTGCAAAAATAGATGAATATGATTTCTCTGGGATAGATCTTGCCTTATTAGAAACACCCAGTAACCCTATGCTAGATACTTTTAATGTACATTTGGCAGCGACTAAATTACACCAACACGGCGGTTTATTAGCTATTGATAACACTACCCTTACTTTTTTGGGACAAGCACCACTCCTGTTGGGCGCTGATATTACTATGTCTGCAGACACAAAAGCGGTTAATGGACAAAGTGATGTATTATTTGGTCATGTTACTTGCAAAGAGTATGCAATTAGCGAAAAAATTCGAGAGTGGCGAAAATATTCGGGCAATATCCCTGGCCCAATGGAAACATGGCTTGTTCACAGAAGTTTATCAACCCTAGATGTTCGACTAGAGCGAATGTGCAATAACGCTTTAGCGCTTGCCACTTTACTAGCTGAACACGAAAAAGTTTTGTCTGTGCGTTACCCTGGACTAAAAAACGACCCTTCCTATTCCAACGCAAAAATACAACAGCAGTACTTTGGCTTTATTGTGAGTTTTGAATTGGCCAATCAGCATGCGGCAGATTCTTTTTTAAGGGCTTGTAAACTGGTCTATGAAGCGACAAGTTTTGGTGGCGTGCATAGTACGGCCGAACGTCGGGCTCGCTGGGGGACAGATGATATTGCAGATGGGGTTATTCGGTTTAGTGTGGGTTGTGAGCGGGCCGAAGATTTATTAAATGATGTCATGTCAGCATTAGAACAAATTTAGTCTATTTGCTTTTGTTTACTTTCTTCGCTCAAATTAACTTTTTCATTCTGTGTTTGCTCAGTTTTTAAGTTTTTTTCGAGCTCCTTATTCGCTTCTGCTTCTCGCTTAGCTTCATCTCTTTCAAATTCTCGCCAGTCTTGCTTATAGTCTTCAATAGTCACAGTCATGCCATTCAAACATTCGTCACGTGATTGGCCGATATATTGGTCACATCTTAACATTCGTTTTTGTTGATCACTGTATTGCGCTTCTTTGCTAATGCAAGCTGTTAAAATAAGTGCTAAAAACCAAACAACTAATGCTCGGGACACATTAATAGATTGATTCCCTATGTTCATTTTAGTTTTTTGCATATATACCTCCGCATATGGGTATTTGACGAATCTAGCTTGTCATTCTTCAATATCTTGAGATGGCCAATGCACAATGTAGTTTTCAAAATCATGAAGGTCAATTTGTGCTTCTGAAATTACTCGATTACGCACACTAATGCCCAATTGATGCATTTGAGCTTTTTTGCCCTTGTTTAAGAGTGGATGCCAATTTGCCAATCCTTTACCCTCTTGTAAACGACGATAGCTACAAGATGGAGGCATAAAGAAAATATCTTTTAAATTATCTTTGGTTAGGCTGACACAATCGGGAACAAGTTCAGAACGTTTATCATATTGAGTGCACATACAATTTTTATCGTTGAGCAAGTAACAGCTTATGTTGGTATAAAGAATTTCTTCACCATCTTGTAAGCGTTCTGTTGGCTCAAAGTCTCCATCAATACTTTCATCTTCAATAAACTTATGCAAGCAACACCTTGCACAACCGTCGCATATAGCTTCCCATTGGCTGTCAGACATTTCACTTAAGGGTGTATTGAGCCAAAATTGCGAATCGATTAATTCTTTACTATAAGGGCTTTTCTTTTTGTCTTTCATTACTCGTCTCTTTCACGAGTTGGTATATTTGCGTCCAAACCTAACTCACTCCGGTGGGTTTTTAGCAGGTTTTTCTGAGCCGGAGGCATTTGTAAATAGTAGCCTTTATCTTTTATGCTGGTCACGAAAGACTGTGAATCTATTCCCGCTACTTTTTTATGCTTTTCAATCGCTAAATACATAACAAATACAGGCGGGCCAAACTGCTTTAATAAAACTTCAGGTACCCTATCAAATGCATTTTTTTTCTCTACATATAAATAAGTATCCGCTTTACGTTTTGATTTATATACTACGCTTAACTTCATGTGAACCCGTTAAAAATGCTGATAGTTGTGGTATAAAAGGGTTTAATAAATTGTAACGCCAAGAACAGAGTAGATCAGGTTTTAAGGCCTGTGCTTCTAGTTCGTCTAAGTCAAACCAACACCACTTTAAGACCTGATTGAGTTGCTTTTTAGAAGCGAAAAGTGTGGTAGGTATTGAATGTTCATGTGATATTTGTTCTGTAAGCGCTTTTAGCTTTTCAAGCGCCTGCTTATAGTCTCTAAATTCGGTGAGTCTCTGTACTCTTTTGGGCATAGCTTCATCAGGTGCATCAATGACACTGCGGCATATTTTTAAAATACTATCACCATATAATTTAGCCGGCTTAGAATATAAATGCTGGCACTCAAATAGTTGTGGATTCGCCTGAGGAATCTTGTAGGCCAGTTCTATTAATGCTGTCTCTTTCAATACAAATGATAGTGGTTTATCTTCTCTGCGAGCAGTTTGCATGCGCCACTCTGCTAATTTTTGCAAACAAGCAAGATGTTTATGCCGCAACTTCCAATTATTCTTTACGCTTAAATAAGCTAATTCTGCAGGATATACAGCTTGCTTTTTTGCTGCAAGATGAGCAATCTCGTCATACACCCAAGTTAGTTTATTTTGTTCTTCAATTGGCACAAGCATGTGTTCGTAAAGTGCTAAAAGATGAGTGACATCTGCAAGAGCATAATCGCATTGAGCATTGCTTAAAGGGCGCTGCAACCAATCTGTTCTTGATTCACCCTTATCAACTTTAATATTAAAAACGCTTTCTACTAAATTAGCATAGCCTACCGACACACCGAGACCTAAAAGTGCAGCCGCAAATTGTGTATCAAAAATGGGTTGTGGAATTACATTCAAATGGTGTAGCAGAGTTTCCAAATCTTCTGAACAAGAATGAGCTATTTTAATAATATCGGTTTGTTCCAGTATTTTGGAAAATTCACTTAAATCAGAAATGGCAACCGGATCAATTAAATAAACCGTTTCACCGTCGAATACCTGAATCAAACCTAGTAATGGATTTAATGTTTGAGTCCTCACAAATTCAGTATCGAAAGCAATCACAGCCTTATCAGCGAGCTTTTTACATGCTTTATTGAGGTCGGCTTTAGTATCAATATACTGATAGTCTGTAATATGTTGGTAAGAATGCAATAGACTGTCTTTTAATTTAGTTAGCTTACTTATGAATCACGTGAACAAGCTATGAGTTAGGGAAAATTCTTTTTAATAGTAACACAGACACACAAGCGAATCAGCGTCGCTTGTTATGTATTATGCTTATCACTAATAGTTATTAATAATAGTGTTAATTTTTAGCGCTATCTCTTTAGCAGAATCCATATGTACATGGTGTCCGCCTGCAAAAGTGTACAATGGCACACCTTTGAATTGTGCTTTTCTCTTATCAATGCCTGCTTTTACTTTTTCAAAGCCCTGATCACCTAAAATAACAGCCCTAGGACATGTAATTGAATCTAGGATATTTAGCGCTTGACCTTCGGTTAGCCTTAGCGGAGACAAGGTACGTAAGCGTTTATCGCTGCGCCATTCTACAGATCCATCAGCGTTGATGTTTAGATTGCGTCGCATAATAAGCTCAGCATTATGAGGATTCAGGTCACTGACTCCACAACGTGCCTTGACAATATCTTTAAGGCTATTGGGTTGTCTTATGGCTTTTTGCGCTTTAAATCGACTTTGAATACTTGCTGAAATTTGTTGTGCTGAAGTATGCTCAGGTTCACTCAAAGGTCCCATAGATTCAATGGCAATAAAGCCCTTTAAATAGCTCGCTTGGGTACTCGCAACTATACTACTGACAATAGCTCCCAAAGAATGCCCCACTAAGACAACATTGCTTAATGCTAGATGCTCTATTAAGGATGCCAGGTCGAACACATAATCGAGTAAGTGATAATGCGCGTCAGAACTACGATGCTGGGACTTCCCATGGCCTGCAAAATCTACCGCTATCCAATTAACGTCGGTAAAAAACGGTAGCATGGGCAAAAAACTGTTAGCATTATCTAAGTAACCATGCACAAATATGAGGGTAGTATCAGCATTTGTTAAGTCGTTTTGTAGCGTCGCCAATTTTGTGTGGGGCAACGCTACAATAGATTCTTTTATCAATTAACGTTCGTCTTTTGGTCTGTTACTTTGGTTCCGAACACCAGAAGATGTTGTTCGCCCAGAACGAGAAGTAGCGGAAACACTACTGTTTGAGTTGCTTCTCGTGACTACTCCGCCTTGAGAATGACCATTATGTTTGGTGACTCTTAAACGTTGACGCAAATGACTATTATGCCATGGCGAATACCAAGGGTTATAAAATCCTCGATTGAAGCCATAATGAAAGCCAAAAGGAGAGAATGCAAAGCTTTCGACGCGAACATCCGAAGTTTCTTTCCACATATGATAGCCAACTGCATTTAATACCGGATATTGATATTCCTGTTCGCCAATTATTCCTACACTAGTAGTGCCCACTTCACCAACAACAGTAATTAGACGCCCTTCTTCAAATACTAATGGGTCGACAAAGCCAGTCACAACCGCCTTAAAGCGTCCTTCGCTTGGCTCACCTGTGCGAGGCTTGCCTGAACGTGCCTCAGGGAAATAGACTATTTCGATTTCAGAGACATCTTTTTTATTTTCGACACTCACAATTTTGCCGCCCCAACGCGCCTTCCTACCCGCTAAATCACTTTGCTTACTGTCAACATAAGTTACAAGTTTGTCGACTTCTGCGACCTCTATGTTTTCTGGCGTCATTGAGCACCCACCAATTAAGAGGGTGAACGGAATTAGGATACTAAGTAATTTCATCTGAAAATCTCCGTATTTTGCGGCACCGGATATTACCGGTCTTAAGCTACGACAACTGGTCTGCTGTCTAGTTCATTGATTTAAGCATAAAAGTCGACGCCCATCAAATTACTGAGGGCTTCTTGTCGCTGTGAAATATCCAATGAAGTGTATGCTTGTAAACTTTGCTTGACCGTAAAAGGAAGTTTATACGAAGATTCAACATAGCTGTTCGCTCGTTCGAGCAATTCGTCTGCTTGTTTATGCGCTTTCTCGCCACCACCTCTAACATAATCAGCTTCAATTACCGTTGCTTGATGCTCTTTCTCTAACGAGCCTTGCTTTTTTTGCGCATACGAAAAGTTATTTTCATGTTGATTTATAATCACAGCGTTATTTAAGGGATTAACTATTGACATGAACTCTCCGTTTATCTTCGATTTGGCAGTTTTTGCCAGGTGACTTTATCCCGTACATAAACAGGTTCAATGTTCTTAGCATTGGTCACTTGATCACGATTAAACTGATACTGAGCTAATGGTAGCATATGTAATGCGTTTGGAAACATTACCTTTGGCAAGGTGTCTATATATCCAGAGAATATATCTGCATAGGCCTCAAAACCAGTGCCCGCAATACCCAATGGTTTGTGTTGTGTGTACATATTCAAAGCAAGCTGAGGGTCTATAACGGTTTCATTACCATTTGTTGTTGCAATACCGTTAACAATTGTGAAGCTCCCCGCATATACTTCCTTCATTCTTGCATCTATCAAGGCTAGAGTAGACTCAAGTCGATATTCGTCATAATTCTGCTGCGCCAGTGTTGCTAAGGTAGACACTTCGATAACCGGTAAATTACTACCTAATGCTAAGCCCTGTACCGTGCTTGCCGCTATTCTTACACCTGTGAAACTGCCAGGTCCTCTGCCATAAGCAATAGCATCTAGATCAGCTATTTTAATGTTATTGCGCATAAGTATTGTGTCTAGCATAGGCAATATTTGCTGACTATGTTGTTGTGGGCATATGTCGAATATAGAGTCAGTATTACTCCCAATAGATAAGGCGACACTGCATGCCTCTGTTGCGGTATCTATCGCTAGAATATTCATTTTATTACCAATCGTTTCATTACTTGATTAGAGTGCCTTTCGTCTTATTTGACGCTGAATTAGTCTAAATAGTAGTGCTTAATCTTACTTAATCAATAGAAGACAGAAAATCTTCTACTATTTTCAAGTCTCGGGTTTTTTTCATTGGCGGTAAACTAGCCAAAAATTTACTTCCATATGCTTTAGTTACCAGACGATTATCACATATAACCAAGACCCCTTTGTCATTAAAATCTCTTATAAGCCGCCCTGCGCCTTGCTTTAAAGCGATGACTGCTTGAGGAATTTGAATATCAAAAAAAGGCGCTCCACCTTGCTTTCGGCAATCATCCAATCTGGCTTGTAACAAAGGGTCATCGGGCGAAGCAAAAGGCAACTTATCGATTAATACGCATAGCAAATCATCGCCTTTTACGTCCACTCCTTCCCAAAACGCGCCCGTTGCGAATAACACACTTTTACTATCGGCCAAGTAGTCTTTCAGCAGCATTGATTTTGAACGTTCACCCTGCACAAATACCGCATTCTCAATTTCTTCAGATACAGCTTCAGCGACAAGACGCATCATGTGATGACTGGTAAACAACATGAAACTGCGCCCTTTTGCCGCTTCGATTAAGCTAATACAAATATTTATTAAGGCTTTTTTCATATCTTTGTGATTAGGTTCAGGTAAATACCTTGGCACACATAACATCGCTTGTTGCTGGTAGTTAAAGGGGCTATCAAAACATTTTGTTGTAGCTGTTTCTAAACCCATTAAGCCTTGATAATGGGAAAAATCGCCATCTATTGCTAAGGTTGCTGACGTGAAAACCCAACTAGTATCTCTAGATTGAGTCACTTTATTAAATTGTGCGGCAATACTAAGCGGGGTTAAATGTAAGATAGCATGGTATTTGCTAGTTTCGTACCATAGGCTTACATCTTTGTGGTCATCCCGCAAAAATAAATTTAATCGCTCATCAAAGGTATTTAGCTTTTCTATTAGCGTATCAATGTCTTTGTCTCGGCCAATATTTAGTTGTGCTACTTGATTTAGCTTGTTCAATTCGTCAGACAACAAAGTAATTTGTTTTTTGATATCTGGCCGTTTTAATACTTGCGTCCAGTTTCCTCTTTCAGGGTCTTGCCCAAATAACGCTCTAAAATCGGCTACGGCATATAAGCACTTCTGCGCGCATTCAGACAATTGATTGGCATCTTTTAGCTGTACTTTTTGCAATTTACTAAGATCTTTGAGTAGATCATTTAACTGTCTCGTTGACAAATTTTCACCAAAATATTCGCTCGCAATATCAGGAATTAAATGCGCCTCATCAAAGATAACGGTTTCTACATTAGGGATAAGCTCACCAAAACCTTGTTCTTTTAGCGCTAAATCGGCGAAAAACAGGTGATGATTTACCACCACAATATCAGCCATCATAGCCTTTTGACGTGCTTTAACTAAAAAACAATCTTCAAAATAAGAACAGTCTTTGCCTAAACAATTGTCGATGGTAGAGGTCACAAGCGGTAACACTTTTGCGTCCTCTTTTAGCAAATTTAAGTCACTCATGTCGCCTGTTTTGGTGCCATTAGCCCATTTCATGACTGTTTTAAATTCATTTAAAACGTCCTTATCTAGACCTCTTTCTGACACTTCGTTTATTTTAGTCCGATGCAGGCAAAGGTAGTTGCTTCTGCCTTTTAATAATGCCGTTTGTTTTTCTTGATTTAACATTTGTTTGACTTGCGGAAGGTCTCTTTGGTATAGCTGTTCTTGAAGGTTTTTTGTCCCAGTAGATATGATAACTTTTTTGTTTGATTGCAATGCCGGCGCAAGGTAAGCAAAGGTTTTGCCAGTACCAGTGCCTGCTTCTGCAACAAGCACAGCCTTATCGTTGATAGTCTCTTCAATTGCTTTAGATAGGTCGAGTTGTTGCTCTCTAACTTGATAATCGTCTAGCGCTTTTGCCAAAGGGCCATCATTGGCAAAAAAAGCAGCAACACCCTTAACGTTCGTTTTTGTCATATTACAACAGTATGGCCCTAATAAGTACTTGCGGCTTATCTAAATAACACTTTCTCTTGGTTGAACCAATAAACGCAAAATGCTAAAAGAGCTCCCGCCAAAATAACCGAAGAACCAAATATAGCAACTAATTGCACATAATCCATTGTCCCTTTGATCAGTTCTTTTATCGCTAGGGCCACATTCGTCAATGGTATCCATGCCCATACGCCTTTTAATTCAATGCCGGGAATGAGTGCAATTACCACTGGAATAATGACAAATATCATCATAGGGTTCATATAACCTTGGGCTTCTTTAAATGAACGAGCGTATATTGACAAGGCCAGTAAAACGGCGGCAAACGTTGCCACCACGGGCACTAACATTAAGAAAATCAAAACAAAGTCAACCCAGTCAATCGCGGCCATAAACTCTGTCAAAATGTTAATATCTGCCATTGAGGCTGCACCCAGACCCCAGGCTGCGAAACTCGTTATGGTGATCAGAGCTGTGGTTGCCCCCGCAGTAGCGATGGTTAAAAATTTTGCCAAAACAATTTGAACACGATCAATAGGTGAGAGTAATAAGGTTTCTAATGTTCCTCTTTCTTTTTCTCCTGCACCTATGTCTGCAGCTGGTAACATTGCACCGGACAAACATAAAATGAACACCATATAAGGGACAAAGCCACCGATGACAGAACCCGCTTGCTCACGATCATCTGCCACATTAACCTTTTCAACTAAAATTGGATTGATCAGGGCTTTTTGAATATCTTCATTCACGCCTAAGGAAGCAAATGCTGCACGTTGGTTAGTTTCTTCGATCACATCGGTTATATCGCGAACTCTCGATTGAGCCCTATTAACTTGAGCATCGTTCAACACAATTTTTAGTACAATTTGACCGCTATTAATCACGTCGTTGCCATAGTTACTTGGGATTTGCACAATAAAATCGACCAAGCCATCTTTAACCGCTTTTTTAGCGTTTTCTTCGTCACTAATGTCTTCGCTTAGGCTGATTAATTCAAGCGTCTCTACATCAGTTAACTGCGCTGCCAAATCGCGACCATACTGCTCACCAGAAATAGCAAAACGCAGTGTTTTTGTTTGAGCTTCAGATTGTACCTCGTTGGTAACGTATATCATGCCACCAAAAATAATGGGGAAAATCAATACAGGTAACGCAATCATAAAGAATACAGTTTTACGGTCACGAACTAGTTCCAACAATTCTTTTTTATAGATTAACCACATTAGTTTTGATTCCTGTGCAGAGTAAGCATAAAGGCTTCGTGTAAGTTAGGAGACAAGGCAGTGAATTCGCTTAAACTACCATCAAACGTTGTTAAACCATGATCGATAACGCTAATGTGATCACAGAGCTCTGTGACTTCATCCAAATGATGGGTCGAAAAAATGACTGGAATGCCTTTAGTTTTTAAATCTCTTATAAAATCAATAACCGTTTTAGCTGCCATAATATCTAAGCCAGTGGTGGGTTCATCAAGTATTACAACATCAGGGCTATGGACAACCGCTCGCGCAATTGACGTTTTTTGTTTCATGCCTGTGGAAAAATTTTCGCTACGACGGTCAAGAAATGTATGCATATCGAGTTGGTCAGCAATTTCATCAATTCGCGCATTAATAGCGCTTTCGCTCATGTCATTTAAACGGCCAAAATATTGAATATTTTCACGCCCTGTAAGACGACCATACAAACCAGTAGAACCCGACAAAAACCCAATCTTTTTACGTGCAATTATAGGTTGATTAACAACGTCAACATCATCAATGATAATGCTACCAGAATCCGGTTTTAGTGCAGTCGATAACATCCGTAATGTTGTTGTTTTACCGGCACCATTTGGCCCCAGTAGTCCGAGCACTTGACCTTTATCACATTTTAGACTGACATCTTTAACCGAATGAAAGAATCGACCTTCAAGGCGAGGATCTTTTTTATCTTGCTCGCTGAGCTTTTTCGGATTTTCAACTTTGAATTTTTTTGCTAGTTGGGCAATGGTGATCATGCTCACATCCTTTATTGTTTTGAATAGCTTAAGGTAAGTCGCCTTTTATTGCTATTCAAAATCTTCTAAAAAAATAATCTTCTCAAATAAAAAGTGTTTCTATTTATGTATTTTGCCCAAATCTTCATTGTGTAGTTGCATTAGAAACAGGTATATTAAGGCGTATAACACAGGAATGCTTACTAGGGGAAATTGATGTCAGACCAACATGATGAAACTAATAATAATCAAAATAAAGAAACAGAAACCAACGCGTATTCACAACCTGAGGCTGAACTATCTGAAAAGGTCGAACTTAGCGTAAGCAACCCAATACAAGCGGCAAGTGAAATATTTTATAAACCCAAAGGTGTTTTTGATGCATTAGCGGTCAAAGACAATTGGTCGTGGGTTCCTTTTATTTTGCTTGCTGTAGTGATGTCATTGCCCGCCTACTTATATTTTGGTGTAGTTGATTTTGAATGGTGGCGAGATATCACTATCAATACATCTATGCCCGATGCGAGTCCTGCTGAGAAGAAAAATGTCATGTCAATGTATCAACAAGGCTCTACACAATTGACCAGTATGATTTTCAGTGTAATCGCACCGATACTTATTAATCTAATTTTAGCGCTTTATTACACACTTGTTACCCGTAATGATAACAAAAGTGTGCAGGGATACACTGATTGGTATGGTGCCATGTGGTGGATGTCGATGCCTGTGTTAATTAACTCACTAGTTGCTTTGCTTATCATTGCCATGCATGACAAAGGGACTGAACTCTCAACTGCTGTTTTGGCACCCTTGTCAGTGGCTTATCTTATGGGGATTGAAATGTCATCGAATTGGTTCAATTTTTTCAATGGTGTGCGATTAGATGTTATTTGGACAATATACTTATCAATGACTTGTGTGCGCTCTTGGACTAATTTTTCGGCCAATAAATCTCTTATTGTGGCGATTATTCCGACCGCTTTTATTTGGTTACTATTTGCAATTTTTGCCGCCACTTAAGCGTCACACCATATAAAGCACTGGCAATTTCAAAGGCGCTGACGAAAAATCATGCGCCTTTGAGTGTTTTTACTTACATGATTTTGGCATAAAGTAATCCGTGTTAGCGTAAAATGCTTCATTCTGCTGGTTTTTAGACCATCCCGGAATGCCCAGTAAAGGCAGAGGCTTCCATGGCTTCCTCTTAAAAATCAATTTTTTATCAATGAGATGTGTTAATAACATTTCGTCTACGTTGAGAAGTCGCTGCTTATCTCCAACTTGCTGATTGTCTTGAATCAAGGTTGTTAGCGTTTCGCTTGAAACACTCACAACTGTTGCTTTAGCGGTCAGACCAATAAAAGGGTTTAGCAACATTTCCCATAAAGCATGGCCCAAAACGACGGGGATAATATGGCTATGCCATAGTGCTTTATTTTTAACGAAAATTTGTTGCCAATCATGATTATCAAGTGCGTTTTCTAGCCAAGTTTGGTCGGTAAACAGTACTAATCCACATTCATCAAAGTGCGTTAGTCTGTCTCTAATGGCAGAACGATTTTTGCTATTTGAACGGTTTTGTCCATTTAGCGCATTGGTTTGTGACGACTTGATTTCCGTAACATGCTGTTGGTTAAAATACTGTTTTGTTTTTGGAAATTGCAACCAAATCATACCATTAAAGAAATCGTGCCAATTATTTCTCGTTGGAATTTTTTTATATTTATAAATGTATGCTTCATATGATTCATTGGCGTATTCAAAAACATCCTGAGCGATAAATTCGTTATGTGGCGTTTCATTGATAAGATCTTGTCGAAGCAAGTTTATGCATATATCGGCGCTTATTTCCTGATTCTCTTCAGCATAATTAATTATTTGCCGCTTAAGCTTGTTGCTTAATACAGACTCTAGGGCATTAAAGGGGCATGTTTTGCACTCATTGTCGAAAAAATGCATTAAGGTTTTCGTATTAAATGTCTGACCGGCCATGATGATTGAATTTATGCTCTCTAACCTTGTTTCAAATATTGAATAGCTTATACTCATGCCGCATGTTAGGGATTGTTGAGGTTTTGCTCAATGCATATGACGTAGCAAATAACAGCAAAACCCAAGTACATACAGCTTAAGAAATAATACTAGGATACAATAATGAATAAAAATATCTTTTCTGCCAAAAAAACCACTTTATTAAAAAGCACTTTGTTTGCTCTTCTGGCGAGCAGCTTAGTGCTTAGTGCTTGTACACAAGCACCATCATCAGACAACTTTGAAGAAGTTTATAGCAATATCAGTGAAGACGAATTACGTGCACACATTAAAACGCTAGCTTCGGACGAATTTGGAGGCAGAGCTCCTGCAACCGAAGGTGAAAAACTCACCCTTGATTATTTAACCGAAGAACTAAGCAAAGTGGGATTTGAACCCGGGAATGGAGATAGCTTTTTTCAACAAGTAGACCTAATGCAGATAAGCGCTGACGAAAACATGAGTCTACAGATGGGTAGCCATACTTTTGCGTATAAAGAAAATATGGTCGCAAGTTCGAAACGCGAGCAAGCGCAGATAGATTTAAAAGATTCCGAGCTTGTTTTCTTAGGATATGGGGTAAATGCGCCTGAGTACGATTGGAACGACTATTCTATGGCTGATGTTAAAGGTAAGACAGTTATTGTATTGGTCAACGATCCAGGCTTTGCTGCGCCCGATGGTGACAGATTCCAAGGTAAAACTATGACCTACTATGGCCGTTGGAGTTACAAATATGAAGAGGCAAGTGCGCAAGGCGCAGCGGCCGTATTTATTGTGCATGAAACAGAGCCGGCTTCTTATGGCTGGTCGGTGGTGTCAAATAGTTGGAGTGGTCCTCAATATGGTTTAGTGAGTCCTGATGCAGGTGCCAGTAGAGTTGCGGTAGAAGGATGGATCTCTTACGAAGCGGCAACAAAAGTCTTTGCCGAAGCAGGTCTTAATTTCGAAGAAGAAAAAACAAAAGCGCAAAACGGTCCATACGCTAAAGACTTGTCTATGACGGCTTCTGTCACGGTCAAAAATGAATTTAAAAAATCAAAAAGCTACAATGTTTTTGCAACGTTACCTGGTTCTGAAGCACCCGATGAACATATAATTTATACCGCACATTGGGACCATCTTGGCACCGACTTAAACAATGGAAAAGACGACCACATATACAATGGTGCTCATGATAATGCGACAGGCACTGCTGCTAGCCTCACCATGGCGAAGGCGTTTGCTGACTTAAACAAAAACCCAAAACGTTCGGTTAGTATGTTAATCGTAACTGCAGAAGAACAAGGCCTATTAGGGTCTAAGTTTTATGCTGAAAACCCCATTATCCCTCTTAATAAAACGGTTGCTAATATAAACATGGACGCCAAAAACATATTAGGTAAAACCAAAGATGTCTCAGTGATTGGTATGGGTAAATCTGAGTTAGAGCAATACTTAGAAAAAGCGGCAAGCAAACAAGGCCGTACCTTGTCGCAAGAAGATAGACCTGAAGCTGGATATTATTATCGTTCTGATCACTTTAGTTTTGCTAAATTAGGTGTACCCGCTCTATATGCGAAAGGTGGTTCTGAGCCCATTGATGAAGAAACAGCTAAGTATCGCAAGCGCATGAGCTTAATCGTAACTGGATGTTATCATCAAGTATGCGATAAATACCGTGACGAATGGGATTTAGGTGGTGTTCTTGAAGATACTCAACTTCTTTTTGATGTGGGGTATCAGCTTAGCAATACTGACCAATGGCCTGCTTGGAGCCCTAACAGCGAATTCCAGCGATAGGTAATTTACTGTAAAAAACACGACCTTCACTTAATTTTATGGCAAAAAATGCTGTTTTCTTAAGTTGGAGGTCATAAAAGCCAAATAAATCCTTGCTTTTTTTCCTGATCGTGGCAAATTCACGGTGTAGAAAGAATAGAATAAAAAAAACAATAAAATTCTGCTGTAAACGTGGTCATTTTAATAGCCTAGTGCTAATAAAAGGTGCATCTGAGTCTAGCAAGCTTTCTCGACAGAAAACCAACGTCACTTTGAATCAACTACAGAGGCAAGCCTTTTTATGTGCGGTATTTTCGGTATCTTAGATATCAAATCAAATGCGAGTGAATTAAGACCTAAAGCACTCGAATTATCAAAATTATTACGTCATCGTGGTCCTGACTGGTCAGGGATATGGCATGATGACAACGCTATTTTATGTCACGAAAGACTCGCAATTGTCGATGTCGACACAGGTGCTCAGCCGCTTGTGAGTGATAATGGTAAGCAAATATTAGCGGTTAATGGCGAAATATATAACCATAAAGAACTAGCAGCACAAGAGTGCGCCAATTATGATTTTGCTACGCGCTCTGATTGTGAAATCATCATCCCATTGTTTCAACAATACGGTGCCGAATTTGTTGATAAATTAGAAGGCATGTTTGCTTTTATTCTTTACGACAAAAGTACAGGGGATTATTTAGTTGCTCGCGATCATCTAGGTATTATTCCGCTTTACACTGGTTTTGATGAACATGGCAATTTTTATGTCGCATCTGAAATGAAGGCATTAGTGCCAAT
Source organism: Glaciecola petra (assembly GCF_031846345.1). Lineage (NCBI taxonomy): Bacteria > Pseudomonadati > Pseudomonadota > Gammaproteobacteria > Alteromonadales > Alteromonadaceae > Glaciecola > Glaciecola petra. Next base: position 802,800 of record NZ_JAVRHX010000001.1, on the reverse strand, counting down.
ATGTAAAACGGTGCAAGAATTTCCTCCTGGTCACTACATGTTAAACGGTAATTTAGTAAAATATTATCAGCGTGACTGGATGTCGTATGATGCAGTTAAAGATAATCAAACTAACCTAGATGATCTGAAAAGCGCTTTTGAAAAGGCTGTAAAGTCGCATTTGATGTCTGACGTGCCTTATGCCGTATTACTATCTGGTGGTTTAGATTCCTCATTAGTTTCGGCAGTTGCAGCTCGTTACGTAGCAAAACGAGTCGAAGATGGTGATCAAAGTGATGCGTGGTGGCCACGTTTACACAGTTTTGCCGTTGGTCTTGAAGGTGCCCCTGACCTAATCGCCGCTAAAAAAGTCGCCGATATGATAGGTACTGTCCACCATGAAATTCATTTCACTATACAAGAAGGTTTAGACGCCATTAAGGACGTTATTTACCACTTAGAAACCTTTGATACCACAACCATTCGTGCTGCCACGCCAATGTATTTAATGACTCGCAAAATTAAGGCTATGGGCATCAAAATGGTACTTTCTGGTGAAGGTAGTGATGAAATTTTTGGCGGTTATTTATACTTCCACAAAGCGCCCAATGCAAAAGAACTACACGAAGAAACTGTCCGAAAATTAGACAGATTACATATGTTCGATTGTGCAAGAGCTAACAAAGCAACGTCAGCGTGGGGCGTAGAAGCAAGAGTACCTTTTTTAGATAAAAATTTCATGGACGTAGCGATGCGTTTAAACCCACAAGACAAAATGTGTATCAACGGACGCATGGAAAAATGGATTTTACGCAAAGCATTTGATGACGAAACTTATCTACCAGCAGAAGTGTTGTGGCGCCAGAAAGAGCAATTTGGTGATGGCGTAGGGTATTCCTGGATTGATTCTATTAGAGATTTTGTTGATGCTGAAGTTAGCGATCAGCAATTGGCAACTGCCGAATTTCGTTTCCCGATTAATACCCCCGACACAAAAGAAGGGTATTACTACAGAACTGTGTTTGAAACCTTTTTCCCTCAAGAAAGTGCTGCTAAGTGCGTTCCTGGCGGTAAATCGATTGCTTGTAGCACGGTGGAAGCACTGGAATGGGATGCTAGTTTTAAAGCTGCTGCTGACCCATCAGGTCGTTCAATGAAATCCGTTCATAGTGGCGAGTTCAAAGAATAATCGTCATAATTTATGGTAATGCATTTGGTTTGTACCAGAGCGATTTATCTTCGATTGGTGTGAGTACAGGCAGCAAGGGGTTGCTCAAATAATAGACGTCAGCCCCTTCAACATTAAAACGCTCTAATACTTCGCCATAATGCTTCATAAAGAGTTCATCGTAACTGCCATCAGCGATAGCTCGTTGCATGCCGGTTTTTAACAAATTCGCTAGCGTGACGTTACTCTTGTTAGTAAAAAAATATTGTGCCGCAGGATAGCGAATAAGAATATTTTTCTTCAGTCTAAAATTTTTTGAATAAGTATTTTCTAGTTCGCTCATCACTTCGATGACTGAGCGAGGGAAAAAATCAGCCTCTTGAAAATTTACAGACTGAGTCGCTTCGATATAGTCTCTAGCGGTAATGACATTGAACCCGTTCGCTTGTAAGATTTTGGTGTCTGGCCAAGCGATTCCTTGTACCGGAGAAAATTTAAGAAGGTCCGCCTGAGAATCTATTTTAGTAAACAAAAATGGATTGTCTTTGTGAGTTAATAGAACACGCCAACCTATGAGCCCTTTTGTTATAGGAATTCTAATCGCTCTTAATTGTGATTCTCGTTGTAAATCAGTCATTGACCATAACACATTAATCTCTAGGTTTTCTTCCAAGCGTTTAATTGATTTTGCTTGTGTGATAGGTGATGAGGAAGGCACTAACTGGTAACGCACACCCGTTTTTTGCAATGAGAGTTCTAATAATGCTAATGGAAACTCATAACGCTCATCATTGTCGACTTCAGATTGCGGATATACAATCGTCCACACGGCGCCCATCACCGCGGGGGAAGATAAAATTAAGAAAAGCGCCACTATAAATCTATTATTTGATTTCATTGTTCTGCAATATGAGCATTTCGAATATAGTAGAGTATCAACCAGACTATGTAATTATTCAACGCCAATATACTTATGCAATTGCACTGACAGGCGCCAATTATTTTTTATACAGGTATCAACGGCAAGTTGTGTAGCGCGTTCTTGCTGGCTAATTGGTTGCAAATATATTAGCGCTGACTGTTCGTTTTGCTTGTTATTGCCTTGCGTTAAATCACTTTCTTGGAGCAGTACATTTAGCTCATCTATATGTTTTTGCATAGCTACAGGATGCTTAATTTCATTAGCTCTTTGCATAGCGCTAACAAGCACAGGCATGCCAGCTTTCATATTTATCTTAGGTGAAACTGTTACCCACGTCTCTTCGCTACAACTTATAGAAAATGTCCCGCTTGTTTCAATCTGAGTACTGTAACCCTTTTTATGAGCTAATTCAGTAAAAGGGACCAAGTCAAACATACAGGGTTCACCGCCTGTAATAACAATATGTTTTGCGGTATACGACTTGTCCTTAAAAAGCGCAAACAAAGACTCAGGGCTCGCTGAAAAATAAAAAGCTGATTCTTCATTTTCTTGCATTATTACATCGACAGACCTTAGATTATTGGGTAATAAATCCCATGTATGCTTTGTATCGCACCAAGGACAACCTACAGGACACCCTTGTAATCTGACGAATATAGATGGCGTACCTGTCCAAAAACCTTCGCCTTGTATAGTTTCAAATACTTCATTAACTTGCAGCCCCGTCATTGGTCGTTTTTCCTATACTTATATTTTCTAAATGCCACACTTTCAAATATACTACACCCAATATCGATATGGTCAGTTAATTCTAGCTAGTAAATTTAGGCGGATTCTAGCATTGATAGTTTACAAAGATCTAAAATATCACCACTTTTCTTTATAGGTTGAACAAATATTAATGGTTAATACACAGTCCCAGAAAAAAGTCGTTATTATATACTCAGGCGGCATGGATTCGTATACAGTCCTTCACTTAGCATTGAAGCAAGGTTATGAAGTGTTTGCACTTTCATTTAATTATGGTCAGCGTCATAGTAAAGAGCTTGATTTTGCTAAAAATGTCGCTAAAAAGCATAATTTTGCGCATAAAATCGTCGATATCTCTAGTATTAATCAATTAATTGGGGGTTCTTCTTTAACCGATGACATTGCGGTTCCCGAGGGCCATTACGAAGAACGTTCGATGCAACAAACAGTCGTCCCCAATCGCAACATGATATTGCTTTCATTGGCGACAGGATATGCCGTGTCGATTGGCGCTGAAGCCGTCTATTTTGGTGCACATTCTGGTGACCATGCAATTTATCCTGATTGCAGGACAGAGTTTGTACAAGCCATGAATGAAGTATGTAAAATTGCTAATTATGAAGCCATAGAAGTAAGAGCGCCATTTTTAAAAGTGAGTAAAATTGAAATTTTAAAGCAAGGGCTAGCCATGAAACTGGATTATGCCGACACCTGGACTTGCTATAATGGACGCGATAAAGCGTGCGGTAAATGTGGGGCCTGTCAGGAAAGGCTTGAAGCTTTCTCGGCAAACAATGCAAGCGACCCACTTGACTATGAATAAACTCTATTTTTGACTTTCTGACACGAAATATTCAATTTCTTTAATGCAGTGACGCAAAACTGGATTAAGCCTAGTATTTTTGCCATTCATCACAAATAATTCATGTTCAAAATTAAACAAGCTTCCTTTAGCGATTGGCACTAAACCGGTCGCTGCACCTTGTTCCTTAGCTATATAATCGGGTAACAAACCAACATATTCGCCTGTCATGATGGCAGCCATACACACTTCGTATGAGTCGGAAAATGTTTGTATTGATAAGCGTTTATCACCATGAATATAGTTTGATGAAGATAATCCTGATATACCAATTGCAGGATACTCTTCAATATCAACGTTATCTGGCAAGCGCTCTGACTCTCTAAACTTGGCCAGAGGATGAGTAGGTGCACAATACAGTCGGCCTTTACATTTCACACCGACATCGTGAAAAGTCACTGATTCAGGTTTCACCATATCATAGGTTGAAAGTACCAAGTGACATTCACCAGATAACGCCACATGCTCTACTTCGTTATATAAACGAGTTTGCAAATTGACATGGATGTCATCAAATTTTTTCATTGTACTTTTTACGGCTTTACTTACCGCCAACTGGATAGAAGTGGCTAAACCAGACATAAGTACAATAGTTATATGACCAGAATAATCGTCATGTAAGGATTTAAGGTTAAATACAAAATTATCAAAAGCATTGAAGATGCGTTTTGTTTCTTGGAAAACCACCTCGCCCTCTTTTGTCATTTGAAAACCGCCACGACCACGATGACATAACACCAAGTCAAGCCGTTCTTCTAATTTCTTGATGGCTGCAGATATATTTGGTCTTTGCATCCTTAATACGGGTTCAGCCGCAGTAAAGCCATTACATGAAGCCACAGCATAAAATACTCTGAGTAACTTGATATCGGATTCTTGTAATCGGTTAAGCATTATTTTCCCTCAATTTCTTCCACTTGCAGCTAAGTACTCAATCAGGATTGACGCTTTTGCCGCCATTTATAGCGAACAGCGCGCAATTTTTGGACGCTAACATCGCGTACGTTCAAGAGTCTAGCATGATTATCTAATATAGTTATCGTTTCTCATAACTAAAACTTTATTTTTTTGTTACATTTTGAGGTGTATTATTTTTGAGGGGACGCAGGTTTGTGTCTAATGTATAGGCATGATAGAGGCCCGAAAGCCTTTATTTTATGATAGTTTGACAATTTCTTTACGCAGAGCTTCTACCTTATCGCGCACGGCTGCAGCTTTTTCAAATTCCAGGTCTCGAGCCAATCCAAACATTTCTTTCTCTAAAACAGTGACTTGCTCCATCATCTGTTTAACATTCATAGCCTTAGTTGCTGTTTGTTGATCAGATACCTTTTTCAACTTGACCTTTCCTGCCGCAGGGTGAGCACTATCCCCTAAATCCATGATATCTGTAATTTCTTTGTTCAGTTGTGTCGGCACAATTCCGTGTTTCTTATTATACTCTCGCTGTTTTTGCCGACGTCGGTCGGTTTCATCAATGGCTTTTTTCATCGATTTAGTGATTTTATCACCATATAAAATAGCTCTTCCATTTAAATGCCTTGCTGCCCTACCAATAGTTTGAATAAGCGATTTTTCTGCCCTCAAAAAGCCTTCTTTATCAGCATCCAATATAGCAACTAAAGAGACTTCTGGCATATCCAAACCTTCTCTTAATAAGTTGATACCTACTAAAACATCAAACTTACCTAAGCGTAAGTCCCGAATAATTTCTATACGCTCAACAGTATCAATATCGGAATGCAAATAACGCACACGCACTCCGTGCTCATTCAAATACTCGGTTAGGTCTTCTGCCATACGCTTAGTTAATGTGGTAATTAACACACGCTCATTCAACTTCACGCGATGCCCTATTTCACTCAATACGTCATCAACTTGTGTAGCAACAGGGCGCACTTCTATTTCAGGATCTATTAAGCCTGTCGGTCTTACTACTTGTTCAACAATATCACCCGCAGTATGTTCAAGTTCATAATTGCCGGGGGTTGCAGAAACATAAATCGTTTGTGGGCAAATTTGCTCAAATTCATCAAACTTTAATGGTCTATTATCGAGCGCTGAAGGTAACCTAAAACCATATTCAACAAGTGTTTCTTTGCGTGAACGGTCACCTTTATACATCGCGCCTATTTGCGACACAGTTACATGAGATTCGTCAATGAATAACAAACCGTCTGCAGGGAAATAGTCTAGCAGCGTTGGCGGTGGCTCTCCTGGCGCACGGCCTGACAAATACCTTGAATAATTTTCAATACCAGAACAATAACCAAGCTCAAGCATCATCTCTATATCAAATTGTGTTCGTTGAGATATACGTTGTTCTTCTAATAATTTGTGATTGTCTTTTAGCACAGATTGACGTTCTTTCAATTCACTCTTTATAAAGTCAATGGCGTTCAGAATCTTTTCGCGTGGTGTTACATAGTGTGTTTTAGGAAAAACAGTTGTTCTAATAACGTGTTTTTCAACCGCCCCAGTAAGTGGATCAAACAAAGAAATTCTTTCTATTTCTTCATCGAACAATTGTACACGCACCGCTTGCTTCTCTGAATCCGCTGGAAAAATATCAATTACATCACCACGCACTCTAAAAGTACCACGCTCAAAAGCCAAGTCGTTGCGCTTGTATTGCAATTCGGCTAAGCGGCGCAGTATATCGCGTTGATCCATAATGTCGCCTTGTCTGAGATGCAACAACATTTTCATGTAGCTTTTTGGATCACCAAGGCCATATATTGCTGATACAGAGGCAATAATTATTACATCCCTTCGCTCCATTAACGCTTTTGTTGCAGACAAACGCATTTGCTCAATATGGTCATTTATTGATGCGTCTTTTTCAATAAAGGTATCGGTACTAGGGACATACGCTTCAGGCTGATAATAATCGTAATACGAAACAAAATACTCTACCGCATTATTAGGGAAAAACTCCTTCATCTCTCCATATAGTTGGGCGGCGAGGGTCTTATTGTGTGCCATAATTAATGTTGGTCGTTGTTCTTTAGCAATGATATTGGCCATGGTGAAAGTTTTACCTGAACCCGTAACACCAAGCAGCGTTTGTCTAGCCAAGCCGCTTTGTAGGCCATCGATAAGACTTTCTATCGCCTGTGGTTGGTCACCGGCTGGTGAATAATTTGATTCAAGCTTAAAACCTTTAGCCACTAATGATCCTTTTTATATACTATTTGCTTGGTCGGCATTATCTATGCAAGATTGTTTTTGAATTTTACTAATGGATGTTTTAAACCACACTAAAGATACGATTGCCGCTACCACATTAGCTAAAACACAGCCCCAAAATAAACCTTCAAGCCCAAACCAATAACTTCCTAACGCGGTAATCGGGATATAACAAACAAACAAACGTATTATGCTAAGCCACAAAGCAATCATGGGTTTATGCATAGCATTAAACGAGCTATTTGTGAGTATCACAATACCTTGCAGACCATAACCCAACGGAACGATTAACAAAAACAAAGTAATCAGGTCAGCTACGGCTTGCTCTTCAGCAAATATTGACGCAATAAACCTTGAACTTAAGGCAAGTATTGCAAAAATGATTAGCTGCCAAATCATTACAAACTTAATACACAACTGATAAGAGGCTTGTATTCGAGCATATTGATTGGCACCAAAGTTTTGACTAATGAATGGAGGCAGAGACATAGATAGTGCTAAAACTACAATGCTGGCGATTGATTCCAGGCGATTTCCTACTCCCCACGCCGCCACTGATTCTGCTCCATATTGCGCGACTATGTAAGTGACAACAGCAGCTGTTATAGGCGTTAACATGTTGGAGCCAGCTGCTGGCAAACCAATTGTTAATACTCCATTCGCAGCCGCCCTAAATTCTTGCCAATTTAAGATTTTCGCTTCCATTAACTGTCGTTTAACAGCAAGTAAATATATTATCCATACGCTACATACTGCCCATGCTATACAAGTGGCAATTGCCGCACCTTGTATTCCTAAAGCAGGGAAACCCAACCAACCAAAAATCAAAATAGGATCTAAAATTGCGTTTATCGCGCCACCTAGCGCCATTATTATACTGGGTGTTTTTGTATCGCCAGATGCACGCAAAACAGCATTGCCCACCATTGGAATAGCTAAAAACACCCCAGCTAAATACCATATAGACATGTAATCATAAATTAATGGGATTAATTCTTCTTGAGCGCCCATTAATGAAAAAATAGGACCAATTGAAAAATAACCAAAGACACTTAGTATTCCTACCAACAAAGTCGCAAGCATAATTGATCCAGTTGCTAACACTTTTGCTTTAGAATCATCCCCTGCCCCAAGATATTTGCCAATGACTGCAGACGTGCCAATGCCCAATCCAATATTTAAACTAATTACCGTAAATGTAACCGGGAATGTAAAACTGATAGCAGCGAGTTCGTTAGTGCCAATTAAACTAACAAAGAAAGTATCAACAATACTAAAAGTCATTAACATAATCATGCCGACTATCATTGGCATGGTCATGTTAATCAATGTTGATTTTATATCGCTTTGTAATAGTTCGTTTTTGATAAGTTTTTCTCTGTAAAAATGACGCTACCTTAGGTAGAAAAGTTACGGATCATTGTCTGGAAGAACAGCTTCGTTAAAGGTTAACAAATATTCGGCAATATGTTCGCATTAGATTCCAAATATTTCACAATTATTTTATTCACTTATATGAATAAATTGTGACAATAATATGTCATTTTATTGACAACAATAATATTTACGCCTTGTCAATGAATTTAACACACAGGCTTTATAATTTTTATAAGCTGTAAAAACGCATTTAGTTATAAAGAGCATGAAAAACACTTAAATCATTGATTATTATAAATTTAATGATTAATTCATCATTTTTATACAATAAGCATTGACATTAATTAAAAAATTCAAACATCGATTAAAAACTTTCTTCCACAGACTTATCCACAGTTCGGGTGGATAAGTAGCCACGCCTTAATAATGACGTTACTTGTAAAGAATCTGAAATATTTCTATGTAAGTCACTACTAACCTTCTACTGCCTTTCATATTATTATGCGCTTTCAGTTAACTGTATATAAAGACAGTTATCAAGGGTTTTTTTATTCTTTTTAGTACTAAGCAAGTGATATTTTGCTTCAGAAAGTAATATTTTATACTTTCAGTGATTTAGCGCTCACATTATAGTTATAAAAATTTTATTTTCGTCTGTATTAGCAATCGCCCTATCAAATATACTGTTTAAACGTAAACTTTGCTCATTGAAAATGGAAAAAAACCGAAAACATAGTTGACACAAAGCACTAGGCTCATTAATATGCGCTTCCGTTAAAAGACAGGTCCCCCTTAGCTCAGTTGGTTAGAGCGACGGACTGTTAATCCGCAGGTCCCCCGTTCGAGTCGGGGAGGGGGAGCCACTTTTAATGTAAATATCCTAACTGCAATTCCCCCTTAGCTCAGTTGGTTAGAGCGACGGACTGTTAATCCGCAGGTCCCCCGTTCGAGTCGGGGAGGGGGAGCCATCTCTGTTTTGTTCATATATTAGATTTACACCCACATTACAATTGCCGCTGTTTCTTTGTTGTTTATTCATTCATAAAAAGCGATAATTACGCTTTGTAAATTTTGCATGCCTCGATGTTCAAAAATAAAGCTGGAACGTCTTTTATCAAATAACTAGGAAACTAACCATCAACGATGACAGATTTGCTACTACTTTTGCTGGGCACTGTATTAGTTAACAATTTTGTATTGGTGCAATTTTTAGGTTTATGTCCTTTCATGGGTGTGTCTGGCCGTTTAGAAACCGCGATTGGTATGTCAATGGCAACGACCTTTGTACTAACCCTAGCGTCTTTATCAAGCTATTTGGTCGAGACCTATATTCTTGCTCCATTAGACATCGTTTACCTCAGAACACTTAGTTTTATTTTAGTTATCGCAGTTGTTGTACAATTTACCGAAATGGTTGTTCGCAAAACAAGCCCTACTTTGTATAGATTGTTAGGTATATTTCTTCCTTTAATTACAACCAATTGTGCGGTTCTTGGGGTTGCTCTTTTAAATACAACTAAACAACACACTGTAGTTGAGTCAATTGTGTATGGATTTGGCGCGGCAGTCGGGTTTTCGTTTGTCTTGATTTTATTTGCCGCTATGCGTGAAAGATTAGCCGCCGCGGACGTACCTTCTCCCTTTAAGGGTGCTTCTATTGCTATGATAACGGCAGGACTAATGTCGTTAGCATTTATGGGTTTTACAGGCCTTATAAAATGACAATGACATTTATTGCCCTCTTAATTGTTGCGATAATTGCACTTGTTTTAGGTGCAGGGCTTGGCTTTGCAGCGATTAAATTTAAAGTAGAAAGCGACCCTTTGGTAGAGCAGATTGATAATATATTGCCCCAAACTCAGTGTGGCCAATGTGGATATCCAGGTTGTAGGCCATATGCAGAAGCTATTGCCAACGGGGACGAAATTAATAAATGTCCACCAGGTGGCGAGGCGACCATTAAAGATCTTGCAAGCCTAATGGGAGTTGAAGCAAAACCTTTAGATTCAGCTCATGGTGTCGAAGACATAAAAAAAGTCGCTTATATTCGCGAAGATGAATGTATTGGCTGTACTAAATGCATTCAAGCGTGTCCAGTTGATGCAATAGTAGGAGCTGCTAAACAAATGCATACGGTGATTATCGACGAATGCACCGGGTGTGATTTGTGTGTAGACCCCTGCCCTGTAGATTGCATCGACATGCTCGCATTGACACCAGAAACTGAAAACTGGCAATGGGATCTACAAAAAGTACCCGTGGGTGATATTCAAATAAAGGTTGTAAACTAATGGACCAATTTACACCCTATGACACCATAATGGAGCGACTCTCTTTAGGTCAATTATGGGACTTTCCTGGCGGAGTGCATCCCACAACACATAAAAGCTTATCTAACACTGTTAACATTGCAAAGCTCCCCTTGCCAAAATTCGTGCACATCCCCGTTAAACAGCACATAGGTGTGGATGGTGAATTATTAGTAAAGCTTGGCGAGCATGTATTAAAAGGGCAAGCCCTAACCAAAAGCGAGAACCCATTTGCTGTTCCAGTGCATGCTTCAAGCTCTGGAGTAATTACAGCAATTGGTCAACATCCTTCGGCACATCCTTCTGGACTTAATGACTTAACAATTACTATAGAGTTAGACGGTAAAGACGATTGGATAGCGACTAAAGGGTTCAGTGATTTTACTAAAGCAAGTAAAAATCAACTTATTACTGCAATTTGTGCTGCTGGCGTTAGCGGTTTAGGAGGCGCAGGTTTTCCTACTCATATAAAGTCAAATAATGCGAAACCTCTAGAGTTTATTATTATAAATGGTATCGAATGCGAACCATATATTAGCTCAGATGATAGGATTATGCGGGAACATGCTTGGCAAATCAGACAAGGCATAGATATTCTTGCCCACTTGTTACAACCCAAACAAGTTATTATTGCGGTTGAAGATAATAAACCAGAAGCAATCGAAACTATGTCGATTGCTTGCCAACAAAAAGCAGACTATCAGGTTATATCAGTACCTACAAAATATCCGGCTGGTGGAGAAAAACAGCTAATACAAGTATTAACATCAAGGGAAGTACCCGCAGACGGTTTACCCATAGATGTTGGTTGTATGATGTTTAATGTGGGCACTTGTTTCGCCGTTTCTGACGCAGTGATCGAAGGCAAGCCCTTAATTGAAAGAGTGGTCACAGTAACAGGCAAAGCCATACAAAACGCTCAAAATGTTTGGGCCTTATTGGGCACACCGATAAGCCATTTACTCCAACATTGCCATTATGCGAGTCAGTTACAAAGCCATCCTCAAATTATTATGGGAGGGCCGATGATGGGCTTTACCATTGCGTCGGCAAAAACTCCGGTTGTCAAAATTACTAATTGTATCTTGGCGCCGGCGAGAGAAGAACTTGCTTCTACTAAAGACGAACGCGCCTGCATAAGGTGCTCAGCTTGTGCTGATGCCTGCCCGGCGAGTTTATTACCCCAACAACTCTATTGGTACAGCAAAGCAAAAGATTTTGAAACGGCCGAAGACTATAATTTATTCGATTGTATTGAATGCGGTGCTTGCGCTTATGTGTGCCCAAGTGAAATCCCACTGGTTCATTATTATCGTCAAGCTAAAAGCAATATCCGACAACAACAACAAGAAAAAGAACAAGCAGATAAAGCAAGAGTGCGCTTTGAAGCCAGAAAAGAAAGACTAGAGCGCGAAAAACAAGAGCGCGAAGATAAACATCGCAAAGCAGCAGAAGCTCGGAAGCAAGCGATGTCGAAAGACGGTGGTGCTGCTAAAGATAAAATTGCGGCGGCATTAGCAAGAGCAAAAGCAAAAAAAGCTGCGCTTGCAAGCGACAAAGACAAAACAGTTAACATTGCAAAACAAAGTAGTATTAACAATGATAATCAAGAATCTGAGAAATCTGACGTAAAGGATAAACAATCGGATAAAGGCACGACAAATGAAAATTTAGAACAACAAACAGAAAAGACTGCAGCGGAATTAAAAAAGCAAAAAGTAGCAGCCGCGATAGCAAAAGCTAAGGCTAAGAAATTGCAAAACGACAAACAACAAAATGATGAGACTAACAATGACTAAATTAGCCGTCGCTAGCTCTCCTCATCATCACAATAAACGTGATACTGGCGCGGTAATGCGACTGGTCATTTACGCCATGATACCGGGTATTATGGTACAAACATTAGTATTTGGTTACGGCGTTATTATTCAATTGCTGCTTGCAATTATTACCGCAATAGTAACTGAAGTTGTTGTACTTGAAGTAAGAAAAAAAAGTGCCGAACGAGCGATTAAGGACTATAGTGCCGTTTTAGCTGCTATGCTACTCGCCGTAAGCATTCCACCGCTAGCCCCCTGGTGGGTGATTGTTATTGGTACTTTTTTTGCGATTGCCATTGTTAAACAACTATACGGTGGGCTGGGTTACAATATGTTCAATCCAGCGATGGCCGCCTATGTGATGTTATTAATATCATTTCCTGTGCAAATGACAGCTTGGATGCCGCCGATCAATGCAACAGCGCAACAAATAGACCTGTGGGACTCTCTTTATACCATTATCACAGGTTACACCTCACAAGGTTATAGTATTGAACAGTTGAAAGTCACCATTGATGGGGTTACATCTGCTACTCCTCTGGATTATATGAAAACCACATTAAGTGAGGGCTATACTGTAAGTGAGGCCCTCAAAGATGGCATGTTTAATGATAGTATTGGCAAAGGCTGGGGTCTTGTGAGCTTGGCATATTTTGGCGGGGGCTTGTTTCTGCTTGCTAAAAAAGTCATTAACTTCCATATACCCTTTAGTATGATATTCAGTGCTATGTTAGTTAGCACATTGTTCTTTATGTTTGACGCTTCCGTCTACGCTTCGCCTTGGTTCCATTTAGTCAACGGGAGCTTAATTATTGGGGCTTTTTTCATTGCGACAGATCCAGTTTCAGCGGCCACTACCAATAAAGGGCGACTAATCTTTGGTGCGGCAATTGGCTTTTGGATTATAGTTATACGAACTTGGGGTGGCTATCCAGACGCAATTGCTTTTGCAGTATTACTTTTGAATATGGCGGTTCCGCTTATTGATTATTACACGCGCCCTCGGACTTATGGGCATGCTGTAAAAGTCAAAGATATACCGTCAAGGAAAAATGATGTTTAGTCATATAAGAAAAAACGGTCTATTACTTGGCGCCTTTGCGTTAGGGACGACTAGCATAATTGCCCTCACCTATACCTTAACCCATGAGAAAATAGCGCAAGCTCGAGAGCAACAATTGTTAAGTACTCTAAATCAAGTCATTCCTAAGCAAATGCATGATAATGACCTACATCTTGATTGTTTAAAAGTACCTGCAGACCCTTTGTTAGGTGAAAAAGCACAACGCGTGTTTCGCTCTCGTTTACTCGAAAATAATACCGCTATCGCAATAGAAACTACAGCTCCCAACGGTTACAGCGGTGCTATTGATTTAGTCGTTGCCGTAAATATTGAAAATTCCATTTTAGGTGTCAGAACTATCAATCATAAAGAGACCCCTGGATTAGGAGATAAGATAGACCATAGATTAAGTGATTGGATATTCGATTTTGATAACAAGCAGTACAGTGACGATACCGGACAAAGGTGGCAAGTAAAAAAAGACGGTGGTCAGTTTGACCAATTTACCGGCGCAACAATTACCCCTCGAGCCGTAATCGCAGCTGTGAAAAATGCAACGATATACATAAAGCAAAATAGTACGTATTTATACAACGCTCAAAGCAATTGTTTGACTACACCATTAACGGAGGACAAACAATGACAATAAAACATGATTTTGCCGACTTGAGTATGCAAGGATTATGGAAAAACAACCCTGCAATAGTGCAATTGCTTGGCTTATGCCCCTTACTAGCGGTTACGGGCACATTTATTAATGGTTTAGGCTTAGGCATAGCGACAACCTTGGTACTTCTTGGCTCAAATATCACTGTTTCTTTAGTACGAAATTTTGTTCCAAACGAAATAAGAATCCCGATATTTGTCATGGTGATAGCCTCATTTGTAACAGTCGTCGAATTGTTAATGAATGCCTTTACCTTTGGCTTGTATCAAGTCTTAGGGATTTTTATTCCGTTAATTGTGACAAATTGTGCCATTATTGGACGAGCAGAAGCTTATGCATCCAAAAACCCGGTGCATTATGCAGCCTTTGATGGACTAATGATGGGCGCAGGGTTTACGTTTATTTTGGTTTTGCTCGGTGGTATGCGCGAAATACTTGGTTTTGGCACATTATTTACAGGTGCCGATTTATTGTTTGGTGAATTTGCACAAAATGCTACTATCCATATATTTGAAACCGATGCTAACTTTTTACTCGCCATATTGCCACCAGGTGCTTTTATTGGCTTAGGGCTTATCATAGCAGCAAAAAATATGATTGATAGAGCGGTAGAATCGCGCATGCAGAAAGAGCAAAAAATCGTTCAGCGTGCGCGAGTAACAGGCACCGATATATGAATAAAGAAAAACGTAGAGAAATCTTAACGCGTCTTCGCGCTGCAAACCCACACCCAACTACTGAGCTAAATTTTGCTTCTTCTTTCGAGTTACTAATAGCGGTCATACTTTCGGCTCAGGCAACAGACGTAGGCGTAAACAAAGCCACAGATAAACTTTTCCCTGTGGCCAATACCCCAGAAAAAATACACGCGTTAGGCGTAGCAGGGCTTAGTGAATATATTAAAACGATTGGACTTTATAATTCAAAAGCAAAAAATGTGATAGAGACCTGTCGATTGTTAATTGAGCAACACCAATCAAAAGTACCCGAAAATCGTGAAGCCTTAGAAGCATTGCCAGGAGTGGGCAGAAAAACGGCCAATGTTGTGCTTAATACCGCCTTTGGCTGGCCAACTATAGCAGTAGACACGCATATTTTTAGAGTGAGTAACCGCACTAAGCTGGCAATGGGAAAAACCGTTGAAAAAGTTGAAGAAAAGCTAATAAAAGTCGTTCCTGCGGAATTTAAAGTAGATGTTCATCATTGGCTAATACTGCATGGCCGCTATACCTGCATCGCCCGCAAGCCACGCTGTGGATCTTGTATTATTGAAGATTTGTGTGAGTTTAAAGATAAAATAGAATAATTGAGGTCAGCGCTTGCCAATTAGATAGACTCACAAAAATGCGTAAACAACTGCTTTAACGACTTTGGTTAAGTTTTAGTTAAAACACAACTTGAGTTGACTTCATAGTTCAATCTCCGTAGCTTTGTCATGCATGCTAAACGAAATTTAAAAGTATATTTAAAGGAGCCCTCTAATAATGAAAAAGTTATTCATTGGCTTATTACTATATTCATTCTCAAATTTTGTATTTTCTGATGAATATTTAACTTTCTTCCTAGCTGGTCAATCTAATATGGTTGGATATGGCTATGTAAATGAACTTCCCGCTGAACTTCGACAAGAACAATCAGTAATGATATTCCATGGTAATGGTACGTTTGACAATCAACCGGATGGCGGCACTGGGTTATGGTCAAAGTTAAAACCCGGTCATGGCACAGGTTTTAAATCAGACGGAAAGACCAATCACTACGCCAATCGATTTGGTGCTGAACTCAGCTTTGCTTCGACCTTAACTAAACACTTCCCCGACAAGAAAATTGCAATAGTTAAATATGCAGTTGGGGGTACGGGCTTGCACCTCAATACTGGCTATGGAAATTGGTCACCAGACTTTCGTGAAGGAGATGGCAAAAACCAATATGATTTCGCGCTCAACACTATTGAACGTGCATTTTCATCTACCGATATTGATGGTGATGGGGAGATAGATACACTCATTCCTGCGGGCATAATCTGGATGCAAGGTGAAGCGGACGCTCACCAAAGCGAAGCATCTGCGAATGCCTATTTTAATAATCTAACTCGCCTCATGGAACTATTTCGAGCAGCACTTAGAAAAGATGATATTCCCATTGTTATTGGAAAAATAACAAATTCAGGGCTGAGTGACGATAATATTATGCCTTACATCAAACGTGTGCAATTAGCACAACAACAGTTTGTTGAACATGATATATGTGCTGGCTATATGACTAAAACCGAAGGTTACCCATACAGTAAAAATGATCCTTGGCATTATTTAAGTGACGGATTTGTACAAATGGGAGAGAACTTTGCGAATGCTTTTGTCAATTTGGAGAGTCAATGCAAAGACACTAATGTGGAGTCTGGTAAATCTTAGAGCCGATTTCAGCTGCTTATAATGAGCACAAATGATGACGATAAATCAGAATGGCTAAAAAATCATTATCAAGAGCGTTTAGCGTCAACGACCATTGATAGTTCCATTTGTCTTAGCCTTTCGCGAGATTTCTCGCAAGCAATCGTTACATTGCAAATAGTTTAATTTATATAACATTTACCTTTGCTAAAGGACGTGTACTATTATCTATCATTAATGTTGATTTAAAGATACTCATCTATGGAAACGGCAGACATTCTGATAGTAATTGTATTATCAATAGGGGCAATTCAAGGCATTGTTTTTGGTGCTATTCTATTGAAGTCTTCGAAATTTAATAAAACCGCCAATCGTTTATTAGCATCACTACTTTTGCTGTTTTCTTACCGTCTTCTCGTACAAATAATGCGCCTATTCGGACTAGGCTACTATGATACATGGTACTATCTTATGATTGACCTAAGCTGGATTCATGGTGCACTTTTATTTGGATATGTTTATGCGCAAACCCATCAAAATTTTCAATTAAAATCGAAACACTTAATTCATTTGTTGCCTGTTATTTTTCAAGTCATTTTCAGTGTTTTTGTGAGGATACAAAATATATATTGGGATGGCACAAAAGAGAGCTTATCTTGGGCAGGCTATTGGGGATACTGGGCTTGGATGAATCAACCTACAATCTATATCGTAGCGAGCATTTTGATTGTGTCTTATGCTTACCTTGCCGAAAAACATTTAAATGCATCTAATAGTAAGTTTGTACTAGGTGAGGTCAGATTAATTTGGCTCAAAAGAATAATAAAATCCTTTAAGGTCTATTTCTCACTCGTATTTTTTGTTCTTGTGATTGATATGTTGTTTATTCGACTAAGCTCTCAAGAATACTATTTTTATTTTACGCGCTTTTACTATTACCCGTTTTTTATTGGTATTTCAATTATGACATATTGGATTGGCATTGAAGGTTTTAAGCGTAAAGACAGCACAGACATTTCTAATGTAAAGTCATTAGAACCAGAACGAGTGGCGCAGTTAGAACAGATTGTTAAAGATTTACAAAGTGTAATGCGAGACAAAAAGGTATTTAAAGATCCTGATTTAAGCCTAAATAAAACAGCAAACATATTACAAATTAAACCTTATTTGCTTACTCAAGCGCTAAACGAGGTCCTACAAACTAAATTTAATGACTATGTGAATGCCTTTAGAATTGCCGAAGTACAGTCCTTACTTTTACGACCCGAGAAACGTAAGCACAACTTATTAACCCTAGCACTTGAAGCGGGCTTTAATTCTAAATCGTCATTTAACCGTTCGGTAAAAAAGCACTTAGGTGTTTCTCCGAGTGAGCTAAGAAAGATCGCAAAAAAATCACTAGATGACATGTGATTTATACAACGGAATTTGTTTCATTTACATAATTGAAACTATTAAATTGTTTCATTTATCTAATTGAGACGAAGTTAAATAATCTAAAAGGTAAATTGGCTGCTCTTTAAATTTACATATAGAGTTTTAAAATGAAATTAATTACCTTTGTTATTTTTTTGACTATTAGTGGCGTTGCTAACAGCGCAAATACAAGCCCTAGCATAGATAATCATGCGCAACTAATAGGTACTTGGGTGTTAGACATGACACCCAATAATCCTAACGACAATAATTTTGCCAAAATGACCATTGATAAAATAGAAAAAGGAAAAGTCTACGGCGAGTTTTATCGAGATGGCGTGAAAATGCAGTATGGTGTCATTAATAAAGTGACTAAGAGAATCACTGTTGCACTAGTATCTTCCGACAATAGTGGTAAGTACAACAGTAGCTTTTATTTAGAAAATGGCATGCTATACGGGACCACGCATGCAATTGAGCGAGGATTTTTAGCTATCTGGACAGCAACAAAACAATAGATTGTGCTAGGAAAAACTGTTTAACGTAATTCCTGCTGAATTTAAGGTAGATGTGCCATTGGCTTATGCTGAATGGTCGATATACTTGTGTGGCTCGTAAGCCGCGTTGTGGCGCTTGTATGGTTTCTTTATACTAGTCAGCTTTATTCATCCGAACAACAACGCGGCGATTCTTTTCGCGCTCTAGTGAATTATCATTAGGGGATACATGTCGTTTCTCACCGTGTCCGGTAACATTAATGCGTCCACCGTCAACACCCATATTCGCAAAAAAATCTTTGATTTCATTGGCTCGGCGAATAGACAATTGTTCGTTTAACCAACTACCACCATAGCTGTCTGAATACCCATCTACTAAGACCAAGTCTAAGCTGATATCTTCTTTTAAATATTCAGCGATCATATTCAGACGACGCTCTGAATATTGGGTTAACTCAGCGCTATTTTTCTTGTAGGCCAACACAGTATATGCAATGTCCTCAAAACTGTACGGTAACAAATTACTAATACATTGACTAAAAGCAAGGTATTCCGGTTCAAAATTGCTCGCATTTAAAGACACTGCAACAGAATCATTGCCGTTCAACCAATCTTGGTAATGAATAGTTGGCCAAAAACCTTTTTCTAACTCAGTCAACATTTGCCATGCGGTATCCGCGGGTAAATCGCCATCGTACTGCTTGAGTAGGTCCATTTGTCCAATTTTTCGTTGTGCGACACCTCGCATCCACTTTGGAGGCATTGAATATACTGCTGCAGCATCGTATTTACCCGGAAGCCTGAGCATATCTAAGGTAAATTCTAAATTTAGCTGTTTTGATGCTTCAGTAATAAAACTTGCCTCACCAAAACCTGGAATAGGATGAGAAAGCTCACATACTAAGCGTGTTTGTTTGGCCATCGCCCATGTGGATGATTCAATATCTACCGCGTACTTACGCACGTTGGCTTGTGTACTAATAGATATAAAAATTAATAGGATGAATATAATATGACTTCGCATAATTTTCCTTTATTGCCTGACGGTCTGTTGCCGCTAAGGACTTCTATATAGGATAATATCGACCTTAATAAAAATTAGTTTAGGCTAGAAACTTTGTTGCTAGCAAAGCCCGATAAAGTCCTGCATACTAAGGCGATATCGCTCATTCATTTAGTCACACTCTGAGGTAGCTAAAGTATATTATGACAACAACAGCATGACAGCATCAGCTCCCGCACTTAACCTGCGCTTTAGAGGTTATTTCCCAGTTATTATAGATGTTGAAACTGCAGGATTTAATGCAGCGACAGATGCACTTTTAGAAATAGCTGCCATTACATTAAAAATGGATGACGATGGGATCCTTAGCCCTGATAGTTGTTTTCATGAGCACATCTCACCTTTTGAAGGTGCTAACATTGAAAAAGCGGCAATAGAATTTAATGGCATTGATCCTTTTTGTGCATTGCGCGGTGCCAAAGCTGAACAAGTGGTAATGCAAAGTTTGTGCAAGCATATACGTAAAATGCAAAAAGCGGCTGATTGTCAGCGCAGCGTTATAGTTGCTCACAATGCTAGTTTTGATCAGGGATTTGTCAATGCTGCCATCGGTAGACAAAGTATAAAGCGTTCCCCCTTTCATCCTTTTGTATCGTTCGATACTACTTCTTTAGCTGCGTTGTCGTTGGGTCAAACGGTATTGATCAAAGCTTGCCAAGCAGCCAATATTGAATTCAATCAAACTGAAGCCCACTCTGCGTTGTACGACACACAAAAAACAGCGGAGTTATTTTGCTATATGGTCAATAAATATCAATCTCTTGGCGGATGGCCACTCTAGTTTCCTCAATATTAAAAATAAATCTTGCGTTTAATCTAAATAACAACTATTATCATTTAGAATTAGATAACTGAGAGATTGTGCCAAAATGTTCGTTTGTGTATGTCATGGGATAACCGATAAACAAATTCAAACAGCTGCTCGTGAGCAAGGTGTTGGCAACGTGCGTGATCTAAAACAGCTGTTACCGCTTGGCTCTAGCTGCGGGACCTGCGTGCAAATGGCTCAAGATATCATTAATGATGTTATTATTGATGAGAGCTTATTTAAAGAAGTCAGTTAAAGAATAAAATTTGAACACTAAAAAGCCGCTTCTTAAAGCGGCTTTTTAATTTATATGCGTGGGTATATCACCTTATTCCGCTTTGTGCTTTTCTGCAGTTTCTTTTATTAATTCTTGCAACTCACCCTGCTGAAACATTTCTAAAATAATATCACAGCCGCCTACTAATTCGCCATCCACCCATAATTGTGGGAACGTGGGCCAGTCGGCATATTTTGGCAGTTCGGCACGTATCTCTGGGTTTTGTAAAATATCAACATAAGCAAACTGCTCATTACAAGCCATAAGCGCTTGAGACGCTTGGGATGAAAATCCACACGAAGGCAACTTAGGTGAGCCTTTCATATACAGTAAAATTGGGTTTTCGCTAATTTGTTCTTTGATCTTATCTATTGTTTCCATGCTACGTCGGCCTTATTTATTAATATCTTGCAGTGGTAAGGTTATTGCGACTATTTTAACTAATTCAAGCTAACAGTGTATGAAAATTAACACAAATTAGTAAGTAATTTGAAATATATAAGGTAAAACTGATCTTCTTTGTCGTAAATTTCGAATATTAACTATATATAATAGATTATCATTAAAATTTTTGGATTTGTTCAGTGTAATATAGTTTAAAAACTGACAATAATCCCCACTTCTTAAATTGATTAAAAAACACAATCTACCTGGAGACAAAACATGGCTTTTGAGTTACCTGACTTACCGTACGAAAAAACAGCATTAGAACCACATATCTCTGCTGAGACACTTGATTATCATCATGGTAAACATCACGCTACCTACGTGACTAAATTAAATGGTTTAATTGAAGGTACTGACCTTGCTAGCAAATCTCTAGAAGAGATTGTTAAATCTAGTGATGGCGGTGTTTTTAATAACGCTGCGCAAATCTGGAATCACACATTCTACTGGAATAGCTTGAGTCCAAATGCAGGCGGTGAGCCGTCGGGTGCACTTGCTGACGCAATAAACGCAAAATGGGGTTCATTTGCTGATTTTAAAGCAGCGTTTAACGACAAAGCCGTAAACAACTTTGGCGCAAGCTGGACTTGGTTAGTAAAAACTGCTGACGGTGGCTTGGATATTGTCAATACTAGCAATGCTGGTACTCCCATTACTGAAGATGGTCTTACACCACTATTGACCGTAGATCTTTGGGAACATGCTTATTACATTGATTACCGTAATGTAAGACCTAACTATTTGGAAGGTTTTTGGGCATTAGCAAACTGGGGCTTCGCCGCTGACAACTTTGCTAGTTAAGAGCCTTCACAGAAAGCTCGGGACTGAATAAATTCAGTATTCCGTTAGAAGCGCTTTAGGAAACTAAAGCGCTTTTTTTGTATTTCGAATGTAGTGTATGGCAAACCGACTCTGTTAGTGAGGGCAAACCAAAGCTACCATAGACTCATCTGGAGAAACACCAATTCGAGAAATACCGGCCTGACAGGTTTTTTCTTTTATACCAATAACTTGCCATTCTTTTTGTGGCGATAACTTGGTCTTTATATCGACTATTTGTCGTTGCCAAAGTTGTTTACCATCACTAGTAAACACAATACCACTGGGTGATACCGCAAAATAATCACTGCCTTGAGGCAATGTCGAAATTCTAAGCTTTTTCTCTGTTTTTGCATGATATGCAAATAGCCAATTACCCTCATCAGCCATATCTTTGGAATAAAGAAACCAAGGAGTTTGTTTAAAGCGATATAAACTTGCCCCAATTCCTTGATCGATAATAGTATCTTCAACATTATTATCGCTATTTACACGTTGCAATTGATGAGGTTTAGTTTCTCCAGAATCGTCAACACCACCTAAAACAAAGAGCAGAAGTTCATTATGATTCAGCCATACTTGATAACCTACAGGTTCGATTTCGTGCGCAAGATGAGATACTTGTTGCCCTTGAGTATTTAAAGACCATAACTCTTGTTTTCCTTGCTCGTTTACCCTGATAACTGACATTCCTTCTTTATTAGGTAAAGGCGTCGGTGAGTATTCTGAACTCAAGCTCTGTGTTAGATTTTTTGTTTTACCAAGCGCGATGTCAAATAACATGATATCGGTTTGCTGAATGGCTTGTTTCATATCATTTTCTGCACCCTCTTGCACTACCATTTGGGTAAAATATAAACGGGTATCGTCAAAAAAATATGGTTGATTGGTATAAAGATTATTGTTAGTTATAGCGACTAAATCACTTATAGGTTCTGCGGCGTTAACATTCAATCGAGCCAACCAAATATCACTACCACTTGGTGCTTGAGCATAAGCATTTGTATGCAATAGCAGCATAAGTCCTATGGTCAATACACTTTTATAGTTGGCACTTCTCTGTAATTGACCCCAAATAGCCAACTTTAATTTATATAAATTTACTAATGCATTTAGAGCGGACTTCTGTTTTAAGAAAATTACATTCATATTTAAATACCTGTTAAGTACGTTGTTCAATATCGGGCGCCTTGATATTACCGCGGTCTTTTATCACAAACATGAGCAAACCACCTACAAAAGCCATTATTGCTGAAAATACAAAACTTTCTTGCGAACCTAGCCCTTGTAACCACATTCTACCCGCAATATAACTGCCTAAAGCACTGCCAATACCGAATGAAATTGAAATATAAAGCGCCTGTGCCCGGCTTTGAAAACTCGCCGGAAAAAAATGGGTTAAAAAGTAAACTGAAGCGACATGTGTTAAGCCAAAACTAAACGCATGGATTATTTGGCTTAACACAATAACCCACAACTCATGCGCAAAGAAAGCTAATGCTAGCCAGCGAATACCTGTAAGTAAAATACTTAAAGCTAATAATAACATCACATTAAAACGCTTCAGTAAACGACCCGCATATATAAAAATAAAAACTTCTGAAAGCACACCCAGCGCGATAAAAATTCCCGTTTCAAAACCACTATAGCCCAAGTCTTGCATATACAGGGAGAAAAAGTTGTAATAACTGCCAAAACTTACTTGCAGCAATAAATTCCCTAATAAGAATAAAACAAATACCAACGACAGGGCTTTTTTCCACTCCCCCATATTATGACTTTCATGTTCTTTCTTATGCTCAGGTGCAACAACTAATAAGCTACATAAATAAAGTGCAAATAATGTACAGCTAGAGGCGAGAAGGATAAATTGTGCACCATAAAAATCGATCGCTTTACCAATAATTAAACTACAAACAATAAAACCGATACTTCCCCAAAGCCTTAGTTTGCCATAACCTCCTTTCGCCTTGGATGTAGCTTTAACGGTTATCACCTCTAATTGCGGCAACACGGCCGTCCAAAACATCATCATCAAACAAAATGTTAAGGTTAATAACCAAAAATCAAAAACCAAATAAATCGCTAAAAACACTAAAAACGCTAAAAGACAGCCAAGTCTTAATACTTCGCCAACTTTACCAGTTTTGTCAGCGATATTGGCCCATAAACTCGGGCCAAGAATACGAGAAAGTGCAACGCAGGCAAGTAAAATACCAATTTGATTTGAGTCATAGCCACGGTCATCAAGAAATAAACCGATATAAGGAACAAAAATACCGAGTTGGCCAAAATAGAAAAAGTAAGTAAACGCAAGCGTAATTCGGTTACTTTTACTGTGCACGCTAGCGTGACGCTTTTCCCCAAGCAGCAGTGCACTGATATTTTTCAATTAGTCTCTACTTGCAGGAATATGCGGCGTTTGCGAATCTACGTTGCTATTTTGCCCTCTATGACGTAATAGATGATCCATTAATACAAGCGCTAACATCGCCTCTGCGATAGGCACAGCACGTATACCTACACAGGGATCATGTCTCCCTTTAGTAATAATATCTGCAGATTCACCTTTAATGTCTACTGTCCTGCCAGAAATACTAATACTTGATGTAGGCTTGAGTGCCATGTGCACGAGTAAATCTTGCCCTGTTGAAATACCACCTAAAACACCTCCGGCATGATTGGTATAAAACCCTTGCGGCGAAATTTCATCTCTATGCTCAGTTCCTTTCTGTGCAACTACATCAAAACCGTCTCCTAACTCAACGCCTTTCACAGCGTTGATACCCATCATTGCATGGGCGATATCGGCATCGAGTCGATCAAACACAGGCTCACCCAATCCTAAAGGTATATTAGTGGCCGTCACTGATACTCTAGCACCCACTGAGTTACCTTCTTTTTTGAGATCACGCATGTACTGTTCTAGTGCGTCCAATTTACTCTCATCTGGGCAAAAGAAAGGATTGTCATTAGTAATGGTATGGTCTATTTTTTCTATTTTTATAGGACCCAGCTGAGAGATGTATCCCATTATCTCAATCCCATAGTTTTCTTTTAGATATTTTTTTGCAATCCCACCTGCCGCTACACGAATTGCGGTTTCTCTCGCCGAAGAACGCCCACCGCCTCGATAATCGCGTAAGCCAAATTTTTGCTGATATGTATAATCAGCATGGCCAGGTCTGAAACTATCTTTAATTTTTGAATAATCTTGACTGCGTTGATCAGTGTTTTTTATCAATAAGCCAATACTAGCCCCTGTGGTTTTGCCTTCAAACACCCCTGACAATATCGTCACTTCATCGGCTTCACGACGAGCCGTAGTGAATTTCGAAGTTCCTGGACGACGTCTATCCAAATCTGGCTGCAAGTCGTCTTCACTTAATGCTAACCCCGGGGGGCAGCCATCTACAACCCCACCAATCGCAATACCGTGACTTTCGCCAAAAGTGCTTAGCGTAAATAATTTGCCAAAGGTATTTCCTGACATTCTATTTCCTTTTTATAAATTTGATATTTTTTCTTGTTGCGCAAGTAACTGTTGCTTGTTAACTGCAAATATACCACTACCACCTTGTTCAAGGGAGCACCATGTCACCTCTAAATCGCCAAAGCGTTGATTAAAGTTTACTTCACTATTTCCGACCTCAACAAATAACCAAGCGTCATCGTTCATAAAATCGAGGACCTGGGTTAATAATTTTTGAGTAAGGTCAAGACCATCTTCTCCGCTAGCGAGGGCAAGTTCAGGCTCATGCAAATATTCTTGGGGTAAGTCATTCATATCCTCAGCATCCACATAAGGTGGATTCACTACTAGCAAGTCATAACCTTGACCTTTCAAGTTGTCAAATAAATCCGATTGCAAAGGGAATACTCTATGATCTAATTGATATTCTTGTATGTTAATAGAGGCGACGGCCAACGCATTTGTGTCTATATCTACAGCGTCAATTTGCGCATCGGGATAGTGTGCAGCTAAGGCAATCGCAATACAACCACCGCCAGTACACATATCCAGAATATTGCTTGGACTTGAATCTAAAAAGGGTGCAAAGCCCTTATTAATTAGCTCAGCAAATGGTGAACGAGGAATTAAGACGCGTTCATCAACATAAAAAGGCATACCAGCAAACCAAGCCTGCTGAGCAATGTACGGAAGTGGCGTTGCATCTTGAGCGCGTTTATCGATCCAATCATTGATGATGGTTCTTTCTGCTTGAGTCAACTTACAAGGATAAAACAATTTACACTCTTCTTGCTCTAAATCGAGTGGGAGTGCAAGTGCAGTAAAAACCAATCTTTGAGCTTCTTCCCAAGCATTATCGGTTCCATGTCCATAATAAAGATCATACTGATTAAATTGGGTTATCGCGTAGCGCACATAATCGGCTACCGTCTCTAAGTCAGCGCATACTTGGTTCATGCTAGTTTCTTCGCTTGTTTAACACAATTTAGGGGAATGCGCGTATAATAACGAAAGTTTATGTATTTTTCTGTTTAAATTAGGCTTATGAACAAAAATAATTCAAGTGATACCGACTTTGCATCTTTATTTAAGGACGCCAAGCCAGTTAAACAAGACCGCTATGTTATGAGTAAAAAAGAACGCATGGCCCAGCTTGCATTGAAAAAAACAAAAAATGTGCCTAAAGAAAGCCGCAGAGAAAGCGCCAGTATAGAAATATCGGACGAATTCGAAGCTTATTGGCCTACGGATAAACCATTAAAATTTTTTCGTGACGAAAGTGATGTTGGTAGTGAATGGGTAAAAAAACTTTCAAAGGGCATGGTACCTCCCGATTTAGAGCTTGATTTACACGGTTTACGGGCAAATCAAGCTAAACAAGATATTCTTAGCGCTATCAGCGAGGCAAGCAAAAATAACTATACCTGTATCCAAATAATTCATGGGCACGGAAACGGCATATTAAAATACAAAACACCTAATTGGCTTGTACAGCATCCAGAAGTCGCGGCATTTGTTCGCGCACCAAAACTATATGGTGGGAATAGCGCTATTTTAGTATTGATAACTAAAACGCTAGATAACTTAAAGTCTTAGAAAATAATTTTCTAAATTGCTTACGCGTCTTCGTTTACGTTATGTACAAACAAATAGACGTAGTATGCACATATCGCAATGACAACAAATATGCCCAAGATTGAACCCCATGCAACTGGATCATTGAGTAATAGTTCCAACATAATGCTTCTCCAAAGTTTGCTAAACAAAATAACTTGGCTTAAGCATAGTATTCTTGCAGGAAATTTTGATGATCTTGATCAATCTTATCTATCGTCAATACCCAAAACAGTATGGAAACTTAATCTAGATCAAATAATTTGCGTAATCTAGTCAAAAATTCCAAAAAACCAGCCACTCTTAAGGTCATCTTCACAAGTTTTTAGTTGCGTGGCGTAACGCCTTGCACGTTCGTCAACTTTGTCTGCAACTTTTATCAGCCACGCCTTTTGACGATAGCTTTTGCGCTTGTATCCACCCCAACCTTCGTGATAATTAAGGTATTGTGCCCTTGCGTCCCATTTTGATATTTTGTTAATCGTATTTGTTTTGCTAATAAACCAACCCATGAAGTCGATCGCATCTTCAAAATCGTCTCTGTCGGCATAGCGATTGCCTGTTTCTTTGACATAGTCGTTCCATGTCATTGTTTTAGCTTGTGCATAACCATACGCAGAACTGACCCTCCCCCATGGCACTAAACCAAACAAAATATAATCACGCGGGGGCTTTGCATCATGCCGAAAGGAACTTTCCTGATACATCATAGACATAGGAACGTGAATGGGCACTCCCCACTTTTCTCGCATATCCGCAGCGGCATCATACCAATCATCTTTCTCTTCAAATATTCGGCATAAATTTTCACGTTCAGAGGGCACAGTTGTGCTACAAGCACTGATTAAAACCATGCAACTGACAAAAATCATCATTAATTTGATATTTTTTAACATTATTCTGAACTTATCCTAAAACCGATGCTCTTACTAATGTGTGTTTCAAATGTTTCCCTAAGTGTGTATTGCCTGATGTTATTCATCAGGCTTTTTTTTGCCTAAACATCTTTATCGAGATAAGAAATTTGACGGCCGAATTAACTATGCGCCGCTTTTACGGTTTCCAAAATATGATGCTATAAAATCGCTAAACAAAAGCGTGTCCGCTTTTTCTATAGACATTTGCGCATCAAAAGACAGCTTAGCTTGTTCTTCAAAATCCTCTCTTGTCATATTTTTATACTGTAGACCGAGATTGTGCTGTTTATATTGTTTAGCAAGTTCAAGTCCCAAGCTACTATTATCTATATCGTTATCGAGTAAGGTTTTCAGCCACAAACCAGAAGGCGTTAATTCTGGATTAATAAATTTATCTTTTTGTTTTTGGACGGCTTTTGAATAATTTTTTGTGTTATTTGTTTTATCTAGTAAATCCGCAATTTGTGAGAATTCTTCTATTAGTTCACATCCCCAGTCGCTAAGTTTAATGGCTAAGCCTTCTTTGTTTAGCATCAGTTCAGGATTCCGTCCTTCTTTGACCGATTTATCCATATTGTTTTGGGTGACACTATAATCATCCCCCTGAAACTGTGCTGAAGGTGTTAACAAACAATGCAATAAAAATACGTCTAGGAAATAAAACTGTTCAGAATCAATTCCAATTGGCGAATAAGGATTTACATCCAATGAACGAACCTCAAGATAACTTACTCCCCTATCCTCAAGTGCATTTGTCGGCATTTCGAGGGATTTAGCTACTTGTTTTGGCCTAATCGGCGAATATAACTCATTTTCAATTTGTAAAACGTTAGCATTTAATTGTTGCCAACCGTCTTTCTCACTATGCCCTAAATGCGCATATTCAGGTGCATGCTGCCCAATTGCACTGCGTAAGGTAGCCACATAGGTATCCAAATTGTTGTAACAAATACTAAGGTTGGATTGTGCGCTACTCGTATAGCCTAGGTCACTCATTCGCAACGATGTTGCGTA
Organism: Glaciecola petra; assembly: GCF_031846345.1. NCBI lineage: Bacteria > Pseudomonadati > Pseudomonadota > Gammaproteobacteria > Alteromonadales > Alteromonadaceae > Glaciecola > Glaciecola petra. The sequence goes on along the minus strand of NZ_JAVRHX010000001.1, from coordinate 773,960 downwards.
AGGCATATATAAAGTACCTTTTCCTACTTTTTTAAACTGGTGGGCTATGTTTCTATGCGAGATAAATGACCCACAAAGAGCTGGTGAGGCACCAAATAAATACGGAATAACCCATGCTAAACGCCTGAAGTTTCTCACCATTGCATAATAATGAGCAGATTGAGTATGCTTATTCCACGATTCAGCGTGCAATTCACACCATTTTTGCCAAAAGCTCTCAGGTAATGAAAAATTAAAATGTACGCCCGATATGACTTGCATCATACTTCCGTAACGATGATGCAAACCCTGACGGTAAACTTCTTTCATTTTCGCGACGTTTGATTGGCCATACTTGGCGATCGGGATATTGGTCTCTGAATCAATAAAACAAGGCATGCTCATTGGCCATAACAACTCATTCCCAATAGATTCGTATGTGAACTTGTGAATATCGATTAATTGCGAAATTGTTTTATTAATATCGCTATCGGGAGGCGTAATGAATTCTAGCAATGATTCAGAAAAATCAGTTGTAATCCAGTCGTTGGTAAGGGCTGAACCCAACGCAACAGGATGCTCACTTGTGGCAATACCGCCATCATTGTTAACTCTTAAGGTCTCTCTCTCAACACCATGTTTAATATCTTTTAATGGAGCACAAAACGATGATGCCGATATGGCGGCCAAACGTTGCTCAAAAGTGTGTTGTTTTTCTGTCAAAATAACCTTCTATTTTATTTTTAATATACGTTTAATCTAAGCTTTTATTGAATGACCGAGTAGACCGACTTTTCTACCTCAGTATTTCAATCACTTCAATATCTCGATCAAAATCCTCTAAAGAATCTTGCAGTTTTTTTGCATCTCCGACAACAATTATATGCATTTTATCGCTAACTAACCATTTGGCGGCTAGAGCATTTAGTTCTGTGGTTGTGATATTTTGTATAATCTCTTGTTGTTTTGCAGTGTAGTCTTCATCTAAGCCTAATGAAGAAAGACGAATTAGAAAGCCTGCTTTTTGCCTTGGCGTTTCATATCTCAAAGCATCAGACTGTGTATAGGCCGATTGCATAAACACAAGCTCTTCTGCTGTCATCCCATGTTGTTGATACTGCTCAATCTCCGTTAAAAACTCTTGTATGCTTTCTTTTGTGAACTCTGCCGTAACATCCGCAGACGCAGTAAATGTGCCGGTTAATTTACCGCCTGAAAAGCGACTGCGAGTGCCATAGGTGTACCCTTTGTCTTCGCGTAAATTTAAATTGATACGGCTATTAAACATTCCACCTAAACTAAAATTGGCTAATGAAAGTTTAAAATACTCATCATAAGGGTCATAAACAGGTCCGTGTCGAACGATATTCACTATTGATTGCACCCCACCTGGATTATCCACAATAAACAATTTGCCTTTATCTATATTTTTATCGATTGTGAAATCTGGAAGCTTGTATCCACTTTTTTTCCAATCATTCAACATAACTGTGAATTCAAGTACCTTAGCTTTATCCGCGTCACCAACCACCACAAGCGTAGCAAAATCTGGTCGGTAATACTGCTCATAGAACCCTTTAACATCATCCAAGGTTATCGCATCAATACTTTGCAAAGTGCCAGAATCAGGTATACCTAATCGTGATTCTTTACCATATAAAACCATTTCACGCGCCCTCGACATAAGCGTAGATGGATTATTTAAAGACTGCTCCATGGCTTGAATATTGCGCTGTTTAAGTCGTTTAAAATCTGCTTCCAAGAATGCTGGATTAAATAACTTTTCTTGCAATAAGGCTAAGGTTTTATCAACGTGTTTACTTAGAGTGTTAACGTAAATATTTGTGTACCGACCATTCGAACTAAATGAAATAGAACTGCCAATTAACCGTAATTCATTACTTAACTCTTCGCTACTAAAATTGAGTGTACTTTCATTCATCATGGCGGCAGTCATACTAGCTAAGCCAGTTTTATCTAAGGGATCGAGCAATACCCCTCCTTCTAAACTTAGCGAAAATGACAAGGTAGGTGTTTCATTTGACTCGAGTCCTAATACCTTAATACCATTGCCCAAAGTTGTTTCCCAAAATTGAGGAACGTTAACGGCTTTACTCGCTTGAGCGCTTGGCTGAATGCTTCTGTCAAAAGAATCGATAATAACCGGAGCTTCGCCAATATTGGCCATTTCTTGCTGTACCGGTATTACTCTATCTTGTAAACTAAAATTGCTCTGGGCAGCAGCAATTTTACTTTGTCCGGTAGGAACAATACTTAGTACGACAGCATTTTTACCTTTAATGAAAGTATTATAAACACGCATTACATCGGCTTCAGTGACAGCATTATATCGGTCTAAATCAAATTGAACGGTATCTGGTGTTCCCCTATATATTTGGCTTGATGCCATGACCCCAACTTTTCCTGCTACACTCTGTAAGTTATAAATACTGCTTGTTTCTATGCTCGTTTTAACACGCTGTAAATCATCATCTTCAACACCTCTTTTTTCAAATTCATCCAAAGATGCATTGATAATGTCATTTAGAGCACTTAAATCACTTACCTTGCTAGGATTAGCTAACGCTAAGAGAAGAAATTCACACGCTAATTCACGACAAGGATGACTTGCTTGCGCTTGCACGGCAAAACCATTTTTTACCATGTTTTTATATAATAAAGATGTACGTCCACTCCCCAATATACTTGCTAACACATCAAGGGCTGGCTCGTCAGGATGATCGCTATAAACCGTTGGGAATGTGACTTGTAACAACGGCAGGTGGACTTTATCTTCTAAAGTAATATATCGGGTTTCGTCTAGTGCAGACGGTTGCTTTTTAGCCGACTTTACCTCTGGGCCACGCGGTATAGGGCCAAAATATTTGCTAATCCATTGCTTAGTTTGAGCTATATCAATGTCGCCGCCAATCGTTAGAACGGCATTATTAGGGCCATACCAGCGCTTGAAAAAGCGTTTTAAATCGTCAACATTAACGCGATCTAGATCTTCAACATAGCCAATTGTTGACCAAGAATATGGATGACCTTTGGGATACAAAGCTTCTCTAACTCTTTCTGAACGCAAGCCATAAGGCCTATTATCAACCCGCTGACCTCTTTCGTTTTTGACTGTTTCGCGTTGATTCTCAAATTTTTCTTGAGTAACTGCAGGCAACAAAAAACCCATACGATCTGCTTCTAACCATAGTACTTTTTCTAACTGGTTTGCGGGAATGGTTTGAAAATAATTAGTCCGGTCACTATTGGTTGTACCATTTAAGTTGCCTCCAGCTTCCGTAATCAATTTAAAGTGTTCTTCATCAGCTACATTTTCAGAACCTTGAAACATCATATGCTCAAAAAAATGTGCAAAACCCGATCGTCCATATTCTTCTCTAGCAGAACCAACATGGTAAGTCACGTTTACGTTGACTAAGGGATCTGAACCATCTGGATGCAAAATGACGGTTAGGCCATTTTCTAGTTCATATTGATGATATTTAAAAGCATCTCCGGTTAATTCAGCCTGATTAAACGAAGATTTGTCTTTATCGACTTGGGGTTGCTGACAAGCGGCGAGCATAAAATAAACGACGACTAACATGCTAAACAAACTAGATTTTTTCATATTTTTCATTCTTTTTATTTGTTGTTTACGTATGTATCTTTGGCTGGTTCAATGATTTTGGCTTTACATAAATAAAGTCCAGCAATACAGTATAAAAAGTTGTCCAGCTCTGCACAGATAAATGGCAAAATTCGACAGGTCTTGTGTATGATGGATAAAAAAAAGATGTATGTAAAAAGAAAGATGTAAAAAATAGTAAATTAAATTGAATTTGTATTTCTAAATCTGTCGACAATCATTAAAAAATAATACATATTTGTTTTTCAATACAGTAATTTATCGATATCTCTCATCAACATAGCACTTATTGATAAATAAGGAGACACCCAATGGACGTATCGAAAAATCTCGTTGATGTGCCATTCGCACTTTCTCAATTAGGAGGAAATTCAGACCTTCTGCAGCGCATGCTACAAAAATTCAAAAATGAATTTGCTAGTGTTCCGTCTGATGTAAGATCTTTGCTCGACGCCGAAAATATCAAAGATGCTAAATTAAAAGTACATACTACCAAAGGTTTATCTGGAAACTTGGGGTTAATAGCGCTTTATGACTGTGCCAAAATCTTCGACCAACAATTGAAAAATGAGAATATCGATGTTTCCTTACTTGATACGTTCGAGGCTTTGATGAAAGAGACTTGTGATGCTATCGATACCATAGATTTAGAAACAAATAATGTAGCAGAATTTTCACAAACACAGAAAAAACACAACCATAAGCAAATATTTTTAGAACGATTACAACGTCACGAATTTATTGATGATGATACGCTTCATATGTACATAGATAGCTTGGGTCTTGCTGTTGATGAAAAAACCTTGCTTTTCTCTTTGGTAGAAGAGTTGCAATACGCTAAAGCTATTAGCATTATTAACGAGAGTCAATAAGGCTGCTAGTTTATAGATGTCACATCCGGCTATCATAATTGAACATGATGATTTTGTTGTTGTTAACAAGCCTAGCGGCGTTAGTATGCATCAAGGCAGTAATGCGCATAATAATAAAAATGTACAAACAATTTTAGCTTGGGCCTTACAAATTGGACTAACCTGTCCTCTTTATCTTGTCCATCGTTTAGACACACATACAAGTGGATGTCTACTTCTAGCTAAACATAAAAGCCCCGCAGCAGCATTAAGTGCTCTATTCGAAAATAGACAAATAACAAAGTTCTACATTGCCTTGAGCGATAAAAAGTCGAGCAAAAAACAAGGTCGTATCAGCACCGACATGGTCAAATCCAGGAATGGAAGTTATAAGCTAGCATCGTCTACAAAGTCTCCAGCTGTGACATTTTTTCAAAGACAAACACTAAATCAAGCCACAAAGCTCGTGTCTCATGCACCGAGATATCTATATTATCTAAAACCTATTACCGGCAAAACCCATCAACTTCGTGTAGCTCTTAAATCACTGGGGAGCACTATTTTAGGCGACTCTCGATACAAAGGCGCCGTTGCTGACCGCTTGTATTTGCATAGTCTTATGTTAAATTTTACCTATTTAGGCGAAAACTTTAGCTGCACGGCTCTCCCTACACAAGGCGCATTCTTTGACAAAGATTTATTGGGGCAAATGAAAGATCCAACTTCTTTTAACTGGCCTCGGTATCAGCATCCAAACCGAGCAAAGAATCGGGTCGAAAATGCTAAAAATAATATGATTGAATACAAATGACTATAGGCATCATCGGAAACGGTGTGATTGGCAATATTTTTGCTCATTACTTAAACTCGCAACCAATCCATTTATTATGTCGTCATCATAATAATCCAGTTAAAACCTTGACTTTACCTGATGCAAAAAACGCGTTGGCCATCAATGCCGAGGTGCAGACTATCGAGTCGGTTTTTAAGACATGTTATGACGCCATCATAATCCCTGTTAAATATCATCAATTAGATAGCGTCATCAATGCACTAAAACCCAACTTAGCCGCCTCCACTTGTCTCATATTAATTCAAAATGGCGTTGGCGGAGGTGAGTTACTGCAGCAAAATTTCCCGAATAATGACATCTATATAGGTACCACTACCGATGCCGGATACCTTGTAAATAATAATGTTCAAATGACCGCTTACGGTCGTTTAGAATTAGGTATTTGGAAAAGTGCACTTCGGGCTGAAAACCTTAACCACACTAAAAATAATAGTATCACTGAACAAAATGCCCACCCTGCAATAAAAACTTTACTGCAATATCACCCTAATGCTTGTTGGGCAGAAAGTGTGGATACTATTCTACTCAGTAAACTTGCGATAAATGCTGTCATCAACCCGCTTACGGCCATTCTCAACATAAAAAATGGACAACTTAGAGATTATCCAAATCAGGTCTCTCAATTAAAGTCCGAAGTTTTTTGTGTGTTGCAAGCCTATGGCTTTGTGTTTGAAGCTGACGCTCTATCTAAGCGAATTGATGAAGTAATTACCCTAACCGCAGAAAACTATTCTTCTATGCATCAAGACTTCAGAAATAAAAGGCAGACCGAAATAGACGGCGTATTGGGTTTCTTACTTAAGCAAGCTAACATTTTAGAACTAAATGTTCCTAATATTGTGCGATTATTCAATGATATAAAGAATAAAGAAAAACCCCGCTAACACGCGGGGTGCACCGAGGTTTACATAAGACTTGTTACTATGTTTTTCCTAATAGCTTATTCTTGTCCTAGCGGCTTCATATGCGGAAACAAAATAACATCTTTAATGGTAGCGCAATCTGCAAACAACATGACTAGTCGGTCAATACCAATACCCTCACCGGCGGTGGGTGCAAGCCCGTATTCTAGAGCGGTAATATAGTCTTCATCAAAGTGCATGGCTTCGTCATCCCCAGCATCTTTTTCTTCTACTTGTTTCATAAATCTAGCGGCTTGATCTTCAGAATCATTTAATTCAGAAAATCCGTTTGCCAATTCTCTTCCACCAACGAAAAATTCAAAACGGTCGGTAACAAAACTATTCTCGTCATTTCGTCTAGCTAAAGGAGATACTTCCCATGGGTATTCCGTAATGAAGGTAGGTTGATCCAACTGTTCTTCAGCGGTCGCCTCAAAAATTTCGCAAAGATATTTGCCTGCGCCCCAAATACCATCAACTTCTGGCTCTTTAATATGTAAGGCTTTTGCCATTTCTTTCATGGCAGGCAAGTTATTTTCAGGATCTTTTATTGCCACTTCGTTTGCTTCAGGCCAATATTTCAAAACAGCGTCTGCCATACTTAAACGAGTGAATGGTTTACCAAAATCATATTCTTTAGTGTCTGTGACTTCACCGTCAGCATTGCGTATATGATTTTTAATAGTAGTAGACCCTAGTACTTTTTGCGCCACTTCCCGCAACATATCTTCAGTAAGGTTCATCAAATCTTTATAATCAGCATAAGCTTGGTAAAACTCTAGCATGGTAAATTCAGGATTATGACGTGTAGACAAACCCTCATTTCTGAAATTACGGTTTATCTCAAAAACTCGCTCAAAACCTCCAACAACTAAGCGTTTGAGATAGAGCTCTGGTGCAATTCGAAGGTACATATCAATATCGAGCGCATTATGATGAGTAACAAAAGGTTTAGCTGTAGCCCCGCCAGGAATAACTTGTAGCATCGGCGTTTCAACTTCCATAAAACGGCGTTCTGTCAAATAAGCGCGAATACCGTTGACTATTTCACTGCGCATCTTAAAGGTTTTACGTGTATCGGGGTTAGTAATAAGGTCAACATAACGTTGACGATATTTTGTTTCTTGATCGGCCAGGCCATGAAACTTCTCAGGTAAAGGTCGAAGTGACTTAGTCAGCAATTGAAAACTGTCCATGGTGACGTACAAATCACCTTTTCCTGATTTATGAATATCGCCGCTAACACCAATAATATCGCCAATATCTAGTGTGCCGTATTGTGCTTTTATGCTTTTCTGAGCAGTTTTATCAGCATAGGCTTGTATATGACCCGTCATGTCTTGTAACAACAAGAATGGTCCACGCTTTGCCATTATTCTACCCGCAATAGTTGCTTTATTTTTTGCTTGTTCAAGTTCGTCTTTTTCTAATTCGCCAAAAGCGTTTTGCAAGTCTTCAGCATAGTGCTCGCGTTTAAATTGATTTGGATAACCATTTGAAGGGCAGTTTTCACGTATATTACTGAGCTTTGCTCGTCTTTCTGCTATCAATCTATTTTCGTCTTGCTGCTCAATACTCATCGAGTTTCCCATTTTTTGTATTTTTTGAACTTTTTTGTTTAGTGTCACTTGCCGTTTGTAATAGCCAAAGTAATTATATACCTGACTTCAAACTTGCAATAATAAATTTATTTAAATCACCGTCTAATACTGCTTGTGTGTTGTGAGTTTCAACACCGGTACGCAAATCCTTAATACGCGAATCGTCCAGAACATAGGAGCGTATTTGACTCCCCCAACCAATGTCAGATTTATTATCTTCCATTGCCTGTTTTTCTTCATTTTGTTTTTTCATTTCAAGCTCATAAAGTTTTGCTTTCAGTTGCTTCATTGCCTGATCTTTATTTTTATGCTGCGACCTGTCATTTTGACATTGGACAACAGTATTAGTCGGCACGTGCGTAATTCGTACCGCTGAATCTGTGCGGTTAACGTGCTGACCACCCGCGCCAGAAGCCCGATAAGTATCTATGCGAAGTTCTGCCGGGTTTATATCAATATCTATATTGTCGTCAACCTCAGGATATGCAAATGCCGAGGCAAATGAAGTGTGTCTTCGACTACCCGAATCAAAGGGCGACTTTCTTACTAATCGATGAACACCTGTCTCTGTGCGTAACCAACCGAATGCGTATTCACCACTAAACCGTATGGTAGCACTTTTGATTCCGGCTACATCCCCGTCTGAAGCTTCTAACAATTCGGTTTTAAAGCCTTGTTCTTCGCCCCAACGTAAATACATTCTTAACAACATATTAGCCCAATCTTGAGCTTCTGTGCCGCCAGAACCCGACTGAATATCCAAATAACCGTCATTACTGTCATTTGGTCCAGAAAACATTCGACGAAACTCTAGTTTTTCAAGGGCAATTATTAGTTCATCTAATTCCTGCTGGGCTTCATCAAACGTCTCTTGGTCTTCGGCTTCAATAGCTAATTCTACAAGGCCTTCAACATCTAGTACGCCTTGCTCTAACTGTTGAATAGTTTGGACAATTAGCTCAAGTGCTGCTTTTTCCTTGCCCAGACTTTGCGCTTTCTCTGGCTGATTCCAAACATCAGGGTTTTCTAATTCTCGTGATACCTCTTCAAGCTGCTCTACTTTAACATCGTAGTCAAAGGTACCCCCGAAGCGCTTTTGTGCGGGTTTGGATATCAGCTATGGCATTGTTTATTGGGTTTACTTCAAACATAATTCATCTTTTCAAAAACGACTGGCGCGAGTTTACCTAAAAACAAGCCTGTTTAACAGGGCTAACACCCTAATTAACATAAGAATATGAGTTTATGAGCTGCCACTATCAGAATGGCTTAGAACACTAAAAAATTCGTTAAATAACTTATTTTAAAGCTTTGGTATAAGCGACACTTTGTGCCCCAAGAACATGTAATTTTTCGATGGTCTTCTCATCAATAACCTGCCCTTTTTCGTTAATTAAACTAGATACTTTACCAATCGCCTGTTGACTGGGGTGCACATGTATTCCAAGGTTCCCTAACAACATACGAGTTGGGACTAAAACACGCATTCCGCCCAATGCACCTGGCGAACAAGCCATGAGTGTAGCAGTTTTGTTCCGAAAAGCTTGCAAAGGCTTCTCACCCTGCTCCATTCGTGATGCCCAATCTATCGCATTTTTGAAGGCTGCGCTAAAACTACTATTGTATTCAGGACTAGCAATCAAAAAGCCATCATGTTCCATTAGTAATTGTTTAAAGGCTTTAGCACCCTTTGGAATTCCTGAAACAGCCTCGTCATCTTCGTTGAACAAAGGCGCGATGTAGTCGTTTAATGATACAATCGTTACTTCAGCACCAACATCTTTCGCGCCTTGCGCAGCGCACTCAACAATACTCTGATTAAACGATTGTTTACGCAAACTGCCACTAAACGCTAATAATTTACACATTATTTAATTCCAAATTTAATACATTAAGCTGACAAAACATTTAACACCTCCACCTGAGTCTGAACAAATTGCTAGGTAACATTTGCTACATTTTATCCATAGTTTCAATGCCTAATATTGTTAAGCCCTTGCCAAGAGTTTTGTTTGTGAGTAAACATAACTGTAATCGAGTTTCTTTATCACGTTCACTCACGCCTGCCATCAATATAGGACATGCTTCGTAAAAACGCATAAATAATGCTGCTAATTCATACAAATAGGTACACAATACGTGTGGAGTTGCATCTTTCGCCATAATTTCTAGGGCATCTTGAAATTGCAGAGCGTGTAAAGCTAGTGACTTTTCTAGTTCGTGATCAATATTTACTTGAAACTCAGTGTGATTTAAATCGAGTCCTGCTTTGACGAATATGCTTCTAGTTCTAGTAAACGCATATTGAATATAAGGAGCCGTATTTCCTTCAAAACTAAGCATGGTATCCCAATCAAACACATAATCAGTGGTTCTATTTTTGCTTAAATCTGCATACTTAACCGCACCAATTCCTAACTTTGTTTTCATGCTTTCAATTTGTATTTCAGACAAACTACTTTCTCTATTTAACAACAATTTCTCTGCACGCTCTACAGCTTCATCTAGCAAATCGACTAGCTTGACTGTTCCACCCGTTCTTGTTTTAAAAGGCTTATTGTCTTTGCCCAACATCATGCCGAATGGACAATGTTGGTACTCCTGTTCAGCTTTTATATATGCCGCTTTTCGAGCAACAATTTCAGTCTGTTTGAAATGCAAGGCTTGACGAGCATCAGTAAAAATCAAAGTTCTATCTGCGCCTAAATAACCCGATCTGTGCCTAACTGCAGCTAAATCCGTTGTGGAATATAAATATCCGCCACCGGATTTTTGTACAATGTATACCGCTGGCTTGCCATTTTTATCGGCTAATTCAGGTAAAAACACTACCTGAGCACCTTGGTCTTCTTGAGCAATACCTTTTTCTTTTAGGTCTGCAATCACATTGGCTAAATCGTGGTTATATGCACTTTCACCCATAACATCATCGCGCGTAAGACTCACGTTTAATTTTTTATAAACATCTTCAGAATGAGCAATAGAAATATCAATAAAGCTTTGCCACAATTGCAAACATTGTTCATCTCCTCCCTGGAGTTTGACGACATATTCGCGTGCTTTATCAGCAAAACCGGTTTCTTCATCAAACCTAACTTTTGCCTCTCTATAAAAATCTTCTAAATCACTCAGTGCTGATTCAGCAACTTCATTTTTTGCCAATTTGTCTTGCAAATGTGCAAGCAACATACCAAATTGGGTGCCCCAATCGCCCATATGATTTTGGCGAATCACTTTATGTCCCAAAAATTCTAAGCTTTTGACCACCGCATCACCAATAATGGTGGAACGTAAATGTCCAACGTGCATTTCTTTGGCTAAATTGGGAGCGGAATAATCTACCACTATGGTTTGCTCGACTTTTTTCTGTATATTTAATCGCGCGTCGGTCAACGCTAACATCGTTTGCTCTGACAACCATTTATTACTGAGAAAAATATTAATAAATCCTGGTCCAGCAACTTCTAGTTTCTCGGCAATACCGTCTAACTCTACCGTCCCTAAAATTTGTTGAGCGATATCTCGCGGATTTTGTTTCAATTTCTTAGCCAGACCCATAGCGCCATTAAATTGATAATCACCAAAGCCAGCTCGGGTGTTTTTTGCCAATGGCACGGCGGCATCTGCAAAGCCAAGACTGTTAAGCGCTTCTGCAAATTTAGAAATAAGCTTTTGTTGTATGTGCATGATGTTTATCTTTTATTGTTCGCGCGTAGCGGCAAATTTAATATCAGGATGGCGTTCTTGTGCTAAGCTGAGGTTAACCATTGTCGGGGCTATATAGGTAAGATTATCGCCGCCATCATAGGCCAAATTCATTTCAGACTTACGTTTAAACTCATCAACCTTTTTGTCATCCCCGTAAACCCAACGAGCTGTGCTCACATTTACGTGCTCGTAAATCGCATCTACGTTATATTCAGCTTTTAAACGAGCAACTACAACATCAAATTGAAGGACTCCTACGGCACCCACAATTAAATCATTATTAACAAGTGGTCTAAATACCTGTACCGCGCCCTCTTCTGCCAATTGTATCAGGCCTTTAAGTAATTGCTTCTGCTTTAAAGGATCTTTGAGTCTAATACGTTTAAATAATTCCGGCGCAAAGTTAGGTATACCGGTAAAGATGTATTTATCACCACTTGTAAAAGTATCACCAATGCGCATTGAACCATGATTATGTAAGCCAATAATATCGCCTGCATAAGCTTCTTCAAGTAATGCACGGTCTCCAGCAAGAAATGTTAATGCATCAGATATTCGCACATCTTTACCTATGCGGCTGTGGTGCATTTTCATTCCTTTTTGATATTTTCCAGAAACCACTCTACAAAACGCTATTCTGTCTCTGTGTTTAGGATCCATATTCGCTTGAATTTTAAAAACAAAACCACTGAATTTGTTATCGCTTGCGTTGACAAAGGTGTCTTGGTCGGTTTGTCTACCCAAGGGCGTGGGTGCCCATTCAACAAGACCATCTAACATATGATCAATACCAAAATTGCCCAAAGCTGTTCCAAAGAACACGGGGGATAACTCACCCTTTAAAAATGCTTCTAGCTCAAATTCATGAGATGCACCTTGCACTAATTCAAGCATTTCACGCAGTTCATCTGCATATAAACCAATTGCGTCATCGAGTTCAGGGTTGTCTAAGCCCTTAATAACTCGAGATTCTTGTATAGTGTGCCCCTGACCTGTTTGATATAAAATGGTCTCATCACGTAATAAATGATACACGCCTTTAAACTCTTTACCCATACCAATAGGCCACGTAATAGGTGCGCATTTTATTTTTAATACGCTTTCGACCTCATCTAATAAATCAATAGGGTCGCGTGTATCTCGGTCTAGTTTATTCATCAAAGTAATAATAGGAGTATCACGAAGGCGAGTGACTTCCATTAATTTAATCGTTCGATCTTCAACCCCTTTTGCCGCATCAATTACCATCAAACAAGAATCAACAGCCGTAAGCGTTCGATAAGTATCTTCTGAGAAATCTTCGTGTCCGGGAGTATCTAGTAAGTTCACTAAATGCTCTTGATAAGGAAATTGCATAACAGAGGTTGTAACCGATATTCCCCGTTCTTTCTCCATCTCCATCCAATCTGATTTGGCATGCTGGCCTGACTTTTTACCTTTTACCGTGCCTGCGGTTTGCAATGCGCGTCCAAACAACAGCACTTTTTCTGTGACCGTGGTTTTACCGGCGTCAGGATGCGAAATTATTGCAAATGTTCTTCGCTTATTAATTTCTTCGAGAAAATTGCCATCGCTCATCGTTTTTAAAACCTTATTAACCCAATTATTTGCCAATTATTTAACGCTACCCGCTAGCATTACGCTAAATCGGAATTTGCTATCCAAAAGTAAAGCGCCGTATTCTACCGAAAATTAGATTTTTATGCTCTGATAAATTTTGACTCTGTCAAAAATCATGATTCTCTTAACATGACTAACGCATCTTCTTTTTGATTGTCTTGTACATCGTAATAATTTTTTCTCATGCCAATTTGACGAAATCCAAATCGCTGATAAAGTGAAATTGCATGTGAATTATTACTATTTACCTCCAATAGTATTCGCTTTATTTGCTTAGTTTCTAGTGTGGATATTAACTCAGACAGTAATGAAGATGCATAACCTAAGCGCCTATATTGTTTACAAACGCTAATATCGTCAATCTCGGCTTCGTCAAGGCTTATACGCGCTAACAAATAGCCGCATAGTTGGGTTTTAGTATCCACAACATCAATTGATATCAGTGACACATCGGCCATGAATGCACTCTTGAAGGTAGCTAGTTGCCAAGCACGATATCGATGTTCACAAAATAGCCTATAGGCTTCTTCAAGTAACTCTGGTTTTTGTCTTGCGTGGTAAATCTTCACTTGCTCAAATGTTTAATTGTTTGCCATACCTGCCGCTTAAAATCACTTTCCGATAATAGGGTGGTATCAGGGAGCTGTAATTGTTTGTCATCTAAGTTAAGTGAAATTGATGAATGACCAAAACTAAGAGAAAATATCGAAACACGCTCTCCAGTGGAGTCTTTTGATATCGACAAATAAGTATCTAACAGACTTAAAACATCATCCAACCAACGAAAATCAATAACGTTTAATGTTTTATGTAGTGAATACAGATCTATGCCCATGTGTTGCAATTGAGCAATATGTTGACTGTTAATATCAAGCTCAGACACACTAACCTCGATCAAGTAAATGTTGGCAGGGGTGGAGGGATTCGAACCCCCAACCGTCGGTTTTGGAGACCGCTGTTCTACCAATTCGAACTACACCCCTACGCTGGACATGCATTATAACCATCCGACTCAATAAATAAAGTGATTTCATTACTGCATCCATACCCTTTTTCAATTTTCGCACAGCGCAGCGTGTAATTGCTTTACTCGATACCTAAAGATTGATGCCAAAGATAGTTAGTAAACGCAACCACATCTTTTACACGAAACACATTCTGTTCGACTTGAGAGGCTTTCAAGTTACTTAAATGTGCATATGAATGGCATAATTCTATTAGGGTTTTATCGTCAAAATCATTAATACTCGCACAATTTGCGATATCAAAATATCGGCAGCCTTTTGCAGCATACTCCCAATCGTAAAAAGGTCCTTGGGGAGAAACTACATGATCTAAATGCAGGTCGTTATGACATAGGACAAAATCCGATTCGTGGTGTTTTAAAAGATCCTGCCATGTTAGTTTCATTTGTTTGTATTGAGCACATAAATCGTCAGATGGACTATCAATTTGCTGCCAATAAACCTCCCAATGTTGCAATAACGGTAATACAGGCACCGAAACAAAGGACGAATGAATATTATGCAAAGATTCTGCTAGCATATCTATTTTATTGCTAAGATCCAGTTTGTTAGATCCAGTATGCGCGCGAGACAACCACTCTTCACAATATATACGTTTATTTTGGCTCAGATAAATTGGCTTTGGCGCTAAGCCCAAAATCGCTAACTCTTCTTGTAATTTAAATATACCCGTCCTATCAACAGGAACACTCTCTATGTCACTGAAGACCTTCAATAAGATAGTTTTTTGAGTTGTTTTTAACTTAAAAGCCTGATTGAGCGCCCCTGAATTTAAAAGCGTGGTTTCAACTTCGTTAGTCTTACACTCAATCACATCATGCAGTCTTAACTGATGCAAGATTTGTTTAAACACCTTTGAACCCAAGCTAATATTCGTTTTCATACTTTAATTGATGTTGCTAAATTGACTCTCCTTTACGATGTTACAATAAGTTTGCCGCCACTGCACCCAAGCCCTTATGGCGATAATAATATAAACTATCATCAAGAGCATTGAAACGTACAAAGCATTTTCATTAAACAAGACCAGACTCGCTATATTAATTATTGTCCAGTAAATCCAACATTCAAGTATTTTCTTAACGGTTAGCCAAGTGGTCATCAAAGAGAAAACACTTATGCTAATGTCGAGCCAAACTAATTGATATGTGAACCAGTATATTGTGGCGAAATAAAACAGAATGGAAATGCCTATTCCCAAGCCTGAGAAAATCAAATGATGCTTTAAAGTAAACTTTGATATGACGGTTTTGTCTTCACCTTGTTTTTGCCAAGAGATAAAGCCATAGACTGCCATTCCCATGTAGTAAATATTGAGTAACATTTGATAAAAAACAGACACTTCCCAAAATACATAAGAATATAAAGCCGTGCTGATTAAGCCAGCTGGCCAACACCAAATAGACTCTTCAGACGCTAGCCAAATATAAGCAACAGCAAAAATAAATGCGAATACTTCGAAGATACTCTGCTGCTGCCATTGTGTGAGAAATAACTGCCAAATCTCGTTCAAGTTAGCTTAAATCCATATTATTTGCATTGAGGAATTTACATACAAAAATAGCTTGGCCTAATTCGTCAAATGTTTTTTTCATTTCTATGCGCATTGTTTCTATTAGATGATCATACTCACCACTTACTATGGTGCTTGTGTGCGACGTGGAAACAAATAAAGCTTTGTCTTCATTTAAGCGGTCAATAAACGCTTTTATATATTTCACATAATCTTCATTTAACGGATACAAGGATATTTCGACGGCTAGTTTCATTGTTTAACTTCTCCTATTCCCAAGTGTAAGTGACGCTTAGGCCGATTTGTCTTTGTTGTCCAAATTGATAATAAGGCTCAGTAAATGCATATTCGTCTCTTGGGTCATTACTAAATCCACCAAAGCCTCTTGTAAATTGTTGCCGATCAAATATATTCTTCACCCATAGCTGTACTTTATAGCTATCTTTTTGCCAATTAAGTTCTGTATTAACGATTGTGGTAAAAGGCGCTCTTTCATCATGACCATCTGAAAATCCAAAATCATCTTTCATATCCATATCGACGTACCAAGATAGCTTGTCGTTTATTTGCCAAATAGAAGATAAAAAGCCTGTATAATAAGGTGCTTGTGCTTGTTGACGGCGCTGTGTAACCGAACCATCTACTTTTGTGTAATCATCAAAATGTGCATCTAAATAACCCAAATTTGCTTGCACCAGCCATGCATCGTTAATATCCCAGGTAGCACTAAACTCTATACCTTGGTTTATTCCTGAACCCGCATTCCCTATCACATCTGCAAATGAAGTCACCACACTGCCGTCGTCTGTCTCACGTGTAAACACAGCAAAATCACTCACTTGAGCATCATCTCTTCGCATGTGAAAAACAGTGAAGGTATAAAATAAATTTTCAGCTTGTGTTTTTAATCCTAGCTCTAAACTGTTATTAAACTCTGGGGCAAAAATCCGATTGGCGCTATCAAGTCTTTGGTCAATATTAAAGCCACCAGCTTTGTAGCCTCGAGAAGCTTTAGCATAAATAAAACTATTACTTAGTTTGTATTCAAGTGACGCTGATGCCGCGATTAGAGTATCGTCTATATCTGCAACAAAACCTTCAGCATCTGCAAACTCTGCATCGAATTTTTCTAAACGAGCCGCTGTACGAAGCGCTAAATCTTTATTCAACGCAAATGTTACTTGCCCATAAACAGCACTATTTGTTGGGTTATATTGACTACTGTAGTCTCCTTCGTTAAATGTATAAACACGCAAGAGATCTTCTTTATGTTGATTAAAATTAGCACCTACTAAATAAGCTAAGCTGTCGTTAGTCGATTGGATATTGGCTAATTTCACATCAACGCTGCGCCGTGTTATTTCGCGCTGATAACGATCAAAAGATGAATATTCAAAAGGATGAAAGCCTACAAATGTCCAATCTTCATCGTAGCCGTAGTCTGTATCGGCCTGAATACTCGACATAGTCATTTGCAACTTATGTGCAGAAAAATCGTGAGAATACTTAACACTAGCTGCTTGCGCATCGAGTTTATCGAAACCAGGCTCGTCAGAACGTGTTATGTTATCGTTATCTAATGAGAATGCATCATAGCCATTATTAATATCAAAGTGATATAAATTAAGTGCTAACAAACTTTTTTCAGATAACTCAATATCAAACTTTGCTGTCGCACTTAACTCATCTATACCATTAGTATCCTCTCTGTTTAAGAAAGAGTTCTCGACAAAGCCATCGCTTTTAGTAGATTGAATATTAAAGCGGCCATTCACTGATTGCGTCAGGGAATTTGAATAAACACCGGCTAAACGTGATTCATTAAATTGACCATAACTTGCACTTATTTGAGCAAACTCTTCTTCGCTGGCTTTGTTGCTAACAAGCTTAACAATACCAGCTAAACTATTCATACCTGTCGCCACAGACTGTGGACCGGATAAGATTTCAACTTGCTGTAAATCGAACACTGTGGCTAATCCGCCAATACCAGAAATATCAATATCATCTAACAAAATACCTACCGACGGATTGATCGGCTCAGCAAACTGAGAACGTTCTCCAATCCCTCTTATTTGTACAAATTTCCCACGAGATGCACCGGAGCTAAAATTCAAGTTTGGCACTAACGAAACTAGGTCTTGTAAATGTCTTGCTTGTCGTTTTTCAATTACATCGAAACTGAGTACAGTCGCTGCGATCGGTAATGTTGATAAATCGCCTTGATTTAAGTCAGCAGTGACGACAATTCTTTCAATGTCATCTGATGATTCATTGTTGTCTTGGAAAGAAAAACTAAAAAAAGCGAACAAAGTTAATATGCTGAATAAAAAGTACTTTGATGTGCTGAAAGGTATTTTATATTTCATTATGGTTCTCTTCAAAATGTGAAAAGAGCCGGAGTATAGCGACAGGGTATAGGTGTGTTTATTTTACCATTCCTACGCCGGTACTAACCGGATCAGGTGAATAAGGGTTCTTAATAGTCTCAGCGCATTTTGTTAATGATTACATTAACCAGCGCACCCCTTGGTTTATTGTTGTTAAAACAACTCAGCGATCATACCAACATTACAAACAGTTGCAATGAGTTGTTGGGCTTTACTCTTTATATATTCAAAGAGGCTAATTCTTGTGCAGTTTGTTCAACTAACATTTCTTGTGTTTTACCGTGAGGGACAGGTTGGCGACTTACAGGGTCAACCGCAACAAACACAATGTCATCAGCAAAACATATAGTTGTTTTAGTTGCTTTATTTCTAACCAAGCAACTGACTGTAATTGAGCTTGTGCCAACCCTTTTTGTAGCCAATCCAAACTCTACTATATCGCCTTTTCCCGCCGGTGATTCGAATGATATTTCGCCGATGTGTTTGGTGACTAAACAGTTTGTTTCCAATTGACAAATTGCATAAATGGCAGCCTCTTCATCTATCCATTGCAAGGCTCTTCCACCAAATAGTCCATTGGCATAATTTAAGTCACTGGGCATTACCAAACGACGTGATAAAAAACGCATGATTGTCTCCTAGCTTTTAGCTAACAAAGAAAACTAAAGTGTGTGAAGGTATAATATGCCACTATAGATTAATTAAATATAAAAGGTTGTTAGATTTTGGCGGAAAATTTACCTAACAATAATGCGATTCAAAGTCTCCAGCAAGGACTTGAGGCTTTCAACGAGTGGTTGAATGTGCGTAGCACGCTAGCTTGTCATCGTCAGATAGTCACGTTATCGGTAAATGCTAAGCATATTTTCGACTGTCTGCAAGTGTTAGATAAGCACTATAATCAGATATTGTACGTTGGTAACAGTGAATTTGAATCCCTAGATAATATTGCATCAAAGATAGAGCCCAAACAATATAAAAAGATGCTTGGTCAACAAGTGGACGCATTAATATTTGATGCACGAATGGGTATTAACCTGAATGCATTAATCGCTACCATAGGACTTATCAATCATTCGGGAATATGTTTACTGATATTACCAGAGTCGGATGAGGGGAATTCGGCTAATACCAGCGCTATATCTTTAAGTTTTGGTTATCAAAAGCCTGAATCTTGGTTTAACAAAAAACTGCTTAACGTTCTGAATGAACAAGTCTTAGCAAGTATTAGTCAAGATAACTGGCGTTTTCCACCTAGTCTAATAATTGACATGTCAGAGAATGTTTTGACGGAAGAAATTAATCCATCAACAGAACAACAAAAGGTCATTACATTTTTCAGCAACAATATACACAAAAAAAACACGCTGATTGTAATGGGTGCCAGAGGACGGGGTAAATCAACGTTATTGGGATTTTTGCACGCGCCTGCTACAGAGGCAAATAAACACGTTTATATATGTGCACCATCAAAAACACATGCTAAGCAATTTTATAGCAGTTGCGGAGTTTCAGACAATTATCTTCAAAAAACGACAAGCTTTGTTGCGCCTGAAGATCTTAACGACATTGAAGAAAAAGATGCTGTGCTTTTTATAGATGAAATGGCGTCGATAGCCCCCAATTTTTTAAAAAATGTGATTACACAGAATATGCCAATCGTTATGACTGGCACTAATATAGGTTATGAGGGCAGTGCAAAAGGTTTTGTGCAACGCTTATTACCGAGCATGTTAAGTGAGCCTACAAGTTATGTGTTCACCTTAAACACACCTTTTCGTTGGTACAAAGAAGACCCATTAGAATCATTTACTAATACTTTATTAGCAAACGACTTCGAGTGTACAGACCAAAAATTAATAAATACCACCAAAGAAGGCCATCATTTTTATCTTTTGGATAAATCCATATTAATAAATGAATCAAACATATATGAACAAGTTTTTGGTTTATTGAATTTGTCGCACTATCAAACCCATCCAAATGATATTGTGCGCATGCTGGACTCACCTGATCACCAGATATTTGTATGTGCCGATACAGACACTAACAACATACTTGCAGTAGCATGTATTATTGTCGAAGGGATTAGCGACGATAAAGTATTAGCTGAAAATATCAGTAAAGGTAAACGACGAGTACAAGGCCAGATGACACCACAAACCTTGTCTTATTACACTTTTAGTCCTCAATATTGTGATTATCAATATTATAGAATTAGCAGAATTACAGTAAGCACCGAGGCAAGAAGACAAGGTATAGGTAGCCAATTATTGTTGACTATTAAGTCCTATGCACTATTGAACGGTGTTAGTTTTTTAAGTACTTCTTTTGGCTTTACTAGTGAGCTATTTACGTTTTGGCAACAGAACAAATTTACTTTAGCAAAAATCGGACAACGAGTTGACAGTGCAAGTGGGACGAGAAGCATTATGATGTTAGCCAGTGTAAGAGATACAAGCTCATATCCGAAACAGTTGTTAAATATGCGCTTGTTAATGGACATTAAATTTCTTCGGGTTATTAAACCACATATAAGTGAAACGCTTGAGGAACTTGAAAAACATATACCCAATACTAACAACAATGACCTAGCCCTATATGCAAAGCAAATCTGTCTTTTGTATCTTGATTCCAACATGAATTTTAAACAACTAGCATTTGCTATTTTTTATTATGCGACCAGTTTAAGTTCAGAGCCTTCTAATCTTATTGACTTACAAAACGATACACCTGCACTATTAACGCTATGTCTGGCGCTAATACAGAAAAACCTTTCGAAAAAACATAAGATAGCCTTAGAATCCAAATTAAAAATAGTATTAAAGCAGCAAATTAATAAACTGAATGATAGATAATATATTTAGACATAAAAAAACCCGCGAAAGCGGGCTTTTAATATAAAGCTTATACTACAGTTTAATGCCTCTAGCATCTGCTTTTTGCTTGATATAAGGCAACCAAGCGCGAGCACTTCGACGAAGCTGTGGATCTTTAATCGCTTCTTTAGCATGGACATTTGCAGCTCTAAACCGGCCTGCGTAAAAATTTGCTTCCATTAACGAATAGTGAGTTTTACCTTCTTCTGCACCATTGTCTAGCGCTTTGGTTAGCGCTCCAATTGCGCTCACATAATCCTCAGATTGCATCAACATTACACCTTGTTTCCTGAAATACTCAGGATCAGGGTCCTTAGCTCCAGCCTGTCCGTAATATTTAGCTGCTTCTTTAGTTTCACGAGCTGCCAGATATACATTAGCTAAAGTAGCTAAATCTTTTGCGCCATTATCTAAAAGCCCAGTGTCCATATATTTCTTCTGCAGTTCGGCAGATTTTATTGGTATTTCCTTTTGAGCGTATAATTGAGCAAGGGCTCTAATCTCGTTTTTCTTAGATAAAAAACCTTGGTCATAAGCAACCGACATTGTTGCTAACGCACTGTCGAAATCCTCAACCAACATATATAAGAAACCAAGCCTTGCCCACCATTCACCCTCTTCAGGCAATAACTCTACCAATATTTCTGCAACCTTAACGGCGTCGTTATAACGTTTCGTTTCATGGTATGCACCCAACTTCAACACATAAGGTCTTTTATCAATTTCTTCATTAACTCTAATAGAATTGTCTGCTTGAGCAATAGCCTCGTCATACTTCTTGATATTAAAGTTTGCCTGTGCTGAGCGAAGATAAACCTCAGGAGTTTCTTTGCACGTAAACTCCATCCATTTGTCGTACCAAGAAATTGCTTCTGAGAACTTCTCTTCTTGCAAAGATAGATCACCCATTAATTTGAGCATATCGGCTTGGTCTTTATCGTTAAGCGCATTCCTTTCTGTCGCTCTTTTCAATACAACGTAAGCATCATTCATTTTACCGTCAATAGATATCATCAATTTGCCCATGAACTGTTCGACATAAGCTTGGTCGTACGGTTCTTTTGCCTCTATCTCGCCGAGCATTTCAACTGTTTGAGCAATGCGCGCTTGCTCTTCTATTTCTGGATCTTGATATACTTCGTAAGCTGAATTCAGCTTTTTCCCAGCACGTTCGCCTAACAGCTTCGTTTTCGGCAACTCGTATCCAGGACAATCTATCGGTATTTGTTGCGCATTGACAGTTGTTGTCAGCGTTGCAAGAGTAACCATTCCTATTGATACAAACGTATTTTTGATTGCATTAAATTTTTTCATATCTAACCACCATCTAGAGTGAAATCAAGACGAACTTTCAAACCAGGCTGCCTTTGGGCTACCCCGTCAACTACTTTTGGCTTGTATTTCCACTTGCGTAGCGCACGCTTTGCTTCCCGGTCGAATATACGTTTTGGTTGAGCATCAATCACCTCTACGTCTTCAACTCCACCGACTTCGTTTATTGTAAACGATAACTGCACCCAACCTTCTCGCCCGTCACGCGCAGCTTCAGGTGGATATTTAGGGTCCATTCTGAATATAGGCGTCGCTTCACCATCTTGCATCGCACCAATACCACCAATGTTGACACCTACACCACCGGTATCAATGCTTGGTACTGCCAAACTAAACGCATTCGCGTCTGGTTCAACTACATCAGGCTCAACCAATTCTACTTTTGGCGGCTCCTGAGGAGGCGGCGGTGGTGGCGGTGGCTGCCGCACACGCGTTTGTGTCGCTTCGTCAGGTTGTTGCATTATTATGTCAATTATAGGAGCTGGTGGCGGCTTATCGCCTGGAGCATCAGTATTCTCAACAAGCTTTGCCATTACTACAAAAAGAGCAAACGCAACGCCGGCACCTAAAAATATAGAGATTATCATTCTTAACATAATTAATTGCCCTCAACTGCAACAGCGACTCGATCAATACCAGCAGCTTTTACTTGGTCCATTATCTCGACAACTATACCGTGCTTAGCCTTAGAGTCAGCCTGAATAAAAACTGCATCTGTAGGCTGCTCTAATAATAATTTTTCCAAGTTCGCTCTAACCGCTTCTAATGATATTTCGCGCCTGTCCATCCATACTTTGCCGTCTTCTGTTACTGCGATAAATATGTTGGCGTTTTTAAACTTAACGGCCGTAACGCCCTCAGGTTTGTTTACTTCAATACCCGCTTGCTTAACAAAAACGGTCGTCACTATGAAGAAGATCAACATGATAAACACGATATCAAGCATCGGCGTCATATCAATTGCTGCATCTTCTCCTTCTTCTCTAACTTTACGTCCCATAACAACCTCGTTTAGTGATGTGGCAAGCTATCAACAAGCTTTTCTTTCAACATTTTAGCTTTAGCTTCAAGACGCGAACTAAAGAATAAACCTGAAAGCGCAGCGACCATACCAGCCATGGTAGGAATGGTTGCCATTGAAATACCAGCTGCCATCAATCTAGGGTTACCAGTTCCTTGGGTGGCCATAGTTTCAAACACCCCTATCATTCCAGTAACAGTTCCTAATAATCCTATTAGAGGACACATTGCAACTAAAGTTCTGATAATTAACAATCTAGCATTTAATCCATCAGAAGCCTGTGAAATCCATTGGTCACGGATTCGATGCGCATACCAAGAGGTAGTGTCGGTTCGTGCATCCCAGTCAGAAATAATTTTCTTTCTCACTGTTGGAAACACGGACGTCAAGTACCAGAAGCGCTCAATCATTAATACCCACATTAAGAAGAGCGCAGCAGCGACGAAATAAAGTACGTCACCACCGGTTGCGATGAATTCCCTGACGGATTCCCATAATCCGATTAGGAATAACATATTATGCTTGCTCCGACTCTGCGTGCGCGGCAACAATACCGGCAGTTTGCTCATCTAAAATATGAACAATAGACTTAGCGCGACCAGCTACAATGCTGTGCATAAGGATTAACGGAAGTGCCGCAATAATACCTTGAGCCGTGGTCACAAGTGCCATTGAGATTGAACCAGCCATTATTCTTGGGTCGCCCGTACCAAACAAAGTAATTTGTTGGAAGGTCATTATCATACCCAGTACAGTACCTAGTAGACCAAGTAGAGGCGCTATCGCAGCAAAAATCTTGATGATATTGATGCCCGATTCAACACTTGGTAATTCTTTGAGTATCGCTTCATCTAATTTAAGTTCGAGAGACTCAACATCAGCTGATTTATTAGCACTGTAAACCGTTAAAATACGACCGAGTGGGTTGGTATTAGATGGGTTATCAATATTGTTCAACTGGCCACGCATTTTACCGCCAACCAAAGTAAGCTGAATAATTTTGAACAAGCCAATTAATAAACCAATTGTCAACATACCCGTAATGATATATCCCACGATACCACCAGCATGATAGCGTTCTTCTAAGGTTGCTTTTTGCTTAAACAAGTTAAGTATTGCACCACGAGAAGGGTCAACATAAACTGCCGTAGTACCACTAGTTAAACCACGCAAGTCAGCTGTTGATGAAACTTGATAGCTTTCTGGTTGGCGTCCAAGTGGCTGAATGGTTTTTTCTTCATCGTTATAAACTAAATAACCTTCTTCACCCACTAGGTTAAATGTACCAATCCTTACGACTTCTTGAGACGTGACGCCACCTTCCAAATCTACTACATCTGCAGTAAATTTAGCGATTTGCCCAGAAGCAGTCATCTCTGTTTGCAAAGATATCCATAACTCTTCTAACTCACGTATGTTAGGTAAGCCTTTTGTGTCCTGTGACATCTCAGCCAAAAATGCTTCACGGCCTGGCATCTGAGCACTCACAATTGATGTTGAAATACGGCCATAAGCATCTGCTGATGCCTGACGAACAACACCAAACATTTCACCTAAAGTACCTGAAGCTTGGTCAAGCTCAACTTCTTTATCGATAATAGTTTGCTCGTTATTTGTGAATGAAGCTTGCAAACGGTCACCGCGTTGTTCTTCGGCACGCAATTGAGCTTGCGCTCTGCGCAACAATGCTTGCTTGTCAGCGCGAGCATCGAGAAACTCTCTTTCTCGCTCTTGATTAATACTAGCCTCAGAAACCCGGTTATTTTTTACTTGGTCTAATAACTCTTGTAAGGTCGCTGGTGCTTGTGCATTTGCAAACCCTGCCGTCAACGTAACGGAAGCAGTCGCGATTAGTGCTTTTATAGTTGTTTTCATTAATCTTTACTCCGCTGCTCTAATTGGAATTTCTACTAAATCTTCAGGCACCAAACCTTGTGCCATGCGGACAGCTTGAATGGTAGAGTCTAAAAACTCATCACCTAATTGTTGCCATGAACGTGAGTCATTATCCCACACCCATGCGTTTTCTTGGTCTAAACTAAGCGCAACAAGTGCTGCTCGTCCAAGGTTAAAGAAGTCAACAGAAACTTGTGTGCCACTCGCATCTATCGTACCTGTGTAAGACTGAATACGTGTACCATATTCGTTTTCAATAGAATATGCGTCTAGTACCTGACGAAATTGTTCAGACACCGTAACGCTAGAGTTACCCATAAGGTCTCTAAGACGCTCAACGCGGTCTAAACGTTCCTGAAGATTGATCGGAATATCAAGATTAATGAATTGTTCCAAACTATCAATCATTCTTCCCATCAAAGGTACGATATTTTGTTTTGTTTCTTCGATAGAATCGATTTGCGATTGCAAAGAGTCGATTACTCGTTGTTGGTCTGCAACCAACCCGGCAAGATAATCATTATATATTTTCAAGTTTTCGGTTTGATCGATAACACCGCGATATTCGACTAGCAGCTCTTGTGACTGTTCGAAAAGACCATTGATCTTTTCTTGCGACTTATTAGCTGCCACCTGAATTTTTTGCGCTTCTTTTTGCACATCTGCTAGCGGACCAGCAAAGGCAATACTTGACGAAGCTAGTGCGATAGCACCAACCACGCAAGATGCGATTTGAGTTCTCTTGCTCATTTTGGACATATTCCCAACCATTATTTTTCTGTTAACAAAGCTTATACAAAGCTCATAAGGGTTTATTTTGATTTATATTCTAATATTTATGCCCTACTAAAGTTGGACACACTTCTAAATATTCACAGGATGTTGCATAAATGTCAAGAAACTAGACAAAGTCAAAGCGAAAAAATTCTTGTTGCTCAACACATATTATCGATAAACGTAAAAGGCAAATATTTTATTCAGATTTTTGAGTTCGTTTTTTATCGAAAAAATTAAATTTTTAGCAGTTTTTGTCGATGATTATCTATGAGTAAGCGAATTACAAAATAGCGAAGAAAAATCACATTATGAAATTAGACGACGACATACATAACTACTATGAACACATGGTCTTAGAACATATAGAAGAACTTGGATTGCCCAAAACTAAAAGTGCTGACTATTT
Organism: Glaciecola petra; assembly: GCF_031846345.1. Lineage (NCBI taxonomy): Bacteria > Pseudomonadati > Pseudomonadota > Gammaproteobacteria > Alteromonadales > Alteromonadaceae > Glaciecola > Glaciecola petra. The sequence goes on along the minus strand of NZ_JAVRHX010000001.1, from coordinate 747,558 downwards.
AGCTGATTTAACTTGCTTATCTCTTAATCAACTTTCACCTAGGTATATTAGATACGAAGTTGACATGGCGTTTTATTTGCCAAATTCTGAGCGCCAACAAATGCGCATGAATGTGATTCATGCCATCCAAACTGGGGTGGATTTTTTGGACGAGCATTCAGATTCAAATAAAAAATAGAAATTGGTGGCAAACTCCAGCCACATCCCGGCACATGAGTCCCTTAGTACGGCTGCTCCCTTCCGGGCCTGACCGGGTTTCCAAGCTATCATTGCGAGAGAACCAGAGTTTACCATTGAAAAAATGACTAGGGTTACCGCTAGTCAAATTGCAGGCGCATTATGACCTTTTAAAATTCAGTATGCAACAGGGCTTAAGCAGAATATAAGATTTTTTCTGCCTTCATATTAGCCACGGTTTGGGTAGGTATACCAGTGCTGCTAGATTCCTCTAATACTGCTCTGACTGTGTTCGATATGCCTGCTACTCGTTCACACAAACCGACATTGCTTCCATTCTTTATTGATTGATAGTGTATGTCGATGATACCGCCAGCATTCGCAAGGTAATCAGGTACATAACAAATACCTTTTTCCAATAAAAGTCTATCCATCTCATTTGTCGCTAATTGATTGTTTGCGGCACCGGCGATAATACTTGCTCCCAATGAAGTGATCGTATTTTCGTTAATTGCACCGCCTAATGCGCACGGCGAGAATATATCTACATCTAGTTTATGAATATCGCTATTGCTGACTATGGTTGCACCAAATTGCTTTTCAGCAATCAAAAGGTTGTCGTCGAAAATATCTGACACCATTAATTCACAACCCGCTTCATGAAGCAATTTTGCCAGACGCAAACCCACGTGACCAACCCCCTGAATGGCCACTTTCTTGCCGGTCAAATCGGAATTGAACACATGTTCAACGGCTACTTGGATACTATGAAAAACACCAAGAGAAGTTGCGGGAGCTGGGTTTCCATCTGCAGGTAGACCATCGATTGAATATTGTGCTGTATTGCCACCCGCAAACTTTGTCTTTTTTGCCATTTGATTCACGTCAGCAACAGAAATGCCAGAATCTTCTGCGATAATATATTTGCCATCACAAGAATTCACAAACTTACCCATTGCTTGCATCAGTGCGTGAGACTTATCTGTTTTTGGATCGCCAATAATAACTGCCTTACCGCCGCCCTGTGGTAAACCTGCCATAGCAGCTTTATAAGACATTCCAGAAGATAAACGCAACACGTCAGCCAAAGCAGCATGACTATTTGCATAGGGAAACATCCGACACCCACCCACACTAGGCCCTAAATTGGTATTATGCACAGCAATAATTGCCTTTAGGCCTGTTGAAGCATCGTTAATAAACGAAATACTTTCATGCTTGTCATAATCGGGGTGGTCAAAGATACTCATTTACTTCCTAAACAAATCATAATCACTTTTGTAGATGTTACTAGATTGAGGTGAGGACAAGTTTTGCGATTGAAGAATTTCTTTACCTTATATTTTTTAAATAGATAGGTAATAATTTCGTATTTATAGGATAATCATCCTATAATATGAACAATTTTAAAACTGTACGTAATATTTCATGTCAATACTGCATATTATAACAACTCAATAATATTCAAAATGAAATACACATACTATTTATGTTGAACAGATAAACTATGAAATTAGATAAATTTGATCGTGAAATTCTTAGAGTCATGCAAAAAGATGCAACAGTTTCAATGGCAGAGCTGAGCCAGTATGTGGGACTGTCACATACACCCTGTTGGCGCAGAGTAAAACGCATGGAAGCAGAGGGTATAATTCGTCAAAAAGTGACCTTGTTGGACGCTAAAAAATTAAGTTTAGGGGTGTCAGTCTTTATTTATGTTACCTTGAAAAATCATGATGGTGATTCTCTCACTAAATTTGAAACGGCAGTCCAAGAAATTGACGAAATTATAGAATGTCATACTACCAGCGGTGACAAAGACTATTTATTAAAGGTAATGGTGCGTAGCATCGAAGAGTATGAATTATTACTCAAGTCAAAATTAACATGCTTGCCACTGGTTGATCATTTAAGCTCTACTTTTGCTCTCAAACAGGTAAAAAATACTACCGAACTGCCAATATAGCATTAAGGTTATTAGCTTGCGTCAATTTGATTCTCTGGCGCGGCCTCCACAAAAGCAGGTAACTTTTGGCAATTTTCTGATATTTTTTTGAGTATGGGATAATGATCCATTTTCACACCGAATCTAAGTGCATTGTAGACTTGTGGCACCAAACAAACATCTGCGAGACTAAGCTCGTAACCAAAACAATATTTGCCCGACCGAGTCGCCAAACGTTTTTCTAAAGCATTAAAACCAGATTCTATAAACGACTTAGCCCAATAGTTAACTTGCTCATTTTCTGCTTTCAGCTCGTCGCGAAGTTTATGCAATACTCGTAAGTTAGCCAAAGGTTGTATGTCACAAGCGATGTCGTGTGCTAGCATTCTAACTCTTGCTCTATCAAGCTTGTGTTTAGGAAGAAGGGTTTGTTCACCTGGGTACACTTCATCGAGATATTCGATAATAGCCAATGACTGATTTAAGGTTATGTCTTTATCTTGATCAACGAGTGTCGGCACGAGCATTGCAGGATTCAATAATTGATAATTTGCTGACTTTTGTTGCCCGCCATCTTTAACCAAGTGAATGGGAACGTATTCGTAATCTATGTGTTTTAAATTTAATGCTATTCTGACCCGATAGCTGGCTGAAGAGCGCCAATACCCATACAATTGTATACTCACTATTCCTACCCTACATCCACTAAAGCATTTAACACTCAATTAAGCATAGCGACAAAAATGATGTAGGGCAAATTCCCCTTATTGCATCCTGACAGAATGCTTCGAGATGCCGTATTCACGCAATTTATTCGCAATAGCCGTATGACTCAAACCTAATTTTTTGGCTAATTGTCGAGTACTTGGATAAGACGGATACAAGCGCTTTAGCATGTCTTTTTCAAATCGTTTGACTTCTTGCTCGAGTGTACCGTCAAAATTCTCGTCGATGTAAGTCACGCTAGCACTGCAGTTGGGTAGTTTTATTGCTTCTTTTGTAATTTCGTTGCCATCAATTAAAGAGATTGCTCTGTAAAGAGCATTTTTTAATTGACGTATATTGCCAGGCCATGGATAAGATTCAATATAGTCGATGCATGGTTTACTCAATTTTGGCGCTTGAATCCCTAGCTTTTTTGAATGTTGTAGTACTAATTTATTTGCTAAGGACACAATATCTGCTTTGCGTTCTCGTAATGGTGGTATTGCAAGACCAAGTACATTTAACCGATAATATAAATCCTCTCTGAATTTACCATTTTGAACAGCTTCCGCGAGATCCTTACAAGATGTGCAAATTATTCGGCAGTCTATATATTTAACTCGACTATCACCCACTTGATGATAGGTTCCATATTCGAGCACTCGCAACAATTTTGCTTGCAAAGACATAGACATTTCAGATACTTCGTCAAATAAAATGGTGCCGCCTGCTGCTTGTTCAAATAACCCAGCTTTACCAACTGCTTTTTCAAACCCACCATCCGCATATCCAAATAGTTCAGTTTCTGCCACGTCGTCTGGCAATGAAGCACAGTTTAAAGTCACAAATTCGCCATCACTACGTGCACTATTTTCATGACAAGCTCTAGCTATTTGTTCTTTACCCGAGCCTGTATCACCGGTAATAAGAATATTGCCGTCTAATTCAGACATTCTTTTAGCTTCTCTGATAACTCGTCTCATCGCGGTTGAATTAGCATCAAAACTGTCAAAACTGCCTGAATAGGTGCTTCTTAGGGCATGAATTTGAGCCCCTAGTCTTACTTCTGATTTTAATAGAATAACTGCACCCGCCAACACGTTAGTTTCGCTATCGGGTATATTAACCGGGAGCATATCGGCAATATAATCTTGTTGTAAAAATTGTACTTTTTGAGTTTGCGCTTCAACTTTTTTAGCACTCAGCCATTTAATAAAATTAAACCCCGATATTAGTTCCTCAATGTTGATATCAAGTTGTTGGTCGGTCTGTAATTCAAGGCTTGATGTCACCACATCATTATAAAGTACTACTTTTCCGTTAACATCTATCGAAAAAACAGGATCTGGTAAGGTCTGAAGTATTGCATGCAACTGATTGCGTTCACGTTGTATTGGCATGAATGGTGTTGTTTTTACATCCACTATGCCGTCTACTCGTCTTAATTGGGGCATGAGATGTTGAAAGTCGCTAAATTCGATTGTGGGAAAGTCCAAGAAAATTTTCCCAGTTTCATCAATTTCTATTCCTCGCAAATCGATGTCATACTCATTTAATATATCAAGTACAGCTTGCGTTATGCCCTTTCGATCTTTACAACTTATTTCTAAACGCATTTGCCTTAACTCCAATTACTTATATGACCACCACGCCTTACTGCACCTGCTTTTGTGTATAACTATTGTGCACGGGTGTAAACATATCTGTTAATGTATGGCTTTATTTACGCAAGAGCGATTGGCTAGATCAAGGAAATGAGCAACATGAAAAAAGTTTAATGATTGCAGGACAACCTAGACCAAGGCCCGCAATCTAATTAGATGAGCGTTAGTTATCTTTAGCTTTAAATTGAGCTTCGAAAAGTCCAAGTTGTTTTGCCTGATTCACCAGCGCCATAAGGTCAGTATCGGCTAATGCATCTAAATCATCTGCGTTTTGCAAAACATAATAAATGGGTTGCATAATATCAATTCTATAAGGCGTTCTCATTGCATCAAGGGCATTAAAATCAGTTCGTTGCGCTTTTTCAGATTCTAAAGCATATTTGGTTTCGCCCGGAGAAGATAAAATCCCGCCTCCATAGATACGCAGTCCATCTGGTGTTTGCAAGAGACCAAACTCTACCGTAAACCAATACAAACGCGCTAAAAATACTCTCTCTTCTTTGCTAGCTGCTAATCCAAGTTTTCCGTACACATGGGTAAAATGTGCAAAAGCATGATTTGTTAGAAGCGGACAGTGCCCAAAGATTTCATGAAAAATATCGGGCTCTTGCAAATAGTCAAACTCCTCCTCACTCCTAATAAATGTTGCGACTGGAAACTGTTTATTAGCGAGCAGAGTAAAAAATTCGGTAAAATTAATTAACGCAGGCACTGCTGCTGTTCGCCAACCTGTTGTTGCCTGCAATACAGCATCGATATCTTTTAGTTGAGGTATTTTATCGCTCGGCATATTTAACAAATTAATGCCATGCATATATTGCTCACATGCACGCCCTTCTAGTAGCTTTATCTGCCTTTCGTATAAGCGACGCCAGCGTTCATTTTCGCTGTCACTCCATCGAATAAGGCCATCTACATCTATTTTTTTTGACACATATTTAGACAGTTTGGACATTTTTTACCTCTTAAAATGGCCGGCAATAGTAATCAAAAATACCTAATTTGATGAGGAATTGCTTGAACACCAGCTTGGTAGTACCAGTGATAATTGTAAGTATTATTTTACAAAACTAAGCAACTATACTATTTCTACAAAGGCATACCGATTTAAAACATCGGCATAAATAAACAGCTGAAGGTCAGTAAAATAAAACTGAGGCCATAAAAAAACCACCTTGTGCAAACATGGTGGCCTTTATTTTAGTCAAATACGAGTTTGCTACTTATAGCTTGTTGAATTCTCGATTTAATTGGAATTCAGATGATGTCACATACTTTTCCAAATTTCTTAATTTTGACTCTACCGCTGCATAGCGTTGCTTAATATCCATAAAGGCCTGTCTAGGTGGTTGTCCTGCCTGCCAAACTTTGGCTTTTATCTCGACTTTGTTTGCGCCTTCAGCATCGCTATTTCTAAATCCTTTCCCGGCGTATGCATTATTGCTTGTTTGATTGTCTGCCTGAAAAGTATAACCTTTGGAGCTATAGTTGGTTTCTTCGTAGTGTTTACCTTTCGGTTTTTCATCTAAGATAAACCATGCTGCAACATAAGCAACTAACATAAATGGTCCAGCGAGTAATAGAAATGCCGTAACAGTTAGTATTCTAACCAACCAAATTTCAATCCCAAAGTAATCACCTAATCCAGCACAAACACCCGCGATTTTGGCTTTGCTTTTGTCTCTATAAAGTTCACCATTTCTCATGCTCTACTCCTCCAATTAGGTGTTTCAGCATCGAGTATGCTCTCTAGTGTCTCTATTCTTTCTGCCATTTGCTCTGCTTTTTCAGCTAAGTTTTGCATAGAACGAATTTCAGTATCAGACAAACCTTGGCTAACTTGTTTTTTACTTCTGTAATGAAGAATCAGCCAAATCGGCGCAACAAACACCATAAAAACAACTAGCGTTATACCGGTAAATATAAAAAACTCTTCCATTGTTATTCTCCTACCGAATTCACTTGCTTGGCAACTTTTGGTATTAGCTACCAAGCAAATGCTTCTTTAATAATACTGTTGATCTAGGCTTTCTTAGATTTTTTAACTTCTGACACATTAGCTGCTTTGGGCTTATTGCCTTGCATCTTTTTCTTTAGCGCGGCTAGTTCGTCTTCAATTTTATTTTCTGACTCTAGGCTTGCAAACTCATCATTTAATGAACGGTTGCCAATGTCATAAGCTTCTACTTGAGACTCTAAATCATCAATTTTTCTCTCAAACTGTTCAAATCTACCCATTGCATCATCAACAGTACTGGAATCTAAGCGCTTTTTTACTTCTAAGCGACTACTTACTGTTTTCTGGCGCATCAAAATAGTCTTTTGACGATTTTTAGCATCTGCTAACTTGTCTTGTAATTGACCAGTTTCAGTTTGTAGCTTTGACAATTCGTCTTCTATAATTGCAAGCTCTGATGTCAATGTTTCTGCAGCTTCACTTGCTTTTTGTTTTTCCTGTAAAGCAGCTCTTGCTAGGTCTTCTCGACCTTTATTAATGGCTAATTCTGCTTTTGACTCCCAGTCAGCCGCTTCCTGAGTGTATTTATTTATTTGATGCACAACATCTTTCTTGTTTGCGATAGTCTTCGCAGATGCTGAGCGCACTTCAACGAGTGTATCTTCCATTTCTTGTATAATTAAGCGCACCATTTTTTCTGGATCTTCTGCTTTATCTAATAAAGCGTTGATGTTCGAATTAACGATGTCTGAAAAACGTGAAAAAATTCCCATGGTTTAGTACCCCTTCATTTAACTGCTATTATTAGCAAGATTTTGATAATTCACAAACGGATTTATCTACTGTGTTACTAGAACTGTATTCAAATAGCTTGCCAACTCGTTAAAACGCTTTAAGTTGTTGTTTTTAATTGTTTTATTTAATATTTTATTTTTATAGCCAAGCTACCTTGTTTTGAAGTAGACTATTATTTAGTGAAATTGACCACAATGTTGAGAACAACATGAGTTTGTTTAAACAAAACGATAACCTTATCGGCCAGGCAAATAGCTTTGTAGAAGTACTCGAACAAGTCTCTCAAGTTGCACCTTTGCATAAACCAGTATTGGTAATTGGTGAAAGAGGAACGGGTAAAGAGCTAATAGCAGCTCGCCTACACTTTTTATCAAAACGTTGGGAGCAAAACTACGTAAAGCTTAATTGCGCGGCACTTAACGATAATCTGTTAGAGTCAGAATTGTTTGGCTATGAAGCTGGCGCATTTACTGGCGCAAGTAAGCGACGAGAAGGTCGTTTTGAATATGCCAATAATGGCACACTTTTCCTTGACGAACTTGCTAATACTTCAGCACTCATCCAAGAGAAACTGCTGCGTGTTATCGAATATGGCGAATTTGAGCGTGTGGGTGGCACTCGAACCGTTAATGTTGATGTCAGATTAGTAGCCGCTACTAATGAAGATTTACCAACACTGGCAGACAGCGGCGAATTTAGAGCAGATTTACTCGACCGCTTGGCGTTTGACGTGATTACAATCCCCCCATTGCGCGAAAGAAGAAGCGACATCATGATGTTGGCCGAACATTTTGCAATTAATATGGCGCGAGAATTAGAATTAGAACTCTTTCCCGGCTTTAGTAAGTCTGCAACTGAACGTTTAATGGACTATAACTGGCCAGGTAATATAAGAGAGCTAAAAAATGTCGTGGAGCGCGCCGTATACAGGACGCCCCCTAACTTGCCTGTCCATGAAATTGTGATAGACCCGTTTGAGTCTAAATTCAGGCCTAGTAGACGCATAAAAACATCGAGCGTGCCCAACGCTATCGCGCCTTTAGAGCAAGAAAACATGCAGGCTAACTTAAGCCATAGTAACGCCGATGGCGAATCAAGCAATAGGGCTGAATTAAATGGCACAAATGACAGTTCGGTCAATGCAGATACGTTTGTATTTCCAATGGATTTAAAACAGGCTTCACAAGAGTTTGAAGTGAAAATGCTACAAGAAGCCTTGGCTGATTCACAATTTAATCAAAAAAAGACTGCGGAAAAGCTATCACTGACTTATCATCAATTGAGAGGGTATTTGAAAAAATACAATTTACTCGAGAACACAGAATCAACATAGTCCAAAATCTGGGATTAATACAATGATAAAACAGCCCATCAGCTCACTATCGAGTGAGTCAAAAACAAAAGCTGCGGGCTTGCTCTTTTGGGTGCTTTTTATTTTTTGTGTGGGGGCAGTCGGGTGCAGTAATGAACGTCCGAGTAAAGGCAACGCTATCACTTTTTGTTCTGAAAGTAATCCCGCTTTTTTCAATCCTCAACTTGACACATCAAGCACTACGGCCGACGCCTCTGCACATCAAATTTACGATCGCTTACTTGAATTCAATCCAGATAACGGGCGAATAGAACCGGGCCTTGCTAGTAGTTGGTTAGTTAGCCAAGATGGTCTGACTTATACGTTTCAATTACGACGAAAAGTAGCCTTTCACAGCACAGAATATTTTTTACCGACTCGCAGTTTCAACGCTGACGATGTGATCTTCAGTATTGATCGCTGGCGAGATCCAAAGCATCCCTATCATGAAGTCAATGGAGGTAACTATCCCTATTTCGAAAGCTTGAGGCTTGATCAAACCATAAAAAATGTAAGAAGAGTAAACGGTTATAGAGTCGAAATTACGTTATTTAAACGCGATAGTTCTTTTTTAGCAAATTTAGCCACTGACTTTGCTGTTATCATGTCGAAAGAGTATGCTGACCAGCTAACCAAGATTGGCTCACCAAGTCGTTTAGACACTCATCCTATTGGCACCGGTCCGTATAAATTTGTTGCTTATCGTCAAAATCAATATATTCGCTACTTGCGACATGCAGAATATTTCTTGCCGACTTCGGGTGCAGAACATCTCATATTTGATATTACTCCTCAATCGTCATTAAGAATGGCAAAACTTATCACTGGAGAGTGTGACGCCGTAGCTTTTCCCTCCCAAAGTGATTTAGAAGAAATTGAAAAACGTGAGTCTTTATCTCTGCTAGAAAAGCCAGGCCTAAACATTGGTTTTTGGGCTTTCAATACAAGTAAAGCTCCTTTTGATAACCCTAAAGTAAGACAAGCATTAGTTTTGGCCGTTGATAAAACATCAATACTCGATGCTATTTATCGTGGTCAGGCTACACGGGCAAAAAGTTTGGTGCCAAGTGCTTCGTGGGCTTATCAAAACGATGCTCGCGAATTAGGTTATAATCCGGTTAGAGCCCGCGAGCTACTAAATGAAGCAGGCGTGCCATTCAACTTCACTATGGACGTCTGGGCAATGCCTGTGGAAAGAGCATACAACCCCAATGCTATGAAAATGGCTAGGCTGCTGAAAAACTATTTAAACGAAGTCGGTATAACGCTCAATATCATTAGCTACGATTGGAATATATTTCGTGAGAATTTAAAACTTGGGGTACATGACAGTGTGCTTATTGGATGGAATGCCGACAATGGTGACCCAGATAATTTCTATCGTCCTTTACTAACATGCGATGCAATTCCATCAGGCACAAATAGAGCCATGTGGTGTAATGAAGAGTATGACAATATTATTCAACAGGCGCTGCTTATTGATGATTTTGAAGAACGTAAAGCCTTGTATCATCAAGCTAATCAATTATTATTTGAATATATGCCACTCATGCCCATCGCGCATGCATATCAATATCAGGCGGTACGCAGTGACATTGATAGCATGAAAATAAACCCTTTTGGGGGCATACGCTTTGATGATGTTGAGAGAAAACAGTGATAAAGCTACTTATTAGATACATCAACCTGATGGTCGCGACTATTTTAGTGCTGGTCTTATTATCTTTTTTGCTACCATTTTTCTTCCCCGGTGATTTATTAACCAATATATCGGGTATTACACCGCAGTCTGAACAACAACGGATTGCTTTAGAACAAGCGTTTAAACTAGACCAAAGTATCTTCCAGCAGTTTTTTCTGTATATCGAAAATTTACTCAGCGGGAACTGGGGGGTAAGCAGCGTAACTCAACTAAATTTGACAGACGAAATTATGCTTGCTCTTCCAGCTACTTTAGAGCTTGTTATGTATTCGCTTATTGTGGCAACATTCATTGGTATTCCAATAGGTTTTTTATCCGGCTTAAAACATCATAACCCTATCGATTTTTCGGTCGTCACATTTAGTATTGTGGGATATTCCTTCCCGGTTTTTTGGTTAGCGTTGATATTTATCATTACATTTTGCTTGCAACTGCAGTGGCTTCCAATTAGTGGGCGAATAGATTTGTTGTTTGAAGTACAACATCAAACTGGATTTATTCTTATAGATATTTTTTTATCAGATATTGGTGACACTAAAGCGGCTTATATTGATGCTATAAGACATGCGATCTTGCCCACAATAGCGGTTGCTACTATAACAACCGCTCTATTTATTCGCTTCTCAAGACGTTCTGTTATCGATGTTATGCAAAAAGACTATATTATTGCTGCAAAATCGAGGGGCTTTACCCAGAGCCAAATTTTCTTGAAGCACGGGTTCAAAAATGCCTTAATTCCTATATTGCCGTTATTAGCGCTTCAATTATCAACACTCATCACAAATGTCATGATTATAGAAACTATTTTCTCTTGGCCAGGCATTGGCAATTTATTAATACAAGCTATTTATCAGCAGGACTATCCTGCAATTCGAGTAGGTATGCTAGTTGTCGCTTTAATTGTATTGGTCCTAACTATTAGTCTAGAGTATGTGAGCCGAGCATTCGATAAAACAAAGGATGATAAAGAACGTGCAGCGTTTTAGCCTATATCAAGAGGAGTACCATCCCTCACCTTTAGAAAACGTTTGGATTGAATTCAAACGTAGCCACTTTGCGGTTTTTGGTTTGGTAATTTTATTGTTCTTTTTGGTTATCACATTATTTGCCCCTTTTCTTTCACCCTATGATCCTGATTTACAAAATACTAACGCTATTTTATTAGCCCCTGTATGGGAAGCAAATGGTACCGTAGCGCATATTTTTGGCACAGATAGTCTTGGTAGAGATGTTCTTTCACGGCTCCTACATGGGGCTCAAATCACATTTGGCAGTAGCTTACTCATTGTTTTAGTGGCCACTTTTGTGGGAGTCGGTTTTGGTGCTGTAGCAGGCGTCTTAAAAGGTGTAAGTTCAAGTATAGTCAATCATCTATTTGATTCGATAATGGCTATTCCAACCCTATTGATTGCTATCATTGTTGTTGCTATTACCGGTCCCGGATTGTTCAATACTATGTTTGCAATTACCATTGCACTGATACCGCAATTTATTCATCAAACAAGAAGTTATGTTAAAGCACAATTGGATAAAGAATATGTATTACTAGATAGGTTGGATGGCGCTAGTTCTGCTCGCATATTTTTCACTTCTATACTGCCTGGCATGTTCGAACTCATTGTTGTGCAAGCCACACTGTCATTAACCGTTGCTATTTTAGACGTTTCCGCCTTGGGTTTTCTAAAATTGGGCGCTCAAGAGCCTACTATCGAATTAGGTCAAATATTGACCCAAGGCTTGGAAGCTGCTTACGAAGAACCGTGGTTGGTTGCCTTACCTGGTTTTTTTATATTCTTAATGGTGTTATCGGTCAATATTGTTGGTGAAGGTCTTAGAAGCGCATTAAGAGATAGGTTTAAACACTAATGGCGTTACTTGATATTAAAAACCTTAGTTTGTATATGGATATAGGTGGCACGATTGTGCAAGCCTTAGAGAAAGTCAGCTTTACCCTTAACGAAGGTGAGATTAAGGCCCTCGTTGGTGAATCTGGATCAGGCAAAACTTTAGTTGTAAAAGCCATTATTGGGGCCTTACCGGGTTATTGGCAAGTCAAAGCAGACAGATTAAATTTTAAGGGGCAAGATTTAATTGACCTCAATTATGAACAACGCCGTCATATTATGCGTCGCGATATAGCCGTTGTTTTTCAAGAGCCAACCTCGTCCTTAGACCCGTCCGTTAAGCTTGGAAGCCAAATTGAAGAAAGTATTCCAGAAGAATTTGTCAATAAAGGCCGCTTTTGGGAACGCAAGAAGCATAGAAGAGAAATCGCAAACAGTTTGCTTCATAAGGTAGGCATTAAAGAGCATGAACGTTGGTTGAATTGCTATCCAAACGAAATTCCTCGGGATGTTAGCCAAAAAATAATGATTGCGATGGCATTGGCTTCAGAGCCAACCATACTTATTGCCGACGACAGCACTCGAGGAATGGAAAGCACAACTAAAACACAAATACTAAGATTATTGGTCAAATTAAATAAAACAAAAAATTTGTCTATTTTATTTGTTAGTCACGATTTACTCGCTATTACCAGCATAGCCAATAGTATGACTGTTTTATATTGCGGACAAACAGTAGAGTCAGGGAAAGTAAAATCTCTCCTTAAACGCCCTTTACACCCCTACACCAAAGCACTATTGGACAGCGCACCAAGTTTTCAAACTAGTTTACCGGTAAAATCACCATTAAAAACCCTAAAAGGAACAATACCAAGCTTTCAACATTTACCCACGGGTTGCCGACTTGGGCCAAGATGCCCTAACGCCGGAAAAGAGTGTGTACAAGCACCGATAATGCGTAACATTCAAGATCATCAATATAGCTGTCATTTTCCATTACATGTCGTCAATAAAAAAATCAGCAAAAAACAAGCGCAGACATCCACTGAACCATTGTCAAACGATAACGTGGATAATAATGCGGCATCTTCAGGCGAGAGAAACACATGACTTGTATCTTGCGAGTAAATGAAATGACCTACACACAGGTCGATAGCAGTGGCTTATTTGCACCAGAATCCATTTTCAAATTGGGCCCCATTACCTTCGATATGAATGAGGGTGAAACAATTGCTATTATTGGTAACAATGGCTCAGGGAAAACCCTCACAGGAAAGGCTTTAGCGGGGGCAATTACCCCGAGTTCCGGCTCTATCGAGTTTTTAGAAAATAATGCAGAAAACGAAGCAAATCGTCATAAACACCCTATTCGTATGATACTGCAACATAGTGTTGATTCGATGAATCCTGCTGTCTCTATTGGCAGCGTCTTCCAAAATACCTTAAAACTCAACACCAATTTATCCGAAGCACAACGCCAACAAAAGATTGAAGATACATTGGTGATGGTTGGCTTACTCAGAGAGCATTATTATTACTATCGCCATATGCTATCAGACGGCCAACAACAGCGTGTTGCGCTTGCAAGAGCCTTATTATTAGATCCCCGAATTATCGTCGCAGATGAGCCTTTTGCAGCTTTAGATCCCTCTGTTCGCTCACAAACAGTCAACTTAATTTTAGATTTACAAAAAAATTTAGGCTTAGGCTTTGTTTTTATTTCACATAATATTGGGATAGTGCGACATGTAAGCGACCGCGTTTTAGTTATGGACGACGGTAAAATTATTGAGCAAGGCAAAACCAGCGAAGTATTTGCTAATCCCAAGCAAGCTTTAACCCAAAAACTCGTGCAAGCACATTTCAACTTGGTTGAGCGACACTTTAGTTTGCTTTAAACCAACGGCAACCCCAAATGAGCTAAAGAGGATAAATATTGCCGGATCTTGCGGTTCTCCTCTTACCCAAAGATGCTACGCTTAGGTCTTGATACATGTCCCTAACACACTAGTTAATTGTCATTATAGACCTTATCTGCTTAATCTTGGAATTTGGCACGATATTCGCTTACACCTACCTTACACAATGACCAATGTAACGTTATTCGCTTGAATTCTGCGTTGCCTGTCAAAAATCCGTAATTAACGCACCAATAAAATGGGGGATGCCAATATCGCTATTCCACTTAATGAGCCATATTTACCCGCGTTTAAAAAATACGAGAAATACCTCGAAAAAATGTATGCCAATAAATGGCTAACTAATGGTGGGCCTTTGCTGCAAGAATTTGCTCTGCGCCTGCAAGATTATCTTGACGTGCCTTATGTAGTGCTAACAAGCAATGGGACGGCCGCTTTGCAACTGGCATACCGGCTATACAATCTACAAGGCAATGTAGTCACAACGCCGTTTAGTTTTATTGCTACCTGCAATAGTGCTGATTGGGTCGGGCTTAAGGTGAAATTTGCAGATATCGACCCAGACAACCTTAATATATCTCCTGCCGCCATCGAAAAGTCTATTGATGAAAACACCACAGCAATTGTACCCGTACACACTTATGGCAACCCCTGTGATGTTAAAAACATCAAAAAACTAGCAGACAAATATAAACTTAAAATTATTTATGATGCAGCGCACGCTTTTGGTATTAAGCGCCATAAAAGATCTATTCTTAATCAAGGTCATGCATCTGCTATTAGTTTTCATGCAACTAAGCTATTTCATTGCATTGAAGGCGGCGCGCTCATCGTGAATAATCGCGAAGATTATCAGCGCGCCCAAAATATGATTAATTTTGGAATTGATGCACAAAAAGGTGGAATCTCTTATACCGGATTTAATGGCAAAATGAGCGAAGCACACGCGGCAATGGGTTTAGCGATGCTTGACGATATCGATAAGGTCCTAGAAAAACGTCTAGAACATTATCACCTATACAAACAACTATTAGGTGATGCAGTAGCCTATCCCATTTGGGACAAATCAAGTACTCAAAATGCTGGGTATTTTCCAGTTTTATTTGAGGATAAAAAGCAGCGTGATTCAGTTTACGAAGCACTATCACGAAAGAATATTCAATCGAGAGCGTATTTCTCACCGTCGTTAAATTCATTAAACCACTTTACTAAAAACCAGAGCTTTGACTGCCCTGTTTCTGAAATCATGGTTGATCGAGTGCTTTGTTTACCATTGTTTTATGTTCTAAAACCAACAGGTATTAAACAAATATGTACGATTATTAAATCGACTCTTCAATCGCAATCTCTAAGACTGAAAGAAGCCATTTAATCAAAAAGAATATTTGGAAATAGAATTTACTAATTATGGAATATAGCTATGGAATATAGCCCACAACAATTGATGCAATATATTCAGCAAAGGCAATTCTCGCGAGCTGAAGAGGGCATCATTGCATTTATAGAAATGAATGCTAACAAACGCAACTTTATAAAACTTGCGTTGCCCGCCGGCGGTCATACTACTAGTCAAGTCGAATATGAACAACAATGCGTAAACTCAATAGGAGCTTATGCGAACATAATTGTGCAATTGTTTTGTCATCCTCAGTATCCACCGAGCTCAAAGATATTGGATACATTTTTGTTTAACAAAGAAACCTTAGAATTCATTTTTTCTTTAAGTGCTTGGAAGACTACCGATCCCATTATTGAAAAGCTATCCTTATTGCAAGAAACGAAGCTCAAAAAATCCCAATTATCCAAACGAAAATTGGTAAGATTAAATGTGCTGTTTTCGCTAATATGTTTAACCAGCAAACACAATCTTCCTTGGCCCAACTTATTTGACTTGGCGCCTCGCCTTGCCTGTTTGACCTACCTCGCTCTACTTAGTCAAACTATCAGTACGCTTGCGCCGGGTAAAGACGAAAAATTTAGCGATTTGTTGGCTCAAGCCAAAAACTTACCCGTCATTAAAATTGATGAATTTTTAGCTAATTTCGCCCTGAACGGCTATTTCTATAGCAGTTATACAACTGGTGAAAATAAATATGAAATTAAGAAGTGGTTATCTAAGCTTTTAAGGGCGAACATTAGCAATTTTTTGTCGAAAGAGATTTGTTTGCACATTGAATCATGCACAAATAAACCTATTCCTCAAAAACCAAAAATAGGTATTGTGCTTGAAGTGTTTCATACCCACCATGCCATGTATCGCTGTTTTAATTTATCGTTACGTGCGCTCGCAAAACAATATACGTGCATCGCATTTTTGGACAACGATAAAACGTATGAAATAGATGTTTCTGCTTTTGAAAGTGCGAAATATTTTGAACTCAGTGATTCAATAAACCAACGTGCACAATTGATATCAAAAGAAAAGTGTGACGTGCTTTTTTATCCCTCTGTAGGCTTAAAATCTTGGGGCTTTGTATTGGCATCAATGCGCTTAGCACCTCTTCAGTTTATGCAAGGTGGCCATCCGTCGAGCACTTATAGCGACGCGATGGATTACTTTATTATACCCGGAAACGCATTCGCAAAAGACGATGTCCAACAATACATTAATGAAAAAGTGATTATGGTAGATGACAAAAGTAGTTCGCAAAATTACGCGACACGTCATTCTCAGCTTAGCGACAAATTTGTTAGAGATAAAAGCGGTTTTCTTGAGGAAGACAAAGAAATTATTATTGGTGTAAATGGTGTGATAAGAAAGGTTTCTTGTGAAACTATTTCGCTTTGCAAGGAAATCAGTGAACGCGCATCTAAACCTATTAAGTTTATATTTTTCTCCATGCATCCAAGCGCGCACTTGGCTTATTTAGAGACAAAGGTAAATTTGTCGAGCATATTGCCTAATATAGAAATTATTAGTTATTCTGAATACCTTTCTTATTTAGAACAAATAAGCCGCTGTCACTTTTTATTACCAACCTTGCCTTTCGGCGGTGCCAATAGCAACGTGGACGCTATGGTGCTAAAAAAACCTAAGTTATATTTAAACCAACGTAAAGAGCTGTATACCCGTACCGACGCCATAGAATGGCAAAGTATAGGACTAGCAGATTTGATGAGATGTGACACGAAAGAAGAAATGATTGATAAAGCTCTGGGACTCATCGAAAGTAAGGAAACACGCATTAATTATTTCAAGGCTATGAGTGAAAAATGCCAGCTAGAGAACATCTTTGGAAATAATGACTCAAATGATACAACCTATATCAATAGACATGTAGAGTTGTTGTTAGATGATTACCAAGCAAACTTGAGACTGCCAATGCCAACTCAAGAAGCTTGTTAGAGTATTTTGGGGCAAGCTATGAAAACGGTCATTATGCAGCCATACTTCTTTCCATATTTGGGTTACTTTCAACTAATGCATGCAGCTGATACTTTCGTGTTTTTAGACGATGTGAATTTTATAAAAAAAGGATTCATTAATAGAAACTCAATCTTACTTAATGGACGAGCGCATCAATTAAGCTTACCCGTCAACAAGATTAGTCAAAATAAACTGATAAATGAGCATACAATTCGCAACGATGATACCAGCATCTTGACTACGTTTAAGCATGCCTATGCTAGAGCACCCTACTATGAAAATGTAGCGCCACTATTGGCAAATTTGATTTCTTATAAAGAGGTAAACTTAAGCTATTATCTTGCACATCAACTGCAAAGCATTTGCGAATATTTAGGTATCAAATGTCGATTTTTGTTTTCTAGTAGACTGGATAAAGACCCTAGTGTTAAGGGCCAAGATAAAATTATCGCACTCTGTAAGAACTTACAAACAAGTCATTATATAAACGCAAATGGCGGGAAACACTTATACGAACCGCAAGCTTTTGCACAAGCAAATATTCAACTAAACTTCATCAATCCATTAATGCCGAAATATCAACAGTATGGCAATACATTTGTTAATAACTTATCCATAATTGATGCAATGATGTTTAACTCTAAAGAAGAACTGAGTGATTTAGCAGGTCAATACCTAATTGAGTGAATACACTTAGGGAAATTGGTAAATCGCGTAGCTAGCATTAGGATGCCAGCCTTTTTTTTCGGTTATAAGCTTAAAATCATGCTCTGTAAATGTCTTTTTGTGTACAGGGTTATTGTAAATAACATAACACGGCTTGTTGTTAATGTTCTTTATAAACTGTTGCAAAATTTTGTTGTCAAAAGGATTATATAAATAATATACATTGATGTTTCTATCAAAAGAAAAATCCATTGTAGTGGCATCTTCGTTAAACAAACGCGTGTTTACAGCACGTAGTTTTTTAATATTACGGGTACAAATATTGAGTAAAGATTGACTGTAATCTAATCCGATAATTGGAATATCTGGATGTTTTTTTAACAGTTTGTTCCATACACACAACACTTTTCCTTTACCGCATCCTATATCAATAAGTGCAATATCAGTTACAGCAAGCTGCGCATTATCGAGCAAGTAAGACAAACTATCTCTTATCACGCTAGTCCAACTACTCATATAGAGAACCCCGTGCTCAAAATTATCGGGCCTCTCAATAAAATCCTCTTTTTGAATCCATGAGTGGGTGTCAGTTCCGTTCATAAGATCAAATAAATGATTGTTCTTAAAATACGCTACTGGCAGTCGGATTCCTGCTGCCTTATGCATTGCGCGGTAGTCTTTCAGGCCAAATCGTTTAGGTTTTGATATCACTTGTTTTTACCTAGCATTTATAGATTTGCCGTAGCATAACCAAAACCTGATTGACCAAAACCATTACCGTTATAAAACATAAATAACTTTCCCTTGTATTTTATAACATTTGGGTACGCTAACATGTTTGTATCCCAAGCATCTTTTGAGGTATGTAATACGCGATTGTTTGCGTCTCGAACCCAGTTTAAGCCGTCACTAGATTCTGCATATTCAATTCTGTATGCTTGTTTTGAATTGTTGCGATAATCTGACTTTCCGCGAACTGAATACCACATACTCATTTTATTTCCGTTATTCAAAACTGAAGCACTCGCCAAACCACCTTCCTCGCTTTGCAGGTCTAATGCAATTTCACTGTTGAGCTCCCAATCTATTGCATTTTTCGAACGTGCAATTTTGATATTGTATAAAGGTTCAAAGTACTCGTTTTGTTTCTCCCAACCTACGCAACTTAAATAATAGGCTACAAAATTTTCGTCACGTTTTATGACGCAACACGTTCCTGTAAAAAAAGGCTCTTTGGCGCTTTGCCCAATGATTGGTCCCGCAAATACACGTTGGTATGTTCGCCCATTATCATGACTGACTGCCAAGCCAATAGCATTTTGGAATGGTACGCTCCCGCGCCTCATCCAACCGATATAGTATAAATATTTTTTTTCGCCAAGGCTTAAAATAGAAGTTGGCATTATGCCAGAATCGTCAAAACAACCTGGCTGACCCAGCTCTAAAATAGGCTTATTGTGAATATAAAGTATATTTTCCGGCCGCCCTGCTTCGACTTCGATAAAAGACGTATGACTTCTTCCTCGGTCGTCTCTACTTGCATAATAAATACGCCACATTTTGTCGTCTACAGTGTCAACAATAGGCACTTGTGCATGCGTTTGCGCCCAAGATTGAATGGCCTTGGTCTTAAAGACCAAGCCCTTTTTTTCCCATTTCAGTCGCATGGAATAACGCTTCAAAATTTAATGTCTTTACTAGACTTCCTGCTTTTTTGTGCAGGTGCGCCAGTATAAAGTCCCCAAGCTTCTGTATCTTTAGTCAACATTCCACCCATCGCTAATAGTGTTCCCTCTGCCAAAGTAATACCATCTCTAAGCGTTGCATTGACTCCAAGAAATGAGTATTCCCCAATATCACAATGACCAGACATAACCACATGGGAAGTAAACGACACATGATCACGAATGCGACCATGATGGCCGATATGATTTCCGCTCCATAGACTAACGTTATCACCGATATCTGTGAATGGCTGTAATGTATTGTCTTCTAGAATAAAACAGTTCTCACCAATCTTGTTGTTTGAGATAAAAGCTTTTGAACTCACATAACTGATCAAAGAGTAACCTTTGTCTTTTATAGCATAGAAAATTCGAGCTCTATCTTGATTCATATTACTAGGAGACATGGGAGCAAAAAATTGACACTCATTTGAGGGGTAAATATTTTCCACAGATTCAAATGAAACAACTGGTAAACCGCAAAACTCCTTGCTCTCTGGCAAATATTCTCCATCGACACAAAATGCGACCACATCATGTTCGCTGTCGTTGCATAAGTAATAATGCGCCAATTCTGCAAAGTCTGAAACACCAAAAATTACTATTTTAGACATAAATTTAACCTTGTTATGACCGCTCTTTAGACATCATGGCAAGAAGCAAAGCATAATTCATACCAATAAATGTAAGGCGTGTTTTTTATAGTTGATGGCACAATTTATGCTTATTATGAGAAGTATTAAAATTAATGGGTTATAAAATTTGTCATATCAATATACACCACTTGAATCTCTCGTCTCCGACGAAGAAATTAAACTTTCAGAACTGGTCCAAAGCACATATATGAATCAAACAGAAGTGCAGATAAGAGGGAGTTCGTTACGATTTAACACCGTTTCAAAACGAACCCTATGGCAAGCGGTTGGTATTGATAAAATTGAACCTGAATTACTCAATTTTATTGACAAACTCCCAATCGAATCAGTTTTTTTTGATATTGGCGCAAGTAATGGTATTTTTTCTGTTTACGCGGCAAGCCAAGATCTAAACGTGTATTCATTTGAACCAGAAGCGGCAAACTTTTCACTCTTAGCAAAAAATTGCTTTTTAAATAACAAAAATAAACATCCAATCAAAGCATTTAATCTTGCAATTTCTAATAGCAATAAAATTGATAATATGTATGTTGAACACTACGAAGCGGGTGCACACAATAAGATTTTAGGTGCCCCAAAAAATGTGGGAGCGAAGCATGCTTTTAAGCCTGAACATCAGCAAGCTTGTATTTGTAATAAGCTTGATGACTTAATTAGCTTATATAACTTACCTGTTCCATATGCTATTAAAATAGACGTAGATGGTGCAGAAATGAGAGTGATAGAGGGGTCAAAATACACCTTACAAAATGAGCTTTTAAATGAAATTTTTATAGAAATTAACGAAAGCGATGCTAACGATACAAAAGCCATCGAAATACTCAACACTTATGGCTTTGAAGTACAACGAAAAACTCAAGTTCAACACTATGAGGGGCTTTTTAACTATGAGTTAAAAAGAGCTATTTGAAACAATGAACATCAAATCTAAACTTGAGAAAAATGGTTATGTCATTGTTAAAGGTGTGCTTCCCATGACAACTATTGCAAAAGCTAAAAACGCAATAAAAGCATGTGTTGATCAACAACTTGACCTATTTGATGCGCCTAAACCTAAAAATATTCATGACTCATTGCAATGCTTATTTGCATCTAACCCTTCTCGCTATAAAGACACAATTTCAAGTTTATGGCGTTTGTGCGATATATATAACGTATTGCAACATAAAAAAATCCAGAAAATATTAATAAACGAGCTTAAGTTTCCTTTTATTTCTATCGCTGGCGGTCAAGTCGTTCACATTCAGTCAAAAAAATTACAAATTCCTGGTGGATATTTTGGATTACCGGCTCATCAAGACTTCCCTTCGGTGAACGGTAGCCTAGATGGAGTGATAATTTGGACACCATTAATAGAAAACAAAGGTAACCAATTTCCCTTACAAATTATACCTAAAAGCCATCTTAACGGCGTTTTACCCACACAGACAGACTCAGATATTCCTTGGCAAATAGCCACAAATCAATACAGCGAAGGAGATTTCATCTCGGTTTCGTGCGAACTGACTGACATTGTAATAATGTCTACTTTTACGGTTCATAGGAGCGGCATTGAAGGAAAAAGTGGGCTTAAATTAAGTTGCAGCACCCGATTTGACAATGTATCCGAAAGGTCTTTTATAGATAATGGTTATCCTTCGGCATATATCCGCTCAGTTGATCGTGAGCTATACAAAACTAACCCATACTTATCTGCTTTTCAATCTTAAGCATGACCTTAATTTACATTTTATATTAAGTGAAAAATATGAAAACAAGAGCAATAGATGATTCGGAAATAGAAACATCACTCTGTAGTTTACAGCACGATGGTTTTTGTGTTTTAAAACAATATATTGACCCTAGCGTTGCCTTGGTGTTAGCAAAGCGTTCGCGAAAAATTAGTGATCAATTGATAGCTAATGGCAGAAAAACTAAAGCACCGATTGGCATGCAAAGGATGATTAGTGAGGACCGATTAGTCAATAATATCATCAATTATGATGACGACTTTTTAACGCTTGCGAGCGCTGGCGATCATTTAAAAATACTGATTCCAATTCTGAACGACCCCTATTATGGGTTATTGCCAGAAAAGCATCCAAATTATATTTTAGGGCAAGCAAATGTGAGAGAAGGCACATCTGCACTCCCATTCCATGTAGACACACGCATACTGACAAAAGGATTAGAGTGCTGGTCGATGCAAGGGGTGTTAGCACTTAGTGCAAAAACAAAACAAACGGGAGGCCTCAGAGTAAGGCCAGGTTCACACGTTTTAGGTCAATACCCAGATAGTAAAAAAGTTTATGATGATTCAATTAGTGTCGATTTAAAGCCCGGAGATTTTGTTCTTTTTGACAGTCAATTGCATCATGCAACTTTTGCCAGTGAAGTAAATTTTCCCGGTTGGTCATTCAACCTCACTTACAGAGCATGGTGGGTTAAACAACAATTCGACTTTTGTAAAATGCTAGGTGCAAAAAAACTAAAATCACTTACCCCTCAACAGCAGTTTTTATTGGGTGCATGTACTATTCCTTCAAGCGATCCTCTTTCATCACCCTCAATGAGAGGCGGATATGAGTTATTGGAAACGGTTTAACTAATTTTAAAACACAAAAAAGCCAGCAATGCTGGCTTTTTTAATGACGTCGTTTCAACGCATTTAAACGTTTAAATGCGATTAGTAGCTAACTTCTACAACATAGTTGCCTGTATAAGCACCATCGATATAAGGACTTGTTGAAGCATCACTGTCAGTAGCTAGTTCACCACCTACATAGAACCCAACATCACCATTTACGTCGGTTAACAAATCACCAGCGCTTGAATAAGCAGTACCATCATTACCGCCACCAATAATCTCAGCTTCCCAACCGCCAAGTAAAAGTTCAAAGTCTGGCGTTCCTGGAGGAGCAGATGCATTTGACAATGAAACATCTGCCGCTTCGAATGTGATTTCCAAAGCAGAGAATGGTGCGGTGCCTGAAACTGAATACTCACCACGAACACCCTGTGATATAACAGTTATTGCAGCGTTGTTATCAGAGTCGCTTGTTGATGGAGTACCATCTGCGGCAACTGTAATAGACGCTACGTTTGCACCATCGTCTTGAGCTGCTGCTCTAATAGTACCGAATGACAGTGGCGTTACTTCCGTTAAAACGAAGGCATTTTGCACTGTTACAGTAGCTTGTGATGTTACAGTTTCTTGTGCTTGTGAAGCTGCTGACACCGTTAGCAAAGATGCTGAAGTTACAGCTAATAAAATTTTGTTGCGTTTGAACATTGTTCTAACTCCATAATATTACTAATTAATGACACAGCAACGCAAGAACCCTCGCGACAACTCTGCCTTTCAGAAAATACAATTATTTTCTTTCATTGCGGCTTTTTGCCTACAATCTGGGTATCGGCACATCCCAAAGTCACTTTAGTAAAATTATCAAATTATTGTCTTAAAACAAATTCTTGAGGTGTTACTGACATGTATTCACCAGCACCAACAGCACGAATAACAAGGTCTCCAGAGATATTTTGATCATAACCTGTCAAAGTAATACCTCTAGAATTTTTATTTATTTCACTGAAAAAATTAACCGCATTTAGCCTTCCAATAGGTTCTGGACCTGCTCCTTTTTGATAAACTTCAAAGTTTGCTAAGAAGCTCATATCACCTTTTCTCTCAACATCCACATCAAGTACCACTTTTTCTGAGTCCGGTCGTTTTCGCAACGAAGCACCTGTAATTTTTATCTCTGCATTATTTTCTGATGTGCGTAACATCACAGGAACAGTGTAGTTCATAAATAAGTTCAGTTGCATACTAATACCTTCAGTTGGTGCCTCTTCTACGGTGGCCTCTGGCGGTATTACCATAAATTTTAGGTGAGAGCGGTATTCTGCCTTGCTGTTACTCGAGCTCCTTCTAGCTAATAACTTAATGAGTTGCCTTTCACCTGGCTTCAGTCTAACTTGTCGAGGCGAAAATCGAATCATATCTGCTGCAGAGTGCTCAAAAGCTTGCCCAGTACTTTCAACATCTTGATAGCCGCCGTTAGGTAAAGCAAATTTATCGACCCACTCTAAACGGTAGGTTAGTTCTTGTGTAGAAGTATTGATCAATACAATTTCTTCCGTTCGCTCGTTTTCTTCAAACACAACACGAGTAGGCGAAATTAATAACTTACTATGTGTATGAAAACTAATAATACTAATCAGAAATAAAACAAATACTGATTTAAATGACATAAAAACCTCTTATTAAAAATTTAGGGTAAATCTAACTCTTGACGTAAATGTAGTGTCTGTGAAGGCTTCTGAGCCGCTACCGCTAGTTCTGATAGAGCCGCCAAACCTTAGTTCGGCAATACCTGTTCCAGGCACGACTAATGAACTGGGTACATCTATTGCGTATAACTCAAAATGCTCAAGCGATATTAAAGGAGAACTTGTTCCAGATTGTGTAATACTCGCGCTTACTATAAAGGTAGTACCCGGGGCATAATCGGTAATTTCTATTAGACCAGCCTCGCCAATTGCAATCGGCCGAATTCCTGACGAGAAAGTGAACGCACCAAATCTATCCATTTCTATACTTTGTACAGAACTATTATCCAGCACCACTATCGTGCCAAAATCAATTGTTCTAACAAGTGTGCTGTCAGCGATTACGCTTTTGCTAATTATCGCTGCCAATAAACAGGAACAATATGTTAAATATTTAAATTGCATTGCCAACATACTCACTAACACCACAATAATGACCCCGTTTTGCAATTAGCGAACACACAGCTCGAGCGTCTTTATCTGAATCATATGGACCCACCCGTACGCTATAAAACGTTTTGTTATTAACATATACTTTTTGTATGCGTGCACTTCTATCGCAAGTAATATCGGCTATCTTGTTGTTAAGGTCTTTCCATCCATTATTTGCTTTAGCCGCAGAGCTATAACTAACTAAGTGCAATGCAAACCTTCCAGAGATAGTTTTGCAGTTGTCATTATTAATATTACTCGAAAAACTTGACCTACCTTGTATTGAGGCTGGTTGTGCTTGCGGACTTGCGCCTAAAGAAGCGAACTTTGCATCAATTGTCTCATTGGTTTGCACTGAGGTTTGAGCAATAGATTTAAATTTGTTGTCAGCTACGCCAACTTCTACCGAGCTAGTATCAATTTTTGAGCTAGTATAACTAGGCACAACTGCAGTCTTTTGATTCGTTTTAAATACTTGACCTATTTCGGAACTATCCCCTTGCTGCACATCCATTTGTGTTTGATTAGTGCTTATTAAGTTATCCATAGGTTGACTAATTAGGTCAGCGCTTTTTGTATTTGAAAAACTTGCACTATTTATTGGGCTATTTAGTGCATTCAATTGTTCAAACATATAAGAAAATTCAGATTCATACTTTGCAAGCCTAGCTATTTCAGCTTCTAATTTGTTTATGTCTTCAATTTTTTGATTAAGCTTTTCGATAGTTCTTGATTGCTCGACATAAAGCTGAGAATTGCGTGTTTTATCCGGAGCGGCAGTTTCAGAGTTACCAAATGAAAAACACCCAGCTAGAGAAACAAAACAAACCGACATAATGCAGAGCCGAATAGGTTTAAGTAAAAAGCCATTATTGGAAGAACTATTATGGAAATAACGGCTTAATAAAGAATGATGATTATTTAGTACAATATTTTTTTTCATAAATCCGCCATTTGATTGACATGATGTAGCTATTGATTACATTTCAGGTATTTGTATTCAAGTTTGGTGCCAAAATAGTGTATTAAATGTGGGTTCGCTCAAAAAGACTTTGCTTTGCTTATAAAAGGAGGGAATATGAATGAATGCCTGAGCCGCACTTAGCTATTTAACTAATAATCTTGCTTAATAAAACTACTCGCTTTCTATTGAAGAAATGACTTTGTTAAAACTAAGCATTCCAAATCTAATGCAATGTTTTCGCACCATTGTTCTGCATTATTAGCCACCGTGAAATATCCTGACACCACTGAATACTGATTTTCTGTCAAATCATCGACGATGTGCAGATTTAAGCTTGGATTCTTTTGTTTTATGGATTTTGCAAATAACATCGCCAGTGCTTTTCTTGGAAAAGCGCCATGACTAACAAAATAACCATTATACTCCGACATTTGCTGTGCAAGTAATATTTGATCAGCAAGATACTCTTCGCCCACTTTAATATTAATTTCGACAGGCTCAAGTGGCTTTAGTTTGTAACGACGATTCGTACTGTCAGAAAAAGACATTTTATACCTACCCGGAAGCACCCCTTCAAAATAAAAGAAACCATCAAAAGAGGACAAAGCAGTGTACACGTTGCCACTTTGTATATTTTCTAATTTGACAGAAGCTCCTTTTAAGTCAATTGTCGACCCATCTTCTTTTACCGCTCTAGCAAAGCCATCAACTTCCGTGACTTGTACGAACGGGAAATCGATGGTTTGAGATAAACCATAGCGCGGCGTTATGGAAATACCTTGAAGCCATGGCTGGATAAATGGGTCACCAATAGACCTACTGTCAAAGGTAATATCTGTTTGTACTTGGTCTGCTAAACCTTGCAACATTGCCACACCAATGCCATTGGTTTCGCCTCGGCTTCCCCCTTGGTTTGCAACAAATTTGATGTTTTCAAGCAAAGGCTCTCCCTCATCATATTCGAAATTAGCATTTACATCTTCAAAGGCTCGAACAAATATGACACCACGCGTCACCATTGAGCGATTGGAGGCATACACTAAATCATCACCATCTTCATAGCCCAGGCTCATTCTAGCAGTAAGGCCAACATTCCAGTTTGCCGATTCATCATAGAAAGAGTTCAAGCCCAAATATAGATAATCGTGCTTGTATTCCACGCCAAATTGATACCTATCACGGTCGCTATCGAGCGTTTTGGTATAACGAAAGTTGCTAGAGTAGTTTTCATTAATGCGCCAGTCTGCCTCGGCCAAGACTGAATCAATACCAAAACCATCAATATCTGAGTAATTACTTGCTAAACGGAAAAATGCAGGACCCACACTAAAATCGAGACCAATGTTACCATCAATAAATTGAGAGGACTCGGTTGCTGTTTCACGTTGATTAAAGCCAATACTATGATTTAGTCGTGCGCCACCTATTCTTGTGCCAATTTGATTGGATATCCGCGCAAATGTATCTTCGTCTTGTTTTTGATATTCAATTTCATTTAGGTAATTGATTCGGCCGTTTTCACCCAATTTGCCGTCATTGATAAAACGGAATAAATTGATTGCTGAAGCATCTTCGGAGTCTTTCCTATAGTTGTAACTCAATCTTAAGTTCTGACCAAACAAACGACTTCGCAGTGATGAGTTGACAAATACTGCTCCATTGTCTCCGACTGCCGTTTCTAAGCTACCTAATAGTGCATCTGAAAATTTAGTGTCTACCCCAGCTGAAAGTAAATTAATATTATTGTCGGTATTGAGTATAGAAGTATGCCCTAAAGATAAACGCAGGCTATCAGATAAACCATAACCGTATTTACCGTTAATACTTATACCGCCATCACTTTCGTCTGAGTTTCCAGTTTCTTGTCCCAGTAAAGACGTTCCAATCTGTGATATCGAAAACTCATATCCAAGACGCTTCTGATTAAGCAATGCTCTGTCTACCACTTTCTCTACCACTTCGCTATAACGTTGCCCTTGTGGGCCAAAAAATCGTAACTCTAAACTGTTGTCGCCGGTGACTAAAGGAATGTCATTAAACTCATAGCGACCAGATTGTACATTAACTTGTCTATCAATTAATATCCCATTACGGTATAGTTCAACATCCCAATCAGCTTGAATTTCACCGGCTAAGGTAGTTACATCAAAATCGTTGTTTCGACCCAATCTTTTGTTAGAAATGTAAATTCCTCGACCTTGGTTAGCAGTGCGTTGCCCAGGAATTCTGGTAGGTGTGACATCGCCTACAACAATTTGACTAGCTCTCAATGGACCAAGTAAATCAGCTTTTAAAGATTCGCGTGAAAAACTAACTCTAGAGTTCACTAAAAGGTCGTCATTAAATCCAGACAAGAAAAATCGCATGTTAGTCAACCCGACATCCCGGCCGCCCAGAATTGAGTAGCGTTGAGAGTTGTCATTTTCTGAGAAGTTAGCATCTAAAACGATATCTAAGGACTGCGGAGATAGTATTCTATAGCCTGAGCGTAACTCTGGGTAAATGACGTCTGAAGAGCTTTTTCGGAAAAACCCTGTATTGCTTCGACGCGCAAGTCTTTGTTGTATTGGCAAAGTGATACCAGGTTTAAGACTTACATTGAGATTCTCTAGATCTACCTCTGGGTTTAACTGAAAGCTTTCGTTTAAAAATTGAATGGACACATAGTATATGCCATTGTCTACAAAGATATCTTTAGATGAAAATTGCTTTTCAAGCGAATCTTTTAAGGATAAACGAGCGCCATCATCAGTTCCGGGTAAAGTGAGTTCAAATATATTATCTTCGCTGGCAAACCAACCTTTAAGTTGGTTTCCTTCGCGGTTAATGGGAAACTCTAAGATAGATGTTAATTCTTCTAAATCAAAATATAGTTGATTGTCTCGGTACAGAGCTATTGCATCACCCAACTTATATTTACTCAGGCGAATACTAACAATTAATTCGGAATTCTGTTCATATCGAGAAGCATTTTCAATATTTTGTGCAAACACATGAGACGAATTACACAGAAGCATCGTCACAATACACGCTAAAGAAAAATTCTTGAACTGAACTATAAAACGCATTAACCGTTCTCAAAATTTGAAAGATTAATGCTGTAGAAGCAAGTATTAGACCAATATTAAATTAACGACCCACTAGCGTTTATTAGCCTACTAATGCCAAAAGTATACCCGCAGCAACGGCACTACCTAATACGCCGGCAACATTTGGCCCCATAGCATGCATAAGTAAGAAGTTATGCGGATTGGCTTCAAGACCCACCTTGTTTACCACACGTGCAGCCATTGGTACGGCAGACACACCAGCAGCACCTACTAGAGGATTGATTGTTTCGCTGCTTACACGGTTCATTACCTTAGCCATAATAACCCCGGCCGCAGTCCCAATTGAAAATGCAACCGCGCCTAACGCCAAAATTCCGAGGGTTTCGACCGTCAAAAAAGCATCAGAAGATAGTTTTGAGCCTACCGCTAACCCTAAAAATATGGTGACGGTATTTATCAACGAATTTTGAGCGGTATAACTTAAACGTTCAACCACACCGCTTTCTTTCAACAAATTACCAAAACAAAACATCCCTACTAGCGGCGTTGCTGAAGGCAAAAATATGAGGGTCAATATTAATACAGCTAAAGGAAAGAGAATTTTTTCTCGTTGTGACACAACCCGCAACTGCTTCATTTCGAGTTTACGTTCTTCAGGCGTGGTTAGGGCCTTCATAATGGGCGGTTGAATGATAGGTACCAATGCCATGTAGGAATATGCTGCCACGGCGATGGCACCAAGTAATTCTGGTGCAAGTTTAGACGCCAAGAAAATAGCCGTTGGGCCATCTGCACCGCCAATAATCGCTATTGCAGACGCATCTTGCAGTGTAAACTCAAATCCGGGTAAGCCATTAAGCAAAATGGCACCAAACAATGTGGTAAATATGCCAAATTGAGCGGCAGCGCCAAGCAATAACATGCGAGGGTTGGCAATAAGCGCGCCAAAATCAGTCATTGCCCCTACACCCATAAATATTAATAATGGGAATATTCCAGTATCGACACCCACATAATAAATGTAGTGCAATAAACCACCAGCTTCGCTAAATCCGGCAAGTGGAATGTTAGTCAACAACGCGCCGAAACCAATCGGTAATAGCAACAAAGGTTCAAACTTTTTAACAATTGCTAAATAAAGTAAACCTAAGCCCACTGCCATCATAACTAATTGACCAGCTTCAAAGTGAGGTATAGAAGTGCTTTCCCACAATATTAGTAACTTTTCCATGTTATTAGCCCACCAACATCAAGGTCTGGCCTAACTGCACTGAATCGCCTTCGCTAACGCCAATTTGGGTCACAGTGCCACTGACTGTACTACGCACTTCAGTTTCCATTTTCATGGCTTCTAAAATAACAATCACATCACCTTCGTTTATTGCTTGCCCATCTTGCACAATAACTTTAAATATATTTCCGGACAAAGGCGCTTTAATTTCTGTACTGTTAACACTAGGTGCTGGGGTTTGTGCGGCTGCATGGGCATTCTGATTGGTCGGTGTCGCCAAATTTACTGGAACTATCTGCTGAATATCGCCGGCCTCGGTTACTGCCACCTGATAGCTTTCACCCTTTACACTTACATTGTAAACAACAGCATCGCCGGCTATAGGCGTAAGTTCTTCAGCAACAACCTCGCTCGATTTTGCACTACTAGGCGCTGGCTCAAAAGCGCTAGGATTGTCTCTGTTTTCAATGAATTTAAGACCAATTTGAGGGAATAAAGCATAAGTTAAAACATCGTCTACTTTATCTTCTGCTAGACGCAAAGATTTTTCTTGAGCCAAGCCTTCTAGCGCTTTTTCTAAATCGGGTAGCTCTGCATCGATTAAATCTGCTGGGCGACATTCAATCATTTTATCACCGGCTAAAACACGCGCTTGTAGTTCTTTATTTACAGCACCAGCAGTCGCTCCATATTCACCTTTTAATACGCCTGCCGTTTCTTTCGAAATGGACTTATAACGTTCGCCAGTAAGCACATTGATAACCGCTTGCGTACCTACAATTTGAGATGTTGGTGTTACTAAAGGAATAAAACCTAAATCTTCGCGAACACGCGGTATTTCTTTCAGAACCTCGTCAAATTTATCCTCTGCACCCTGCTCTTTTAACTGGCTTTCCATATTGGTAAGCATGCCACCTGGAACTTGCGCAGTTAAAATTCTTGCATCAACGCCTTTTAAGCTGCCTTCAAATTGCGCATACTTTTGTCGAATATCTCTAAAGTAGCTGGCTGCTTCTGCCATTAGCGGCTTATCTAGTTTAGTGTCTCGTGCGGTCCCTTCAACAATTGCGGCGATAGTTTCAGTCGCTGAGTGCCCGTATGTCATACTCATTGGGCTTATTGCGGTATCTAGCATGTCGATACCCGCGTCAATCGCTTTTTGATAAGTAGCTGTACTTAAACCAGTGGTCGCATGACACTGCATTGCAATGGGTATTTTTAAAAATGATTTGAGCTCCGTTATGAGTTCTTCACAATCATAGGGCTTTAACAAACCCGCCATATCTTTAATACAAATAGAATCGACGCCCATATCTTCGAGCTTTTTTGCCATATCAAGCCAAAAAGAGAGTGTATGTACGGGGCTTATTGTGTATGCCAGTGTGCCTTGTGCATGCGCACCAACACTTTTTGCAGCTTTAACCGCGGTAGTTAAGTTACGCACATCATTCATGGCATCAAAAATTCGGAACACGTCAACGCCATTAACATGTGCTCGCTCTACAAATTTAGTGACAACATCATCGGCATAGTGCCGATAACCTAACAGGTTTTGTCCCCGTAATAACATTTGCTGCTTAGTATTAGGCATGGCTTTTTTGATGGCTCTAATGCGTTCCCAAGGGTCCTCCCCTAAATACCTAATACATGCATCAAATGTTGCACCACCCCAGGACTCCATTGACCAATAACCAGCTTTATCTAACTTCTCAGCTATAGGCAGCATATCTTCTATTCTAAGGCGTGTAGCTAGCAAAGACTGATGTGCATCACGGAAAGCTAATTCAGTGATTTTCAACTGTGTCGACATTATGTTTTTCCCTATATCTTAATTCTTGTGGCTTCTGTGCGCGTGTATGGCCCCTGTTATGGCCGCAGCAATAATCGGATCGACTGTCGTAGGTGTTTGGTTGGTATTATTATTTTTATATGTCGTTTTATGTGCATTAGTAGCTAATGATTCATCAGGAAATTTAGATGCAAACCACGCTATAGAATGAATACCACCTATTAACATGGTCAGAAATGCAAAAACCACACACATTCCTACTGCTAATAATACACCGGCTTCTAATAGTTGCTCTGTCATTTTTATCCTATTGAATTAATCATCTTCTGTACTGCTAGTGTTAAGTATCATGCCATATGTCAAAACACAACGAAAATACCTGCTTAACAAAAACATGATCAACGCCACTATGCAAAAATTTTATCGTAAACGCTCTTTTTATGCAATAAATCTGAATAAATAAGCGCACAAGATTGAGCGTTTATAAATTGTTTATAAATGCCTAAATACTAGGGTAAATAAACGGGCATAAAAAAACCACCCAAGTAAGGTGGTTTAATTAAGTGGCGCGTGCGGAAGGATTCGAACCTCCGACCGCCTGGTTCGTAGCCAGGTACTCTATCCAGCTGAGCTACGCACGCGCAAAAACGGTTTTGATAAAAGTTGGCGCGTGCGGAAGGATTCGAACCTCCGACCGCCTGGTTCGTAGCCAGGTACTCTATCCAGCTGAGCTACGCACGCGCAATCTTTTAAAAAGTCACAAATGGCGGAGAGAGAGGGATTCGAACCCTCGATAGGGCTACAAACCCTATACTCCCTTAGCAGGGGAGCGCCTTCAGCCACTCGGCCACCTCTCCTAAATTGTGGAGCGCAAGTTTACTCAATCAAGGCTGTAAGTCAATGGTTTTTTGGTCACATTTTAGCAATCGCTAATTTTTTAAACAAAAACCCATAAAAATGAAAAAAGCTCGCATATACGAGCTTTCATTATTCAGCTATTATTTCGCAGAAAAAGTATTTAGCTATCAGCTAAATTACCATTACCCTTTTCAGCTTGGATCCTCATATAGATTTCTTCGCGATGAACGGACACATCTTTTGGCGCATTAACACCAATTCGCACTTGGTTTCCTTTAACCCCAAGAACAGTGACCGTTACGTTGTCTCCTACCATTAAGGTTTCACCTACGCGACGAGTAAGAATTAGCATTTATTGCTCCTATTGTGTGAACCATTAGTTGCTATATTTTATGAACAAATGCTATGCAAATATAGACAACTGCTTTGTCTTAGAATATTCAGTATAAGACAGTCAACCGCACTTCGCTACAGTATATACAAATAAACTTATGCTTAACAACAACCTAGTAAAACTTTTTGTATAAAAAAATGAATCCAAGCATGCAAAATGCTTAGATCTCATTTTGTATCCAAGTAGAAACTGACGCTAAAGCATTGTCCAATGACGCTACATCACTTCCTCCCGCTTGCGCCATATCGGGACGACCGCCACCTTTACCTCCAACTTGACTAGCTAAATAGCTAACCAATTTGCCAGCTTGAACTTTTTTTGTCATATCTTTGGTTACACCAACAATCAAACTCACTTTGTCGGCTTTACCCAAGCCTAGTACAATTACACCTGATTTTATTTGAACTTTGAGGTCGTCTACCATATTGCGCAATGATTTTGGATCTGCATCCTCGAGTCGTTTAACAAGCACGCTAAGGCCATTAATGTCTTGTACTTCGTTAATTAAATCTTTCGATTTTTGTCCGCTTAGTTGCTGTTGCAAAGCAACAAGGCTTTTTTCACTTTGTTTGAGCTGTTGTACAAGCTGTTCTGTTTTCTTAAGCACACTAGCCTTATCAGCTTTTACTAAACTCGCAATGCCGAACAATGTTTCAGACTCCTGACGAACAAAGTCTATTGCAGACTGACCGGTAATCGCTTCTAATCGGCGCACACCTGAAGAAATACCACCTTCAGAGACAATTTTAAACAAGCCAATATCGCCCGTTCTTTCGACATGAGTACCACCACATAACTCTACGGAAAACGACTCAGCGGCAAATTCGTCTTGCACCCCTCCCATACTAACAACTCGCACTTCATCCTCATATTTTTCACCAAATAATGCCATTGCGCCAGCATCTTTGGCCTGCTCTAATGGCATTAATTTTGTTTGCAGCGCAAGGTTATGTCGAATTTGTTGATTCACCACGTTTTCAATTTCTGTTAACTGAACGTCACTGATGCTTTCAAAGTGTGAAAAATCAAATCGTAATTTTTCAGCGTCGACCAACGACCCTTTTTGAGTAACATGTTCGCCCAATAAATTACGCAATGCAGCATGCAAAAGGTGAGTTGCGCTATGATTTAATTTTATGGCTTGACGTCTTGCACGGTCTACCGTCAATTCTATATTTTGCCCTACTTTTATGCTTTGTTCGTTTAATTTTACACTATGCACTACTGCTCCTGACACTTTTTGCGTATCGGCAACAAGAGCGGTCGCACCATCATATTCAATGAACCCGGTATCGCCTACCTGACCACCCGATTCTGCGTAAAACGGGGTTTTGTCCACCACGACTAAAACATGGGTGTTTGATGCTTCAGTCACCGATTTTTGATCAACTAACAAATCAAGCACTTTTGCAGAACCGGTCAATGCATCATAGCCAGTAAACTCGCTCTCATGATCTAATTGCAACAAGTTATTATAATCAGCGCCAAATTTACTTGAAGATTGCGCCAACTCTTTTTGCGCTTGCATGGCTTTATCAAAACCAGCTTCATCAATAGTAAATCCTTGTTCTCTTGCAACATCATTGGTCAAGTCAGCCGGAAATCCATAAGTGTCGTACAACTTAAATACTACTTCACCCGGTACTTGCTTTCCTTCAAGTTTTGACAAGGCGTCGTTTAAAATCAACATGCCTCGTTCTAATGTCGCGGAAAATTGTTCTTCTTCGGCTTTTAATACTTTTTCTATCATGGCTTGTTGCTGCGCAAGCTCTGGATATGCTTCTCCCATTTCGTCTACCAAACTGCTGACTAATTTGTAGAAGAATATATCCTTTGCTCCTAATTTATAGCCATGCCTGACTGCACGACGAATTATTCGCCTGAGCACATATCCTCGTCCTTCATTCGAGGGCATCACACCATCACATACTAGAAAGGAACATGAACGAATGTGATCGGCAATCACACGTAAAGATTTGTTATCGAGGTCTTGAGTCCCCACAATAGCAGCAGAAGATTTTATTAACGCTTGGAACAAGTCAATTTCATAATTGCTGTGCACATTTTGCAAGATAGCAGATATTCGCTCTAGCCCCATACCAGTATCTATCGACGGTTTAGGCAAATTTTGCATATCACCATTTGCTTGGCGATTGTATTGCATGAAAACCAAGTTCCATATTTCAATAAAGCGATCACCATCTTCTTCAGGTGAACCTGGAGGCCCTCCCCATATATGCTCACCATGGTCATAAAAGATTTCCGAACATGGGCCACAAGGACCGGTATCACCCATTGACCAAAAGTTATCTGAAGTGGCTATGCGAATAATTCGTTCAGCCGGCAGGCCTATTTCTTTTTCCCATATTTGATAGGCTTCTTCGTCTTCATGGTAAACTGTTACCAACAATTTATCCTTTGGTAAAGCTAACTCTTTAGTCAGGAAAGTCCATGCAAATTGAATTGCTTCTTGCTTAAAATAATCGCCAAAACTGAAATTCCCAAGCATTTCGAAAAAAGTATGATGTCGCGCTGTATAGCCAACATTGTCTAAATCATTATGTTTACCGCCAGCTCTTACACAGCGTTGAGATGAAACAGCTCGGGTGTAGGCTCTTTTTTCAGTTCCCAAAAACACGTCTTTAAACTGATTCATACCTGCATTGGTGAACAATAAGGTGGGATCGTCGTGAGGAACTAACGAAGAAGTCGCAACTTCTTGATGTTGATTATTTGCAAAAAAGTCGAGAAAAGCGCGTCTAATATCAGCGGTAGAACGAGTCATCTAATTTCCTATTCAGCCTAAGCTTGGGTATGTCATGGCATCTTCAAAAAATGCATTAAATAAAAGCAATTAAGGTTTTATATTAACAAAGCCCGCAAAGATAGCAGAAAAGCATATAAAAATTAAGTCTATTGATGCCAAAAACAATGGCTAAGTAAAGGCTTCTTTAATTTGTTCTAAGTCAAAACCACGTGATTGCAAAAAGCGCATTTGCTTTTGTTTTACCTTGAAGTCTATAACTTGTATATCACCATATTTTTTTAAGCGAACTTCGCTAGCTTTTGCAAACCAATCAAACTCTTCGGAAAACATATAGCTTTGATACAAAGATTCATCTATCTGTTGTTGCTTTAGTTTTTGTTCTATATATCGAGGCCCCTTGCCGTTCATGTAGCCTATTCGAACAACACTTTGTGCGTAACGTCTATCTGATTGAAGTTTCTTTTGTATAAATAAGTCCAATTGCTTGTCAACATTTTTGGCGTCAAAACCACGTTGAGCAAGCTTTTGTTTTAATTCAAACGCGCTATATTCCCTGCGCGCTAAAAATCGCGTTATCACATTATTTATTTCTTTAATTTGCTCTTGATCCATATTCCCTGCTTGTGCTTAATATCAATTAACGCATAATGATAGTGCTCATACCTTGGGCCCTCTTCTTTTATCTTTTTTGCAATTAGGCAATAGCACATGAATTGGCAATGGAAAACCGTCGATAGCATAGCAACAATTAGTGCAGATTCAATATCTGGTTTAATATCCCTGCCAACACTAGGCTGCCAAACTCCTTTTTTAAGCTATTCTTTTTTACTCGCGTTAGAAACAAACGAATGTGTAGGTGCTAACAGTGGTTGGCAAGCTAAACATATTGTTATACACGATGATGACCAAATTATTGCGTTTATTCCAGGATATTTGAAGCAACACTCCTATGGTGAATATGTTTTCGACCATAGCTGGGCTCATGCATACCAACAACATGGTTTAGGCTATTACCCAAAATGGATAAATGCCATCCCGTTTACACCTGTGCCAGGCGCTCGTGTATTAGTGAGAGCTGATGTTTGTGAGCAAGATTTATTATCATTTTGGCAAGTAAATAAAGCACAGATAATGAAAAAGCTAGATATTTCTTCTATGCATTTTTTGTTTACTCAACAAGCTTATTCTGACTCATTACATGAGCAAAATTTTTATCAACGACGTTCTGTACAATTTTATTGGTTTAACAAACAATACAAAGATTTTAGCGAGTTCCTTGGTTTAATGACCGCTCGAAGGCGCAAAACAATTAATAAAGAGCGCAAAAGTCTAGTCGATGCAGGCATAAGCATGCGCCGAATTGAGGGTCCTTCCATAAAAACTGACCATCTCGACGTGTTTTATCAGTGTTATCAAAAAACTTACATGAAACGCAGCGGTCATGGCGGTTATCTAAATAAATCCTTTTTTGAATCGCTAATTGAAAGCATGCCACAAAATATACTCTTGGTGCTTGCTTACAAATCCTCAACGGCCGTTGCATGTGCGTTGTTTTTTAACGATAAAGAGGGGCTATATGGCAGATACTGGGGTGCACTCACTGAGATATCAGGTTTGCACTTTGAAACCTGTTATTATCAAGGTATTGAATTTTGTATAGAAAACAATATCCCACTGTTTAATCCAGGCACGCAAGGTGAACATAAAATTCTCAGAGGCTTTGAACCTCAGTTATGTTTTTCTAATCATTCTATGGCTCATCCAGAGTTCGATAACGCTGTCGCAGATTTTGTCAAAAGAGAGCAAGCTCAAATTAATCAATATCAAATTGATGCTGGAAATTTATTACCCTTTAAAAAAGCATAATTTAGGTAGATTAGAGGATTCATTCATACAATCGAAAGTTCCTAAGATCATTAGATCTTTAAATCTGTTACAAAAACAATCTAAATTGTTACAAGGTTTGTATAAACCTTGATTTGTAAGCTTGCTACTTTTAAGGTATCGCAATCAAACAGTCGTGCGTCTTGATATTCATCCTGATAAACGCTGAAGCAATTCGTAATACAACATAACATTTACTACAAATATAAAGACAGAAGGACCATCATGAAAAAGTCATTACTCGCAATAGCAATAGTCAGTGCGTTAGCACTTAGTGCATGCTCAAAACCTACGAATACCGACTCTGCAACAATCAGTCAACAAGAAGATATGGCAAAAGCTACCATGACTGCAGAAAACGCTGCGCCTGAGCTTGGCAGTTTTGGTATAGATTTAGAATCTCGCGATTTGAGCATTAAACCAGGCGACGACTTTTTCATGTATGCCAGTGGTACCTGGTATAAAAATTACGAAATGCCAGCAGATAAAACTAGTTTTGGCGCTTTTGCTGCCCTTGCAGAAAAAAGTGAAGAGCGAGTAAAGGCGATAATTGACGATGTATCTACCAAGAGCGAGCTTAACTTTGAAGAAAGCTTAATTGCGAATTATTACAACTCCTACATGAATATTGATACTTTAAACGAAAAAGGCATTAGCCCGATACAGCCTACTTTAGACGAGATATCAGCAATTACTGATGTTGATGGCTTAACTAAAATGTTTGGAAATACTTGGTTGGTTAATACCAATTCGCCAATTGGCGGTGGATTGGGTATTAATAGAGTCGACCCAAATTCGTACCAGATGTCAATTGGAGTTGGTGGCTTAGGCTTGCCAGACCGTTCATACTACTTAGAAGACAACGAGCGATTTGGTAAAATCTTGGCAGAATATGAAAGCAATATTGCCACAATGCTTGCATTTGCAGGGCTAGAAAATACTGAAGAACGCGCCGCAAAAATTATAGCACTAGAAACAGCAATGGCCGAAGTTATGTGGCCTCGCGAAAAACGTCGTAATCGTGACCTAACCCTCAACCAAATAGAGCGAGCAGAATTAAACGAAACCTATCCTGGGTTTAATTGGGATCTATATATTGAACAACTGGGTTATGAAGCGAAGAGTTTGAATATTTCTAACCCTCAACCAGTAAACGACATGATTACACTGATTAACAATGAATCATTAGACGTCTGGAAGGATTATTTACGTTACCACTTGATTTCAGGCAATGCAGGTCTTTTGTCGGAGGAAATATATGCCGCTAACTTTGATTTTTATGGTACGACCTTAAGTGGCCAACAGACTCCTCGTGACAGATGGAAGCGAGCTATTGGAGCAATGTCTGGTACAAGTTCTTTAGGTTTCGCTCTTGGTAAAGTATACGTAGACCGTCACTTCCCTGAAAGCTCAAAAGAAAAAATGGTAGAGCTAGTAGAAAACTTACGTACAGCTCTAGATGAACGGATTACTAATTTAGACTGGATGGGAGAAGAAACTAAAGTAAATGCGAAAGAGAAACTTCAGGCCTTTGTACCTAAAATTGGCTACCCAGATGTATGGGAATCATTTGAAGGTTTAAGCTTATCTGCCGACGATTTAGTCGGGAATATAAAAAATATACGTCAGTTTTTCCGTGCAAAAAGTATTGCTGATGAAAACGTTAAAACAAACAGAGATGATTGGTTTATGCCGCCTCAACGTGTGAACGCCTACTATAATCCGTCTTACAATGAAATCGTATTTCCTGCAGCGATTCTAGAGGCACCATTCTTTGACCCTAATGCCGATCCAGCGGTTAACTATGGCGCAATAGGCGCGGTAATTGGCCACGAAATGGGTCATGGATTTGATGACCAAGGCTCTAAATCAGATGCGAAAGGTGTTCAGCGTAATTGGTGGACAGATGAAGACCGTGCTGCCTTTGAAGAAAGAACGCAAATTCTAGTTGACCAATATTCAAAATACGAACCAATTGAGGGTAATTTTGTAAATGGTAAAAATAGTTTAGGTGAAAATATTGGTGATGTAGGTGGCTTAGCCATGGCTTACCATGCTTATAAGTTAAGTCTTAATGGTGAAGAAGCACCAATTTTAGATGGCTTAACCGGCGACCAACGTTTCTTTTTAGCTTGGGCACAAGTTTGGCGTATTAAACGTACTGAAGAAAGCATGCTAAATAGACTTCGTGGCGGCACACATGCACCGGGTAAATTTAGAACGCTCGCCCCTAGAAACCACGATGCATGGTACGAAGCATTTGATGTTCAGCCGGGTGACGCACTTTATTTGCCACCTGAAGAACGTGCTCGTATTTGGTAATCTCCCCGCTCAAGAAGCGGTCTCTCAGTGTGTGAATTTGTGACTATAGTCATTCACTGAGAGGCTTGTGCAGCAACAAACAAGTAGTTGCTGCTGATTTGATTGCATTACTTTCGATGCCAAATAAGCATAAGGTTATTAGCTGGCATTTCGACTACCTCACTTAGGCTTAAGTTTGGTGCCCAAGATTGTAATTCGGCAATATCCCTATAACCACCTCGGCCGGTCTCGACGAGCTTTTCGTGAAAGTCGGCATTACTTTGACTACTGAATTGACCGTCGACCTTAAAAGGTCCGTACTGGCTAAAAACGCCATGCTTAGGTAGACGCATTTGTATCATTTCCATCAAGCTTTTGACTTCATTTGCTTGCATGATATGTGCAGTGTTAGCGCTAAAAAAGGCATCAAATGCTTGTTCAGGCCATGTACTTTCAGGCACTTTTAATTCTATTGGCGCTAGAATATTTTTACTAGGGTATTCCTGTATCCATTGACGGATGCCCGGATGATACTCAAGTTGATCCGCGCATTGCCAAATAAGGTGAGGTAGACTGGCAGCAAAATGTACAGCGTGTTGGCCTGTTCCACTGCCAATTTCAAGGACATGTGTACTTTTTCTAAAAGTATTTTTTAATACTTCAAGAATATGTGATTTATTATTCTCACATGCTTGGCTGAATGGCTTTTCTATGTTCATTTTTTTTGGTTCATTTTTTTGCTCTTTTTTAGTGGCTAGACAGCAGGGTATATCGTTAGTCTTGTAAATTAGGCAATAACCATTTTTCTGCTGTTTGTTGAGACCACGTTTTACGTTTTGCATAGTCTTGTAATTGATCATCTTGTATTTTAGCTACCGCAAAATAACGACTTTCAGGATGCGAAAAATACCAACCTGAAACAGATGCTCCAGGCCACATTGCATACGATTCAGTAAGTTTCATACCTATGCTTTGCTCAACATCCAAAAGATCCCAAATCACCTGCTTTTCAGTGTGTTCGGGACAAGCGGCATAGCCTGGGGCAGGTCTAATGCCTTGATATTTTTCTGCAATTAAGGCCTTATTATCTAAAGATTCATCCTTTGCGTATCCCCATAATTCTTTGCGCACCATTAAATGTAAATACTCTGCAAATGCCTCAGCTAATCTGTCTGCTATGGCTTTTACCATAATAGCGTTATAGTCATCACCCTCTTTTTCATATGCTTTAGCTAAGTCGTCTTCACCGATACCTGCTGTAACCGCAAATGCGCCAATATAATCCACCGCATCTGATGTGCTACTGCTCGGTTTAATAAAATCGCTTAAGCAATAATTAAAACCTCTTGGCTTTTCGGTTTGTTGGCGTAAATGTTCCGCCTTAGCAATAACTTGACGGCCACTTTGATCAAAAATATTCACGCTTTCGTCGTGACTATTTGCCGGGAAGATCCCAACGCGCCCTATTGCTTTCAAAGTTTTGTTATTAGTCAATTTGTCTAATAGCATTGTGGCATCAGCAAACAGTTTTTTAGCTTCTTCCCCTACTACTTCATCATTTAAAATACGTGGGTATTTACCAGCTAAAGACCACGTTAAAAAGAACGGAGTCCAATCAATGTATGCAGACAAAGTCGCAATGTCGGCTTTGATTGTTTTTACACCGACAAACTGTGGCACTGGCACTTGGTATGTTGCCCAATCACAGCTAAATTTGTTGGCACGCGCATCTTCAAAACTGATAGCCTTAGACCGAGGTCGTTTTTTGGCATGTTGTGCACGCACTTTTACGTATTCATCACTGATTTGTTGTGAATATGCAGTTTTACTATGTGCCGATATAAGTTTTTGACAAACACCTACCGCTCGGCTTGCATTAGGCACATAAACCACAGGATGATCGTAATTTTGTTCAATTTTCACCGCTGTGTGTGCTTTAGAGGTTGTCGCACCGCCTATTAATAAAGGTAAATTCATCTTCAATCGTTGCATCTCTTGAGCAACGTGCACCATCTCATCAAGTGAGGGTGTAA
The DNA here is from genome assembly GCF_031846345.1 of Glaciecola petra. Lineage (NCBI taxonomy): Bacteria > Pseudomonadati > Pseudomonadota > Gammaproteobacteria > Alteromonadales > Alteromonadaceae > Glaciecola > Glaciecola petra. Next base: position 705,072 of record NZ_JAVRHX010000001.1, on the reverse strand, counting down.
TTAAACCGGATAAACCAATCATGTCAGCTTTTTCGTCTATTGCCGTTTGCAAAATTTTAGCAGCCGGCACCATCACGCCTAAATCGATGACTTCAAAATTATTACATTGTAAAACAACCCCCACGATATTCTTACCAATATCATGTACATCGCCTTTTACCGTCGCCATCACTATTTTGCCATTGGAACGTGATACACCCGACTTTTCTTCTTCGATAAATGGCTGTAAGTAGGCTACTGCTTTTTTCATTACACGAGCCGATTTCACCACTTGTGGCAAAAACATTTTACCTTCACCAAATAAATCCCCGACAATATTCATACCGTCCATTAGTGGACCTTCAATCACTTCGAGTGGTTTATCTGCCTCTAATCTAGCTGCCTCGGTATCTTCAATAATGTATTCGGTGATGCCTTTGATTAAGGCATGCTCTAGGCGTTTATTGACTGCTTGTTCTCGCCACTTTAGGTCTTCAACAGCGGCGACTTTGCCATCACCTTGATAGTTTGGCGCTAACGCCAAAAGATTGTCAGTCGCTTGACTATGACGATTTAAAATAACGTCTTCAACTGCATCTTTCAGTTCTTTTGGTATTTCGTCATATACTTCTAATTGACCTGCATTAACAATGCCCATATCCATACCTGCCCGAATGGCATGATATAAAAATACAGAATGCATGGCTTCTCTAACCGGGTTGTTTCCTCTAAACGAAAAGGAGATATTGGACAACCCGCCAGATACATGACAATAAGGTAATGTCTTTCTTATTTGTCGGGTGGCTTCAATAAAATCAACCGCATAATTGTCGTGCTCTTCGATACCCGTGGCGACTGCAAAAATATTTGGATCGAAAATAATATCTTCCGGTGGAAAACCAATATCCTTCACTAAAATATCGTAGCTCCGCGTACAAATTTCTATTTTTCGTTCACAAGTATCGGCCTGCCCTGTTTCGTCAAAAGCCATTACCACTGTTGCCGCGCCATAGCGTTTAATCTTTTTTGCTTGCGCAATAAAAGGTTCGGGGCCTTCTTTGAGGCTAATAGAGTTGACAATAGCTTTACCTTGTACACACTTTAAGCCTGCTTCGATAACCGACCATTTGGATGAATCAATCATAATGGGAACGCGTGATATGTCAGGTTCAGACGCAATCAGATTGAGAAACTTGACCATGGCTGCTTGTGAGTCGAGCATCGCTTCATCCATATTAATATCGATGACTTGTGCTCCATTTTCGACTTGTTGACGCGCTACATCGAGCGCTTTCTCGTAGTCTTCAGAGAGTATTAGTCTTTTAAACATCGCTGAGCCGGTTACGTTTGTGCGTTCGCCGATGTTAATAAATGTCGAGAAACTATTGCTCACAAATTTTCCTATTCAATGTAATTCACCCAATACCTTTAGGCATGAGTAAAAGGCTCTAAGCCTGATAATCTCATTTTTGTTTCTACGTCTATTGATTGTCGAGGCGCATAATTGGCTACTGCATCTGAGATAGCCTTAATGTGTTGAGGTGTGCTGCCACAACAGCCACCCACAATATTCAATAGACCACTTTGCGCCCACTCTTCGATGTGAGCGGCCATATCACTTGCATTTAAATCGTATTCGCCAAACTCGTTTGGCAAACCTGCATTTGGATGTGCAGATACTAAAGATTCGCTAATTCGCGATAACTCAACTACATATTGGCGCAATAAGTCCGGACCTAAAGCACAGTTAAGCCCAAAGGAAATAGGCTCAATATGACGTAAGGAATTATAAAAAGCTTCTGTTGTTTGACCGGATAAGGTTCTTCCAGATGCGTCAGTTATTGTGCCCGACACCATTACTGGTAAACGGATATTCAGTTCTTCAAACACCTCGTCTACGGCAAATGCCGCTGCCTTTGCATTTAAGGTATCAAAAATGGTTTCTAACATTATTAGGTCGACCTGCCCTTCGATGAGCGCTTTTGTAGCCTCTTTGTAATTAGCCACAAGTTCGTCAAACGTAACGTTGCGTTTTGAAGGGTCATTCACATCAGGCGAAATAGATGCCGTTCTACTTGTTGGCCCCAATACACCCGCAACAAAGCGAGGTTTATCGGGTTGCAGAGCAGAATATTTATCTGCTGCTTGGCGCGCAAGTTTAGCAGCTGCATGATTAATTTTTACAACCTCATCTTGCATATCATAGTCAGCCATTGAAATACTATTTGCATTAAATGTGTTTGTCTCAAGAATATCCGCCCCTGCGGCAAGATATTTTTCATGAATATCAAGAATTAATTCTGGCTGAGTAATTGCCAATAAGTCGTTGTTCCCTTTGACATCACAATGCCAAGTTGCGTATTCGCTGCCCCGATAGTCTGCCTCTGCTAGTTTATGCTCTTGTATCATTGTACCCATTCCACCGTCGAGTACTAAGATGCGACTTTCTGCGAGTTTGTGAATAAGTCTTGCTGTTTGGGTCATAAATAAGTCTCAATAAAGCTGTTAATTTGACAGACTTTGTAAATCGTAAGGGGTTGTTTGGTATACAAAATAATTTAACCAGTTAGTTAATAACAAATTACCGTGTGACTTCCATTGAACAATACATGGTGCATTAGGATCATCTTTTTGATAATAATTGACAGGAACCCGTGGTGAAATGCCGGCGTCGAGATCACGCTTATATTCTTGGTCTAAGGTGCAGGCATCATACTCTGGATGACCGGTAACAAACACCATACGTTTGTCCGTTGTGGCAGCTATGTATACGCCTGCTTGTTCCGACTCCGCTTGAACCTCGATATCGTCAATTTGGTGATAACTAGACGATGGTATCTCGGCGATGCGGGAATGTGGGGCATAAAATTCAGGATCAAACCCTCGCATCAATTCGTTTTTTGCATCCAATACTTTGTGTTTAAAAACGCCCGATAACTTATTATTCCTAAGTTCGCGTTGGATACCATAAAAGTGATACATAGCCGCGTGGGCTGCCCAACAAAGATAAAAACTCGATTGTACGTTTCCTCTCGCCCAATCCAATATTTCCACCATTTGTGGCCAATATTTTACCTCTTCATACTCTAAATTACCTAAAGGTGCGCCAGTAATAATAAGGCCATCATATTTTTTGTATTTTATATCGCTAAAATATTGATAAAAAGTATGCATATGAGAGGCTGGAGTATTTTTAGGGGCCACTTGATCAATTCGAATTAGATCCACGTTTATTTGCAAGGGTGTATTCGACAATAATCTCAAAATTTGCAATTCTGTCTCAATTTTATTAGGCATTAAGTTCAAAATACCTAATTGTAAAGGTCTAATATTTTGTGTGTTCGCTCTGGCATCATCCATTGCAAAAATATTTTCATCTAACAATTTTTCGAGCGCAGGCAATTCAGCTGGGATCTTTATGGGCATATTTGTACGGTGAATTTGTATTCAAGCTTAATAAAACATGGATGCTATTTTGGCAATAAATAAGCAAATGTCAAACAATTTACGTCTAGACGTCTAAAATAAAATAGGATATATTTTTTAAACTGAATTATTTACGTTGTAGGCCTTTTAAAACCTCCACTTCTGCCCTTGGCAATTGGCATGCATCCATAATGTCTTCTACTGATAGGCCTTGCGCCGCTAACTCGGTCGCTTTTTTATACATTCTTATTTGTGGATCTTCTTTTTCTAATTGCTCGAGTCTATTATCAGCTTGATCGAGTCTCTTTATTAAGCCGAGTATTTTTGTCTCATTGATTTGTAGAGCCTTATCTTTTTTCAATACATCATCAGTGAGCTGCTCAGGCTTATCAGCATCAGATTTATTGATGTTCTTTTGTATCTCTTGGGTATGTTTATACAAATCATTAAGCAACTTAATAGACTGTGTTAAGCGTTGATTTTCCGACCGTACTTTGCTCCAAATAAACAAGCTAAAAAAAGCCAGCACTACAACTAATGCCAGCGTAATAATATGAAGGGTTTCAGGACTAAGAGGTAGTGCCATTTGCTTTGCACGCTTATATAAAATTGGTGTATTACTAGTTATAGCAAAACAGCCGGTAATGACCAGCTGTTTTTAAAGGAAACATAAGTATTTTTAATTTTCAGTCAGTTAAGACCTATGAATAGTGTTGCTTCTGAGCGTATTCATCAGCACACTAGATTGCCATCATATCATCCCACTCTTCTTCACTCAGTAACTTGTTCAAGTCAACCAATATTAACAGCTCATCACCCCTATTACTCACACCTTGAATAAATTTGGTACTCTCTTCAGTACCTACATTAGGTGTACTATCAATTTCAGATGATTTTAGATAAACAACTTCGGCTACACTGTCGACCAATATGCCAACAACATGCTCGTCTGCCTCAATAATCACAATACGAGAATTGTCGGTAATATCTGTAGGGGGAAGCCCAAATCTTGAACGTGTATCGATCACCGTCACAACGTTGCCACGTAAATTAATGATACCCATGACATAATCTGGTGCCCCAGGCACCGGAGCAATCTCTGTATATCGCAGTACTTCTTGTACTTGCATTACATTAATGCCGTAGGTCTCTTCATCTAAACGATACGTTACCCATTGCAAAACCTCGTCATTTGGATCTGAAACTGTTGCTGTTTTTTCGTCAGACATGTGTATGCTCCGCTCCACTTTTCAACTTGTGTACATATCAAAACCATCTTAGGTTTGATATCACTATGTTCATTCATTTTGTGCATAATAACGCTATTTGTGCACGCCAATTATTTAAGTAATTTTTCTACCAATTTCGCACTATCTAGTAGCACTTCCATTGTTTCTGTCACAACTCCTACTAACCATGTTTTGTGATGCACATTGTCGTGCCACTTCAGGGCAGTTTTATGTAACATCTTGGTTGACCCGAGTTCATTACATTCGAGCACAAATTGTGATTTTCCTAACTGTAAATAATACTTATCCAATGCAAGCTCATTTACTTTTTGTATCGGTTTTCCACCAAACCAAAAAGTTTCATTAAGGCATTGGAACTTTTCTTCACCGTCAATTAAAACGCCCTTAAAAATCGATGAACTATCAAGGTTCCTTTTAGCCATTTTTAGAGCGCTTTTCGGCCTAATAATTCGACCTAATTCTAATAATGGAACAGACACTTTAAATCCAGCAATAATACAACTTAAACTCTGAAACTCCGTTGGTAAAGTATCACAAAGTTTCAGATTGGGATCTCGTAAACTCCCGCTTCTTATACTGTCGGCAATCGCTGAGTTTTCTTTACCCTCTTGTTGCATACAATCGAGCTTACAAGCATTTTCAAACAGGTCAGATAATGAATCATTTGCTCGTAGTATGAGTTGGTCATTTGTACCAGAAGGCAAAGTTGAATCTGCAAAAAAATTCAATAACGCATTCTCTGCATGCTTATAGTTTTGATCATTCATGTTTTAGTAAATCATTCGTTAACTTTTCATAAGCAAAGGCGCCTCTTGATTCGGGCGCAACTTCGACAATTGACGCGCCAATAGCGCTGGCATCTCTAAATTTTGTATCAATAGGGATATAGCCTTTCCATAGGCTTTCTTTAAAGGTTTCTCTTATTAACGAATAGGTCCGAATAGCTGCATTGTAGCGCCTATCAAACAATGTCGGCACAATGAGAATACGTGCATCTTGTTTCAGATTTGTGCGTAATTTTTCTAGAGTACTCATCATGCGTTGTAAACCTTGAAAAGCGAGATATTCAGTTTGTGTCGGTAAAATCAATTTATCTGAACTGGTAATTGCGTTTATCATCAAGACCCCTAACACGGGTGGGCAATCTATCAGCACATAATCATAATCACTAGATATACAATCAAGGGCATTTTTAATTATGAGCCCCTTACCCGTCTGCTGTGATAGCGCATTATCTATAGTCGAAAGTGCCATATGCGAGGGTAATAGTGTTACATTTTGGATGCTAGTTTGCACCGTCACTTTATTTACAATTGCTTTTAATTTGACTGTATTTTGTGGCGAGGTGAAGACATCGAACAAGGTATGTTGCAAAGTATCGCTGTCTATTCCTAAATAGTAACTCAGCGAACTTTGTGGATCTAAGTCAATCAGTAATACTCGCTTGCCTAATGCGCTCAAACAAGCAGCAATGCTAATAGTAGAGGTAGTTTTACCTACTCCTCCTTTTTGATTTACCAGGCTCCAAACCTTCATTATAATAAAGATCTCATGATTGATTACCAAAACTCATTGTTGCAAACTAGGCACAAAAATTATTGGCTCAGAACGGCATTATTTTAGTCTAGGAATATCTTTTGAGCAGGCCCGGCACATCTAGAATTAATGCAATTCCACCATCAGACGTAATTGTTGCACCCGCCATACCTGCGGTTCCTTGCAACAATGCATCTAAAGGTTTGATCACCACTTCTTCTTGACCAATTAAAGAGTCAACCGCAAAACCAATTTGAGTAGGCCCAATTTGCATAACGACAACATGGCCCTTATCACGCTCTTGACTCGGTTTATGCGGGTTAAGCCAGTCGTTTAAATAAAATAGTGGAATCGCTTTTGAACGCACAATCATGGTCAATTGCCCATCTACCGTATTTGTTTTGCTCAAATCCATATTAATAATTTCGTTTACTGCGCCTAGAGGCAAAGCAAAGGTTTGTTCACCGACAACAATCATTAATGTAGGCAAAATGGCTAAAGTCAAAGGCACTTTTATTTCTAATGTCGTTCCTTCACCCATTTTAGAATCTATTCGCACACTACCATTTAATTGGGTGATTTTAGTCTTAACTACATCCATGCCCACGCCACGACCAGATATATCACTTATTTCTGTTTTAGTGGAAAATCCTGGCGCAAATATAAGATTAAATGCGTCATTGTCTGACATGCGTGCGGCAGCATCTGCATCTAATACGCCACGAGAAATAGCAATTTCTTTTAATTTCTCCGCGTCCATTCCTTTACCGTCATCGGTAATAGTCAATAAAATATGGTCACCCTCTTGGGAGGCTGCTAATTTGACTGTACCCATTCGAGGTTTACCCTGAGCTTGACGCTCATCCGGCATCTCTATACCGTGGTCAACAGAATTTCGCACCAAATGCACTAAAGGATCGGCTAAAGCCTCTACTAAATTCTTATCTAAATCAGTTTCTTCGCCTTCAAGCACAAGAGTAATTTCTTTTTTCAGTGTTCTTGCCATATCCCTTACAACTCTGGGGAATCTTCCGAACACTTTTTTGATAGGTTGCATGCGGGTTTTCATCACCGCACCCTGCAAGTCTCCAGTGACAACATCTAAATTTGCAATCGCTTTCGTCATGCTTTCGTCAGCAACATTTATTCCAAGACTGATTAGGCGATTTCTGACTAATACTAATTCGCCCACCATATTCATAATTTGGTCAAGTCTTTTAGTATCTACCCGAACGGTCGTTTCAGCTTGTGGAGGAGCTGATTTAGTCTCTGCTTTCTTACGAGAAACCTCTTTTTTAGGCGCTGCGTTGGTAGTATGAGTTGTTTCTTTACTCGCTGCTACAGGTTTTTGTTCTGGCTTTTTAGGTATCTCACTCTGACCCTCGTTTTTTGGAGGGGTCGCAGGTGTTTCTTTTGCGACCTTATCAGTTGGTACGTTCGAATCTGCAATCGTCGGCGCTTTTCCTTTACCATGCAAATCATCTAATAACGCTTCAAACTCATCATCACTTATTTCGTCGTCGTTATTAGTTATACTTGGACTTACACTTTCCGGCGTCTCTGATTGGCTTGTAGAAGTCTCTGCTTTAAAACTGCCTTTACCATGAATATCATCAAGTAGAGCTTCAAATTCATCGTCGGTAATATCGCTATCTTCCGCACTATTTTTCGCTTCTGGTGTTTCATTTTTAGCCGGTGAACTTGGCTTTGATGTCGGTCCACCCTCACCATGCAGTTCATCTAATAGCGCTTCAAATTCATCTTCAGTAATTTCTTCGATAGAGTCTTCTGTTTGAGCGGCTTCTTGAGCACTGCTCTGAGGCTCTGCTGCAGATTCATTACTTTTCTCTTCAACTGTTTCATCTTCAACAGCTGATTTTGATTGCTCAGCTGTTTCGGCTTCGCCAAAGATCGTTTCACCTTCAACTTCTGGTGAACTGAGCTTATGTAATATCTTGATTAAATGTTCCGGAGCGGCTTCAAGAGGCTGTCTTGATTTTACATTTTCAAACATATCTACTACTACATCTGTGGCTTGTAGTATGACGTCCATTAATTCAGGTGTTAATGATCTCTGACCATTACGCATTACATCGAAAACGTTTTCGGCACCATGGCATATGTCAACTAGTTCTGTCAGTGACAAAAATCCAGCACCACCTTTTACAGTATGGTAGCCACGAAATATGGCATTCAATAAATCGGCATCTTCTGGATTGTTCTCGAGATCAACGAGTTGTTCTTGGAGTAACTCTAGAATTTCACCGGCTTCAACCATAAAATCCTGAAGAATATCCTCATCAACTTCAAACGACATCTAAGCGCTCCCCTAAAATCCTAAACTTGACAGCAAATCGTCAACATCGTCTTGCCCTTGCACGACGTCATCACGTTTTTCTGCATCTATAATCGGCCCTTCCGCTTTTACCTTATCGTCAGATTTCTTGGATGCCTGAGCGTTTTCTTCTATCGACTCTGGACCACTAAATGTCGCTAACATACCAATTAAATGATTTTCAACTTCTTTGACTAAGGTAATTACTTTATTAATAACTTGCCCTGTAATATCTTGATAGCCCTGCGCCATAAGAACTTCGGTCAATTTTGCATTGAGGGCTTGGGAATCTTTTCGGGCATCAGTTAACAAACCATCTAATTCGTGACATAAGTTCTTGAACTCGCCCAGTTCTATTTGTCTATGCATGAGTTTCTTCCACTCAGGCATGATGCAATCTAAGCGCTCGGAAAGTTTTTCAGCAATAGGCATACTATTTTCAACTGCATCCATTGTGCAGTTAGCAGCTTTTTCAGTCTCAGCAATCACATACTCTAGTCGCGCAGTTGCGTCGGGAAGTTCTTCTTGCGTTAGGTGGCTAATGCGATCGTCTATTTTAAAGCTATTGAGTGAATCGTGAAGTTGACGAGTTAATTTGCCTACTTCCGAAAACAATGCAGCAGATTCTGGCGCCTGCGAATTTTGAATGATTTGGTTGGCTGCATGCGTATCATTAGATTCTAAGTGTTTGACGAGTTCTTTGGCCTGATCCAGCGTCATCAAAGGTGTTTCTTGCGTCATAATATCTACCTTTGAAATGAGTTAACCTAAACGTTCAAATATTTTGTCTAGTTTCTCTTTAAGGGTTGCAGCTGTGAATGGCTTAACAACATACCCATTAACGCCTGCTTGAGCCGCAGCCACTATTTGCTCTTTCTTGGCTTCTGCAGTTACCATTAATACTGGGAGGTGTTTTAGCTTATCATCAGAACGAATGGCTCTGAGTAAGTCTATGCCTTGCATGCCTGGCATATTCCAGTCAGTAACAACAAAATCAAAATCACCTTGATTAAGCATAGGCAAGGCAGTATTGCCATCATCAGCCTCTTGTATATTGCTAAACCCAAGATCTTTCAAAAGGTTTTTTATGATGCGACGCATTGTTGAAAAATCATCAACAACGAGAATTTTCATACTTTTATCCAAAACTACCTCCGCTAAGGATCTTTATTCGAATTAAAATTATTTCTCTACTTGCCAAGATTGCATTTTAGACTTCAGCTTTATCATGGCTTGAGAGTGGATTTGGCTAACGCGAGATTCACTCACTTCTAGCACTTCACCAATCTCTCTTAAATTTAGTTCTTCATCATAATACAAGGCTAAAACAATCGCTTCGCGCTCGGGTAAAGTCGTAATAGCCTTTGCCAGTGCTTTTTGAAACGAACCTTGCATCATCTCTTCAAAAGGTTTATCGGCACCTTTTGACTCTTCCGTAGTTAAAACATCTTCACTAACGCCTAAATCTTCAATTCCAACTAATTTTCCAGCGTTAACTTCGTTAAGCATTTGATGGTAATCTTTAAGGGTAACGTCTAAAGCACTAGCTACTTCAGTATCTCTCGCATCTCTGCCAGTACTCTTCTCAACTTGATTGATCGCTTCAGTTATTGCCCTAGAATTCTTGTGGACGGATCGGGGTGTCCAATCTCCCTTACGAATTTCATCAAGCATGGCGCCCCTGATCCTAATACCTGCAAACGTTTCAAAACTAGCGCCTTTTGTACCGTCAAAGTTTCTTGCTGCCTCTAACAAACCAATCATGCCTGATTGTATTAAGTCATCGACTAACACACTCGCAGGTAATCGGGCCAATAGATGATGAGCGATTCGCTTCACTAGTGGTGCGTGTTTTTCAACCAATTGGTTTTTGTCTATTTGTTGTTGATATCCAGTCACTTGTATACTCACTATGGTTACCTAATCATGCAATGACACTAAGTTTTCAATAAAAAACTCTAAGTGTCCCCCAGCTTGCGCTGGCATGGGCCAGTGCTGCATGTCTATTGCTAATTTATTAATTGCTTTAGAAGCGGGTGAAGCAGGAAATGCCTCAACAATAGCACTTTGTTTGCGTACCGCTTTACGCACATTTTCATCAAATGGCACAATAGCGATTAATTCCAGTGCTACGTCTAAAAAGCGCGTGGTTACTTTCGATAGTTTGCTAAATAGCTCTTTGCCTTCTCTCTCACTGCGAACGGTGTTTGCAATAATTTTAAATTTAAAAACGCCTTGCTCTCTGTTTAGTATTTTTATTAACGCATATGCATCAGTTAGGGAAGTGGGTTCGTCGCATACAACAAGCACAACATCTTGAGCTGCTCTCGAAAAACTCACAACCATGTCCGAAATACCCGCGGCGGTATCTATTAACATAAGGTCAATGGGTGTTTTTAACTCGCCAAAGGCTCGAATAAGACCCGCATGTTCATGGGCACTTAATTCAGCCATAGATTTTGTGCCCGAAGTTGCTGGTGCTATTTTGATTCCATGTGGGCCTGTGACTAATATCTCGTCGAGGGTGCAGTCTCCATTTAGCACATGAGACAAATTACGCTCAACTCTTAGCCCTAACATGACATCTACATTTGCCAAGCCTAAATCGGCATCGAGTACCAATACACGACGTCCCAATTTGGCACATGCTATTGCGGTATTTAACGTGACGCTAGTTTTACCAACGCCTCCTTTACCTCCAGTAATGGCGACAACCTTTACCTGTTTGTTCCGGCTCATTGTACGCAAACTCCTAGCTTGGTCGTCAATCATAAGACACCCGCTTCTGCCGAAGTATTTTCGACTATTTGATCATGTTGCATACCAGAACCATATTTCCTAAATAGCTTGGCAGCAATCAGGGTTAGGTTGGCAGAATCAGCTAATTTTATATCTTCAGGGACCCGCTGACCGTCTGTCACATAAGATAAGGACATATCATTTTCGATAATAACGCTAAGCGCCTCACCTAAACTGTAACATTCATCTAATTTGGAAAAGATGCAGCCTTTGATTTCTGTTGAACGATATGCTTTGACCGTCTGTTTAAGCACTTGATATTGTGCACCCGCTGGCAATACTAAATATTTTTTTATGCTTAAATTGATATTGCTCTCGTACTCGTTAAGCTGTGAAATCAAGCGATGATCGCGTTGACTAAATCCTGCTGTATCAATAAGTACTAATTTCTTATTGCGCAATTGATACAAACAATCATTTAATTCTTGTGAGTTATGCGCTTTCTTAACGCTACATCCAATTATTTTTCCGTAAGTTGACAGTTGCTCAAATGCAGCAATACGGTATGTATCGATGGTCACCATAGCAACGTTTTCGGCACCGTACTTTTGCGCATACTTTGCGGCAAGCTTAGCGAGTGTAGTGGTTTTACCTGTGCCTGTTGGGCCAACAAGAGCAACTACACCGGACTGTGTTAAGATGTCATTCCCACCAATATGCAAGCGGTTTGATAATAGATTAAGAATATATTTCCAACCTTCTTTTTCATCTACTTGATGAGGCAGAAATTCAATAAACTGTTTTGCTAGGTGTTCGCTAATTCCCATATTAATGATTTGTTCATGCAAATAGCTATGGACAGGATTGTTGCGTTTCCTGCGTTCATCAGAAAGTTCTGAGACTTGGAATTTGAGTACATTTTTAATGGATTCTAACTCTGCTTTGATTACATCTAGCTTTTCAGGCTCCAATACACTAGGAGGAGGTTGAATACCGCCAGCTTGTGAGCTTGCGTGCTGTTGCGCTACGTTTTCTTCTTCAGAAAATGCAGGGGATCTAAAAATACGGTTATCAGCTCTAGGTTCTGACACGTCGCCATAACCAGCTTGCTGTGAATAGTGAAGCGATTTTTCTGGCTCTCTATTTAATTGATTTAAATTTTGGTCCGCCTCATTATAAGCAGGATATGAACGTTGCTTGTTGCTAGCATGCTTAGCTACTGGGGTCTCAGTTTTCTCAGCTTGTTGGCCATTGGTTTGATTATGCTGTTGGCTTTTTTGTTGTTCTAATAATGCTTGCAAACTATCAGGTCCAGAATCACCTATTATCTCGCTCAAACTAGGTGTAGCAGAGACCTTATCTTGCGTTTTGGCATCAGGCATTTTTTCGGCAGGATCGATAGCTGCGACTAACTCAATGCCATTGGCAACTTTTTTATTCGACATAATAACAGCATCACCACCAAGTTCGTCTTTGACCAACTTAAGCGCTTCTCGCATGTCTTTTCCAAAAAAACGTCTAATCTTCATATTGTTCTCTACCGCCTAATTCTGAATCGCTATATTTCGTGAAGTACAATAACGGATGGCTATTGCCCAACTGATGACACTATCTTTATTTGTTTATCATCTGGTATTTCTTGATAACTCAACACATGCAAACCAGACACCGCTTGTTTTAAAAACTTTGATAAGACCGGTCTTAACATGCCTGACGTTAACAATACTGCAGGCTCACCAGCAGCCTCTTGTTGTTGACACGCTTCTGACAAAGATTCTTGAAGCTTTTCTGCCAAACCAGGTTCGATTCCTGCGCCGTCATCACCACCCGCCTGAAGTGACTTATGCAACATCTGTTCCAATTCAGGAGCAAGTGTAATTACTGGAATTTCAGCACTACCATTGGTTATTTCTTGCACTATCAGTCGCTTAAGTGAAATTCTCAAGGCAGACACTAATACATCGGGGTCTTGGCTTTTGGGACCATAGTCTGAAAGCGTCTGTACTATCGTACGCATGTCCCTAATGGGCACACCTTCAGACAATAATGTTTGTAGTACTTTAACCACCAAACTAAGAGACAAGATATCGGGTACCAAACCTTCTACTAGCTTTGGATGTGTCTTTTCAAGCATATCCAGAAGTTGTTGTACTTCTTCGTGTCCCAACAATTGATGGGCATGATTTGTCAGTAATTGACTCAAATGGGTGGCAACAACTGTCGCTGAATCAACCACCGTATACCCTAAAGTTTGTGCATGTTCTCGTTGGCTTTGTTTTACCCAAACAGCATCCAATCCAAATGCAGGGTCTTTTGTAACGGTGCCTTCGAGTGTGCCAAATACTTGACCCGGGTTAATTGCCAATTCATGGTCGTGGTTAACTTGCGATTCGCCAACGCTAACACCTAATAAAGAAATAGAATAAGCGTTAGGCGTGAAATCTAAATTATCGCGGATGTGAACAGGTGGAATAAGAAAACCAAGCTCTTGTGAGAGTTTTTTCCGAACGCCTTTGATTCTATTGAGTAATTCTCCACCTTGTGATTTATCAACCAATGGAATCAACCGATATCCAACCTCTAGCCCTATAATGTCTAATGGCTGCACATCATCCCAACTAAGCTCTTTAACTTCGCCCATTGGTGCGACATTGTCTGGCATTTTTGCCACTTTTGCGGCTTCTTCAGCACGCTTTTTAGCACTCCAATCGCGGTAGAATGCATATCCACCTACCATTGCAGAAAAGGTCAAAAAGGCAAAATGCGGCATCCCGGGTATGATACCCATAATAAATAAAATAATGGCAGTGATATACAATGCTTGTCTATTCGCTAGCTGCGCTCTAATTTCGTCGCCCATTATTTGACTATCGTTTTCTCGAGTCACAATTATGGCGGTCGCAACCGATAACAATAAAGAAGGTATTTGAGCAACTAAACCATCACCAATTGTTAAGACGGTGTACACTTCCATTGCGTTACCGAAAGACAAATCATGTTGATACATGCCAATAAAAAGCCCGCCAACAATATTGATTAACATGATAAACAGGCCTGCTATTGCATCGCCTTTTACAAATTTAGAGGCACCATCCATAGAGCCATAAAAATCTGCCTCACTGGTAATTTCTTGACGTCTTTTGCGCGCTTGATCCTGGTCTATGTACCCTGCGTTTAAGTCAGCGTCTATTGCCATTTGCTTGCCCGGCATCGCGTCAAGAGTAAATCTAGCGCTGACTTCTGAAATTCTGCCAGCCCCTGCGGTAACCACTTTAAAATTGATGATGAGTAAGATGGTAAAAATAACCGCCCCTACCACATAATTACCACCAATGACTACTTCACCAAATGCTTGTATTACTTTACCAGCGGCATCCCCACCTTCATGACCTTCTAAAAGAACGACTCGGGTAGATGCTACGTTTAGTGCGAGGCGCAAAACCGTCGCAACGAGCAATACTAAAGGGAAAATACCAAAATCTACGGGGCGTTGCGTGAATACACAAACTAAAATAATGACTAAAGACAAGGCAATATTAAAACTAAACAAAGTGTCTAATAAAATGGTTGGCATAGGTAGAATAACCATACCCATCAAGGCCAACACTACAATCGGCGCGCCCAATCCACTGGTTAGACTTTTTAAATGATTTTTATCAATTTTTTGAAACGCTTGTGCAAGCTGCATACACCAAATTCTTGACTAATTATTAATATTTAAAGTGGGTACTACAACTCTCGTGCCAACTTAACAAAAATATCAATTTAATTAGTTTTATCGCCTAAACTATCCCTGCAAACTCTTGCCTCACTCCCACGATCACTTGTGTTATTCCCGCGAAAGCGTATTGGAATAGTTGTGTTGCGGTAATAAAGAGGGTACTTATTATCGCCTTAGCTCTGGTGGTATTGGTAAATCTTTTTTAAGTGCTTTAGGACGTTTAGCTTTACCTTTTTTATATGCTTTTAATTGATAAACATAAGCAAGGACTTGGGCAACTGCCATAAAGAGTTTTTGAGGGATTTCGTGGTCTGCTTCGGTTGAATAATAAATTGCCCGTGCCAAAGCCGGAGATTGAACAATTGGAACATCGTGTGCTTGTCCGATTTTACGAATGTGCAACGCTAATTGGTCAGCACCTTTGGCAACCATAACCGGTGCACGATCACCATCCTGATCATATTTTATAGCAACCGAAAAGTGTGTTGGGTTAGTCACAATAACGTCAGCATCAGGCACTTCTTGCATCATACGATTTGCTGCGGCTTGATATTGAATGCGTCTTACCCTGCTTTTGACCATCGGATCGCCTTCTGCATTTTTCCGTTCATCTTTTACTTCTTGCAGCGTCATTTTCATTTCTTTATTGTGTTTATGATTTTGAAACGGAACATCTATGAGCGCAATCGGCACCATTCCAACGACCAATAACAAAAAGGCCCATTCGAGCATATCCAAAGCATGGAAAATATTTAGTGGGTAAAGTTCAACGTCAAGATGTAAGGCCTCGTCTTTAAAAATAATTAAGGCAAAATAAGCCATGCCAGAAATAACTAATACTTTCCCTATACCTTTTAGCAATTCAACTAAAGCTTCTAAGCCAAACATTCTTTTAAATCCCTTCATAGGACTTACTCTATTGGCTTTTGGTGCTGCTGACGACCAAGTGAAATTATAGCCTCCCATTGCGACACTGCCGTAAATACCACCAATCATCGCAATGACGATAAATCCAATTAATGGCCATGCGCTTTCAAGCACCGCCATTTCTAAAATCTGAAACATGTGTTTTATGTCGTAAGTTTCATCGCGCGACAACATAAAAGAGCGTTGGGTAATACCAAACATGGCGCTAGCAATATACTGTCCAACTGAAATTAATGCAAAAGCACTGAACAACAACAACAAAGTAGTTGTTAATTCTTTAGAACGTACTATCTGCCCCTTTTTTCGTGCGTCTTCGAGTTTTTTGGGGGTGGGTTCTTCCGTTTTTTCAAACGAATCATCTTGTTCAGCCATCATTCTGCCCAAATCGATTGTTGCACATATAAAATAATGTGAGTTTGTATTGTGCTAAGTTATTCTCATTCTGACTCAGCATCGCTAGCAACTTTTTAATAATTCGCACATTAGTCCTTGTGCTCGAGTCCACTGCTGCTCAAAATGCAGTGCTTGATTCGACAAGGTCATCCATATAATGGTCAAACCCATAATTTGAGCAATAGAAAATCCAATACTGAATATATTCAATTGTGGTGATGCTTTTGTCATTACCCCAAAGGCCAAATTAACTATTAATAGACTCACTATAGGTGCTAAAGCAATCGTCACTGCTGACACAAACATCCAACCTGCCCAGTGAGCAATTTCTTTAAACTGTTCTCCAGTCCACCAAGGGCCGGTAATAGGAAATGCTTCAAAGCTGACTACGAGTAGCTCAATCATGAATAAATGGCCATTAAAAGCCCAAAAAAGCAAGGTCGCCAGAATCAAGTAAAATTGACCAACTGCGGGAACATTTATACCATTCACAGGATCGACAATAGAAGCAAAACCAAGACCTGTCTGCATTGCTATAATTTGCCCAGCTAGCACAAAGGTATTAATGACCATCATCGAAATAAACCCAATTGCAATGCCAATAATGAGTTGCTTTATCACCTCAAGCATTGCCCCGAGCGAGACTAATTCGGTCATTGGAACAGGAGGTATCATAGGAACAATCATGGCAGTCAACAAAATCGCAAGCAAGTTCCTAATCACCGGGGGAATAGTGCGGGCACTAATGCCAACCATGGCGATAAACATGCCCGAAAATCGCATAAACGCGAGCATATAATCACTGATCAAATTGGTTATTGTGCTGCTTAGCAAGTCCATGTTTTTATGTTACGTCCGTTAACCGACGATTGTCGGAATGCTGTTGACTAACTCAAAGGTATAATCCATAAGTTTTTTGACCATCCAACTGCCCAACCAACTCATTGCCAACAAGGTAACGATAAGGCGCGGTAAAAAACTCATTGTTTGTTCGTTTATGGAGGTAGCCGCTTGAAATACTGCTACAACTAACCCAATTAACAGTCCAGGTAAGATAATTGCTGTAACAATTAATATGATCATAAACATTGCATCACGCAATATTTCTACGAATGATTCTGGACTCATGTCAAACTCCCATCCCGAAACTATTTGCCAGCGTACCAAAAATCAAATTCCAGCCGTCTACCAGCACAAATAACATTAATTTAAACGGTAAAGAAACAATCATGGGTGACAACATCATCATACCCATTGCCATTAAAACGGAAGCCACTACTAAATCTAATATCAAAAATGGAATAAACAACATAAACCCAATTTGAAACGCAGTTTTTAGCTCGCTCGTGACAAAGGCTGGGATAAGTACTGTTAATGGCACTTGCTCTGGAGAATCGAATTGGCCTTCGTAACCACCAATGCGAACAAATGTCTCTAAATCAGTCATACGAGTTTGACTTAGCATAAAATCGCGCATTGGTTCTTTTGCTTTGTTAAAGGCGTCTATGGATGTCATTTCTTCATTTAAGTATGGCTGCAATGCCTGTTCGTTAATTTTTTCAAATACCGGGGCCATAATAAACATCGATAAAAACAAACTAACACCAATAAGAATTTGATTTGAAGGCGACTGCTGTAAACCAATAGCTTGGCGGAGAATAGACAATACAACGATGATTCGAGTAAACGAAGTCATCATCATTACGGCCGCAGGAATTAGACTCAAAGCAGTCATAATAAAGAGCGCTTGTAGAGTCATTGAGTATTCTTGGCTGCCGTCGGGATTTGTTGTTACTGTAACGGCTTCGATACCTGTTTGTTGTGCAAAGGCGGTTGAAGCAAAAGTAATCAATATAAACGCAAAGAATCCTTTAAGCATGTTTATCACCCGTATTATTTTTACTAATTCCTTTACCAGAAAGTCCATCAGCCATTGCTTGCACCAATTTTTGCTGAAAATTCAATTGAGTAGAAGAATTATTGTCTGCTAAGTCAATTGACTTATTCGTACTGCTAGCTTTCGTTTGTAGGGGTGTTTCAAGTTTTGCTAAATGATTAATGTTTTGTGATGTAATGCCTAAAAGGTGTTGTTCGTCACCTACTTCGATAACCATTACTTTTTCTTTATTGCCAGCCATTAAGCTAGCAACCACTTTCATCTGTCCGTTTCCTGCTTGAGTGACATTAAATCGACGCATGACAAATGCAAAAGCAAAAATAATGGCGATTACAACTAGAAGTGACAAAAACACCGACATAATGTTACTCGGAGAGGTGATATCACTTGTGTCTTGTTGTGCGCTTAAAAAACTTGATTGAAGTGTAATGAAGATTAATAGAAGTAGCTTTGAAATACCCGTCAAACATGGGTTTGACGGGATTTTTTTATTTAAGTTTTTTGATTCTTTCGACCTGACTAATAACATCCGTTAACCGAATCCCAAATTTATCGTTGATGACTACTACCTCTCCATGAGCAATCAACGTGCCATTTACCAAAACATCTAAAGGTTCACCGGCAACGCGGTCTAATTCAACCACTGAGCCCTGGTTTAATTGCAGTAAATTTCGAATACTAATATTGGTTCGGCCGACTTCCATCGATATGGTGACAGGAATATCTAAGATGGTGTCTAGCTTTTTATCTTCACCAGCAGCCATTGGCGCTTCGGTTAATTCATCTAGCCCCGCAGATTGCACCTCATCGACGCTATCTTCTGGTTCATTTTCCTGTTGTGCAGCAGCAATGAGATCATCAGGATCAACCGACTCCTCTGCTTCCCCGCCTTCAGCAGCCGATTGTTCAGCCATGGCAGCTTCCCAATCATCTAAATTATCATCATCTTGGCTCATCGCTTATTTCCTCTGTAATACACTATTGAGATCTTCTTCTAGTACCGATAATTCAGAATCACTATCAATAATCACGCCACCTTTGGTAAATAATTGCAATTCTGACTTAACTGAAGAAGGTCTTTTAATTTTATCGCTGATCTGAAGAGCAACGTTGTCTCTAGACTTACCTAACTTGGCTCTAAATGAAGGTAAATCTTCTATAGAAACGGTCACACTATCTGGCATCTGAATAGGAATAATATCCCCGTCTTCGAAACTCATTAACTTTCTTAGAGATAGTTCAACATCTAAAAAGTGTGTCGTTAATCCAACTTTTACATCCATCAGTTCATCGCGCAAGGCTTTACTCCAACGGAAGTCAGTGTCCTCTTTATCATTTTGTACGCCAGCATCTAACATGTCTCGAATAGGCTCTAACATTGAATAGGGTAAGGAAATATGAAAGTCTCCTCCACCGCCATCAAGCTCTATGTGAAATGAACTAATCACCACAACTTCTGTTGGACTCACAATATTTGCCATCGCCGGATTAACTTCTGAATCTAAGTATTCAAAAGACACATCCATTACTGGCGCCCAAGCTTCTTTATAATCCTCAAATATTAACTTTAACAGCATTTGAATAATGCGACGTTCGGTAGGTGTAAATTCTCTGCCTTCAATTTTGGCATGATAACGACCATCACCACCGAAAAAATTGTCAACCATGATGAATACTAAACGCGCTTCCATGGTTATTAATCCTGTGCCTTTTAATGGTCTAAAGCGCACCATATTAAGACTAGTAGGAACAAAAAGCGTATGCACATATTCACCGAATTTAATCATTTGGATACCATTTATAGACACTTCTGCTGAACGACGCATCATATTGAACAAGCTCACTCGCATATGTCTAGCAAAACGCTCATTGACAATTTCGAGCGTAGGCATGCGACCCCGAACAATTCGGTCTTGTGAAGAAAAATCATATTCAAGGGCAGAACCGTCGTTTTCAATTTCTTCGACTTGTTCTTCTTCAACATCATCCACACCGTGCAATAGTGCGTCTATTTCGTCTTGTGAAAGTAAATCACTCACTTTATCACCTATGCCCTGCTATATTCTTTATAGTCATTGGATCACAAATCCTGTAAATAATACTTGTTCAACAACTGGGTTATTTTCTAGTTCATTGAGTATTTGACGTACTTGTGATGTCGATTTTGTTCTGAGCTCTTTTTTACCCAATTCGGTTACCAAATCGTCGGCGTTTGCGGCACTAAAAACCTGTAAAAGATTGCCTTCTATCATTGGAATGTGACGTTGCGCTCGCTCTTCGTTTTCCGCACCTCGTACCATCAACTGTACTTCGATTTGTACTAATCGTTCACGAGCTGCACCCGGTGCGTTAAACTGAAATGGTCGCGGCATGGCAACATAAATCGCTCGACCTTCGTTTTCTGTCGATTCTGACATTTCGGCGCTAGCTTCTGTGTCATCTGTTTCTGCACTTTGCTCATCACCCATGAAAAGAAAATAATATGCACCGCCACCACCACCTAGCAATAAAACAACAGCTACGATAATGATTAACATCAATTTCGATTTTTTCTTGCCGCCATCTTCTGTTGTTAATTCTTCAGCCATTTCACTTACCTTTTGGTGTATTCAAGTTGGTTAATTACTTACATTAATTGCTTATGTGACGCCAATTTATGTCATTAAATCACGCGTAATAATCAATTCCCGCAATACCATTGCTATGTATTCTTTGATTAATAATTGGCGTTTCAAGCGCCACTTCATTGTCACTTACCTGTTCATCACTAGCTAAATCTTGACGTCTCACAACGACATCACTATTTGCATGTTGTTCTTGTTCATTACTTGCAAATTGCTGTTGATCATTACCTTGCTCTACAGATGATTCACCAAGTTCAATGCCCTGCTCTTGAAGCATATCTCTTAGTCTGGGTACTGCTTGGTCGAGAGCTTCTTTTGCGGCATTAGATTGCACCGAAAAATTAACTTGAGCACTATCACCACTTAGATTAACTTTTATCTGCATACCACCTAAGTCTGGCGGGTCTAATCTAATCTCAGCAGTCGCATTTTTGGCGTTCACCATCCATCTAACTTTTTCAGCGAGTTGTTGTTGCCCGTCTGCTTTAAATATATTTATAGCCCGGTCAATGACGGCTTGCTGACTTAATGACGCACTATTTGTATTTGCGGCCATATTTACCCCATTAGCAATTTTCGTTCCTTCTACTTGAGAAATATTGCCAGCAATGTCGTTGTTGCTTACATTTTGTACAGAAGCCTGTAATTGAGCACTTGTGCTATTTATAGCATTCGCCAAATTTAGTACGGCATTAACTTGTTTAACTGCTTCTTCTACCTTTAACTTAATAGCTTGATCACTTTCTATCGCTGCACTTGATAAGGCTTTCTCGGCCAGTGCATTTAAATCTATGCCGGGTTCTCTTCCTTGCCCCAACTGTTGCTTAAATTCTTTAACGCCCGCTTGTAATGCCGCAATAAATTCATTGCCTTTTTCAGGCGTTTTTAATGCTTGCGCAGTGTTTTCTAGTCGCTCTTTTAAGTTAGCAAGTGTTGCTTGCAACTTATCCTCTTCAAGCGCGAGTATATTGTTCAAGGGTGCCTTAGTATTTTCTACTGAAATGATTACTTTATTTTGCTCTGCAGTTTTATTAGCAAGTTCAGTAGACCTTTGTGACATTTTTGAAAGTACATTGTCATCTATTTCGTCCTGATTTGAGAGAGCTAATTCAGCATCCAAACCTTGAGTAATGACTGTTCCCTTTTTCAATTCAGTATTTTCAATATCGAATGTTGCTGCTATTGCCTCAGCCTTGCTTTTATTAAGTGTTTCATTGCGAGGTAACGCGGCTAAAGTTTTATCATTTACTATCGTTTCGTCAGTTATCACGTTTGATGTTATTAAGCTTTCTGTATTGTTTTGTGTTGTATTAGCTTGCACATTAATTTGGGCAATACCTTGCGCATTTAGCTCATTATCACTTGCGAGAATGGCCTTGCCATTAGCTTCAACGGCTTTAGCCCCCATTATTTGTTCCATTAATGTCTTGTCTAAGTCAATCATTTCTTTAAACGTTTGTGATGCTATTTTTGTGTTGTTTTGCAATTCACCCTCAACTGTACCCATGCTATCTTTTTGCAATTGCAATAACATCGATGATATTAAGGCCTTCACTTTATCTTCATCCACAACAGATAATTCTACTTGAGTGGCTTGGTTAGCTTCTGCGGTACCTGCTTGTAAACCCTGCAATAATTGAAGTTCCACTAAGCTTATTTCTAGCTGAACTTGATTCTGCTCTGATGCGTCTAGACTGGCTTGTTGAGAAACCACTAGTAAATCGTCAAAAATCTTTATTGCATTGGCAGAAACGCTTTTGTCATCTATATTATTAAACTCTTTAGCGTCAGAAATATCCCTTCCTGATTCAAATTCAGCTACTTTGCTCACATAACTGATAAAATCAAATTCTGCTTTTTGTTGTTTGTCTTTATTTGTTTGGTCTTGCGCAACCTCTTGTTGCCCTTGTCTGGCTAATTCTATTTTTGAACTTTTGATTTCTTGTTCACTATTCTTTTTATCTTGATCAATATTAGTTGCGTCTAAGGTTTCAGCTTTATCATTTGAAGACGTTTGCCCCCTTTCGACCTTGCCGGTTTTTTCATTTTTATTGTTAGGTGATATTTGTTCGGTAGCCTCTTGCGTATTTTTTGTATTACGCAGCGACATTTCGCTTTGTTCGAATGAGGCGTTGGTGTCAGCGCTAGCGTCCTGTCTTCTGTCATCGCGCACAGCATTTAACATCGAGGTGTTAGATTTACTGTCTTGGTGTAAATCTAAAGCCTCATGGAAAGCAGACTTACTAGTCGCTTCTGCTTTCACTTCTAGCGGCAATACAGAGGCGGCAGAGTCAGGTTGTTTGCTGGCAATTTGTTGCATCATATGATTTTTTCCCAAAACAAATATTTTTTAAGCTATTGTTTTTAATGTAATTAATAGAATATAAATTAATTAATATAGTAGAGTTAGCATTATCTATACCAATTTTTACTGCTGAGGGAAGTTACTTCTTTTAGCGATGTAAGGAGGTTTTTTTAAATGCATGTTGAGCTGCTAATTCATCAAACATTTTTTGCTCTTGCCTATTTTCTAACGCGATTGCCTTTTTCTGTTTTGAGAGTATTAAACTCTTTATAGCTTTACTTTTTTGTTGTTGTAGCAGCCATTGTTGTTTACGTTGAGCTTTAACTAATACGGCATTGTTAATAAGCTGTATTTGCTGCTCACAAGCTTTATCCAGTTTCCCAACAAACTGATGATGTTGATTCATAGATTGCGCGTCGACGCCTTGATGAGCTTTTTGTCTAATTCCATGCAAATAGTCAAGTCTATAACGTTCAAGGCCAGACAATTTGATTTGATTTTGTTGCAAATGCATGTTTGCCTGCTGATAAAGCATTGCGCAGTTCTGTTCTTTTTTTAGCGCTAGGTCGAGGACCAAATTAAGCTGTCTTAATTTACTCATAAATTATTACTTAGCCGGCTGACTAGCGGCAATGCCACCACTAAGCGTCGTCACCGTTTCTAGTGTTTGCTGCATATCAATTATTTGCTTCGTTCCTTGTTGTAAAAAAGCATTAATAGCAGGCGCCGCGGCAATTGATAAATCAATTTGTGGGTCACTCCCTTTGACATAAGCTCCTATGTTGATGAGCTCTTTGTTTTGTTGATAGTTCGAATAAACATTCTTGATCCGTCGAGCATGCTCTTCGTGTTCTTGAGAAACGACTTGGGGCATGACTCTTGAAATGGAGCTTTCTATATCGATCGCAGGGTAATGACCAGAATCTGCCAGTTCTCTTGAAAGCACAATATGACCATCAAGGATAGCGCGAGCAGCATCAGCAATAGGATCCTGTAAATCATCACCTTCAGTGAGTACAGTATAGAAAGCCGTAATGGAACCTTGTTGTTTGTTGCCGTTGCCCGCTCTTTCTACTAGTGCAGGTAACTTAGCAAAAACTGAAGGTGGATAACCTTTAGTTGCAGGAGGCTCGCCTACGGCAAGTGCTATTTCACGCTGAGCCATAGCATATCGTGTGAGAGAGTCTATTAATAATAAAACATTTTGACCTTGTTCTCGAAAATACTCCGCAATGGTGACCGCAGTTTCGCAGGCTTTTAAACGCATTAGAGGGGAAGTATCAGCCGGCGCAGCAACAATTACTGCTTTTTTTCGCTCCTCAGGGCTCAAAATATCTTCAATAAACTCTTTTACTTCTCGGCCTCTTTCACCTACCAAGCCTACAACAACAATGTCGGCCTTGGTGCCTCTTGTCATCATTCCCATTAATACACTTTTACCCACACCACTGCCTGCAAACAAGCCCATCCGTTGACCTTTACCAACGGTAATCATTGCATTAATGGCTCGCACACCAACGTCTAAAGGTTCTCTAACTGGTTTCCTGCTCAAAGGGTTTATCACTTGGCCTTGTGTTGAAACGCTCTTAGTCGTTTTTATTTCGCCTAAATCATCTAAAGCCTGACCATTAGCATCAATTACACGCCCTAACAAAGCACTGCCAACGGGTAAGGCCGAATCCTGACTCAATGGTTCGACCAATGAACCTGGGACAATGCCCTTAATACTCTGTACCGGCATCAAATAAGTAATATCGTTAGCAAAACCAACAACTTCTGCTTCAACTCTTCCGTTAATTGTTTGCACTAGCGCCCTTCCACCAACGGGAATAGTGCAGCCTATCGCTTCTAAAGTTAAACCAACACCGCGGACCAATTTACCCGCTCTAATAACCGGAGAAGTTGGAATATCATTGCCCAAAGCTTTGATGCGTTCAGCTAGCGCGAGGGTCATCACTCAATCCTTGTTTGATGAGCATTTGTGAAAAAATATCGCTACATCTTTTTTCAATTGACAAGTCAACAGCATGATCATTGGTTTGTATCTTACAACCACCTCTAGCAATAGTGTCATTGGTATTGATTCGCCAATTATTTTGCTTAATGATTGTTTCGTCAAAATGCGATAAAAATACGGGATAGTCTTCTGGGTTAATAATAATACTGTAATCTTTTTCTTGACTAGGAAGCGCTTGAATCGCTCGGTTTACCGCATTCAACAGTACCTTTTCATTTTGAGTAATTTCAACATTCACAACTGCTTTTGCCATATTAATAGCGAGAATTACCAGTTCTTTTTGAACATCTTCATCAATTTGTTTTAAAGGTTGGTGCAAATCATTAATATAACCTGAGAGCTCGTTTTTTTTAGCTTCAATGGTTTGCGTAGACAACTCTATACCTTCTTCAAAACCGGCCTTTTTACCGCTTTCTACTCCCTCTTTTTGCCCCTCTTCAAAGCCTTCTTGCTTGCCTTGTTCAAAACCCTCAGCATGCCCTGTTTTTAAGCCTTCACTATGTGCTGCTTGTCGAATTTCCTCGATTTCAGCGGCAGTAAGCGGAGCAAGATCTTCGTCAACTTCCGGTGCTTCGTATTTCCATTTCCCTCTAGGTCTGTTGAGTGCATCGGTTGCGGCTGGTGAACCTGATTTATCGTCTTCATGGTTCAGTTGTTCATCTTCAACACTAGGTAAATCCCATTTTTTCGCTTTATCGAGTTTCTGGGTAGCAGAACCTGCCCTATTCACAGCTGTATTATTGAACATTAAACAAACTCTTCTCCACCGTTACTGCCCAGCATAACTTCGCCAGCATCGGCCAATCGTCTAGCAATCGACAAAATTTCTTTTTGCGCCGTTTCAACTTCGCTTAATCTAACCGGGCCCATTGCTTCTATGTCATCAACTAACATTTCAGCGGCTCGCTTGGACATATTGCGGGTAATTTTGTCACGTAAATCATCGTCGGCACCCTTAATCGCGCGCATCAACGATTCTTGTTGCACTTCTCTCAAAATGGCTTGGATACCGCGGTCATCAACGTCAATTAAATTATCAAAAACAAACATCAGGTCTTGTATTTGTTGACTCATTTCTTCATCTTGTTCTCTTATCGCTTCCATTAATTGCGCTTCGATATTTGTATCAAGATAGTTCATTATATTAGCTGCTGATTTCAGACCACCCATTTTCGCTGCTTGGGCACCAGCTTGACCTGCAAATTGTTTTTCCATAATTTCATTTAGCTCTTGTAATGCAGCCGGCTGTACTTCTTCTAAATTTGCCACGCGCATCAACAAGTCTAAGCGGACTTTTTCAGGGAAATTAGCCAGAATCTCTGCTGATTGCTCAGGATCAAGGTAGGACATAACGATTGTTTGTATTTGAGGGTGCTCGTTACGAATAATATTTGCCACTTGCTTAGAATCCATCCATTTTAAAGATTCTAGACCTTTAGCACCAGTACCCGCTAGTATTTGGTCAAGCAAATGAGCAGCTTTATCTTCTCCTAAAGCAGCTACTAGTGCTCGTTTCACAAAATCTTCACTCTTGAAGCCAATAGTTGAATAATTTTGAATTTCGTCAATAAAATGTTTATGCACTGCAGATATTTTGTTTTGCGTCATATCGTCGGTACCAGCCATCGCAATACCTAATGTTTGTACTTGCTTTGGCTCCATAAATTTCAGTATCTGTGCAGCATCGTCTTCTGATAAACTTAATAAAAGTATGGCCGCTTTTTCAATACCATCTAATTTATTTATGTCATATTCTGGTATCTCTGGCGCTTCACTATTTTGAGCAGCATTTGCTGGCATTGTGTTTTGTGCATCTTTTGCCATGGTATGTCCTACTCGTCTTCTAATAACCAGCCACGAACAACTTGGGCTGATAATTCAGGTTCATTCGCCACCAACGCGCGAATCGCTTTAAGTACATCTTCGTCACCATGTAAGTTAGGTAACATGAGTGAGCCATCTGGCGAGAAGCCAACTTGTGCTTCATCAAAATCTTCACTCAGCACATCAATGGTTTCATCACCTAAATCCAAATCTGCATCATCATGCTCTTGTTCAAGTAAACCATTCTCAGGAAAGAGTAGTTTCTTGAGCATAGGTCTTACTACCGCCATGATTAATACAATAATAACAGTGGCACCCATAAACAATTTAAAAATAGGCATGAACCATTCTTCTTCCCAAATTGAGAGTGGCGCAACTTCGCCTATGTCAATGCGGTTAAATGGAATACTGACGACTTCTAACGAATCGCCGCGAGTGACATCAAAACCAATACCACCCTGTAATAAACGACGTATATTTAAAAGCTCTTCTTGACTGAGCGGCGTGCTAACACTTTCACCGTTAGCATCAATCGAATTCTTATGGTCTATTGCTACCGACACACTCAAGCGACTAATCACACCCGTTTGTTTTTTGGTATGACTAATCGTAGTGTCTAATTCGTAATTTCTGGTAGATTCTCTACTTGTATTGCCTGGCGTAGCTTGTCCCGCATTGGTGTCAGTTGCATTTTCTGGAATCTGAGAGTCTCCTGGCGGTTGATTGCTCAATGCACCAGGAATACCGGCTATAATTGCACCAACGGTATTTTGCTCACTTAACATTTCGCTTCGCACAGCAGGTAAGTCGGGGTTATATTGTCGCTGCGTCTGTTCGACTTTTGTAAAATCCATACTCACGTCGGCTTGCGCTGTATAATTACCAACACCGAGCACAGGAATAAGAATAGAATCTATTTTTTCTAGGTACTGCATTTCACGGTTTTTTTCAATCTCATATTCTTTACGAGCCATTGCACTAACTGAGTCAGCAGAGCCTGAATTGAGTAAGCGACCGTTGTTGTCGGTTACCGTTACCCTAGTTGGGTCAATGCCTTGTACAGCAGAGGCAACAATGTCTACAATTGCATCTACCTCTTCACCTGACAAAAATGTTCCATTTTGTGCGGTTACAACGACTGTTGCACTTGCTTTTGACTCTCTTCTGGCAAACACATTTTCTTTAGGGATGGCGAGCAATACGCGAGCTTTGCCTACCGCATTAATATCTTCAATTGTGCGCGCTAGAAGCTGTTCTCGAGCATGCTTTAAGCGTTCCATTTCGACACGCTGACTAACGCCAAAGCCCATATCTTGCATGATGATATCGGTACCTTGATTTGCACTTGGTGTAAGCCCTTGACGCGCTAATCCCAGTTTTACATTCTTGAATTCTGAATCAAGTACCAAAATTGTATTTCCTTCAATTTTATACTCGATTTGGTTTTGGTCTAAGTGATCTAAGGTTTCAATCATCTCTTGATGAGGCATTTGTACTAAAGGCCGATAAGCAGGCTCTTTTGACCATATAAAAATAAAAATAGCAATCGCCACACAAATGACAAGTGTCACGATCATAGTCACTTGCCTAATAGTTTCGGTATTAGTGAGCGTTTCTAAAATTGGATTTTTAGAAGATTCAAGTATTTCTGTTGATTCATCAGAATCTGGTATTGAGAGTTCGGTACTTGCTGCTTCAGCCACAACGTTTACTTCCCATTAATTTGACTAACATAATTTAAGGTTTATTTTTGTCTTAAGGACATTACACGGGCATATTCATAATTGTTTTATAGGCTTCCAATAGCTTGTTTCTAACCTGCACAGTTGCTTCAAATGCAATCCCCGATTTTTCTTTCGCTACCATAACATCAACTAAACTTAAGTTTGGGTCACCCATATCAAAACGTGTTTGCAATGTTCTGGAGGTTTTTTGCATGCCATTTACGTTATCTAAAGCTTGGCCAAGCATGTCAGCAAATTGACCTGAGGCTGGGTTTTTTTCCGCTCTAGACAAAGCATCTGACTGCCCTGTCAGTTCCGCTGCCATTGCCTGCATTTCTTGATAAATTGAGTTTGCTTTAACGTCCACTAGTTCTGCTCCAAGCGTCATATTTTTGGAAAATCTTAAGATTTCCGGTCGTTATAACTTTCTCTGCAAAGACAATGCCAACATCATGAAAAACGGCAGTTTTTGACTTTCATTTTGAATTGGCGTGGCAACTTAAAGCCGCTAGCGTGTATTAAAAGGCGTAAACCTAATGCAAAAAAAAACCGCCCCAATAAGGGGCGGAAATAGGGATTGACATCCTGTCATACTGCTTACAAAAAACGGGAGGGGTTTTTATTCGTAAAATTGCGTCATATTTTCCTATGATGGAAGTTCTATGCCACTTTCGCGCATTTTCGCTAATTTATATCGTAGAGTGCGCGGACTGATACCTAATTTCTCGGCAACATCTTTACGTTTGCCGTTAAGTGCTTGTAATGCATCCAAAATAATTTGATGCTCTTGCACTCGCAATTCTGAACCCAATAAACTTTTATCGTCCTCTATAAACAAAGCTTGAGGATTAGTTTCTGCATTAGCGTCAAAAATTTGTTGGTGAGTACTTTCAATGAGTAAATCATCACCATCTATGATGTCATCATTGCAGAGAATTAATGCACGTTGAATAACGTTTTCCAATTCACGCACATTTCCAGGCCATGTATGCGTATTCAATTTATGAGCAGCGCTAGCCGAAAATGTGAGTTGCGTTGCCTTGTTAGAATCACAATGTCTTGTCAATAAATGTTTTGCTAATGGTAATATGTCGCCTTGACGTTGATGTAATGGTAACCAAGTAATTGGAAACACATTTAAGCGATAATATAAATCTTCTCTAAATTTGCCATCTGCCACAGCGGCTTTCAAATCACGGTTGCTAGTAGCAATCACTCGTACATTTAACGATATTGTTTTACGACCACCTAATCGCTCAACCTCTTTTTCTTGCAACACTCGCAGTAGTTTGGCTTGTAAAGAAAGGTCCATTTCTGTGATCTCATCAAGTAAAATCGTACCTTGCTGAGCTTGTTCAAACTTTCCTGGACATGCCTGAATAGCTCCTGTAAATGCCCCTTTTTCATAGCCAAACAGAGTCGCTTCCAACATATTTTCCGGAATCGCTGCACAATTTATTGCGACAAATGGTGCGTCGCTGCGAGAAGACTGATCGTGGATGTAACGGGATAGTACTTCTTTACCAGAACCACTGGGACCCAGCACCATTACAGTAGCATCAGAATTGGCCACTTTTTGCGCTAAATTGAGTAAATTAAGACTACTTGGGTCAGCCGCTATTGGTGTTCTCGATACTACTTTTTGAGCGGGTGCATAACGCCCGACTAAATTAAGTAATACTTGCGGTGCAAATGGTTTTGATAGGTAGTCGGTTGCACCATCGCGCATTGCTTGTATTGCATCATTAACATTGGCATACGCTGTCATTAATACAAAAGGAAGATTCGGGTATTTCTTTTTGACCGACTTTAATAAAGAAAGACCGTTCATACCTGCCATTTGAATATCACTTACAATTAAATCAAAACTGCTATCTGATAGCTTAACCATCGCACCTTCTGCGCTATCTACTGGTGTCACTTGATATCCACCCAACAATAAAGTATCCATTAACGCTTCGCGAAGACCATGATCATCTTCAACTATCAATATTTTTGTTTTACTCATGTGCTACTCCTGTCTCACTATTTTTTTGGGTATTGGAAATATTAGAATTTGATAATGGTAAATAAAGAGAAAAATAGGCGCCTTCAATTTCATTATTACCACATTTCACAAAGCCTTTGTGAGACTTAGCAACTGTATTAACAACTGACAGCCCTAAGCCAGTGCCTTGTGACTTTGTGGTAAAAAAAGGTTCAAATAATTTGTTTATTTTATCTTGCTCTAAGCCTGGACCATTGTCGATAACACTAATTACTGCATAATCAACATTTTTGATATTGGCTTTGCGGGTTAGTAATTGAATGTGAGGCTTCTTTGATGAAGTTTCAGCCATTGCGTGACTGGCATTCATTAACAAATTCGCTATTGCGCCACATATTGCGGTAAGGTTACCTAGTATGGCACTATCAACAATCTCGTTAGAAACTGTTAAAGTAATGTTTTCTTGTTTGAGTTGAGCATCAACTTGTGCAATGCTTTTATCTTGAATATCTTGAGTCAATAAGGTGCTAACAATTTGCTGGTCTGAGCTTTTAGCAAATAACAACATATCGTTAACTTGAGATTCTAATTCCTTTAAGCGATGTGTTAATTTTTCGCTAAATCGATTGGCTAAATCATCACGTAAGCTCATGGACTTAAGGTTTTCTGCATACAACAATGCCGATGACAAAGGGGTTCGTACTTGATGCGCTAAAGACGCGACCATTTTACCGAGCGATGACAAACGCTGCATATGACCTACTCGGCTTTGTAATTGTCTGGTTTCGGTTAAATCCGTAATAACAATCAACTGACCTTTTTCAATACTCAATGGGCAGATATCAATTTTTACCCGTTTCCCATTTCGCATAGATACTTCGTGACCATCATCAGCTTGTGGTGCAAATACTCTATTTATAACATCTCGCCACAAATTGCCCTTTAAGGGTTCGCCCAATAAATGTATCGCTTGTTGATTAGCCAAACTTACTCGTCCCATTTTATCAACCACTAATACTCCGGCCGGTAAAACAGATATAAGGTGGAAAAAGCGACTATCGTTATCGATATCGCTGCTGTTTAAATAGATGGGACGACCATTATTAAACGTATCGTCGTAGGCAAAATCACCTACAACATTGGCGCTTAACTCACTTTTGGATAGACTTGGAGCAGTTTGTTTCGGTGAAGAAGATAAAATCATACATTGGCACTTTAGTCACTACATACTGTACCCAATGCATTCTATATGCCAAATTTAACTACTTGTTTTTAAAGGAAATAGTTTTATAGCTATGTCAATATTATGACTTTAGGTTCAAATTATTGACCGTCAGCTTTTTCTAATCTAACAATTTCATATTTGCGCATTTTTTCGACTAATGTTGTTCTGCGCATGCCTAATTGGTCCGCAGCTCTTGCCACAACCCAGTCTTGTTGCTCTAAAGCTTGTTTGATTAAGTTTATCTCTAAATCGGATAGGTATTCCTTTAGGTTCACGCCGTCAGAAGGTAGGCTAGCGTCGACCGATTGTAAATCTGTATCACTAGCCGGTGGACTAGCACCTTCAAACTTAAACATCGCATTAATTGCATCACGCTCTTGTTGTTCTTTCTCTGTATTGTCAGACTCTGGAAATTGTGTACCATTATCGTCAAATTGATACTTGTGAGGCAGATGTTTTAAATCTATCACCTGCAAGGGGTGCAGAATAGATAATCGCTCCACTAAATTAGATAACTCACGGACATTGCCGGGCCAGCTATGCCGCATCAATGAACCCATGGCAGTTTGCGTAAATTTAACCGGAGACTGTTTATTATTTTCTAGACGAGTGACAAGTTCTTGCAACAGCAAAGGGATATCTTGTGCCCTATCGCGCAGGGCAGGCGTTTCAATTGGGAAGACATTGAGACGATAATATAAATCTTCTCTAAATCTACCTTTCAAAATCATTTCTTCTAAATTACGGTGAGTAGCTGCGATAATACGCACATCGCATCTTAGGGTTTTAGCACCACCAACGCGTTCAAATATTCTTTCTTGCAAAACGCGTAGTAATTTGACTTGCATTTGTAAAGGCATATCCCCTATTTCATCTAAAAATAAGGTTCCCCCTTCAGCTAATTCAAAGCGTCCTTTTCGTGCACTTATCGCGCCTGTAAAGGCGCCTTTTTCATGCCCAAACAATTCACTTTCAAGCAAATCACCAGGAATAGCACCGCAGTTAACAGGAACAAATGGACCTTTTTGGCGCTTTGACATGTAGTGAATGTTTCTTGCGACAACTTCTTTCCCGGTTCCCGACTCGCCGAGAATAAGTACATTGGCTTCAACAGGAGCCACTTGTTCTATGAGTTCCCTAACATCTGTGATGCCATGAGAATTACCAACGAGGCTTCTAAACAGCTTTGTTTTTCCCGTCATTAAAGAAGATAGTGGACGGTTCGCGGTGTGGTATTCATTGCTTAATTTTAGTAACTCGCTTAAGTTCGGGTAGGTGATTGGTTCATAAAGAGAACCAATCAAGTTTTTAAACTCGCGATCACCGCTTAGTTGAAAGCCAATGTTAATAAATGGGCTATCGGGGTATTTTTCTATGATATCTTCCGCTATCTCTGGCACCTCACCGTCTAGCAAAATCGCTCCCCAATCGCCACTTTCAGCAATCGTTGCGACGCAATCAGTGTAACCACAACTAAAAAACTGCTCCCCTAAGAAAGACAAGATAATTTCTAAATTCTGCTTACGGGTTTGGTTTTCACTGACTACCAAAAGTTTGCTCATACTGCTCCAACTCGTGTGTACTAGATGATTAAAACGTCTATGACTTATGCATAGATAATAATATAACGATTTACCTAATAGTATAGAAAAGTCGTCTTTTTGACAGCAAAAAATAATATTTTTTGACACATTTTTGGTGTTTATTAGCTTTTTGTATAGGCTTTATACATTAGCTCGGCACGCAACCAATCTTCTTCAGTGTCTATATCTTGTACTAAATGTCGTGGGATTTGTATTGCAAGTGAGTCTTTAGAAAACCATGTTCTGGCGGGGTTTAAGTAGTCTTTTGTGCGCCCCCAATAAAATTGGCCAGCGTCATGAAAACAAGATTCAAGATCCTGAGAACGTGTTAATACATGTTCTGGAAACAAAGGATTAACAATGCCATTTTCGATAGTAATTCCACGTTGAATTGGAAAACCAAAACTAGTAACCGAAAAAGCAAATGCTTTTTCTTTATCAGCTTCAAGTAGTGTTATCCCTTTCTGCAAAAACTCAGCTTGTAAGAAAGGCGCCGTTGCGTATATACAGCAACAGAATTCGTACTGTTTGTTAGTGGCTTGTAGTGCATTGATCGCATGGGTAATGACTTCGCGAGTGCCCGTAAAATCATCAGATAGCGATGCTGGTCGCATAAAGGGAACGCTAGCACCTAATGATTGGCTTAATTTCGCAATATCGGGGCAGTCAGTCGACACTACAATTTCGTCAAACAAGCGCGACGCTTTTGCCGCCTCGATTGAATATGCAATCAGTGGTTTCCCGCAGAATAATTTGGTATTTTTACCGCGTATCCGTTTGCTTCCACTACGAGCCGGAATTAACGCTAAGCGCGCATTATTTTGCATAGGTTAGTTGCACTCTTCATGTATAAACATCGCTTACTCGGCAAGTATATCATGTAAGACTGATATCACTCGATCTTGCTCATCTTCACTTAAGTCATAATATATGGGTAAGGTTAACGCATGATTATAGAAATTTTCTGACACCGGAAATTGACCCGCTTCAAAACCTAATTCTTGATAATAAGGATGCAGATGAATGGGGATATAATGCACATTCACGCCAATCCCATTGGCGTGCAAAGCTTCATAAACCTCAGCTCTATTATGTTGTGTCAATTCCACCATATATAAGTGCCAACTAGCCGAGTCAATATTGTCTATTTGTGGCAGTTTTAATGGTAAATTTTGCAAGCGATCAAAGTATTTAGCTGCAATTACGCGTCTTTTATGAATAAATTCATCTACTCGGGATAACTGTGAAAGACCCAAAGCCGAATGTATATCACTTAAACGATAATTATAACCAAGGCAAAGTTGTTGATAATACCAAGGCCCTTCTGACGCACCTTGCATAAGCTCAGTATCTCGAGTAATACCATGCTTACTATACAATTGACATTTTTTTGCCAGCTTTTCATTGTTTGTCATTATCGCACCGCCTTCTGCGGTAGTAATAGACTTTACCGGATGAAAGCTCAATACAGCGATATCAGAAAATTGACAATTACCTACATTTTTATCTAAATATTGGCTTCCTAAGCTATGTGCAGCATCTTCAATTATTGCGATTTTTAATGGGGCACATAATGCTCGTATTGCCTGCATATCGCAGCTGATACCGGCAAAGTGGACAACTACTAGCGCTTTAGGTAAGGCATTATTTTGTTGCGCTTGTAAAAGTTTATTATCCAACTGTACAACGCTAATATTACGCGTTGTTGAATCTATATCAACAAAATCAACCTCTGCGCCACAATACCGAGCACAATTTGCAGATGCGGCAAAAGAATTTGGCACGGTCCATAAAATGTCACCCTTGCCTAATTCTATTGCCATACACGCAACATGAAGGCCCGACGTCGCGCTATTAACTAAGGTACAATGCGCCGCGCCGGTATAGTGACACAATGCTTTCTCAAATAAGGGTCCTTGCTGACCTTGTGTCAAAAATTGATTTTCTAATACATCAACAACTGCTGCAATATCGTTTTGGTTAATACTATGCTTGCCATAATTAATCATAAGGAAGTTTATACGGTTTGTTGATCGAGCCCAATTAGCTCATTAATACTTAAAAAGTGAGGGTTAGTACCAGAGTGATATTCAAATTTATCACTCACTTGTGTCCCTTTTTCAAATAATTTGTTTTGCTTGTAATTAACAGCATCTTCAAAAAATGTAATTGCTGGTGTTATTACAAAATGGTCTTCAAATTCGATACTATGATGTGCCATTTCTTCAGGTACCATTACTTCATGAAGCTTTTCCCCTGGCCTAATACCAATAAGATCATGCTCCCGCGTACCACTCATTGCTTCAACCAAATCTAAAATATTTATTGATGGAATTTTAGGGACAAAAATTTCGCCGCCCTGCATGCGTGCGAAGTTTTTCACAACAAAACTCACTCCATCGTCCAAAGTTATCCAAAATCGCGTCATTTCGGTATGTGTGACCGGTAATTTTTTTGCACCTTCATTTAATAACTTTCGATAAAATGGCACCACGGAACCCCTTGAACCCACTACATTTCCGTAACGAACCACTGCAAAACGAGGACCATTTGCACCTGCTATATTATTCGCTGCGACGAATAATTTGTCAGAGGCCAGTTTTGTTGCACCATATAAATTTACTGGGTTAGCCGCCTTGTCTGTTGACAGCGCAATAACTTTATCGACACTGTTGCTAATGCATGCATCAATGACGTTTTGTGCGCCATTAATATTTGTTTTTATACATTCATTAGGGTTGTATTCTGCTGCAGGGACTTGCTTTAACGCAGCTGCATGAACCACAAAATCGACATTTTTAGTCGCTGCTATTAATCTTTCTTTATCACGCACATCGCCAATAAAGTAGCGCATCGATTTATGATTAAACTCTTGCTGCATTTCGAATTGTTTTAATTCGTCTCGCGAA
This sequence comes from Glaciecola petra, assembly GCF_031846345.1. Taxonomy (NCBI): domain Bacteria; kingdom Pseudomonadati; phylum Pseudomonadota; class Gammaproteobacteria; order Alteromonadales; family Alteromonadaceae; genus Glaciecola; species Glaciecola petra. Next base: position 668,671 of record NZ_JAVRHX010000001.1, on the reverse strand, counting down.
AAAACGATCAAGCGTGAAGGGGCATAGTTATCTAGGACAAAGCGGATAAAACGCTTACCAAAACTACCTGTGCCACCCGTGATTAATATACTTTTGTTGTCAAACAATGTGTTTTCTCCAAATTACGCATGCTTACTCTAACCAAGGGCCCAATAACTCAAATGCCTTTGGTGGTCTGTGCATCAATAGTCCTCGGTTTCGCGTAGCATCCTGTAAAGTAATTGCGTTGGTATTACTCTCTGGTTTTGTTACAGCCAAATAGTGTTTAAACATATAGGTGTTTGATAAGTGCCCGTTTGCCGTGTTTTTGCTGAACACTGTATTTACCATGGACAATAAACCTTGTTTAATTATCGATACTGATTTTGAATCATATTCGCTTTGTAAATCACTTAAAGCATTAGTAGATGCATTTATCAAGCCAGTTTTTTTAAAGCTTGGTTTGCAAAATACAAATGCAAATTTATGATAATCTTGTGCCCTCGCGCTGATATGATGTAAATAGTTTTCTATCGTAATAGCCTCTAACTCGCCTTGTTCAAACTGTTGGTTTTGGGAAGCATTTAAGACGTCTATCATGTTAGGTAAATACATAATAGTGTTAGTGCAATCGGCATTTATAACTTCAAAGTGCGTTTGCTGATGCACTATTACCATAATATTAGCACTTGTTTCTTCAGCAATTGTGGTTTTGAAAATCGCAACGTCATGGTCGTTTGTTATGTCAAACAGTACACAATCGTAGTGCTCACTACTTGTTAGTTGAACACTGTCAATGATATTAATATTGGGTATATTTTTGTCGTGAATATAGCTTTGTAATAAAGCACGTGTAGTTGTATCAGAGACGTAAACAGCAAGCCTTTTTGATTTGTGTTTTAACAATAACTGTTCTCGAATTTGGGAGAAAGCTTCTGAAGTATCAACTAAACTCAATTGGTGATGGATAAGGTGCTTAGCGTCTTCTATAAAGACCCGCCAGGTGCCGAGTATTTCATTGCAATCGCTTAGGTAACTTTGTAGGTCTTCTTCTGTGTCAGCAAATTCACCCATTATTTCACTTGAACGCATGGCCGCTTTTGACAAACCTGCAGACAAATAATTAATACTATTGTAAAAATAATAAAAATAGAGCGAGCCACCATGTGTTTTCGCCACATTTAATTGTGCTTGCAAAGACTGAATGAGCGCATCAACATCGTTCAATGAAGACAGCCTTGCCGCGCAAATTTGCTCCAACTGGCGCACTTGTTTAAACATTAACTCACTGCTGTATGCTTGCGCTAACATATTCGCTAAATCAACTTGTGGTGATATGAAGCAAGTTTGTAGGTTTTTTAAAGCACGCTGTTTTTCTGCTTGATGGGTAGTAATTAGCACATCATTTTTGTGCAGCGACCTTGTCCCTTCAATAAACACCCCATTAGACAAATTAAAACAATCAATGTTTTTACCTTTTGTTTTTTGTTCTCTTAACAATTGTTCAAGGATCATTCGAGAAATATTAAACTCTGTTTTGGTATACACCCACTCGTGATGGTTACCTTTTACTCGCATGGTTGTATTATGCGTGCTCTGATAATCAAAGAGCTGCTTTCCGTTTTGATAGTAACCAGAATCTTTACTATGGTGTTTATTTTGGTCAGCAAAGCCCAAATCTACACCGACTAAATAAAGTTGTTCAAATCCAAGCGTTAAAAATATATTTAAAATTAGATTAGTTACTGTGGGATATGCGTAATCCAAGGTAGTGAAATGTTCTGCATTCAACATTGCTAAAAATGTTTGTGAACTTGATTCTCCACTTTTAAATGCCATCAGTACATTTTTATACAAATCACAAGTGTCTGGATGTATACCATTGACACTTAATAGTGTTATTTGCTTTAAATATTCTGGATCGTCAATACGCGATGCCCAATCAAAATTTGCTCTGTTTTGTTCAACTTCACCATGAAAATCTGGACATATACCATTTCGGTGTAAGGCTTGTAATGCTGTTCCGCAACTTATCACAATCGCAGATTCTCTGTGCTCTTTAATCACATCAATACAATCGTCAAGAGAGGGACCATTACCCACTATAAATATTGGTGTTGATTTGTCTTTAACTGCTAAGTATTGCTGCGGCATGCTGCGCATTACTGGCACGCCTCGATGTAAAGCGTGAAATGTATGTGCAATACCATAAACGACATGGTCGAAATTTTCACCCATAGAGAAGATCACCATTAATTGCTGACGAACTTCGTTTAATACTTGCGCTAACATCGGGTTATCGTATGCTTGAACGATAAAAGTTTCATTCAATAAATGTGGCCCTATTTGCATAAACTGCGACATTAAGTCCTTGAACAAGCGTGAACTTGATTCACCTATATTTATGTACAATTTACAGTCATTGGACTCACAATTATTGAGTATTTCTGACCAGTCTATGGCATGTAGACTTGCCGCAAAAAAGTCTGGATTGGGTTCGCATATTATGAGATTTTCTACCTCATGTTCATTCAATAAAGATGCTAATAAATACCCTTCTGCTAAGCCAAAAACTAACAACACCTTAATTTTTTTGGGGAGGCTTTTTATATGTTTTTCTCGTGCTTGAAGACGTGCATCTAATTGGCAAATAAAACTGTTATGTACATAGTGCTTTAACTTATCTGCACTGTAACCAAAGGCTAAGCCATCCACGCTTGGATTGTTTTTAAAATGCTGCGCTAACAACAAAGCTTCACGTTTTGGGTCATCCCCGGCAAAAAAGTTTCCTTCGTTGATATTATAAATATTAATATCTTGTGTAGTGTTATGACGAACAATTTGCCATTGCCGACAATGATAATCCTCAAAAGCGGCATGTAAGTCTGGAAAGTGCAATAGTAAACTGGCTAAATTTTCGAGATATAATGGACTACTGTCATGTTCAATAGCTGTCCAGTTTTGAGCGTGATTAGCATTAAATGAGGTTAAAAAGTGAGCACTGTGATCTAGCGTTTGCGACAACTCAGCAATGCCATTATGCCATTTACCCAAACGAATGTTTGATACTATTTTATTAAAAACTGGCGTGATTTGATGTTGATAAACAAGCACTTCTGACACACCTAGCTGTGTGTGTAGTTCATTGATTTCTTTAAAAAATTGATGGATATTATCGCCAATTTGAAAAAACAATTGGATGCCACTGTTGGTTGCATTTTCTAAAAAATTAGCCCAGTCAAAAATAGAAAGACTTGCTTTAAATAATTGCCAATCTGATTCATAGATAACTAGTTTGCTACATGAAATACTATTCAATAAAATGGGGATATGTGTTGCTTTGCCTAAGCCCAAAATGACTAGTGCATCAGGCGGATTATTTTCAACATGAGCATGCAGTGCTTTTGCGTAAACAGATCTTTCGGTAAAACTATTATCTTTCGCTTTTAGCGTCTTTACATTATTTTCAGAAAAACATAAAAGCGAGGAATAAAAATAGTAATTTTCAACTTGCTGAGAAATATTCTCATCAACATTAATAGGATAAAAACAACGTCCAGTATTGAAATCAACAATATTAGTCTGTTTGTTTTTATCTACAAACACACTCAAATTGCGGGTCGGAATTTGGCTTATTAGACTGCCAATACTAGGCACATAATGCATGAATGCTTGAACGTTTTTAGCGTGTTGACTATTGATTAATCCTGCTAGTCGTTGTTCAGATTGACTTTGTTTTTCGTCGTCTGGTTCAAGATGCAATCGAATATCGGTAAGCATAAATGTCTAGTAAAATCCCGTTGTGTTTATATTAAGTGACAACAGAAATTAACTGGTTCTGATCTTAAACTTGGTGGTACTCTTTTATAGCTTTTGATGCTTTGCTAATGTTGGCTAAATTTTCACGAACGTGCTTTCGTTTTAATTCAACGGCGCCGAGTAACACTTTATTAATATCAATTTCTTTGCGTGCAAAAGACAGTTTCTGTTGTTCTTGCAAAGTATTAAGCAAAGACTCTACCAAGTTCGCGCGTTTTAGAATAAATTTTTCAATGTCTTCGTCTATGGCCTGACTCAATGTACCATCTGCGTCTTGTTCTACATTACAGTTAAACAGTTTTAGTAAGTGTTTATTTATGTCGGCCAGCTCACTTGGCGTATCACTATGATCAAGCTCAGCGTTAATAAAATTGCTTATTTTGCTTGGTTGACCAGCTGGTTTAAGAGTAGTTTTCACACATTTTCACCCTGAGCAGCACTATATGCGATTTGTTTATCTTCTTCAGAAATTGCTGCCCAAGCGTCTTTTATGGGTAAATATAAAGACGACACTTCATCAATAATGGTTATGCCATTTTCAGTGTCAATCTCTGTTAATTTATCGATAATATAGTTGTATAAACTAAAGATGTTTTCAGCAAACTCTCCACCCACATCTACATTAAGTGTGTCGCGTAAATTAATAAAAATTGCGGTCGCTTTTGACAGGTTTTCTGCACGACCTTTTAAGTCATCGCGGGTAATGCAACCTTTAGCATAGGCGAGCCTATCGAGCGCACCTTGCATTAGCATTAGCGTCAACCTATGTGGGTCGGCGCTAGCGACGTCCTGTTTTAAACTGCCTTTTTGATAGGCATTTATTGCTTTAACTGACACTTTCTTCACCTTTTATAAAAACACAGATGGTATGTGCTAAGTGGATATTAAATTTAGTTATGATAAAGCAGCAAACAAGGCGTTACCTGTTTGCTGAAGGCGTGCAACCGTGCTATCTAAGCTTAAATAGCGGCTACGCAATGTTTGTTCAAAGCTGATCATACGTATTTCAAATCTTTCACGGTCGCTCGTTACCACATCTTGCAAATCTTTAATGTTGTCTTCTCTTGAGCTCAAAATACCTGAAGACTGGGTGTATTGTTCTGTAAACTCTAATATTCGTGATGCTATGCCACCTTCGCCATTGAATAATTTGTCAATGTCGTCAAAATTATCATTAAGTGCATTTTCGAGACGGTCTGCACCAGAGCCCAAACCAAAATCGGTAGTGCTGATTTCTAGTTTCCCCTCTGAGGTTAATTCAATCCCCAGTGCAAATAAGCTACCAATTAACGAATCGCTAACGTTACTGCTTAAAATATTTGCTAATCCAGACTGAATACCTCTAACAGTAGAGTCTCCAGCTAATGCGCCGTCTTCTTCTAGATCGGACTCTCCATAACTGGTTAACCTAGCGAGGTCATCGTTAAGTTCGTTAAATTTATCTACAAACTCAGTAATTTTTTCTTCTAATCCTTCAGCATCAAACCCAATAATTAGCCTACTAGCAATGGGATCGCCATTGGTATCTTGATCTGACAACTCTTTTACATCAAAACGCACACTCTGAATCGTGTTCTCAAATTTATTAGTGTCACTCTGGACTTCAATACCATCAACAACCGCTATTGCATTTGCCGCATTTTTTATTGGCGACAGTAAAGTGCTCGACTCTGAGGAGTCGGTTGTGCTAATGCGATTGAGTTCAGCGATGTCACTATTGTTGACGATTTGTAAATCGTTACCAACACCGGTGATGTCTGATGTAAACACAAGTCGAGCACCGCCATCGGCGGTCCCGGTGTTTATAATATTGGCTTGCACACCAAAATTGTTTTCATCGTTGTTTATTTGTTCGCGAAGTTCGGCAAGCGTGGTGCCCTCAGAAATACTTAACGTAAAAGTGTCGTCGGTATCGCCAATTTTAAAAGTAATGTCGGCTGTACCGCTTGTGAGCACAACATCATCGGAGGATGCGAATCCACCATCAACCGCATTGGCCGTCTCAATACGGCTACCCTGAGCTAGCTGTGTTACCGCAATCTCATAGGTACCAGGCAGCGCAGCTGTACTCGGGTTTGCAGATAATACATCATTGTCTTCCGACGGATTCTCAATGGTGGGTTCACGGCCCGATAAGTTACCTTCTTGCTGTAACTCTTTAATGGCATCTTCAAACTCACTAAGTTTGGACTTAACTTGTCCAACGGCAGAAATTTCGTCGCTGAGCGATTCATCACGTTCGTCTAAACGCTGAGTCTTCGGCCCTCTTTCAGACTGAAGAAGTTGTTCTACTAGTGATTCAAGGTCTAAACCAGAACCTACTCCCAATGATGAAATGCTCATAAATTACCTCATATTATGCCTGCCCATCAAACACTACACCCGTTTTATTCGTGCTGTTTGATTCCAGTTCTTTCATTCGCTCTGCAAAAACCAGCATCTCCTCGGAAGGAATTTGCCGTATAACATTGCCGCTTTCTCTATCCATTACCGTAACAATCGGCTGGCTAGAGCTGTCATCAAGCTTGAATGAAAGTTCTGTGCCATTTGTTTGCAATTCTTGACTTAAAGACGCCAAGGACTCATTTAAATCGACCGTTTCCTCTCTTGTTAGCGTATCGGCTGATTGAGTATTTGCTTTACTCTTTTTGTCGTCTTCAGCCTGCTGCTTTTCAGCCATATTGACCTGCACTTTCTCTGCAGATTTAACTTGCTGAGCCACCGACGGCGTCTCACTTTTGGTGAATTGACTAGCACCACTGGCAAACCCGACTAAACTGCTGCTAACAAATGATTGACTGCTTAATGTCGAAGCAACATTACGCGCAGTCTCTTGCCCTATTTTAGTATTTACAAGGTCCATAACTACCTCCGTTGAAAAAAGTGAGGAGCGGTTACACCCAAACCTCTGATGAACCGCCCGTTCAACGCAACTCTACATGGTTTTATCCAAGCAATGCTAAAGCGGTTTGCGGCCTATTTGAAGCCTGACTTAACACCGCAATACTTGCTTGTTGCATAATTTGATTTCGGGTCAAATTTGCTGTTTCGGCGGCAAAGTCTGTATCCAATATTTGTGAACGAGCACCAGATAGGTTTTCGTTGATGTTACTAAGGTTTCTTATTGTCGATTGAAATCTGTTTTCAAGCGCCCCAAGGTCACCTCTTACACCACCAATCGCAGATATTGCAGTATCAATCAAACCAATTGCTGCACTCGCATTGGCCGCTGTTGATACCGACAAAGCACCTATTCCAAGCCCTGTAGCACTGTAGCCGGCAGTTGCTATATCTGCCGCTTCTAAACCAACGCTAATAGTTTGCCCTGCATTTGCACCTACCAAGAAATCTGCATCATATGAACCGTCAAATAAACTAACACCATTAAACTCAGTATCGGTGGCGATGCGAGATATTTCGCTTTTTAGCGCAGTCACTTCTGTATTTAGCGCTTCTCGATCGGCAGCAGAATTGATACCGTTTTGCGACTGTATAGCTAGTTGACGAATACGTTGCAGAGCGTTAGTTGTTTCTCCTAATGCTCCTTCCGCAGTTTGTGTTAACGATATAGCGTCATTTGCGTTTCTAACAGCTTGTTGTGTGCCATTAATTTGCGACGTTAATTTATCCGATATTTGCAAACCTGCTGCATCGTCTGCAGCCGAATTAATACGAGAACCAGAAGACAATCTTTCAAAAGACTTATTTAGCGCATTAGATGATTCAAATAGTTGGCGCTGTGCATTTAGCGCAGACACATTAGTATTAACAAAAATAGACATTTACTACCTCCAAAAACAAGAATCTGAAATCGCCAGCACACTGGGAATTCTTGTTTTCTTACATTTAGCTGAAATAGGTTCACTAGGCCTGGTTCAGCAACCTCAAATTTGGTTTAGCAAAAATAATTGCATTACCCCTCAACTAAATGTATCGGCGTCATCTTGAACTTCTTTAGATTTAATTTGAAAATAATTTTTAATTATTTTATCTCTCTGATTTTAAATCTATTATTTTAATTATCGCGTTCGCGATAATGACGCTGGACTACGCGATAATGACGGCGCTATTCGCACCCTTAGTCATTCCTTTGCGCACATTGTCATTCCTTCGAAAGAAGGAATCCCTCGAAAAGAGCATGCATCCCAGATGATGAGGATGTTTGGGGAGATTATCGCGTTCGCGATAATGACGGTGGACTACGCGATAATGAAGGTGACCGACGCGATAATGACGGTGGCGTTCGCGATAGGGACGGATGTTTTTTGGTACCTACTAATTTGGCACAGATCATGCTTTTAATTTTGTATTGAAAAAAAAGCTGAGCCATGGGGTGGCCCAGCCAAATTGCTCACGTTAGGAGTTGGAGCAAACTTTTCGTCGACTGGCAGGATTGTAGAATATGAAAGTACTGGCCTCTCAACCGCACTTCTACACTATCAGTCTTGTTAGTCGACATTTTCCTTTGTACCAGTTAACTGCTCACTACCTATAATATAAATTTTAGCGGTAGTATACGCCATCCTTGGCGTAGAGAGGGCCTCTCAAGCCTAAATAACTGGTTGAACTTACTTGTTATTGTTAAATTTTATTTTTTGTTAAATCACGTTTTTATTACCAGATTACTGTAATAAGCTAAGTGCAGCTTGTGGTCGCTGATTCGCCTGCGACAAAACAGTTGTGCTCGCTTGTTGAATAATTTGTAGCTTTGTTAAGTTAGCTGTTTCAGCGGCAAAATCTGTGTCTCTTATGCGGCTACGAGCTGCCGACACATTTTCTGAAACATTGGTCAAATTACGGATAGTCGATTGAAATCTATTTTGTATTGCACCTAAATCCGCTCGCTTGTCGTCTACAATAGCGATTGCGTTATCTAATTCGATAAGTGCCGCCGATGCTGCAGCCGGTGTGGAGACAGAGAGGTTAAATCCTGGGAATAATCCAGATGTGCCAAAGCCAGAAGCTCGCGATACATTTATACTAATTGTTTGACCTGAATTTGCACCCACTAAAAATAAAGCTGAGTAGCCTCCAGTTAACACACTCAATCCTGCAAACTCTGTCGTTTCTGCTACACGACTCATTTCGGCTTTTAATGCAGAAACTTCTTTTTGCAAAGCGTTTCTGTCGTCTACTGAATTAATACCGTTTTGTGATTGAATAGCCAATACTCTAATTCGTTGCAGTGCGCCTACCGTTTCTTGTAATGCACCTTCGATGGTTTGGGCCAGTGAGATACCATCATTTGCGTTTCTCACGGCTTGATCTAAACCCATGATTTGAGAAGTCATTCGATCAGATATTTGCAAACCAGCAGCATCATCTTTGGCACTATTGATTCTAAACCCCGATGATAAACGCTCAAATGCAGTACTTAAATTACTAGTGGTATCATTTAAAAACCGTCTTGTACTTAACGACGATATATTAGTATTTACAAATAAAGACATAATTTTTCCTAACGATTTAATTTATGCGCCAATATTTTGTGTTTTTGGCGTCATAGTTTTCACTTTATTCAGTGAGCTAACCCTATTTTTATGGCATAAACCATTGTCGATAAAAACAAAGTTGGCACACAACGTGCTAAAGAATTAGGTAATCAAGGACTGATGAATGTTCAAACTCTTTTAGAGATTTGAAGCATGTATGCTGTAACAGAGCGCAAGCTCTTGCTGACCGGCAGGTATGATGTTCCAGACCTCATACCTCTCACTACCTCCTGGCATCATTCCTGTCAGTCGGCAGTTCAGCATGTCATGACGACATCTGCTATTTTGGATAATGTTTATGAAAACAATTATCTATCATACAATCATCTTTAATTAGGGTGAATTGTTTTACTCTTGCTCTTCACCTTTCCTAACGCTATCGCCATTGCACCATCTGGTGAACGGTTGCACTTCTTTGTATTACTCTTTGAACTTGCTCTCGGTAATTAATTGAGTGCTTTAAGGGACTTTGTTGTTATGTTTTACCCCCGACAATTTAGTTATCGAACAGACACGCGAAAATCTTTAGTAAAAAAGACTAAATTAAATAAAAAAAAAGGAAATAAGCGGCCAGGCAATGCCTGGCCAATCGCTCGGATGTTAGAGAGTGAGCGGTCTCTCTTGCTGTTTGGCTAGTTAAAGCTAGTACTACCTCCTGGCTTCATTCCCCAAACAGTAGGGTCTCAGAAGGAACTAAAAGTTTAGCCTAAAAGCTGCAACGCCGATTGAGGACGCTGATTAGCCTGGGATAATATGGTAGTACTTGCCTGCTGAATAATCTGATTACGCGTTAAGTTAGCAGTCTCTTTCGCAAAATCAGTATCTAGTATTTGTGAACGGGCTGAAGCCATGTTCTCAGATATGTTAGATAAGTTACGAATAGTAGACTGAAAACGGTTAGTCAGCGCACCAAGGTCTGCACGAGCTCCACCTACTGCTGAGATTGCAGTGTCTAGTGTTGCCAACGCTGCCGAGGCACCTGCTGCAGACGATACAGATAAAGCCGCAAGGCCCAAACCAGTTGCTGAAAAACCTGCTAAGCCGTCTGGCGAACTTAAACCAACAGAAATAGTTTGGCCACTGTTTGCGCCTACTAAGAATGTTGCTGAAAAACCACCTGTTAAAATATCGACTTTGTTAAACTGAGTGTCTGTAGAAATTCTAGAGATTTCAGTTTTAAGTGCTGATACTTCTTTTTGCAAGGCATCACGGTCAGCTTGCGCATTAATACCATTTTGCGATTGCACCGCTAGTTGACGAATACGTTGCAAAGCAGTTGTGGTTTCGCCTAGGGCGCCCTCAGCTGTCTGCGTTAACGAGATTGCGTCGTTCGCGTTGTTTACGGCTTGATTTAACCCGTTGATTTGAGTTGTCATACGGTCCGTAATTTGAAGACCAGCAGCATCGTCAGACGCACGGTTTATTCTGAATCCAGATGATAAACGCTCAAAAGATGTATTTAACGAATTGGTTGAATTGAATAGCTGACGCTGGGCATTTAAGGCCGATACGTTAGTATTTACGAACATAGACATAAGTCTCTCCTACACTATCAGTCCAGCGCTTGCTGGCAGCCGGAAACATTCCGGAATTTAGTTTCATTTGTAGAACATAGCTTCTCAATTAAAAAGCATATGTACTGGCTCTCTCGTAAATGGTTATCGACAAGGGTGAAATTCCCTTTAATAGAATTTAATAAAAATTTTATTCAGTGGGCTGAAAAGCGGCAAAAAATTGCCGCCTTTAAAAAATGAACAGGGTGATATTATCGATGTTGTGTACCGTAGAAGACTAAAAAAACCATTTTTTAAACGACAAAGTTTTTTTTACTTTTTTTATTTACTATAAATAAAAGCCCCGATAATGCGGCCATAAGATATTCAGACAACGATGAATGTTGCAGCTTATATATAATTAAAGAGGCTAAGGTTAGCGATTCGCGGAAATGAAGCGAAGGCTGCTTCAAGCGCTGTTTCTTGCTTAGCAAATTCGGAAGAAGCTTCTGCATAGTCAACATCTTCAATTGCCGAGCGAGCTTGCTGATTTGCAATTTCGGCATCCAATTGTGCAGATTCTACTGATTGGGCGATATTTAAACGTGCACCTAAAGAAGAGTTTTCCCTTGCCATCCGTGTCAGCCCGTTATCTAAGCCAACAAGGGTATCATCAATTATTGAAGTATATTCTTGCTCGCTCAAATTTGGATCGTTTAATGCCAAAAACAGGGTGTGTAAGGTTTCTGCCATATTTGCTTTTTTTGGTCGATTTAACTCGATGTCAAAAGTATCACCAGGGACGCCAACTGCATTTAATTGAATTCCATTAAATGATATATCTTGCCCACTTTCGAATACTAAACTATCCAGTATTTGACCAGTACCAATATTACTAACTTGAATTTCGTTTGCCGAAACGATTGTAAATCGAAACGCATTATTGGCATCGTTAACAGGATCGAAGTTTTCGCGATGAAACTGATCAAATGAACCTTGGTTTTTTATCTGATAGTTCTCTACAACCGCCCCTGATACATTTGGCAACGAAAAATTAAGTCGTGCTTGTACATCTTCAAATAGAGATTTTCCTGAACTAGTACTTTGAATGCTAACACTGTCAGACAACTGAATGATATTTGTACCGTCATCTCCAACAAAACTAATTCGATTATTGCTAGCTGATGGGTTGAATTCAAACGCTTGTTGCCCAGACTGGTAACCAGAAAATATATATTCTCCGCTTGCATTCTGAGAGTTCATTAAATCAACAAGTTGGTTTCTTAACTGTTCGATTTCAGCCCCCAACGCTATTTTGTCAGGCGCAGATAAAATACCATTACCCGACTGTACAGTTAATACTCGCGCTCTATTTACAACGTCATTTATGCTTCTTAGCGTAGTTTCTTGCAGTTCTAGCGCATTGGTAACTAAATCATTATTACGCTGATACTGACTTATTTTGTCTATTTCTTCAGTCAAGCGAATGACCTGTGAAGCACCAACTGGATCATCAGACGGCCTTAACAGTTTTTTGCCACTGGCCAGCTGAGTCTGGATATCAGACAAATTGCCCTGACTGGAATTTATTGCGCGCAAATTTTGATTAAATATTAAATTTGTAGTTACTCGCATATCTCACTCCACTATCTAGATACTTGCAAAATCGTATCGAACATTTGCTGGGCTGTAGATAAAATTCTAGCGGCAGCAGCATAAGACTGCTGAAACTGAATCAAATTTGCAGCCTCTTCATCGAGGCTAACGCCTGCGCTTGATTCAAACCAATCCGATGATTGCGTTTGCATTATTTTAGCGGCTTCTAAGTCGATTTTTGATGCCGCGGAAGCCGAACCTACTTGGCTCACTAGTGAAGAGTATGCTTCGTTGAAAGTAGCTTTGTTACCTTGTGTGCCATTGCTTAAACGCACAAAGTCACCTTGTTGTAGGCTTGCTAAATCATATGCATTTCTATTGTCATTAATACCGTTTGTATTGTAGTCAAAGGTAAACTCATCACCCGGTTTAGGAATACCTTCCAATGAAAAATCGTAACCTGGATAATCGTCAAGCGCGCTAAATTCAGGAGGCCATGCTGGTGTACCTGATTGCTTTGCTTGCGCAAGTAGATTATTTAAATCACTAGCGCCTGACACCGTTGATATTATTTGTCCGCTATTGTCTAGAACATCGTATGTATCTGCTGAACTGAAGCGAACAGTCACCGGAGCGCCAAAGGTGGCAGACGGTGATTCACTCGCATCTTGAAGACCAAAATCACCATTAAAAGCTGATGCTCGACTGTCAACAAATGAGTTATCTACAAAACTATTACTAATGGTCAAACCAATTAATTTAGCATCTCCCAAGTTATCAATATTGGTATCTAATCTAAGAGGTTTAGCAAATGCTAAGTCTTCAGCACGAGTAGTTGCCATTGTTAAATTAGCAGCCGCAATGCGCGTCGGTTGAATTAAAAATGCATCTCCAACAGCATAGTTCCCACCATCATCGAAGGTTATTTCAATACCTCCGATAGTCGCGTTGTACGTACCTGCTTGAGCCGTAACGGTTAAGGTTTGAGTAATCGGATTATTGTTTTCATCAAGCTGAGGGCGACTTTCGTTTGTCAATGCAGCTACTTCGACATCAAATGTCGCTGGGTTGCCAGTGGGAGCCGTTAATACTGTAATTTTATAATCATTATTGGTTAGGTCACCACTTTCACCTGGACGCAAGCGACCAGTCACGCCAACTGACAAGTCGGCGTTTTCAGGATAGTTGATGCCTCGAAAATCAGCTATTGTGAACAAATCGCCACCCAATTGAAGATCCAAATCCATACCCTGACGATTTTGCGTATTTAAGGTGTCAGCCAATGTAGTTGCAAGCTTACCCAAATCTCTTTGTGCAGGCTCTAACACTTGTTCTCTATATTTATAAACACCACCTAAAGCGCCGCCTAGACTTTGCTCTCGCACATTAATGGTGGTGTTTTGTTTGGGTGGTTGATAATTAGTTTGGAGTTTTAAGTCGCGACTGGTGTAATCGGGTTCCCCTCCAATTGCAAAAACATTAAAAGCGCCGTCGGCCAATACTAGTGATTCTCCGCTTTTTAAGTTAATGACTATACCGTCGTCAGCATTGGAACTTTGTCTTACTTCAATTGCAACTAATTCAGACAACTCCATAACCGCTAGATCTCTTTGATTAAGAAGCGCCGAAGGAGTGTCGACTGTGCTAGAGCCTTGAGCCACTTGTATCGCTTCATTCAAATCGCCAATTTGCTCAATAAGGCGATTGGCCGTGCTTACGGTATTTTCAATTTGTAACTCAGTCTCTTCCTCTTTTACGCGCATAAAATCGCCCAAAGTATTGATCCGATTAAGCATACTTTGTGCTTCACCTAATACGGCATCACGAGATGGCATATTGGTAGGATCATCCGTTGCGGTTTGTATGGAAGCAAAAAATCGGGTCAATGCAGAAGAAATACTGTTCGCTTCAGTCGCGAGAATGTTGTCTAAGCTTTCTACCCTATTATTGAAAGCTTCAAACTCACCTACTGAACTTGTGTCGCGACGTAATTGATTTTGAGCAAATACATCTAAGACTCGATCAGTAAAGCCAAAGTCTACTCCACCCCCAAGGCGCGAAGTAAATTCTGTACGTTCACGGACATAACCCTCTGTGTTGATATTGGCAATATTATTACTGGTCGTGTTTAGCAATTTTTGACTGGCATTTAAGCCAGAGGTTGCCATGGTAAATAAATCAGCATTTCTAATCATGGCAATAACTCATTTAACAAACTGCCGTTATATACCGACATAATTTTATCTGCGTAGCTAGGGTCAGTCGCATATCCCGCCTCTTGAAGAGACTTAAAATAACTCGCCGCGTTTTCAGTTTTTTCAATAGCTTCGCTATACCGAGGATTTGATTTAATAAAGTCTACATAATCGCTAAGTGAATCGGCAAAATCGGAATAGCTTCTAAAACTAGCTTGTTGTTTCTCTGGAATTTGATTTACGTATTCAATGGTGTCGACAACCGCTTTTTTACCTTGCCAACGTGGGTCAGCTTTTATGCCAAAAAGATTATGCGAACTATTGCCGTCATTCTGTTGGATAACATATTTGCCCCAGCCTGTTTCTACTGCCGCTTGTGCTAGTAAGGCCTTAGGATCGATGTCAAGTTTCTCAGCAGCGGCTACCGCTTTATCATATAAACCCTGCACAAAGTCTTTGGGTGAAGCAAAAGCTGCCTGCTTTTGAATTGAAGCATCACTATTGCTCACTGTTTTATGATTGTTTTCTTGTAGTAATTTACGGTAGCGATTGATGTCTTCTATATTTGCGTTACTGCGTAAACCATTAATAGTGGTTGCCTCTTTATTAATATCCATTTGTTGAATAATAATTTCAGCTAGGCCGATACTACCATTAGTGGATAAATCAGTAGCGAGTTGCTGGTCGTGCATATCGCGATAAAACTTAACTTGCTCTGAATTAAACGGACTATCTTGATCAGCAAGTGCATCTTGTGCTTTGCGCATAGACGACAAAAGCATCTTAACGAATATGGCTTCAAACTGTTTAGCCGCTTCTTCTAAAGCCTTGCCATCGCCATTTTTAGCTGCCGTGCGCAAGGTATCTAGCCCATTGAAGTCAAGTGTACTTCTCGACATCTCGAGTTGTGACTTTGTATCTAACTTCATATCCATACTAGGGCTTCCTCGTATTACGCTTGCTAATCGTTTTATTTTGGTGATTGTTACAAATAAACAGCATTTAAATGACTATCAATTCGCCTTGTAAGGCACCCGCTTGCCTGAGTGCTTCAAGGATCGCCATAAGATCTCCAGGCGCGGCTCCAATTTGGTTTACGGCCCTTACTAATTCATCCAGCGTGACGCCAGGGTCAAACTTAAACATGCGACTATCATCAAGTTCGACGTCAACAATCGACTGATTAAGTGCCACTGTTTGGCCATCTGCAAACGCGTTTGGTTGAACAACTGCAGGGTCTTCGGTAATAGTGACCGTTAATCCCCCATGAGTAATTGCTGCTGGAAGCAATCGAACGCTACTGCCAATCACTATTGTGCCGGTGCGACTGTTTATAACAACGCGCGCCGGTGCTGCAGCAGGTGTAAATTCAAAATTTTCTATAGTCGCCAAAAAGCCAACGCGCTGACCCACATCTCGTGGCGCACTAACTCGCACACTTGCGGCATCTAATGGCGTTGCTATGGCATAGCCCTTTTCAGGATCGGCGCCTAAACGACGATTTATTTCATCAGCTAAAGCCTGTGCAGTTGAAAAATCAGGCGAATTCAAATTAAGTGTTAAGTAGTCATTTTGCATAAGGCCATTTGGAACAGTCCGTTCAACAACTGCACCATTGGCAATTGTGCCAACGGTTGGTGTATTACTAACAATTCTTGAGCCATCGTTGCCTTGGGCACCAAAACCAGACACCACTAAGCTGCCCTGTGCAACGGCATAAATCTCACCGTCGAGCCCTCTTAGCATTGTTGTCAATAGTGTTCCCCCTTGCAAACTGCTCGCTTCTCCTATTGAAGAAACGGTTATATCTATAGTTTGCCCAGGTTTAGCAAAAGCAGGTAAATCTGCATGAATTGCA
Source organism: Glaciecola petra (assembly GCF_031846345.1). Taxonomy (NCBI): domain Bacteria; kingdom Pseudomonadati; phylum Pseudomonadota; class Gammaproteobacteria; order Alteromonadales; family Alteromonadaceae; genus Glaciecola; species Glaciecola petra. The sequence continues at coordinate 652,239 of NZ_JAVRHX010000001.1, read as the reverse complement.
ACTGCTGCAACGTTCTTAATTTTTGGCTTCACGCTACTGTCTAAACTAATACCAAAATTAGCCAACATGGTACGAAAAGACTGTTCAGTAAAAGGAGACGTTTCTCCAGTGCCTGGTAAGCCTACTACCAATCCATATCCTACCAATTGATTTGAACGCACACCTTGCACACTGGCTAGGTCTTTAATGCGCTGAGCCGCGCCAAGCTGAGTACAATAAACAAGCAAAATAAAACTGATTAATATACCGGTCACTTTTTGACTATTCATACTTAAAACACCATTTGACGAAATCATAGAGGCCACCATGAAGAGTTGAAAAATTTATTTAACCAACCTTTTTCCTGCGCATTGGCGAAAGTTCCTTTGCCACTATATTGAATTCTTGCATTAGCAATTTTATTTGACTGTATTTCGTTACTAGGGCTTATATCTGCTGGCCTAATCACACCAGTCAATCGAATATACTCATCACCATTGTTTAGGGTCAGCCATTTCTCACCTCTGATCACTAAGTTGCGATTTGCCAACACTTGGACAACAGTGACCGAAATATTGCCTTGCAAGCTATTACTTTGGTTTGACTGAGCATCACCAGTAAATTCGTTACTTGAATCAACACCGAGTTGAATAGCTTCGTTGCCAATGCGGATGGGTTGTGCACCCAAACCCACAACAGGGTTTAAATTAGCGGTAGATTCTTTTGAGGTGCGAGTATTCGCACTTTTGGTGGCATTGGTATTTTCACTCAATGTTACAGTAATAATATCGCCTACCCTTCTTGCAGTAACATCAGAATATAGACTGTTGGCTGATATCGCTGAAAACAAACTACCCGTTTCAGCAATACTTTCGCGTTTATCAATAGGTTGTACTGGCGCATAATACGGGTCATTTGCGCTTATTGGTGTGCTACTGGTTGATTCGCAACCCATCAACATGAGCATTGCCATTGGTAATAGCAGTAGAAAAAAACTGCGGTAATAGTGATATTGTGTTTTCATGATCGAGGTTTACCTTGTACTGCTTAATTTATGTTCGCCAACTTCTAAAATAGGCTATTCAATGCCGTTAAAGCTGCTGAATAACCTGACCTAACATTTGGTCAACTGACGAAATCACTTTAGAGTTCATTTCATACAAACGCTGACTTTCAATTAAATTGACAAGCTCTTCAGTTACATTAACATTTGATGTTTCAAGTGAACCTTGCGATACGGTTCCTAATCCCTCTAATCCAGGCACGCCTTGAACTGGTGCGCCAGATACAGCAGTTTCAACAAATAGATTTTGTCCTATGGGTTGCAGGCCAACTGGATTAATAAAATCAGTGATGTTAATTTGGCCAAGTACCTGCGGTTCAGCTTGAGCTCTTAATTGCGCAGACACTTCACCTTCTTGAGAAATAGTAATTTGTTGCGCTTCTGGCGGCACGGTTATGACAGGTTGCAACACAAAACCAGCACCTGGAGTCACAATTTGACCTTGGTCATTCAGGGTAAATTGGCCATTTCGAGTAAATGAAGCGCTTCCGTCTGGCATTTGTATTTCAAAAAAACCTTTTCCTTGAATAGACATATCTAACGCATTTCCAGTGGTAATAAGACCACCTTGCGTATGTGTTTTTTGAGTGGCGACAACCTTTGATCCTGCTCCGAGCATTAAACCCGATGGTAATTCTGTGTCAGCTGATGAACGCCCGCCAGGCTGATTAATATTTTGATAAAGCAGGTCTTCGAATACCGCTCTATCCTTTTTAAAGCCAACAGTACTGGCGTTTGCCAAGTTATTTGAAACAACTGACACATCTGTTTGCGCCGCGTCTAAACCTGTTTTACTTATCCATAATGCCGGATGCATATTTGTAACCTCCGCGAATTCAATTCGCTAAATAAACGTTTAATACTTAAATCATTCTTAATAACATGTTGCCACGCATGGCTAAGGTGTCGGCTTTTTTCATAAGCTTAACTTGCATTTCGTAATGACGTTGCAGACCAATCATATTCACCATTTCGTCAACAGCATTCACATTCGACCCTTCTAACATTCCGTTTTGTACCGTAACGGTGAGATCCTGCTGGGCAATCTCACCAGACTTCAAAGCAAATAGGCCGTCTTCACGTCGTTGAATTTGATCATTAGGTGGATTTACTAATTTAAGCTGGCCAATTTCTTCAACCGCATTCTCAGGCGCACCTTGTAGTCGAGCCGATATGGTTCCGTCAATACCAATGGTCAAGTTATTCAGTGGGACAGGCAAAAATATAGGACCATTGTTTCCCATTACTAAATTGCCTTTTGGGTCGAGCAAAGAACCATCGGCGCCTGTTGTAAATCCACCGGCGCGAGTAAATGCTTCCTCGCCTTCTGGAGTCTGCACACTAAACCACCCTTCGCCTTGGATGGCGATATCAAGCTCTCTGCCAGTAGTAATTTTGGGGCCCGACTCATAATTATTTGCTGGGCTTTCAGTCATTGAAAAAACGCGTGTTGGCAAGCCCTCACCAAATGCTGGCATGGCTCGGGCTTGTTCTAATTGTGCCCTAAAACCATTTGTTTGCGCATTAGCCAAATTGTTGGCGCGCACACCCGTAGCAATCAAATCTTGCTTAGCCCCGCTAGCTGCAATGTATAAAAGCTTATCCATTTATCTACCTTAGTTCCTAAATTAGGAATACACCGTTAGAGAAACACTCTCTGACTGTTGTTACTAAAGTTTTGCAAGTAGTGTGCCAATAGAAATAATGCGGAGATTTAAATGTATGGTATTGATTTATATGGTATTTACTAAAATTGCCGCTTACATGGAATAAGCGGCAATGCGGCAATTAATAACCGGGAAAGATCAAAATATAAAGACAATATTATCTAATATTTAGAATGGTCTGGTTAAGCTGGTTGTTCACTTCAAGCGCACGTGAATTTGCCTGGAAGTTTCTTTGCGCAATAATCATATCGATTAATTCAGTGGTTAAATTTACATTTGCTTGTTCAAGCGCAGAAGAATTAATATCTCCATATGTCCCAGTAGTCGCTTCGCCCGCTAGCGCTTCTCCAGAAAGTATACTTTCCTTCCATTGCGTAGAACTTTGCTGAGTTAAACCTTGTTCATTAGAAAAACGAGCGAGTGCAACTCTCACTATCGGCTCTGAGGTACCATTTGAAAATGTCGCTCTAACTAAACCGTCTGGCGAAATATCAATACCCGTTAATCTACCTACTGGTAAACCGTCTTGCTCTAGTGATGTCACTTCAAAAGCTGACGCAAACTGCGTAGGCTCATTCGGGTTAGCACCTGTTGGATCTAAATTAAAATCAATCGTAATTTGTTGTGTCGCATCAGAACCGTTCGCTAAAATCAATTCACCAAGTGCTTCAGTCTGTATTTTCTGGTTAGGTTGCGGCAAACCATCGGCAGACTCTATAGCAATAAAATCACCACCGTCACTAAATTGAATTTTCGCTGCCGTAGTTGCGAAGCCTGAGTTTGTGCCAACAACATTTACTGCAGTAGCAGGGTCAGATTCACTTCCGTCTGAATTTGTCATATCAACGAGTTGATCGTCTACGGCGGCTACGACATACCATTCATTTACTGCGGTAGGATCGTTGTCTTTAAGAAAGTAATATGTCATTACGTGACTATCACCAAGAGAATCATAAACAGTTACTGAGGTTGCTGCGTTATATGTAAGTGGATCAGTTGGATCAAATTCGGTCGGCTCTTTAATTTGTTCGCCTGCAGGCAAGTTAAACCTCACGTCGACCTCGGTTGTTGATTGCGGTGAGCCCGATGAATCGGGAATTCGAACCGGTACCGTGGTGCTCAAGGCTACCGAAGCAGAAGTGCCGTCTGGGTTAACTGGAAATCCTAATAAATTATCTCCGGCGGAATTAACCACAAAGTTATCTGAATCTAACTTAAATTGGCCTGCACGAGTAAATGAAAAGTCTCTTGAGGTAATTTCCGGTACGGTTGCAAAAAAGCCGTTACCCGTAATTGCCAAATCAAGTGCATTGTTTGTAAAACTTAAACTGCCTTGAGAAAATTGTTGTGACACTTCTTGTGTTAATACCCCATCCCCTACTTTAGTTTTGCCTGATGCTAATAAAGAAGCGGCATATACATCTCCAAACTCTGCTCGTGACTCTTTAAAACCAACTGTGTTAACGTTTGCTATATTGTTTGCAGTTGTATCTAAGTCTTTTTGTGATGCAGATACTCCACTTAATGCTATGTTAAATGACATGTTTTGCTCCTATGAATTACCGATTTGTATGACGTCGTCTAAACGAATGCTGACATCACCATCTAAATTTAATACTACACCCGCTCCTGACCCCGACAAACTCACGCTATCGACGTGGCGATTAATTGCGGTAGGTAGAGCGGTCGACTCTCCAAACACTTTACCTTGAACGGTGACAGCATAATCACCAGGCGGCATTAAATTGCCGCTGCTGTCGGTCCCGTCCCAGCTAAATTCAATGTTGCCTGCGGCTTGTGTGCCAATGTCAATAGTCCTGACTACTTCACCGCTTGCGTTTTGAATCGCTATTTGAGTCTCTTGGGAGGTTTGTTCGCTAATAATTACGCCAGATAAACCGTCGCCTTCATTTGCCATATGACCTATATTGCCTGTCACTAAAACCGACTGACCAATTAGACTGGATGCCTGCAACGCTTGGTTGCTAGTCATTGAGGCTGCAAAACCCTCAAATTTTTCATTTAATTGCGAGATACCATCAGCCGTTGTAAAAGACGTCATCTGTGCAACTAATTGGTCGTTATCAACAGGCTTTGTTGGATCCTGATTAGCAAGTTGTTCGGTCAACAGCGCAAAAAAGTCTTCTTGTTTTAATTGTTGCTCAGTTCCATCTGAAACTGGCACTGGGTCTTCGGTTTCCCAATACAGTGTTGAGTTAAGACCATTAGTAGGCAGTAAATCCATAATTATTTCCTCAACCTAATGTCAATTAATTCTGGCCAAGTTGCAATACTCGACGGAAGATCCGCTTGGTAGTATCAGCAACCTGAACGTTTGTTTCATAACCCTTTGATGCCGATAACATGTCGGCCATTTGCTCAACTATGTTGACATTGGGCTTGTAAATATAGCCGTTTTCATCGGCTAATGGATTGCCTGGCGAATATTCGACTTGCAATGGCGCTGTGCTATTAACGATACCCAACACGCTAACACCCACACCTTTAGTTTGATCAGCATTTGCTTGGTCTAGTGCTGCAGCAAAAACAGGGTGACGCGCTTTATAGGTTTCTTCATAACTACTGCTGACCGTATTAGCATTGGCGATATTACTTGCAGTTGTGTTCAACCTTACAGACTCTGCCGCCATACCAGTACTAGAAATATTCATCACATTAAACAAACTCATTATTGACCTCCGCTGCTAAGCGCTTTTTTCATGCCTTTGAACTTACCGTTCAATAACATTAAACCTGCTTCATAACGCATACCTGTTTCCAGAAAGGCATTTCGTTGCTGCTGCACATCAACAGTATTACCATCGCCGGTATCCGGTTGATTAGGGATAATAAAATCGATTTCAGATTGCATTTGACTAACGCCACTTAAGTGATTTTCATGGGTTTTAACTAACTGACTGTTGTTATGTTGTGCACCCGATTGCATACTCTTGGCTGTTTTCATGGCCGATTGGAAGTCTATGTCCCTTGTTTTATACCCAGGAGTATTTGCATTGGCCAAATTACCTGAGATTACTTCCATACGCTGACTACGAACCTTTAAAGCGTCGTGATGGACATTTACCAGTCTGTCTAAATCGATTGCCATGTTAAGCACCTTGCACTAACTATTAATCTGCATTTGTATTCGCCCAGCTATTTTGCTTTACGAATGAATATGCATTCTTCACAGGACCTATGAGCAAGTGCTGTGCCATTTTCAAAAAAAATCAGTAAATGGGGTCTAAAGGAGGAAGGAAATAAGGCAGGAATACTAGCTAAAGCCTTGAATAATATAGGCCTTTTCTTTCTGAGTTCATGGTAAACTCTCGTTCTGCACCACCAATCGTTTCGGCGGCTCCTAACATTAATGCTGCATTTGTAGACATGCAAGCGGCAAACTTTAGCAGTATGTCGGTTTTTTGTTTGCCGTTAAAATAAATGAGGACGTTACGACAAAAAATAACATCAAACTTACCTAATGCTTTGAAAGATGAGAGCAGGTTGACCTGTTCGAATCTAACCATGCTTTTAATAGTCGCATTGACCTGCATGTGCTTATCGTCAATTTTTTCAAAAAACGCTTGCCGATAATATGCGGGTAATCCTCTACTTAGGGCCATTTCATGATAACTACCGATTTTAGCTTGTGTCAGTACACGTTTGTTAAAATCACTCGCCACAATTTCGACATTTCTAAATCGACCTGGGTTATTTTTTTGGTAATTTGCGATCGTCATTGCAATTGAATAAGGCTCTTGACCGGTAGAGCATGCACTGCTCCAAACTCTCAGTGTATTTTGACTGTCACTCAATCGAGGCAAAATATTGTCTTGTAATAAGTCAAATGGATAGGCGTCTCTAAACCAAAATGTTTCGTTGGTTGTCATTAACTCAAGACTTTCATTCGTTAATGCGATGTCGCTTTGTTGAATCAATTTACTAATAAGGGCATCATAATCAGCACAATTTGAATTCTTCAATAAACCACTTAAGCGGCTTTTCACTAAATATTGCCGATTATTACCAAGCACAATGCCTAATTTTTTTTGCAGAAAATCAGCAAAAAGAGCATAGCTTTTGGGTGATAATGGCGTATCCAATGTATTTATTACTCTATAATATCAGGTGTCTTTAATAACCATTTTTGCACTGCAGCGGTTAATTCATCTGGATGGAATTTGGCAATAAAATCATCTGCGCCTACTTTTGTTACCATTGCCTGATTAAATACTCCACTAAGCGAAGTATGCAAAACAACTTTCAGCTTTTTTAATTCAGGTGTGTTCTTGATTTCTGCTGTTAAGGTATATCCATCCATTTCTGGCATTTCAATATCAGACACTAATAAACCGACGGTATCTGTTACATCACCAGTTTCTGCCGCGATTTCTTTTAAACGCTCAAGGGCTTCTAAACCATTTTTTGCTAGTTCCATTTTCATACCAAGAGTAGACAGCGCTTTTTTAACCTGATTTCTAGCAACAGAAGAATCGTCAGCTATAAAAATGAGTTTTTCGGTATTGTCACCAACATTAATATTATCGGTAATTTCACTACTTACTTCGGTATTAAGGGGAGATATCTCGTTTAAGATTTTTTCAACATCCAATATTTCGATCAATTCGTCTTCAACCTCTGTGACAGCTGTCAAGTAACTGGCTTTGCCAGTACCTTTTGGAGGTGGAAGTATTGCATCCCAATTAGTATTAATGATTCGTTCGACCGAACTAACTAAAAATCCCTGCACAGATCGATTATATTCTGCGATGATAATAAAGGCGGTTTGCAGATTCTCGATCGGCTCGTCACCGGTTGCCATTGATAAATCGATAACAGAAATAGTTTGACCTCGAATATGTGCGACCCCTCTCACATAAGGGTTAAGCTTAGGAATGGAAGTGAGCTCTGGGCATTGCAATACCTCTCGCACTTTAAAAACATTAATACCAAAACGTTGCCTAGAGCTCAATTTAAACAGGAGTAACTCCAACCTATTTTGCCCTACGAGCTGAGTACGTTGATTAACTGAATCTAAAATACCTGACATGACCTTCCACCTTTTTTCGGCATGAATGTTGCTGTACTTACCTTTAAGTACACTCTTTGTCATCTATGGGCCTGAACATTTTAGGAAAACGCCAAAGTAATGACGTTAAAATCCAAACTAGATGATAAATCGACTGATAGAAAAGGAAATACGCATGTATTCTAACAAGTCCCTAACCTTATCGGCTAAAAAGGCCATACTCTTTACGTCTTTTTTTATTTGTTTTTTTGCCAACGCAAGTGGCAAAAAACATGCTGAACTTGAGGCCACAGTTAAGCAATACTTAAATGAACAAACAGCCTCTTACCAAAGTGATCAGATAAAAATTAATGTTAGGCCTATCGACAAGCGGATTGAAATACCGGATTGCAATGTTCCTATCAAAGCAAGTTCAGCAGGCCTGCAAGCAAATCAAAGCAATATTTCTGTAAAACTTTCTTGCGCATCCAACAATTGGTATTTATTCACAAATGCTACCGTCGCGATTGTGGAAAAAGTAGTTGTGAGTGCTGATAATTTAAATCCAGGTACTTTATTGGCAGCTAATAACCTAAAAATTATTGAAATAGACAAAAATAAACTACGTGGCCCTACTTTCAGCAAAAAAGAAGACATCGTAGGAGCAAGGGTAAAGCGCAGAATGCGCGAAGGCAATATTATAGACGGTCGAATGTTATGTTACGTATGCAAAGGCGACAGAATTACAATTGCTGCCATTAGCGGCGGTTTGTCGCTCCGAGTTTATGGTGTAGCGCTTCAGGACGGTACTCTCGGCGATACTATTCAGGTAAAAAATACTTCATCCGATAAAACAGTATACGGAAGGGTTACGAGTACCAGTGAAGTATCGGTTAATATCTAATGTTGGTATGAAGGTTGCTTTAGTCGATAGTAGCGAGGATTTACATGGTGTTTAGTAAGCAAAAAGTTCCGATTTATAGTCAGAAGTCTACTCTTCAAATTATAAGCGGCATTTTTCTGACATTATTTACGAATAACACTAAAGAATCGTGACAAAGGGTCGATACCCTGCATAGAGGTAATTCAATTGGTAGGAATGTATGTCAATTAATAATGTAAACAATACAAATAAAACACAGCTAGATGCCGCTAAATTAGGGCAGCAAGCTCAAAGTCAACCTGGAAGAGTAACTAGTGAAGCAGGGGCAAATAGCAGCGGCCAAGCACCTGTTAAACAGGACTCTGTTTCATTAACTCAATCTGCTCAGCAGTTGGCTAATGTCCAGAAAAAAGGATCTGAAGCGCCGGTTAATCAAGAAAAAGTTGACCGGATAAAACAAGCGATAGCGAACGGTGAGTATCAGGTAAACCCTGAAACACTTGCTAAAAAGATTGCCGCTTTAGAGTCTCAAATATTTGGCGTGAAAGTATAAACTATGACAACAAGTCTTGAAAATGCAATTTCAAAACAGCTTGAGCTTCTTAAAAGCTTAAAAGGGCTGCTTGAAAAAGAGCTACATCTCATAAGCTCTCGCGAACCTGAGACCTTGATGCAGTTACTAAACGAAAAGCAAGTCTTGCTAGACAATATTGAGTCGCAAGACTCAGCAGTCGAAACACTATACAAGCGCGCTGAGAGTGCTGGTGCCGTCAGTGAAAACTGCGAACCTATGCTAGACGAATGCAAGCAAGTTATGTTTGAGTGCAAATATCTAACGCAAATCAATGCAAAATCTGTTGAGCAGGGGCAGCTAAGGCTGGTTCATTTGCGTAATTTGATGATGGAATTACGAGCGAAAGAATCGATGACCTACGACCGCTCTGGCAGAGCTTCTGGCAATAGTTCTACTAAAGGCATAAGCGCATAACGTTCAAAGTCTTTTTTTATATAAAACATAAATCCTTACCAAAAAAAATCACGCATTAAGCGTGATTTTTTGGTATTTATTGGTCAAATATACATAAGCGTGTGTACTATTATTAATAGTACGAAATCTTTCTTATTCGTTTAGGTTGAGCGGTTGATAAATATATCGCGTGTACTTTTTCCATATCTAGTTCAAGCTCAGTTGCGTAAGTGTCATCACCTACAGGATATGTTTTCACTACTCTTGCGCCTCTAATTACCCCTTCAACAGAAGACTTTAAGGCATTATTTGTTAATACTAAATTTGCCAGCTCTTGCTGACCGTCAACTTTTTGTCCATACACCTGCTCAGCAAGTTCTCTGTATGCATCTAATTTAGATGCTTTTATTGCCATCAGTCGCTTACTAGCAGCATCGCTTGCGATTTGCGCATTAATTGGGGCATAACCAACTGCGTTAAGCACTGGATAATTTTCTGGCTCTATGGTCTCCCATTCAACATGCTTTGTAATTAAACTCTCACAAGCACCCAAGGTGAGACCCAGCAATAACACACTCGCTTTAGCCATTTGATTGCCTGGGCGAGACAACACACTACGTTTGTTTTTTTGCATAAAAAATACCTTAAGATTGTAATCATGAGATTAGTTCTAATAAATGTTTAGCAAGTCATGTGCCACAAGCATCACAATTAAAAACAAAGCTCATTCAGCAAGACTATTTGGCACACAACTTGAATACACTGGAGTAAATAAGCAGTCAGCTAAATAAACCCTTACTAGAGGCGGTATATGAAAATAATTGAAGCACACCATCAACATGGACCAATACTGCTCAAACCTTTTTTTCTAAACATATTAGTAGGGTGTTTCTCTTTTATTAGACTCAGTGTTATTAGCTGTGGACTGTTGTTGATTGCATCGACCAGCAACGCAGCGTGGTTTTCAGCAACGGGGCAAGCAGTCGTAGTTAATGGAAATAAAGAGGCCGCGCGCAAAGAAGCCACCGAAGAAGCGATTAAACAGGCACTTTTGTTTGCAGGTGCTTCAGTTAGAAGTGTGTCTCAAATGACGAATGGTTTACTAATGGACGAACACTTAGAAATACGTGCTAATGGCGAAGTGAATACCATTCAATTAATCGACGAAGTTTATCAGGATGGACTTGTGACAGTTTCTATTAGAGCTGACATATTTGCACAAGATGCTCAATGCAGTGCAGCTGACTATACAAAAAAGATTGCGACGACCTATTTTCCGGTTCAGTTTCAAGCTCAGGCTGCCGATGGACAAATTCAAGATATCGGAAAAGTCACAGCGCTCAAACTACAATCCCTCATAGACAAAATTACCACAAGTGTTGAAATAACTCACGTTGCGCCTTACGTATTTGATTGGCATATGGCAAATGTACCAAGAGAATCTCAGGCCTTAGCGAATAAAACAAATACTCAGTACATTGTCAATGTGGTGCTTAACGATATTTCGGTAGACCGATATGAAAGAGCTGGTTTTAATCCCTTTAAAACTGAAAACAGCATCCGTAGTTTCGACTTTACACTTAGTTTAGTTGACGGCGCTACTGGTGAAGAACTATATAGACAAAGCTATGAAAGCAAAGCGCCTTGGGATTTTCAATTTACCGATAGCATAGACGTTGCTTCAGATAAATTTTGGCGTAGTCAATATGGCAAAAATATCAAAACTATGCTCCAACAAGGTGTAACCGATTTAGAAGAGTTTGCAATCTGTCAACCAACCATGGGACGAGTTTTAGCCGTAGCAAATAATCAGTTGCAAATAAACCTAGGGCGTTCTCACCAAGTACAACAGGGTGATCAACTGACCTTGTTCAATGTGAAACAAATAACCGACAATTTTGGCCAAGAATATCGCCAATTTGTACTGCACCCCACCACACTTGTAGTCAGACAAGTATATAACGACACCGCCACTGTTGAGGCTGCTGACAGGAGCCTATTAGGCGACGTGCAACCCAACGATTATGTAGCTCGGCAATAAAAACTAACTCTGATTAATTACACTACCTGAGTTTTTATTAATTTGGCGTTTGAAGTATATTATTTCTGCTATTGTTTATCTGTTGATTGCGCGTTACATTATATACATGACATACAGGTGTGAAACACGCAAATTAAATTGCATACTATTGCGTGCGTAGTTAAGGAGTTTTTTAATGTCGGTGCAATTTAATAAAGGTTATCTTCACCGCTACGGCGCGTTATTCATAATCTTAATTATACTGTTTGACTTATTCTTCATCATTGGTAGCTTCAAGGGAGTGCTTTATTTTCTTGAAATTGAAGAAACAAATGACTACTTGTTTACCCTCGCTTTAACCCTTATTATTTTCCTTACTTTCGCCATGAGTTTGTCTTTTTACCGCTCATTCAGGACAACCCCTATACTTTCAGAAATTGGCGAACTATTCTTATATTGGGGCAGTACCTTTGTTAGCATAAGCACACTAGTCTACTTATTTGAACAAAAAATGCCGGTTTCTTCTGACATTTTGGTGCTTTGGTTCTCTGTAAGTTTTGTTTGCTTGGCAATTTCCAGATTTGTTTTAAGAACGGTCGCATATTCACTGCGTAAAGTTGGACACAATTTTCGCAGAGTCGCCATTGTTGGGCATACTGAAATTGGTGAAAGCTTGTTTAAATCTATCCAATCAAATAAATGGATGGGCTTGCATTTTGTTGGCTTTTTTGACGCTCGAAATACGAAACGTGACGCGAGACTTGACCAGTCATTTTCACATGAACAATTTGAAGTACTATTATCAAAAATAGCGCGCAACGAAGTCGACATTGTTTATATCACGCTCCCCATGAGTGCACAAAAACGTATCCAAATGTTTATCGACCAATTATCTCAAACAAATGTAGCTATCTATTATGCACCTGATTTTTACTCGTTTGATTTACTAAGAGCAAGTTGGGATAGTATAGACGGTCAACCTCTAGTCAGTATTATTGAAACTCCGCTTCTAGGCGACAATAACCTTATAAAAAGACTAATGGATATCTTCATTTCTAGCGCTATTTTATTGGTAATTGGTTTACCACTTCTATTGTTTGCAATCTTGATTAAAATGGATTCAAAAGGTCCAATTATTTATAAGCAAAAACGCTACGGTCTAGACGGGAAGAGTTTTATCATCTATAAATTCCGCACTATGCAATCTAACCCAGAAGACCAAGTATTTAAACAAGCTCAAAAGAATGATAGTAGAATAACTAAACACGGCAAGTGGATGCGCAAATATTCGGTGGATGAGCTCCCTCAGTTTATAAATGTTTTACAAGGCAGGATGTCGATTGTTGGGCCTAGGCCCCATCCTTTAGCACTTGACGACGAACATCAAGCTCTTATTCGTCGATACAATTTACGTTTTAAAGTCAAACCTGGAATTACTGGCTGGGCACAAGTGAATGGTTATCGAGGTGAAACAAAAACCTTAGAATGTATGAACAACCGTATTAGATACGATCTTGAATACATAAATAAATGGTCAGTATATTTTGACATTAAAATTATTCTTTTGACATTTAAATCGGTGATTAAGCCTGTGAATGCTTTTTAATATTTTAACTATTTATAAAAACTTTATTGAGAAAATTCATGAAACGAAAGCACATTTTAGTAACTGTTACGCTGGTGCTAATTAGTGCACTTGCTTTTTACTTTGTAGTAGGAAGCAGTGATTTAGAAACGCAACAAGAAGATTTATCTGATCTAGTTAAGGATGTACCAACAAAAGATGTGGCATTGGCCACAAAGGCTCCAAAAGAAAGTATTCAGGTAAATGAAAGCGCTGCAGAACTAAACCATTTACAAGCGCAAATAGATGCTATTTCTAATTCATTTATAGAGATGAACAAATATCCGCCCTATTCCCTTCCCATTCAAAACACATATATTTTTAATGGCGAACAAACCACACAAGCCAATGCTGCTTCTATTCCCTATAAGGACCAATTTGGAAGTGAGATAGTTGTTTCAGCAATGCTCGACAAGAAAGTATATTTTTATGGCGATACACTGCAAGCCCAAGTCGATGTTAGTGGCCTAAATGGCACGAACGAGATACAAATTTTTGGTCAGTTAGTAAATATTGAGACACAAAAAACGTACAATGTTTCCTTTGTTAAAAACGGAAATCAAGCACTAACATCCTTTGGCCTTTCTCAAGATCTTGCTGAATTTGACAATCACTTTCTAAAGGGTGAAATATCATTAAATATCAATGCTAAAATAAATGGCGAAGTTTTCCCTAATGCACTAGTATTTCGCTATACCCAAGCGTCAGCTACGCTTATAGATGTTGGTAACGCAAATCCAAATGAAGAACACCTTGATATTCCTTTAATTTTCGACGTTGAAGAGCCAGGGTACTATTTTGTGAGCGCCTTGTTGATAGACGCAAAATCTAAACGTGCACTCATTAATCTACAAGGAGAAAGTAGGTTGACGTCAATCAATAACGAATTAGTGCTTAAGGCTCACATTGGCGCACTTAAAGCGAGTAATTCAGAAGGTCCCTATGAACTAGTGGGCTTCACAATAAAACGCGGCGCCGAAGAAAACGAAAATTTTGATGTGCCAGGAACCAGTCGTTCAAGTACGTACAAAGTTTCTGGATATCAGTTTGACCGCTATATCGACATAGAATATAAAAACCAACTCGTAAACGAAAGAGCAAACTTTTTAAAGCGCCTTGGGGGCAACTAACATGAAAATAAAAACAATATCGCGTCAATTATTAATCGCTTTACTATGCATATTCAGTGCAACTTCATATGCTGAATTAGCGGGTAAACCTGTGATTTTAGTCCATGGTTTCGACAGTGAAGACCTAAGTAATCCAACCAATTCTGATTCCGTTTTATTAAGACGGTCTGAAGATTATTTTAATGATTTTTGGACGAGCAGAGCTGATAGACATTTTTACTGGTCCAGTAGTGAGCGTGTCTCGGGTAAGATTAAAAACCAAATGCGCAGGCATTTCCAAGAGATAGAAGAGAGTGGTTTATGTCAAGAGGGGTGTGTCTTTGTCACTCACTCAACTGGGGACCTAGTCCTTAGAGACGCAATATCACGTTTGGGTCAGTGGGACATTAATCCTAATAGAGTAAAAATTCTAACCGTGCTAGACATGGCTGGAGCAGGTGGCGGTACTGAACTTGCCGATTTAGCCTTAGTTGTTTCATACGGCACATTTATCTTGCCACTTCCTGTAACAGCCGCTGTTTCTTTATACATTGGCTTTATACCAACACCCAATAATTTGGGCGTATTACATGACCTAAGACCATCTAACGCTAGAGATATCGCGCAACAGGCTCAAGCCATACCTCGACTGCGATTTGTTGGAACGGGCGAAGGTGCAGGAGATGGGTTTTTGAGAGGTTTGGGAGACGGCGTAGTGCCGCTGCATAGCGCTTGTGGCGCAAGCAGTCAACAAACAATATACAGCTGCGCGTCTGAGTTAACAAATTATGGCGTAATCTTAACCAATACGAATGCGCCAGATATTGGTCCAAGTGGTTTTTTGTTCAATCATTTTCCTGTGCTAATGGGCGAAAGAGTTGACCATAGCCAAGTGATTAACGCTGACCGCGTGGGCGGGTTTTATGTTCCTGTAGTCAACAACGTCGATATTAATGGCTTTGACGTTAACTTTAATGAAGCCGTCAACGTGTTTGACTTTTCACAAGGATTAGGCGTACGCTATTTGGTAAATAGTGATGAAAAACCAATGTCACAGCACGTGTTTGATACGTTAAACCAAACAGCTGATGTAAATTAAAATGTCTTAGACCATATATCTAGGCTAATAAAATTAAGAGAGATATTTATGAACAAACTTCGTTTCGCTATGATTCTTTTACTACTTATTAGCGCTAATACATTTGCCAATATTGCTGGGAAACCAGTGATATTGGTGCATGGCTTCGACACTGATGAATTAGCAAACCCTGCGTCTTCAGAGCAAGTTTTACTTGAGCGCTCAATCGCCTACTTTGGAGAGTTCTGGAGTGACAAAGCAAGTAAGCACTTCTATTGGCCAAGCAGTGAACGAGTCGCAGGTGAAATTAAAAATCAATTTAGACGTCATTTTGAAGATATTAGTCAAAGTGGACTTTGCCAAGAGGGCTGTATTTTTGTTACCCACTCAGCAGGTGATTTAGTTCTTAGGGATGCCATATCTAGGCTCGGTCAATGGGGTATTAGTGGTAATAGGGTAAAAATATTACTGGTATTAGATATGGCTGGAGCAGGTGGTGGCACTGAACTAGCAGACGCTGCTACTACCGTTGCACTAGGTCAATCAACTAACCCCATTTTGAGCTTTGTGGTTTCCTTGTTTTTAGGCTTTACCCCAACCCCAGCAACGCTAGGCGTTATAAATGATTTACGACCTGTTGATGCCAGAAATATCGCTCAACAAGCACAAACAGTTCCTCGCTTGCGCTTTGTTGGGACTGCCCCCAACGAGATTGGTAATAATTTTGTGCTTGGATTAGGCGATGGCGTTGTACCCCTTCATAGTGCATGCGGCAGTACTCAACAAGAAGTATTACTTAGTTGCTCTTCGTTTATTACCAATTTTGGAGCTCTAGTCAATACTTTAGGACCAAGTGCTTATCTGCCAAATCATTACCCGGTAATTATGGGCGAACTGGTTAACCATAGCCAAGTTATCAATAATGAACGTGTGGGTGGAATATTTGTACCTGTTGCAAACAACTTTAACTTAAGCGGTGTAAACGTTGGATTTAGAGAAGGCGTACAGATCTTCCCTTGGGCACCAGGCATCAGTATACGTTTTTTATTCGGCAGCAATCAGAAGAGCATGTCGCAACAAATATACGACACACTAAACCAAATAAACTAAAAGCGTAATACAGTTATTCAACTGCGCCATTTAAATACAATTGAGCGTTGTCGAATGCATCTATGCCTATTTCCTTGCCCATTAGTCGGCCGGGAATATCGTCAATAGGTGGGTGTATTCCGCCCCATATTCGTGACAAAGCAGATTGATCTGCCGCGTCTTGATAACGCGCCCACTGCAAAGAGAATGATACGCTAGGCCCTTTTTCAAATACTAAGAAATTATCCTGAGGTATGGTGAGCGTGCTTAGGCCGCCCGGAAAATATTCGTCCCCCGTTATTAAACTCATCACTTCAGCAGCCGCTCTTGAAAACGTAGAATGCCCAGAAACATAACCTGCAAATGGCGGAGTTACAAAACTAGGGCGTTGATAAGGCCACCAATTTTCTGCCAAAATCCATCCCACTCCAGCGACATCAGTGAGCGGATCGTCAACATAGTCTGGACCACGCCACGCAAACACTTTAATTTTATTAATATGTTCACCTAACTCACCTGCGAGTGGATCATCAATACCAACTAACTCAATCATGCCTGGTTCTAAAGAAATCCCATTAGGATGCCATGAGGGCAAAAGAAAATCTGAGCTCTGCCCTAAGTCTGCCATTCCTCGGATTGCGCTTATAGGCCTTATATAATCATACCAACCCTTGGCTCCCCATGCGGCAATAGCAGAATCGTGCATAGCTCCTCCTAACACAAAGTAGCTTTTTACATCCCATTCTAAATTTGATAATTCAACTCCTGCACCGTTCCATTTACGCTCTAAAAGAGGGTGCTCAGTCACTGAATTCAATATAACAAACCAGTGGCCAGGAGGCGTTTCCGAATCAGGCCCGTCTGCCCAGTATTCAGCAAGCACACGCGTATAATCTCCAACGGGCACATATTCGGGTGTATACGGTGCACCTGTTTTAGGGTTTACGACATATCCTTGATTTAAACCAAAACCATTGTTTAGGTCATAATAATCAACATACTCATCAAACTGTGCTGGTAACAACTGAGTATTGCCAATGCTAGCCGGAGAAATATCGATAACTTGATTATTTGATGGATCTAAATATGAAGACCAAATGGATACCAACGAAAATGCCCATTTATAAGTACCGGAATCTACTTGAGGTGGCATGCTTGGATCATGATATAGCCAATAATCAAAGCCGTCTCTATTATTCACGTTCAAATCTGTCTGCCGTAATGCAAATGGAACGACCTGTCCCCATTCGGGACTCAAAAAGTCGGGTTGAGTACTCACTTCATTGCCTGATTGATCAATTGATAAAGCTAATTTGAGAGGCTGCCAGCGATTTAAATCAGACAAAAAGGGGTTTCCTGGTAATTCAGGTTCAAGGGCAGGATTGACCGTTTGGTAATGTAGATTTGCATAATCATTCTGTTCGTTAGCATTGTCTGATAAACCAAAATCGATATAACACTGTGCCAAATAATTGCCCAAAGCAGCAGCAGAGCCAGAGCTTACATCTATTGTATCAACTGCTGGATCATATCCGTAATAACTCATTATAGCTTCTGTATCCAAGGCAACTCTTTCTGCCCCAGGCGAATTAACAAAGCGATGTTGAATTAGACGATAACTCATATAGCTTATAGCTTCGTTTCGAGATGTTTGTGCATTTTCTTGTGGTGTAAAGCTGTCTACTGAACAGTTCACTCCTGCGCGAGTCTTACCCAGTAACCAAGGTGTCTCAATTGTTCCATATGCCGACCAAGCATCGTACATGGCGGCTGATATGTGAAAGAGATTTCTTGCGTGCACGGTTGGTCTTGCAAAGTCATTGCGAATGGCTTGCAGTAAGACCTCATTCCAACGGCGAGCGCTGGAGACATTTGCATCAGCTGCCACACCTGGTAAAAAGTGTGCTGTTAATGTCACAACACCTTCAGGCATGGTAAAACTGGTTGAAACTGAATTAACATCGGCAAAGCTACCACCATTATTACTTGTCCAATGTGAAAAGAAATAGCCCTCTTCTGGTGGCAACGCAGTTATAGGCACTTCATCTCCGGCTTGGTAATTCCCTGAGCCTTGACCTTGTACAATCGTAAGATTAGTACTTGCAATTACGGTTGCGCCGCAACTAGCGGCAGCCCCAGCGTTGTCTATCCACACATTCCTCGCTGTTTGACCTGCACTGAGTTGCAATGATAAGCGTGCAGCAAAGTCATCACCTGTCGCACGAAATGTCACAACATAGCTTTGCCATTCTGTAGTTAAAGGCAGAGCTTGACGCAAACCCAAGTTAGCCCATGGCGCTTGATCTTGATCGACCGAGAGGATTGCAAAACCCGCTTTATCTGATTTCACATCTATCGAAATACGATATTCTCTGCCTTCTTGAATAAATTGTCCGTCATTTATCAATTGAGTATGCCAAGGGATACCACTGCTATTTATAATAGTCGCTTTCAGTGATTGTCTGCCTTGAGATGACATGCTTGGATCAAGGCTCCACGTGTTCGAAACAGGGTCAAGGGTTTCTAATCTCCATCCAGATAAACCTTGTTCAAAACCCCCATTGGGTAATAATTCTGCAGGTGATATAAGTGTTTCGGGAGGTGCCTCCCATGGTTTGATGCTTATTCTGTCGAACCAAATCGTACGAGCGCCCTCACCTCCTAGTAGAAAGGCCAGCCTGCTGGGATCTTCGCTAGAAGTTGCTTCAAATGTAGTTTCATAACTTTGCCAATTAACGTCAACATTATATTGAGCGTAATGACCGAGATTTGCCCATGGACTATTTTGCTGCATGAGCGCACTGCTTATTGTGCCTGGTGCGCTAGCTTTAGCGCCAAATTTAAGCACGTATTTCTGACCCGCTATTATGTCAAAATCCTGTTGTCCAAATTGCACTTCCCAAGCTTGTTGGCCTCCATCGCCCATAGAAATTGATGCCGCTTTTCCCTGCCTATTAGAAGTCGCATTAAAATCAACGCTTACATCACTCGCAGCACCCAAGGCTAATGCATTGAAAGCATTATTGGGACTTTCGAAATCACCGTTTATTAACAATTCACTGCTTTGGTATTCAATAGGCAATGCCTGCAGAGATATATCGTCGATTGAAACAAGTCGTGAATCACCAAAGCCAAGTAAAAATCCTAACCTAGAATTCAAATCGTTAACAGGAGATTTAAAATCGATATTGTATGTCTGCCATTGCGTATCAAGACCAATATATTTATTTAAACCCGTTGGTTGAAAAGGAGCGTAGTTTTGCCCTACCAATAAAAACATACCTGTATTTGCGATATTGGATCTGGCCTTAAAAGTAAGACGGTAGTTACGATTAACTTGAAGAGATACATTGCTTTGTTGCAACATCACCTGCCAAGGCTGGTTGTTATTGCTATCAACGTCGACGGTCATAATCGTGTTTAAATCTTGGTCAAGTGCAACTTGCCATTCAGCTTCGGCGCCACCAGCGACAATAGTTGTCCAATCCTTATCGCTATCTTCAAAATCGCCATTAGTGATCCGCTCACCTGATTCAACTTGCTCTTTTATCTGTAAATGTTGATTAGTAGGCACCTTAATTTGAGTAATTCTGCCGCTCGGCCAAGCTATTTCTACTTGCGCACTTTGCGCTGAACCAAGTCCAAACTCTAATTCTAAGCTTGCCGTGCTGCCTGCACTACTTGAGCCAGCGCGCACTTCTCGAATTTGGAATTCTTCTGGGTCTATTGTGCCATTATTGTCTAAATCAGCCATGATTGTCGCCCGAGCACCTATCGCACTGCGGTTACTTTTATAAGGGCCAGGCAGAGAAGGATCACCCTCAAGGGCTAACACCAAATAATTATGTTGAGTCTGTACTGAGCTATTATTTCGATATAAGGCTGACGAGTCTGATTTATTGACTACAAACACATCTGGCCAACCATCACGATCATAATCAGCACTTACCGCTGACCTAGAATTTTTATTCTGTGCAATACCTGCGCTTTCACCTGCTTCTGTAAATCCAGACGGCGTATTTAAATACAAATTATCTGTCAGGCTATTATGACTCGCAACATAAAGGTCTTGTCGTCCATCCAAATCAAAGTCTTGCCATTGCACCCCCCAAGAAAAAGCGGATGGCATATCAGCGCTATATACAAAAGACAGCTCGCCGGTTTCACTGTATTGATTTATCCAATAATCATTCCGCCCAATAGCATTTGGCCCTAGGGCACTGGCTTCTGTAATGTAAATATCGAGATCACCATCATTATCTGGGTCTCCTACGTCAACACCCATTGCCGAACCACTATTGTATCCAAACGCTTTGCTCATTTTATAACTGATTAATTCAAAACCAAGCCATGTGCCTATGGCATCCTCACCTAAGTTTCGATAAAGCATATTGCGGTCGTCGATTCCGCCCACTTTGTTAGTCACTAATAAATCGGGCCATCTATCGTTATCAAAATCGGCAAAAATTATCGCGTTAGATGAACTAAAATGCTGTCCAGACGTGATAGTTTCGCCTGTTACGGTCTCATATCCATTAACATCAAAAGCGACTGTTTGATCACTAAATGTGCCATCACCATTGTTCCTGTAAAAAATATCTCTTTGCCCTGGCAATCCACTAGGCCCTTCAGCGTCGCCCGCTAAACAAAAAGAATCATGATTCCCTACAAATAAATCAAGGTCTCCATCTCTGTCAACGTCAGCCCAAGCGGCAGTTAAGGTGTTATCTAAAACCATCGCGCCATAAGTCAAACTTTGATGCGTGGCTGTGGCCAAGCCAAATTGATTATTGCTTATATCTTGGGGATTCGTTGAATTGGTGAAATCGATAAATGCTAGATTGCCAGTCTCAGAAAGTTGGTTTTGCAAAAGTACATTTGGGCCATTGAAATTGAGAATATACAAGTCAACATCACCGTCGTTATCATAATCGGCAGCAATTGCTCCAGTTGCCGATCCTTGATCTGCTGCTCCCGCGTCGTTATCAGGGCGATAGAAGCCGCCTTGACCGTCATTTAAATAAAGCTCGTTCGGGGTTGACAAACTGCCTGCATTGTCGCCTTTTAATAAATATAAATCGGGAAGACTATCATTGTTTACATCGGTAAAAACAGCGCCTGGCCCATGAATATCGCCACTATCAGCAATGTAATTATTGAGACCTGCAGCAACGGTTGTATTCTCAAATAAGGTACTAGCGTACGATTTAGCATGAAAGAGTAAGATGATAGAAAATACAAAGAGTATTCTGGTTGGGGTTGTTAAAAACAGCGAAGTATAATCAAAGCTTATTCGATAATCCTTGCTTTCTTGGCATTCATTCATAATACTCGCCTTAATTAATCTAGTTCCCTAGCTCCCGCACAAATTTAATTATATCAGGATTATTACCAGATTTTTTCTCCCGCGAAAAAGCCTTTTTTGCATGTCTAAAGCCAGACAATATTTGGCGGCGATAGATAAGATAATAATAAAAGTCTGTAACCTTACTTCTGGTTGCTGACTCAGCTCCAATCCATTTTAACAGTAAGAACGTGATCGGGTTATCAAGTAATCTAAGCCCTAAACGCTTGATTAGCCTTTTTGCATAAGCGAAGACACCAATTTCAACACTTAATACACCGTATCGGTCCAGCACTTCAGGTGTTGGTAACGTTTCTGATGTTGCCCAAATCCAAAGACCAACAAACCATCCTTTCTTTTGAATGTCTTTTAATAGCAACTGATGCAAGTGCTTGCCTCGCGCTTTTTCTTCAAACCTCAGAGTCATGCCTGCTTTCGACAATTGATGACCGCAATGAATGTCTTCATTATATAGCAGTAATTCTTCAAACATTCCGTGCTTCAGCATAAATTCGCGCTTAAACGAAATATTGCATGTCCAAAAATAGGTGTAACAAATTGGACAATCGGCAGTTAGGTTACTGTAATCAAACTCGTGAAACAGCGACACAGGCTTACTCTTAACTTCTTCCGGCACATATGCAACACCTAATACCGCTTCATTTTGCTCAGGATAGCGTCGATGATGAGCTTCATACGCTAACAACATATTCGAGTCGGGTATGACGTCATCGTCCAAAATAATAATCGTTTCACCATTGGCTTCTTTTATCCCTTTGTTTCTCGGAGCTGCAGGCCCGCCACTGGGAGGAATTTCATAAAATGAAAAATTATCAAATTGATTTGCAAACCCTTGCAGTACTTCATTAGTATTATCGCTAGAACCATTGCTCACAAAAATAACTTCGTATCCGCTATTTTCAGAGCTTGCCAAATTCATAAGTATAGGAATAGAGTTCGCTATTAAATGAGCACGGTTATAAGTAGGGATCACAATACTTGTGAAGTACATCACACAATCTCCTAAATCAGTCGTTTGACTCATTTTGCTGTGGAATTTGCCATGGTGCTCTCCCATCAATCAACAAATCTTCCAGTTCAGACTGATCTTTACTTGTATCCATCGATTTCCAAAAACCTCTATGCTTACTTACATATAATTGTTCTTTTTCAGCAAAATAAGGCAATACTTCTTGTTCTAGGTTTTTTCCTTGCCAGTCAAATAGCGCTTTATGCTCAAAAACCATAAAACCCGCGTTTATCCAATAGTTATCTACCAATGGCTTTTCTTCAAATCGTTGCACTTTGCAATCTTCATCGTACACAACTAATCCGTATTGAGCGCGCAACGGAACGGTTGTTAATGTGGCTAAGCGTTCTGACTTATTATGGTTCTCTAGTAATTTATGTAAATCAACATTTCCTAAACCATCGCCATAGGTAGCAAAAAATTTGTCGCCAACAAATGACCCACAACGCGCGATTCTTTGCCCTGTATCGGCATCATCACCAGTGTCAACTATGCGGATATCCCAATCGGGGAAACGGCCATCAAAGTAGTCAATCAGAAGTTCCTGTTTATGACCTGCTGCTAAGACAAATTCAGTAAATCCTTGTGCTGCAAACACCTTCATTAAATGCACAATGATTGGTGTTCCATTTATCGGCATCATCGGTTTCGGGAAATGTTCTGTGTACGGATAAGCGCGTGTTCCTCTGCCTCCGCATAGTATTACTGTTTTCATGTTGAGTTCCTATTATTTAAATGTATTCTTAAAAATTTTCATCTAATATGCGATAACTAAGCACAGTGTTACCTATTATGTTGATATATTGTAGCGGCCTGCCGATGAAGTCATCGAGAAACCTAAGTACTTCACTTCGCCCAGTCTCTGGTACAAAAATAATGTCGTCAGGTTGTAATTGAGCCAATGTCATTGATAAATAAGCTGATGGCTGACCCTCTTCGCTAGACATGATTGGAATAGCACGTAAAACTCCATCATCACCCAATCGGATAATAGAAATATCGTCTGGACCACCACTACGCTTTGGACCACCTGCTATAGTCACTGCTTCCATCACTGTACTAGCCTGATGCAGAGGAATGGCCCTAGGTATATTTACATCACCAATAACATACACCATATTTTCTCTAATTTTCTGAGCTAAAAGCGTAATTTTTGGATCTTTCAAACGGCTAGAAAAACGCAAAGTTAAGTCTTTTTCTAGTTCACTGAATGTCTTGCCACTAGCGGGAATTTGGCTTTCTGTAGGGAGTGAAATATAACCATCAGGTCTGACTGTGACGACTCTTGATAATTCTGGTACCTGCCAGATAGACACTTCAAAACTATCACCTGGAACAATGATATATTCTTTTTTATAGCGACCTTTTGCCTTAATTATCTCAGGCGGCGCGAGCAATTCTTCATCGACGGTTTTTGATGTTGTACATGCACTTAAAACCACTCCACAGATTATGCATATACCCATCATGATGAAGCGTTTAATGAGGGTTGTCGAAAACTTCTGGTACATTATTGGCTAATTCCTATTTTGGTTTTTTGGGGCACTTCAATCGGACTAAAATAAGCTAAAGTTTGGATAACTACATCACAAATTTTCTTAATATCCAAGTCTGTTAAATCTGTATTCATCGGTAAAGAAAATAATCGCGATTCCATTGCATTAGCATGCGGATAATTTCGTTTGTCGACCTTATATTTTGCAGCAAAATATGGATGAGAATGCAAGGGTTGATAATGTACACCAGTGCCTATCATCTCGTATTTTAATGCCTTCATAAACGCTACTGCGTCTATTGTCACCTTGTCTTGCAACACTATCGAAAATAGATGGAATCCCATTTCATCATCATTTGTGGGTAGTTCAGGCAGAATGATTGGTAAGTTTTGTAAGTAACGGTGATATAAATACCAAATATCTCTGCGTCGCTGCCATTTATCTTTTATTTGGGTAAATTGCGATAATCCCAAAGAAGCTTCCATGTCTGTCATATTGTACTTAAAGCCTGGGCTAACCACTTGATAGCTAGTTTTGTTACTATTTACTCTTGCCCATGCGTCGCTCGTCATACCATGATTAGAAAACAACCTTAACTTGGCCAATTTTGACGGGTCGTTCATAACCACCATGCCGCCATCGCCCGTAGTAATGCTTTTTGTTGCATAAAAACTGAAACAACCTGCATCACCTATTAGGCCAACGTGTTTATCTTTATAGCGTGTTTCTAAAGCATGAGCGCAATCTTCTATGACAACCAATGAATGTTGCTTTGCTAAAGCCATAATAGGCCCCATATCAACAGTTCGGCCTGCGATATGAACCACAATGATAGCTGATGTTTTTTCTGTAATATGCGGCGCTATCAGCGCCGCCGAAATGTTGTAACTGCTCGGATCACAATCTACAAATACTGGTGATGCTCCTACATACTCCACAGCTTGCGCAGTAGCACAAAAGGTCATTGTCGGTAGTATTACTTCATCGCCATCTCGCACGCCTAACACCAATAGTGCCAAATGAATACCTGCAGTACAACTGTTTACAGCTACAGCGTCATGAGTCTCTTTAAATGCAGCAAACTTTTGTTCAAACTGCCGAGTAAGTGCACCTTTGCCAATCCAACGACTACGCAAACAGTCGTTGACTGATTGAATATCAGATTCAGTAATGACGGGCGCACCGAATAGAATGTTTTTATCATTTGCTCTTATCTTTTTGCCCCCTACTGCGGCAGGTAAGGTTGGCAATTTTGTGTACTCTTGCGCTAGCGTAGGCAAATACTTGCGAAAGACTTTTTCCAGATAGAAATAATCAATGTCAATGGCTAACTCTCGGCATTTTTCGTAGCATTGTTCCAAATCGAGTGGATAACTACCACCCTTATCTATCACCTCAAAATTGGCCTTTTTCCTTTGTATCCTTTCAATTATGCTTACGATTTCAGTGACTTTGTACGGATACGAGGCAATGTTTAAGCACTTATTTTTGAGACTAATATCTTTTATAAAGGCATCAGTGATTTTAAAGACATCATCAATATCTACAGGATAACGCACAGCATTCGCCCAAACGCAGAATTCCTCACCCTGTCTTATTTTTTCAGCAAAAACAAAAGGTAAAGTAGTTGCAGCATTACTTTTGCCTATCACCGCGGGCAATCTTATAATCAAATAGTCTGAACAGTGACGTTTAATAAATTCTTCAACTTCTAATTTATGCGTCACATATGGGGTGTTTTGTCGGTCTTGATCAGCGATGCTGCAAGTACTGAAATAGACAAACTTTATATTTGGGTGTGCATTAACAACGTCTTTGAGTAAACGCCACTCACGATCAAATTCCGAAGGTTCTCTGCATAGTGAGTTTGATACGCCTGAAGCAAATACGACCACATCTTGGTCGGCCACATATGAATCAAAAGCTCTGGCTATTAGTCCATTCCCTATGATCAAAATACTACTCCTGCTTTCACCACGTGAACTCTTTAATCAATATTAATTATAAAAACCAGAATCATCATATTATCTTAAAATTTTAACTGACACCAGACGAAAAATTGTGCACAATGACAATAACTTTTTGTACTGGCTCCCATCCACTTTTTCCATAAAGTTGTAGTCATTAGTGTAACAAATGGATTTTTCTATGAAAAACGCGTTAACGAATCCGAAAAATGAAGCTAACCCAGCACCTAATCATGCTTACTTTGAAAATCAAACGGCTGACATGTTTGATTTCAATAGTTTGTTACAAGGCCTTATAGAAACAATTCTTGTCAACAAAAGACTAGTCGCTATCACTACAATATTCGTAATCTTTCTAGCGGCCTTGTATCAATTTGTTTGGCCTCCCATTTATAGAGCCGAAGCGGTAATAATGGTGGAGCGCTCTGAAGATGCGGAAAGAGACTCGTTTTATAAAGAGTGGAATCTATTTCGTAAGAACGATGCTCGTACAGAGATAGAATTGATGAAATCTGGGACCGTATTAAAACGAGTCATAGAAAAAGAAAACCTAGGTTTTGACGATGTTTATCATCCGGTCATGTCTCAAATATCTCATTTTTGGGAAATTTCCTATCCTGGCATGGCTTATAAAGAAGTGAAATCATGGATACTTGGACCAAGTGAAGTTGATGCACTTACACCCGAACAAAAGGAATTAGGAAAAACAATCAGAGATTTGCGTGCAGGTTTGCAAGTGCAAACCGCTGGTGACATCCTAATTGGTGAAGTATATGCAAAAGGCCCACACCCTAGAATTTACCAAATCACAAATACATGGATAGACACTTATATGGAGTGGCGCATGGAGTCTTTAGAAGAAGAAGCCAAACGCTCTATTGATGCCCTGACGCAACATATCGATAAAGTGCATGCTGAAATTCTTGAAACATCAACTCAACGTGTCAAATTTTTAAATGAAAATAATTTGGTATTCGATTTTGTCAGAGAAACACAACAGGTCGAAAAACTTGTAAACTTGGAAACCGAAATTTCCGCGACGGATACACGATTGGATACATTACGGTCAAGCTTAATAGAAATCAATCGCCAGTTAGCTGACATGCCAGAACAACGCATTGTGAGCAGTACTAAAGAAGCAAGCGGCGTTCGTGAGTCAGCAAAGAGCAAAAAGTTAGAATTAGAAGCTAAGTTAGTCACAGATTTAATAAGGTATCGGGCTGATTCTCCTGAAATTGAATTGTTACTCTCTCAAATTGCTGGGCTCGATTCATTAATTAATAATAGCGAGAGTACTTCTGAAGCATCAACCACCACAGCAATCAATCAAGTATGGTTGGAACTTAAACGAAGAAAATCAAACATAGAGACTGAATTATCTGGCTTAACTGCGGGTTTAGCTTCTATGAAAACAATACAGGCTGATATGGTAGAAAGTCTAACAAGAGCGCCGGAATTGGCAGCGCAATTAAGGGATATTGACCGCCGTTACAGTGTAGCCCAACAAGTATACAAGGTACTTCTGACTAAACGTGCACAAGCTGATGTTTCTTATCTTTCAGCAAAAGAAGCAATGCCCACACTTCGAGTAGTAGATTACGCGGTTCCGCCAGCGTCTAAAAGTTGGCCAAAAGCGAAGTATTTGTATCCAATTGCACTCATTATAGGCATTATTTTAGGCGTTATTGCAGCGTTGATTAAGAGCTTGTTAGGCAATAAAGTAACAGTGCGTTTTCTAGAATCATATGTTGGCATCGGACAAGAATTATCAGTCGTTGAAGTCAAAACTGATACCTCCGACATGCCTTTATTTCAACAATTCAAAAGCCGATTCACTCCGAATCGCCTTATCGTAAGTAAGTAGTAAGTAATGGCAATAGAAAACGACATTGATAACTCGCAAGCAGCGCAAACAAATGAAAGTTCAACGCCTTCAACAAACTGGTTTAAAAGTAAAATGAGAAATATTCAACGTTGGTGGGCACGAAGAAAAGTTAAAGTGACCGAAGATATCGTGCCATATAGAAGACTTGCATTACAGTTTGTGCATGACAAGACTCAATCTCCCACCATGCTAGTGGTAAGCACCGATAAGGATGATAGCGTCGCCCATAGTTGTGTGCTGCTGACCATGGCACTGACGAGTATTGTCAAAAAACCTGTATTGCTTATCGATATTAGTAATACCGGGTCTGCCATTCCAGATTTATTAGGTTGCCAGTCGAGAGCTGGAGAATCTGGTACTTTTACACCCGACGCTCGAAAAAAACGATTTTATGAAAACGATGAAGGATGGTTTTTTAACACTCGTGAAGGCGAAACAATAGGTCCATTTTTATCGTTGGAAGATGCAAAGCTAGAGCTGGAAAATTATATTGAAAACGATTTATTTACTACCGACGGCACAACAACAAGTAAAACTAATCAGTTTATTCTAACTTCTCAAGCTAAAAACATCGATTACATGTCGGCAGTATCTGCTGGATTGCATGGGTCACTTGAGAATAAAAGTGAAGACGAAGCCATGCGGCAAATTGCAGATCTAATTAATGAAGTACAAGATAATTACGAGTATGTGATTTTTTATGCTGGTTACTTACTTGATAGCTCAACGGCATTAAAGGTTGCTCCACACGCTGGAAGAGTCGTACTAGCATCCATTGAAAATAAAACTGGACAGAAAGAATACCTCGATGCAGCGAAAACTCTTCGACTTTGTGATGTTAACTATTACGTGAATATGTTGGTAAAAATTTCAGGTAAAGCGAGAGCATCATCAACCATAAACACATGATTTGTCATGTCGTATTATACCTCTTCAAGCAAAGATAAGTTTCATTCGCTACTAGCCGTCTTTTTTGCTTTGTGTTTTGGCATGGCTCTATTACTAGTACTAATTGTTGGCGGCTTTAAGCTGGTGCTAGTCGCTGTGCTAGGCGTGCTAATGGCAGCCATGTTGATTTTATCTTCCAATCCTAGGTTATTGCTACTCTGGCTATTGGTATTCTCTTTGCCATTAGCGTTAAGTAAGCAATTTGGCGAAATTGTTTTTAAAGGTGGTGGTGAACAAGCTTTTCGACTCGAATTATTTGATTTATTTGTTGGAATCTTATTAATTTTTCAATTAAAGGATGCCTTGCAAAAAGACTCTCCTGGATATCGAATCCCTAAAGTCATTTGGCTTTGGCTTTTAATAATTGTAATCGGAATAGTGGATGTTATACAGGGCCCTTGGCGCACCTCTGGCTCACATGAGCTTCTGCGAATGGCAAAGGTTGCGTTACTTTTTGTCGTACTTGTAAACGAACTCAAAACACCTAAACACATTTATAGTTGTATTTTGCCACTCGCATTAGGTATCGCGCTACAAAGTAGTATCGGGATATTACAATATTTGAAAGGTAATTTGCTTGGACTAGAATTTTTAGGTGAAACAACGTCAAAAACCATAGAGAACTTGGCTTATACTTCCGTGCAAGGTTCATTGGCATTTAGACCAAGTGCCCTATTATTGCATGCTAATATTTTCGGCATATACATTGCCGTGATCCTTCCTGTTCTGATTGGGTCATTTCTGCTCTTTAAACAATTTTGGTTTAGGGTCTTGCTAGCTGGAGCGATTTCTCTTGGATTGTGTGGTTTGATATTGTCACAAAGCCGTTCTGCTTGGGTAGGTTTTGCAATCGGATATATGGTATTGATGATATTAATGATTAGTCACCGAACGTTAAGCAATCGTGCCCTCATCGCAACCATTACCTCATGCGTTGGGATGTTTGTGGTGTTAATTCCATTTGCGGGGAAAATATTTAATCGATTATTCGCCAGTAAAGATGACGCCACTGTAGGTCGCCAAGTGTTTATGGAGGACTTTTTCAGACTCATACAAGATCACTGGTTATTTGGTGTCGGTATAAACTCCTATACATTAGAGCTACCGCCCTATTTGAGCTTTTCTGAAAGTATCTACAATGGATGGATTCCGCCTGTACACAATATTTACTTTTTGTGGTGGGGAGAACTGGGTATTTTGGGGCTCTTTTTACATATGTGGTTTTGGTTGTATATCATATGGGCTGGGTTTAAAAACTTAAAAATTAAACATGAAGGTTTATTTGTTATCAACGTTGGCTGTTTGGCCGCTATGTTTGTATTTGCATTTGATGGTTTTTTAAGCTTTTCGTTAAGGGTTAGTCAACCTCTCCGAGTATTTCTTTTGTTATCTGCAATTATTGTAGTTATTCACTATTGGCGCCAAGTGATGGATAAACAGCAATTAACAAATACCATTAACGCAAGGAGAGCTTAATGAACACTCAAGAGGCGTTAAAAAACGCCCAAAGCTTTCCTATCAACCAAAACAAAAAGTTGATATCAGAAACGCAAGAATCTGACACCAAGTTACCTGACAAACCCCTAATATTTATTATGGGCTTACACCGTTCTGGCACAACCTTCTTGTATGAGAGTCTTACTGAATACTATGGAACGGCAAAACTTAGTATCTTTGATATCGTGTATTTTCCTGAATTACTCAACATTTCAAAAAACAATGCGGAGAATGAATACAAGCATGCATTGTCTTCTTTTTTTCATGCCTTAGCATATTCAAAACGGGGCAATGATAGTATTTCACTTGGACCCAATACAGCCGAAGAATATGGTTGGATTCTTAAACGTTGGGGAAGCGCTTTTTCATGCAACCAAAAGACATTACCCTTAATGCGACAAATAATACATAAACTGTCTGCAATAAATACTGATTCACAAGCCTTAATTTTAAAAAATCCATGGGATATCGGGCAAGGCAAATTTATTTCGGACAATTTTCCCGAGGCAAAATTTATTTATATTAAGCGCTCACCCAAAGAAATTCTAAATTCTGAAATTAACAATGCTTTACATTTTACAGAGACCAAGGATCCTCTACTTTCGCTGTTATCAAATAGTATTCCGATTACTAGAAGACTCACAAAAACATTTACAATCTTACGCCTACTGCTTGGCCGTAGAGTTTTTACTAAACTAATTGCAAAATTAATGACTGGCGATATCGTCAATAATCTCCAAAAATACCAACATGATATAAAGCAGATAGAAAAAAGCAAAGTCTTTGAATTAGACTATTCGGATTTAATAGATAACGCTCACGATACCTATACCGCGCTAACACAATTTTTAAGGTTAACACCTAAAGTTGCATCCGAAATACCCAAAGCTCATCGTTCCAAAAAACCTGTGAGTGAGGTAGTTGAAAGCGCTAGCGTTAAATTAAACGCACAGCTGCTGGCATCTGATTTAAGCCGTTTTATTTCATCCAAACATAATTCATGAATCATCATAAAGGTAAGGAAAATTCTGAATTAGCCGACTCTGACGCCGGTGAATTTTCTGCTTCGGATGGACAAAATCATACCAATTGGAAGCTGTTAAAAAATGGCGTCGCTTTATCACTTGGTCGAAATCTAAACTCTATACTGCGACTGGTCATTGCAGCAATAATTGCTCGACAATTTGGTGCCGATACTTTTGCTGAATATTCGTTGCTGTTAGCCATAATGATGATTGCTGAATGGTTTATGGATTTTGGTACCACCGATGTGTTTGTGAGAGAAGTGAGTAAAGACAAAGCATCTTTTAGCCAGAGACTGGCCTCTTTGTGTTTACTTAAAAGTGTGCAAATACCTCTCGGAATAGCAGCAATGATAGCCATGCTTGCCATATTTCATACCACGGTTGATATGATGAGAGCCGGCATATTTATTGCGATAGGACTATTTGCATATGGCTTTGTCAGCGTCTATCGAACCGTTTTTAAAATACATTTGACGATGGAAAAAGAGATGCTAGCTGAATTCATCTCGATTGTCTTAACAATCCCATTCATATGGTTAGCGCTTTATCTGGATCAGGGTATTCTAGGTATCGCTTTTTGTCTTGGTTTATCCCGAGCTAGCTTTTTAGCTTTTTGTGTTTATTTTTCTGAACGACGTTTTTTAACACTGACAGGCTCAAGCTTTGCACAAGCTAAAGACCTTTGGAATGCTTCATATCTTATTGGCTTTATTGGTTTATTTTCAGTGTTAAACAATGCTATCGAAATATTAATGTTAACGAAATTTAGTTCATTAACCGATGTTGCTATTTTCTCTGCTGCGCAAAAACTAGTATGGCCGTTATTCATGATTTTATCGGCTGTTGGCACCGTATTTTATCCGGTTTTAGCTAGGTATTGGATAGACAACAAGAAGAAATTTTATACTGCCACACAACAGGCATTTTCGATTATTGCCTTGCTCGGATTTCTTGCGGTTTCTGGAATTTATTCAGGGGCAGATTTTATGATGTCATTAATTAGCCCTGAATTGATCATAGGTGTCGATGCCTTACATTTGTTAATGCTCATGTGTTTGTTTAAGTCATTTTCGGCATCACTGGGACCGATTTTATTTATTGCTGGCGCCGTAAAAACAGCCTTTACCTTTTTTACGTTCGCCGTCATTGTGAAAATTATATTGCTTTTAATAATCACGGGAGACTATGGGTATTTTGGCACAGCTGTCGTTTCTGTCTCAGTAGAGTTATTTATTGTATTTCCTTTAACCCTGTTTTACCTTAAGACAAAAGCGCAATGTAGCATCAATTTTGTTTCGGCAGGCTTGCTTTGTTTAACCTGTGCAATCACTATATTGGTCTTTGAGTATTTGATTGAACTGCCCAGTGCAGCTGAATTGGTTTTGGCGCCAATCTCAATGCTTGGCATGGTGCTATTAACTAAACAAACCAGTATTGCCAAGGTCATGTCGATAATAAGGCTGCGTAACGATGTATCCGAGTCCTAGAATTACATTTAAAGAAGTTAAACGCCGACTAAAAGTTGATCATGAGCGCTTGCTCAGCATTCTTAACAGACAATCGACATATAAGCGCACACGTGCATGGTTACATCCTAGTTTTCAAGCGGTATTTCTGTTTCGTATTGCTAATTATTGCAGAGCCAGATCATGGAATACTCTAGGACGCTTGATATGGCAATTCAATTTATTTTGGACAGGCGCTGATATTAGTGAGCACGCTGATATTCTAGAAGGTTTTGTAGTCATGCATCCCATTGGCGTTGCTGTGATGGGTACTGCTGGCAAAAATTTAAGTTTAGGTGCATGTGCTGGGTTAGGTGGAGAAACAGGCAAGACAGAGGACATTGGCGCTGGACCTGGATTTTGTTTACTTGGCGACAATATTACTATTGCATCCCATAGCGGCGTGTTAGGGCCTGTAAGTATTGGCGACAATGTAAATATTGGTGCAGTAGTGGTTGTTACGCGCAATATAGAAAGCAATACTGATGTGCTTTCTTATGAAATTAGAACGCTGTCGAATGCCAAAACCTAAGAGTAACGATTCTTTCAATTGCAGAAAATATGGGCACGCTTCTTGGCGAGGGATGTGGTTTAACGTGCGTCAAGATATAAATCGTTATCTAAATAAATCACCACTTAATAGAGCACTCGGAAAAAGCTGGAAACGCAAGTTAAGCGCTTTTTTAACACCCGAAATTTTATGTCTCTTCATTTATCGATTATCTCACTTTTTACATGTGAATGATTGGAATCTACTCGGACGGTTTGTTGCACGCATCAATTTATCTCTATTTAAAGTACATATTCCGTCACATAGTTGCATTGGCCCCGCTTGCAGGTTATCTCACCCACCTGGAGTGGTTTTTGAAGGTAGAGCCGGTAGAAATTTGACTATTTTTTCACTTGCAATTTGCCAAGCAGGCAGCGATTTCATTTCACCCAACTTAGATATTTGCCCACAATTGGGCAATCATGTGCAACTAGGGGCATATACGGTTACCACTGGCCAGATAAGTCTTCAAGATGGTGTAAGGCTGTACCCAGTGTTAGCCGTTGATAGCGATATCACGAAAGAAAAGCTCGTTATCAGAAAAAAGCCTCACTACAAAAAAGTAGTGAGGCATACAGTGCGTAACATGAATAATTAAGGATTGTTAGTCAGATATAATTTCTGGATAAGGCAGCGGCATAATAAATTCGCCCTTAAATCCGTAATCATTTCTCAGTAGATTGATTATTTCAGTTTTAAAATTCCAAGCGCCTATAAGCACATAATCCGGATCCATATCCATGAGCTCTTTCGGACTTACAACAGGTATATGTACTCCAGGGCAAAGTAAGCCTTGTTTTCTATCGTTTGCATCACCGCAAGCTGAAATTAAATCCGTTTTTATATCGCAATAGTTAAGCATGGTCATATACTTCGCGGCAGCGCCATAGGACACAACTTTTTTACCGTCGGACTTTAGTTTTTCTAACAAAGCAACTAAGTCGCGGCGTTGTTTATTAACGTCTTTAGTAAACGAGCGCCAGCCCTCGATACTATTCAAACCAATAAACTCTTCAAATGCTCGCATTGAGTGATCATTTGCAGGTGTTTCATTTTCCTCATGTTTAACTTCACAAAGCAATGAACCACCATTCATATGCACAAAATCCACGTCGGTAATTTTTAAGCCAAAACGTTTGAATAAATTGTGCAAAGAACCCACCGTTAGGTATGACAAATGTTCATGGAAAATAGTGTCGTACTGCAATTCAGCGCGCAGCATATAGGCATATGGTAGTTCTAACACCAAAGTACCTTCTGGTGCTAAAAGCTTCTTCATTCCAGCGATTAAATCTTGCAGCTCACTTGAATGCCCAAGTACATTTCGAGCAACCATCACTTCTGGCTTTTCGCGCGTCTCTAGTATTTTATCGACAACTTTCACGCCAAAAAAATCGCGAATCGACGGAACACCTCGATCATTGGCTTCTTGTGCAAAATTAGATGGATCGACACCTAAGATATCAAAGCCTACATCACGATAGTGCTCTAAAAAGAAGCCGTCATTGCTTGCTACCTCAACTAAAAATGGTTGCTTTTCATCACTGCCAAATTTTTCCCATAAGCGTGTAGATAATTTTTCAGCGTGTGCTTTCGCACCTGCCGACGTAGATGTCATCCACAAATAGTTGCTGAATAACTTCGTGCGATCAACCTCGTCCTTTATTTGAAGCAAATCGCATTCTGGACACATTACCAGCGACAATGGCTCTCGATTTTGATCAGCGGTATCACTTAGATCTTTTATGAAAGCATTAGCCAATGGGACATCTCCCATGTCTAACACCATATGATATTTTTCATGATTGCATGCCAAGCATTTAAAAGAATCTGTCATTTTATTCTCCTACAGTGTTAGTTTGTTGAGCCCATGTTTGGCCTGCGGTTTCTGCATCAGCGGTATATTGTTGTATTTGTTTTAAGACTAGGTCATACATATCAGTATTCGAATTTGACAAATATAATTGATACCACTCTACGATAGCATCTAATACAGTAGGTACACTCCAAATTGCTTTCCAATCAAGTTCGCTGAGTGCTTTACTGCAATCCAATTTGAGTAACTTTGACTCTGCGCCTGATTTATCCTCATCTATTATGAGTTTCGTGTCATCAGAATTCCAACGTTTTAAAAGGCCATGAACGATGTCTTTTACTGTCCAAATGTCGTCATTCTTAGGTCCAAAGTTCCACCCCCCAAGAAAGGTCTCAGGGTCTTCAGCCAGCTTAACCCCTAACCATAAATAACCACTCAACGGTTCAAGAACATGTTGCCAAGGTCTTGTTGACTTGGGGCTTCTGATAATAACGTTTTGTTTAGAATCAATTGCTCGTATAATATCTGGGATAATCCTGTCAGCGGCCCAATCACCGCCCCCAATCACATTCCCTGCTCTGACCGAAGCAATGGGTGTGACCTTGCTTGAGCCCGCTGACAATTGATAACGAGAATCACTTAAACAGCTTACCACTAGCTCTGCGCATGCTTTACTTGAACTATATGGGTCCATGCCGCCAAGTTCGTCCGTTTCTCTATACCCCCATTGCCAATTTTGATTCTTGTAGCACTTGTCGCTCGTCACAGAGATAACGGCCTGAACTGACTCGCATTTGCGTGCTGCTTCTAGCACATTAACTGTACCAATAACATTTACAGCATATGTGTCGGCAGGCTGGTCGATTGAATAGCGCACAAGAGACTGCGCAGCCAAATGAAAAACGATATCTGGATTGTAGGTTTCAAATACTTCCTCTAGATGTTTAGCATCGCAAACATCCCCTTCAACATGCGTTATCCTATTTTCCATATGACACGCTTCAAAGTTACTAGGCTCACTTGGTGGATCAAGGGCATAGCCTATGACATCTGCATTTAACTGCCTTAACCAAGCTGTTAACCATACTCCCTTAAAACCAGTATGTCCGGTAATCAATACTTTCTTACCCGCGTAAAATTCAGCTAAGCGATTCATTCTTTTTTCCTTTTCTGGATTGCTCTTTTTGATACCATTCAATCGTGGCGCGCAAGCCTTCATTCAATGACCTTTTTGCTTGCCATGCTAAATTCTCAGTAATAAATTTTGATGGCGACAATACTGCTTGTTTTATAGTCGGTAAATCCACGCCTTCATCAATCACTTCGGTTGAAAGCGCAAGTAGAGTTGATAGTTCATCTATCACTCTTTGTATTGAAACAGATTCTGTATTACACAACACTAAATTTTCTGGAAGATTTCCTTCGGTACTATTATATTCCGTCAAAGACAATATCGCGTCAACTGCATCCTCGACAAAAAGTAAATTACTTTGCGTTTTTAATGAACTGCGTAATGTAATCTTTTGATCTTTTAATATTTGTGTGAGCAAGGACATTACCAAACGGCTATTATGCCTCTCTCCCGGGCCATAAATATTCCCCAACCTCAACGAAAAACTATTCAATCCGGTCGCTTTTGCAAAATTCCGCTCTATTATCTCTGCGCAATATTTTGAAGCCGCATATGAGTTTAAAAAAATATTATCTGCATTGCAGCATGCTGCTGTGCTTGCAAGCATTATTGATGCTTTGGAGTTGATTTCGCTTAACGTACGCATTAAATGTAAAGTGCCTACTGTATTAACTGCAAAAGTATCGGCAATCTCGCTATGCCCCACTTGGCTCTGACCAGCAAAGTGCAACACAGCATCAAAATCTTGTCCATTTATCGCCTGCTTTATGCTTTCTATATCTTGCAAGGTCCCACATGCGACTTTCACTTTGGTAGCATCACTTATGTCGACACCAAAGTCCGGATTTGAGGTGAATATTGTGATTTGACTGTCTTGGTTAATCAGCCTTTTGAGAACTCGGCTACCGACAATACCGGATGCTCCGGTCAGAAACACATTTTTCCCTCGCCAAAAGGACATCCTGTCTCCTTATATAATTTACTTTTAAATATACAGCGCATCAAACGCAACGATGATTCTCGTAGCACTTCGCTGCAAACACTTGACGCATACTATCGCTTAAAATAAAACTATTCTCAATATCGGAAAAGTAAATTCTTGCAATTCAACTGAAGAAATCTCTATTTAGTAAAATTTTGCATCATAAAAAGTGTCAGGATTTTTTACACTTTTCATTTTTAAACTGGTTAAAAACCAATGGCTTCGATGTATATCATTGTTTCTATTGCACTTTAATCAAGCGGCTTAATATTTGCATGAATTTCAAGTATAAGTATAACTTTTCATCATTTTTAATTTTAAAATACAAAAGCCCTAGGAATTCACATGAAACCATACCTCTATGTTGTCGCTTGTATTTCATTGTTTGTTTCACTTACAGCAAACGCCGCTTTTATCGCTAACCCTGATCCATCAACGCTAGCGGATGATATTGATGGCACAGGCTACTTTGCTGCAGACAATATTTTGTTTAGCACTGAAATCCTCGATATTGGCGAGGCAATACTAAATAATGGCAACATTTTTGGTTTTTACTTTGAAGGTAGTGACGTTTTAGATGCCAATAATCGCCATGTTATTTTTGGCAGCGATGATGGCGATAACTCTGAAGCGGTCGTGAATTTCGCAAATGGTATTGTGGTAGATGTTGATCAAGGCGTTGTACAAAACAGTTTCTCAGGTACTGGTAATATAGGCTTTTTTGTTCAATTATCGGCATTTGGAAATGGCTTGCTTTTCTCTGATGCATCATTAAACGCTGGCAACATTGACTATTTTGGTGCTTTCGAACGCAATGCATCGCCTGGCACCTTTGCTCTACTCTTTGCTGATCCGACTAATCAAGATCTAATCGAGTTGGTTGTATCAGGCACCCTTGCACCGGTAGATGCGTCTAGTCCATCACTTTTTGCATTGCTAATGATTGGCATGTTTAGTATTCTAAAACGAAGAAAATAAATACATAATAGATTTCAATTATTGAAATAACTTGTCATAAGGACATGGATAATAAATGAAACGAGTATTGGTTACGGGAGGCGCGGGTTTTATAGGCTCCCATTTGTGCAAGCAGTTAGTCGAGCAAGGTCACGACGTATTATGCGTAGACAACCTGTTTACGGGTAACAAGAAAAATATCCAAGCTTTGTTTGACTGTTACAATTTTGAATTTGTTCGTCACGATGTTACTTTCCCACTTTATGTCGAAGTAGACGAAATTTACAATTTAGCGTGTCCCGCATCTCCTGTTTATTATCAACACGATCCAGTGCAAACCCTGAAAACCTCCGTGCATGGTGCCATCAACATGCTTGGTTTGGCCAAACGAGTAGGTGCTAAAATACTTCAAGCATCAACGAGCGAGGTTTATGGTGATCCGCACGTGCACCCACAACCTGAATCATATTGGGGACGAGTTAATCCAATAGGCATTCGGTCATGTTATGACGAAGGAAAAAGGGCTGCAGAAACGCTGTTTGCTGATTATCGTCGCCAACACAATATCGACACGCGTATAATTCGTATTTTTAATACTTATGGTCCAAATATGCACCCGAATGACGGGCGCGTAGTCTCTAACTTTATTGTTCAAGCCTTGGCAAACGAAGATATCACCATTTACGGTGATGGCAAGCAAACGCGAAGCTTTCAATATATCGACGATTTATTGGCAGGCATGGTCGCGATGATGGATAATGAGGATGATTTTCACGGTCCAGTAAATATAGGCAATAACACTGAATTTTCGATGCGTGAATTGGCAGATGAAGTACTTTCTCTTATCCCAGAAAGCAAAAGTAAATTAGTATTCAAAGCACTTCCATTTGACGACCCTAAACAACGCAAACCAGATATTTCTCTTGCAAAAGAAAAACTTGATTGGGAGCCTACAATACCATTGAGAAAAGGTTTAGAGAAAACCATTGAGTATTTTAAAAGCTTCAACAACTAAGGTAACTGCGACATTTAGTGGTTTTTTATCTTAACACCCTATGATACACGGCTAGCGTTTTATTATAATTGGCGTCTAAGCTAAAATTCTCTATCGCATATTGCCGGCCGGCTTGCCCCAAGCGTGTACATTTTTCCGGATCATTCCACAAAGCTAACATTTTATCTGCTAAGTCACTTGAATTGCCTGCTTCAAAGAAAACACCCGTTTCATCTTCAATAATGAGATTATTTAAGGCACCAATTTTTGCCGCTAAAACTGGCACCCCATGCGCCATAGATTCTGCACCTACTACACCATAGGTTTCAAACCAATTGCTTGGAAAAACAAGAAATCGAGCATTGCGATAAAACTCGGCTAAATCTTCGCGACCATGCGTCACAATTGCATCAGCACTTTTTGGTAAATCAATATCGACAAAATGGTTTACATTTCTGGCAAGCTTAACCGGTACCTTACAAATATCCGCCGCGGCAAGCAAAGTATTTATCCCTTTCTCTTTCACAAAACGTCCTGCGAAAGAAGCGTATTGGCCTTGCTCGGCTTTAACTGAAGTGTCTGGTATTTCTATCGCATGAGGAATGGCTGATATATTATTATGTTCAATGTTCGCATGTTCCACCAACCATTCTTTAGTAAACTCTGAACACGTAATAAAATGGTCCACCGTATTTTTATACAATTGGCTTTTTCGCAATTTGTAGTTATAAGCAACATTAACGGCACTTTCATGGTAAGAATTTTTGCATTTGTTTAAAATACCGTGATATTCCTTCCCGCCAATACATTTTGTACAAAGCTTTCCGTTTAAAAAATGTGTTCTGGCAGGGCAAGTTAAATGGTAATCGTCACAAGTGAATACGACGGGAATTCCCCGTTCTTTACATATTTCTAGCACAAACGGTGAAATTAACGGAAAAAACTCATTAGCATGAACGATATCTGGATTAAAACTAGTTAGTTTTTGTTTAAATTCAGTAATCGATTTTGGGTTGTATAAGGATTTCAGCGCTGCATGTAAACCACCATTTAGCCCCTGAGGTAAGTCTTTACTAGATTTAGTAAATGAATCTACTATATGTCCCGCTTTTTTAAAGACTGAAATGGTAGCAAGCGTCGAAGCAAGGGACCCGCCCC
The DNA here is from genome assembly GCF_031846345.1 of Glaciecola petra. NCBI lineage: Bacteria > Pseudomonadati > Pseudomonadota > Gammaproteobacteria > Alteromonadales > Alteromonadaceae > Glaciecola > Glaciecola petra. The sequence goes on along the minus strand of NZ_JAVRHX010000001.1, from coordinate 611,466 downwards.
CGCCTCTAGGTTGATTAAAAACATGTAAAATTTTAAGTTGATCAGACTTATTTGTTGTAAGATTACTCGACAAATTTAATTCCTTTCTGCTTTATTCGGCTTTTAATAATCTCTAAAAATGCTACCAATACATACTTGCTGTTGTAATAAGCGTAACGCTTAAACAAACGTCTAGGCTCAAGCGATAAACGGTATAACCATTGTAAACCTGATTTTTTCATCCATTCAGGGCAAGGTTTAGTTCTTCCAGATAGTAAATCGAAAAGGCTTCCGCAAGCGACCATTGGTGCACTAATACGCCCATTCACTGCAGACATCCAAACATCTTGTGCTGGTGTGCCAAGTGCCACCCAAACGACATCTGGCTTTAATTGATTGATGCGCTCTATAATTTGGTTCGTATATTCTGCAGAAACGGGTCTTTCCGGAGTTGGAAAGCAATCTAAAATTTTGATACCTGGATAACGTTTACGTAACTCTTCAGCTACTTCTTCGGGTTGACCTTCACGCCCACCAACTAATACTTGTGTCCAATTATCAAAACGTTCACAGCAATCGAGTACTAAATCGTCATTGTGCGCTCTTTCGCATTCAACACCCATCGCGCGTAATGTCCAGACAATAGGCATACCGTCGGTAGTCACAATATTTGCCTCATTAAGAATATCCCTATAATCTTTTTCCTCATAAGCCATTGTCAATCCAAAGGCATTCGCGCAACTCACATATCCACCTTGCTGCTTTTCTACCATGTCTGAAATAGTGTCAATAGTATGAGAGAAACTATACGCAGATACTTTAGTTTTCATCAATTTTACATTTATGTTCCTATCGCGGCGCCACCATGGCAATTTAACCATACGTTTCAATTTTCGAAAATACTGAACGAAGGGCCTAGAGACAAAATAAAATATTGACCCATTTTTTAATAATGTAAACAGCGCATCTTTATACTTTTTATCTTGTCTCCACAAACAATACGCTTTGAACGACTGGTGTACTTTACGTCTTTTGTTTAGCAGTTTAGGCGGAATAAACCGTTGCCATTGGTCCAATAACCATAATATTTCTGTCTGCATGACAACACCCCAGCGCATAGTCATGTTGCCATCAAACATACGGTAGTAACAACCCACCTCTTGAACAGCACCAACTTGTTGATTGTGCGCTAAGCGTAGATAAAAATAATAATCCGGACATGCACTTATTTGTTCAGGGACATCATCAATAGCAAGTAGTTCTTTTCGCTTAAAAACGGCAGAACCAATCGCAATAAAACAAGAATTTTTAAATAGTTCTAAAAATATATCGCCTTCAGGCAAAGGCTCATATTCATGTCGGTGATCGTACTCAATATAATCACCGCTATCGTAAAAACGTAAAGTACGCGCATAAATAAAACTATACTCACCCAACTTGCTTTTATTGATTATTTTTTCAAGGTGAGTGGGGGCCCATAAATCATCCTGATCAAGATAGGCAACCCAGTCCCCTTTTGCCTTTCTTAATGCGGCTTTACGAGAAGCTCCTAACCCTATATTGGTGTCTGATTGATATAGCGTAATACGATCATCTTCAATGCGACTGATTACATCTTTTGTATTATCTGTGGAACAATCATCCCAAATAATAATCTCAATATCTGTGAAGGTCTGTGAAGTAATGGAGTTTAAAGTTTCTTCGACAGTATTGCTGCCATTATACGTATTTACTATTACACTCACGCAGGTCATAATGCTATTTCCAAAAAGTTTGGCTTGCCGGAGCGGCTTTAGTTTGTTTAATGGTATCTCAAAGATGGACTCATGACTATCAGTACCAAACAACAAATAAGAATTTTTTTTAAAGGGAACAATATGCAAAACTCTCACCTGTCAACCTCAAAACTAATGGGCAAATTCTCTATCGCATTCTTTCTATGTCTACTGTTAGTAATTAGTTGTGGCGAAGGGAATGCAGGCGGTTTCGAAAGTGGCGGAATTCAAGCATTTCCAACCGAAGGTTTAAATGGTGAGTTTGTTCAAAATGGTGGTTTTGAGTTAAGCTCTACAACAGCTTCGGACATACCTTTAGCATGGGTCAGAAATCTAGGAACGACCGGTAAAAAAGGCTCGGTAGAACATTCGCAAAATGCTTTGTCCGGTCAATATGCACTAGCATTAATTCCGAATAAAAATAATGACAAAAACCAACCCTTGGCCGTTGCGCAAGAAATTAACACTACAAACTTGCAAGGTAAGACTCTACATTTTGGCGCTAATATGTCTGTTCAAGGCGGTGCCAACGCACTAGTAGGCTTAGTGAGTGTTGTTGATGGTAAAACCGGTGAGTTTAAGATGCTGTTCCACTCTGCGGCAGATAGTAGCTGGAAATTTTATCAAGACAGCTACGAAGTACCAATTGGCAATAATGTAAAACTCTATTTGTCTGTTTGGGTGTCAGGCGAATCTGGCCGAGCTTATTTTGACAATATTTCTGCCCGCTTAGATACTAATTTCAGCCAACCTACAAAAGTTGCCGAACAACCTAAAGCGGGCATCAACTATGACGGTAGCCCTTGGCGTCCCTCAGAAAACCCACAAACACTGCAAGCATCAATTGATGTTGATGGTGCAGATATAAAACATGATATTCCTTCTGCATTGTATGGTGGAAATATAGAATGGCGCTGGAATGCAACAAGTTTATGGCAAGAAGATAAACAACGAGTAGATCCGGAGATCACTCGATTATCTAAAAATATGGGTCTGCAACTTATTCGCTATCCTGGCGGTATTTATTCTGATTTCTATAATTGGCGTGACGGTATCGGACCCTATAATAAACGACCTAAAATAACTCATGAGGCAGGTAAAGCAGATGCCTCGGTGCCAAACTTTGGCACCGAAGAAGTAATTGCGATGGCCGAAGACATTGGCGCAGAGCTGATATTTACAGTTAATTTTACGAATGGCACCCCGCAAGACGCAGTAGATTGGATAAAATACGTTAACAAAGACCGTCTACGTGTCGAATATTGGGAAATTGGTAACGAGCAGTACATTAATAATGGCAACCATGTTTCTAAAGCCGTTACAGTATCACCAAAAGACTACGCTAAGAGAGCGTTAACATTTGCCAAAGCAATGCGTAAAGCTGACCCTCGGATAAAAATAGGCATCATTGGTGGTCTTAACGAGGGCTTGTATAAGCAAATGGACTATAAAAATTGGAACAGGATTGTCTATGACGAAATGCAAGGACACTTTGATTTTGTTTCAATTCATAATGCCTATGCACCTATTTTAACTGGCGACCATGCTGGCAAGCCCTTGAAGACTGTTTACAAAGCGATGATGGGACGTCCAATCGCTATTGCCAACAATTTAAAACGGATGGATCAAGAGTTGGCCGAATTTTACCCAAATGAAGCTGATAGACCCTTTATCGCAGTGACTGAATGGGGGCCAATTTTTCAATTCTTCCATGCGGGAGATTATGTCGATCACCCTAAGACACTCGGTTCTGCTATATTTTCGGCAAGTACGTTAAAAACATTTATCGAAAGTAAACCCACTAAAATGGCTGCATTTTGGATGCTCAATGATTTTAGTGTGCTCGGATGGCTGTCTTCTGCAAATAGCCGTTTCCCGCCCGATCCAGAGTGGATACCAACGCCTAGAGCCTATGCCTTTGAATTGTTTACCAAACATTTCGGCACACAAGTCATTGCTAGCACCACCGAGAGTCCAAAATTCAATACACCTTCTATTGGGTGGTCTGAAGGACAAAAAAATGTGCCCTATTTAGACGTAGTAGCAAGTGTTAGTGAAGATGGTGACACACTATATATTATGGGTATCAATAAACATTTTGATGCAGATATAGAAACCTCAATTAATTTGAGAAACTTTATTCCTGAGTCTGATGGGAAAAGCTGGATTTTGGGCGGCGTGAATATTGATTCACATACCGGTTCAAAAGTGATCGCAGTACCCAACTTAAAGTGGGGCAAACAAAAGTCTGATGAAGAAAATGGCCAATTTAATGAGGGCTCAATGAATCAGGTGACCTTAAATGATTATCCGTTAGATAATATAGGCAAAGAGTTTAGCTTTACTTTTCCCAAACATTCAGTGACCAGTATTGAACTAAAAAGAAAATAATGATTTGGCATAAAAATCAACTTTCAGATGATATTTTGAGGTTTTAAGAGTGAATACGCATCAGTTGCCAATGGCCAGCATAGTCATACCGGCATATGGGCGCACCGTACTGCTCGAAAAAGCAGTGCGTTCTTGTATAACACAGGATTATCCGGCTACGCTCTTTGAAGTCATTGTTGTAGATAGTTCTTCTAATGATGCTAACGAAAAGATGGTGAATGCGCTTGCAAGCGAATCACCATGTTCTATCAAATGTCTTCGCAAAAAAGCGGAAGGACCAGGGCCTTCTAGGACCCTAGGTGCTCAGAGCTCAAAAGGCGAATATATCGCTTTTATGGATAGCGATTGTGAAGCAAGTCCTAAGTGGCTACGTTCAGGTATATTGGCATTTGGAAAAAATGTCGGTTTAGTGCAAGGGCAAACCCTCCCGCAACCCGGGGCTCCCCATAACGTGTTTAATCGCTCATTTGAACTCAGACAAGAGAGTTTTATTTATGAGACCGTCAATATTTTTTATAGTAGGGAGGCATTTATGAAAGTGGGTTCATTTCGTGCCGATGAGGACCCTGAAAATTTAGTTGTTATGGGAGGCGAAGATACCGACTTTGCGTGGAAAGTTAAAAATTTAGGATATGCCAGTAAGTTTTCCTCTGACGCGACGGTATACCATGTCGTTGATGTTATTAGCCCAACCCAATGGTTATTTGATAAGCGCATGATGGTTGTTCCTCGAATTCCTAAAGACTTCCCTCAAACCAGAAAGTTTTTCTATCTTCGTTACTTCTTTGACCAGGTACAGGCAACATATTGCTTGGGGCTTATTGGGTTGATTGGTGTGTTATTTTCATGGTTTAGTTTATTACTCTTTTTACCTTATTGCTTTGTGCGTGGTAGCGAAAAAACGGTCGCAATGAAAGGCTTAAAACGATTGTTTAGAATAGGCTTTTATTTTTGTAAAGATTCTTGCAATTTTTTCCAATTGTTACGTGGCTCAATTAAGTATCGTAGCCTTTTGCTTTAAAAAGCTCATTAGACAATTAATTTTTCTATGGCCTCTCTATAATTCGCTGCAAAAGCTTCCTTACAATAATACTCATTTTCTTTTAGGCTTTTATGTAACCTAGGAATATTGTAATGCGGAACATTAGACACCAAATGATGTTCAACATGATAATTGTAGTTATGAGGCGCAACGAGCATGGCTAAGCCATTCTTTTTAACACTTCTAGCGCCTCTGAATGCATCTCTAGAAGGCTCCCTACCAGCATGTTCACAAATACCTCGAATGTGCATAAACATTGGAACCAAGGTGGTCATAGGCAACACCCAATACAAAAAATAAAACCACCACTTACCGGCCATAAAGCATAGGCTTATCAATCCAATATGCCATATGAGTCCGGGCACAAGAGAAGCAATCACCGTCACCAAAGCAATTTTATTTTTCCTTGCATAGTTTAAGTAATATAAATTTAGATATAACCAAGATAAGCCAAGTAGATCAGGTAGAAACTGCAACCACAATTTGTTTTTAGCAATAGGAAACTTTTCAATAAATACAAGATCTGGATCCTTCTTAGTCATCATATGTTTATGATGAAGAAAGTGAGCGTGTTTGTATGCATCAAAACTGATCCCTAAACATGCTCCCATAAAAGCTCTACCTATAAATAAATTTGCATTTTTACTTTTATATAAATTTAAATGACTCGCCTCGTGTGCTAGTACTCCTAATGCATTTTGCTGCCGAGCAATCAATAAAATAGCCACGAGAGTAATTGCGATATTATCTGTTTGCCATGCCACAATAAGAATGCAAAATAGAATAGAAATATCAAGAAATATGTATGCACTACTTTTCCAGAAACTCTTTTTTGTCAATGTTTTTAAATCAATATCTTGTAAGGTGTCCACATTGCTATCCTAGCTAAATCGCTCGAATACAGTATGCCATTTTGATCACTTTGACGCTAGCCATCCGCTCTTTTTATGATTGCTGCGGGATATTCGCTTTTGATTCACTTTTGCGTTTACAAAGAAAGTATCAGAGCTTTTTAACAAGTTAAAAAACCATATTTGCAGTTGTAATCGGGGCATTTTTGAAGCAAGATTAACGCCGTTGCACGGCCCTTAGTTTAACAGGATAAAACGATTCCCTCCTAAGGTATAGCTGGGGGTTCGAGTCCCTCAGGGCCGGCCATTTTTTTTCGATAATGATTAGTGCAACCCTCTCTTGAATCGATCAAACTTCAAGAGAGTTTCTCTGCTTCATCGATGACGTCTACACTTTATTCGAACCAAAAAGGCAAAACGTCGGGGTAATTCGCTGGCAAGATGTGGTCTGCATCAAAAACTATTTGCAACTTGGATTTCGTCGGCATGGCATTGAACAATTCCGAAAATTCAGATTGTGACGAATACTGATCTTGATTCGAGCTAAGCAACAACACGTTTTGATGTTTGATAAATTGCGCGGCATTTATGGGGGATACATACTCCATTTTTTCGTCAACATTGGGCGGAACAATGATCATCATTTTTTCAATACGTTGATCGGCTGCGGCTAAAAGGAGTGACATTTGTGCTCCCATGCTATACCCAACAACGTGTATTGGCATTCCTTTAAACTGCGGTTGTTCTGTAATCCAATTTAGTAGAAGCTTATAGTCTCTGATGCTGTTTTGCACCATGTCCAAGTACAATTCTGGGGCACCCGATTTCATGTTTCCCATGATAAGTTGCAGTGGTTTATCTACAAGTTTGCGTGAACCATGATACCTTGCATCCAGCGCCATAACTGCATATCCATTTTCATGTGCCATTTGAGCTATCTTGTTCGCTTGTGTGATTGTAGGTGAGCCATTAATTTCAGCGTTCCACCAACGTGGGTAGCTTCTTCCCATTGCGTGCAAAGCAATTAGAACGGGGTGCTTATCTGAGTTTGACGCAGGGTAGCTTATTTGACCGTTAACCTGCTCACCATCAAAGCTTTTATAACTTATTTGTGTTCTACCATTTTCTAACACAACTTGTTCTACCTGAACTACTGTGCCATCGGCAGAGTAAAAGTCTTGAAAGGGATTTGTATTCGTTTCTGCAAAAACACTTTGTGACACTAATAAAAACAGAAAGGCGCCGCGTTTAGACAGTTTAATCATTTTTGTTGTAACTCCATATTTAGTTTGGTTGAGAGAGAACCATACTCGTTTTATTGTGAAGCATATGTGAATTGACACAAAATTTTGGTGTGCAGCATTTTAAGTAATATCGTTGCTACTGCTTTTTCACATTTATTTCACAACATTAATTGAATAGTGGAACTCAGAATTAACTCGCTGTTTAGATGGCAAACGGCGGTCTGTTTAAAATAGGTATGATTAAGACATGTTTTTTTGTGAAATTAGCCGTTGTTTTAGAAGCTTTTATCGATACACATTGGCATTCTTGCTGTTTTGTCTTTCGTCATTGACATCGAATGCAAACGAACAGCAAGCCGAAATACAGCAACTTCTCGCCGACTATGATTTGGCGGGTATTGTTTGGACGACATTTGATGATGGCCAAAAAAATTCCTCTTTTTCGGGGTTTGCAAATATTAAGTCAAATCGTCGTATGCAATTGGACACCAAGGTGCAGGTAGGTTCAGTAGGCAAAGTTGTTTTGGCTGTCGGTGTTTTGCACCTTATAACCACTGGGAAGATTCATTTAAACGATTCAGTTGAGGACTTGCTTCCTACATTAGACTGGCAAAACCATTGGTCGAATAATGCACCAATAACCATTGAGCATTTATTAGCGCACACCTCTGGTTTGGATAACATCAAAATGTGGCAGTTACTCAATTCGAGCACTAAACCCGATACTCCTCTAGCGGAAGCATTTTTAAATACTGATCCTCATATTTTAACTCCGCGCTTTGAACCAGGAACCCAATATTCCTATTCAAACATGGGTTACAGTTTACTCGGCATGATTATTCAAGCCGTTACACGTAAAGACTATGAAGACTACATGGACTCGTTGTTGGAAAAGTTGAACATGAATGACAGTACATTTAACTTCGTCACACAAGGGAGTGACTCGCGGCTTGCCATGGGATATTTTGAGGGTACAAACCCGCAGATTGCGGTTCCAATGCTACTGAGACCAGCGGGACAATTTACGACAACGGTTAATGATATGAGTCAATTTATCCAATTTCTGTTAGGAAACGGGATGAGTGACAATGAACGTATCGTGCAAGCAGCGCTAATGAATAGACTAGGCGTTCCAAAAGGGACTTTTGCTTTTGAGTCTGGGCTTGAACATGGGCATGGACTTGCTCTAGCAAAAAGAGATAGACATGGTGCTATAGGCTATTGTCATCCGGGCGAAACATTCGGTTTTTATGCTAACCTTTGTCTTTTCCCAGAGGAAAAAAAAGGTTATTTTTTTGCGATAAACACCGACAATGAAAGCGCACTATACGACGATTTCAACCGCACGTTAATCAATCAACTCAACGTGAGAAAAGCCACTGAAAACTATGAGGCTGGTTCTTTCAATAACCCGCAACAGGATATTTCAGGCCTGTATATCCTCTCGCCGAACAACATGCTTGAATTCCACTGGTTAGACTACATGTTTAACAGTATTTATCTAACTGCGACAGAGTCCGGGTTTAAGGTATATTCACTTCAACAGGAAGAGTTTGAAATTACCACTGTAGGTAAATTCCTTTACAGGCGAGATGGCAGAATAAATACCTCTCACGTTTACTATCACGATGGTCAGTTCGCGTTTATAAGTGATGGACTAAATACCTATAAAAAATCGTCTTTGAGCTTCTTATTATTGAATTGGTTTGTACTTATTTTGGGGTGTTTTGCCTTGATAGTATTGATAGCGAGGGGTGCTGTAGTGTCTGTAAGGGGCTTCAAAAAAGGTATAAATCCAATTTTATTGCCCTTTTCAGTATTATGTTTGTTAGCAATACCTGTGTATCTATATTCGCAACAGAGTTTTTTAGACTTTGGTGAGCAGACCGCCGCAAGTATATCATTGGCCGTAGTCAGTGCAGGCTTTCCCTTCGCCTGTTTGATAGCGGCATTGTTGTATGCCAAAGAAAAGAAGCTCAAGAGCTTTGATGCTCTGATAACGTTAATTGCTTTGATGTTAGCACTTTACTTAACAGTCAACGACGTTCTACCAATAATATTTTGGAAGTAGAGAGTTGTTAGCCTTATCTATTGCGGTAACTGTCCTCGGAGTTCTTAATCAGCAAAAATTGAGTCAGGTGGGGAGGCAGACGAAACATAATACGGTTTGATAAGATAGACTTCATCAACTAGTCAGTGGCAATGTGCAGTGCAATTGTGTTTGCCATTTTTTCTACAAGTGCATCAAATGAATGACTTGCTTTTTCAGGATTTTTTATTAAATTGTCAAAGCCATTAAATGCAACGCTGTTTGGAATATAAATAGACGATTGTCCTGCCTCTGATTTATTGCCAATGGCAAAACGCTGGTCATAATAAATTTGCCGCTTACTAATGTCAGTTATGCGGGCTTGAACATACATAAATGGAACATATTTACCTGCATGGTCATCATCACTAAAGCCCATCGACACTAAAGTTAAAGTCAAAGATACATTGCTTGGGGCAGACCTGTTGTTGTGAGCCAGTTGTTGTACTTTATACCCTTGTTCTGTTAGTGCTCGGGCAACTCTTTTACCCAGTCGCTCTGAGAAGTCATCGGCGCTAGAGTTGATCAACGCCATGACTTTGTTAGTCTTTACATATCTATCACCTACTAAATACAAAGGTGTTAACACGCCCATGAAATGATTCATACTTTCATTATTTTTCACAGTATATCGGCCCACTTCATTTACGGCTTCAATCATTAATGGAGTATTTTTTAAGTCGATTTGTGCTCTATCATCCAGTGCTTTCGGCACAGATGAACAGCCCTGTAGAAATATAAAAGAGAGTGCAAAAATATACTGACAATGATGTTTAAATAAAGACATTATTTATCACGCCGAGAATTGACTAATGCAAGAATGCTGTTCGCGACAAGCTCTGGGTGCGTTTTATGAAGATTGTGATCTGGCGAATCAACTATATGGTGGACTTGACGTTCTTGGTTGCTAATTAACTCACTATGTTGCTTGATCCAAAGCGCCTTGCCTTGCTCTGTTTCATTAAAAGCAAAAGGTTCATTGCTTACTTGACCAGCTGTTATTACATGAACAGGTATATTTTTGGGAAGCGCTCGAGTGTGTTTACAAGCGTTGTCCATTTGTTCAATGAGCAGCTTATAGTCTGCGACTAAATGTTCAGGCATGTATTGCAGCAGCATAATATCTTCACGCTTTATGAACTGTGCATCTATCGCTTTGAACTGATGGCGTTGAGATAGGGTTGCAGGCTCGACCATTACCATGCCCTTTAGTTCTTTAGGAAAGGCTTCAGCGTATTCACTCGCGATTAAACCGCTATATGAGTGAGTAACATATATAAAGGGTTGATTTATATCTAGATAAGCTTTCAAGGCTCTTAAGTCTTCAAGATGATTGAGAATTGCTCTTGGTTTCGAAACTGCTGAGGACTTGCCTATGCCCGCTCTTGAATAGGTTATCGTGCGAATACTTGCAGGCAATGCATTTATGACCAGTTGCCAGGTTTCTTGATCGGTACCAAAGCCAGCATCAAAAATAACGACAACATCTCCGTGCGCAGAATCCTTGAACGCCAACCTTACATCATTCAACTGGGCAAAACGTATTGGCTCTAGTGAGTATTTTGGGGCTGCTGAAACGCCTACTCCAAGAACAAGCGTTCCAAACATTGTGCATATGGCCAAAAGCTTAAACAAAGATCTCATAGATAACTCTCTTACTAATTAACGATTTCGTTTATTTTGCAGACGTTATTGTGAAACTGATGTGAATTGACTGTTTTTTGTTATCCGCTCAGTAACAAGTTAAACTTTAGGTCATATGTTTTAGACAATGCGCACGATAATAGGCTCAGAGAATTCTTACCCAGTATAGGGCGCAGCAGTCATATCGATGAGATATGTACGGTCGGTCATTCTTCTTGAACGCATTATCAATTTTGGTACTTCCTGATAAACGAGAATAGATGCAAACTATAGGGGGTAGGTATGAAAAAGTTTATAGTGTCTTTGCTAATAATCGCGCTGTTGTCGACAGCTTGGGGAGCACTTCGCATAACGGCTTTGATGCAGGGCTGGTTGTTAACGCCATGGAGTGAAACCGATGATAATAACGGATTCACCAATGCTCTAAATATTACAATCAAAGAGCAAGCAAAAGGTAATGCAGTTGTAGCGTTAATTGAAAGCGGTGAAATAGTACATACTTACTTTTATTCAAAAGGTGAACCTGTTGATGAACAGTCAGTCTTTGGTGTTGCTTCTGTCGGTAAGTGGGTGACTGCGATGGGTGTCATGCGCCTAGTCGAACAAGGGAAATTAGATTTAGATACCCCCGTTAGTACCTATTTGAAAAGCTGGGCATTACCTGCGAGTAACTTTGATAATAACAAGGTTACTCTACGATTATTGCTCAGTCATACCGCTGGAATAGAAGATGGTTTAGGTCACGATGGTTTTGCTCCCAATGAAGAAATTCAACCGCTAGTCGAGCACCTAACCCAAGCTGCTGATGCAGACCCAGAAGTTAGTGGACGCGTTATTGTCACTCAAGAGCCTGGCAGTCAATGGGACTATTCAGGAGGAAGCTACAACTTAATTCAATTGATTATTCAAGATGTGAGCGGAATGACTTTTTCTGATTTTATGTACGAAGAAATATTTGCCCCCCTTAATCTAAGCAATACTCAATTTCAGGTTGATAGAAATGAGCCATTGCTAGCACAGTACTATGGTGAGAATGAAACACTGCGCGAATATCCTAATTACACATCACTTGCTGCTACAGGCCTGTATACAAACATCATTGATATGCATAAATTGCTAAAGGCAAACCTCAACTCCACCTTCAGAGGTGACGGGTTCCCAAACTTACTGAGCAAACAAAGCTTGAATCAAATGCGAGCTCCAATTGCTAGCGTTGGCGGCCAGTATATTTGGGGTACTGGCGTAATGCTTTTTGCTCCGACCAAGGAAGGGTATGTCATTGGACATGGCGGTAAATCTCCATTCCTGAATGCTTCGGTTCGATTTGACCCAAGCAATGGTAGTGGTTTTATTATGTTTCAAACGGGTAACGATGAAGCGTTTGCTTCAGATATCGCAACGCAATGGACGCTGTGGAAAACAGGGAAACCCGACATTTATCTTGTAAACAACAGAATTGATTTGGTGATTAAAGATGCCCTGCTCGGTTTTGTTGTGATTGTCATACTTGTCATTGCATTTCACATTTGGCAGTCGAAGCATAAACCCCGACTTTGAACTAACTTTAATCAACAAAGAGAAAATAGACCACAAACTTTGTGGTTGTCGACCTTACACCAATAGATAAAGTGCCTCAATATAGCGCCTTAGCAGCAGAAACGCTGACCCCATTTAATGGCAAATTCATTGATAAAGGAGATGTTGAAGTGGTTAACGGTGAAGCGCAACATAAGTTAAAAGTAAGTATACAGTTCCCTGACATCGAGAACGCTAGAGCTTGGTATAAAAGTGAGGCATATCAGGCAATCATGCCTTTGAGAGAAGAAGAAATGAGAAGCGAGTTTCATCTGATTTAACAATGTTAAGAGTGCTCAATCGGTAAAAATTGATATCGTTCTACTGAGAAATATAATGAAAAACATCTTAGCTTTAGTTTAAATTTACTAGAGATTTCGATACTCGAAGGGAGTGCTGACTATATTGCAGAATTAACTGCTGGTGCAGCTTAAACCTTAGACGATAAAAGAGCTGAATTTGGCTTAAGTAAAAATAAGCAACTTATTGCTGATTTTCAGGCGACGATGCTATCGTCGAATTTTTCGGCATGGCTTTATTCCGATGTCGATTCGATGCCCAGAGATGTGGGCTATTGGGTGGGCTATCAAATAGCAAAAGCATATATCGAAAATGGTGGTTCAATTGTCGATTTGCTATCTATGGAAAACGCGGAGTTTATATTGAGACAGTCAGGGCTATAGTTTTATACCAAAACACATTGTTAGCACATTTCACGGCAATTGAACCTAAAAGAGCCTTAGTTGAATATAGCAGAGCGGTGCTTTATTCCGATTTAATAGTGTCAGAGTAAAATACTTTCAACGCATTGGGTAGGACTTATTGGTCTGCGTTCAGCTTCTCCAAATGGTATCAATTCAAGCAAAGCGCCAAGTTTAGGGGCAATACTTCTCCAATATTACCAATAAATATAAGCGTGGGAATTAGAATAACCATCCTCGCTATCATTAACAATAAACGGTGTTGGTCGCTCTTTCCAAAATCCACTTATTATTTTGTTAATTTAACCGAGCACCATGTGTATTAGTGGGAATGAATTGCCTTGACCGTCTAATTCAGACCTCCCAATTCTTTTAAAACCTACTTTTTCATAGAAGCCTATAGCATTTGGATTTTGCTCGTTTACATCAACTTTTGATGCATCCAAATTGTCTACGGCATATTGAATTAAATTACGACCAATACCTGCACCAAAATGCTGTGGTTTAACAAAGAGCATTTCAATATTTGAATCTGCAACCCCTATAAAACCAGTGATTTTTTCACCTTGCTTAGTGCAGCGAAGGTCTACAGCATCAAAATAATGTTGAAGAATAAGAGGCTTTAGTTCAACAATACTTTCCTCTGGTAAAAAGTCATGAGTTGCACGAACTGAGGCCTCCCAGATTTCGATAAGTTCTTGGTAATTATCCTTCGTGACTTCGAATACGTCCATTAAGGCTTCCTTGAAATTAAACATGATTTAGGCCGAGCTTTTTATATCATGGTGACCGTTAAAGCTCGGAAAACATTTCTTCATCAAAAACGGCTGAGACCCAAATAATGTCTAACCACAAAAAAAATACCGGCAAATTGCCTTTTACCTCATCAAACCGCGCCTCGACACCCTCAAACACCCGCAACAAGGCACTAATTTGAAAAGCAGTAGTAATCTTCACTGTTAATGACCATTCGGCCAAATAGTTGGCCAGTCCAGACTGTGCCTAAAGTTTGCTAAAAGACTTTAGGAAATTACCAATAATGATGATGACCAACCGTAGCATGTACAAAAGGGACTACCTGACAAACCCCTTTTGGCATCGTACTGTTCCACCTTACATCGAAAAACCTTCAATCGGAGCAGCGCTAACACGCTCACAAATGTCACTCTCATGAACACAAAACTCAAACAGCCCCTCTTTTGAAGCTAATTCTTGCCACTCATCCACGGTATATAACTGTGATTTAACGCCGTTGATTTTATTAATTTCGGTGCCTATTTTAAAATTGAGTGCTTTGGCTGGCAAGTCAGGCGAACTGTATACAACGACAAAATTTCCGTTTTGTAACTTTCTCAATTCTAAACCCAGTAAATTATATTGGCTTTTGAAAGAATGTCCTTTTCGCTGAATAAAAGCTAACCTCATATTTGGATAATCGATAACTATCTCATACTGACTCAATAGTGCACTGCCTAAGGTCCAAAAATCATCTTCATCTTCTTGAATAATGTTAGTCACTACATTTTCAAGCCGTAAGTTTCCGACTTCCACAAGTGGCGTGTTTGCTTTGAAGTGGGTTGCCATTCCACTGAGACTATATCCAGCTGACTGTATTGAAGGAGAAGGAAATGCTTTACCGCCACCAAAGTATGCATCGTTAATACTCATGTGATATCTGCTGCCTGTGTCCAATATGATATCGCGCTCCAACACATGGTCAGAGAATGTAATCTTGGCAGGAAAACTGATTTTGCCAAAAAAAGTATCAAATGGGATCCACTCGGGTTTCATGTTTGAGATAGCTTTTGGTAGGGTTTTATGAACAGTCACTAGATTAGCATCACGATTAAAATACCAAACAAGGTCCTTTAATATATCGTTGCCAACGACACCATCAAACCCTGCTTGATCGGGCCGTATAAAAAACCGAGTTTCAGAAAGTGGGATATATCCAAAATTAACATCTTTGTAAGCAATAGAATCAATAACTAAGGTATTGATCTTAGTTTGGAAAGCAGGCGTGTGTTGATGCCCTCCATAACCACCTATCGTTAACTCGTAGCCTTGTTCAAGCTGTAATTGTTTAATTTTCGGCGTATCGAATAGCATTGAAATGGATGAGCCCGTGTCAATCAGCAGCTTTACCTTCTTAACGCCATCAATGGAAACGTAAATATAAGGCTTGGCATATACATAATCAGCCTCAGGCGTCGCAATAGTTTGATTTTGCTCCCATATAGGCTCGATCCCATTATTGGCGTTCATTAGACGTACTTTGTTGACTATACCGCAACCTGCTAAAGCGAAACTGCAATAGACTACAGCGACTGATGAGAAAAATTTATACATACGTCAAGTACTCCTTCAGTGGCTGCTTCATTAGGTTGAAGACCATAAGTTTTTGCGATCTGCCCAGCGAAATGCTGCGGCAAACCATGTAACTGCGAGCAAATACAAACCCAGCCAGGCCGAGGCATTTAAACTAATAGGCTCTCCCCATCCGCCATAAACAAAAAACGTTAGTCCACATATCACTAGCAGAATGATGCTCAGAAGTGTTTGTTTGCGATCTTTAAATCCCAGAAGTCCGAATGAAACCCATAAAGGTGCTTTTTGCCAATCTTCAGATTTTTTATCTATCATTTGTTTATTCCTCATTGAAATTGTTTATTAAAGTAAAACTTACTAATTTCGTAGAAAACAATATTAATAGATAAAGGGGTACTTACTCTTGACAGAAAGTACGCAATTTATTACCGAAAGTACATTTTGGGGGGATTTTCAAAACACGTAAAAAAAATGTGAGGATATATGACAGAGCTTACCAATCTTCAATTCGGTTTATCTCCAACCCGAGCATTCACATTGTTCACGAAGTAATCTGCAAGAGTGCGAACAACTGGTGATTGGCCGAGTCGAGAAGGAGTAATTAAACTTAATTGCGCGCACCCTGCCGTCCAATCAGGTAAAACTCTTACCAAGGTTCCGTTATCTAATTCGGCTCTGCATGTATAAGCGGGCAAGCTTACAATCCCAAAATTTTTTGCTGCTGCTTGTTTTAAGGTAGTCATGTCATCGCTGCACAATTTAGGAGTAAAGGAAATGGTGGACTTGCCTCCACTACTGTTTTCTAGATTCCAATGCCCCTGTGCAGGCTGCCAACCTACCTTTAAACCTTGTCTTTGTTGTAGATCTTTAGGTGACGTTGGCGTACCCGTTTTATCGAGATATTCAGGACTCGCGAACAAATGCCAAGAAACATTCGCTAAGCGTCTTTGAATAATACTCGAATCTGGCATGGTATCCATATGCCCTCTTATTGCCATATCTATCCCAGAAGCAACAAGGTCGACACTTTGGTTGCTAACCTGTTGGATGAGTTTCACATTTGGATGTTTAGCCAGAAACTCAAAAACAATTTCTTGAAGCGCAAACTGCGCAACGCCAAACGAGCAACTAAAGCTTACATGACCACTTAATGTTGCTTTTCGATGTTGAAACGCTGCTTCGGCAATTTCCATGCCTTCTATCACTTTGCGCGCATGCTCGTAAAATAGCTCGCCGGCTTCTGTCACATTAAACTGGCGGGAAGTTCTTTGTATCAGTCGAGTATCAAGTCTTGCCTCTAGTTGAGATACGTGCCTGCTGAGGCGCGATTTAGGCATGTTTAATGCGTCTGCGGCAGGAGAGAAACCGCGTTTTTCCACGACATGAATAAAATAGAAATAGTCATTTAAATCAATCATAACCCGTTATGCTCCTAAGTTCGTTCCAAGTATAGAACGATACATTCATTTTTTGAGTCTACACGTTCTAATTTTTGATTGCTATCCTCTAAATCGTGGTTATTAGCACAGTGATTTACTCAAAATAAACAGGAGACTTTAAAATGAACACCAATCCCATGTTAGCAGAGAGCCGGACTGCACAGATATTTTCGAGCGTTACATTTAGTGCACCACAAAAAGGCAATAAACTAAATATTGGAAACGGTTTTACAGCAAGTACCTTTCGTCACAATAATTTCGTTGGCGCCATGGACCCTTTAGTCATGGTAGATCATTACCATATGAGCAAACCTACTTTTGGTGCTCACCCTCACGCTGGTCTTTCGGCGGTGACTGTCCTTTTTGAAGACAGTGTAGGTAAATTTCACAACCAAGATTCACTAGGTAATGACTTTGATTTAATGCCTGGCGACTTGTATTGGTTAAAGGCTGCCTCTGGTGCTGTGCATGATGAGAAGCCTAGAGATGGAGCGAATACTCATGGCCTTCAAGTATTTATCAATCTGCCACACTTAATGAAACATGATCCGCCCGAATCGCTGCATGTGAAAGCTAAAGATATGCCAATCATTACAAAAGATGGCCTGCGCGTTCGAGTTGTACTTGGAAACAGTAATCAAACTGAAGGTGCGGTATCACCTGCGTTACCTATGACTATTCTAGATGGAGAGCTTGATACTGGTTGTAAGTTCACTCATGACTTGCAAGCGAAGGAGAATGGCTGGCTATATCTATTAACTGGCGAAATTAAACTAAACGCTGGAGGCGAGGAAATTACCATGCAAGCAGGTAAAGCGCTTGGTATCAAAACGATGTCAGGTTTTGACACCAATTTGATTGAGTTAACGAATGTAGCAAGCTCTAAAGCACACTTTGTTTTGTTTGCTTCTGCCCCCGTTAATGAAAGCTTTGTTCAAAAGGGCCCTTTTGTAATGAGCAATGAGGCTGAAGTAGCAAGGATTGAAGCCGCATATGCTGCAGGCAAACTAGGTCAAATTAAGTCGTTGTCCAAAAACTAATATTTACACAATAGAGGAAATAACCATGAAAATTCTAGCATTAGCAGCCAGTAACAGTCTCAAGTCTATTAACAAAGATCTTATAAAATATGCCTCTAGTCTAATACCCGATGGCGATATCGAGTTTTTGGATATTAATGACTATGAAATGCCTATTTACAGTATTGATTTAGAGGAAAAACAAGGCATCCCAGATCCAGCCTCTAGATTCCTAGATAAAATTGCAAAAGTTGACGCGCTATTAATATCGCTTGCTGAACATAATGGTAACTACACCGTGGCATACAAAAACCTTTTTGATTGGGCTACTCGCGTAAACCAAAAAGTATACCAAGACAAACCACTCGTGTTTTTATCAACATCACCTGGACCAGGTGGTGCGAGAAGTGTTTTGTCTTTAGCCGTCGAATCTGCACATTACTTTGCTGGCAAAGTAGTAGCGTCTTTGTCTATACCTGAATTTTTCAAGAATTTTGATACTGACAAAGGGTTACTTACAAATGATCTCTTAGTAAAGCAGCTCAAAGATACATTGTCGCATTTACAAGACAATAAATAACAGATATGAAGGAGATTACTCAAATGATTCCACATAAATTAGAAGCGCTTGCGTTTTCATTTGTAATGTCATTTCTAATGTCCGGCGTCATGTCAGCGACCATGTTAATTTTAGAATCAACAACTTTAAGCGAAGCTTTTGTTAAGTGGCCAAATTCATGGCTCATTGCAATGTTAGTGGCGTTTCCATTCAGTTTAATCGTAGTGCCATTAACTCGAAGGTTGATGGCAATTACTATTAAATCAAGTGTGTGACAAGGTGACTGCCATTGACGCTAATACAAAATACAAGGCCAAATTAAACCATTTTTAAGGTGTTAACAATGAACCTAGACAACCATGAAGAAATTTTTTATAAAGCATGGAATAAATCAGGCTACACAAGCATAGAACTTCAACCATTGGATGTGAATCGGGTTATAGTAAATGACTACCCTAGTGTTGAAGGGCTCAGCTTGACTCGAACTCAACTTTGGGAAATGGAGGTTAAAAAAGCCGCCCGCCCCGACCTTTTCATCAGTAGTGTAGTCAAGGAAGGAACTGCTCGTGCTTGGGGACGTCAAATACTGAAAAACGGTGATGTAGTATTCATCCGTGTTTCAGAGCAACGGTTGTGGTTGCAGCCGCAAAGTTATGGCACAGTGATAGAAGCTTGTTATTTGAATCATTCAAATCAACAAGTAACATTTATTGGCTTACCTAAGGTCGAAGATGATGCAGGGCAGGTCCTATATGCTACGCAAAAACAGCCTTTATTCCATGTGACTCATGGCGTAAGCGGTGAAGAAAAACAGCCACTTAACACTTGGCGTATAGTGCATCTTGAAAACGATCCAAATGACTTATTACACGAGCGATTCGAGATAATGTCTGGCGCACAAGGACTGCCAGAATATGTTGAATACTATATCGAGAGAAGTCTGAACGTTCAGCTTACTAGAAATTAACTTACCCCAAACTAAGTTAAATAAAATATTTACTGTCTGAGTGAACAGATTATCTAAGATATCTTGGGGAATTCACACCCGTTTCACAAACTACCAACTAACATCAGGTGCAATAATCACTATTGGACAAAATTATGTTGGTAAAAAACACTACACAAATCCAGTTAATTGGCGTGGGTCAGTCTTTCAACAACAACGATACAAAAGTCGAGCTGTTTAGCGATCTTAATTTATCGATAGTTCAAGGGCAGTCCTATGCTATCACTGGTCCTTCTGGTTCTGGGAAATCCAGTCTTTTAATGTTGATGTCGGGTCTTGAGATACCGGCAAAAGGCGATATCCATTGTGTATCAAATTCAAAAACCGGTCCACTAAGTTTATTGAGAGAAGACATTGGTTTTATATTTCAACAATTTCACTTACTGCCAGAACTCACTGCTTTAAGCAATGTAGCCTTGCCCCTAAAGCTTCGTGGAAACAAGAATGCTGAATCGCAAGCTAAAGAATACTTAATAAAAGTTGGATTAGGGCACCGGCTTGACCACAAGCCTCAGCAATTGAGTGGTGGTGAGCAGCAGCGTGTAGCAATTGCTCGGGCCTTAGTGTTTAAGCCAAAATTCATTTTTGCCGATGAACCCACCGGCAATTTAGATGTAAACAGCGCTAAAGCGGTTGCCGATATCTTATTTTCTTGCTGTCAGCAAAACGGCGCCGGTTTGGTCCTTGTCACTCACAGTACCGAACTAGCGGCTCGAGCTGAGCATGTGTTCTCTTTAGAAAACGAGGCTTGTAGGGTTACGCAACAACTTCAGCCAGGGGTGGCATGATGAATATACAAACCTACAAACTGGCTTGGCATTTTTATCAGCAAGAGAGGCACTTAACACATCAAAGATTTATGCATTGGACACAAGGGATATTGATGGGATTTATCGTCACCTTGAGTCTAACCAGCCAAAGTATACAAAACTATTTAGAGAATAACCTAGCAAATTTATTGGGTGCGGATTTGGTGATTAGTCAACAACAAGTATTGAATGAATCCCAGCAACGTGCACTCATTAATATGTCTGAGAAAATGGTATTGACGCAAAACCTAATTACGACGTTAACCCATAATGGAAAGTGGCAACGCACTATGTTGAAAGCGGTCGCGAGTGATTACCCGCTAGAAGGAGAATTGCTAACGACAGCATCATTAGATGAGGCGCCCGAATTTTCACTCACTGGCCCCGAATCTGGAGAAATATGGCTTGATCCGCGCTTGCTATCCAGTCTATCTGTCACCATCGGTGAAACGCTTACCATTGCTGATCAAGCTTTTTTGGTCACGAAGATTTTACTCCACGAACCTGATCGCTTGATGGAGGGGCACAATGTAGACATGCGCGCTTTGATCAATCGCAATGACCTTAGCCATATAAATGTGCCTCAAGACATTATAAATCATCGTTATCTTTTCGCTCTTGGCCCAAAACAATCTGAACAAATCCTCGAATGGCAAAAACTGCATTTACCTGCAGCACAGGTTCGTCATAAACAAGGGGCTCATCCACTTGCATTATTCTGGAAAAGGACTGAGAACTTCATTGGCCTTGCTTCTATTATTCTATTTTTTATGGCGGCCATTGCTATCGAGCAGCTCACGCGTATACAAATGCAAAAAGAACAGTATTTTAGCGCTGTATGTATGAGTCTTGGTGCGAGTAAAATAACAGGAATGCAAATTTCGATTTTAAAATGGTGTTTTCGTTTTTTAATCATGCTGCCTTTCGTTTTATTGTTTTCTGCGTTCAGCCATTGGCTACTTGTTGATTGGCTTAGTTCAACATTAAACGACCTGAACTGGCAATGGCACATGGGCTTGGCATTACAATCTGCGATGGCAGTGGGTGCCTTATTCTTGATATTTCAGTTACCTGTATGGGCCAGCCTTAAAAAAAGCTCCGTGGCCCAACTAGTAACCAATACCCAGCGTAAAGTCAGTTATTGGATATCAATTTTTAGTGCAATGGTCGTGTTAGCCAGTATTGCCTTTGCATATTCCGACAATGGCCTACTCACTTCGATGGTGCTATTGGCAATGCTAATAAGTGTACTATTGATATTGGTAACTAGTTGGCTGGGGCTATCATTAGGAGAAAAGTTCACTCAGGGTTTCTCTGGCTTGATGCCTTTTGCACTCTTTATGATGAAACAACGATTGGTCGGCAAAAGCACCCAGATTCTTGGCGTTGGATTATGTGCGTTTTTATTGTTGTTTACTTTAATGTTAATGAAAGATCTGGGCAATACAATGAGCGCTTACAAGCGCCAGCATGATGGCAACTTGATGGTGTCGCAAGCTACTCAACATCAAATGCAGTTCATCCAAGCATGGGCCGCAGAACATGATATTGATATTCGGCAGCGCAAGCCATTTATCTACGCAAAATTAACTGAAGTGAACGGACAGCACTTATCACAATTTAGCGATAAACCAAGTGATAGTATGGCAACTTTTCAGCGCTCTATCAGATTACATTGGGCCGACAATATACCCACTAATAACCGTGTAGTCGATGGCCAATGGTGGCCAAAGGACACTAAAAACTGGCAACAAATTTCAATAGAACAGGAGGTGATGACCGATCTAGGTTTATCTCTAGGTGACCTAATGACTTTTTCTGTAGGTTCGCAAAGTGTTGAATTTACTATTGTAGCCAGTCACGCATTTAAACCTGGAGCAGGTTCAATAACATTTTGGGTACAAATGCCATCATATGCGTTAGCTTACTTGCAGGCCCCGCAATATAATATGGCCAGTTTAGAATTAGCTGAAACCCAATTTTCATTATTAGGTGATTTATGGCAACAGCACCCTTCACTGCGCATGGTGTCACTCAAAGAAATGACAGCCAGATTTGATGCCATGCTATCAATGATTACCCATGTTATTAGCGGCTTTGCCGTGTTAATCATCATACTAGCAAGTATCGTTATTTTAGCCTCGATTACCTCATTAGAAGATAAAGAAAAAAAGAAAAACGCTATCATCATGAGCTTTGGCTTTGATAAATCGACTTGTCTAAAGCTTAATATCATTGAGTGGATTGTGACGGGTGCAATAGCCGCTATTGGCTCTATTTCTGGTACTTATGTCGCGGGTTTACTCATTTATCAATCTCAATTTTCATTGACCTACAAGCCTGATTTTCTATGGCTCGGCGTTACCTTGTTTGTGATCTTATTATCTGTCACGCTGCTGGGAATTGCTGCCAGTAAAAACAGTTTATCTAGTTCGGTTCGTCAATTAATGGCCGAACAATAAGTTTGTACTTTATTTCACATCCTTTTCACAGATAGTTTGAGAAAGTGATGACAACTCTATTAAAGGAAGCACGATGAAAAAGTTAATACAACAATTTATACAAACGATTATCTTAACTTTATTTTTGTTAAATTCGGTGAATTCATTCGCCGATTCACACAATAAAAAAATACTAATGGTACTTAGCGGTTATGGCCAACAAGCAGGAAAAGAAACTCCTGGTTATGAATTTGGTGAGTTCTCAAAGGCTTATCTAGTTTTTAAGCATCACGGTATACAAGTAGATATTGCTAGCCCTTTAGGTGGTCAGGTAGAAGCCGACAAATATGATCCCAGCACACCATACAACGCCGCTATCTTAGGTGATAATGCAATAATGGCCAAACTAAATAATACGTTGTCAATCGCTGCTTTAACTGCCACAGACTACGATGGAGTGTTTGTAGTTGGTGGCAAAGGTGCAATGTTTGATTTACCTAAAAGTAAGCCATTGCAGAACTTAATTGCCGATATTTATCAGCAACAGGGCTCGGTGGCTGCGGTTTGTCATGGCCCTGCTGCGCTGGTTGACGTTAAACTAAATGATGGCAGTTACTTAATTACAAATAAAGTGGTAAACGGATTTACTAACCAGGAAGAAAAGCTATTTGGTAAAAAGTGGATAAATGATTTTGAGTTTATGCTCGAGGACAAAATTATTGAACGAGGGGCAAAATTCGAATCTAGTGACATCATGTTAAACCATGTTGCTGTTGACGGACGTTTAATCACAGGTCAAAACCCATCCTCCACTGTATCGGTTGCTAAAGAGTTGCTTAAATCTATAGGTATTAAAATCAAACCTATGCCTGCTTATAAAGATGATGCAACATTGGCTTTAGTCGCTAAAGTTTTAAGCGGCAGTAAAGAGGCTGAAAAAGCACTTACTGATTCCAAAGGGCAATATAATATTCCTCTTGTAGGCATGTATGGGTATTATTATCTAAAAGTGGCAGTCGATAAAGTTGAACTGGAAAATGCGCTAGTCCTAATGAGCTTGGCAAAAGAAGAGCTCAACAATCCACGGATAGATTTAAAAATTGCTACCGTGCAACACCAGTTAGGTAAAAACGAGGCGGCCCTTACGACTTTGCGCCAGTTACTGACGGTCACACCTGATTTTAAACCGGCGATTGAGATGTTAAACACCTTGACCCAATGAAAACCTTAGTGCCAATACATGTGAGGAGATTTGCATGAATACATTGCCCCCTTTGCAGATACTGCTGATAGAAGATGAGCAAAATATTGCCAAAAATATTGCTGAATTTTTTGAGCAAAAGGGACATGTATTGGATTTCGCAGTTCGGGGCAATCAAGGCCTCGAACTGGCCCTACAAAACTACTACGATTTAATTATTCTTGATTTACATTTACCCGGAATGGATGGCACAGAAGTGTGTCAAAATATTAGAGAAAGAGCCGACCGTCACATCCCAATTTTAATGCTGACAGCAAGAGATAGCCTCGAAGATAAAGTGGAAGGGTTTACCGTTGGAACAGACGACTATTTAAGTAAGCCATTTTCTCTACAAGAACTTGAAGTGCGTTGCTTAGCCCTTTCGCGCAGACATTTGCTGCACACAAATGATAAGCTAGTAATAGGGCCTTTAGTACTGGATAGAAAACGACGGACTGCCATGCGTGAAAACTCAACGCTTGAGCTAAGCAGCATGGGATTTAAGATTCTTACTATACTCGCTGAAGCTTACCCACAAGTAGTTAGCCGTTCGCAGTTAAATTTTAAGCTTTGGGGTGATGAGCCGACAGAATCAGACGCAATGCGTTCTCATATTTATCAATTACGTAATGCAATAGATAAGCCCTTTCCCTTTCCTATGCTCAAAACAGTATTTGGTGTTGGTTTTGTGCTAGTAAGCGACAATGCAGAGAGTGCAAATAATGATTGAAAGACCAGATAAATTTCATAGCTTAAGTCGTCGTATTGTCATTCAGTTCTGCATTTTTACCTTTGCTATATCTGCCGTTTATGGCCTTATTTCTTTTTTACTCATGTACACCTTAGAAGATAACTTCTTTCGAAAAGAAATCCAATTAGAGGCTGAATATTTGTCCTTTGGATATCAACAAACGGGCGAATGGCCGCCAACAAGAAGACCCAACATGCAACTGCATTTTACTAAAGCCACTTTTCCTGCTGATTTCATGGAAATTTCAGTAGAAGAGCCAAGGCGCACAGAATTTACGGGTAACAACGGTAAGCATTATCATCTCTATACTTTTCCACAATATGAGAATACATTTCTGGTTGCTGAAGTGAGCAATGAATTGTTTGTGAGACCCATTCGAAGTGGCGTTATTCAATTTCTGAGTATCAGTACATTATTCGTTTCTATTTTTGCGTGTTTAATCGCCTGGTTAATTAGCAGAAAAACAACTCGCCCGCTTAAGGAATTGGCTGAATTGGTCGATGGCGTCGAGCCAGAAGTTATTCCTAGAGGTTTTTCTAAACACTATCCTAATAACGAAGTAGGGATTTTAGCGAGTACCATAGAAAAATCTTTGCATCGCATATCTTTAACATTAGACCGCGAGAAGTGCTTTACGCGTGATGTAAGTCATGAATTGCGCACCCCACTTGCTATCATAAAAAACGCCGCTGAATTATTGACTACTCAAACCACTAGCAATAGCGAAGACAAAAAGCTTTTGCACCGTATTGCTGAAGCCTCTGAAAAAATGGAAAAAACCGTTTACACTCTGTTGATGTTAGCGCGCGAAGAAAACACTTCACAAGGCAAAGAAAACGTTCAGCTAATGCCATTAATTGAACAGTCAACTATCGACAACCGTGCATTACTTGTTGGTAAAAAAGTCGACATCAATATTGCTAATAGTTGCCACACACGAATATATGCGCAACCAGGTATGTTAAAAGTATTGCTCGACAACTTACTCAGTAATGCCTTTCAATATACCCTCTCTGGTGAGGTAAATATTAGCTATTTAGATAACGCGCTTGTAATACAGGATACCGGCCCGGGAATAGAGCCCAGTATTTCTGATAATGTAACTGAGCCTGCCATCAAAGGAACTAAAAGCACAGGCTTCGGATTTGGCTTATCAATTGTTAAACGGCTTTGTGCACATCAAAGCTGGCAACTTTCGGTCAGTAGCCAAAACGGCACTACCGTTAAAGTTGCATTTATTACTTAGCTACAACTTAAGAACACCATACCAAGTGATGTTTAATTTATTGCTTTCTAATTTGATAATTAGAATAGGTATCCAATGACTCTTCGTCGATATCAGTAAAAAACGCAAACGTCCCATTCATGCTCAATGCATGCTGATGCGGTAAAATAGCCTTGTCGATTTTAAGAAAACTCAAGTTCAGACTGAAATCCGTAATTTTAGCAGTGAACATGGGTGAAAAAGCCTCTTTATTGACTATTTGGATATTTTCAATGAATGCTTGCTGTTTATTAAACAAGAGTGTTCCTGATAGCTTTTCGGTGGCGGTATCACCTAATTGACTCAGGTTAACGCGAAAATTTGCCCTTAAAAGGCTCTCACTCTCATCGAGCAACACCAAGCTATCAACGTGAATAATTTCACTCAGTTTTATATGAAAAGTTTGCTCGCCCTTTTTTTCTAATTTCTCTCTTTTGGAATCTTTAAATGCCTGTTGCTCTGTTTGACTGGGCATTTGTCCATTTTTACTCAGAAGTGACCATTTTTGAGTACCCTCTAAAAGAGGGTCGTATTGTTCGATACTTCTTGTGATATCGCCTTCCTCGCTCTCATAGCGTGACACTATATAAGACCAATCTTCACGAGGTGTTAGTTCAAAATCTCTGATAGCCTTGGCGATGGTTTGCTTAAGAAGTTCTGGAGACTGCTGATATTTTTTCGGTTCGCTTTCACTCTTGGCGAATGAATTCGTTGTAATAACAGATAATGTCGCTCCTAAAAAAACGACTAAAATGGAAGACTTCAGTTTCATGATATGCCAATAAGATAATTAATAGGGGATACAATATTAGCGTTTATAATGTGAAGTAGATGTGAAAATAGACTAAGTAGTGAAATCAACCACTGTCTCGATAATCTCACCCATTGCAGCCTGTCCAGCAGATCCGGCTTCTACATCGGCACTTTTTCCTGAAACCGCGATAACACAAGAGCCTGAACCAAGCCCTTTTAGTCGATTCTCCCATTTAACCACACCGGTTTCAGGAGAAAGACAATAAAAAGTGCCGCCCAAGTATACAAATAACTCTTCAGAATAAACCACAATCGTAGGCTTTCCCCAATCTATTTTTAGTTTTTGACGCCAAAGCTCGTTGCCGGTTAACTTGTCTAAGCATACAACATGCCCTTTAATCCCCAAGAAAATCTTGTCCATACCGAAGTCTCCTTTCATTTTTTGGTGTATTTGTTATGTTAAACCTTTACAAACAAAGCAATAAACCGGAAACAACGCCGCAACCAGTGCGCACATGGTTCCAAACAACCCATTTGGAAAGATAATCCTTCCAAACACCTTTTATTTCAGTTTTTTGTGCATCTTTAAGCTTGTCATTAAGCGGCACGTTAAAAACCACAGTTACCGCAACGGTGCCAATAAAAAAGACAATACCTGCAGCCGAAGTGAGTCCTGAACTTAAGAAAAATAAACTTAGGCTACCCACGCCAGATAAAAAGAAACAGCCTAAGAACAAGGGGTTCAAAATCTTTTTATTGATTATAACCATCACTTCAGCTCCATTGTCTACACTCGACAATGCATGCATGATGGTGTTACTAAAAATGAAATACAGGCCAATCATCGTGATCATGGCCAGTTTAATGATTGTTTCTGTTAGATACCAAAGTGTGAAATCGGGCATATGTCCTCCTAAATGATTAGCTAAACAATACTCAATGCTAATAGAGATATATTTACCATTTGACCCAACTTCATTGCAGTTAGTACATTATTGAGGGCACTCTACATCTCTTCAGCTTTCAAGATACCTTGATTTAGCATTCTACATATAACAACACCTATGCTTATGCATAGAAAAATAAGATGCCATGTTATGTCCCTTTAGGTAAATATTTAAACCAATTGAGCTCAGGTCCTTGCGGCACAATCTGTGATGGGTTTAAAGCTTTAATTGAGTAATAACCTGCTTTGATGTGATCTATACGAGTATTTTTTGCAAACGCCTCAATTTTTAATAAACGCTCTAAATAAGCTGATATAGCAGGAAATTCGCTAATCGATTTAACATTTGTTTTAAATAGTCCATGATAAGCAACATCAAAACGGGTCAATGTAACAAACAATCGAATATCACTTTGTGTTAACTGCTTACCCACTGCATAATCATTACTTTGAAAATGCAGCTCTAAGCTTTCTAAACGTTCAAATAAAGACACTATAGCTTCATTATAAGCTTGTTGACTTGATGCAAAGCCCGCTCGGTAAACACCGTTGTTTACGCTTTCGTAGATACTATCGTTAAAAGCGTCAATGTCTTGTTGAAGCTCCATTGGGTAAAGATCAATATCTGAATTGTGTATAGGTCTTAAATCCTCATTAAAAATATGCAATATGTCCGAAGATTCATTGTTAATGATCTTATTATTTTGCATGTCCCAAAGGATTGGCACTGTGGCGCGACCTGTATATTGGTCATCAGTAATGGTATAAAGTTGGTGGGCAAATTCGACACCTTCAATACCGCTTTTAGTTGCCCCTGGAAATGACCCAAATTTCCACCCTAAATCGCCCAGTTGTGGCTCAAGCACTTTTAACTCAATTATCTCCTCCAACCCTAGTAAAGAGCGCGCGATTAGGGTGCGGGTGGCCCAAGGGCAAATATAAGCGACGTATAGTCTAAGGCCTTGTTCAACTGCTGACTCTGCATCAGTAATTCGCTGTGTGAAGACACTACTTTGACGAATAAAGCGACCTTCACTGTCTTTTTTCTGTACTGGATCCCACTTACTTAGCCATTTTCCGTTAACTAACATGATATTTCCTCATTATTTTTTATGTGCTTCGAACATCAGCTAAAAACGCACGGTTTACATGATTTCAAAACTAGAACGTATTTATTGTTTTCTATTTAGTATTTAACAAAGCACTAAGTTTATTGTCGATTGACCAAGCACCACCACCTTGGATAGTTAATGCAACTGATACAGCTAAAAGGCTTAATGCGAATTCATAACCGTTATTGCTCATAAACAAGCCATTACCAATGTGCACACTAAAAATAGCGACGACCATAGTAAATGCACTAATTGCTGCGGCGGGTCGTGTTAACATGCCAAAAATTAATGCTAATCCGCCAAAAAACTCAGCGCTACCAGCCAAAAATGCCATTAGAAAACCAGGAGCCAAACCGATACTTGCCATCCATTGTCCAGTGCCTTCAAGACCGTAGCCGCCAAACCAGCCAAATAGTTTTTGTGCCCCATGAGCCGCCAAAATGATGCCAACAGGGATGCGTAACACCAGTGACCCTATGCCCGCGTTTGATATAAGTAATTTATTTAGCGTTAATTTATTCATTGTTTTTTCCTCTTAAGATTTATGTTTTATGTTTTATGTTTTATGTTTAGCTGATTACAGCTTGGAAATAAGATTACCTTCAAAACTATTATTGATAAACGGTGTATTTATTGAATGATTGCCAATATAATGTTTGCAATAAACTAAAAATAGAGTGACGTGTGGATAGATTAGAAACGATGAAAGCCTTTATTTCAGTCTCAGAAGAAGGTGGGTTTACCCGTGCAGCAGACAAGCTCGACATGTCCAATCAATTGGTCAGCAAATATGTCTCAGATTTAGAGGAACACTTAGGAGTAAGATTGTTTAACCGCACGACTCGTTCTGTAAGCCTAACTGAAGCTGGTGCACAATGTTTGCTTCACGCTAGACAAATACTTGAACGCCTAGAAGATATGGAAAGTGGGCTTGGAGAGTTAAAAAGCCAAGCTACAGGCCTATTACGCATTAACGCACCTGTATCATTTTCAATAAAGCATTTATCTACTTTAATTAATGACTTTAAAAAGCACTATCCATTAGTGGGGATAAACTTACAGTTAAATGATCGTAAAGTTGATTTAGTTGAGGAGGGATTTGATTTAGCTTTGAGAATTGGACATTTAAAAAGCTCTTCCCTCATTGCTAAGCGAGTAACATCAATACGACTAGTGTTAGTTGCTTCTCCAGAGTATCTAAAAACTCACGGAACACCAGAACATCCTAAACAGCTTATACCTAAGCATTTTCTTCACTATGGCTACATGTCCTATGATCATCCATCTAATCTTCTTTATAGTGCCCTTAAGCATGCGGTTAAAGATCAAGCTACCAGCTTTTCGAGTAACAACGGAGACATTTTGGTAGACGCAGCAATATCAGGAATGGGATACGCATTGCAGCCCACATTTCTTGTCGGCGAAGCAATAAAGCACGGAAAATTGAAAGTATTATTGAAGGAGTATGAACCTGACGCAATGGGGTTGTATGTTGTTTACCCTCATAGAAACTTGATAGCCAACAAACTCAGAACATTTATTGACTTTATCAGCAGATATTATGGAGACACGCCTCACTGGGACCAGTTTTAACATTACAGTTTGTGGACAAGTTAACAACTAAGAGTGAGGTCGTCTTGTATATTGTTTAACAACTATCGCTATTTTTATTCACCTTAAGCGATAGCTGTCAATATGACTATTATTAAAATCGCGTTTTGTTATTAGCTATATACTCTTTAAAAGACGTTGCAGGTCGACCAAGCGCTTTTTCCACCCCATGAGTCACATATTCATTGCGGCCATCTAGCACCTCGGTGAATAAAAAATTAAGCAGTGACAACACATCCTCTGGTATATCTTGGGCTAACATCATGTTATTAAAATCAGTCTTACTAACTGTACTGAATTTAATTTCCCTACCCAATATATTTGTGAATTGTGCAGCAATATCATCAAAACTTAGTAATTCTGGGCCTGTTACTTCAAAGAGCTTATTCTGTTTTTCTGGATTTAGCAGAGATTCTACTACCACATCCGCAATATCTTCGATATCAATAAACGGCTCTTTAACGTTTTTAACAGGCAGAGCAATGTGACCTGCGTCTATGAAACCTTTAAAAAAGCCATCAGAGAAATTTTGACTAAACCAAGATGCCCTCACAATGTTCCAGCTAAGACCAGAATCAATCAAAATACCTTCGCAAGTTTGAGCCGCAGGCTCACCGCGTCCAGAGAGTAAAGTAATGTGTTTGACGGTCATCAACTTAGCTAAGTCACAAAATGCTTTTATATGTGCAGCTGAAGCCTCTATTGCCAAGTCAGGGTAATAGGTCAGATAAACATGAGACACATCCTGCAACGCAGACTCCCAAGTGGTAGCGTCGTTCCAATCAAATTGAGTACTTGAACTTCTGCTTGCGGCTTTTAGTTTGTCATTTGGTAAGTGCTTCAATAAACGATTATAAACCGCACTTCCGGTCTTACCGCTGGCACCAATCACAAGTATTGTTTTAATGTCTTTCATTTTATTCCTCCTGTTAGTCTATAGGTATTATTCATCAAAATATTTCTTCTTTTGACGGTCGATAAGTGGTTTGATCAATTTGATAAAAAAGGGGACTTTGTATCCTTTTTGACTTAGTTGCTCGCCTGCCATTTGGTAAACTTTTTCGTTTCCTTTAATGCCATGCCCATCGAGTAGACGATTGAAAAAATTAAAGGCACTGACAATGCAGATGAGGTCTTCAACCGTTTGTGCAGACCATTTAGCTGCTAAAATCGCATCGACATCGCTTTGAACCATACGACTCGGGTTTGTCGTGAGTTTGTATGCAAAATGAAATAGTGGATTAAATACTGGGTCAAGTGATGAGTTATCAATATTTTCAAGTAGCTCGTCGAGTAAATTACTCGAGACACTAAATTGATTTGCCACTGCTAAATGTGCACCAGTACAAAAGCTGCACTCGTTTAAAGCAGAAACGTAGGCTGCAATTAGTTCTCGCGTTTCGATTGAAAGCTCAGAAGAGCCACGCATAATGTTTTCAGAAAATTTATCAATAGGTGCAAACCGGCTTCGGTTGTTCCAAGTGATATCTGTGATGTCACTGTTTTGATTTAAATGGGTAAAAAAAGGCATTATTGTTCAACCAATAGTTATTTTCGATAATGCTTATTCTTCCAAGAAACAGAAATACATAATAAACCTATCGGTCAAAATAATTGATTGAACGTTCTATTTTGGATGTTTAGATATTAGTAATGTGAGTAGCGATATCACGCTTATTTATAAAGAGATTATTTTGACAGTTTTGTAGCTTAGCAAATGCGATAAAACACCTTCACTAGAAGGATACTTCCTTTCTGATAATGCTAGGAGAGTGACCAATTATTCTTTTAAATGCTCTAGAAAATGCAGATTCTGACTGATATCCGTAATCGAGGGCTATTTGTAATATTGACGCTTTTGTATTTTGCAAGTCTCCATAAGCTAAAGACATTCGCCATTCAGTTAAATACTCCATCGGTGAATTGCCGACTAGCCTTTTAAACTCCGTGGTGAAGGAGGTTCTAGACATACCCACTTCAGAACTTAAATCCTCTAAATTCCAGTGCCTTGCTGGTTGTTGATGCACCAATTCGATTGCTTTTGATATACGAGAGTCTTCTAATGCGCCAACCCAGCCTAGTTCTTCTGTATCATTATTTTCGATATACTCTCTCAGGCTAGTAATGACGAGTAAATCAGCCAAGCGCGAAATAGCACCAGCACTGCCATCTCTTGAATTACTTGTTTCTAATTCGAGTAAGTCTATTATTGATTTTAACTCACTGTATCTAGCGCTTTCTTGTTTTACCAAAATGCTATCAGGAAGCATATCAAGTAACCTTAATGTAAGTGGGTGTTTAAATACAATTGCACCACAAAGCATTTCTGTTTTATTACCGCCTCCACCGAACTTAAGACGCTCGTATCTATCATTAATTATTTCAATTGGTAAATCTGCTAAATTTGTATGGAAACTAGATGTTCCGCAAGACAGAATATGCCCTTCACCTCGAGGAAGCAGAACATACTCACCTGAATTGAGTTCATATTTTTCATCATTTACACAAAGTCGTGCGTTACCATTGATAACCAAGTGGAACATCATGCAGTTATCCATAAGTGGCATTTCAATGCCCCAAGGGATAGAAAATTGAGAATGAGTACAGAATACGCTTTCTAGTGACATTTTATCTAATAAGCGACCAATAGATGACTCTTTAATTTCGGTGTTAATGCGTGTTTTGTAATCAAAACTCATTTTAGTGCTCAGCTAGTTACAGGCTTTTGAAATCTTCAGAGAGAAGTACGCCTAAATAAGGTTGAGGTTTAACAGTATAAAATTTTGTTGCAATTGTAAAATACGTACCAACGTAAACTAATGAGTCCATAAAAACAACTTAGCCCAATTTAATGCAAATGTTTAGGCAAGAAGTACATTCAACGTTTTAGTTTTTTGCTAATGAATTATCAGATGCATGCTTTTAAAATACCAACATTTACATCAAAAGTATTTTTACTTAAGCTATTTAGAGTTTCGCAGGGGTCAAAAATGCTTAAAATCAAGCATTTTTGTCACGGACTTTTCGTGTCCGTGACCATAGGGATAAAACGTTTCTAATCGTCAAACATGTCAACTTGGCTACAGCCTTTGACATACCTATTAAACCCGCTTATTGTAGGTCTATAACAAATGCCGACACTTCGCAGGGCTTTACCTCCTAAGGTCTAAATGGGGGTTCAAGTCCCTCAGGGCTGGCCATTTCTACTTAAACTTTGATTAAGCATTTAGGAAGTAGCATTAATGAGCTTAAAGTATGTCGTTTTAGCAATATTGAGTGCGACACTAATATTCCACAAAACATATGCAACACAGACAAAGCCAAACATAAGCTCAATTGAAGTTATACAAGTCAGTGGTTCGCGACTAAATGAAGACCCTATTGGTGCTTCAAGTGTATTATCTCGAGAACAAATTACCCGAATCAATCCGGCGTCAACTATCGAATTACTTGCCAGACTCCCACATGTTGACGTAGCCCAAAATGGTAATGCGGGTGGCCTTTCCTATGTAAGTGTTAGAGGCGGCGAATTCAACTTCACCTTAGTAACCATAGATGGTATTGCGGTAAATGATACAACTAATAGTCGTGGAGGAGGTTTTGACTTCAATCAAATCAACCCCGCATCTATTGAGCGTATAGAAGTGTATCGAGGTGGTATTAATACAATATACGGCGGTGATGCTATCAGTGGTGTTATTAATATAGTCACACGAGATACAACGGCACCCACACTTTCTTTTGAAATTGGACAACAAGAACAACTAAATGCAAGTGCCACTGCTAGTCTTCAATTAAACGACGAATTAAGCACATTGGCATCAATTTCGACCAGAAACAAAACTGTTTCTGATTTTGAGGCATTACACTCGGAACAAATTTTATTAAAAACGGCTTATCAAAAGTCTACTTTTAATTTGACCGGTCTATTAACCTATAACCAAACTGACGTAAATGGTTTCTCGGAAGATTCTGGGGCCAGTTTATTTGCCAATCCTGAGGCTCCGGAGCAAAGGAATAGTAAGCAATCCATCGTAGGGTTAAGCGCAAAGTATGCATACAAGCCTGAGTTGAGTTTCAATATCAATTTATCAAGCCTCAATAGACACGAAAAAATTGATAACCCGGGAATAGTTGATGGTGTTTTTTCAGGTATTCCTTCAAGCATAATTACGTCAAAGTATGAGCGTATCGAACTTGACGTATTTTCAACTATTAGCGTGAGTAACACCACAAAAACAATCGTAGGGTCAACAATACGCCATCAAGATGGCAGCAATAGAGGCTTCTTAGATTTTGGATTTCCATTGCCGGTAGATTATGATTTTTCACAAGACATTAATTCAATTTATATTGAAACAAAACATCAAGTGCGCAATTGGACTTTTGAAGCAAGCGCAAGGTATGATTCGCCCGAAGAGTTTGCCGATGAGACTACCTATAGGTTTGGTGCAGAGTATTTATTGAATCAAAATACTCATTTTTTCGCCATGGTCAACCAAGGATACAAGCTACCCAGTTTTTTCGCATTGGCCCACCCTTTGGTTGGCAACAGTGAGCTCAAACCCGAATTGAGTAATAATTTTGAAGCTGGTTTTATTAGTCAGTTTAACCAACACATTCAATACAGTATCGTCTTCTTTAAAAATCAATTTGAAAATTTGGTCGACTTTGACGCAGAACTTTTTACCAATGTTAACCGCAATAATGTTGATACAACAGGCGTAGAGCTAGATATTAACGCCAAGCTAAGCAACGCCATCAGTATTTCAGCAGATATGCGCTACCTTGAAATAGAAGCAGAACAAGATATAGTGCTGCGAAAACGTCCTAAAATAAGTGGCAATCTGCGCCTTGATGCTACATATAAAAATGTCTTAACCACACTATTTGTTGATTTTCGTGACGACTTTATTGACAGTTCCATTGCAACTGGATTTGTGCGTTTACCCGGCTATGCAAGCCTTGGAGCTAGCGTAAAGTTGAACTTGCAAAAGCAATTGCAAATAAGCTTCAATGTTGAAAATGCCTTGGGTAAAAAAATAGAAGATGCGGTTGGCTTTGTTGAGGACAATGTAGAAGCGCGAATTGGCCTTATTTACCAATTTTAATAGATTGTTCCATTGGCTTATTTAGATCGTATTGATAATAGAATATTCTCAGATTGAATGATACAGGAGCGAAATGATGCCGAATTCTTCTGATACTAACAGCGAATTCTTGCAGGAAATGCAGGGAATGGATGGGGTTGTGCCATTAAACACTCCCAATAGAGCAAATACTCTTGCTGGTAAACGATCAAGCTTATCGCAGCAGTTAAAACGAGAAGCCTTAGAAAAACAAATTGCGTTAGATGACAACGGCTTAAGTATCGATTACGTGACACCTTTAGATCCGCATGACTTTCTCTCTTATAAGCAAGACGGTGTTCAAGACGGTGTATATAAAAACCTCCGTTTAGGTAAATATCAAATTGATTCTCGTTTTAGCGTAAAAGGACTTAAATTTGACGACGCCAGACTAGGCATTTTCAATACTATCACTGCTTGTCATGAAAAAGGTATTAGGACCATTCTTATTGAGCATGGTTTAGGCCTAAACTCTAAGCCCTTCCCCGCATTTATGAAAAGCTATGTCAACCAATGGCTGCACGAAATGGAGGCTGTCATTGCCTTTCATACCGCTTTAAAACAACATGGCGGCTTAGGCAGCGTGTATGTTTTACTCAAAAAGCATGCAAATCAAAAACAAATTAACAGAGAAAGACATCAAGCTCGTTATTGATTTGCCGAGTCTTTAAGCAATATACGCTCTTGCATTTCTAAACATTCGCATCCATGGGCTGTCTTCATCCCAAGTGGGGTCAGCCCACGAATTAGTAACGGCTCTAAATACTCGTTCTGGGTGAGGCATCATGATTGTTGCTCGCCCGTCTCGACTCGTCAACCCAGTTATGCCTGCAGGGGAACCATTAGGATTGGATGGATATTGCTGAGTCACATTGCCATAATTGTCGACATAGCGAAGCACAACTAATGCATTATTTGCTTGCTCAAATGATTCGTTACTTGTAAATTCAGCCCGCCCTTCACCGTGTGAAACAGCAATTGGCATGCGCGAACCCTGCATATTTTGTAACAGAACAGAATTAGATTGTTGCACCTCTACCATCGCCGCACGTGCTTCAAATCTTGCAGATTCATTTGCAACAAAGTGAGGCCAATGTTCTGCGCCCGGTATTAAAGACTTTAAATTAGACAACATTTGGCAACCATTACAAACACCTAAAGAAAAATTACCTTCTTTGTTAAAATAGGCGCTAAACATGTCACGCAACTGCGAATTAAACAAAATTGATTTTGCCCAGCCTTCACCAGCACCAAGCACGTCCCCATATGAGAAGCCACCACATGCAACAAGGCCTGAAAAATTCATAAGATCATATTTTTGACTGACCAAATCACTCATATGAACATCAATACTATCGAAGCCTGCCCTATGAAAAGCTGCAGCCATCTCAACATGGGAGTTAATCCCTTGTTCGCGTAAAATAGCAACTTTTGGCTGCACGTTCCGAGCAACAAACGGCGCGCTCACATCTTCATTGATATCAAAACTAAGGGATGCATGTAAGCCTGGATTGTTTATGTCTTTTTTGTTTTCGTGCTCTTGTTTTGCGCATGCTGGATTATCTCTTAGGCTTTGCATGGCAAAAGTAGTGCTTGCCCACAACATGCGATAATGGGTTCTTGTGTTCGATAAAATCTCTTTACCATGCGCCATAAATTTAATTTCGTCGGCATCGACAACGCTACCGATTGTTTTGCATATATCGCTTAAATTATATTCTGCTAAGGTTTCTTTTACTGAGCCCAAATTCTCTTCCGATACTTGAATAACAGCGCCTAATTCCTCGTTATATAAAGCCTTTGCGTATGATTGTTGAGTCGCGTTAATGGCAAGGGCTGAAATATCAATATTGAGACCAAGGTTACCGGCAAACGCCATTTCGACAAGCGTTGTAAATAAACCACCGTCTGAACGGTCATGATAAGCACTGATAAGCGATTTTTTATTTAAGCTTTGTATGGCGTTAAAAAATGCTAGTAACTGCTCGGGCGAATCGACATCTGGTGCCGTATGACCTAAACGCTTATTCACTTGCGCCAAACAAGAACCGCCCATGCGCTGTTTTCCTGCACCTAAATCGATTAATATCAAATGGCTTGCTTGGTTTTTCAATTGCGGGGTAAGCGTACGACGAACATCTTTGACAGCACCGAAAGCGGTGACCACCAATGACAATGGCGCGGTGACGGATTTTTCCTCAGCTTTATCCTGCCAAACCGTTTTCATCGACATTGAATCTTTGCCAACAGGTATGGCCAAACCTAGCGCCGGACAAAGTTCTTCTCCAACAGCTTTTACGGCTTCGTATAAGCCAGCATCTTCACCTGGGTGATTAGCCGCCGACATCCAGTTGGCTGATAACTTAATACGTTTTATGTCACCTATATCGGCAGCTGCAATATTACTCAATGATTCTGCTACTGCTAATCGTGCTGCTGCAGCATAGTTAAGAAGAGCCACAGGTGTCCGCTCCCCCAATGCCATAGCTTCACCATAGTATGCGTCAAAAGCACTGGTTGTTACTGCAACATCGGCGACAGGCACTTGCCATGGCCCCACCATTTGGTCGCGCGCAACCATGCCGGTAACACTGCGATCGCCAATGGTTATCAAAAAGGTTTTTTCTGCGATGGTTGGTAGTTGCATTAACCGTTCAGCAGCGTCTGCTAAATCAATATTTTGTGCATCGAAATCGTCACCCGTGCTAGTTGAAGACTGAACGTCCCTATGCATTTTAGGCGGTTTTCCAAGCAATACATCGAGTGGCATATCGATCGCTTTATTGCCAAATTTTTTGTCACTTAATGTTAAATGGCGAGATTTTGTCGCTTCTCCTACAATGCTAAACGGAGCGCGTTCTCGTTCACATATTGTTGTGAAGACTTCCATATTTTCCGGGGCCACTGACAATACATAGCGTTCTTGTGACTCGTTACACCATATTTCGAGTGGGGACATGCCAGATTCGTCGCAAAGCACGTCTCTTAATTCAAAAATGCCACCGCGTTCTGCGTCGTTCACCAATTCTGGAAATGCGTTAGATAGGCCACCCGCGCCAACATCATGAATAAATTGTATCGGATTGTCACTAGCAAGTTGCCAGCATCTATCTATCACTTCTTGACATCGGCGTTCCATTTCAGGATTTTCGCGCTGCACTGAAGCAAAATCTAAATCGAGATTTGACTCGCCAGATGCTACCGAAGAAGCCGCGCCGCCGCCCAAGCCAATATTCATCGCTGGACCACCAAGAGCAATCAATTTTGCACCAACGGTTATTTCACCCTTTTCTATGTGGTCACGGCTAATATTACCTAAACCACCCGCTAGCATAATGGGTTTATGATAACCACGTACTTCTTGCCCATTAAAACTATTCACGTTTTGTTCGTAAGTACGAAAATATCCTAATATATTGGGACGTCCAAACTCGTTATTAAAAGCGGCTGCACCTAATGGACCTTGAATCATAATTTCTAACGCATCAACAATTCGCTCAGGTTTACCATAAGGCTGTTCCCATGCTTGAGGTAATTGCGGTATATTTAAATTAGATACGCTAAATCCGGCTAAACCCGCTTTAGGTTTTGAACCACGGCCTGTTGCACCTTCGTCTCTTATTTCGCCACCGGAACCGGTTGCGGCCCCGGGGTAAGGCGAGATCGCAGTTGGGTGGTTATGTGTTTCGACCTTCATTAAAATATCAATGGCTTGATGGTGATAATGATAACTACCACTTGTTGCATCGGCATAAAACCTACCTGCATCAAAGCCTTGCATAACCGCGGCATTATCTTTATAGGCTGAAAAGACATATTCAGGTGTCTTTTCGTAAGTATTCTTAATCATTTTAAACAGCGATTTTGGCTGTTGTTTACCGTCGATAGTCCAATCAGCGTTAAATATTTTATGCCGACAATGCTCAGAATTAGCCTGCGCAAACATATATAGCTCAATGTCGTGAGGATTACGTTTTAATTTAATGAAGTTTTCTAACAAGTAGTCAATTTCATCTTCAGCAAGCGCTAAGCCTAATACTTTATTCGCGTCTACTAACGCTTCTCGACCCTTCGACAAAACATCAACTTCTTTTAATGGCTTAGGTGACTGTTGTTCGAACAAGCTTTTTGCATTATCGATACTAGGTAATATCATTTGCGTCATACGGTCGTGAATATGTGCTGTCACCGCATTTTGATATTTGGGGTCAAGTCCTGTAAAGCTATACAATATGCCTCGTTCAATACGCAAAACGCTTTTAAGCCCAGAGTTATTAGCAATATTGGTTGCCTTAGTTGACCATGGAGAAATAGTGCCTATTCGCGGTGTGACTACAAATGTTAATGCATTATTTTTAGTTGCTATATCCTTTTTTTCTTCCTTAGGGCCATAAGTAAGTAAACTTTTTAAGGTTGTCATATCGCTTGCATCGAGCGGTGCACTTGTATCCACAAAATGTATAAACCGCGCATCAATATCACCAAGCGATAACGAAGAAATTTCAAGTTTGTCTACCAAGTTTTGCTTTGCAAAAGTAGAGAGTGCAGACGAACCAAAAAGAGTTAACATAGTAATTTCACCAATAGGAAAGCTAATATTTAGCAGTGCCAAATACTCTAATAGAGAGCTTATTAAAAAGGACGTTTAATGACAGGCCGAATTATAGAGTAAAACACTAGCCTTGATAAGAGTATGTGACACTATTAGTGCAAAAAAAGGTCGATAAAAAAAGGAATAGTAAAGTTGTATTATGACCTATCAAAAATGCCTCCTTACATTGTATATAGCGACTTTGAAATTTGGTAAGAGTCTTTATTCGATTGCGTATATCAGCAATATAATTTAACCTAATCTCAATTACTAATACCATTAATGAAAACGCAAAGGATAAAGTTATCTATCGATTGTTCACTCCCATGAGCTTATCGCTTCGCTCGGCATTGGTTTTTGTAATATGTGCCATGCTGACAAGTTGTAAGCCTTATTCAAACGAGACTAAGCTTTCTCGTATTATAGAAGATGGCGTGCTCAAAGTTGGGTCGATATATGGCCGCACTACCTTTTATAACGGCGCTGAGGAACAAGAAGGCTTTGAGTTTGAGCTTGCGCAAGGCTTCGCGGAATTTCTAGATGTTAAATTAGAGGTATATCCCTACTACTCATATGCAGAACTCATTGAACAATTAGACGGCAATCGTGTTGATTTGCTCGCTGCCAATATCACCATGACAAACGGCCGCAAAGCAGCATACAAATTTGGCCCTGCGTATCAGTCTTTGAATTTTGAATTGGTATATCAAAAAGGGCAAGACCGGCCTCGATCTTTTGAAGAGCTCGAAGGTAATCTAACCATTATTGCGAATGATTTGTATCGTGAACCTTTGCAATCAAAGCTTGAAAATGACGGCGCTATCAGTTGGCAAGAAACTAATGAAAAGGATATCGAAGAATTACTCGAAATGGTAGCGAATGGTGAGTTGGACTATACCATTGCTGATTCAAATATTTTAGATGTTGCTCGACGACGTTTTGCGAACTTGGGGATTGGTTTTTCTATTACAGATACCTTGCAAATTGCTTGGATGTTGAATAAAACAACAGATGACTCGTTACGTGCCGCCATGTTGGAATATTTTGGCGAAATGCAATCAAGCGGACAACTGGCTGTGTTAGAGGATAAATATTTTGGCCATGTTAGAACCTTTGACTTTGTTGACACTCGCGCCTTCGTGCGTTCCGTAGAGCAAAAGCTACCGCAATTTAA
Source organism: Glaciecola petra (assembly GCF_031846345.1). Classification (NCBI taxonomy): domain Bacteria; kingdom Pseudomonadati; phylum Pseudomonadota; class Gammaproteobacteria; order Alteromonadales; family Alteromonadaceae; genus Glaciecola; species Glaciecola petra. The sequence goes on along the minus strand of NZ_JAVRHX010000001.1, from coordinate 570,003 downwards.
AGAAATGTTCCAAGCTCATGCAGGCGATATTGATTGGCGTTTACTCGCAGCAATGGCATATCAAGAAAGTCATTGGAATCCTGATGCAATATCTCCTACTGGCGTGAGGGGAATGATGATGTTGACACGCGGAACCGCTAAAGATTTAGGGGTAACTGTGCGTACCGATCCTGAACAAAGTATTAGCGGTGGCTCAAGATACTTTGCAAGTTTGTTAAGAAGAATACCAGCGAGAATTAAAGAGCCCGACCGTGTATGGATGGCAATGGCTGCTTACAATATAGGATTGGGTCATCTAGAGGATACCAGAAGAATTACCGAGCGCTTAGGTTATAACCCTGATCTTTGGATAGACGTCAAAAAACACTTACCTTTACTGCGTCAAAAAAGATATTATGAATTCACTCGTTTTGGTTATGCAAGAGGCGATGAAGCAGTCAATTATGTCGACAACATAAGACGTTACTATGACAGTTTACTCTGGTTAGATGAAAACCAGTCAGAGTCAATTTTACCTGAACTCATAGAATCGGAAGCAGTATCTTCGCAGGCACAACAAACACCCAATCTAAACGAGCAATAATTCGCTTTTGAATGGGCTCGACGCCTAAGGCCTAATTTTAGGCTTGAAAAATGTCATAAAACCCACATTTAATCTTCATAAAAATGCAAAATTATTCGTTGATGATCAGGGTAAGATTCATAAGCAATCCAACAAGCCCTCCATTATTTGAAGCAACTTGGTGCAAATATTGCTTCAATTATTACCATAACTACATTTAAGCAAAAAACGAATAAACGCTAAACCAGACAGGAAGATTATATGAAAAACACTACAAGATTAAATAGAAGCCGACGATTAAAGAATAATAATCAACGCCGGGTGATGATAAAAAAATTACATCAACGGGTTTTAGTTAGAAGAAAACAATTTATTAATTTTAATACAGACGCTGATATGCAGGAAGCGTGTTAAACAACGAGCCTAAACTCCCCCAATTATTGCCTCTTTTTTTGTAAACGCCGATGCTTAAAAAAAGATGAAAGTATCTGGCCACACTCTTCTTCCAAAATACCAGAAGTAACCTTAATTTGATGATTCAGCTTGGGATGTTGAGCAATATTGGTAATACTTCCGACTGCACCAGCCTTATGGTCTTTCGCGCCAAACACTAAATGCTCTATTCTACTATGCACTAGCAACCCGGCACACATACAACAAGGTTCAAGCGTTACGTAAAGAGTTGTGTTGGGTAAGCGGTAATTTCCTACATTTTTGGCAGCCTGCCTAATTGCAAGCATTTCGGCATGTAAAGAAGGGTCGCTATTCACAATTGGTTGGTTATGCCCTTCACCAATTATCTTACCATCGGCAACAAGCACTGCACCCACTGGAACTTCTTGCATATTTTGTGCAAGAACGGCTTGCTTTAATGCTGCTTGCATAAAATATATGTGATCGTTTTTGTCACTCATCGTTAATTTGACCAAAAAGTGTAATTATTAAATGCGAATGCTTAGTCGAATTCACCAACACAGTAAAGTAAAAAGGATTAATATTAATATTTTCAATAGCTTATCAATTTTTAATATTTGGCAACCTATTTGCAGTCTACATTTATAATGTAACGCGTTTATCCGTTATACTTAGGTTGTTAATTGTAACATGCTAATAGACCTAAGCTTAAACAAGCTTTAATATAAAGCGTTAAAAAATAAAAGGGGTATAGACATGGACATAACCGCAATTGCAATAGTCGGCATTATTGGGGCAACAGTGGTCAGTTTAACAAAGCACTTTAGCGCAAACAGAGTGCCTAAAGCTGCCAATGACCAGATGACAATAGAGTACGAAAAAATGCAAAAAGACTTACTAACAATGTCAAAACGGCTCGAAGTACTCGAAAAAATTGTGACTGATGAAAAATACAATTTGAATAAAGAGTTCGAAGCTCTTAAAGACTAAGCGCTCACTCAAAAGACTTCTAAATGCAATAAAAAGAATTCAATTTTTGCGAATAGAAGCAATTACCCGCCATCTAACAAAAACTTTTCGATCCTTTCCATACGGCGAGGTTTTGCCGTAATTATAACAACATCCTGTGCTTCAATCACAATATCTAAGGCAGGGTTTTCATACTCTTTACCTTGTCGGCGCAAGGCAATTACTTTTACTTTTTTACGTAATAAATTAAGTTCTTCAAGAGAACGTCCTACTGCATAGGCATTTTCACTCATCACAATAGCATGCATAAATTCGAGTTTATCCGTAGTTTCGTATGTGATCTCGGTTGTTTCTCCGGGGAAAAAGCCATGCATATGTTGATATTTTTCTTTACGTTCACTTCGGATTCTTTTTAATATTCGAGACATTGGAACGCCCGAATAATGGAGTACCTGAGAAATTAACATCAAAGAGCCTTCTTGTACTTCTGGAACCACTTGTTTTGCCCCAGCATCATACAAATCTTGCATATCGTAGTCTTTGCGTGTGCGAACGATTAACGTAACATCTTCGTTAATATGTTTAATAGTATTAATAACTTTCAGCGCTTTTTCGTGCTCATCGAAGGTCACTATCGCTAATTTTGCTTGGCTTATATTGGCGCTTTTTAAAATATCTTTTTGGCTAACGTCGCCATAAATAATAGCTTCACCTGCAGTACGGCTTTGTTCTACACGTATAGGATCGCTGTCGATTACAATGTATGGCAAGGCCTCCAACTTGAGCATTCTGGCCATTGATTGCCCTACTCGCCCAAACCCTAAAATAACAACATGGTCTTGTAACTTCGAGACTACCTGTGCTTGCGCTTGGAGCTTTTCATGAAGTTTATTTCCGCTTAGTCTAGCAGCAAACCCACCGCTGTTGCCTATCAACCAAGGTGTTATGCCCATGCTGATAAGTGCAATGCAAACCAAAACTGATGAATCCAAATCGCTAATGAGCCCATTTTCTAATGCTAGTGCTAAAATAATAAAACTAAATTCACCCATCTGCGCCAATTTAAAACCGGCAGCCCAACCATCTTCGGCAGTAGTATTCGCTAAACGACTGGCAATCATCACCGTAGCAGTTTTTACAGCGACCAACACAATTAACCCAAAGACAATAAGATACCAATGTGACAACAAAACCGATATTTCTAGCTTCATACCAACAGTAATAAAAAATAATCCCATCAAAATATCACGAAATGGTCTTATATCTGCTTCTAGTTGATGTCGATATTGTGATTCAGATAGCATCATCCCCGCCAAAAATGCGCCTAAAGCCATGGACAAACCAAACATATAGGTGGCACCGGCAGCCAATAGAACAATCAGTATTGTGCACAGTACAAAAAGCTCTTCTGTTTTTGTTTTGGCAATTTCGTTAAATACGCGTGGCAAAACCCATTTACCAATAGCAAGTAATATCGCTACGATAAATATACCTTTAAGCAAAGATATAAAAATTGCAATACCAATGCTTTGTTCGGTAGCCACAGCCAACAAAGGAATAATGATGAGAAGCGGCACAACCGCTAAATCTTGAAATAAAAGAATGCTAACAGCTAATTGCGATCGTTGAGTATTTAATTTTCCTTGCTCATCAATGGTTTTAATCACTATTGCGGTCGACGAGAGCGCTATAGATGCACCAATAATAATGGACGCCGTTAATGACAAATTAAATAAACCGCCCATTGCGGCAAATATCAAGGTAGTGACGACCATTTGTATAAGGCCAACACCAAAAACCAATCGCCGCATTGCCAACATACGAGCCAAGCTAAATTCTAAACCCAAAGTAAACAGCAAAAATACTATCCCAACCTCTGCTGCCAAATGCATGTCTTCGGGTTGTGTATAAAGTTTGAATATTTCTGGCCCTACAACCACACCCGCAAATAAATACGCTAATATTGGAGGTAGTTTAATCCGTTTAAAAAGCCACACCAGTATCACGGCAATGGCCATTAACGAAATAATGTTAACGAAGGTATTATCCAAATAGTACTCGCATGTCGTGTATCAGTGACCCATTACCTAGCCTTGGCATTAAATTTGCAAACCAAACTCTGCATGGTTTTTTAAAACCGATAGGACCTTTAGTTAGGACTTGATTTAATCGTTCTTGTCAGCATCGCTACTGTAAGTTGATGACAGTGCTAAGCCTCAGTATATCGGCAGTTTAGCACAAAACAAACGAACGAATGAGTAAGACTTTACGCTAAACTAACGATATTAGTACGGATACTGACGGTTATTTGACACCTTGCAAAATATGGCGTTATTTGTTGATAACTCTCAACATCAAGCGAGTAATAGCGTTAATTAATTTGATTCAGCTAATCACCAACTTTATGGAGTATAGTGATGGATATGAGTACTGTCGGCATAGAAACAAAAAACGTTCATGACAACAAAACACTCATCGAAAAAAGCAATGTTTTGACCATTGCTGAGTCCGCTAAATTTATGCGGGCAATGCTTTCTTCTATTGATTTGAAAGAATTAATAAACGAGTACTTTGCTTTTCTTAATATGAAATTACCCTGTAATAGTTTGAATCTAAGTTTTGCTGAAAAGTTATTACAAGCAGGAAAAAATAAAGCAAATAGTCGCAAGCTAAAAATCTCCATTTATTATGGACACCCTTTTGGGACCCCACAGCATGCGCAGCTAGCTTATTCTTTCGAAAAAGTCTTGACCCCTATTCAACGCGCACTTCTATCCGAAATGCATAGTATATTTGCGATGAGTTTACGTCATGCTCTAGAATATTTTAGAATTAGCCAACTGGCAACCAAAGATATGTTGACAGGTTTGGGAAACCGTAGCCAATACGATGAAACCATCGGCAAGCTAATTAGTATAAGTAACAGAAATGACGAAATTTTTGGTTTACTCGTGTTTGATCTGGATAATTTCAAGTTGGTAAATGACCGTTTTGGTCATCAAGAAGGTGACGACGTATTGATTGCCTTTGCAAGAATACTCGAAAGTAATTTACGAGATTCGGATTATGCTTTTCGATTTGGTGGCGATGAATTTTGTTGTTTACTTATCGATAGCGACGCCACAGCAAACAAAATGGTCGCTGACCGCATTAACAATTCTATATTGAAGCATCCATTATTTTTGCAACACGGTGTATCTAGTAGTGTTGGAGCAACATCTTTTATTAAATCCGATAATGCTAGAAGCCTATTTGAAAGAGCTGACAGTGCCTTGATAGAAGCCAAAAGAGCAGGTAAAAATTTATATATAGCAGCTTAATGACTTCATAAGCGCCTTATTTACTTAGAAAAAACAACCTTAGCATAAATTGGTTTAACAATTTCAGACTTAGACCACTTTACTTTGTCTTCTATAATCACCATGTAAGCTTGGGTGCCTGAGGAAATCACGATCACTTTTTGCCGCTGCATAGGCGAGACTCCCCACTCTTGATACCAATTTTTTAGCGCTTTAGTAGGTCTATTTTCGAAGGGTTTAAACTTGAGATTACTAGCCCCAAAGCTCCAAGTTAAGCTTTCTTGTGGCAGTAAATAAACGCTATCTTTATGTTGAGTTTTATCTGAGACTTGCTCTAACCTTATTTTATTTGTTATTACAATTGCACCTGTTTGATCGAAAACTAGTTCTCTTGGCTTGTCAGTAATATACGACGGAATATTTTCTTCACTGGTGTTATTTGGGATGGCACTCAGTACAAGCTGCTCCTGAAAGCGTTCAACGGCATAATCCTCAACACGAATATGAGCCGACGCAGTTGTTGATTTAAGACACAAGCCTAATATCGCTTCTAATTGCTTTAAGGATGGTGCTGTCTGTAAAAATGATGACAACCAAAACCGTAAAAAACTACGTTGAGTCGGCACAGAAAGTTTATTAAAAGACGCTATATCTATCCGATTTTGACCTTGACATATCGTTGGAGCAAGGCTAAGCATATATTCACCTATAACAGTATCTGCGTCAGCACATAACCGTGCGCTCCTGCTTAATGTGGTTGTGAATTGCGGCCATTTTTGCGTAATAAAAGGCATAACATTTTTACGTAAATAATTACGATCAAAGCTGTCATCATCATTCGATTCATCTTCAATCCATGCGAGATTTTCATGTGTTGCAAAACTAAAAAGCTGCTCACGAGTAAAATTTAATAACGGTCTCACAAATTGGGTATCATGACGTTCAAAGTGACTTGCCATGGCTGCTAAACCTTTCACACCAGCCCCTCTCTTGAGTTGCAAAAAAAATGTTTCTGCTTGATCATCTTTATGCTGTGCAAGCGCAACACATATTTTTTGTTGACACTTTTCTGAGTCACTTCTGCTATTGTGGAGTCTGGCAATTACATCACTAAGCGCTTGATAGCGCATTTTTCTGGCAATCGCCTCTAGGCTTTGTCGAGGCTTTCTTTCTATATTTACTGCTTGCGAGGCAAATTCAATCTTGTATTGCTTGCATTTATCCGCACAAAAGTCTTGCCACGAATCGGCGTTTTGACTTAATTTATGATTAATATAAATAGCACTTAAATTAAAGCTTTTCGTCTGATATGTCGTTTGTAAAATACTTAACAGATGCAATAGTACGCTTGAATCCATGCCACCAGAAAGTGCAACACAAACATGAACGTGTGTTAAGTCAAATTCATTGTTATCAAGGTCTGCTGCAAAGGGCAAATCAAGCGATAAAGCCAATTCTTTGAGTAGTTCAGCTTTTAACTTAAGTTGTGCTGATGCACTTAGGTTCATTGTTAGCCACTTTTAATTATCCTTTAGCAATAACCAAAAGACATCAAACGCTCATAACGCTCTTGCATAAGGGTCTGATTATTTAAAGACTGCAACTGAGCCAACTGTTGTTTTATCGTCGCTTTTAAATTCGCAGCCATACTTTTATGATCACGATGAGCGCCACCCAGTGGCTCATCTACGATCGTGTTAATCAGTCCGAGATCGCGTATTTGAGGTGCGGTTACCCCCATTGCGTCTGCTGCGACAGGCGCTTTTTCAGCGCTTTTCCATAATATCGACGCGCAACCCTCAGGTGATATCACTGAATAAGTTGAATATTGCAGCATATTGACTCTATCGCCAACACCAATTGCCAACGCGCCACCAGAGCCACCCTCTCCGATTACCGTGCAGATGATAGGGACTTTTAGTTCCGCCATTTCTTTTAAATTAGTTGCAATGGCTTCACTTTGTCCCCGCTCCTCTGCACCCACACCCGGATATGCACCTGGTGTGTCTATAAAGGTTAATATTGGAAGATTAAATCGTTGCGCCATTTTCATTAACCGTAAAGCTTTGCGATAGCCTTCTGGTTTAGGCATACCAAAATTACGTTTAATTTTTTCTTGAGTATCGCGGCCTTTTTGATGTCCAATGATCATCACTGGTACGTCATCTAACTTAGCGAGACCACCAATAATTGCTTTGTCATCAGCATAAGCTCGATCACCGGCAAGTTCATCAAAATCTGTGAAAATATTGTCAATATAATCTTGCGTATATGGACGCATTGGATGTCGCGCCACTTGGGAAATTTGCCACGCGCCTAAACCTGCAAATATTTTACGGGTTAGCTCGGCATTTTTTTCGCGTAATTTAGTGATTTCTTCTTCTATACCGACATCAAAGTCACCACCTTGATTAACAATACGAAGTTCTTCTATTTTGGCTTCCAGTTCGGCAATTGGTTGCTCGAAATCAAGAAATTGTAAGCCCATTATAATGTATCCATTTTGTAAATTAGTTTAATTAAACGACATGTTCACGCATTTGTCACCCAACATATGCGTTAATTGCGTTAAAAGGTCATCCTCTAGTCTAACATACCAGCTAGCGCCTGCCGCCATTTCAAGTGCGGTATCAGGATGTTCTATCAATAAATGAAGCGGACACGAACCGCCTTTGTATTCGTGCAGTATATCTTGCAATTTAGCCACTGACGACACGGTACAATCTTTAGATGCTAAGTTTAGGCTGAGTTTTTTAACAAAGCGATTTCTTGCATCAGAAAGTGTCATGACTTCTTTAATGTTCATTGTAGTGCTTTCGTTATACCGATCAAAGCTGACCTGTCCCTTTATCCATATAAGATTATCGGTACTTAAGAGCGCTTCGTATTGCTCAAAAGCATCTGGACTAACGCGCATTTCCATACGCGCTGACTTGTCATCAAGCGTGACTAGCGCCCAACGTCTACCCTGCTTATTTGTTAATACTCTTATTGCATATATCAAGCCAGCAGTCCGTGTAAAAACATCTCGTTGTGTTGGCATTAAATCTTTTACTGTGCAGTCAATATAATTTTTACATTCTTGAATGTATTGACTCATTGGGTGACCAGTTAAATATAGTCCTAGCGTTTCTTTCTCGCCATCTAACCATACTCGTTCGGGCCACGGAGGAACTTGTTTAAAACTATGCTCAGTTTGCGCTTGGGTAAAATCTTCCATGCCAAATAAATCAGCTTGTCCCGCTGCTGCCGCCTTTGCATTTTGCACTGCCGCATCTAATGCATCTTTGAGGCTTGCCATTAAAGCAGCTCTATGGGGACCAAGCTTATCCATGGCGCCAGATAAAATCAGTTTTTCAAGCACACGTTTATTGATTTTCTTTAGATCAACTTTTGCACAAAAATCAAAAAGGTCAATAAACTCACCTTCATTCTTGCGCGCTGCAATGATTGCATCGACAGGCCCCTCGCCAACGCCTTTTATTGCGCCAATTCCGTATACAATTTCACCATTCTTATTGACCGTAAATTTATAGGCACCGCTATTTAAATCAGGTGGTAGCACAGTTAATTGCATATTTGCACACTCGTCAATAAGTGTCACTACTTTGTCGGTGTTATCCATATCTGCAGACAAAACGGCAGCCATAAATTCAGCAGGATAATGTACCTTTAACCACAATGTTTGATAAGACACCAACGCATATGCAGCAGAATGTGATTTGTTAAAACCATACCCTGCAAACTTCTCTACCAAGTCGAATATCTTCATCGCCAAGTCAGGATCAATATTATTGTCTATTGCGCCCTGCTTGAAAAATGAACGTTGTTTTTCCATTTCTTCAAGCTTCTTTTTGCCCATGGCGCGGCGCAATAAATCAGCGCCCCCTAGCGAGTACCCCGACATTACTTGTGCTATCTGCATAACTTGTTCTTGATACAATATTATGCCGTATGTCGGTTCTAAAATTTCTTGCAAACACTCATGTTGATATTTCTCATCAGGAAATGAAACCGCTTCTCGCCCATGTTTTCTGTCAATAAAGTTATCAACCATACCCGACTGTAAAGGCCCTGGCCTAAATAGTGCTACCAAGGCAATAATTTCCTCGAACACATCGGGCTGCAGGCGCTTTATCAAGTCCTTCATACCACGAGATTCAAGCTGGAAAACGGCGGTTGTTTCTGCTTGCTTTAAATAATTGAACGAACGTTGGTCTTCTAAAGGAATACTCGTGATATCAATTTCAATCCCTTGTACTTCCTTAATCATGTCAATCGCCCACTGGATAATAGTGAGTGTGCGCAAACCCAAAAAATCAAACTTTACTAAGCCTGCGGTTTCAACGTCATTCTTGTCAAATTGCGTTACCGGGTTTGCTCCAGTATCGTCGCAATAAAGAGGCGCAAAATCAGTGATTGTAGTAGGCGATATAACTACGCCACCCGCATGCTTGCCAGCATTTCGAGTTACTCCCTCTAGAATTCTGGCCATATCAACGAGTTCTTTTACTTCTTCATCTTGTTGATAAATCTCTGGAAGACGCGGTTCAACTTCAAATGCTTTTGCCAGCGTCATGCCGGGGTCACCCGGAATCATTTTAGATATTTTATCGACAAAGCCGTAAGGGTGGCCCATTACTCTACCTACATCCCGAATTACCGCTTTTGCAGCCATGGTACCAAAAGTAATAATTTGCGAAACCGCGTCCCGACCGTAAATATCTGCGACATGGTCAATGACTTCATCGCGCCTATCCATACAAAAATCAATATCAAAGTCGGGCATAGATACGCGCTCAGGGTTTAAAAAGCGCTCAAATAATAAATCAAACTCTAGAGGATCTAAGTCAGTAATATCTAGCGCATAGGCAACTAAAGAACCTGCGCCAGAGCCTCGGCCTGGACCGACTGGAATGTTGTTGTCTTTACTCCACTGAATAAACTCCATAACAATCAAAAAGTAACCCGGAAAACCCATTTGGTTAATTACTTTTAATTCAATTGCTAGACGCTCATCATATTCAGCTCGCTTTGCTTGACGCTCTTGTTGGTCAGGAAAAATTTGCAGTAAGCGCCGCTCTAAACCTTTTTCTGATTGATCGACTAAAAATTCTTCTACCGTCATTTCTCCCGTAGGAAAATTAGGTAAAAAGTATTTCCCAAGGGTTAATTCGACGTTACATCGTTTAGCTATTTCAACCGAGTTTTCTATCGCTTGAGGAATGTCATCGAACAAAGCCAGCATTTCATCTGCGCTTCGTAAATATTGCTGTTCGGTGTGTTTTTTTACTCGCCGTGTATCATCAAGCGTGTATCCTTCGCTGATGCATACTCTAACCTCATGAGCTTCAAAGTCTTCTGCACTTAAAAAACGGACGTTATTGGTCGCCACCACCGGTAAATCGTACTGAGCGGCAAGCTCAACAGCTTTTTCAATATAAAAATTTTGACCACCTTGGCCTGTTCGCTGCAATTCTATGTAATAACGGTCTGGAAAATAGGTTTTATAAAATTCAAGAATTTGTCCAATTTGCTCAGTTTTATGTGATGAAATGGCTGTTCCTAAATCACCCTCTAGTGCACCTGACAACACAATGACACCGGCATTGTACTTTGCTAAAAGTGCTTGGTTAACAACTACTTTGTATTGCACATGACCACGTAAATAAGCATCAGATATCATATTTGTGATATTTTTATAACCTTGCTCATCCATGGCCAATACACAAATTTGTACAATTTCGTCTTCAAGAACCTCACTTTCTAACCAAATATCACAGCCTATTATAGGTTTGATATTTTTGTTTTTGGCTGACGAATAAAACTTGACTAAGCCACACATGTTCATGAGATCAGTTAACGCAATAGCCTCGTATTCTAGAGCTAAACTGGCATCAAGGATCGGATTGATTTTATTCAAACCGTCTTGCATTGAAAAATCACTATGTACACGCAAATGAACGAATTGCTTTGTCACGTAGACAGGTACTCCAAGTTTATAAGTGAAGGACTCACATTTATAAGATATTCTACCCTTTTGTGGCGGCGACTTGAACTGGTTTAAAACTCATTCTGTGTTCAGCAATCGGCCCATGTAGTGCCAAGGCTTCGAAATGTTGTTTTGTGGGGTACCCTTTATGCTTTGCAAACCCATATTCTGGATGTTTTTGATCAAGCTCATACATCTCTTTGTCGCGTGTCACTTTGGCTAAAATAGATGCAGCTGAAATTTCGGCATGCTTGAGATCACCTTTTACTACGGCTTCACTTTTATATTGCCATTTAGGGCATCGATTGCCGTCAACTCTCACCAAATCAGGTTGAATTTTTAAACCTTGTACAGCTCTTTGCATCGCTAGCATAGTCGCGTGCAAAATATTTAGTTCATCGATTTCACGAGGACTCGCACGTCCAATGCAGTAAGCTAATGCTTTAGCCTTAATATCAATTAGCAAAGCTTCGCGTTTTTTTGCGCTTAGTTTTTTCGAATCGGTTAAACCATTGATTGTTTGCTCAGGATCTAAAATAACAGCGGCGGTCACCACGTCACCAACAAGGGGCCCTCGTCCAACTTCATCAACGCCAGCGACCAAACAGTTAATCATCGTGGTTTTGACTCTCGCCAATAAGGGATAAGATAGCCTTAGATGATTCAACATCAGCACTTTTGGCCAGACTATTATGAATGGCAGTATAGTCTAGCAACAAGTCTTCTCGCTCTTCAGACATGACTTGTTCGAGGTGATGAGCCAAATTATCGGGATTGACTTGTTCTTGCAAAAACTCAGGTACTAAGGATTTATTAGCTAATATGTTTGGTAGCGCAAAGTAAGCTGGTTTATACAAACGTTTCATCATCATATAAGTTAAGCCAGACATTTTATAAGCAACCACCATAGGGCTTTTACACAACATCGCCTCTAATGCCGCTGTGCCCGAAGCAAGTAAAACCAAATCGCTGGCCATCATCACTTCTCGAGCAGGACGACGAGAAATAATATAGTCAGTTAATTCTGGATAATTATCTTTCAACATTTCCTTAATTTGCTCTTCGCGTTCGAGATTAACCGCAGGAATGATGATCCTCATATTTGGATGTTTTTGTTTTAAAAGCTGATATGTATCTATAAAAACATTAAGTAAGGCATCAATTTCACGTTTTCGAGAGCCCGGTAATAATGCCAAATACAAATTGTCTGCCCTCAGCTGCAATGCATCTTTTGCTGCAATTTTATCTATTTCGATAGGGATACTGTCGGCCATAGTATGGCCAACAAATTTAAAGGGAATATTATATTTTGCATAAATTTCATTTTCGAAAGGAAATACACCTAAGACTAAATTGGTAGCCTTAGCAATTTTATGTATTCGTTTCTCGCGCCACGCCCATACCGTTGGGCTAACATAATGTACCGTCGGTATCCCTACGGCCTTTAGTTTTTTTTCTACTGTGAGATTAAAATCAGGTGCATCTACACCAATAAAGACATCGGGCGGACTATTAATAAAGTGACGTATGACTGTTTTACGAATATGCATCAAACGAGGTAAGTGCTTTAAAACCTCCACTAAGCCCATGACAGAAAGTTCATTCATATCAAATAGACTGTTCATACCCATATCGATAAGTTGTTGTGAGCCAATACCTTCAACGACTGCGTCGGGGTAGCGCTGGAGAATTTCTTTAAGCATGCCTTGCGCTAATATAGCGCCAGATGTTTCACCAACAACAAGCCCTATTCTCAGTGGCTTCTTTATATTCATGGTGAATTTATCTAGCAATTCCGCGATTGGCCGAAGACAAAAACTCTACCATCACCCGTAATTCAGTTTGTGTGTCGCTTAGTTTTTCCAATATTTCTGTCGCTTCTTCCAAAGTATGTCCTTGACGGTATATGACTTTATAAGCATTTTTTACGTTACGAATTTGTTCCGGACTAAAACCCCTGCGTTTTAACCCTTCACTATTTGTACCTTGGGGTACGTTTTTCATGCCGCTGAACATCACATAAGGAGGAATATCACGAAGCACGATCGCTCCACCTCCGGTGAACGCATGCGAGCCAATATGACAAAATTGATGAACCGCTGTCATGCCGCCCAAAATAACAAAATCACCAATATGGACGTGGCCTGCAACAGTAGCATTATTTGCTAAAATATTGTCATCACCAACCATGCAATCATGCGCTAAATGAGTATTGACCATGCACAAATTGCGGTTACCAATTTTAGTCAAGCATTGATCTTGTATGGTTCCTCTGTGGATAGTGCAAGACTCTCTAAATACATTATCATTGCCAATTTCTAGAAAGGTTTCTTCACCAGCATACTTTTTATCTTGGCAATCTTCACCAATTGAACAAAATTGAAAAAATTCATTATTATTACCAATTTTGGTATGTCCCTTCACCACTACATGGCTTAAGAATTTGCAATCATCACCAATTTCTACGTTGTCGCCAATGTAACAAAACGGACCTATATGCACATTGTTGCCAATTACGGCGTTTTCAGACACGACTGAACTTGGATGGATCATTTTAGTAATCTCTCATAGCACACATAAATTCAGAAACACACACGTCTTTACCATCTACCGATGCGATACCTTCAAACTTCCAAATGCCACGGCGTTCTTTCAAGAGCCTAACCGCAATTTCAAGTTTATCACCCGGCACAACAGGCGCTTTAAAGCGAGCTTTATCGATACCTGCATATAAGTATAGTTGGTCGCTGTTGCCCATGGTTTTAAAACCTAATATACCCGCTGCTTGGGCCATTGCTTCTAAAATCATGACGCCGGGAAATATTGGTTCACCAGGGAAATGCCCTAAAAAGCACTGCTCATTTATCGTGATGTTTTTATACCCATGAATAGACTGTCCTAGCTCGTAGTCAGTAATTCTATCGACCAATAAAAAGGGGTATCTGTGGGGTAACAAAGACATTATTTCTTTGATTTCAATTGTGTTTAACGAGTTAGCCAATTATTTCTCCTACAAAAACGACTAGCACATTGTGGCTAATCAGGCACTCTTCAGTATTTTCGCTTTGTATAATAAGGGTTTAGTCGCCTAAAACAAATCAGACCAACAAAAGTTGGTCTGATTTAAACATCAATTTGAGTGGCAATGCCGAACAAGGCATTCGCGCCAAGTTCTCACCCTTGATTAATTAATTAGCTTTGCTTACTCGGTCTAGTACTTCTTGAGTAATATTGAATTCTTCACCAGCAAAAGGTACTGCTGTAGCATTTAATATTAAGTCATATTTACCACTATCCGCAATAGCTTGTATTGCTTGGCCGATAAGTCCTAATAATTTATCACGCTCTTCTTGTGAACGTCGTTGCATATTTTGTTGCAGAGGCTGACCTTTTTGTTGTAATTGCTGGCCAATATCATTGATTTGCGCTTGTAATTCTTTGATTTGTGCTTCGCTCATTGTAGCTTCTTCGCGTTGCAATTTTTCTACTAAAAAATTACCGTCTGCACGTAAACGCTGAACTTCCTGCATTTGGTCAGCAAACTCAGCATTGATGTTTTGTTCAATGGTTGCCACTTGTGGCAAATTAGCCAATACCGCTTGAACGTTAACCACACCGATTTTTTGTTCAGCATTTGCTGCTGTTGACATCGTTGCTACTGTAAACAAAACAGCTAATGACAACACTCTAATTAAACTTTTCAATGTAAAACTCCTTTAGGTTTTAATAATTTTTGTAATTTAAACAACAAACCTTGTTAAATTCGTGCAAAAAACTTTTTGTGTATTATACCTTGCTTAGAAGGTTGATCCAATGTTGAATGTAAAGAATCTTGCATCATCTCCCGGTCTTTCTTTCAGGGCTCTAGAGAAACTAAACACCATTGGTCCCATGGGTGAAATCCATTGCACAGACACACCCGCTGACGCACGGTACAATTTCCAATCACTATAATCCAATAATTCGTCGCTACTGCTGACCAAATTAAGGGTACGGTATAAATCGTAGTTAAATTCTGTATCCCAAACATTACCTACGTCAGTGAAAATACTAGTCCGTACTGAATTATCAAATTCTTCATCAACAAAAGGGGTAGGCACAATAAGCTCTAAGCCACCCAACGCCATAGCATTACCACCCAAACTTCTTTGTGATAACGCAATTTGATCGTTCTCTGGGTTTTGGAAAATAGGCACGCCATTTGGCGTAGTCGCAATCACTGAACTTTGACGAACAACACCTCTTGGACCAACCGTGTTATTTTCGAAACCACGCAAGGTATCAGCACCGCCAGCCGTAAAGTTATCGGTAAACGGTAAAATTTGTTCTACTCCGTTTTTGTCTCCGTAACCATTACCGTAACCAAGGCGGAGTCTTGCCAATACTGACCAACGTTGGTTTCTCGTCAATGGGAAATACCATTTGGTATCTGCAACAAATTTAAAGTAGTTAACATCTGAGTTAGGCGTGGTAACACTGAAAGATGCACGCTGTGTCGAGCCAGCAGTTGGGAATAAACCTCTATTTAAGGTGTTACGAGTCCACGATACTGAAGCCAAAAAACTATCATATTCAATGGCGGCATCGGGGTCGTTTGGATTGAGAAACTGGTCATAAAACCGCGCTGTTTGTACATAACGAGTATTATCACGCTGTAACTCTACATTTGAGTAGGTTAAGCCAAAACTAATTCGGTTAACCTCGTTTATAGGATAACCAAGATTGCCGCCCACAGACCAACGCTTAGTATTAAAATCAATGACGTTAAAGCTTGCACCGTCAAATTCACTATAACCAATGCTACCACCTAAACTAATGCCATCAATCGTAAAATATGGGTCCAAGTATGTAATTTGAGCACTACGTTGGTAAGAAACCGTATTTAAGCTTACGCCGACTCGTTTACCTGTGCCCAAAAAGTTATCTTGCTGTATACCGGCTTGTAAACTTAACTTTGTCGCATCGCCATACCCAATCCCTGCATTAAATGAACCTGCTGGCTGCTCTTTTACAGTGAATTCAACATCAACCTTGTCGTCTTCATTAGGTAAGCGAATGGTTTCAAATTCAACTTCTTCCATGTAGGTCAAACGAGATAACTGCGCTTTTGAAGTTTCAAGTGATTGATTGGCTAACCAACTACCTTCCATTTGCACAACGTTTTGCCTCAATACATCATCAGAAGTAATAGTGTTACCTTTAAACGCGATCCGGCGCACATAAATTCGTTTGCCCGGGTCAACCGACAAGGTAAGTTTAACCGTTTTCTCTTCTTCGTTTATATCAGGAATAGTGGTTACTGTTGGATAAGCGTAACCAAAACGACCTAAATAATTAGAGATAAACTCTTCCGTGTAAGTCACTGTCGCCTGATTGTATATTTGCCCCGTTCTTATCGGTAAGATAGTGCTGATAAAATCTTCAAAGCCTAGCAAATCTCCGGCAAGTTCGACATCTGAGACCTCGTAGATTTCGCCCTCTTTTACGTTCATGGTAACGTAAATACCATCTTTTTCAGGTGACATAGAGACTTGGGTTGATTCTATTGCAAATTGCAAATACCCGCGGTCTTTATAATAACTTTCAATGGTTTCCATATCGCCAGACAAGGTCTGTTGCTGGTATCTTGTTTCTGACAGGAAATCCCACCATGGCGTATTAAATTTAAGCTCCATTTGCTTAAACAATTCTTCGTCTTCAAATATTTGGTTACCTACAATATTGATTTGACGTATTTTAGCCGCATCCCCTTCTTCAAATAAGAGCTTCACGTCTACACGATTTCGCGGCAGAGGGGTAACTATCGCAGTCACATCAGCATTATATTTACCAATACTATAGAAAAAGTCTTTTAAACCGTTTTCGATCGAAGTGATAACGGTACGATCAAGTGGTTCACCAATTCTAATATTAGAATTATCTAAACTTTCTTGAAGTTGTTCGTCTTTTATATCGTCATTACCTTCAAATACGATATTACTGATGGTTGGCCTTTCAGACACTTTAACCACCAAGACATTGCCGTCACGGAATATTTCAACACGCTCAAAGTGAGTCGAAGAATATAGTGACCGAATAAGTTGCGATACCCTAAATTGATTTAAGGTGTCACCTCGCTGCACAGGGAGGTAAGTTAACGCGGCGCCAAGAGCAACCCTTTGCAAACCCTCAACACGGATGTCTTCGACAACAAAGTCATTCGCACTTTGTGACCACGATGTTTGTGGCCAAAGTACACAGGAGCACGCCAGCAATATGGCTGCAAAAATTAGTTTTTTACACTTCATCAACTATTAAAATTCCAAGATTTTGCATGTCAGAGATTATTCTTATGTATTTCGTAGGATGTCATTAAAAATAGCAGTACCCATGACCAAAATTAAGATCACACCACCAATTTTAAACCCTACTTCCTGAACTGCCTCTGACACCGGCTTTCCAGTTATCCACTCTACGGTGAAGTACAACAAATGCCCGCCATCTAAGATGGGTAATGGCAAAAGATTAATGATACCAAGATTTACGCTAATAAGCGCTAAAAATCCTAGAAAAGCTACTAATCCATAACTTGCATGATTTCCAGCTCCTTGAGCAATAGAAATCGGTCCGCTCAAACTCTTCATAGACAAGTCGCCAGTAACTAACTTACCCAACATTTGGGTAGTCTTTACCATCAAGCGCCAAGTCCCTTCTGTGCCTTTTATTAACGCGTCTATCGGGCCAAGCTTTGTCTTAACTATATATTCACTTGGCCACTCTTCGCGCAAAGGAACCACACCCATATAACCTTTATTAGGGTCATCTGGCTTCGTTCCAAGCAAAAGACTAATCTCAATGTTTTCAGCTGAGCCGTTCTCATTTAGCCTAATAACCTCAAGCTCTACAGCTTGTGAGGGTCTTTGTTCAATGTACCCGACTATTTGTCTCCAATTTGTCATCAAGGTTCCATCTATTTTTATTATTTCATCACCAACCTGGATATTTGCTGCTCCTGCAGGCCCATCTTTAGGTACTAAAGCTAAAGTATTGGTGATGGGTGGCGAGAAAGGTATAAACCCTAAGTCAGCAAACAAGTCGCTTGACTTTGGGTCAATTTTCCAACCATTAATAGGTAATATTTTTTCTTCCGTATACCCTTTTTGGCCTTTAACTAGCACTCGAATTTCGTCTTCACCGGTGTGAGTCGCCATTTCTAAGCTAACATCGCGCCAGTTATCAACTTCATTTCCGGCCACCGCTTTTATTTCGTCTCTTACCGAAAGCCCTGCTTTTTCAGCGTAAGAATCGGGGATTATTTCACCAACAATGGTTTTTGCTGATTGCGAACCAAGCAAGCCGACCATCATTAGCGCAAAAATTGCGAATAAAAAGTTAACAATAGGGCCGGCTGACACGATAGCCATGCGCTGTAAAACAGGTTTATGGTCAAACGACACATCAAACTCTTCTGGCCTCAGAGTATCGACACGACCATCCAGCATTCTGACATATCCACCTAAAGGTATAGCAGCAATAACAAACTCCATGCCAGATGATGTTATGCGTTGGTAAATAGGTTTTCCAAACCCAATAGAAAAGCGCAGTACCTTAACATGACATAACTTTGCGACGTAATAATGGCCCCACTCATGAACGGCCACTAATATACTTAGGGCCAACACAAAAGAAAAAACATTCCAAATAATGTCTAACACTTACATACCTCTTTAAGGACTTGTGCCGCAGTTAAACGACTCGTATGGTCGTGATCAATAATACTGTCTATACATGTAAGCTTAGTATGACACTGCTTTTCGAGTGTTTGCTCATTTATTTGAGTAATTTGTGTAAATGTAATGTGCCCACCAAGGAAAGCCTCTACTGCAATTTCATTGGCTGCATTTAACGCGGTGGTTGCCGCTTGCCCTTCCTTGCATGCTTCTATTGCAAGATATAAATTTGGATATCGCTGCGGGTCAGGTTTGCTAAACGAAAAGTCAGATAATTGATTAAAGTCTAAAGTTTTCACACCCGCATCGATTCGCCTTGGAAAACCTAATCCATAGGCAATCGGCGTACGCATATCTGGGTTGCCTAACTGCGCAATAACCGAACCATCAATATATTGAACCATTGAGTGAATAGTGCTTTGTGGATGCAAGACCACTTGAATATCTTTTTCGTCAAATCCAAACAACCATTTTGCTTCAATAAACTCGAGTCCTTTATTCATCATAGAAGCCGAATCTACCGAAATCTTTTTACCCATATCCCAATTTGGATGAGCACATGCTTGTTCTGGCGTAATTGCTTCAAAATCTGATAAAGACAACTCTCTGAATGGCCCGCCACTTCCTGTTAACAACAAATGTGCAATACCTGATGCGGTTTTATCGCCATATGTAAAATCACTGGGTAAGCATTGGAAAATAGCATTATGCTCACTGTCGATAGGAATCAGTTGCGCATTGAATTTATTAACATTGTTAATAAAAAGCTCACCAGACATTACTAACGCTTCTTTATTTGCAAGCAACACCTTTTTCCCTGCGGTCACCGCTGCCATTGTAGGTAATAATCCAGCCGCACCCACAATGGCTGACATCACAATATTGACTTCAGAGTCGGCAGAAACATCAATCAATGCCTGGGGACCAAAAAGTAATTCAGTATTTGACTGTGTATCTTTCAGAAATTCCTTAAGCACATTTACAGCTTGTTCAGTTTCAAGCACTGCATACTTAGGTTTGAATTTAATGACTTGTTCGGCGAGTAATGCAATCTGGCTGCGCCCGGTTAAGGCAAACACTTCAAACATATCAGGGTGGCGCGACAATACATCCAATGTATTGACCCCTATCGAGCCGGTAGCACCAAGCACGGTGATAAGTTGTTTTTTCTGGCTCTGGTTTGAATGCATCTTAATTACTTATGCCATCCAAACTACGTAACAAAAAGCAAACACAGGAAAAGCGGCTGTAAGACTATCAATCCTATCCATGACACCACCGTGACCGGGTAAGATTTTACCACTATCTTTAATGCCTGCGCATCGTTTAATCATACTTTCATTTAGGTCGCCCAAAGCAGAGACCCCAACGGTTATGCCACCAATAAGTAAATGAAGCCAAATTAAAGAAGGATCTGTCGAAAAGTGCAAAGCAGCAAACGCTATAATAGCAAATGACGCCATTACCCCACCAAACAAACCTTCTAAGGTTTTACCTGGCGAAACATTGGGTCGCAGCTTATGTTTACCAAACTTAACGCCTACAAAAAATGCACCAATATCAGCGGCCCATACAATTCCAAGCACGTAAAATAGGAGACTAGCGCCATAGTAATCGACTTCTACAAGACTCGTTCTTAAAGTAACCAACGCTACCCATGTTGGGATTAACGTTAACACGCCAAAGCAAGCTCGTATACTGCGGCTATTTTTCCAAAAATGACTGTATTTAGGATAGGCAATAATCATAAATAATGAAAACAACCACCACAGCACAGAAATTTGCAAAATAAAGAAGTAAATGCCGTTGAGCTCTTCGCCCTGTAGCCAAATGCTCTCTGTGTCGACAAGTACAATTAAAATGGCAATTAAAACTGCGATAAAAAGTGTAAACCAACCTTTAAATAATCGTCCGGATATCCCCGACATATTCGCCCATTCATATGCCCCAAGCAGTATAACTGCGGCAACAAAATACCTAAATTGTTCTGCAGGTAAAAATAAAATGGCTGCGATCGCTATGGGAGCTAAAACAACAGCAGTTAATACACGTTGAGTAAGAGAACTAATCATGAGAATCTTTTGACATAATTTGTGCACCCGTTTGGCCAAAACGACGTTGTCGATTTGAGAAGTCTTTTATCGCTAATGTAAACACGTCTTCGTCGAAATCAGGCCACAAAACGTCTGTAAAATAAAATTCAGCATAGGCGCATTGCCATAATAAAAAATTACTCACTCGATGGTCGCCACCCGTTCTGATCAATAAATCGAGTTCGGGCAAGCCAGCTGTACTGATATGAGCATCAATTACTTTCTCATTAATTTCATCTAGCCCAAGTTCACCCGATTTCACCTTTCCTGCAACCGATTTCGTTGCCTGTAAGATATCCCATCGTCCGCCATAATTTGCCGCCACGTTGAGGGTGAGGGATTTATTGTTTTCAGTCAAGCTTTCAGCATCAACAATTTTGTTACGTAATTTAGTATCAAAGGCTGAAACGTCGCCTATAACCTTCAATTTAATATCATTTTTATGCAGTTTTTTAACTTCTGATTTCAGCACAAAACTAAACAACTGCATTAACACATTCACTTCTTCAATTGGACGCTGCCAATTCTCACTACTAAAAGCAAACAAAGTGAGCGACTCGACCCCTAACTTGCGGGCTGTTGAAACTGCAGAACGCACAGCGTCAAGTGCAGATTTATGCCCAAATGTGCGGAGCTTACCCCTTTGTTGTGCCCAACGACCGTTACCATCCATAATAATACCCACGTGATGTGGAATATTATCAAGCTCAGGATTTTCATCCTGAGAATGATTGTCACGGTGCTTGTTGCGGTGATTATTGCTTAGCGCCAAAATCCTAGACTTCCATTAATTCTTTTTCTTTGTCGACAAGCATAGCATCAATCACTTTAATGAAATCATTGGTCAGGGTTTGAATATTCTCTTCACCCGCGCGACTTTGATCTTCACTCACTTCCTTTTCTTTTAAAAGTTCTTTTATATCGCTATTGGCATCACGACGAATATTACGCACTGCTACGCGTCCTTGTTCTGCTTCTGCACGAACGACTTTAATTAAATCTTTGCGACGTTCTTCAGTTAGCGGAGGTAAAGGAATACGAATGGCCGCCCCAGCACTCATTGGGTTAAGTCCCAAATCCGATTGCATAATAGCTTTTTCGACAGCCTGAATAGCGCTTTTGTCAAATACAGACAAAGCAAGCGTTCGGCTGTCTTCTGCGACGATATTCGCAAGCTGTTTAAGCGGTGTATCAGCGCCATAATAAGACACCATAATACTGTCTAGTAAACTAGGGTGTGCGCGTCCAGTCCTTATTTTAGCTAGTTGACTGCGCAAAGCTGATATGCTTTTCTCCATGCGCTCGCTGGCGTCTAATTCAATTTCATCAATCATAATTAATCCTTGATTTATTTTATTATTATTCGGCTTCTTGCTTATCTGCGGATTGTCCTGCATGACATATTAATGTGCCGTCAGATTCACCCAAAACAACGCGTTTAAGTGTACCTGCTTTATTCATGTTAAACACTCTAATTGGAATACTATGGTCTCGGGCTAATGTGAATGCGGCTAAGTCCATGACTTTTAATTCTTTTTCGAGTACTTCTTGGTAAGTCAATTGTTTGTATAAAACAGCATCAGGATTTTTTTCCGGATCGCTATCGTAAACACCGTCGACTTTAGTTGCTTTTAACACAACATCCGCTTCGATTTCTATTCCACGTAAACATGCCGCCGAATCGGTAGTGAAAAATGGATTCCCTGTTCCCGCTGCAAATATTACTACTTTACCTGACTTTAGCATGCTACTTGCGTCAGCCCAGTTGTACGAATCACACACACCATTAAGTGGGATAGCAGACATTAAACGCGCATTTACAAATGCACGATGCAAGGCGTCACGCATTGCTAAACCATTCATAACAGTAGCGAGCATACCCATGTGGTCACCCACAACTCTATTCATGCCCGCTTTTGCCAGGCCTTCGCCTCTGAACAAATTACCGCCACCAATTACTAAGCCAACTTCAATGCCCAATTCAACAAGTTCTTTTATTTCTTGCGCCATGTGATCAAGAAACTTGGCATCAATACCAAAACTTTCTTCACCCATTAAGGCTTCGCCACTTAACTTCAGTAATAAACGTCGATATGCAGGTTTAGGTGTCACACTCATTTTGGGGGTTTATCCTATCGTTGAATTCAAATTATGTTCTCTAGCAACTAAGAACAGCAAGCTTAAATAAGTCGTTCTTCGCTTATAAAAAAGCACCTCGTTTGAGGTGCTCAATAGTTTATATGAACATGTATGATTGCAAAAGTATCTTTTACAAAAGTTAAACATGTCATCAATATTTATTGTTTTGCTGCTTCCATCTGAGCCGCTACTTCAGCCGCAAAATCTTCTGTTTTCTTTTCAATGCCTTCACCCACTTCAAAACGCACAAAATTGACAACATCAGCACCTTTAGCTTTTAATAAATCACCCACACTTGTTTTTGGTTCTTTAATGAAAGGTTGACCTGTAAGACTTATTTCGCCTGTAAATTTCTTCATTCGGCCGAGTACCATTTTCTCTGCGATTTCAGCAGGCTTACCTTCTTTCATGGCAATTTCGACTTGAATCTCTTTCTCTTTTTCTACAACTTCTGCTGGCACATCACTTGGTTTTACAAACTGTGGATTTGCTGCAGCAACATGCATAGCAATATCTTTGGCCAAGTCTTCGTCACCACCATTAAGGATTGCAATAACACCAATGCGGCCGCCGTGCACATAGGCACCAAGGTTGTCGCCTTCAACATTAATAACACGACGAGGAGAAATATTTTCGCCAATCTTAGCCACTAAATTATCACGTGCTGTTGAAACAACAACGCCGTCTAATTCAGCTTCATTTAATGCTTCAACACTGCTAATTCCATTAGCAGACGCAAGTGTTACTAGCTTGTCGCCAAACGCTAAAAAGCCTGCGTCACGAGCAACAAAGTCCGTCTCACAGTTTAATTCCAGCATCGTTGCTTTATTGCCAGTAATATTAGTCAATATAACGCCTTCAGCGGCAATTCGACCTGCTTTTTTAGCGGCTTTAGCTTGACCTGACTTTCTCATGTTTTCTATTGCTTGCTCAACGTCGCCATCTGTTTCTACTAGGGCTTTTTTACAATCAAGCATGCCAGCGCCAGTGCGCTCGCGTAGTTCTTTTACCAGTGCTGCTGTCACTGCCATTTTCATTACCTCAAAATTTATTTAGTCTTGTTCAAAAAAGGAGACTACTGTCCCCTTTTATCAAAATATTTGTTTGCTAATTATTCGCCGTCTTCAACAAATTCGTCGTTTGCTACAGGAGCATCTTGATTGCGACCTTGCATGATAGCGTCTGCAGCAGCATTTGTATAAAGCTGAACTGCTCTAATCGCATCATCATTGCCTGGGATAATATAATCAACACCATCAGGGTTAGAGTTAGTATCAACAACACCCACCACTGGGATACCTAAGTTCTTAGCTTCGGTAATTGCAATGTGCTCGTGATCAGCATCTATTACAAAAATAACATCGGGCAAACCACCCATGTTTTTTATTCCACCTAAGCTGTTTTCTAGCTTGGTCATTTCACGCTCTAGCAACAACACTTCTTTCTTAGTTAATTTTTCGAAAGTACCGTCTTTGGCTTGAGATTCTAACTCTTTCAAACGGTTGATAGATTGTCTAACCGTTTTCCAGTTAGTCAACATGCCGCCTAACCAGCGTTTATTAACATAATACTGACCACATTTAAGGGCTGCTTCTTTAACTGCTTCGCCAGCTGCTCTTTTTGTCCCAACAAATAACACTTTGCCTTTGCGCGCAGAAACGCTTGAAAGGAAACCTAGTGCATCGTTGAATAAAGGAACTGTTTTTTCTAAATTGATGATATGAACTTTGTTACGTGCGCCAA
The DNA here is from genome assembly GCF_031846345.1 of Glaciecola petra. Lineage (NCBI taxonomy): Bacteria > Pseudomonadati > Pseudomonadota > Gammaproteobacteria > Alteromonadales > Alteromonadaceae > Glaciecola > Glaciecola petra. Next base: position 545,083 of record NZ_JAVRHX010000001.1, on the reverse strand, counting down.
AAATGAACTGTGCCATTTTAGGGTTCCAGTAACGAGTTTGGTGACCAAAGTGGACACCGGCGTGTAGCATGTCACGCATTGAAACGTTTGCCATTGTATTTTCCTAATTGTAGGGGTTATGCCTCCATATTTCCCTAATCCCGATCCTGCGATTGTTTAACCGCTAGACACCCCGGAATCAGTGTCGAAATATGTGTGAATTTTACACCTGCAAATACTGTGTTTTGTATGGTGCATTTGTGCAATATCAGAATTGCGGGCGCTTTATACCATGCCGGTGCTTAGTAAGCAAGTTTTATCGCTTGTATCTTGCTATTTTCCGATGATAGGGTTTGCCAATTATCCTTTTACGCTTATGTCATTCCCATCGTTTGCTCTTGTGATATAATGCAAGCAATTTGCAATTAACGCGATCAATGTATCAAGGCAAACATATATGCCATTATTAATAATGGTCGTGAGTAAGAAGGAAACGTTTTGGCAGCAACCATAAAAACAGCAGCAGAAATTGAAAAGATGAGAGTAGCAGGCAAACTGGCTGCTGACGTACTCAACATGATTGGTGAGCACGTGGTTAAGGGTGTTACAACCGAACAACTCAATCAAATTTGCCATGATTACATTGTAAACGAGCAAGCTTGTATTCCTGCTCCACTTAATTATGGCCGCCCTCCTTTTCCTAAATCCATTTGCACGTCAGTCAATCACGTGATTTGCCATGGTATTCCCAGCGATAAAAAGCTGAAAGATGGCGATATCGTCAATATCGATGTTACGGTGATAAAAGATGGATATCACGGTGACACCTCCAAAATGTTTGTGGTTGGCAAACCCAGTATTTTAGCTGAGCGTTTGATTAGAGTCACACAAGAGTGCCTTTACAAAGCCATCGCGCTAGTTAAACCTGGTGCAAAATTGGGTGATATTGGCCACGTTATCGAAACTCATGCACATAAACATAATTACTCGGTAGTGCATGAATACTGTGGACATGGCATTGGTGCAGTTTTTCATGAAGACCCACAAGTAGTGCATTATGGTCGTCCAAATACAGGCGATGAATTGCTACCAGGCATGTGTTTTACCATCGAACCAATGATAAACGCTGGTAAACGTTTCTCAAAAATATTGCCTGATCAATGGACAGTTGTGACTAAAGACAGAAGTTTAAGTGCCCAATGGGAACACACATTACTAGTTACCGAAACAGGTGTCGATATTCTGACTCACAGAGAAGAAGAAAGCATCGCTAAGTCTTTTTCGTAGTCTTAAGCAACTAGGCTGACGCTTGGCTGCAATTTCGCCAATATGGTATTTTCAACAAAACCGGGCACATTTGGCTTGTAAACACATAGGAATATTAGATTGGTCAATTTAGAGACAATACTAGCTAACATACAAGAAATTGAATCGATAGGAGATATAGGCGCTTTTCGTTCTTGCGTAAGTGATAATCTAAGCTGGTTAAAACAAAACTTTAATAGCGTGCATGTTGATGAACTTGTGGTTAAGCGAGCTGAATTTACTGATATTTTGCTAAGAAAAGCATGGTGTTTACAAAATTTAGAGAATGTAAAAGGGTTAAGCCTTGTCGCAGTAGGGGGATATGGTAGAGGACAAATGCAACCATATTCCGATATTGACTTGTTAATCCTTAGCGACAAAACATTAAAGCCCGACGTTCAAGAACGTATATCTAGTTTTATTACTTTTTTATGGGATATCAAACTAGAAATTGGTCAATCTGTGCGCACTGTTAAAGACACTTTAGCATTGGCCAAAGATGATATAACAATTGCAACTAACCTAGTTGAGGCCCGTTTACTCATTGGTTGTGATAAAACCTTCACCAAACTTTCATCAAAACTCACCAGTCATCGAATTTGGTCCAGCAAAAACTTCTTCTTAGCGAAGTTGGAAGAACAAAAAGCACGCCATAAGAAATTCAATGATACATCTTATAACCTTGAACCAAATATCAAGGAAAATCCCGGATGTTTAAGAGACATCCAAAATATTGGATGGGTTGCTAAGCAACATTTTAATGAATACGACGGTATGACCTTGATCGGGCATGGCTATTTTACAGAGCTAGAACATGCCGAATTGATCGAGTGCCGATCAAACTTGTGGCAAATTAGATTTGCACTTCACCTAGTGGCAAAAAGGAGTGAAAATCGATTATTGTTTGATTTTCAAACGGATGTTGCAGAACTTCTAGGCTTTGGGAATGGTAAAGCCGGCGTCGAAAAAATGATGAAACACTTGTTTAGAATTGTTCGACGAGTAAGTGAATTAAATAGCATGTTAATGCTTCGCTTTAAACAAGATATTCTTAATTTGAAAGTCAAAAGACGTCGCGAACTAAATGCAAACTTTTGTGTAGAAGATGGCCTGATATCTCCCACATCCGAAGAATGCTTTGCGTCTCCCATGCTTATACTCGAGTTTTTAGACTTGCTTTCACAACACAAAGACATCGAGGGCTTAGACGCAAATTGTATTCGTTTGCTCCGCAACGCAAGACGAGAGTTTCAATCCGCTTACTACCACCAAATTCCTGAATGCAGAGTTTATTTTATTAAGTTGGTCTCTAATCCAGACTTTTTTGATCTTGCATGGGATGTCATGCATAAGCATGGAATTTTACAATCGTACTTGCCTGAGTGGGATAAAATTGTCGGAATGATGCAGTTTGACTTATTCCACGCCTATACCGTAGATGAGCATACCCATCGTCTTGTCAAACACGTACGAAGCTACTATACCAAAGCTGAAGAATTTCCACGCTGCAATAAAATTGTGAATAACGCAGATAAGCCTGAAATACTGTTTTTGACTGCTATTTTTCATGACATTGCTAAAGGTAGGGGTGGTGATCATTCAGTGTTAGGTGAAAAAGACGTAAGAGTATTCTGTGTAGATCATGATTTGGATAACAAAGATGTCGATATTATTGCATGGTTAGTAAAACACCATTTGTTAATGTCGGTGGTTGCACAAAGACGTGATATTTACGATCCTGAAGTGGTACGAGAATTTGCTTCTACAGTAAAAAGTCACGAGCAGCTAGATTTACTATATGCACTTACGCTTGCCGACATAAGGGCCACCAATGACAGCCTGTGGAATGATTGGAAAGCATCTTTATTACGAGAATTATACCAGTTGACGCGTAAAGCACTCGATAATGGTTTGCAGTGCCAAATGACCTTGAATGAACGTATCAAAGATTATCAAAGCAAAACGATAAAATTGCTTGCTGATAAAAATATCGACGAAAGTCAGTATTTACCATTTTGGGAGCAATTCAATCAGGATTACTTTGCTCGATATAGTCCCAAACAAATTGCGTGGCATACTCAATGTATAATAGAGGCTGGTGAATTAAGCGAAAAAGACATACTAGTAAGTGCCTCAAACGACACATCAAAAGCAGGCACTGAATTACTCATTTTCTGTCAAGATAAACCTGCTTTGTTTGCGCAAATTGCATCTGTCTTAGATAGTCGGAATTGCTCCATACACGATGCGCAAATTTCGGTCACTCGGTCGGGCTATGTGTTCGACAGTATGATAATTTTAGACCAAGATGGAAAACGCATTGAATCGCAAACTCATATCAATACTCTGGTCAAAACAATCCATGCACAATTAACCAAACCAGGTCGTTCGCATTCAAACTCGAGAAAGATGTCTCGTCGGATGAAACAGTTGGATGTTCCTACAAAAGTCAGATTTTATTCTAGCCAAGCAGAAAGCACTCTTATTGAACTAGAAGCGCTTGATGCACCAGGCCTCTTGGCAAAAATAGGCCACCTATTTGTTGATTTAAAGTTTGTCTTAAAAATGGCAAAAATATCTACTATTGGCGAACGCGCAGAAGACGTATTTATTGTTAGCAATGAAGATGGCAATGCATTGACCCAAGAACAACAAGTTGTATTTAGAAAGCAATTGAAACTAAAGTTAGACCAACCCGAGGTGAACCACGCAATATGAACCAGCTTGCGTCCGACGTTGGTTATTGCACTCTTCGCATTCGCGTCAGATACGCTGAGTGTGATGCGCAACAAGTGGTGTTTAATGCCCGCTATGGAGACTATGCTGACCTTGCTGCTACAGAATATATGCGAGCGTTAATTGGTGATTTTAAAAACCTGCTAGCATTAGGGTATGACAATCAAGTGGTTAGCCTTCACATAGATTGGAAGCGCTCTGCTACTTTTGACGACGTACTTGATTTAATCACCAGCATTGAACATGTAGGCAATACTTCGTTCAGACTCTTAATTAATATGCATAGCGTGACTCAACACAATCAACTGATTGCACAAGCCAAAGTCACATATGTAGTGGTTGACGCAACTTCGTTTAAAAAAGTGAAAATGCCCGCATTATTACTGGATAATTTTAAGCGCAAGTTTGATGTATTTATTAATCAAAGCGGAGTTGAGTAATATCTACAAGAATGGTTATTAAATAAATATTAGGAGTTAGCTGCTTAATGCTTCAGCAATTGACTTAACCCAAGGTACGACTTCATCTTCTGGTGATAGTGTTTCTATTGCGTCTACTTCAAACATTTCGGCAATTGGTTTACCTTGCAACTCGCTAAGCAACTCAAAAAATTGCCTACCTCCGCCGCAATAACTTTCTCCATAACTGCTGTCACCTAGGGCCGCTACGGCAAAAGACTTTCCGTTCATTAGAGGGAAGCTGTCTTGTAGGTCACTAAAAAAAAGTTCTAGATTTGGCGGTATATCGCCTTGTCCTGTGGTTGAAGTTATTACGAGTACAGCATGAGCGTCCACAAAGTCAGAGGTCTCAGGATCAGTAAACACTTCACTTTCGTAACCTTCTGTCTCTAACATTGTTTGAACTTCTTCAGCAACATGTTGTGCGTTACCATAAACTGAACCTGCAAAAATACTGATGCTACTCATGACGCCTCTCTTGTATAAATGTGTAAATTGAACATATTGCTTTTTCGCTCAATTGTATATGGCAATTTTTCTAAATTTCAATGCTGATACTTAAATAAAGATAAAACAAAACGTAAATCTTCATCCAGGTTTGTCGCCAAGTTTAATAAAGTATCGGAATTTGGATGTTTAAACTTGATATCTTTTGCGACCAACGCTAAACGCTTGATTTGCAAATGCTGAATAGCATAGCGATTTTGCTTGCCATCACCATGAGTAGTGTCACCAATAATAGGGTGCCGAATATGTGCCATATGCCTGCGTAACTGATGTTTACGACCTGTTTTAGGTAATAATTTGACCAAGCTAAATCGCGCGGTTTGGTGCTTTCCCAATGGGCTATCAAACTCAAGGTACGCCAATGTTTCAAGTGATGTGATGGCATCTTGTGCTGCTTTATCTTTTTGTGCCTTTGCATCGGTCATCTTGTCCAAAACTTCTTTGAGTGGATAGTCGATTATTTGGTCGTTGACAAAACCTCGTACCACTGCGATATAACTCTTTTCTATTTGCTTACTGACAAATGCCTGACTCAGTGCTTTTGCTATCTTAGGATTTAAGCCAAATAAAATGATACCCGACGTAGGTTTATCTAAGCGATGAATGGGATACACATATTGTCCAATTTGGTCTCTGAGTACTTGCAGTAAAAATACTGTCTCATGTCGGTCAATTTTACTTTTATGCACCAACATACCCGAAGGCTTATGCACTGCAACAATATCATCATCTTGATAAATAATTTTTAGCATTGAGTGTTAAGGTGCCTATTAAAAGAGTTGAGTAAAGGGTGTCTTGTTGAAAATTGAGCGCTATAATACCCCAATATTTTGCAAACACGTACCTGAAATAAATGTCAGATAATGCGATTAGCACCTTAAGTGAATTTTTATTACAAGCGCAAACTCAATACTTGGTTTTTGACCTGGGTAGAGGTATTCGCAAAATAGACAACCAAGTCTTTTTTGAGTGGGAAAATCAGCAAGAAGCTTGTGCTTTTCCACGTCAAAACCATGTATGGTTGTGTATTGTTTTTTGGAATGAAAAATTAAGTCACGAACGGTATATTTGGTTTGTTAAACTACCACTTGACGAACAAGGCTTAATAATACCTGCGAGTCGAGACCAATTTTTAGAGATTATTGTGCAGGCCTTGGGCAAAGAGCTAGAACACAATGAAGATAAGCAAGCTAAATTACCTGAAAATCCTTTTGTATTTACTCCCAGTCAACAACAGTTAGCTGATTGCAATGCCTTAATAAGAGCCTCAATCGGCATAATCGCAACACCATCAGAAAAAGCCTTGCAATACATTAAAGCGCCTAAGATTCAAGATTGGTCAGTTTTAAGTGTCCAAGAAATTGCCGATCTGATCTGTTTTGCTGACAAAAATACACAAGCATCAATAGCTCAACAATTACCGCATTTCGCGCCACCCGTTCTCAGTTGTTTGTTTGCTAGTCTAGAAAACAACATCGTTGAAGATTGTTTATTAAATGCCTTAATCGCTTATCATGAAAATTCAAACGATGTTACTTTATCGACATTATGTTTACGTGCAATGAGCTTTCAACCTAACGATCGTTGCATTAAATATGTAAAAAACATTGTGCTTAATAATAATGATATTTCTTTAGATACATGTGTGGTTATTGTCGGCAGATTTTGGCAGTTGTGTGAGGATGATAATTTCTTAGTTGCATTAATGCATAAAATAGCGACCATCGACGAGAGCGCTGAACTATTTAAATCTTTATATGCTGACCTAGTCAAGATACCATCTATTAGAACTGCAATGCTGGGGTTTATTAGAAATGAAAAGCGTAGTGATGCCGTTGCTAATGCCATTGGCCACTTATTTAACACCCAATTAAAAGCGTAGTTACTATGGATTTATTTAGCTTAGTGCTGTTGATGACAATCACTTTAGTGTTTTACCAATTCTGGCGATTGCGAGCAGTTGCAGAATACATTATCCCTGTCGCTAAACAATATTGCGTAAAGGAAAATCTACAATTCATTTCAATCGCTCGAAAGTCCACTCGTTTTAAAGCTTATAAGGGAAAATTAGATTGGCATTTAACTTACTTTTTGTATTTTAGTAGCGACGGCGAGAGTGAGTATATCGGTGAAATTGTCTGCCATGGAAAGCACATGGTTAGTATTCAATTACCTGCATTTAGAATCAACAGCGACTAAGCTCTGTTAATTGTATACCAAGAAAAAAGGCAGACCCGAATAGAGTCTGCCTTTATGAGAATTTTGAGAATCCTTCTCAGCTATCCATAGCTAATATTTCATCCAGAAAAATCCTTTACACCCCTTTCCTTTTTCTCCCACTCTTCCTAAGCAGGCAGCACAATCCGGTGCCGGTCCCTTTCCATTGTCCTTGTTTCCCTGTGCTTATAAAAGCACTACAAACTGTTCCATATTAGTTTGTGTTCTCCGTTTGTGGAGCTGTCCGTTTATTCTATCCTTAGCTACTTCCGTTTAAAGCTCAGTCCGTTGATCTGTCCGTGTCTCTAATTCCTTAAGACACGTGTATGATACGCAAAACTCTGCTGCTTCAGTAAAAATAATTAAGTAAAAAGTAATATGAACACAGAGAAAAAATCGCAGGAATAATACTAAACAATTGAATTTTATGTGCTTTTATAATAAAGAAAGATGAAAGCTATGTGAAATTATCCATATTACTCACAAGCTTGTAGGAAATGTCTTACAAGCTTGTGTGGTATTTAGGAAGAAGCAAAAGACGCTAGTCTCTTGGACGAAACATCACGCTGCCAGTGATGTTACCAACTGTAATTTCTTCAATGAGTTCAAAATCACCATCTCTGAAAAACGAATTACACTTTGGTAGGGTCACTAAAACACCCACGCCTTCTGAACTTTCATCCTCAAGTAATAAACCAAGTATGGCACTCATTAATACATGTCCCAAACCAATATCTTGATGATCAGGATGAACACCAATTAACGACAACATGTGATAGTTTTCTGCAGGGATTTTTTCGCGTACCTTTTCTTCCTTCATGATCATTTGTTTAGTGCCAAAATATCCAGCAGTTAGCATCATTTTTAAACGCCAGTGCCAAAATTTCCCTGCACCAAAGGCTGTATCCGGCTTGGTTAAACATGTAACGGCTAATAAACGACCATCTTCAAATAAGCCTATGAGAGGCTGTTCAGCATCCCAATAAGTGTTTATTTCTTCTCTTATTGCACTTCTTAAACGCGCTTCGTAACCCTCTTTATCAGCCTTAAAAATATCGACGAACAATGGGTCATCAAAATACGCATTATATAAAATAGATGCCGCAACTTTTAAATCATCTGCACTTAAGTATGCGGCGCTGACATTATGCACATCGGGTTGGTATTGTGCCAAGCTCATGTTAGGTCCTCATATAAAAATAATATGAGGATTGTAGACGAAAACAAATTACTTGTAACAATTTTTTAACTTTAAATTGCATCCAAGGCAGTTTGACCAAAACCAATAAGCTCACCATTTAAGAATATAATAGGTGTACATTCGTCTTTAGTTGTTGTTCCGTCACCTTTTGTTCTTTGTGTACGATAAAACAATATACGATGCTCTTGCTCATTTTTAACCAGCAATTCGTCAAAGTCAGGCGTACCCATTGAGCGTCGAACTGAATTAATAGATGCACCTACACTTAATAGACTTATTTTTTCACGATTCTCTTCTTCTAATTCGGCCCAACTAGTGCCGTTGTTATCACTATCATAATCATCGTCAATTGAGATAACACAACCAGACAATAATAAAACGCTGGTAAGACTCACAACTAATATACTTTTTTTCATTTTTTCCTCTAAATATGTATTGTTAATGCTCATTCCACTTTAGACTAACAATAATTGGGCCAGTTTTGACAAATATAATATTTACAACAACTTACAAATGTTTTTCTTTTTATCTTGTGTTAACTTAACGAGTTATTTAAGAATAACGCTAATAATTAGCACAATTCGCAATTCAATGACTGGGGTATAACAATGTCTATTGAACACGTAACGCAAATTTGCCAACACTTAAAAAACTCGGGGAAAACGCCTACCACAGCATTAGTCAAAGCAAAAGCTGCTCCTGGTACGCCATTAGCACTTATTATTAAGGGTATTCAAAGATTTAAAGCATCACAAATTGAGGGTGATACAAATAGCCAACAACAAACCGATATTAAGAATAATGTGGATGTAGCGAACGTTGATGAGGCCTCACCAAGTCAAGCCAAATTTAACTTGGAACAATTAACTCAACTAGCGCATTCTCAGCAACGGAGAATCGAGCAACTTGAAAAATTCAACCAGCTATTGCAAGCCGAACTTAAAGACATACAAAAGCAGGTGCAGGCTTTATCAATTGGATAAAACGTTTTAAATCTGGGGCAATAATTTTTGTGGGTGCTCTTCCTACTTCTTCTAGCACAACTTCGCCCGTCTTTAACAAAACAGAGAGTACAAAGCTATCTTCGTCAGTAAGCGCAATAAATAGCGTGTCGTCTTGCTTTAAACGTCGTTTCATCAATACGTGTGCGATTAAGTTTTTTTGCAAACGATCAAAGTCTGCCTCGTTCCATGCTTGAATAAGTGTTAGCCCACCATATTCTGCACTTGCGTTAATGTCATGACTAAAATATCGGCAAAAATAGTCATGCAAAGACTGTGGTATGTCGATTTCAAGGGCTGTTTCCAAATTGCTAAGATTTACGGAAGATTCGCGTTTGAATGGACTCCATGTTACTTCATCGCCTTCATCGATATCAATTTCTAGCGTGTTCGGATAGCATGGAGAAAGCCATTCAGGCTCATAATACGTATGCAAACCTTGGTTATCTTTATTGGAAAGCATTTTGTATTCTTCAATAAATCGGTCGAATACTTCTCTAAACGACATATATATAACCTTGATGTTTAATTTTTTGAAATAAACCCTAACTATACTAGGGTCTGCTGATATTTTCTGTATGATTTTGCAACAAATAACAACAGGCCTCAAAAGAACAATCAATCCCAAAGTTCAAACAGGAATCAAGATAAGTGGAAAATTTAAGTTTAGGCAAAGCAACATCTTATACTGATCAATACGATGCGTCTTTATTACAGGGCGTACCAAGACGACTGAGCCGCGAACAAATCGGCTTGTCTACTCCTTTGCCGTTTACTGGGAGTGATATATGGAATGCTTATGAAGTATCTTGGTTAAACCTCAAAGGCAAGCCAGTTGTTGCTATTTTGCGTTGTTGGGTACCTATCGATTCACCAAACTTAATTGAATCGAAGTCGTTTAAATTGTATTTGAACAGTTTTAATCAAAGTAAATTTAAATGCGCCGATACAGTAAGCACAGTGTTAGAAAAAGACCTGAGTGAATGCGCAGGGAACAAGGTTGCTATTAAACTGATGATGGCAGAAGACTTTGACCAACAAGTGATTAGTGATTTAAAAGGTGACTTATTAGACACATTAGATATTACGATGGATGAATACTCGCTAGAACCGTCACAATTGCAAACAAGTGAAAAAGAAGTCAGTGAGACGCTAGTCAGTCATTTGTTGAAATCTAATTGCTTAATTACTAATCAGCCTGACTGGGGAAGTATATTAATTCGTTACTCAGGTAAACAAATTGATAGGTCAAGCTTGCTAAAATATATCATTTCTTTCAGGCAACATAACGAATTTCACGAGCAATGTGTAGAAAGAATTTTTATGGACATACAAGAGTATTGTAAACCTGAAAAATTAAGTGTTTATGCAAGATATACGCGGCGCGGTGGTTTAGATATCAATCCATTTAGGTCTAATTTCGAAGCCACCTATAGCGATATACGACTAGCTCGTCAATAAGGTCGTTATTGAAAATTTGATTTAACCCAAGGTAAAAAAGTTAGCCAACATGAGTGAAAAAACACCCAAACAGCAACTGATGATCGCTCGCCAGCAACTCGATAAATTGTCATTATTTATCGCTGGCTTAGCCGACTTTTTTTACGGCGCAAGCCCTGCAATTGATGATGAATTCCAGCAAATTAAAAAGTTACTGTCAGGAAAACCAGATTATGCCAAAGCGAGTGAAATTTCGACTGGACTCAATGCACAGCTAAAGCAAGAAAGTAAATTTATACAACGTAAAAACGCAGATACGTTAAATCAAATTCAAAGCTCTCTGCGGCAAATTTCAGAAATTGACGCTGTTGATAGCACCGTGAAATCAGAAATAAAGTCTTTTATCAAAAATTTAGTGCCCAACGAATCAGACAAGGTATCGGCGCCCATTAAACAATTTGAGCTTGCATTATCGCTTGTGAAAAAGGCACTGAGTAACAATGTAGTCGCAAATGACCAAGCAGAAAAATTAGCTCAAAAAGACTTACACGATAAAATCACTCAAGAATTGAAAGCATTGATTGCGCCATTTCATAAGCAAGATAGAGCGATGGGAAACGATAGCGCCATTATTGAAATTCAACAAAAGTTGAATGAAGGTCTTGGTCATAAAGAATTGCTCGAATGTTGCTTGACGATGATCCGTTTTATAATAAAAGATTTGATGACAGAGACTTCTGCCGCGAGCAAACTCATAAATGAAATTCATCAGTCCTTAACTAAAATTAACCATGGTATTAAATCGACAATTAATCGTTCTAAGAGTCGTTTAGATCAACAAGTAAAGCGTAATCAAGCGATGAAAAAACAAATCATCGCAATGGAATCGACAGTATCAGGGACGAATGAACTTGCTGACTTAAAACGGCAAACATCTGAATACCTGAATAAATTACAAGACTCAATTCAACTAGGTGAGCAAGAGGAAAGAAGCGAACAAGAAAAAATGATTGCCTTGCTTCAAACCATGCAAAAACGACTTGAAGCTCTAGAAGAAAAAGCTGAAAAATATAAACAAAAACTCGTGCAGCAGCGTGCTAATGCAATGACAGATAGTTTAACTAAACTTCCTAATCGTATGGCTTATGAAGAGCGTATAAAAATTGAATATGAAAAGCAAAAGAAAGAAAAAGGAAAGGTATTTTTAGCCATTCTGGATATTGACCACTTTAAAAACATTAATGATAAATATGGTCATTCTGTTGGTGATAAAACCCTGCAGGTAATGTCAAACCATATACAGAAACATCTTCATGGAGACGATTTTGTTGCTCGCTGGGGTGGAGAAGAGTTTGTGGCTATTTTGTTTGATGACGATTTAACTAGCAGTTTTGACAAATTAGAAAAATTGCGCATTGCTATTGGTGCGCTTCCTTTTAAATTTAAGGGTAACAGAGTAACAGTAACCGTCAGTATTGGGGTGGTAGATATGCTTGCATACAATAATACTCAGCAAGCTTTCGAAGCCGCCGATAAACTCCTGTATAGCGCAAAGCAAAATGGTCGAAATATTACCTGTAGATAAATCGCGTTAGCGAATCCGGTAAATAAAACGTGAAAACAACTTCACGCGCGATACGACCGACAAATAGGAATACACACATGACACATAAGATTCAACTCAATCCCGTTGGCTGGATGTCACAATTGTCTCAGTTAGAAATGCATTTACTAGAAAAATCGGCTACAGCGGATCTTTATAAAACTTTCAGAAATTGCTGTCTAGCGGTGTTAAATTCGGGTATTGAACAAGATGATGCAGAAGCCTTGTTCGACCAATTCAAAGACTTTGAAGTCAAACTCATAAGACGTGAGCGAGGTGTCAAAATAGAGCTTATCAACCCGCCTGAATCTGCATTTATCAACGGAAAACTTATCACCGGTGTACACGAGCACATATTTGCTGTTTTGCGTGACATGCTATTTATGAGTAGCAAACATAATTTTCAGCTCAATGCGGTAAGTGAAACCATCAATAACCCTACTCAATGCAATATGACAACCCATGTTGTTTTTGACATGCTACGTCATGCTGAAGCGATTGGTAATGGTGAACCTGCCAACATGATTGTATGCTGGGGTGGCCATTCGATTGTGCCTGAAGAATATCAATATACCAAAGAAGTGGGCTACCATTTGGGCTTGCGTAACTTTAATATTTGCACTGGATGTGGCCCTGGTGCCATGAAAGGGCCAATGAAAGGCGCTACCATAGGGCATGCTAAGCAACGTATTAGAACGGGCCGGTACTTAGGCATAACTGAACCAAGTATCATTGCCGCAGAGCCTCCTAACGCGATTAATAATGAGTTAGTTATTATGCCCGACATAGAAAAACGGCTAGAAGCGTTTGTTCGCTTGTCGCATGGCATTATTATCTTCCCGGGTGGTGTGGGCACGGCTGAAGAATTGCTTTATTTACTTGGCCTATTATTGGACGAAAAAAACGCTAACCAGTGCATTCCACTCATCTTAACCGGCCCTGCTGATCGGAAAGCGTATTTTGAAGCGATTGATGACTTTATTGGTGCAACTTTAGGCAAAGCTGCCCAAGAGAAATATCAAATTATCACGGGTGATGCGGCTAAAGTTGCTAATACTCTTATGGACGCGCGAGAAGATGTACTCAATTACCGCAAACAAATGGGTGATTCGTTTAACTTTAATTGGACTTTGCACATCCCAACCGATTTTCAACATACATTTGCCCCAACGCATGCAAATATGTCGGCCTTAGACTTGAGCCTTGACCAGCCTATTTCTACTCTTGTAGCTAATTTACGTAAATGTTTTTCTGGCATAGTAGCAGGTAACGTTAAAGCAGAAGGTATTCGAGAAATCAAACAACACGGCCCTTACGAACTAAGTGGAGATGCAGCTTTAATGGAAAGAATGGATACAATGCTGCAGTCATTCGTAGATCAAGGCCGCATGAAGCTGAATGGCAGCCCGTATACACCTTGCTATAAAGTGAAAAAGTAACAAATTTTTATTGTCGTTGATATTATGCCATCTGAGCTTTGTTGCTCATCTAGCGTCTAGTTTAAGATGCCTATGTTCATGATGCCTATGTTAAAGATCTTTGGCCTTATAAACTGTCTTCATGCCCGCCATAACGTGCGGCTAAATCGTCTAAATCTGACGATGTATAATCGAAACCTTTTCCATCAAACGAATATTTCACAATTACGTTGTTCGAGGCTCTATGCAGCTTTGCTTTTACTTCATGTAGTGACCAATGTTTGAGTTCATTCACAAAACGATTCGCGTCTGCATGAGAGTTAAATTGATAAACGAGTTGATGCTCTAATTCTGAAAAATAGTGTTTCATATACTCAATTTCCCACGCTCACCTGAACAAATCCTAGACCAAGAGCCAAGTGCACAAGACTTATTTTAAGCGCTAGCATGTGCTTTCCGAATTTGAAGTAAAGGCTTTGAGAGGCGTTTACTTTCATTTGGGATTGATTAATACAATTTACGTTATTCAACAAATAACACCTCTAATATAAGGAAAACTACTCATGAAAATTCAACATCTAATGCTTCTGATGATTGCAATTATTGCTGCTACTGGTTATTACTCTCAGCAAGCTTTTGCCGGCACGGTTAATAGCCTAAACATGCACAATAGTGCTAATCAATATGCAAACACCGCATTTTTAGCAGAGAGCGCCACACTTAACATTAACACTGCCAATGCGGAAGAACTCGGTATGTTGCCGGGTATTGGTGCGAAAAAAGCACAAGCAATTGTGGCATATCGAGAACTAAACGGCGAATTCAATAGTATCGACGAATTGGTCAACGTAAAAGGCATTGGGCCAAAAATGTTGGCCAAATTAACAGATAAAATATCTGTGTAAAACAAAAAAGCCTCTTTACAAAAAGAGGCTTTCTATGTTTGATAAAATAGGCGTCTTAACTACTTTTAGGCGTCTTTAATCGCTTCTTTCATGTAAGCGGTAAACTCTTCACCAAGTTCTGGATGACGCATCGCATATGATACATTGGCCATCATATAGCCTAACTTACTACCACAATCATGGCTCTTGCCCTTCATGTAATAAGCATCTACTTGCTCATGCTCCATAAGCGTGTCGATGGCATCAGTTAATTGCACTTCACCACCCGCACCAGGTAGGGTGATACCTAATAGATCCCATATTTTTTCCGACAATACGTAACGTCCAACAACTGCTAAGTCAGAAGGCGCATCTTCAAGTGCAGGTTTCTCGACCATTTTATGTATTTTGGCAGATTCACCCGGCTCAAGTGACTTACCTTCCAGATCGACTATACCAAACTTTGGTACATCTTCTTGTGGCACTTGTTCTACCATTACCTGACTTACGCGGCTTGTATTAAACTTAGCCACCATGTCAGCCAAATTGTCTTTTTTAGGATTGCTCGATATATCATCAATAATTACATCAGGTAATACAACCGCAAATGGATTTTCACCTACTAATGGTAACGCGCACATGATAGCGTGACCCAAACCGTTAGCAACACCTTGACGCACATGCATAATAGTGACGTCTTTAGGACAGATTTGTTGCACCGCTTCTAGCAACTGTCGCTTTACCCGTTTTTCGAGGGTTGCTTCGAGCTCAAATGAGGTATCGAAATGGTTTTCGATACTATTTTTACTCGCATGAGTTACCAAAATAATTTCTTTTAACCCAGCTTGTACACACTCATTTACTACGTATTGAATAAGCGGTTTGTCGACAACTGGCAACATTTCCTTTGGAATAGCTTTTGTCGCTGGTAGCATTCTTGTACCCAATCCTGCTACTGGTATTACCGCCTTTTTCACCTGACTCATTAAAGTCTCCCTTTTCTTAAATTAACGATGTTGTATTAACGAACTTAGATCACTGGCGAAATAGATTTTCCGCGCCCTATGCCATAGTAATGCAAACCGTATTCCGAAATGTTGTCAGGCTCAAATAAATTTCTTCCATCAAAAATAACATCGTCTTTAACACTCGATTTAATGAGGTCAAAATCGGGCGCTCTGAAGGCCTGCCATTCAGTACAAATCACCAAACAATCTGCATTACTCAAGGTCGCTTCTTTGGTTCCCATAAGTGTTAGGTCTGGTCTGCTCCCATAAATACGCTGAGTTTCTTCCATTGCTTCTGGGTCGAAGGCCTGTACCCTAGCGCCCTGCTCCCATAACTTTTCCATCAATACCCGCGACGACGCTTCACGCATATCGTCGGTATTAGGTTTAAACGACAAGCCCCAAAGTGCAATCGTTTTACCATTAATCTCGTTGTTATAATGGCGCATAATATAATCGAATAATTTTTCTTTTTGGCGATAGTTAACGGCTTCAACGGCTTGTAGGACTTTTGCATCATAATTGACCGCACCTGCACTACGGATGAGCGCTTGCACATCTTTAGGGAAACAAGAGCCGCCGTATCCACAACCAGGATAGATAAATTGATAGCCAATTCTTTGGTCGCTACCAATGCCTTTTCTAACATTTTCAATATCAGCACCAAACTGTTCAGCCAAGTTCGACATTTCGTTCATGAAGCTAATTTTGGTTGCCAACATGCAGTTAGCCGCATATTTGGTTAACTCTGCACTGCGCACATCCATCACGATTATTTTGTCGTGATTTCGATTAAAGGGCGAATAAAGTTCGCGTAATTTTTTTTCTGAGTGCTCACTTTTTGTGCCCAATATTATTCGGTCTGGACGCATACAATCGGCAACAGCCGCACCTTCCTTCAAAAACTCAGGATTTGACACCACATCAAAAGTAACGTCTTTATTTAAGCCCTTTTGAACTTCATTTACTTTAGCGGTAACTTTATCGGCAGTACCCACTGGTACAGTCGACTTATTAATAATAATTTTATGCGCCTGCATATTTTCAGCAATGGTTGATGCAACTGCCAACACATATTTTAAATCAGCGGAGCCGTCTTCGTCTGGCGGTGTACCAACAGCAATAAAAATAACATCGCCATGCTCAACACCTGAAGCAGCATCCGTCGTAAATTTGACTCTTCCAGCCTCATAATTTGAATTAACTAGAGGCGTTAGGCCAGGCTCGTATATAGGGATGATTCCTTTTTTGAGGTTATCAACTTTATTTTGATCTACGTCGATACAAACCACGTCATGCCCGACCTCTGCCAAAACGGCGGCTTGAACCAGACCTACATAGCCTATGCCAAAAACGGTTACTTTCATTGAGTGTTTCCTATACTTTGGATGTTTTTAAATGTGTTATTAAATTATGTCGTAAATACTAAGCAATTTTCATGACAGTCTTACTAAAAGAACTTAACTAATTTATTGAATACAAATTTTATTGGGCCAGAATATACCATAAATTTGATAGCCTAAGCTATTACATCACTTATGTTAAGATTTATTTGAGTGGTATATCATCAACGTAAATCCAAAACACCAATTTATAATTTGACACATTAAACTATGTATTATTTCTTGTGTTAACAATAGTTTCTTATGCTATGATCCTCGTAAGGGATTTGGTAATAGGCATTTTGTTGTTGTATTTTTTCCAAATGAAGTCCTATTTTACTAATTGTTAAGTGAAATATTTGTTTAGATTGGGTAATTAAATATTTTGGATATAACACACATTTCGTTGACTCAAGGATTGAATCTAATGATAGAGCTATTTTTCGTGTTCTTTTTCTCGTTCGCATCACTTTTTTTGCTCAGAAAAGTAGCAAAAGTAGTGGGGCTAGTTGATGAGCCTACCTTACGTAAGCGTCACGAAGGCGTGGTGCCTCTTGTTGGTGGCATAGCTGTTTTTATTACTGTAGCGCAGTTTCTTTATTCTAATCCTGAAGTTTTACCACATAGTTCACTTTTTCTTGTACTCATAAGTATATTAACAATTGTCGGTGCATTAGACGACAAATACGACATTAGTTTTAAAATTCGCCTAGTCGTACAAACACTACTAACTTGTTCAATGATTTATTTTACTGGCATTGAATTAACTACAATCGGCGACATATTTGGTTTTGGCGAGATTAAACTAGGAGTACTAGGACCGTTTATAACAATATTCGCTGTGCTAGGGGCAATAAACGCTTTTAATATGGTAGATGGGATAGATGGATTACTTGGCGGTCTGTCTATCGTTACATTTTTGTCTATCTCGATTGTATTTATGATAGGAAACGAGTTGGATCTTGCATACCTTTGTATAATCCTAGTAGTTTCGTTGATTCCTTATGTGCTATTAAATTTGGGGGCATTTGGCCGTCAACGCAGAGTATTTATGGGAGATGCTGGCAGTATGCTAATTGGTTTTACTGTTATTTGGTTGCTACTGATAAGTAGCCAAGACTCCAAAGAGTTGATCGTTAGACCTGTCACCTGCTTATGGTTAATCGCACTACCATTAATGGACATGATGGCAATTATGTATCGTCGAATAAAACGAGGCCGCTCACCATTTAAACCGGATAGAGATCATCTTCATCATATCTGTCAAAGACTTGGCTACAGCGATTCGCAGACCTTAATTCTCATATGCTCTGTAGCGAGTATATTTGCGACAATAGGAATATTAGGAGAAATATTAGAGGTTCCAGAATTTATTATGTTTGGTGGGTTTTTAATTTGTTTTATTTCGTATTCTGTAGCACTACTAATCAATTGGCCTCATAGGGTTTCTAAATAGTCATTTTGGCTTAGTTGTCGGCAATCGCTTTTACTGACATTTTTTGTTTTTGCGGACCAGAGCTTAGGTAGTAAAAGCAACTTCAAAAACACCATGAAAACTAAGTATATTTCATACAATAACTAAAATTATCTAACGAAGATATTCTTCGATCGCGATTTCTAGTTCATCTATAAATGCACTAGCTAAACTTTCCCTATTATAGGTTTTTGATGCCTTCTTTGCATTTTCTGACATACGCTCAATTATAGAATGATCTGAATAGATGCGTTCAATAGCTTTAACTAATTCTAAAGGCTGTTCAGCTTTTACAATTACTCCAGAATGTGTGCTCTCAACAATTTGAGTAGCCTCTCCTTTTGGCATACTAACCAACAATGGTATGCCCATACCCATACTCTCAAAGATCTTTGAAGGGATAACTGTTTTAAATAAATCAGTATCCTTTAAACTAATTAAAGACAAGTCACACAAACTCCAGAACTCTGGCATCGATGACTTAGGTTGACGAGCAATTGAAATAACATTGTTTAAACCTTCAGAATTTATTCTATCATCAATAGTTTTTTTGGCTGCCCCTCCGCCAACAAACAAGAACCTAACTTCATCATTTGACGCAATCAACTTTGCCGCATCAAGAATACTATCTAATGCATGTGCAAGCCCATGTGTACCTACATAGCCAATAATAAATTTATTTGTTAACGCATATTTGGTCTCTAACTCTATATTTTTTGAATCGACAGGTTTATACGTAGAAAGATCGACACCGTTCAAAACCACGCCTATTTTTTGTTCATTTACGCCTCTTTCGATCAACTCATTCTTAAAAGACTCAGTGACAGCCACTATTCGACTAGAATGTTTGTATAGAAACATCTCAATTTTTTCTAAGACTTTAATTATCAAAGAATCTTTCATAGCACCCACAGCGGTTATCGATGCAGGCCATATATCCCTTAACTCAAACACAAAAGGTCTTCTCTTAATCTTTGCTAAAAAATAACCTGAAATTATCGTAAAAAACTGAGGCGACGTTCCAACAATAACATCTGGCTTTTTAACAAATAATCCAGCAAAAAAAGAAGACACCATAAAAGAAAGAAAATCTAATATCCTTTTCAAAAAGCCTTCATTTGATGTAACAAATGTTTTTACTCTTCTAACTTCGATCCCTTCGATAAATTCCTTCGAATACCAGTTATTTTCATAACCATCAAAAACTCTGCCTTCAGGAAAATTTGGTGCCCCTGTGATAATCGTTACTTGGTGCCCTAAAGTAATCCAATATTTTGCATGCTCAAAAGTTCTTGTTGCTGGAGCGTTGCCCTCGGGAGGGAAATTATCAGTGAGAAATAGAATATGCATCTTCAGGATTCCATTTTATTTTACTTACAAATTTAGTTGCGGATGGGTTTAAACAAATACACTTTGAATTTATCGAAACACCGAATTCAGGATGCCATGTAGAATTTTTAATCTCAATTTCTGCATTTATAGCCTCAAACAAACAAGAAATGCCATGTGCAGTTAACAATAGTTTCCTCTTTGAAATATTTTCTATTTTTATATCAGGATGAAGATGGAAATAAGCTTCTATATGAACTGGATTACCGACTAAGCTATCTGTAATTGTTATATCGTTTTCTGTGACATCCCAATTTCTTTTGTGCAGACAGTCTATCCCCTGTTTCTGATAGCCATTATGAATCCCAAAAAAACTTTTCTTATCTTCACTTATTTTTCTTTGGACTATTTCTGCCCTTCTAGCGACTCTAAATCCACTCCATATTTCAGTAGAATTGCTCTTGTCAATTGCAACGGTATTGTGCGCAGCTGTCCCACGTTGTCTTAGTCTTTCTTTACTTAACCCATACTCTGATGTACCAGAGTTAACAAAAAAACGTTGTTTTGAAATACATAGTTCGAACGATAATGTATCTGCATGTGCGTGACCCGGTATATAACTTGGACCAACTTCATTCAAATCACATATCAGCGATATATGATCTGTTTTATAGATTATGAAACCAGACTGCTCATAATCTATTAAACCTTTATTTACAAACGAATCTATTTCCAATTTGAAGCCCATACTTTTAGCATAGTCATATATTGAACTGTTTTCTGGAGCTATTCCAAATGCTGAGTCGTTGAAGAAACTAATTCGGTCGTCCATATGTGAAATGTCATACAAAAACCTTAGCATCTTTGGAATCTTTGCACTTATTTTTTCGGCTAGTTTTAATGGAAAACGGTTCTTGTATGCATTTGATAAGTTCTTCAAATCAAGCAGGTCTGTAAGAATAATCGCGTGATACATTGGCGTAAGTTCAAAGTTAGCACCTTCTTCAAAAATTTGTTCATCAAGCTCTTTTAATAGAATTTTTGTTCCTAAATTCAACCATTTTTCACTTTTTGGATGTTGTAAATACAAGCCTGCGAAAACAAGGGCTTTTGCATTAACAAATAAGTGATTCCCTAATAGGTGATACTCTAAATCATTCGCTAAATAATCAGCCTGTATCCCTAAGCTTTTTATGTGCATTTGGTTATGTGACTCAAACGACAACCCATATTTTATCCAATTTACTATCCTTAAAGAAAGAGGGTATGGTTCCCATCCATTACCAACGCCAGTTGGATTATCGTTAATCCAAGACTTCAACCAATAGTCGTGGATTAGTTGCCTGCTGCCGGCTCCTTCTGCATTTAGGTCATCGAAATAATGTAGATTGTATAACCATAATTTTTCAAAATTAGCATTATTCCATACTTCCACCAAATCAGTATTCGATTCAACATTTAAGAATTTACAAAGTTTATTGGAGTATATTCTCTGTTTTCCCAGCGCTATGGTTTCCCATCCACCGTCTTTAATTGCAATCTCGGAGGTGTATTTAGAAGTCTTTACTTTTTTGAGTTTCTTTATAATTCTATAAAATATTTGCTTTATTTTCATATACTTTACAGTATTGAAATACAGAATAAGTTGTTTTATTTTCAATTTTTTAAATACAAAGTGAATAAAGTCATTTAATGCAGTTGAACTAAATTACAACTACTATTCGTTACCTGAGAGAATCAGCAATTTCGATAGATACTTTTGCAACTTCAAAGATTTCTTCTAACGGAATCGGCGCTTCTTTACTATTTTTGACAGTATCTACGAATGCAGAAATACATTCACTTTGTCCCTTGTTTTGACTTCTAGTTTTAAAAGAGGAAAATCCATCCCAGTTAAACCCTGACAATTTTTTAAAATTGTCTAATTGAAGTACCCCTTCATCACAGAATATTTCAATTCTCTCTTTTGGAAATGATTTGCCGCCATTTGCGAAATAATGTATCGAACCGATAGAGCCATCTTCAAACACAAGGCTAATGATTGCTTTATCTTCACAAATATCAACCGAATCTGAATCTCCCATACGAATTGCGCTAAATTTTTTTATGGGAGAATCAGTTAAGTGTCTCATCAAATCTATATAGTGGCATGCTTCACCTATAATCCTCCCTCCACCTAACTCTCTATCTTGCGTCCAGTGCTCTTTTGGAATTGCGCCTGCATTCATGGTGAAAATAAAAGTCTTTGGCATTGGTTTAACACTTAATAGACTCTTTATCTTTTGGATATGAGGAGAAAACCGGCGATTAAATCCTACCATAAGTTTTGTGCCAATCTTCGACGTTTTTATTGCTTCTTCAATAGTCTCAACCTCTTCTATAGATAACGCTAAAGGCTTTTCAACAAACACGTGTTTATTTGCTTTAATTGCAGTCAAGCATTGTTCTGCATGCAAATTATGCTGAGTTCCGATGACAACAGTATCGGCCTCAGTTAGAAGCGATTCAGCAAAATCAGTGCTCGCTAATTTAAACTGATTTTTTAAACCATGATGATAAGAATTAATTCCCGAACTAGTTACAACAGTATGAAGAGTAGCCCCTGCTGACTTAAATGCTGGCATAAGTACTCTAGATGAATAATTCCCTGCCCCTAAAAAAATACACGAAGCATCACCCGTTTGTTGCGCATTATTGGTTAAGGTGATCGTTTGCGACATTTTATTGTTTGAATCGTCATCAGCGTATTGCAGCAGTATGCCTAGCGCACTCTTATCATTTAAAACGGCGTACGCGTTTACCGCATCATTGAACACAAACCTATGGGTTATTAATGCCTTAACGTCCAATATGCCTGATGACATTAAATCCAGGATTGCTTCAAAGTTTCTTGTTTCTGTCCACCTTACAAAAGGCAAAGGATAGTCATTTCCATTCTCCTCAAAGTTCTTGTCGTATCTCCCTGGTCCATATGAACAAGAGACTTGAAAGCTTAATTCTTTTTCATAAAAATCTGCTCTGCTTAATTCCAAGCCAACAACACCGACTAGTACAATTCTTCCGCGCTTCCGAGACATCTCAGCTGCTTGATGAACGATTGAATTATCCTTTGCACTCGCGGTAATAAGAACTGCATCTACACCTTTATTTCTTGAAAAATTCTTCGCTTTTGCTAACGCATCCTCTCCCTTTGACAAGTCTACGGTTTCAGCACCAAACTTAGATGCTAACTCACATTTCTTCGAATCAAAATCTATGCCCATGACTCTGCAGCCATTTGCCTTTAACAATTGAACTGCCATAAGTCCTATTAAGCCCAGACCAGTTACTACTACGCACTCACCAAGTGTAGGCTTTATTAATCTAATCCCCTGCAAAGCGATTGCGCCTATTACTACAAAAGAAGCGGACTCATCATCAACATCATCTGGGATTTTAGCCACTAAGTTTTTGGGAACTCTCACAATTTCGGCGTGATTCCCGTTCGATACAACTCTTTGCCCTTTGCTAAATCCAGTATCTGAACCTTCTTCAACTAAGCCTACATTGCAATATCCTAATGGCAAAGGTTGCTCTAACTTTGAACGTATAGCTTCCACAGTTGGCGCAAGGCCATCGGTTCTGACTTTGTCCAAAACCATTTTTACTTTATCCGGCTGTGATCTTGCTTTTTCGATCCATCCTGCTTTTCCAAAATCAACCAACATTCTCTCAGTACCGACTGAAACAAGCGAGCTAGTTGTTCTAACTAGAACATTACCTTTTTTGCTAAGCGGACGCGGAATGTCCGCCAATATAGTTTCGCCATTCGATATGTTTTGAAGTACTTGTTTCATAGAGTTTAATAAACCATTGTATTGTTAATAAATAAGATAATGACTTTGGGTTAGTCTGATCTGAAATTCTTTTCTGCAACTTTAACAATTTCATTTTTTGTAACATCATTCAGGTAACTTATCAAAACAGCTTTATAAACCCCTTTGAAAACAAACAGACTTCCTACAGAAGCGCCAATTACCTTATATCTTTTTATTAAATTAAGTATGTCATCAAAGTTAGAAGCACCGCCAAGAATCGTAATTGGTGAATCAGTTTTTTGCCTTACGATATCAACTAAATCAAAGTCGTATCCTTTCATTGTTCCATCTCGGTCAATAGAATTTACAACTATTTCACCCACACCAAAAGATTCTATTTGCCGAAGAACTTCTTCTAACTTTTTTTTCACTTTTTTTGTTCCATTGTGGGTAAATATTTCATATTTCCCCAAAAAGTTCTTCTTCACATCAAGAACCACTACTACGCTTTGTTTGCCTATTGCGTTGCATAGAGGTGTAAGTATTGTAGGAT
The DNA here is from genome assembly GCF_031846345.1 of Glaciecola petra. Classification (NCBI taxonomy): domain Bacteria; kingdom Pseudomonadati; phylum Pseudomonadota; class Gammaproteobacteria; order Alteromonadales; family Alteromonadaceae; genus Glaciecola; species Glaciecola petra. The sequence continues at coordinate 520,792 of NZ_JAVRHX010000001.1, read as the reverse complement.
CCTCCAGTATCGCACTGGAAAAAGCTACTTTCTCTATACCCAGTTGAATTATTTTTTTAGCTTGTTCTACTGTGTTAACGCCACCGCCATAACAAACAGGCATCCGGCTTTCATTCGCAATATTTTTAATCAATTTATAATTTGGTTCACTTTTATTGACTGTTGCGTCTATGTCCAAAATTATTATTTCATCTACTTCTTTTTCATTGAATATTTTAACCGCATTTATTGGGTCACCGACATATTTATGTGTCTTGAATTTTTCAGTTTTAACTAAACCATTTTTGTGGATTAATAAACAAGGAGATACTCTAGATCTTAACATTTTTTACATTCGCAAAATTTTTAAAAATAGATTCGCCATTTGAATGACTTTTTTCTGGGTGGAATTGAAAACCATAAATATTTTCTTTTTGTACAACACATGCAAATTCATTTCCATAAATGCTTGTCGCAACTACATCCTCAAGGTTTTCGCAATGAAAATAATAAGAATGTAAAAAATAAAATCCTTTTACTACATCAACACCTTCAAATGCGGCAGGATGGCGATTAATTTTTATACTATTCCACCCCATATGAGGAAGTTTAGGCTTAGTGGTTAACATTGCATCATCAAATTTTTTAACACATGCATCAAACCAGCCTAGCCCTTGAACAGCTCCCTCGTCACTTTTTTGAGCCATTATTTGCATGCCAACACAGATTCCAAGGGTTGGCTTTTTATCCTCTAATACGGCACGATCCAAGGCTTTCCTTAGACCCGATTTATCTAATTCAAGCATAGCTTCATCAAAAGCACCAACGCCCGGCAGTATAATCGAATCAGCTTCTTCTATCTTAGACTCGATATCAGCCAAAACTACAGGTATTTTTAACTTTTTATAGATATTAACGATTGCTTGAACATTTCCAAGACCATAGTCAATGATAGCGATCATCGCTTGCCGCCCTTCTCTTTACCAAGAAGTCTCATTATTTTTGCGCCAAAATCATAAATAGTTTGCTGATTTTTATAGTCTTTATATGTCTTATTTGGAGCGTCAAAATAAGCTTTAAGTTCGCTTTCGTCTATATCCAATTTGTTAGCAATATAAGAAAAGTCATCATCTATAGTTTCAGGGTCATGAGCTGGTTTTTTTAACAATTCAAGAGCTTCTTCTCTTGTCATTTGATTAGTCAGAATTAAGCTCGCAAATTGGACCTTTCGGGTATCAAAACCAAATTTTTGTGGCAGCCAGTACGATTCGTAAAATCGGGTAAACCGCGATTCGAAGTGTTTTTGCTTGTATCGTTGATAGCCAAAGTTATCAACCAAAAACTGTGTAGCTTCTTCTTTATTGTATTGAAGATAGTCTAATGGTCTATAAACCTTAATACCCTTGATATATGGAAGATATACCTTGTGCCATAATATATTAGTGATTGGAAAATCATTAAGGGGGATTTTACCAAATTTGGAATGTATATCTTTTATTTGTGTGCTATCAGACTGAAAATACATCCACTCTTTTGGATTTCTAATACATTCTGTAGAATAATTTCCACCAGTCAGTATATGTTTAATTTTATGTTTTGAAGCAAACTTATACATCGTTGCAAAAAACGCATGGTCTTGAGGAGTATCAATATGGGGCACGCCAGACTTAAAAAACGATAATTGTAAGTCCTTCATCTCCTCCCAATTAATTACTTCTGTGTATAAATCTAAACTTAAACGCTCAACAATCTGTTCGATATTATTTACTGCTTGTTGGGAATTCCAACCGGCGTCAACATGAAAAACTAGAGGTCGAAGATTTAGCTTTTCTTTAGCCAGATATACTAAATAAGAACTGTCTATCCCTCCGCTCATCCCAATAATACAATCGAACTCTTTGCCTTCACCTTCTTTTCGAATTGCGTCCGCCATTTTTTGTGCCTCTTTAATATCCCCATCTTGCGGGTTCCAAAAAGGCGCTATATCTTTATCAAAGGTCAAGCAATGATCGCATACTCCATTTTCATCGAAGGTTATTTTAGAATCAGTTGTGTCCATAACGCATCGTGAACAAATCATATAATCTCGGTTAGCCATTTGTAGGTCTATTCCCTGTACTTAATTAATTTCGCTGGAACGCCACCAAAAATTGAATTCTCTGGAACGTCCTTAGTAACAACGCTGCCAGCAGCAATTACAGCACCTTTGCCAATCGTAACTCCGGGCGTAATCACACAGTTGGCGCCTATCCATGTGTCACTGCCAATAGTCACTTTCGCATATTGATCTCCCGATATAGGAAATGGCTCACCTTTTTTGGGGATACTATGATTTGCTGAAATTATCTGAGTTCTATACCCTATCAAGGCTCTCTCACCTATTTCAACACCGCCTGAAGTGGTGATCAATACATCCTTTGCAAGGTCAACTTTATCGTTTACTACTAGATTCCTTCCTGGCGTAATCCATACTCCAGGATATATTACAACGCCCCGCCCAAATTTAGCACCCATGATTGACAATAAAGATATTTTTAACAAACCAAAAGTTCTATATCTTGGTAGTGAAAAAACTATGCTCATCACGAATTCATAAGTAATTACCAAGAAAGATTTAAAACTCTCTCGCAATAACTTTAGCATACTCTATCTCCTGTAAAGTTCTTTCATCTATTGAGGGATATTGCTTCAATTTGCTTAAACCACGTAACTTTATGGATTCTGAAAGTTGAGGTTCTAATAATAACTTTTCAATAGCGTCAGCTATTACTACAGGGTTATCTCTATCAACATATACTGCTGCTTCATCGCATATTGATCTAGACCATTTTTCATCAGCAACTATTAAAGGCTTCCCAAAATACCAAGCCTCAATAATGTTGTTACTAAAACTCTCTAATTTACTGAGCAGAAATACAAAATCTATCTGCTGATAAATGCTCGCCAAATATTTTTTTGATAATTGTCCAACAATCTTGACATTGTCTTCAACACCAAATTTGGTAAGTAGGTTCTTGAATTTTTTGCATTCTAAACTTTGATCATCATTTGCCGTAAAAATAAATTGAAAACGAACACCTCTCCTTTGAAGTATATTGGCTATCTCTGGTATCAACATAATATTTTTATTCAATTGCCAGCCACACAAAAAGAGACCTTTTGAGGTGTCTTTGTTTGATTTCAGTAAAAACTCTTCATTCTCATAATCAAAGTTAACCGATGGTTTGATATATTTAGTTTCAGTTAAACCAAATAACCTGCCTGCTCTTTGTTTCATGGCTTCATTCTCGAATACAACTGCATGGCTTTTTTTTAGCCCATATATTCTGTATTGGTCAACAATATATTTCTTTAACCTTCCTAGGCCTCTGTAATGTTGCCAAAAGTCAATTTCGGGAAAGTATAAGTTTGAATCGGCGCTACCCGATATTTGAGGGATGTTGTTTGTGTATAAGCCTAGGCCGAAGCAAGAATAGATAACGTCTATCTTCAGACGTTTCACTTTAGCGTTTAACTTTAGTATTTCAGCTACCATTCTTAGCAATGGATTCTGAGGCACTGTGCCAAGGATTTTTAACCCTGATTGAATAACAAATCTCTCTATTTCCGTACCTCTTGCCACGACAAAATAAGCGTCAACATCACTTGGAGCAACTCTCAAAAATGACTGTACAAAATTTAACCCAACATTTTGCCCCCCTCCTTTTTTGAGGGTTGCAAGGTTAATTAAAATTTTCATATCAAATTACACATTCTTTCGGGACTAATAAACACATGTGAATTAATGCTTTATAAACTTTCTCATTAATTTAGCTTTATTTTCTAAATTGTCTTTCATTTTGTGGAATGTATTTTGAAGTCTCCCCTGAATATCTTCTTTTCTCGACCACACATCTTCAAAGTGTTCAATACACTCATCTTTAGAAGGATTATTTAAATAATAGACGTTATCTTGCAATTGCAACATATCACAAACAATACCCTTTATTCTTCTATCCGTTTTTGACCCCATAACAAAAAATGGAGTGTTTACACCTACCGAACCTATCATCGAGTGAATTCTTTCAGCTACTAAAAATTCAGCGCTACCAATAAGCGCCTTGAGTTCCTTACCTGAAAGTAAATCTTTCAACAATCTTGCTCTATCTTCAGATAGTCCAGACCTTTTCAAAATATCATTGGCAATAATTCTATCATCTAGTGCTTTTCCTGGCCCAATAGCGTGAGGCAAGAACAAGATATTAACATCATGCCTTTCAGCAATGTGCTTTATTAACTCTGCATATAAATCACGATGGGCAGAAAGTTTTAGATCTGGTGTTTTTATATCTTCAAAGCAATATCTTGATATAGGTGGCGGTTCACAACTTGTGCACATAACGACGGGTTTCGAAAAAAATTCATCTAAATTGTTTCTGCCTATTATTTGGTTCAACACGCTACTATCTACTGGCTTCATTCCGAAAGCCGGATCAGCTAATGTTTCAGACTTAATATTTGGAAAATTTTGATTAACTACGTTATGTGAAGCTTCTGTCCGGCAATAGAAAAAATCGGCTTTTGCAAGGGTAGAATAAAGGACATTGATTATGGCAGGACTTTTAAATGTCAGCGGAAACTCAACGCCAAAAACACCAAATTTTTTACCATAATTCATAAAAACATCTATTACATGACAAACTCTATCGTCCAGTGCACCATCATGGCCCGCTACAATGTAATCACAATCTAGTAATTGTTTTAGTCTAATTTCCTTCTCTCCACTTGGTGCTTTACCACTGTGAATTTGATTCAAGATTTTATTTGTTTTAACGAGCGCAGAGCAATGTTTTGCAACCCAATTGGGGTAGATTTTGTGTAAACCATTTCTTAAAATCGAATACGAAGAATCTCTCAGTTTCTCATAACTAACACCTAACCCAAACTCTCTATTTAGCCATGGTGAAATGAACCACTTTACAGGGTAAACATGAATACCGTCTTCGAATCGATATTCTTCAATTTCGTCAAACAAGTGAATTTCACAATTGCCATCTGGGAACAACACATCAGCTATACCCCTCACAATTGCTTCTTCACCTTTGTTTTCTAACGGGACTAGCTCTGGTATAAATATATTATAATTTTCTGACACTTTTAAACCCTTGGATATCTTTTAATTATTTTCGCTATAAATTTGTATATTCCAATTTTTTCAAAAAATGAAAAAACTGAGTGCGATATGTGTACTTTTAATTCAAAAAGCAAACCACCATCTGTTTGGTGATAACCACCATCAAACCTTGGAGTGCTCATTCTAAAAAATTTGTATAATTTTAATCTCGCTTTTTGCCTTACTTTTTTACTTGCTAAATTACCACTTTGAGACTTAATAACTTCGGCCTCTGACACCGAATGCATTTCTATTAAACGCTGTTGATGCAATTTGTCAATTATTGATTGTCCATATTCTGACCTTGCTAGGGCTATGGACCATGATTGGCCAGATTCTAGGTATTTAGGAATCCAAGCGTCACCGCATGAGATATCTGCTAATTCACCTGTAGCGTCAACACAGACTCGACATCTTTTATACTTTATGACTCCGGTCATTCTAGCATAATCTGGATATTTTAATGCTTTGACTTGTCCCAACATTGTTTTGATTACCATTGATCCGGGTTGTCCACCCCCTCTATAACGCAAAAAATTGACATCTTCTTTTTTGATGTTGGCTCTTTGAATTAATTTGTCAGTTTCTCTTAGGTCTCTGTACCCACCACAAAAGTTAGCTATGGTTAATTTGATTTTGTTTTGTATTAATTTATCTTTCAACTGCAGTTCTCGTAATGCCGCAATTTGACATGGAGTACCTATAAAAGCCAAATTTCCATTAAAGTTTGTAATATCTGCTTCCGAATCAAAAATAGGAACTGGAGCGTACTTTGAGCCTTGAGCTTCGAAAAGTTGGTCCGGTGATGTAGCTATAAATGAGCTTGGCCGAGGTCCATTTTTTGAATAATCCATCCCTGTCACCACTACCCCATCTACGACTTTTTGCTCTATGAGGTATTTCGCTATGGATGTCATTATTCCGCCTGAAGAGGCTTTTTCTACTATTTCACTCTCTAAACTTCTCACCACTGTTGCAGTTATCCATCGCCCCAGCTCGATACTTTTATTTTGAGCTTGCGGAAATAAAGTCTTGGCAGATTCAATAATTGAATACCCTTTGCCAGGGCAAATTTCTAGAGCCTTCCCTGTTGTCCAACCCGGTTCAGCAACTTTTAAATTTGGTAAAAAAACTCCTTTTTCTTTATCTTCATACATAGTTACTTTGCTATTTTTATCCGCTAAACAACAAGCACCGCAAGATATACATAAGTCATTTTTAACGACATCATGAATTGACTTAATCATATAATATTATAAAGCCCTTTTAGTTTAAAATCCCCATTGAATCAAGCAATGGTTTCTCGACACAAAATACTACTGTACTGCTGTGACATTTTTTCAATTGAGAAGTTTATTTCAGCTCTTTGTCTTGCTTTTAAGCTGTAACCAGTGACATCGTTCATGATGTCTTTGCATGCCTCTACAGCCAATTCGACCATTTGTTCTGAATAATCATATTCGACTCCTGTATTAATCACTATTCCAGCGTTTCCAACCAATTCACTTTGCCCACCAAAGTGTTGACAAACAACAGGTACTCCGGATGCGAGACTTTCCAATACTGAATTAGGGCACGCGTCACTTGAGGTTAAATGTAGACTAAGTGTTGATTCAGGTAAGATAGTCGACAATGTTTTTGGCGATACTGAGCCAGTTACTTCTAGATTTATAACTTTCTTTTCTTTTTCTTTAAAAACTATTTCCGCAACATCTTCGGTCAAAGAGCCGATTATTCTTAAAATAAGTTGCTGATTACCTAATATGCTCGATAGTTTTCCAAATACTTCCAGGCAGCAAATTATTATATCTGGATCCCTTAAGTTACCATGGACTGAAACAATACATTTTTTCTTGTTTATCGCTTCAATAGGTTGAAAAAGCTGAGTGTTCACACCGTTATAGATAATAGAATAATTATTTTCTCTATTACACAGCCATTTATTACTAACTTGTCTTGAGAATTGAGATTGATAAATTATGTAGTCCGCGAGTTTCAGGCTGGTCTGAATCTGAAAATTTGTTCGCATTCTATAAAGTGAAAAATCTCTCGGATGTCTCCTGCGTATGCTTTCCACATCGTTCAAGTTGTCGTATAAATCAGGGTAACTGAAACCGTCAACTCTGAGTATAGTTTTTACCCCTAGTTTGTTAAATATTTTAAAAATGAGCGGAGGCATATTTGAAATAATTAAAATTGCATGAAAACCTTTAAAAGGATTTCTTATGATCTTGATGTCCGAGGTATTTGTTAATCCATCACTCAGGTTTTTTATAAATCGACCCGGTCCATTAGTATCACTTTTTGACAACATTGAAACTAAAACATTATTATTTTTAGGACGAACTAAAGCTCCGACCAAAATAAACAGATATTTTAAATATTCTTTTATTGTTCTCATTTTTAATTGGGTTCTTATTAGATTAGTTTCTTAAGGGGCAAAAAAGAAAAATTATTTGATAGTTTTCAATGATACATGTGACTGTGAATTAGAGATTAGATGATAAAAAAAATACTTCATTTAATCAATAAATTTTAAGCCGTCAGACGCATATTTAAAGATATTCTTTTCTTTATTCCTATCATTCACACTCTTATCCAGATTTTTAATCTTCAATACTTCTTTCTTTGTTCGCTCGTTGTTCAGAATGTTCATGTTTGTTTCATGTCCGAAATGTACTTTTTAAGTCTTAAATAACTAATTACGTCACCATCTGAATAACCTAACCATTCAAGTATTCGCTATTCGTCAATGATTTATATTTCTTATTTACGTTGAATCGGCTATGACAACAATTTCAATTACCCTCAACAATTTTGAGGGATATGGGTAATCATTAACTATTAACATTACTGTCGTAGGTGATATTTTCTATTTGTACATTTTTAAGCATTTTCATTCTGATGAAATAAGGTATCAAAAAACAAAAAATAAGTGTCGCATCAAACAGACTAGCTTTGGTTAAATATATTGTCAAAACAAATAAAAATGGCCGCACGCTTGAAATTATAAGCTTCTGCGAAATCAGCACAAGAATTAAGCCCACGATACCAAATTTAATGATATTAAAAAGCCAAAGACCCGCATCGTTTATCGCTGCAACTTCGAACTGAGCAAGGCCTCCAAAGAATTTCATATCGTCTATTTGGGTAGGAATACCCATAAGGCCATTGCCAAACAAAATTTCAAATTGACTTTGTGTAAATGTTATAACAATTAAACCAAGACGCAGTGAGCCAAATTCACGATGACCCATGTCTAATCTACCAACAAAATACCAGTAAATTACGGGTACGAGTAGCAGAAATAATGGAATCATAATTCGTATATTTTGCCGCAACTTTTCTTTACTCATCAATCCGATAAACAGAGCTAAACTGGAATATACGATTGCGGCAGCTGAAAACGAAAAAATAGTTGATAGCAACACTATTATATCGATACGATTTAGTTGATTTACTAGGCACATTCTTGTTGCAACAAGAATTAACATATATGTCGCATAAGTAGAGGGCTCGTAGTACATGCCTGTAGGCCTATAAACCTCCCCGATTAGTGGTAATGTCATTCCCGCAATATAACGTTGTTCCTTTCCTACTATAAGATTTAACGGGTCAGGATAAAAACCTACTGTATAGACCAACAAGTATTGAATACCAAAAAATATTACATGTAGTAAACAAACGGTTCCAATTACTTTGTGCATAACTAAAACATTTTTATTACATAGAATACAAATTGGTAAAATAATAAGGATTTTTGAAATAACCGAAACAGTTAAGCCCAATGTAGTAAATTCAGAATTTGTTTTAAATTCACCAAAGCCCTTTACATTGGCTAAAAGTAGTATAAGAAATACTAAAATTATTGGTATAAAAGATAGAATATTTAGGAGGCTTAAGGTTAACCATTGCTTCACACACAATAGCGAAAATATAACCAAGCAAATAATGACTATGAAGCGTTCAAAACCAAAACTCTCTAATGTCAAAATAAAGATTATCAGAGTAACTAAAACTCTCGCTATCACTTTAAAGTTCTCTTTAAACCGCTTTTAATAAAAGTATTAAGTGTTTTATTTGTCATTCAGCAATAACTATTTTTTAAAAAATAACATTATCAGAATAACAAAAATACTTACTAAAGAACCTAAAACTGTCAAGGCTATTACAATTAGGGCTCTATTCGGTTTACTCCTTTCTTCCGCTATTTTCGGAGCTATAACTGTTTTTAACATGTATTCGTCTGCAACTTCTGCAAGCATCAGTGCTTGTGTTTGATCTTCTATCATTCCATAGAATACAGCTCGCATATCCGCTATATTAGTTTCCGAAATTTTTTGTTGGAGATAATTTATATTCCTCTGTGCATCATCAATATCTCTCTCTTGAAAATGTGAATTCAAATCTCTAACTAATTTAGACACTAATTCTGCAGCAATTTCAGGGGAATAGTGCTCGACACTAACTTTTATCAAACCCGTTTTTGTATCATGGCTTACATCTAAGAACTTTTGAAATTTTTTGTGCGATTCAAAGCTACTTGGTTCAGCAGGGACTCCTGGAGGAGTTTCCCTCACCCAAGTCTTAGAGTGGTTATCAAAAACATCACTATCCCATATTATTTCCCTAGAATCTTCATCCCATTTATATATTCCCATAACATATGGTTTAAGTGCATGATTTGTAATAAAGGTTTCAGAAAATGACCAGCTCTTTACTAACGCAATAGCTTGATCTATTTCATTTGATTTGCCTGCATTAAGATTTATACCTGCAATAGCAGCTAAACCACCATACTGAGATGCTAGTCCACCTGCGCCGCCTGTTCCCTGAGAAATTGAATAAACTCCTTCACTTCTATAGAAATTAGGGATACTCAATGCATAATAAATTGAGACAACAGCACTAATAAACGAAACAACTATTATCCACCACTTTTTACGCAATAGAATAGATAACATCTGGGAAAGAGTAATTTCATCTGCTTTTAATAAAGAACTTTGCATTTAATAGTATATTTTCCATTTACGTTAATTTTAAAAACTGCATACTCGAAAGTACTCTCTAATACTAACACTAGAGCTAAGGGGTCACATTTACATTAATCAAACCATGACAGCGAAATCAAAACCTAAAGATTTGTTTTTAGCAATTTTATTTACGATAGCCTTTCAGATATGCTATCGCATGCTACTTGCATAAACTCTTGGAAATTGTTATTTCAGGATTGCCTGTATTGTGATTATTTACTTATTATAACTTAATTTACTTGTGATCGATAAACAGTTAATAGCAATAATTTTCTAATTGTTACTTATATAAATTGACATCTTCCTTTTGCATGGAAAACATACTGCATTCACAAGAAACACCCACATTCATACTTAAATTGAAAAACTCAAACAACTAGACATTATTCTCGTTATCGATTATAAAACATTTTTACGTAATCCAACAAATCAATTCGTATTGCATACACATTGTGTTATTTTTTTTCAGCATAATTGAAAAAAAAAAAGCTTTTATTATCTAACTTTTATTTTAGCAGTCCATATAATCTTATCGTTGCTAGTAATTAGTATCTATTCTTCCTATACTATACTCAAAAGAATCTTGGGAATTATATTTTTCCGATAACTATATCTTCTAGAACAACTATATTTGCCATATCGTAATAAATAATGAATCGATAGCCATTCAGCAAAATACAAAATAGCATTCATAGAAGAAAAAGCCTGGTCTCATTTGACGTTAAAGTTAACTACTCAGATAGTCTAATAGCTAAATTTTTCAAACACTTTATTTGTTTATTTTTTCGCTATATTAGTATCAAAATACTTATAACTGGCTCAAGCAAATAATAGTAAAGTCGATAACGGTTAAAAATGTTGAGGTCAAATAAATTGCGTTCACATTCTATCGCTACAGCTTTGTTAATTGCTACTTTCAGCCTTTTACTTCTATCACCAAATTGTTTTGGTAAAGGGCCTGGTATTGGCAATCTCGACTATTCTGAAAACCAGCTATTTCAGCCAATCTCTCTCTTAGAAAGTCCTAAAGGCCATGGCACTGTGGCCTTGGTTGATGGGTATTTAATGACTATATATTCTAGTGATGGTGGAGGTCGATCAAGTGATGGTGGCTTTGATTTCTGGGATATTTCAGACCCATACAATCCTGTTTTATTCTCTCGATTTGATAATGTCGACACTAATGGTATTCGTGAAGCACATGGATTTGGATTGAGCAATAGTTATCCAGTCAATTACGCAGTGGTGCAAGCGGTAGACGGCATTCAGTTTTGGGATGTCTCTGAAGTTGAAAATTTAAAATTAGTCAACTACTTAGATTTACCTGGCATTGTTAGAGGCGATTATTCTGGTGATTGGTGGATATTTTGGCAAGCACCATATGTTTACGTTGGTGGTGTTGAGCAAGGTTTATACATTGTTGATGCTACAGATCCACAAACTCCTATTTTAGTAAAAAATATTTCGACAAAAGATTTGGGTGGGCTAAATCCTAGTCAAGTTTTTGTTGTCGGCAATTTAATGTTAATCGCTGAAGCGAGAGAGGGTGAGTTTGCGAGTTTAGACGTAAGTGATCCCGAAAACCCTGTTTTGCTCAATAGATTCAGTGGCAAAAATGGATATAGCCATCTCTTCGCTGCAGGCACTTTATTTACATCAGGAGGTAATGGAAATGTCCCTAAAGTATATGTGACTAATGTGAACCATAATGGTGAATTTGATTATATAGGTGAAATTGGTCCTGATATTCTGTCAAATGGTGGATATGGAACATATCAAGACGGTTTTTTTCATTCTGGTTTTTCAAATGGCTATTCAAAATTCAAAATTTTCAATGAAAATGGGGAATACGATTTGGCATATGTAGGGACCGGAAGCTCAGAATTAGATGGCGCTGATGAAGACTTTGGAATTGTACTGGGTAATTTAGCGTTTGTTGGTAATGATCATGGTGCGTCAGCTCTGATTGTGCATCAACAAGAACCCGATACTAGCGGCCCTGAAGTACATTGGGTACATCCAGCAGATGGCACCACGCAACAAGCTAGAAGCAGTAGAATAGGCATATCTATGTCTGATTTAGTCGATATAGAATCTGTTAATGCTAGTACGTTCTCAGTCCAATCAAGTTCTGATAAAGTATTGCAAGGTAAATATAGTGTACAACAAGGAATAGTAAATTTTAGTCCAAATAGCATACTCGAGCCAAATACGACATACGAAATAACAGTTGAGGGTATTAAGGACGTAATGGGCAATCCAAGCCCTGTGTTTACCAGTACTTTCGAAACAGGTAATTATCTCGCCCCGACCTGTTCTATCGCAGAATTACAACCTGTTAAAACAAGAGGCGTTGCAAGTTACTCTATTGAATTCATCAGTGAGCAAGATGTAGAAAGCATAATTTGGGAATTTGGAGATAACAGTCAAGCCATCGAAGCTGAAATTTCAAATACTATAACGCATAGTTTTGATTTACCTGGCAGATATAATGTTACAGCAACAGTTAGTAATATAAATGGAACTAGCAAGTGTAGTAAATCTCAAATAGTTTATAACTCTCCACTCGACCAACCACCCGTTGCGTCAAAAACACTTGCTGTTAATTCAAATTATGTTTTTGTTGCAAACCCAGATAACCATTCAGTCACTGCAATTAACAAAGACACCCATCAATTAGCTTGGGAAACTCGTGTTGGTGAAAATCCAACATCTTTAACCTTAAGTCCAAATGGTAATTTATGGGTCGTTAATGAAAAAGATGCAAGTATTGCCGTAGTTTCGACAAATAGTGGAGAGGTCATAAAAACAATTCAATTAGCCCTAGGGACTTCGCCCTATGGAATTGTCAATCACAATGACAATTTTTATGTAACCCTGGCTGATACAGGGCAATTGATCAAAGTTAATACAGATGGCGAAATTGTGTCTACCTTAAATATTGGTGGTAAACCACAATCGATAGCAGTTGAAACTACAAATAATAGAATATTTATTGCGGATTTAATTTCAGCATCAAGAAACTTAGACGCACCTAGCCAACTGCCAGTAGGGGAAGTAATCGAAGTCGATGCAGACACCATGCAAATTAACCAAGTTCATAGATTAGCTTATGATATAACACCCGACACTGAATTGACGGGAAGAGGAGTCCCAAACTATTTAAACGCCGTTGCTATTAGTCCCGATGGTTCTTATGTTCTTATTCCGTCGAAAAAGGATAATGTCACTCGAGGTCAGTTTTATGATGGCACCAATTTAACTTTTGAGTCTAGAGTAAGAGCGAGCCTCAATGGGCTAAATATCGTTACAAATACAGAGGTGATGGAATATAAGGTCGATCTTAATGACCGCAATATGCCTAGAGATGTTATATACAGTCCACTTGGCGATTTACTATTTATCGCTATGCAAGGCAATGACTTGGTAGAGATAAGAGATGCCTTCAATCCATCCAAGGTGATTTCTAATTTAAACGTTGGCGCAGCGCCGAGGTCCCTTCTTATTGATTCACACTCAAATAATTTGTATGTACATAACTACTTATCAAGATCGGTCACAATCTATAATATAACCAATCTTTTAAATGCATCAGGAAATAATGCCGTATTGATAAATGAAGTCTTCACCGTAAGTAGTGAAACTTTATCTACAAACGTGTTAAATGGAAAACGACTTTTTTATAATGCAAGTGACCCACGATTGAGTAGAGATGGCTATATAAGTTGTGCAAGTTGCCATCAAGACGGAGGCAACGACGGACAAAATTGGGACTTAACACAATCGGGAGAAGGGCTCCGCAATACCATAGATCTTAACGGAAAAGCGGGTACGCTATTAGGAAATGTTCATTGGACTTCTAATTTTGATGAAATACAAGATTTTGAGAACGATATAAGAAACCTTAACGATGGCACTGGTCTATTAACAGATGCAGAATATCAAAACACAATCGACCCTCTAGGCACATCTAAAGCAGGTTTATCGCCAGATCTTGATGATTTGGCAGATTATGTGTCTTCCTTAAATGAGTTTTCAATTAGCCCACATAGATTGCGCGATGGTTCTTTAACCGAAAAAGGGACTTTAGGTAAACAGTTATTCGAGGATTTGAATTGTCACACATGTCATTCTGGACAATCATTTAGTGATGGAAAAAGGCATGATGTTGGCACAGTCTCAGCATCTTCCGGCAAAGGGGTAAATAGCGAATTACAGGGGGTTGGATTTAAGACTCCGACTTTAAAAAATTTATGGAAGACCGCCCCTTATTTTCATAACGGTCAAGCTCAAAGCCTTATTGATACTTTGGCAGTTGAAAACCATGTTGGTGAAGTATCAGAAGATGATAAATTAAATCTAGTCGCTTATTTATTGCAGATTGATAAAAATGAATCAGCACCTGCTATACCAACACCAGCGCCCCTCCCTGATCAGGTCACCAAAAGTGCCGGCTCAATGAACTACATGAATCTAATTTTTTTACTACTTGTCGTGTTATATCGCGATAAACAAAATACGCGACTGTGATAAGCGAATAAACCCAAACTATATACTGAATTGCTAAAATATCTGCAATTAACATTCTTTTCTTTTTGCGAAAAGAATTATCAATCAAAGGACAAAAAATCATTTGAATTTAGAGATAAACTTTATTGATGATAGTAATTCTATTATCTCTTTAGATTTAGATAAATAACCCATACCTATGTATAACAAAGCTGTGAGTGCAACTAACGTAAATAATTCTGCAAAAATATTAACTTCCACAATTCCTTTTAAATATTTCAAAATCAAATAAACACAAAAACCTGAACTTAATGGAACGGCAATATTGGCTAATTGAGTAGAAATCTTGTATCCAGTATACTTTGATATTGCAATAACATTTAAGAAGGCTCCTATTGCAGAGTTGATCACCAAGGCCCAAAGTATATAAGCTAGACCAAAGTTTGCAGCTAAAATTAATATGAAAATTGAAAAACTTCTTTTAATTATCTCTAGTTGCAATATTTTACCCGCTTTTCCTAGTGATTTTAATCCAGACCTTGTGACTGATTCTACAACGATAAATACACCGCAAAGACTCAAAATTTCGAGCATCCAAGCAGCCTCTAGCCATTTGTCACCCAACAAAACAATAACAATTGAATCAGACATACCCCCAATAACCGAAATAGCGAAAAAACTTAGAAAACATGATGTTATTAGCAGTCGCTTTAAGTCCTCGGTTAGGTCTCCATTTTTCTCTAATTGCTTAACTAAAATTGGAAATGAAGCTTTGTCAATTATTGCGCTTATTGCATTCACGTAGAGTTCAATAATTTTATTCGCTTGGTTGAATAACCCAACGGTACCAGGGTCAAAACGCTTACCTATTATCAAAGTTGCGGTCTGCTGATAAATGGTTTTAATAAATGAAGCCAACATTAATTTTAAACCGAACGAATATAAGTCTTTAAACGATTTAGTATTAAACTTAAACTTAGGAAAATAGTTGGCATATATGATAAACATTATTGCAGTTAAACTAGCTTCAATTATTTGTTGCCATACCAACGCCCAGTAGCCATAACCATAAAACGCTAAGACACACGCTACAATCAAAGATATCAAATAAGACAATAAGACAATTTTTGCTTGTGGTTTAAATTTTAGTTCTTTTGTAAGCTTTGTCATCTGGACTATAGACAATGCTTTTACAATTAAAACAACTGATAAAGCTTTTAAGAGCGTTGATAGCTCATTAGAATCATAGAACTTACCAAAAGAGTCTGAAATTAAAATCAATAAAAAAGTCAACAATACACTGACCAAGACGTTGAAGACAAAAACAGTCTCGTAGTCTTCTTTGGATATGTTACTTTTCTTTATTAATGCACCACCTAAACCAGAATCGACCAAAATCGAGCAAATCGAAACAACTACGGCAGCAAGAGCAAATAACCCAAACTCCTCAGGTCCCAATAGTCTGGCGAGGCTTATTATTGCAATAACTCTCAAAGCAACGTTGCCAAACTTCTCAATAAACACCCATAAATAATGGCTCATAAATCTCTTTGGTAATATTTAAAAAAGAAGACTACTCCGGTATTCTCGATGGGTATAGCATATTATGCCTTACAAACTACCGATTGCAGCTATGGCCACAGCAGTTTGATATATAATCTGCGTTACACCTTGCCAGATACTAATATTGTCATAGTTGGTAACATCCCTCGGAACTACTATTGTATCGCCAGGTAGCAGCATTACACTATTCTCATTTGAGAACCAGAAACTAGACTCAGGAACAAAAACAGATCCATTTGCTCTAACGATGTAAGTTTTCGATTCATCTGCGTACTCTCGCAATCCACCGGCTAGTTTTATATATTCATCAAGAGATAAGCTGTCGTCATAACGATAAGTAGTACTAACAAATACTTCTCCAATTATAGAGATAGCGGGGGTAATATTAGGTACTACTAATAAATCACCATTTTTTAGCTCTACATCTGCATCTAAAGATTCGCTAGCTATTTTTTCAAGGTCAATTATCATCCGACCAACCGGCTCTATACTAGTTAAGTCTTCCAAAATTTTTGTGGCATTTTCATAATCTATGGTACGAGAAAATTGACTATTACTAAGGTTATTGTTTGCCAACTCCTGCCTCAAATCATCAACCGCTTTATCAATGTTGTCTTTTTCTTTTGTTTTTAGTTCTTCCCTAGAGAATACAGCAGCCCCCAAGCTCGCATTAGATGTAAACCCCCCCGCTCGCTTGACTACATCAAATAAGGTTTCACCTCTAGATATCTGATATGTGCCTGGGAAAACGAATTCTCCTCGTAACTCTACAGAGTTGTTTTCGTACCACTCTGGAATGCGAACAATGTTCAAGACATCTTTAGATTGTAATTTTATTTGCTGACTATCCGGCAACACTAGTTGGTGTAGCAAGTTTATTCGCTTGTGAACAATATCCGCTGCTCCACTGTTGAATTCTATACTAGTGACTTCTGCGCTCTCTAAATGTGCCGCTTCGGTCAATCCACCCGCCGCATTGAGCGCCTTAGACAACGAAAACTCTTCGGCCAGTGGATAAACTCCTGGATATTTAACTTCACCGGTAATTTCCACAAGTCTGACAGGGTTACTCTCAGAAGCTTCACTTTTTAAACGAGAAATTATAGGTGCAAGTAAAGCCCTTCTAGAAAAGTTATCACTCTTTTCATTTCCGAATACCTTTGTTGTAAATCTATTGCGTTCCACTTTCTGTAGAAAACTAGCTTCATCACTTTTTAAGTCATCCTGAGAAGTCCTTAAATTGCCACCGGTTACTTTTCCGATTAGACCACCGGCATTATTTTGCGCGATTCGATCAAAAACTATCAACTCATCAAAAGCTTGGAGCTCTAAATCGAAGTCTCCTGACAAAACTTCAATCGGCTTAAACTGAATTATTTCAGTTTTCTGTCCAAACTTTGATCGTCTTGCAATTATTGAATACTGTAAATCTGAATTAGCCATTAAGGTCTGTTCAGTTAATATGTTGCTCAATTTAAGAGAACCGGTATCAGCTAAAACAGAAGGAAGATTAATAGCACCACTGATTAAGATAGCATTGCTGAACTCTAAAGTGGCTTTTGGCACTCTGAGAAAATCACCATTCTTTATTTGCATTTTTTTTAATGACTTATTTCTCGCAGAAACATTAGATATAGTAAGACCTACGTCATCAACAAATCTTATCAGTTGCAAAGAATCTTGGTCTGCGGTTGGTAGTAAACCGCCTGCAAAGTCAATTAACTGGGTAAAACTCTCTCCGTCAAGCATTTCATAAATGGCGGGCCGACGAATTTGCCCATCTAGGGATACTATATTTTTTGCTGTAGGAACAAATAGAACGTCACCTTGCTCAAGCCTAATATCTTTGGAGGTATCCCCCAAAACAATTAAATCATAAAGATCAAACGTAGTAATTGTTTTCCCTTGTCTTTTCAATTCTATTTTTCTCAAAGAACCAATATCATTTACCCCACCACTGTTCAGTAGAGCACTAGATACCGTAGAAAGTCCATTAACAACAAGAGGGCCGGGTCTATAAACTTCGCCAACTAAAAAAACCTGAATTGTTCTAACTTTACCCATTGAAACAAATGGATTCACACCAATTTTTTGTTCATCAAATGTGCTTTTAACTAATGTTTTTAGCTCTTGGAAGTTGGCTCCTGCGACCATTAAAGGACCAAGGTCAGGTAAATCAATGTTGCCCTCTGAATTGACAACTAATTCATAACTACCGGTTTCTTTACCAAATACTTGAAGTTGGATGGAGTCACCTGGGCCAATTATGTAATTGGATGGTACCGGGGTGTTGGTGCTTGGGCTTATTATTTCATTTCTAGCATTAAATAAGTTATACCCAAAAGGCTTGAGCTCTTTGGTCTGCTCTTCAACAATACTTTGCTTCGCAAGTTGTTCACTAATTTTTTCTTCGTTAACCTCACGCACAACAAAATCTTCTTCTTGCTGGACTGAAGCTTGTGCTTGCTGCGCACCATCTAAAAGAGATAAATCGAAGCCCATTTGTCGAGCTAACGCCTCTTGTTGTGAACGAGGAAGGTTTTTAAACTGCTCAATTTGTTGTGCAGATGGCACAAATGATTGCGCTAGGACGTTCTTAATCGTCAGTAATAAAACCATCGTTAAGATACTAATAAACGTAAATTGTAAAACTTTCACAATAATAAATGCCTTATTTAGTTTTCCATATTCCTTTGGTATCTATGACAATACCATCAGGTAAAGATGAATTTTTAAACAACTTATGGTCTACAAGCAATATGTGTATATCAGCATTTTGCCTTGCGAACTCAAAATCGACAAGATTAATCTCTGCAGGGCTCTGAGATTCTCCGATATTTGGTTCAACCGAAATACAATTGGTTTGATATTCGCTAGTAAGTAATTTAGCAATGCCGAGCGCAGGACTTTCTCTTAAATCATCAATATCGGGTTTAAAAGCTAACCCATAACAAGCAATCTTTACATCTTTTATCGTTTTATTTGGATTACTTGTTAAAAAATCAGCAACCGCTATTTTCACTTTATCTACAACCCAACCGGGTTTCCCGTCATTGATGTGGCGGGCAGTTTTAATTATTTTTGCTGTTTCAGGTGATTTACTTACGATAAACCAGGGATCAACAGCAATACAATGTCCTCCGACTCCTGGGCCTGGCTGTAAAATATTGACTCGAGGGTGTCTATTTGCGAGTGCTATTAATTCCCATACATCAATATTTGTTTCATCACAAATCAAAGATAGTTCATTTGCAAAAGCGATACTAACATCTCTAGATGCATTCTCAGTTAACTTAGCCATTTCAGCCGTGCGTGCGTTTGTCACTACACATTCGCCTTGAACAAATGTTTGATACAGCGCCACAGCTCTTTCTGAACAAGCTTTTGTTATGCCGCCGATTACTCTGTCATTTTCAATGAGTTCTCTAACAACATGGCCAGGAAGCACTCTTTCAGGGCAATGCGCGACATAAACGTCAGTATTTATTGAACTCTCATTGGGTAATTTTAAATCTGGTCTAAAATCCTGTAACCATTTAACTACCTGTTCGGTAGCGCCAACAGGAGATGTTGACTCAAGTACTACAAGGTCACCTTTTTTTAATACTGGCGCAATAGACTTGCAAGCACTTTCAATGTAACTCAAGTCAGGCGTTGGTATATCACCGCCATCACTTTTAAATGGAGTTGGAACTGCAATCAAAAATGCATCCGCAGGACTCGCTTCTAAACTGGCTCTTAGCATGCCTTTTTGCACAGCTTGGGCAACCATAGCATCTAAATCTGGTTCCACAATATGAATTTCACCGCGGTTAATGGTGTTGACGGCGTTCGCATTAACATCTACCCCAATGACATTCTTTCCATGGGCTGCAAACATTGCCGCTGTGGGCAGTCCTATATAACCCAAACCGATTACTGATACAGTTTCGAACGACACTAATTATCTCCTTTAGCCAATGTATTTAAGATTCTTACGCAAGCTTTTCCATCGCCATAAGGATTGTGTGCTTTGCTCATCTCGTTGTAGTGATTTACGTTTGTTAAGAGTTTATTTACATTTTCTACTATTAAACTTCTATCAGTACCCACAAGCTTAACAGTACCCGCCGAGACAGCTTCGGGCCTTTCTGTTGTTTCTCTCATTACCAAAACGGGTTTCCCTAAACTTGGAGCTTCTTCTTGTATTCCACCGCTGTCAGTTAAAATGATGTATGCCCTATCCATTAAATATACAAACTCTAAATACTGTTGAGGCTCAATTAGCAAAATATTGTCACAGTTTTTTAGCAGGCGGTTTACCGGCTCTTGTACATTTGGGTTTAAATGCACTGGGTACAAAATTTGTACATTTTGATAAGTATTCGCTATCTCGGCTAGTGAAGCACATATATTTTCAAAGCCTTCACCAAAGTTTTCACGCCGATGACCTGTCACCAAAATAAGTTTTTTAGATTCATCTAAAAAATCAAATTTAGCGTTAAGTTGCTGCGTCAACCCTGCTTGGTTATCCATTTTTTCTTTCGCTAAGAAAAGAGCATCAATCACAGTATTTCCAGTCACAACGATACTATTTTTGGAATAACCTTCGGATAATAAGTTTTGTTCAGACATTGAAGTGGGTGCAAAGTGAAATTGTGTAAGCGCACCGGTCAATTTACGATTTGCTTCTTCTGGCCAGGGAGAATAGATGTTACCTGTTCGTAGGCCAGCTTCAACATGACCTACCGCTATCTGCTCATAATATGCTGCTAAACTCGTTGCAAAAGTAGTCGCCGTATCACCGTGAACTAGCACATAATCTGGTTTAAAATCTTCTAGAACAGATTTAAGGTTTAGCAGAATAGCAGCAGTAACGTCATTGAGTGTTTGTCGATGTTTCATCAAGTCCAGATCATAGTCTGGTTGTATCTCAAATAATTCGAGCACTTGATCTAACATTTCTCTGTGTTGAGCTGTAACACAAACCTTAGAATCGAATCGAACATCTGCTTCCAATGCTTTAACCAATGGTGCCATTTTAATGGCTTCCGGTCTAGTGCCAAACACACTTAATACTTTTTTCATCTAATCCCTGCAAGTATCGATTATTGCTCGATTTATTTGCCGCGAAGTTTACCGAAATAAGGAGCTAAAGTCACATAAATCCATCGTTTTATTGCAAAATTTTCCAATTAGCGTTGAACTAGCGGCCGCCACCAGTCTTCATTTTCTATATACCATTGCACAGTCTTTTTTATTCCACTTTCAAACGATTCATTTGGTATATACCTAAGCTCATTTTGGCTTTTAGCTGGGTCTATCGCATAGCGACGGTCATGCCCAGGCCTGTCTGTAACATACTTTATCAACTCTTCGCTTGCATTGTTTAATGCCGATTTTGCATTTGGAAATTTGACCGCCATAGATTCGTTTTCACTAAAAGCTTTATTCATTAACTGACAAATCAACCTGACAATGTCTATGTTAGCCCATTCGTTTATGCCACCAATGTTATAGCACTCCCCTAGCTTTCCCTTATTAATAACCAAATCAATACCCATCGCGTGGTCTTCAACATATAGCCAATCTCTGATTTGTTTACCATCACCATAAACAGGGAGTTCTTTGTCATTCAAAATATTGCTAATGAGCAAGGGAATAAGCTTTTCCGGAAACTGATAAGGCCCATAATTATTTGAACAATTGCTGGTAGTAACCTGCAAACCGTATGTATGAAAATACGCCCGCACTAAATGGTCGCTTGCTGCTTTACTAGCAGAATAAGGCGAATTTGGTGCATAAGGAGTCGTTTCACTAAACGGTGGTTCATTGGGTTCAAGTGTGCCAAACACTTCATCGGTGCTTACATGATGAAATCGATGTTTAGGAAAGGTTTTAGTATCAATTAACCATATTTTTCGGGCCGCTTCTAATAAACTAAATGTGCCCATTATATTTGTTTCTATAAACTCAGCAGGACCGGCGATAGAGCGGTCTACATGGGACTCCGCAGCAAAGTGAACAATTGTGTCAATTTGATTTTCTAACAATAATGATTCTACTAAGGCTTGGTCACAAATATTTCCCTTAACAAAGGAAAATAAATCGCTGCTTTGCAAAGATTCAATACTTTTGTAGTTGCCGGCATAGGTTAAGGCATCTAGCACAATAATTAGGTCACTTGGATACCTATTTACCCAATAATGAACAAAGTTAGCGCCAATAAAACCCGCACCACCGGTTACAAGTAATTTTCTCAATGTTTATCAACCTTAAACATTAGTTAATGCATTAACATGCAAAATCTGTTGGAAACTAGCGCAAAAACTATCCAAACTGCATCCTTATTATTTCGATTCATTTGCAACTTTTAATAAATACTTACCGTAGCCACTTTTTATCAATGGCTGAGCTAATTCTATTAATTGTGCTTTGGTTATAAAGCCTTTGCGATAGGCTATTTCTTCGGGGCAGCAAATTTTTAGCCCCTGACGTTTTTCAATAACCGCAATAAAGTTAGATGCATCCAATAAGCTGTCAATGGTACCTGTGTCAAGCCATGCAGAACCACGACCCATTATTTCGACATCTAATTCGGCTTCTTGCAAGTAAAGATTAACAACATCGGTTATTTCGAGTTCGCCACGTTTACTAGGTTTTATTGTTTTCGCCAAGTCTACCACTTTGTTATCGAAGAAATACAAACCTGCCATGGCAAAATTGGATTTTGGTTTAGCGGGTTTTTCTTCTATCGATAACACTTTACCATTGCTTTCAAACTCTACCACGCCGTATCTTTCAGGATCGGTAACATGGTAACCAAATATCGTTGCACCCTTTTGTTTTTCGGCGCATGTTGTAAGCGTATGTTGAAGCTCATTACCGTACAATAAATTGTCGCCAAGTACCAAGGTAACGGTGTCGTTACCTATAAATTCTTCGCCTAGAATAAACGCTTGTGCGAGTCCGTCAGGAGTCGGCTGGGCAACATACTCTAACTGAATACCCCACTTTGTCCCATCGCCTAGTAACGCTTGGAATCTTGGTAAATCTTCTGGTGTAGTGATAATAAGTATGTCGGTAATGCCAGTAATCATTAGCGTCGACAAAGGATAGTAAATCATAGGCTTATCATAAATGGGCATTAACTGCTTACTAACAACCTGCGTTAAGGGATGAAGCCTAGTTCCAGTGCCACCTGCGAGTATTATTCCCTTTCTAGCCATATTGCTCTCTTTAGTCAATTACCAGCAACTTTAATATTACTCTAATTATGTTGTTGTTAAAACTAGTTATTTTGCAAAAATATCTATCACTAAATAAAGTGAAAAGTCCCTAATAATACTGAGTATACTTGCAACTATCTGTAAAACAGAGGCATAATGAAATGAACAAGAAAAATAAAAAAAGGAAGTACCATGTCATCGACAAATCATCTCCCCCCCCAAATAGACAGAACTAACGATACTGCATTTTTTGGTCATCCCAAAGGGCTCTCTACATTAGCGTTCACAGAAATGTGGGAGCGTATGAGCTATTACGGTATGCGCGGGCTATTGGTTGTTTTTATGGTTCTGGCCGTCCAAGAAAGTGGCTTCGGTATGAGCGAGCAATCAGCGAACGCTGTTTATGGCCTTTATACAGGGGCGGTTTACTTTACTGGTTTGTTAGGTGGTTGGATGGCAGATCGGCTAATAGGCGGTCAAAAGGCAGTTTGGTACGGTGGTATTATTATCATGTTAGGGCACATCTCTCTTGCCATACCGGGCACTAACACCTTTTTCTTAGGTTTAATCTTAGTTGTTCTTGGCACAGGTTTACTCAAACCAAATATTGGTGCAATGGTAGGCCAGCTTTATTCGGATACTGATGAACGTAGAGACAGTGGATACACTATTTACTATTTAGGTATTAACATAGGTTCTGCAATCGGCGGGTTCGTGTGTGGCCTAATGCAAGTCAAATACGGTTATCATGCCGCATTTGGTGCTGCTGCTGTTGGTATGGGCTTAGGTTTAATACAATACAAACTTACAGCCAAAAACATCACAGCCGTTTTTGATAGACCAACAGTACAAATGTCGAGTAATGCCGTTAAGTTAAGTTGGTCAATCATCATAGGCGTAATGCTAGTCTTAGCAATAATTACTATATTAGCTATGGTAGGAACTTTAGTCATTAACCCAGTTGCGATTACAGGTTATATAGCAACTATTGTATTCAGTATTTTCTTAATTTATTTTGGTGCTATCTACTTCAAGGGTAACTTAGACGAGCATGAAAAAAGAAAAGTTGGCGCTTTATTTTTAATCTGTATTGCATCAATTTGTTTCTGGGCGGGTTTTGAACAAGCTGGTTCTTCTTTTAATTTTTTTGCTGAAAATAATACGGACCGTATGATAGGTTCGTTTGAAATTCCAACGCAGTGGTTTCAATCATTAAACCCAGTATTTATTATCGTGCTATCACCATTTTTCGCCGCTTTGTGGATTAACCTTGGGAAGCGAATGATTCAACCTAGTTACATTGTCAAATGTGCTGCTGGTTTGATCATTATGTCTTCTGGTTTCTTTGTTATGTTTTTTGCTGCTTACTTTGCTGCAGACTCAATGAAGGTTGCTCCTACTTGGCTAGTAATGACATATTTTTTGCACACGGTTGGTGAACTCTGCCTGAGTCCAGTAGCATTGAGTGCTGTTAGTAAACTATCTCCGCGAAGATTTGCCGGCCAGTTGATGGGCATTTTCATTTTAACTTACTCGATTGGCAGTCTTGCTGCTGGTCTACTAGCTGGTCTTGTAAATACTGGCGAAGCACAAGTTGAACCATCTGTTTATATGCAGGTTGCACTGTTCGGCACTACCGCTGGGATAATTCTTTATTTGTTATCTTTCAAAACACGCAAATGGGAAAAGTCTGGGTTAACTGAATAGAAAGCCGATTAAAAATTATACTTTAATAAAATAGTAATATATATATACGATAAGAAGGAGTGGAGTTAATCGCCACTCCTTTTTTTTGTGCATTTTTCGATTTTGCACAACATATAACGTACAATATTTAGCTGCGAAGACGAATCACTAGGAAGCGCGTGAAAATTTATACATCCACTAAAAAAATTCCCGGATTAGAAACCCTATCGGTTACTGAGCGCATGGCATTACTTGAGCAAGCTGCTAACAGGATGACTGTGCCAGAAAAAACCCTCCTCAATCTGATAAAATTGTTAGTAATCGTGCCCGTATTCGCATTTTTATTGCGCGTTGTCGACAATTGGTGGTCTTTGGCATGGGCGGCATTAATATTGCTTCTATATCCATTATTCGTAAAGCCCTTACAATACTCATTAAGCGCAAAATATTTAAAACTTAATAAAGCAAAGGAAGATGAATGAAAACTATTTTGGTTACCGGCGGCAGCGGGTATATCGGCAGCCATACTGTCAGACAACTGTTAGATGCAGACTATAAGGTGGTTGTGCTCGATAACTTTGCCAATTCGTCGGCAGAGTCTCTTTCAAGAGTTAGTAAAATATGTGGTAAAGCTCCCGATCTTGTTGAAGGCGATATTAGAGATGCAGTATGTCTAAACAGTATTTTTGCCAAATACAAAATTGACTCGGTGATCCATTTTGCTGGCTTAAAAGCCGTTGGGGAATCGGTTGAAAAGCCACTAATGTATTACGAAAACAACGTGTATGGCACCTTAAACCTTTGTAAAGTGATGGCCGCTAACCATGTCAAAAACATTGTATTTAGTAGCTCAGCGACCGTATATGGTGACCCAATAGAATTGCCGCTTAATGAAAATTTACCTACGGGTAAACCAACCAATCCTTATGGTATGTCAAAGTTAATGGTCGAACACATGCTTACCGACATGCAAAACGCAGATCCCGAATGGAATGTAGTGTTGCTGCGCTATTTTAATCCAGCAGGAGCAAATAGTTCAGGAACTATTGGTGAAGATCCCAACGGGATACCCAACAATCTAATGCCATTCATCTCTCAGGTTGCCACCGGCAAAAGGGAGTTTTTAAGCGTGTTTGGTGACGATTACGACACTCATGATGGCACCGGGGTACGTGACTATATTCATGTTGAAGATTTAGCCGACGGCCACTTAAAAGCTTTAAACAAAATTGACCAAAAAGCCGGCCTATTTATTTGTAACTTAGGTACTGGTCAAGGTTATAGCGTGCTCGACATGGTACAGGCCTTTGAAAAAGCAAGTGGCCAAACTGTGGCTTATAAAATTGCCCCTCGCCGCAGTGGCGATGTTGCCTCTTGTTATGCCGACCCTGCCCTGGCGGCATCAGAATTGGGTTGGTCTGCTAAAAAAGGGCTGCAAGAAATGTGTGAAGACTCGTGGCGCTGGCAAAGTCAAAACCCTGATGGTTTTCCAAAATAAGCTGAGTTTCTGTTAAGAAACAGCATGAGTAGCCAAATTGGCGTTACGAACAAGGCATCCTTATGTAGATGCCTTTTTTAAATGTGGCGATTTATGTTTTTATTATTCAAAGTGTTCGGTTTTTAAAGCCGTTCCTCGCGTTAAATTTTGCTTAAACACCTTACCAATCGCGTTCTCTAAATATTTTGGAGCAATGCCATAACCCGGCCTGATTGAACGTACGTTTTGCGACGACAAGACTTCGCCCGCTTTAACGTCTTTAACCACATATAACGAGCGTCTAAACACCATATTACCTTTTTCACTTTCTTTACGTGTGTAATCCACCTTACCCATTGCTTGCCAAGCAATTTTACTGTCACGGCATAACTGGGTGAGTTCAGGCTCTTCAAGTGAGAACGAATCATCTGGGCCGCCGCCATCGCGGCTCAAAGTAACATGCTTTTCAATTAAACAGGCGCCCATACAGACTGAAGAAATAGCGGTTACATTATCAATAGTATGGTCTGACAAACCCGTAAGCACATTAAACCGCTCTGCCATATCTGCAATAGTGCGTAAATTGTAATCACTTGCTGGCGCTGGATAACCGCTCACACAATGTAATACAACAAGTTGCTCACAGCCATTGTTTTTTGCAGTGGCGATAGCTTCAGAAATTTCATCTTGGTTAGCCATTCCTGTGCTAATAATTAAAGGCTTTTTGGTTTGAGCCACATACTTTATAAGCGGTAAATCGATTGCTTCAAAAGACGCTATTTTGTATGCAGGTGCATTTAAGTCTTCAAGCAAATCAACGGCGGTATTATCAAAAGGTGAGCTAAAAATGGTGATCCCCAATTGTTTAGCTTTATCAAAAAGTGGTTTATGCCAATCCCACGGCATGTGGGCTTCGGAGTATAAATCATATAAACTTCGTGCATCCCACAAACCACCGTTAATTTGAAAATCGGGTTGGTCGCAATCAATGGTAAGGGTGTCTTGGGTATAGGTTTGTAATTTTATTGCATCAGCACCACTTCGCTTAGCCATTTCCATAATGGCAAACGCGCGTTTTATATCACCATTATGATTAGCCGAAAGCTCGGCAATAATGTATGGCGCAAATTCAAGTCCAATTTTGCGACCATCAATACTAATAAAGGGTTGTTTACTACGCGATTGAGTCATATGCGTCCCTAGTCTTGCGTTGTTTTTTTAATAGCAAGCGTATAACGCTGGCCTTTATAATCAAAATAAGCGGGGAAGCGCTGAGGATCACAAACTCTGAGCAAATCGAATTGTTCTGCTATCGATTTATCTATGTCAATCAATGAGTCTTCAGGTATTCGTTTTGGATAATAACTAGCTTGCATAGCTAAATCATCTTCTCCCTCGTTTATTGCAATAGCTTGAGACTGCGGTTGCACATATTCTGCATTGTTAAGTGCCCATTCAATTAGCTCTAATTCTGACTCGAACAAGAGGTGGTTAATTTCGTCATAAAGCTCTGTACCACTAAGTGGTATCGATATTTTACGCCAAATATCCCCAGTATCTACCTGATCTTGAGCTTCTAATAAACTGATTGTGATATTGTCTTTGCCAGCTAATACATCCCATATATGAGGGCTCCAGCCACGACCCCGTGGTAAATCGCTAGCATGTAATACAAGCACATGTTTAAATTTTGCGCGCAAATCAGCATTAATTATTTGTGAACATGACACCAAAAATAAAAACTCTGTGCCCGCACTAATTTGTGCTTTATCGTTAATAATTGAAACCTGCTTACCCAATTCATTATTCTGTTGCCACTGCAACAAATATGGATATACAGGGTGCTCAATTGACGAACAAAGGATTATCGCTCTCTTTCCCATTGCGTTATTTGTACCTTTAATATTTCGTATTTAATATGGAATAGGATTACTTGAAGGTAATCAAAGAAAGTAGCGCATTAACAACACGTTCAGTACCTTTACCATCACACACTTTTTTTGCAGCCAAGCTCATTTCTTTTCGAAGCGAGGCATCATTCAATAAAAGTTGTACTTGCTGATTAAGTTCTTCAGCGGTTTTCCAAATTTTCACTGCATTTGCTTGCAACAATTGTTCCGAAATCATTGATTGGTTGTCAGCATAAACAAATACTAGACTTGGTAGGCCCAAACAGCAGCGCTCCCATGAGCTAGTTCCAGCAGCCCCTATCGCTATATCTGAATGTGACATCAACTCTGCCATGTTCTCTACATTACGATAGACTTGAATTTTTAGTAGTGAATTCTTGATTATTTTACTGATAGCATCTGCATGTTTATTTTGAGCGCCAAGCACAAGGTCAATATGGATACCAGCATTTGTGTCATCGATAGATGTTATGGCTGTTATGGCTGTTATCGCTTCAGCAGTTTTATTTAAAGGGTCGCTTCCACCTAAAAATATAAAAATACGCAAAGGCTCGACAGTAGATGTAGTATCAATATTAATCACATTAACTGGAAGCTGGGTAAATGTTTCTTTTAATAATGCATACTTTGTCCCGCAAAGTATTCGGCTATCTTTTGGAACAAGCTCATGGTAGTCATTGCTCTGACGCTGAAAGGTTTGGTCCAGCAACACATCACAAATATGACTTTTATTAGCCAAATCATCAATGACGAATAATTGACGGTAGTATTTTTGTAGCAAACTCTCCCAACGTATATCAATGCCGTAGTGATCGACAACAAGTAAATCAACACATGCGTGTTCGGAATACATCGTCTTCAAGGCATTTATAGTCTGCTGGGCATCGGTATCGAAATCGCAGCCGAGCCATGTTGTGTCATCAGACAGCTCTATTTGTTGCTTGGCCTGTAGTGGCAAAGAGGGCAACAATACGACTGGAAACCCTCTTGCCTCAATTTGTTCTTGCATGTGCCCCGGCCAATCACGGCAAATAAAAGTCGTTTGCACATTTTTTTTTGCCAAGGCCTCGGCAAGTGTGAGGCAACGCATTATATGTCCTGAGCCCATAAAGTCAGACGCATCTGCTCTTATAACAGCTTGCCTTGCGGTAAGAATTATTGGATTCCTTCTAACAAGCTTTCGAAGTCAGAAAAGTCATCTTCTTCTGCTTCTAGTTCTTCTTCAGTTTTTTGTTCAATTTTTCCATCGCTAACTTCAAAAGCTAAGCGTTGAAAATAAGCATCTCTTACAAAAAGGTATTGATCTAACGCGCGATTAAGGGTTTCTTCTTGTTCCAACAACGACGCTCTTGCTTCTAATATAGAAACCACCGCTGCGCCTACAACGTAAGGGTCGCGAAGAACCGTACTCGGCCAATAATAGTTGTCGACCACACGTCCAGTAAGGCTTCTAAAGTCACTAGGGCCTAATGCCGGCAGCATCAAATAAGGGCCAGTACCAACTCCCCAGACCCCTAATACTTCGCCAAAATTTTCTCGTTCTCTCTCTAGTCCCATGTCACCTGCAACATCAAATATACCTAGTACGCCTGCGGTTGAGTTGATTGCAAAACGGCCTACGCTGGTTAAACTCGCTTGGAACTTACCCTGTAACAAATTATTTATGGTATTGGCTGGCTCTTCGATATTGTTAGAAGCATTCACTAAACCATTTCTGACCGAGGTAGGAGTAACCTCAATATAGGCTTCGGTGATAGGTTTTATCAGAAATCTATCGAGAACATCATAGTTAAAATCCCATACCACGCGGTTTATAGGCTCTAGGGGATCAGACACTTTGTTTTCATCTTCAGCTTCTAATATCGGCTCTTCAATACTGTTTTGCGCATTCTTGTTTGTCTGACTGTTCGTTTGCGCTTGCAATTGGGCTTCTGTATTTTGATTAGATGCACAACCACCTATTAGAGCCGACAGCATTATCAAAATTGCTAAGCTTTGTTTGCTCGCTTTCACTGTATTTCCTTATCTATCAATAGATTAATATTCTGCGTGCCTTGCCCAGATTGTTCATTGCCTTGTACTGGGTTGCCTTGTGCTAAGTGGCTTGGTGTTAGCGTTACCTGCATAACACTTCCTTCAAACTCACCAGCCTTTGGCATTACGTCAGCATCCAGAGAGATTCTCGCGCTTACATTGATAAGCTTAGCAGAACTTAAATTCATTGCCGGTATCATTGCGTCGCTATCACTTAGACTCACCGTTACCGGTAATTTGCTTAATGGCATGCGTTTTACCGCCAAAGGCGCTCTGCTTTCAGATTCAGCGTTCTGAGCAAACACAATTAAGTAGCCTTGTTGCGGAAGCTTTGATTTTAACTCATCAGCTACCGAAACTTGTATAACAATTTGTGTTTCTTTTGTATCAGTTTGTAAATCATCAGGTATAGAATTTGTATTAGCGGGCATTACATTAACCCCAAGGTTCTGTAAGCCTGCCACTAACGATTGATAAAACTGGCTCTCAGGGTTTATTTCATCTTTAATAATATTGAAGTTGGCAAGCGCTAGTTCGGCGTCTTGCAACTGTATTGCGGTAGCGGTCAATAACAAGCGATAATTTCTTTCACTCGGTTTCTGCCCAATCAGATACACTAGCTGTCGCTTGGCATTTTCTAGCGACTGCTCATCTTGGCTGAGCATCAGTGCTTCAGCAAATTTGAATCGAACATCGTGATTTTGGGGATTGATATCTAGGGCCTTTTTGAAGGCAGCAATACCCTCTTCCATGCGTCCTATAGCCACATTAATTTGGCCTAAAAATGCCCAGCCATTATCGTCCTGAGGTGTATCTCTTAATTTTCGTCGAATAGAAAGCGCTAATTTTGCATAATCATCAGGCGTCAAACTTTGTGCACCAGAACTCTGCATCCTGGCTCTAATCTCTTCAACGTCTATCTGTGCCTGTTTATATTCTTGTAAACCTAATAATTGGTTTGATTGCGAATACACCCATACTCCTAATGCAATACAAGGCACTGCAAGTAATACATAGATCAACTTCTGGCGGTAGCCTTGAGTAACTATTGAGTCAGTATCCGCAGCATTGCTTTTCTCTACTTGTAGCTGTGTTTCAAGAGGTGTTTCGTCAACTAAAGCAAGTTTTAATTCTTTAATGGTGCTTTCTTTATCTTCTGGATTGATAAGACCCTCTTCGAGCTCTCTTTCCAATTCGCTGATACGCTGCTTAATAACATTAGCATTAGACAATTGTCTGCGTTGTTTTTGTTTATTCGCTAGGATTGCCCCCAAAATAGGGAAAACCACAAAAACGCCAGCGAAAAGCACCAAGCCTGCAGCTGCCAAATAAAAATTAGTCAATTACTCTTCCTTTAATAGCTGTTCTGCACGGGCAAGTTTTTGCTCAACATCTGCGTCATCGATTACTTTACGTCTGCGCACTAAAACCACTAACATGATCAATGCAAAAAGAATGGGAAGCGCCCATAACCAAAAAGTGACAGGATTAAGCGGAGGTTGATAGTAAACAAAATCACCGTAGCGCTCTTTCATCCAGCCAATGACTTCTGGCTTGTCTTTACCCTCTTGCATTAATTCATACACTTTTCGACGCATATCGTGCGCGATCGGCGCATCTGAGTCGGCAATATTTTGATTTTGACACTTTGGACAACGTAATTCGGCCGTTAAGTTGAGAAACACTTTACGTTTTGCTGGATCGGCAAATACATAATTCTCAGCATATTGCTGCTCAACCTGCTTAGCATCAGCCGACGCGTTGTTAGCCTCTTGTTGGTTATCTTGCTGAGCCAATATTTGCCCAGAAAATAGCAGTCCAACCATAAGCAATAGTGTTAACGGCATCAGTTGCCTCCTACCCCAGTGGTGCGCTCAGCATCATCAAATCGTTTTGCGTTTTTGGGACTTATCGATTGATTGAGCAACTCAATTTTATTTTCAATGTTGGGGGCGATGTCTTTTAGAATAGGCGAAAATTTATTTCTCCAAACCCTGGGGTTAATATCCCCCAAATGATGTACGCGGATTATGCCATCTTGGTCGACTAAAAAGGTTTCTGGAGCGCCTGTTACCCCTAAATCTAGGGCGGTATTTCGATATACATCAAATATATTAAATGCGAAAGGATCCCCAAACTTGGCGGTCGTTTGTGCCACTTCTTGCCTAACTCTGCGTAAGGTTTTGGACCCAAAATCGGGATCTATGTCTTGGTCATAATACAAGCCGACCACCGGCAAGCCTTGCTCCGACAATGTAGTTAAATAGGGTAATTCTATTGCACAAGTGACACACCACACGCCCCACACATTAATCAGCGTAACTTTCCCTTCAAATATCTCATTGGTATATATGACATTTTCATCGTCTAAATCAGGCAATGAGAAAGTTGGAAATGTTTTACTCAAGACTTCAGATTCTCTGACGGTAGGATCTGAATAGAGCCCTTTATACAAAAAGAAACAGAGCCCTAAAAACACAACTAACGGTAATAATCGGGTCGATAGTTTTTTCATGACACACTGTCTCCGCTAGTAAGCGGCGTATTCGGTAAAGGTTTCGATGTGTTATTTTTAGTCGACACTGCCGCCTTTAAACTGGCAATTTTCTTAATTCGATAGCGTTTATCAGTTATTGAGAAAACACCTCCTAAACACATAATAAACGATCCGCCCCAAATCCATACCACAAAAGGCTTATAGTATAAACGTACTGACCAAGATTCGCCGTCTAATGGCTCACCCAAGGCAACAAATAAATCTCGCGTAAAAGTAGTATGAATACCAGCTTCGGTCATGGTCATTCGTTGGACGGTATAAAAACGCTTTTCAGGCTCTAAGTGACTTACTAATTCGCCATTTTTAAACACATCAAAAATACCTTTATCAGATATATAGTTAGGTCCTTGAACGTCTTTAACACCGGTAAACAATACTTCGTAATCAGCAATGCTAATACGCTGTCCTGGGTCCATTTTAACATCACGTTCCAGTTCATAATTACTGACAAGTGTGATACCAATCAAGGTCACCGCAAAACCCAAATGCCCTAATATCATGCCCCAATGGCTGCGTGTAAGCTTTTTGAGCGAGGCAAAAAAAGCTTCTTCTCGTGTACCCGAAACCACTCGTTGTCTCACTTCAAGCACCGACGATACCACAATCCAAAAACTCATAACCAAACCTAACAATGCCATGTAGGTGCGTTCGTCATAAGTCGCATTTGCCAATAAACCCGCCGACACAGCTAATATGAATGCAAAAATTAATTGATTGCGCAACGCTACCGGTTTTTGTGACTTCCATCTGGTTAAGGGCCCAATACCCAAAAACAAAACGAAAGGCACAATCAATAAGGTAAACATTTGATTGAAAAAAGGCGCACCTATAGAAATCGTGCCTAAACCTATCTCTTTATGCACGAGTGGGAACAGGGTACCCAATAACACAACAATAGTAGCCGCGCATAAAATTACATTATTCCCCATCAGCATCATTTCTCGGGAAAATAATTCGTATCGCCCGACGCTCTTCAACTGAGCTGCGCGTACGCCGTAAAGCAGTAAAGAGCCACCAATAACAACGACTAACAAACCCAAGATAAAAAGCCCTCTGTCAGGATCGCTAGCAAAGGAATGCACCGATACCAATACGCCCGAACGCACTAGGAAGGTGCCAAGCAAACTCAAAGAGAAAGCCGCAATAGCAAGTAACACAGTCCAAGACTTAAACACTTTGCGCTTTTCTGTTACAGCTAAAGAATGCATTAAGGCAGTACCAACTAACCAAGGCATAAAAGAAGCGTTTTCTACCGGGTCCCAAAACCACCAGCCGCCCCAACCCAATTCGTAATATGCCCACCAACTACCTAAGGCAATACCGACTGTCAAAAAGCTCCACGCGGCAATAGTCCACGGACGCGACCAACGTGCCCACGTCGAATCAAGTTGACCACCAATAAGTGCTGCAATGGCAAATGCGAAAGCCACTGAAAAGCCAACATACCCCATATACAACATAGGTGGATGAATAATCATGCCAAAGTCTTGCAATAATGGGTTGAGGTCACGACCATCAACAGGGAAAAACGGCAACATACTGTCAAAGGGGTTTGAGGTAATCAGCATAAACAAATAAAACGAAATACTTACCATGCCTAAAACTGAAAGCACTCTGGAGACCATGACATCAGGAATACCTTTTGAAAATAAGGCAACTGCCAAGGTCCAAATTGAAAAAATTAATACCCAAAGTAAAAATGACCCCTCATGGCCTCCCCACACAGCAGTAGCTTTGTAGTACCAAGGAAGTTGACTATTTGAATTTTGCGCCACGTAAGTCACACTGAAATTATCGGTCATAAAAGCATGAGTTAAGCAAATATAAGCAATAAGGGTAAATACAAACAGTCCGATAGTAAGCGGGCGGGCCATTCTCATCATGGTCGCATTATTCGTTTGAGCACCCCACAGAGGATATACGGCCAGCATAATTGACAGTACTAGCGCTACTACAAGCGTAAAATTACCAATTTCAGGTATCATTAATAAGTCGCCTCTGAAGGAGGAACATGTTTAATTCCTTTCATTTTTTCAGCCAATTCGGGTGGCATATACTCTTCGTCGTGTTTAGCTAGCACTTCGTGAGCAACAATAAGGCTGCTGTCTTTCAATGTGCCAGTTGCAACAATCCCTTGTCCTTCTCTAAATAAGTCTGGCAATATGCCTTGATATTGCACGGTTACACTGGGCCCAACATCCACTAAATCAAAACTAACTGCGAGGGTTTCAGCGTCCCTTGAAACACTACCAGGCACCACCATTCCGCCAATTCTTAAACGCTGCCCAAGTGTTGGCTTTATGCCCGTTTTGTCCTTTCCTTCAATGATTTCGCTAGGTGTATAAAAGGCATCTACGTTGTCACTTAGGCTATATAACATTATGCCAATAGCCGCTGACACTAACAAAATAATACTGGTAGTAGCGAACAAACGTTGTTTTCTTCTTGGGTTCATGAAAATACACTCAATAATTTATAAATAGACGTATCAAATATCTAAGGTTAATACTGCACGCTTTGTGTTTTTGTTCAGCGCTTGGCAAATATCCAAGCATACGATGGTATACACAATGCAAATATTTACGCTTTTTGTTTCGCTGCGCGTTTAGCCTGCCGAGCAGCCATGATTTTTTCTACTCTTGCTTTTTGTTTAATGGCTTGTTTAATAATCTTAGTGCGTTCAATCACACTCAGTACCAATAAACCCAATAAGGTACTTATGGTAATCGCGTAGCTCGACCAAACAAACACAGCGCGCCCTCCCATATCGACAAATGCTGCAAAATCATCAAATTTAAACCCTTGCATACTAGCCAGTACTAAACCACTTATCAGTAAAATCAAAATAATCACTCGCCATACCATAGATATGACAGATGTTTTGTTTGCTTGTTCACTGGCAATGACTGCATTCACCCAAGGTCGGTGCGAATCACGAACAATAAGCTCATTTTTCAATCTCAATAAAGTTACCGTACCAATAAAACCTAACATACCCAGCATGGCGGTAAGCAAGGGTATCAGCATAGCTACCGGCATTGATGGCTCGTCCAACTTACTAATTGTGGCTGTTTGATGCAGGGTATTCCACCACTCCACTGAGTACTTTATGATAGGAATGTTAATCACCCCTACCAGCGACATTATCGCAGCAGCCTTGCCTCCTTGTTGTTTGTCGTCAAACGACACGTATAATGCAATCACGCCGATATATAGAAACAATAAAATAAGCTGCGAGGTTAGTCGTGCATCCCAAATCCAATAAGTGCCCCAAGTAGGTTTACCCCAAATCGCACCCGTTACTAAAGATAAAAATGCAACAACCGCACCCACTGGCGCGATTGCTATCATGGTCATAAATGCACTTCGCCACTGCCATACAATGCCAACAAAAGCGGCACTCGCCATGGCTACATAAGCACTGAGAGATAAGCTTGCTGTCGGTACATGCGCGTAAATAATTCGGTATACATCAAACTGTTGATAGTCAGTGGGTGAGAAGGCTAAACCCCAAATAAAACCAACGGGTAAGCAAACACACATAATAGTCGCAAAATACGGCAACAGACTATTGCAAGCATGATAGGCTTTTTCAGGTTGGGCAAAAGAGTTTATCCATTTCCACATATTAGTTCTGGCTCACTTTTAACGAGTATGCAATAGCAGCAGGTGCAGCCGCTAAAGCAAATAACAACAGGGATAGCATAATACCAAGTTGAAAACGAAATGGTAGATTCATTGCAGCAGAATCTATTGCTGATGTGGCAAATATTAATAACGGAATAAATAGCGGAATTAATAACAACGCAAGTAAAACGCCAGACCGTTGCAGCCCCACAGTAAGCGCAACACCAATTGCCCCAATCAAACTAATGGTTGGCGTGCCCAATAGCAATGTAACGATGAGTACTTTATACATATCTATTGTCATGTTTAAAAACAAGGCTAATAGAGGTGACAACAGTAGTAATGGAACGATAGTAATTAGCCAATGTGTCAGCACTTTCACTAATACATTTAAGTACAAAGGTACTGGACCCAGTATCAATTGCTCTAAGCTGCCATCCAAAAAATCGTCTCTAAACAATTTATCTAAACCCATCAATAAGGATAAAATTGCAGCCACCCATACAATGGCCCCACTAACTAACTGTAGGGTTTGCGGATTTGGTCCTATGGCAAGCGGAAAAAGTGTTACTACCATCAAGAAAAACATGAGGGGCTGCAAGAGCTCTGCGCGCTGTCTGTAAGCTAAGGCAAAATCTCGCTTACATAAGGCCCACAAATGCTGCTTAGTACTGACATTACTCATCACCACATGTACTCCAATTCGAGCGTTTTATGTGGATAATCAATATTTGTTTGCTGGTGTGAGGTCATTAAAACGGCCCCTCCGGACTTTAGAAACTGTGTAATGTGTGCTTCTAAAATACTGACGATGTGCGTATCTAAAGCGGTAAAAGGCTCGTCTAACACCCATAAATTACTTGATTTATGCAGCCATAGTTTGGCTAAGCCTACTCTACGTTGTTGCCCTGCTGACAATTGTTTAACCGGCACTTCTTCTAGCCCAGCTAAGCCCAGCTCTTGCAACACTTCGATAATAATATTTGGTCTATCTGTTCCCGCCTGGCCTTTAGTGTCCTCTGCAGAGTGTGTACTTTTTACCAAGCCTTGCCCACTCAACGACATCCAGTATTGCAAATTTTCCTGTGCACTTAATAAACCACTGAAACCTAACTTATGCCCACAATAAATCAGTTTTTGACCCGCGAGGTTAAGTTCGCTTTTTACGCAATGCCCGTTAATCGTCACTTTACTGACACTCATAGCACTTTGAGCACCCAATCCTACCAATATACGTAACAAACTTGTTTTGCCAGCGCCATTTTCTCCGCGCAAGAAAACTAATTCACCACTATTAATAGTTAAATCAATATCTTGAAACAATATTCTGTCTTGTTTTTCGCAACAAATGTTGGTCGCATCTAATATCGGCAAGTTCATACTCAGGTGTCTGAAAAGCAACGAAATGTTAGCACATTACTTGCATACTTTGCATGTATTGTAGTGCATTAAATGCGTCCACTATGCAAAATTAACGGAGCTTGCCAATTCATTATGGCTGACATTCAATCCAATTTGCTTAAAACACTTAGTAAGGTTATCGATTCAACGAGACCTGGCTATGCGCCTACTGGGCTTGGCGCACAAGTGTCGAGCGCAAGAAATGAAAATACCCTGACATTAACCGTGGTGGCCGTTAGGAATAATGCTATTACGGTTCAAGCAGTGGGATTAGCTGATCGATTTTCGTTAGAAAAAAGAGAATTACAAGGGCTTGGAACGCGCCCTTTAGTTCCCGGCGACAAGCTAGTGTTAATTAGTAACAACAACCCGCAAGCGATGAGTTTTAACGTGAGGTCAGAGCAACAAAACCCATCTATTACTTTCCAAACGAACATTCTTCAAACCCTAAAACAACAATGGCCTGATTTAACTGCAAATATATTAAAACAAGCACAATCTAATGTACTGAACGAGATACAGTATCCAAGTTACACTCAAAATGCCAAAGTAATTATTAGCACTGTAATCGATATTGCCTTGCAAAATAAAGTACAGCAAAATTTAGCTATACAAGCCTCGGCAATTGGTAAAATTGTACAAGTCTCTCCCCTTTCAATTAGTATAAAAGTGAACTCGACTACAACAAATAAAAACGATTTTTTTATTCAACTTCCGATTCCAGCGACACTTTCAGCAACCTTAAAGCAGGGTCAAAGTATACAGTTGAGTATTAATACTCAAAACAACAACAAAGGACCTATAGAATCTCTAGCTTTGGTAAAAGCTGGCGCTAATATTGGCAACGAAACCAGTCTTCCGAAATCTAAGCTCGAACCGCTAGCAAGCAGTCAATTAGCCATAATTAATCAGAGCTTAAACACGAATAGCAAACAAGTAGAACAATTTATTAGCCCAATTTTATTATCGCAATCAAATAAACCATCAAACAGTATTATTCCAAGCGGCGTTGCAAAGGCCAATATCACACAACAAAATCTGGCTAATGGCATCATACTTAATGCAAACTCCACTTTATTAAATGCTTTATCTCCCTCATTAAAACAAGCTTTGTTGCAGTCTGTGTCATCTCAACAATTGCAATCTGCACAAGTACAAATTTTGCAGAACACGCAAAATCAACTACTTGTCAGATTGTTAGAAAAACCGGTGGTTATCAATATAGATAGGCGTTCTGTTTCAGCACTTGACCAGTTAATTGGTAAACAAGTTTCAATACCAAGCAAAGAAAACGTAGCATCAGTCACTTCTAGTGTTGCTAACAACGAGTCAATTGGTACTGAAAAACAAAGGTCACAACAAGGTGTCAACATCACCGAAGACTCTTTAAAAACAAAACTCATCCAAGTATTAAGTCAAAAGGTAAACGGAACGAACTCAATAAATAGTCCATCCAACAATGCAGCGACCACTTCAACCACGTCTATATTGAGCGAAGATACTCAAGCTAAAGTCAATATCCAATTGGATGAGATTAAACGTTTTATTGGGCAACAACAGCATTTTTCTTTGGCAAAAAGTGAAGAGTTTAATACTTTGCTCGGGAAGCTTGTCAGTCAACTGAATGCACTAGAAAGCAGAGCTGAACCAGAATTAAAACAATTACTAAAGCAAATTATTTCAAATATTGTTACAACAAAACCAAGCCACTTACAAAGTATCTTTAAACAAACTTTAATTACCGGTTCTCCTGAAGTTAACACTTCCGTATCGACTTCGTTGCCTGTCCAAAATGAACAAAGCCTTAATCAAAGCTTACCCAACCACCCCGCAGCGAATAACACCTTGTTAAATAGTGCCCTTTTTAATACGGGCGGCTCAGGGCTAGTATCAGGTTTGGTGACTATGTTTCAAGCCAGCCTTCAAGCTAAATTAATTAGCCAACAACCTCAACTATTGACCCAACTGACACAATTTTTGCCCGCATTGCAGGCTAAAAAGCCAAACAATAATAAAAATGTAAACATCAAGGCAGTGCAAGACCTACAGCGTTTGGATCCAAGACATAGTTTAATTGATGATTTAAGCAAATTGCTCAATCAACATAACTTAATGAAGCTAAGCTCTTTTGAATCTAGTTTGCAAGGTCAAGACAGCTATTACTACACCTTACCCAACTTGTTCTCGTCTTCTCATCAAGATTTCGAATTATTGATTAAAAAGAAACAATATGAAGAGGAAAAGGAGAACGAAAAACAAATTCAGCAACATTGGCAACTCAGTATGAAATTAGACATTGGCAAACTCGGTAAAGTACTCGCTAAAATTAATTTAGTACAAGAAAATGTAGATTTACATATGTACGCGTCAAGCTCCGCTTTAAAAGATAAAATAGAAGACTTTTTGCCAATGCTTAACAAACGTTTACAAGACCTTGGCTTAAATGTGAAGCAACAGTGTTATATTGGGAAAATACCCGATACCTTGTACAAAACCGAATATCAGGTGGTACATGCCTATGTATAACATTGATAACAATAATAAAAATTTGCGGGCAGTCGCCTTAAAGTATGAACAGGGTAATCATAAAGACAATGCAGAAAAGCTAAAAAAAGCATCGCCCAAAGTTGTTGCAAAGGGTCAAGGTGATGTCGCAAAAGAAATATTAGCATTGGCCGAATCACATGGACTATTGGTGCATCAAGATGAAAATTTAATGCAGGTATTGAGCAACCTAGACTTAGGCCAAGAAATTCCTGAAAGCCTTTATCATGTTATTGCAGAATTAATTGCTTTTTCATTTGTGCTACAGGGTAAATTTCCTGATAGCTGGAAAAATACTCATCAGAAAATTGATTTCAAAGAGTAAGTGTATTTTATCTTTTCACCTGAGCCTATTGAACCAGTTATGTTTTCCATTTAGACATGGCCATCTAAAGGCAGTAGCATTGCGCTTTATTGTGGTTTCAGTGTTGGCTCTGCCATCTATGTATTTAAATATTGCTCATGAAACATGAGATGTTCCTCTATAAAACTAGCAATAAAAAAATAGCTATGATCGTAGCCACTTTGCATCCTAAGCGCTAAGTTTGTGTTACTTACTTTGGCCGCATCCACTAAGGATTGGGGTTTTAATTGATTTTCTAAAAAATCATCTGCATCACCCAGGTCGACTAATATCGGCAGGGTATACTGCGTTTTTTGCAGCAGTAAACTAGCATCATATTGCTCCCAAGAAGATTTGTCGTCACCCAAATAAAGTGAAAATGCTTTTTGGCCCCAAGGACAATTGCATGGATTGGCGATAGGACTAAACGCCGAAACCGACGTGTACTTATCGGTATTTTTTAGTGCAATTGTAAGCGCGCCGTGCCCCCCCATAGAATGACCACTTATTGCTTTTTTATCTGAAACAGGGAAATTTTTCTCTATTAAAGCGGGTAATTCAGACACAACATAGTCATACATTTGATAATGCGTCTTCCACGGTTGTTGTGAGGCATTAAGGTAAAACCCCGCACCTAAGCCAAAATCATAAGCACCAGCCTCATCATCAGGCACACTGTTACCTCTTGGGCTTGTATCTGGCGCAACAATCGCGATACCCAATTTAGCAGCCATACGCTGAGCACCTGCCTTATGCATAAAATTCTCATCCGTGCAGGTTAAGCCTGACAACCAATATAAAACAGGCACCTTATTTGATTTTTCAGCTTGTGGCGGTAAAAAAATAGCAAAGCGCATATTGCATGTTAAGGTTTCTGAATAATGACTATATTGCTGATTACGTCCACCAAACATTTGGTTTGAACTTATTGCTTCCATTGGCATTAGTTGGTTACCCTTTGCTATTTATCAAAATGAATAACTGAACGAATACTCTTACCTTGGTGCATCAAATCAAAAGCGTCATTGATTTTATCAAGGCCCATGGTATAGCTAATAAAATCGTTCAAGGCGAAATCACCAGCCATATAGCGTTCCACGATTTCAGGTAGCTCTGAACGTCCCTTCACGCCGCCAAATGCTGTACCCCGCCATACTCTTCCTGTAACGAGTTGAAAAGGTCTCGTGCTTATTTCTTGGCCTGCACCCGCCACACCAATAATTACCGACTCTCCCCAACCTTTATGGCAACACTCTAACGCTGAACGCATCACATCAACATTTCCTATACACTCAAAAGAAAAATCGACGCCTCCCTCAGTCATATCAACTACAACTTCTTGAATTGGTTTGTCAAAATGCTTGGGATTAATGCAGTCGGTCGCGCCTAATTTTTTTGCGAGCTCGAATTTACTTTCATTAATATCGATGGCGATAATTCGACTCGCTTTTGCCATTGTGGCACCAATGATAGCAGCCAGACCAATACCTCCAATCCCGAAGATTGCGACAGTATCGCCTTCTTGGACTTTAGCGGTATTCATAACAGCGCCCATGCCAGTTGTCACACCGCAGCCGAGTAAGCATACTTCTTCTAAAGGCGCGGCTTGATTAACCTTAGCAAGTGAGATTTCGGGCAGCACTGTGTATTCAGAAAAAGTGGAACACCCCATATAATGAAAAATAGGTTCACCGTCTTTAAAAAACCGCGTTGTACCGTCAGGCATTAACCCTCGCCCTTGCGTTTCCCTTATTTTTTGACACAAATTGGTTTTACCCGAAGTGCAAAACTTACATTCCCCGCATTCAGGTGTATACAGAGGAATAACGTGGTCACCTACCGCCACACTGGTAACACCCTCGCCAATTGATTCCACTACACCGCCACCTTCATGACCTAAAACACAGGGGAAAATACCCTCAGGATCGTCGCCAGACAGAGTAAAAGCGTCGGTATGGCAAACGCCACTTGCTAAAATTCGCACCCGCACTTCACCCGCCTTAGGTGGCATGACATCTATTTCTTCTATTTTTAATGCTTCACCTGCCGCCCATGCAATGGCCGCTCTTGATTTTATGACATTAAGCACTTTTTTCTCCTGTTACTAATTCGCTTTGTACAAAATAGTATATATCGAGGTATATTAATCACAACTTTATAACCTATACTTAGACAAACGATTTAAAAAGGCTTCATTTATGGTGCAACAAACAGTAACGATAAATGATAAATCGCACGAGGTCGATGTGGACGGTGCAATGCCTTTATTGTGGTTTTTACGCGACAAGCTTGAGTACACTGGGACAAAGTTTGGTTGTGGCATGGGACTTTGCGGCGCTTAGCAATGCTGTATTTGCAGCATCAGGAAAAAGATATCGTGACTTACCCTTTAAACCGAATACTATTTAACCTCAATATACATTGC
Source organism: Glaciecola petra (assembly GCF_031846345.1). Taxonomy (NCBI): domain Bacteria; kingdom Pseudomonadati; phylum Pseudomonadota; class Gammaproteobacteria; order Alteromonadales; family Alteromonadaceae; genus Glaciecola; species Glaciecola petra. The sequence goes on along the minus strand of NZ_JAVRHX010000001.1, from coordinate 477,344 downwards.
TAAAATGATGCTGATATAAAAAGACCGAGCACAGGAAGCTATGCTCGGTCATGTCATTTTGTCACTTTTGTTAGGCTAGGTAGTGAAAAGAGACAAATAGTATGACAAAACTTATGCTTCAGTTTCTACGTCAGATTCTTTATCTGTTTTATTCAAAAGTAATTCGGCGCGTATTTTATCTTCTATTTCTTTCGCTAATTCTACGTTTTCTTTAAAATACTTCACCACATTTGCTTTACCTTGACCAATACGATTGCCATTACAGCTGTACCAAGCGCCAGCCTTTTCTACTAGCTTAAGTTTTACACCCAAGTCTATCAATTCAGCTTCTTTACTTATACCTTGCCCATACATGATTTGAAACTCAGCTTGTTTGAACGGAGGAGCAATTTTATTCTTAACCACTTTTACACGGGTTTCATTACCCACGACTTCATCACCTTCTTTAATCGCACCTATTCGACGAATATCCAAGCGTACTGAGGCGTAGAATTTAAGTGCATTACCACCTGTTGTCGTTTCAGGATTACCAAACATCACACCAATCTTCATTCTGATTTGGTTGATGAAAATTAGCATGGTATTGCTTCGTTTTAAGTTACCTGTAATTTTACGCATACTTTGCGACATCATTCTGGCGGCGAGCCCCATATGAGAGTCTCCAATGTCGCCTTCAATTTCCGCTTTAGGCGTTAACGCAGCCACAGAGTCCACTACAATAACGTCAACCGCACCTGAGCGAGTTAACATGTCACAAATTTCCAGAGCTTGCTCGCCAGTGTCCGGTTGAGATACAAGCAACTCATTAATATCAACGCCTAATTTTTGCGCGTATATAGGATCCAATGCATGTTCTGCATCAACAAAAGCACAGGTTTTACCTTCTCGCTGTGCACTTGCAATCACTTCTAGTGTCAGTGTTGTTTTACCGGATGATTCAGGACCATATATTTCAACGATTCTTCCCATTGGTAAGCCACCTGCTCCCAAAGCAATGTCTAGCCCCAATGAACCTGTAGATATAGTTTCTACGTCCATGGTTCTATTTTCACCCAGTTTCATTATTGCGCCCTTACCGAATTGCTTTTCGATTTGTCCTAGTGCAGCCGTTAATGCTTGATTTTTTTTATCGTTCACAATAGATATCCTTTTGGCAGTAACACAAAGTATGGTTACAAGTGTGTTTGTTATATTTATACTTGCACGTAATTATTTATTTACTTTTTCTTATTTACTTTTTCTTATTTACTTCTTCAGAACAAGTAGTAACTAAATATGCATGCAATCATTTATATCGCAAGTATACTGTATAATCATACAGCTTCAAGTGATATTTTAAATTATTTTATAATGTCTTGTTTTTTAATTAATTTTTCATGAGAGAAAAACGAATTAAGTGATGTAAAGTACGCTGTAATGGTAGCACTTAGAGATGATTTGTTAAGCTAGGCATTCGATCAGTTTTTCTAGCCCTAAAAAAATAGCTTGTTCTCGTACCAAACTACGGTCACCAGAAAACCTTCTACTAAAGCTTAAGACAGATTCATTCGGCAATGCAATAGCAAACCAAACTAATCCAACTGGTTTATCTTTACTACCGCCACCAGGACCAGCAATACCGCTAACGGCAATGCAATAATTAGCGTTTGCTATTGCTTGTCCACCTAATGCCATTTGTTCAACAGTTTCTTTGGATACCGCACCAAATTGCGCCAATATATCCTCAGATACATGCACCATGGACGTTTTCGCCTCATTTGCATATGTCACCCATGACTGATTAAACCATTGTGAGGAGCCAGAGATCTCGGTAATAGCGTATGCAAGACCACCGCCTGTGCATGACTCTACCGTCGCAACACTTGCTTGCTGCGCCAGTAATAGGTCGCCAAGTGTTTGTGAAAGCCTAAATTTTTGTTCTAGGGTAAAGTTTATCAATACTATTGCTTTTTAGTTTTGCTTATTTCCAATAGAATAACGTTAAATTATGCTAAACCAAAGTATCTTTAATAAGAAAAACATGCCAAAAAACGCAGAACACACGCCAATGATGGCCCAGTATTTAAAAATAAAAGCTGAATACCCTGATATCTTGTTGTTCTACCGTATGGGCGATTTTTACGAACTTTTCTTTGATGATGCAGTTAAAGCTGCTGATTTGCTTAATATTTCCCTTACCGCAAGAGGCAAAGCTAAAGGCGAACCTATTCCTATGGCAGGCGTGCCTTATCATGCAGTTGATAACTATTTAGCCAAGCTCGTTAAATTAGGCGAATCGGTTGCGATTTGTGAGCAAATCGGTGACCCAGCAACATCCAAAGGACCCGTAGCAAGAAAAGTGTTAAGAGTAATTACACCCGGCACTTTGACCGACGAGGCGCTACTGGAAGATAAGCAGGACGCTATTCTTGCTTCTGTATACAAAAACAAAACTACTTATGGCATTGCCTATATAGAACTAGCATCAGGCCGTTTTAATATTGTAGATTGCCATAGTCAAGACGCTTTCTTGGCTGCACTTACACGCATACAAGCGAGCGAAATACTATTTCCTGAAGGAAGTTCATTTTCAGACTTGTTAAAAACATTTCCAGGTACTCGCAAGCGCCCCATTTGGGAGTACGATCTTGATACTGCCTTAATGAAATTAAACAAACAATTTGGCACTGCTAATCTTGAAGGATTTGGCGTTAAAGAAGACAATATTGCATTATGCGCAGCCGGCAGTGCCTTGCAATATTTACAAGAAACGCAAAAAACGCAACTCAACCACATTTCGACTATTCAGCAAGAAAGCATGCAAGATGCCATCCTTATGGATACGGCAACACAACAAAACTTAGAACTCAGTACTAATTTGTCGGGCAAAGCTGACAATACACTTTTAAGTGTAATAGACAATACGGCAACCTTGATGGGTTCACGCTTGCTTAAAAGATATGTGCACCGCCCGATAAGGGACGCCGAAGAAATCAAACGCAGACACAGTGTTATACAAGCATTTTTGGCTAATGATTTTGAAGAAATTAAAGCCATTTTGAAGGAGATAGGCGATATTGAGCGTATTTTAGCGAGAATTTCGTTGAGAAGTGCTAGGCCAAGAGATTTTGCAAAATTATCAATTTCGTTAACAAGATTACCGCAACTTAATCAGGCTTTACATGCTATTCATACCCATACTCCTTGCGATGAATTGATTAATTTCATCAACAATATAGGCGAGTATCCTGAGCTTCAATGCTTATTGAAAAGTGCGATTATAGAAAACCCGCCAGTTGTTTTGCGAGATGGTGGCGTGATTAAATCACAATATAATGAAGAACTCGATGAGTTACGAGACCTAGCCGACGGGGCCAGTGCATTTTTGACACAACTAGAGCTTCGTGAGCGCGACAGCACAGGTATTGCGTCATTAAAAGTGAATTACAATAAAGTACACGGGTTTTACATTGAAGTAAGCCGAGCTAATGCCAATCAAGTCCCGCCAGAATATATTCGCCGACAAACTCTCAAGAATAATGAACGTTATATAATACCTGAATTAAAAGAACACGAAGACAAGGTGTTAAGCAGTCAAAGTAAAGCACTTGCCTTAGAAAAGAAGCTCTATGATGAATTATTTGACGCTTTTATGCCGCATATAAACGCATTAATTAAAAGCGCCCATTTTGTCGCTAAACTAGACGTTTTGTGCAATTTTGCTGAACGAGCAGAGAACCTTCAACTTTCTCAACCAAAACTTGTAAATAAAGCACAACTGTCTTATCAAAACGGCCGACACATAGTGGTTGAAGAGACGCTAGATAAAGCCTTCATTAGTAATCACATAAATATGGATGCAAAAACGCGTATGTTGATGGTAACAGGGCCAAACATGGGCGGAAAATCAACATATATGCGTCAAACTGCCTTGATTGTGATATTAACTTACATTGGCTGTTTTATACCTGCGACGGACGCTGAAATTGGTCCTATCGACCAAATTTTTACACGAATTGGAGCCGGTGATGATTTGGCGTCAGGGCGCTCAACCTTTATGGTTGAAATGACCGAAACCGCAAATATCTTAAACAATGCAAGCCCTAATAGCTTAGTGCTTATGGATGAAATCGGCAGAGGTACAAGTACTTTTGATGGTTTATCCTTGGCGTGGGCTTGTGCTCAGCAACTTGCATCCAATAAGCAATGCTATACCTTATTCGCCACTCATTATTTTGAACTTACCGAGTTGGCGGTGATTTTTGACAATATTAAGAATATCCATTTAACTGTAGTCGAACATGGTGACGACATCATGTTTTTACATAAAGTTGAAGAAGGTGCGGCAAGCGGAAGTTTTGGCTTACAAGTTGCAAAATTGGCAGGTGTGCCAAGAGAGGTGTTATTGGCAGCAAAAGCCAAATTAAAGCAATTGGAATTAAGTCAAAAAACTGAAAATACACCAAAAAGTGAAAACGATGCTGAACTTAGCCTCCTAGAAAATAATCAAATGAGCATGGAGTTGGATGAGCCTCATTGGTTAGAAATGGCGCTAAACGAAATAGATATAGACGCTATGACGCCAAGAGAAGCTCAAGCAATGCTGTATCAATTAAAACAACAAATTAATTAACACCTTTACAAGAATTAAGCATTTACTCACGTCCTTAGATCTAGGTATAATGATCACCCCATAGAGGCGGCATTCTTTCCGTTTTACTCATGCTTCGTAATTCTTCTTTATAAGTAACAGGTTTTTAGCTTGTTGTAAGTTTGAAAATTGCAAGTTAGTCACAACAATTCAATTTGCTAGGTAAATGATGACAAATTATATTTTCGTCACCGGTGGTGTGGTTTCTTCGCTTGGAAAAGGTATTGCTGCAGCCTCGCTAGCAGCTATTTTAGAAGCCCGCGGGTTAAACGTGACTATGCTCAAACTCGATCCATACATTAATGTTGACCCAGGCACCATGAGCCCTATTCAACATGGAGAAGTTTTTGTTACCGATGACGGTGCCGAAACAGACCTCGATTTAGGTCATTATGAACGTTTTATCCGCACCCGCATGACCAAACGCAATAACTTTACCACTGGCCGTGTGTACGAAGAAGTAATTAAACGAGAACGCCGAGGTGATTATCTTGGTGCTACCATTCAAGTGATCCCTCACATAACGAACGAAATTAAACGCAGAGTAATTGCTGGCGCTGAAGGCTACGAAATTGCCATTGTTGAAGTTGGTGGCACCGTTGGTGATATCGAATCACAACCCTTTATTGAAGCTATAAGACAATTAGGAACTGAATTTGGCCGTGAACACACTATGTTCATGCATCTTACTCTTGTGCCTTTTTTAGCGGCTTCAGGTGAAGTAAAAACCAAACCTACCCAGCATTCAGTAAAAGAATTACGATCAATAGGTATTCAACCTGACATCCTAGTGTGTCGCTCAGAAGTACCTATTCCAGTAAATGAACGCGCAAAAATTGCTTTATTTACTAATGTTAACGAAAAGGCCGTTATTTCATTGCGCGATGCTGACAGTATTTACAAAATACCGGCTGCATTGAAAGCGCAAGGTATGGACGAATTAGTAGTAAAACGCTTTAACTTTGATTGTCCTGTTGCTGACCTAAGCGAGTGGGAACAAGTGCTTTATGCAGAATCAAACCCAGAGGGTGAGGTCAATGTGGGCATGATTGGCAAATATGTCGAGCTACCAGACGCCTACAAATCTATTAATGAAGCATTGAAGCACGCTGGACTGAAAAATCGTCTGACAGTCAATATTCACTACGTGGACTCTCAGCATATAGAATCAAAAGGCACTCAAATACTGGAAAACCTCGATGCTATTTTAGTACCTGGAGGCTTTGGTGAAAGAGGTATTGAAGGAAAAATAGCGGCTGCAAAATATGCACGTGAGAATAAAGTCCCGTATTTGGGTATTTGTTTAGGCATGCAAGTTGCCTACATCGAGTTTGCTCGAAATGTGGCAAATATGGAAAACGCTAACAGTACTGAATTTGATGCAGAAACACCCTTCCCTGTAGTTGGTTTGATCACAGAGTGGCTTGATGCTGATGGAAGTAAAGAGATCAGAGATGTTTCAACCGATTTAGGTGGTACTATGCGTCTAGGTAGTCAGTTGTGCCACCTGGTGGCTGGTTCAAAAACCGCCGAAGCCTATGGTACAACAGAAATACATGAACGCCATCGTCACCGTTATGAAGTGAATAACAATTTACGCGGTCAAGTTGAAAAAGCAGGCTTAAGCGTGAGTGGTTTGTCTACTGACAAACAGCTAGTTGAAGTCATTGAAATACCCGAACATCCATGGTTTGTTGCTGGTCAGTTTCACCCTGAATTTAACTCGACACCTAGAGATGGTCACCCACTATTTAGCGGCTTCATAAAAGCGGCTGGTATGTTTAACAAAGAAAATCATTAATTTTAACGAGTAATAAGGAATCAAAATGGCCAAAATAAGCCGAATTGTTGGACGTGAAATATTAGACTCTCGGGGAAACCCTACTGTTGAGGCGGATGTTTATTTAGCATGTGGAGCAATGGGTCGTGCAGCAGCACCATCGGGCGCATCAACCGGTTCTCGAGAAGCTCTAGAATTACGCGATGGCGACAAAGCACGCTATTTGGGCAAAGGTGTATTGACAGCTGTTGCAGCTATTAATGGTCAAATCGCTGACAGTTTACTTGGTCAAGAGGCAAACGAACAAGCCAAAATCGACCAAATAATGATTGACCTTGACGGCACAGAAAACAAAGAAACTTTAGGTGCTAATGCTATATTAGCGGTTTCTTTAGCAGTGGCAAAAGCCCAAGCTATTAGCGCGGGTAAGCCACTTTATGCACATATTGCAGATTTAAACGGGACATCAGGCCAATATTCAATGCCTGTTCCAATGATGAACATTATTAATGGTGGCGAGCACGCCGACAATAACGTCGACATTCAAGAATTCATGGTACAGCCAGTGGGTGCTAAAAACTTCCGCGAAGCACTGCGCATGGGTGCTGAAATATTCCATAGTCTAAAGAAAGTACTTAATGCCAAAGGCTTGAACACAGCGGTAGGTGATGAAGGTGGTTTTGCTCCTAATTTGACTTCAAACGCCGAAGCGCTCGCTGTTATTGTGCAAGCAGTTGAAAATGCTGGGTATAAAATGGATGAAGATATTACGCTAGCGCTCGACTGCGCAGCTTCTGAGTTTTATAAAGATGGTCAGTATGTGTTAGGTGGTGAAAGTAAGTCATTCGATTCCGAAGGTTTTAGTGATTACTTGGCCCAATTAAGCGCCGATTACCCTATTGTTTCAATTGAAGATGGACTAGACGAAAGTGATTGGGATGGTTGGGCTTATTTAACTAAAATACTGGGTGATAAAGCACAGCTTGTTGGCGACGACCTGTTTGTGACAAATACTAAAATTCTCAAACGAGGCATCGACAATGGTGTAGGTAATAGCATTCTTATCAAGTTTAATCAGATAGGGTCGCTTACTGAAACGCTTAACGCAATTAAAATGGCTAAAGATGCAGGTTTTACTGTGGTGATTTCACATCGCTCTGGGGAAACAGAAGATGCAACAATCGCTGACTTAGCAGTAGGAACCGCAGCCGGTCAAATAAAAACGGGCTCTTTATGTCGTTCAGACCGAGTCGCAAAATATAATCAGCTTTTGCGCATTGAACAAGAACTTGGCGAAGAAGCTGCTTACAAAGGCCGTAGTGAAATCAAAGGTCAGTAGATAACAATTGTTTATATTTTATAAAAAGGAAGCTTAATCGCTTCCTTTTTTATGGGTACTACTCTCAGAGTGATTTGAATGGTATGATCCTGAAAATCAGGCAATCGGCTGAAACCTACAGGCCCTAACTGTTAGCAATGGCAACAAAAGAAAACAAACAACAAACTGATATTTTTTATTTAAGCACAAAATTTCCTAATTTTGCCGAGCTTAGCAATGCCCTCTATGAGCGGGAGTTACAAGTCTTAGCAAATAGTCATATTACTGACCCTACCTTGCTCAAGCGGAAATTAAAAGGTTTGTCTTATCACGTAAAAAATGCCGCAATGTCACTACTAGAAGGTGGTGCTCCTATAAACGTTGATGTTCATAATGGTAGTTGGCAAGCTAAACAAAATGTCAGATGTCCCTTAAGTTCTCAATCACCTGACCGAACGATTCAATGGTATGCACATACTGCGAAACAAGGGCAGGTAGTGCCTGTTTATGTTGAAGAATTGGGCGAACAACATATTGAACTTGATTGTATTGATATCATGGCCTCCGACCGACTGCATTTAAATAAATTTGGATGGTTCTCAAAAACCGGGGAATATTTTGATATTGTTCCTAAGACAGCGAAGTATTTATTATTAAAGCCCACCAAAAAAATTATGACGGCAGCGTGCGGCGGCCATAGGTGGACTGCAAAAGGAAAATCCATTCCACGGGCTTTATCGCTTCGTGAATTGCTATTATCAACCGACATTGACTGGAAAACGTTCAACTAGCCCCCATAACGACTTTATATAGAAAAAGAATCCATCACCCAAGCAATTGTGCATTTAGCAACTTTCAAATAGGAAGTATGGTCATTAAACAGTCTTACACAAGCCGACAAATATTAAGCTGGTTATTTTCGCATTTAGCCCCTTATAAAAAACAAGTTTTTATTGCACTCACCGCTTTATTACTTAGCTCTTTAGCATGGTTACTATTGGGTCAAGGCATCAAACATGTGATTGACCAAGGTTTTGTTGCTGAGAATACAGACACTCTGCAACAAGCTTTGATTGTTGTTCTAGGCGTTGTGCTATTAGGGAGTGTTGCTACTTATTTCCGATTTTATTGGATGGTTTGGCTAGGCGAAAGAGTCTGCGCAGATATTCGATCAGATTTGTTTAGCCATCTTGTTAAATTGACACCGTCGTTTTTTGAAAACACGCGTACCGGCGAAATTATTTCTCGTTTTACCAGCGATACAACATTACTACAGTCAATTGTGGGCACAGGAATATCAATGGCTTTACGATCCCTTGTGATGTTTGTTGGCGCCTTAGTATTAATGCTATTTACTTCACCAAAACTTACATTATTTGTCTTTATTGCGGTACCCCTTATCCTTTTGCCCATAAAAGTCTTTGGTAATAGGGTGAGAAACCACAGCAAACTTAGTCAAGATAAAGTCGCCAAAGTTGGCGGTATGATTGACGAAAGCCTTCACGAAATACATACAGTACAAGCATACAATCATCAACATATTAGTAGCCAATTATTCTCATCAAAAGTAGAAGATGTTATGCAACAAGCAAAAAAGCGCATTCATTTTAGAGCGCTTTTAATCTCGGTTGTGATGCTTATCAGTTTATCTGCTATTTTTGCGGTTGCTTTTGTGGGCGCAAAAATGGTGTTAAACGACACTATAAGTGCCGGAGAGTTAACAGCCTTTGTATTTTATGCCGTACTAGCTGGTGGTGCGATAGCGACGATCAGCGAAGTCATAGGCGAACTCCAAAAAGCTGCCGGTGCTTCTGAACGAATCTTACAATTAATGGAACAACAACCTGATATTAAAGATGACGGAAGTGTAGTATTAAATGCTACTGCGCAAACAAACGACCCAAGCATTATCCTCTCACTAGACAGTGTAACATTCAGTTATCCCACTGCACATGAAGAGGACCACAAGCATGCTAAACAAGCAACTAAAGTAATCGATAATGTTTCTTTACAAGTAAAACAAGGTCAAACCGTCGCCATAGTCGGCCATAGCGGTGCAGGAAAATCGACCTTGTTTCAGTTATTACAACGCTTTTATGATATCAACTCTGGAAACATTGCGATATTTGGAACCGCTATTAAAGAGATCAAGATCGACAGTGTTAGAGAGCAATTTGCATTGGTCCCACAAGATGCTGTGATATTTGCTGATACTGTGATCGAAAATATACGTTTCTCTAACCCTAGGGCGAGTTTAGAAGATGTTCAACGAGCGGCTAAATTAGCATTTGCCGACGAATTTATTCAACAACTTCCTAGTGGATACGACAGCGAGCTGGGTGAAAGAGGCGTTAAATTAAGTGGTGGTCAAAAGCAACGCATTGCAATAGCAAGAGCCATCGCTGCTGAACGCCCTATTCTACTGTTAGACGAGGCCACAAGCGCTCTTGATGCAAAAAGTGAACGCTATGTAAAAAAAGCACTAGAATCTTTAATGCAATCAAAAACAACGCTCATTATTGCGCACCGTTTGTCTACAGTAGTCAATGCCGATCTGATTATTGTGTTAGAACAAGGCCAGGTGATCGCAACAGGTCGCCACAAAGAGTTGTATGATAACAACGAGGTATACAAAAGCTTTGTCGATTTGCAATTAGTGAACGAATAAACTGACTTGCTAAGCTTTTCTAGGCCTTTTTTATTTTCTTAACTTGCCGATAAAAGTACTAGGTCGTAATCAAATAAAAAAATTATGCATCAACTCAGCCAACTACATATTGAAGCTGCAAGAAATTCAAGCGATGATTTCAATCTGTTTCACGATAAAAACCGGTGGCGCATGGTGCCTAATAATCCCTTTGGCGGACCAATAGCATTGGGTTTTCAGTTAGGGTGTTATATTGAAACTCAAATCGACGCAATGCGAAGCAATGCGCAAATCGAAAATTCCCGACGAACTTCATTTCCATTTAGCGCCTATGAACTTAGTTTTGCTGGCACTGTGTGCCCTAACGATATTATTAGCTTGAATGTAAAACCCACAAAAACCAAACAGACTAATGAAGGTCTTGTACAAAGCAATCGTTTGCTATTAATGAGCAAAAAGGATAATCAAAGAAATAAACCCGTTATTATTGGCAGCAAAAAAGAATACGAAAAAATGCCACATATCATCGAGGGTGATTTTCCTTCATTTACAGACATTAAAACCGTGGATGACCGAAGTTTTATTGCCAATAGCCAATATTTTTTAAAACATAAATATATGATTGTGGGTAACGCAAAAAACTTTTTGACGAGTGCCTTCGCTGAACAATCAGATTACATAGACGAATTCGAAGATAAAGTGAATTTTCCGGAAATGTACCCATTGGGTTTGTTGTCTTCAGCACTGCTTGAGAGAGCTAAAGCAGATGAATATGATTTACGCAAAAACCCAATGATATTTGTTAGTCATCAATTGATCATCAACAAATCACAGTTAGCTAAATTACGTAGTAACGACCGCTTAGATATTTTGGTTAGTGAACAGTTGCCAATCGCTAATAATGAACAAAAAAAGCTACATTACTGTTTAGCATATGCAAATGACAAATCACCACTTTTTCAAGCGCGAGTCGAACTTATGCCTCTCAAATCGTTGCTTGATAACCAAGCTAGAAACTAGTCCCCTTGCAATTACTTGTCAGAATAAAATGCCTTGTACCACGCCACAAACTCTCCAATTCCTTGTTCAAGGCTAGTATTGGGACGGTAATCCACTGCTTTGACTAAAGATTCTACATCTGCATAAGTATCAGGAACATCGCCAGGTTGCATTGGCAATAGGTTTTTTTCAGCTGTTTTTCCTAAGGCTTTTTCAATTGTCTCAATAAATGTTAGCAAGTGCACGGGCGTTTGTGCGCCTATATTATATATCCGCCAAGGTGCTTTACTGGTACTTGAATTTGGTGTTTTGGCGTCCCAGCTTTCGTCACTTGTTGCTGTATGTAAGGTCGTCTGAATCACACCTTCAACAATATCGTCTATATATGTGAAATCACGACGATGTTCGCCATAATTGTACACGTCAATCGGATTACCTTCGCTGATAGCCTTTGTAAATTTGAATGGTGCCATATCGGGTCTTCCCCATGGACCATAAACAGTAAAAAACCTTAAGCCTGTAGTCGCTAATCCATAAAGATGACTGTAGGTATGAGCCATTAACTCGTTAGCTTTTTTGCTCGCTGCGTATAACGATACAGGATGATCAACATTGTCCTCAACCGAAAATGGCATAGATTCGTTGGCACCATAAACCGAGCTACTAGAGGCGTAACAAAGATGTTGAACTGCATTGTGTCGGCAGCCTTCCAAAATATTTACAAAACCGACTAAGTTTGAATCCACATATGCATGCGGGTTAGTAATAGAAAATCTCACGCCCGCCTGAGCCGCCAGGTGTATGACTCGATCAAACTTATGCGTTTCGAACAAATCTTGCATTTTTTGTCTATCTGCAATATCCAGCTTGATAAAATTAAATTGCTCAGCGTTTTTATGAGAGTTTATCCAATCAATTCTCGCTTCTTTTAACTCAGTAGAGTAATAATCATTAATATTGTCGATGCCAACGACAACCATACCCTTTTCCAGAAGTTTTATTGCTGTATGCGCACCAATAAAACCAGCCGCACCTGTTACCAATACTTTCATAATTTTCCTAAAATATCCTCATCGGTTCATTGTAGCTAATTTATGAAAACAATTATATTTGAATCTTCGACTTTCCAAATAAGCTAATATTCAGTACAATTGTCGCAATAAAGTAACAGTTTGATTTTTATCAAAGCAAAAAGCGAGAATTAAGTAAGTGTCAGAATACTTTACACTCACAAATGCTAGTAAAAATCTTATTAGAAAAAACATGTGTAATCAGCAACTTAAATTTAGGCATAATTATTGCAAAATGAAATTTAAGTTTGTGTAAATGAAGTAAAAGGTTTGCTCTAAAATGGAAATAGAAAACAATAACACCGACAAAAAGCAAGGAAATAGCCGCCGTGGTTTCATTAAAAAGGCGTCGTTAGCAGCAGGGGTATCAATATTACCAGCAAGTAATGTTTGGGGCACAACATGTAACGCATCAGGCGTTTCAGGCGGCTCTACCTCGCCTACTACGAGTTGTTCAGTTGCATCGTACTACGGTGGACACAAACATAACTCATGGAGAAAGTTTTTAAAAACTAGCCCCAATAACAATCATAAAAAAGCACTCGCAGGAATGATTAGCGGTGTAAGCTACGAAGACAAGTTTAATACAGGGGTCAGTAAAGTAGATTTTTATTACCCTCGCCTCAAAGCCTTTATTGAGTCAAAAACAATTCGAATTGTTGGTGGCGGTATGATACCGAGCAAAACAATGTCTGTTAGCAGTGCCATCAAAAGTAATAACCGCTTAGAACGCGACTTGGCCTGTACCTACTTAAATGGTTTATTTGGTATGAACCAAGGATTAAGTCACGAGTTTTCTGGGAACGATGGCCTTGGGCTGTTAGTCGAACACATTTGGGGTTCAGCGCATGTTGGGAGTTTAAGTCAGGCACAAAATGCGATGACTAACAGTTTTAATAACAACAAAACATGTACTTATACGACATTTAAAGACTGCATAAGAGACTATATTTAAGTTTATGCAACAACGCTTACTTATTGAAAGGCTGACAGACATGTCAGCCTTTGTTGTTTTTGACAAACACAATTGGCATACTTATGTCATTCAAGTCGAACATTTAATACAAGAAATGCATAAGCTCGATATTCAATATAACCAAGAATCATTTGCAGCGCTTGATATCACTGAACAAGAGCAAATCTTGTTGGCTACTGGCCTCGTTAAATCCAAACAAAGTTTGGCATAAATGCTAATAGACTGTGGACTTTATACATATCGATTTTCGGGAGTCATAGGGGCATTAAAACCTGAATTATCATTACTCTATCCTAATTCATTTATTGAAGAATCTACCAATCACAAGCACATACCTACTTTTGATATTCACATAGAATATACGAGTGCATTGCGAAGGTTCATAAGAAGACAACTAGTATTAAATGTAGAAGGTCAACAGCCTTTTCACCCTATCCCACCTCATAAACTTTTACCTTCTATTGAATGGTCAATGAATTGGTGTGCGGCTAGTTATGACCACACAAGATTACTTATACATTGCAGTGTGGTAGTAAAAAACGGAAAAGCGATTTTATTCCCTGCAAAATCTGGGTCTGGTAAATCGACTACTGCTACATTTTTAAGCTTAAACGGTTGGAGTTTGTATTCTGACGAAATGGCGATTATTGATTTAGAGAGTGCTAAAGTATTACCCGTATTTAGGCCATCATCTTTAAAAAATCAATCGATTGACATAATAAAACCTTTAGTAAAAGAACAACAAATGAGTCACGTTACTAAAGGAACACACAAAGGTGATATAGCGCATGTTCGCACTCAAACAAGAATCGAATATGACCAGTTGATGCCAGCAGAAATAGTTGGCATCGTATTTTTAGATTTTGGTCTTGGACAAAGTTTGAGGACTTATGAAATTGAAAAATCAGTCGCCTTTGCCAAACTTATCGCCAACGCATTTAATTACAGTGTATTGGGTGAGTCAGCATTTAAGGCTTTAGCCAAGATAGTAAATGAATCTATAGCTATAGAAAGTTCTTATTCTAATATGAATGATATAGCACTCTTATTGGAAGAGTTAATCGTATGAACAACGCGATTAGCAAATCAACATTTTTGTCATGTTTAACGAAGGGACTCACCGAAGACCATTCGTTAATCAACAACGAACAAACAATAGATGCTTTTTTGCGGAACATATTAAAAGCCCAATTGCACGGTTTTGTGAGTCAAAAACTTACATTATCCCAAATGAGTAAGCTACCTAAGGCATTTGCTTTACATATGCGGTCTGTACAACAGTTTTCATTCGCCCAACAAACGCAAACTCAACTAGCATGCACACAGCTTGCGGATGCACTTCTTCATTCCGGTATAAAGGTTACCTTACTAAAAGGCGCTGCATATATATTAGGTGAAAAGCAAAACGCCTTAGGGCGATTGATTTCTGATATCGACATCTTAGTCCCTAAATTAAAAATGCCGCAACTAGAAGCTTTTTTGAAAGACAATGGCTGGCAAGCGGTTGTTTTAGAAGACTATGACGAAAAATACTATCGCGAATGGTCTCATGAACTCCCACCGTATACACATTTAGAAAGTGGCGTAACACTCGATATTCATCATACTCTAATACCCGAGTCGTCTGGTAAAATCATTAATGTGGATTTACTGTTTGAAAATAGCACGCAGATGGCAGCCAATTTGTTTGTTCCTGATAACTGTCATTTAGTGCTTCATAGCGCTATTCATTTGCTGCTAAACGACGATATTGAAAAAGGTTTAAGAGACTGTTTTGACCTTCATTTGCTATTAACTGAAATTGCGAAACAAGACAAAACCACTGATCTCGTGGAATTGTTTATTCAATCAAATTGTGAAAGAGAGCTCGTGATATTGTTAAATTTGCTAACTCACTTATTTGATAAAGATACACAACCTTATTGCAAATTGATGAGTGATAAAATAGCGCAGCTTACACCGTTTGAAAAAATCAAAGTCACTTGCTTATATCACGCTATTTTTCCTCAATCCCGCTACTTAGAAAATTCAACAAATTCTTTAGCGCGATTTTATGTATACACGAGTGGGCATTTAAGCAAAATGCCATTACCGAAGTTTATAAAACATATCACATATAAAACATATCGAGGAATTGTGAAAAAGCTCCTTGGCGCTCATGTATTCGCAAAAAGCCCTCAATAATATTCAGTCATAGGGTAATATTGTTTTTCTTCGCCAACGCTTTTACATGTTTAACAGGGATAGCATAACTGATACCACTTGGATTAGTTAATGCGGCTTCTTTTCCGGCAGAAACAAACACCTTATTGAGCACAGCGAATACTTCACCTGTTTTACGATTAAAAACTGGGCTACCACTATTGCCAGGAAACGCCGTTATATCTAGCTGGTAGATTAAAAAAGGGACTTTTAAGCGCTTTAGCATCTTTATCGTAAGTTCGTCAGCATTACGAGCTGGGTTAACATCGGGAGCTTTGGCTGCCACTATTCCGGTATGTGTTGCTGGATAAAGACCTAAAACAGCACCAATTGGAAAACCTGTCATAAAAACTTCTGACCCATCGTCAATTAGCTCATTATTAGCAAGGCTAACCGCAGGTAAAGTATCCTGAATAGCCAAAATTGCCAAATCATGAACCGGATCAATACCAATTAATTCCATTTTATGAGTTTTTGGTAAACGACCTTCACCCGATAAAGCTACAAAATATTGCACAATAGTTGTGTCTAACTCCGTCGACACAACGTGGTAATTTGTCACAATATACTTGCCATTTCCAACTACAAATCCTGTTCCCAATATCTTAGGCGCATTAGATTGAATTGGCGTAAACAAGCCAATCCCAACAATAGATGGTTTATTCTGTTTTACTTGTATTGATAAGTCTGGCAAATCATGGCTGTTTGCTTGCAAGCTTATTGACAGTAATAAAACGGTAAAAATGAAATAAGAAAAGTTAACACCTTTTAGAAGGGAAAACAGCAAAGACTGTCGCGGCAATAAGCTCATCATTTTTTTCCTTTATAATGAATGATTTGTCTATTTTGCAATAAATTTATACAAAACAACACACTGAATAGTGCATGATTTTATATGTTGAAATAGTAAAACATATGAAATTTATGAAAGCAAACCTTGAAGGCGTAAAGGCCTGTCGAGCATATTCAATAAATTAGTTATAGGGTGAGGCTTTATTATCTTGTCGTGTCATTTAGCGAAACCCTTCATGTTTTATACCTAACACAACAGGATCGACTTAAAGGTATTTAATAAAATACCATAATCTTCATTTATGTACTATTTTCTTCCCATTTTTCACGTCTATTTGTAAGACATGTCTTACATCACAAAAATATATAATGAGCAAAAATAAAATTAGACTAAAGCATGAATTAAGCGAATATTTACAAAATTTAATAAAAAAGTGCTTTACTTTAAGTAGCTTGTGAATAATATAGTAATGGAAACTGACACACACCCGTAGCATTTTTGCGACACTGTTTCAAATAAGATACAAATCTAAGCACTATTATATCTTCGGTTTCCAATTTTATACCTTTACCGTATTTACAATACTTCGCTTTACTAAAGGCGCCGTATAATAGAATTGAGAAGCTTAGGAGAACACCATGTTAGATGGCCAGACAATCCCGATGGAAAACAGTGAATCGATACCGTTTGAGGGTCTGAGCGACAATAGGGTTTTTGAAAAAAATATTGCAGAGCAGGCCAAAGCAGACCGTCGTGCGGCTAAAATTAGACGATACGAGCGCGCTAGAGCACATGCTAATCATTTCCAACAAGAAGCTGATTGGGTGTTTGAACACTTTACTGAACACTTTACAGCTGTTTTAGCTCACAGCAAAGCTGAACTTGAGAGTGCGTTTCGTATTCGTCACGAAGTTTTTTGTGAAGAAATAAAAATATTTGAAGGTAACGAAACGGGTCTAGAACGAGATAGCTATGACGACTTTGCAGAACAATGCCTAATTCAGCATAAACGTTCCAATGATTACTCCGGTTGTGTCAGGTTGATTATGCCAGAGAAAGAGGGGCAAATACTGCCAATAGAAAAACAAGGCTTACAACATATTGACCGTGCAGACTTGTTACCAAGTAATTTCAAGCGTTCAGAAATAGCAGAAGTATCTAGAATCCTAATCCCAAAAGTATTTAGAAAAAGAAAAATCGATAAAGCTGCTTGCGCCGCAAATACAGGAATCAATATCGACTTGTATGATGAAAACGACATTCGTTGTTTTCCTTTTATCGCTGTGGGTTTGTATATGGCATGTACCGCTATGTTTATCAATCGCGGCAAAAAGCATGTTTATTTTATGGCAGATCCAAGATTAGGTAAGAGCATGCAAGTTGTTGGGTTGACGATGACACAAATTGGTCCTGAATTCGAATATGTCGGGCGTCGTGTGCCCTACTATATTAACAGCGATGATTTTATGCAAAACTTAAAACCTTCTTTCCGGTTTATGCTCGATGAGTTTATGAAAACTATTCGCTAACAAATAAACCTTGTCCCAAAAAGCCAGTTCTGAAAAATCTGGCTTTTTTGTTATCTTAAATAAACTCATCAGCAGCCGATATTAGAATAGTGGTAATATGGCAATTCTAAATGGACTCAATAGCATACATGTATATAGATTAAAAACGTCGCCACTTGCTAAAATACGTTGTTATAAGCGTCTTAATATAATTTAATAGTGCTAGCTTTCTAATCCTTTTGAGGAGTATAAATGTTCGACTATGATACAGCTTTTTCGCGGAATGTTGGTTGGATAACTGAATCTGAAAAAGACATCATTAAAAATACTAAGATTGCTATTGCAGGTTTAGGTGGTGCAGGTGGAGAGCATGCATTAACTCTAGCCCGCATGGGCTTTCAACACTTCCATTTTGCCGATTTCGATGAATTTGAAATTCATAACTTTAATCGACAGGCAGGTGCATTCACCGATACAGTAGAAAGGCCAAAATGCAAAGTTATGGCCGAAATGGTCAAGAAAATCAATCCTAATATTACGGTAAAACAGTTTAACGACGGCGTTAATGATGAGAATGTTGACGAGTTTTTTGAAGGTGTAGATATATATGTCGATGGCATAGACTTTTTTGCCCTACATGCAAGGTTATCTGTGTATAGAAAAGCTGAAGAGAAAGGCATACCCAACTTACTTGCAGCACCATTTGGTATGGGTGCAGCAATGGCAATATTTACACCTGAGAGCATGCCATTTGAACAATATTACAGGTTTAACGATGCAAAAACAGATGATGAAAAGTTTATTAAATTACTGATAGGCTTAGGTCCAGCCCTTTTACAAAAGAGCTATTTGGTTGATGAAAGCACAGCCGACTTTAAAGAAAAGAAAGGTCCTTCAACGCCTATGGCAATTAAACTCTGTTCTGGCATGTTGGTGACTAATGTATTGAAACTCGTGCTAAAAAGAGGTGAAGTAATCGTCGCCCCTAAGGTCCAACAATTTGATGCTTACAAAAATAAGTTTGTTGTCTCTAACTCTCGGTGGGGCACAAGAGGCCCTTTACAGCGCTTGAAGTTTAAGATTGCTAAAGCAAAAGTGCTTAAATAATTAGCATGTAAGAGCTCGTCAATGATACCCAAATGATTGCAAACCGACACTTAACACAAATCGTTTGGCTCTCATAAAAATTCACTAGGATGCCGTGAAAAGCCTTAAACCCCTTCACTATTCCAATATCGAATTATAGGTCGCCTGCACATTTTGGTTATCGGGTGCAATGTTACGAGCTTGTTCTATGAGTTCTATTGCTTCTTGGTTTTTTCCTTCATCATTAAAAATGACCCAAGCTAAATTGGTTAGCGCAAAGATATTATTCGCGTCTATTGACAACACTTGTCTATAAAGGTCTTTAGCTTTTGCAGTATCAACATTCCCCGCAAGCAAAAGTTTCAAACCTATATGGTTTGGCTCCTTGATCAAATGAGAATTAATTAACTGAGACGCGCGATCTTTTTCACCAAGTTGGAAATATAATTCGCTCAGTAACATCAAACTTTCTGGATCTTGATAGTTTTGGTAGTTTTTGCTCCAAATCTCACTTGCTGTCTTTATTTTCCCTGAGTTTCTCTGTGCCAAACCAAGAATTCTGCCAGGCTCTGGTGAATCAACATTTTGCAATCCTTCCAGTAAAGTAATGGCTTCAGAATTATTACCACTTGTTACATATTGCCAAGCCAACTGGTTTTTTGCTGGTAAAAATGCAGGATATTTACGTATCACACCCTTTAAAATATCAAGTACAAGATTTTGGTCAACAGAGGCCTTGAATAACCTTGCATATCGGGGGTAAAGCTTTATATCTTGCAATTCTAATTTACTCAACTCTGATAGCTGCATGTTTACGGCGTCAATATCACCTAACGCTAGGTAATTTTCAGCGCTTAATAGCACAATTTGAGAAGACAGTTGGGGAAACTTAGGTTTTCCCTCTTGTAAGAGTTTGATGGACTTTTGGTTATTATCAATTTCACGGAAATACTCTGACAAATAAATTAATGACAATCCATTTGTTTCGTAGTCTTCATATATGCTTTCGATAAAAACATCATCTCCACTCTTAACGATTTGATTTAGCGCCGCATATTGAGACAGGTAATTAAATGAATAAGGCATTAACGTTAACGCTTTTTCACTTAAGGCATGCGCCGCTTTATAATTTTTCTGAGCAAATTCAATATTAACTTGACGACTATAAAATACTGGATGGATGGTCACAGTGAGCCCTTTATCTAGGGTTGCGTTGGCCTTTGCATATTGGCCATCACGCACTAGTAGATCTGAGTAAAGTAAAACATCCATAAATGCATAATTACTTTCATTTAGCCATTTTTCAGCGATACTTATCGCTTGAGTAAGCTTACCTTCATTCACTAACTTGCTCGTATGTAATACCTTTGCTTTGTCGTAGGCTAAACTATCTACTGAGCCTTTATTTTCTACAATATCTTTTGCCAAAGAAAACATTTCGCTGGAATCTTCTATCGAGACAGCAGCTTGTTTTACTGCCAAATCAAATGCTACTTTGGTATCAGGTGAGTTTGTTGATAAATCCCTCAAAGTTGAAGCTAATTCCTCGGTGTTACCGCTATCTCTGTAACCGCCAAGAAGCGAATTAATTTTTTTAATATCACTGAGTTCTTGTATAACTTTGTCTGCTGGTTGTAAAACACTATCCTTGTCGGCACCAACACGCGCTTTTGCATAATTTAAAATCAATGAATATTCTGAATATTCTTGCATATTTGACAAAGCACGCTCTAAGTTACTAATTGCCTGCTCATAATTATTAAGATTATAATTAATTAATCCGGCTACTAAGTGATTATTCCGAGTATTAAAACCATACTGAATAGATCTTTCGATGTGTACTTTTGCTAAAGGTAAATTGTCTTGCATTAGAGCGATTTTAGCCATTTGTTGATTTGCAAGAGGCTGGTTTGGAAACTTGCTTAGAATATCTTTTAATTCAAGGTTCGCCCTATCTACTTTTTCTTGCAATATCAGTGTGTTAATGAAAGAAAGATAAGCAATGTGATGGTTTGGTCTTAATGATAAATATCGTTCTAAATAAGATTCTGCGACTGAATATTCTTTCAGAAAAGAGAAATGATCAGCTGCAATAGACTGAAAAATCGCACTTGAATCATTACTATTTTGTTCAAAAAAGGATTTAAGCGCTGTTGAGCCCTCGTTTGTAAAGGTATCTATCATTGCCTTACCTAGACTAGCATATTGGCTATCAGGATCAGTAAATATACTGCTAATATCTAAAGCGATAACTTCTTCATTAGATAGTGTTTTTAATTTAGTCAGGAAAGTAAGAAGACTAAGCCGCTTGCTAGGTGATTCAATATTGTTGTCGCTGAGTAAAGAAGCTGCTTCCTCGTATGTTCCCAAAAAATATTGAGCTTCAAGAACATCATCAAGTGACAACTCTAGAATATCTTTTTTAGGGTTATCAATTCTGTTCCATTGATTAATCGCCTCGGTGTAGTTGCCTCCGCCCACTAAGGAACGAACCAAAAACGACCTCGCGATAGCAGAATCTGGATTTTTTGCTAGAAAGTTTTTAGCAGTAATTTCTAGCTGACTAAATGCACTTTCTTCGACTAAGCGCTTTGCGCTTTCAGTAAACTCTTCTTCAGATTGCTGAGTCGAGCAAGCAACTAAAAAAAGAGAAAACAAAACAATTGAGATAGGAATTAAATTGAATCGGCGATTTAAACGCATTTACTTATAACTTATGTGATTGTACTTGCTAATTAATATAGCATAAAGACTAAGTTATTGTGTATTACAAAAACAAAAAAGCAGTGCTTAAGCACTGCTTTTCAAAACTCGCTTTCAGATATTACTTAGCTCTACGAGATAAGCACAGACCTAATATACCAAGACCTAAAATAGCAGTAGTCGTTGGAGAAGGTACGAAAGTTACGTCAGCTTGTGATGTGAACTCTTGGATTTGACCAGTAGCAAGTGAACCGAAGTCTACTTCACTGAAAAGGTCAGAGATGTTTCCATCAGAGAACACCATGTCGTAGAAAGGCTGAGGCTCTATGAAGAATGACGAACCAGCAGCAGTCAACTCAAAAGTGTCACTACCAACGAAGAATGAAGAAGAACCTGCACCAACGTTAGTTCCACCAGTTAAATCTGTTGTGAAACCAAGAAGTACGTCTGTTCCACTTCCAACGATTGTTGCTTCAACATCGCCTGCAATGTTTTGAGCAAACGTTACGCCATCAGCGTTAAATGCGCCAACTTGGTCAGTATTCGAATCGTTATCCCAGTCAGCATAAACTTCGATGTCACCAGTAAAGTTACCTAGGTCGAACAAGTTCCCGCCAAGTGCAGAAGGCATGAATGAACCTACTACATCAACGATTGCATACAAATCATAATCAATGTTAAGACCAGAGAAAGCATCTGGAACGCCAGAGAAACCTGTAAAGTCTAAAACGATTGAAGCAGAAAACACGCCTGGTGCTTTAAGTGCGATACCTTCAACATAAGTACCAGCAATTTCGTTCGCTACGAAAGTGTTGCCTGCACCTGGAGTTGGATCTGCAGAAGTATCAACAGTGAATGGTAGGCCAGAGGCGCTAGCAGTAGCTGCAGAAGCTGCAAAAGCGATTGCACATAAGCTTTTTGCTAATAATTTTTTCATTTTTTTTCCTTAAAATGTTTGTTGTCACGAGTACATCGATAACAAAGCAAACAGCGGGCCAACTTTTCAAGATATTGTTTTAAATGGATTTTATGCCAAACGATAAACTGTTATTATTAAAGTTGTAAAAATAACTGACACTTATTTTAGCTTTGTTTGCAATAAGCATATGTTGGCTGGAACCGGCTTTAACTTCTAGTTTTAATGATTCTAGCTGGGTTACCCGCGACTATAGAATTGTCCGGTATTTTTTCGATTACCACAGAGCCAGCAGCTACTACACAATTATTGCCTATGTCGCTCATGATTAAAGCACTATTGCCAACCCAACAATTTTGGCCAACTATAACTTTAACAAAGCTACCACCTTGCTCCCTAATAGGTATATCGAGTTGATCAAAATTATGTTGCCCTTTACCGCTCATGATATGCACACCGCTGCCTAAAAGCGTATCTTTACCTATTGCACACTTACCAATATTGCACTGTGGGCCAATGTATACCCCAGAACTGATATCAATATCTGTTTGCGATAACAAAACGGCAAAAGAAATGACCACATCGGGAGAGCAAGCCGCAAGAGTAAAGCGATAAAACCCCGCTCGCAAATAAACGCCGACCTTACCGGGAACTAAACTCAACAGTTGACTATAGCCACTGAGCAGTGAATCTGGTGTGAAAATGAATGACAGCAGATAATAGCTGAGTGTTACTGGCGCTATTATCAATGCCGACAATATTTGCACTATGTTTTTAATAGTGTTGCGTAAGCTCATTTCGCATTAAGCCGGTTATGATTATTGTCATCCGAAATCAAAGGTTCACCAATGGCAAGCGTCTGCGTCAAGGGCAATAATACTGATTCCCACGCATAGTTATTATTTATTGTTTCCAAACCGTTATATCCAATTTTTGATCTTAACTTAGCGCTTTTAGCCAATGTCAGCGAGAGTTGTTCAAAAGCTTTTGCATCCTTTGCGATTAATATGTCTTCTTTATCTTTACACATGATTCCTTCGGCACCAAGCGCAGTAGATATAACTGGGATTGCGCTTGCCATTGCTTGTAATACTTTATTTTGCACTCCCCTCGCTATTTGGAAAGGCGCGACAAAAATGTGTGACTTATCAAAATACGGCTTTATATCATCAACAAAGCCAGTAACTTCAATATTATTGTGTTTAGAGAGCGCTTTAATGGACTCAGTAGGATTCATACCTGCGATAATTAGTCTAGCATTTGGAATTTCTTGCTCAATGCCCGACCAACAGTTTTTTATAAACCACAAAATGGCATCTATATTGGGTTTATAGTCCATAACACCGCTAAACAAAAAGTTGATTGTATCAATAGGTTTGCTCTCACAGGGGTTAAAAAGACTTTGATCAATACCATTCCCTAACACGAGTATATTATCTGTTTGATGAACCCGCTTTTGAAAAAGTTTTTTTTCTGTTTCAGCAATGACAAATGTTCGCGTAAAACGTTCAGAAATCTCTCGCTCTAGCTCTTTGACTTTAGTCGCTTCACGGCGATACACGAGTTTTTTAATAGCGCTTGATTGCACAGAATATTGCATCCATTTATCAGAATCAACATCCATAAAATCCATCAACAACTGTGCTTTTTGGTCGGCAGGCAGAGCAAATGCATAAGGAGCCAGCGATGAAGCAGTTAACAAAACACTATCAGCATTTGTTGATTCGAGTAAAAACAGCCCCAACAAGTCATTTGAATAAAAGTTAGCTTCACTAAAAGATTGCCTGAGCAGAAGTGCACGCGCCAGTCGTAAAGGTTTAGCAATTAAAGGTGCCGTTTTGACAGTAATGTCAAAGTGCTTGGCGAGTTTTTTTGCGTTTTTTACATCATCGTCATTTTCAGTAGGTGCCAATACCAGCACACTGTGGCCTTTTCGAATAATTTCTTCAATTTGGTGAAATGTTCTAAGCTTCTCACCTTTATTAGGTGGATATGGGACCCTGTGGGCTAAAACAACAATGTTCGCCATTCATGTTTTCCTGTGGCTGTTTATTCGCCTAAATTGCTTAATACTGATCGCATCCAATTTACATATTATTTATAATAAACATAAGCTTACATACACTTTTATCATTAAAACACTATATATCCAAAGTTTAGGGAGTTTATTCATGTAAAGAAATATTGAGGTTTTCGATAATCAAGTTGATTTCTTGCAGCAAGTCCTTTAGATTACCCGCTTTCGATTAATAATGCTAGCCTCCAGTTAAGCGGCTACACATTGCAGGTTTTTATAAATTCTATATGAGAATGCATCAAGGTAATATTATCGAATTCGGTGAAGATACTCAACCAATGCTTATGGTAGTTGTCGACACCGAAGAAGAATTTGACTGGAATGCTCCCCCTGACCGCTCTCAAGTGGGTGTCAAACATATGGAGCAACTTCATCTTACACATGATATCTGTGTAGATTTTGGCCTATCTCCTTGTTACGTAATAGATTACGCAATAGCTAATCAAAAACCATCTATCGACGTCTTGAGCAATTATCACCAATTAAATCAATGCGAAATTGGCGCCCATTTACATCCATGGGTTAATCCGCCTTTCGAAGAAACACTTTCTACGGCAAATATGTATCCAGGAAATTTAGATGCTAACCTAGAACTCTATAAACTGAAAAATTTACAGGCCAAAATAGCAGAGAATTTTGGCTTTACGCCACATATCTATAAAGCAGGTCGATATGGATTTGGGCCAAATACACTAAAAACCTTAGAGAAATTAGGGTTCAGCATTGATCTTTCTTATTGTCCGCCGATAAACCATACAAAAGATGGTGGGCCAAATTATAGTTATATAGATTCATTGCCTTTCGTGTTCAATGACAGCAAAGTGTTAGAAATTCCTATTTCAGGTGGCTTTACCGGTAAATTGGGTAATCTATCACGCTCAATGTTTGATTTAGCAAAAGAATTAGAAAATTTTAGGGTGCCTGGAATTTTAGCTCGAACCCAACTGCTTGACCGTTTGATACTGTCACCAGAGGGCTATACCAGCGATGAACATATTAAATTAACTAAACATTTATTTAATAAAGGACACCGATTGTTCACTTGGAGCTTTCATAGCCCTACAGTTATTCCGGGAAATACCGATTACGTAACTAGCAAACAAGAACAACAGGTTTATCTCGATAGCTTTAAAAGGTTTTTCGATTTCTTTTTTAACCAATTAAATGGTCGTGCAGTAACGCCGACCGAAATCTACGCAATGACGGAGAAATAACATGATTGTGTTGGGCATTTCCCCACTAGACAAAGACGCTACTGTTTCTATAGTAAAGGACGGTGTAGTGCTGTTCGCTGCAGGTGAAGAACGCTTCACTCGGCAAAAACAACAAGATGGTTTTCCGTACAAAGCGGTAGAAAAAGCGCTTGAATATACTGGTATCAAATTAGAAGAAATTGATAAAGTCGCTTACGCATTTTTAGATGCTGACAAAGAAACTGAAATATTCACCAAAAACGTTCAAGACGAAAAAACGTTTATAGAGTATTTTGACGAGCCGGACGTCTCTGCCCTGATCAAAGAAGCTAAACAAAAAGTACCTGTTCGCGACAAACCTATCCATGGACTGCAGAATCCGAATGAAAAGATGGATAAGAGCATGCTACACAATGCTTATTATGCAATGTCTGGAAAAATGAACTTTTTCTCAAAAAAAGCAGCCATTGAAGGTACTTCAAAATGGGCTGAAGATGCTAAAGAAGGCCACAAACGTTGGCAAAAAGAATTACTCAAAGGGCTATCAAAGCTTGGTTTAAGCGACAAGTTATCGCGTATTGACCATCATTTATCACATGCTGCAAATGCATATTTGTGCAGTGGTTTTGACAAAGCACTATGTATTACATTAGACGGCTATGGTACGGGCTTAGCTGGTTCTGCCAGCATTGCCGAAAACGGCCGTATAAAGCGCTTACAAGGTGTTCAATATCCGCATTCTTTAGGTACCATGTACGAACATGTTACTTCTAGTTTAGGATTTAAACCAAGTCGCCACGAAGGTAAAATCGTTGGCTTAGCATCATATGGTGATCCAGATATTCTTACCCCAATTTTACTCAGCCGTATAGAACAGCGGAAAGGTGATTTTAAGATTTATCAGGCTAATAATGTATTTTTGTCGCGTTTATTGGCATCTGAATTTCCAAAAATTGATGTCGCTGCTGCTTATCAAAAAGTCTTAGAAGTTGTTGCTGCGGAATTCGTGAAATATTGGGTTGAACAAACGGGCATGACAAACATCGTATTGTCCGGTGGTGTTACCGCTAATGTGAAGCTTAATCAACGTATATTCGAGGTGGATGGTGTAAACGAAATTTTTGTCTATCCGAATATGGGTGATGGCGGCTGTGGCACTGGTGCGGCCTTGTATCTATCAAACAAAGCCGAAGTCAAAGAGTCAATCAGCAATGTTTATTTGGGGCCAGACTTTTCGGATGACGAAATTCAGGTCGAGCTGGAAAAGGCAGGTCTAACTTTTACCAAGCCAGAAAACTATGCTGCCGAAGTCGCAAAAGTTATCCATGAAGGTAATGTTGTTGCTCGATTTGATGGCCGTATGGAATATGGTCCGCGCGCATTAGGTAACCGTTCTATCATGTATCACGCGAGAGAACCTGAAGTAAACCAGTGGCTTAATAAGCGCCTCGGTCGAACAGAGTTTATGCCGTTTGCGCCAGTAACGTTGTATGAGAAGCGTGAAGACTGTTATATCAATATCAAAGGTGCTGAACACGCGGCCGAATTTATGACCGTTACTTTTGATTGTACTGAACAAATGAAAAACGATTGTCCTGCAGCCGTTCATGTAGACGGTACAGCACGTCCTCAATTGGTAAGACGCGAAGTCAACCAAGGGTATTACGACATATTAAACGAGTATTATAAATTAAGTGGTATACCAAGCTTAATTAATACAAGCTTTAATATGCACGAAGAACCCATAGTCTGTAGCCCACACGATGCTGTTAGAGCTTTTCTTGACGGCAACCTCGATTACCTAGCAATAGGTGGTTTTTTAGTTAAGCACCCAGAGCAAGCCAGCTTTAACTAAATTGAATGATTATCAAGTCGAAATAAAATCAAACATCGACGCGGCTGAAATGGCCGCGCTCGGTGATGATTGGTGCAGCCTACAAAGCCGCGCTAAACATCGCTTTTTTATTTCGTGGCATTGGATGCACACTTGGTTACTCACAATCTCTCCACACGTTTCCATTATCACGATTCGACATCAAGGTACCGTTGTGGGTTTGTGCTTACTTTGTTTCAAAGACAGTGCTCGACACAAAGTAATGTCTGTAAAACAATGCTTTTTGCATGAAACAGGCGACCCCAATAGTGACCAACAATGGATAGAATATAACGATTTTTTAGTAGATGATAATCACGCAGAATATGTGTATCCGCTTATGGTTAAAACCCTAACCGAAGCATTCCAGTGGGATGAGCTTCTTTATGGAGTTGCATCTGCAGAGAAAGTTAGGCAATTGGCTGACATTAGCGGATTACACTTAGTGATACGCTGGGAAAGTGAAAGTCATGGCATCGATTTGGCTAAACTTAGAAATGAACAGCCTGACTATTTAAGTTCCTTATCAAAAAACAAACGCTCACAGATACGCCGCAGTATTAAACACTATGAAAAACAAGGGTCCATAGAGATACATCATGCTAATACTGTTCAAGAGGCAAAAACAACTTTTGCTGAAATTAGCCCTTTGCACAGGGAGCGATGGGGCGTTGGATATCAAGAAAGCGGTTTCGCAAACCCTATATTTTGTCAGTTTCACCAAAGTTTGATAGAACGAAACTGGTCGAGCGGCTATATTGATCTTATCAAGATAAGTTGCAACAAACGTGCTATTGCCTATTTTTATAATTTTATTTATCAAAATCGCGTTTACTTTTATTTAAGTGCTCTGCAGTCGGAAAGTGATAATAAACTCAAGCCTGGCCTAGTAGGACATGCGCTTTGTATTCAGCAATACTTAGATGCGGGAATAGATTACTACGACTTTATGGGCGGCGGTGAGTCTTATAAAGACAGCTTGGCGCAACGTACTGGTAAATTTTATCGTGCGACCTTACAAAAACCAATATTCAAACTAAACTTAGAACAAACGCTTAGAAGCGCAAAAAATACTGCCCAAACTAGTATGAAACATCTGGCTAGTAGCTTACAAAAGACTAAAGGAAATTAGCATGACGATCACTGCAGTCACTGTTACGGAGCCATCGGGTTACGCTAGGAAACAGCAGCATCTTCGTTTTAGTCTGCCTCTTGAAGCAAGCTTATTAAAATTAGAAGCTAGTGGCACGCTCGCACTTCAAACATGCGTAAGAATCTCTGATAACGACAACGCACTTGTCTTTCAAGCAGTTCCACTGACATATTGGCAAGATGGCTCCGTAAAATGGTTACAATTCAGCACGTTTGTCGATATTGGTGCTAATGAAAGTAAGTCATTGAAAATCGAAATTAATACCGATGAAAATGATGCTTTTGATGAGAGCAACACCATAAAAAGTTCAAGGCAAGACACCTTGCATCAGCAGTCACAAATAAGTCCTAATTTCGCTCCAAAGGGACCATTGAACCTTCTACAATTTAATGACAATAATGAATGTGTCAAACTTGAAGGCAATTGTAATATTGATATTAATGGGCATAAACACACTGCGATTATTGACAATATACGTCACAAACAACAAGCGTCTATTGGTACCCCGTTTGTTTCAGTGGTAAATCTTAGCGGGAGCTTTATACCTGAAGATTTGTCCGCACCAACTTCGTCGATAAAATTTGAATGCGAATACACAATTAATCAACAAAACCGACACATTGCAACCGCTTTTACTCTGCATAATCCCGAAGCTTCAGAACACCCAGGCGGATTATGGGATTTGGGGGATAAAAATAGTGTAGAGGTCATCGATTTATGTTTTCATTTTGTTTCAAAGAAGACAATTTCTATTGATTTAACAAACACCGAAGATCCTGAGTCAGGCGTACCACAAAAGTTAGAACTTCCGGTAATACTTAGCCAACTTAATTCTGGTGGCGAAAAATTTGATAGTATTAACCATGTGGACAAACATCAGCGCTTGAGCAAAACGGAAAAAGGATACAAACTAGTAACAGCTAATCATGAGTTCAGAGGCCAACGCATAAGCCCAACGTTTAGTTTAATTAGTGAGTCGAAACAACATATTCATCATTTGAAAGTGCAAGATTTTTGGCAAAACTTCCCCAAGAGTATTTCGATCAAAGACAATGAGTGCATTGTTAATTTATTTCCTAGTCATATAGAACTTCAACCCGGTGAAAAAAAGACACATTATTTTGAGCAATTGTTTGGTACTGATGCTGCTACAAATATTTCCCAAAATAGTTTGATTTGTGCGATCAAGCCTGATTGGATACAGAAAACAGGTGTTCTGCCATTTTTTAGCCCTACTAGCATTTCCCATCCCTTAAACAACATTGTTAAAGAGCAAGCTTTAGAAGGGTCACATAATTTCTTCCAAAAACGAGAAGCGATAGACGAATATGGATGGAGGCACTTTGGCGACCTCTATGCAGATCACGAAACCAGTCGACAAAAAGACGAAAATATTTTTATTTCACATTACAACAACCAGTACGATCCAATATTTGGATTTATGCAGCAATATTTGAAAGACAATGATATTCGCTGGTTAAACCTGGCCTATGACTTAGCAAAACATGTGTTAGATATTGACATATACCATACAAATAAAGACAAGGCCGAATACAACAATGGACTTTTTTGGCATACCGATCATTATAATCAAGCACATACATGTACTCACAGAACATTTTCCAAACATCAAAGTGAAGCTGCATATGGTAATCAGCAAGGTGGTGGCGGACCTGGTGGGCAGCATTGCTATACAAGCGGCTTAATGTTGCATTATTGTATGACAGGTAATCTTGCTTCAAAACAGGCGGTATTGAAACTGACAGAATGGATCACTAATGTCTACGAAGGCTCAGGTTCAATATTTGAGTTTTTATTGCGTTTTAAAAATCGCCATTTTGGTGATTACCGCAATGTGGTAACCAATAAATATCCTTTCGATAGAGGCTCTGCAAACTACGTTATAGCACTTCTAGATAGTTACTATGTAAGCAATGATAGTAACTATCTAACACGAGCAAGAAAAGTCATTGAACATACAATAAGTGCTGATGATTTAATCGAAGAGCGTGGACTTGATAACCCCGAAACAACATGGTTTTACATCGTATTTTTACAAGCTTGTGCGCGCTATATTTTTGTTAGCCGTCAATCTAAGCTCGATCAGTTGGATGGCAATGTGCTCAATGCATTTTGTAAATATATTGAGTGGATGTTAGAGCATGAAAAACCGTTTTTAGAATCTGCCGAAAAACTAGAATTTGTTAATGCTACTTGGGTGGCACAAGACACTCGTAAAGCTTGGTTGTACGACGCTTGCTTGTGGCTAGATATCATACCCAAGCAAAAACAAACTCTCCTGCAAAAGAGCCAATTCTTCAAAACTTACATCGTAGACTATCTAAACGCATCAGACGAAAAACACTACACTAGAATTTTGGTGCTATTGCTACAGAATGTTTCCGCATTCGAAGCAAACAGTGCAATTGAATATAGCCAGAAGAATACTATGCCCATTAACGGGCAGGCAATAAAATACGATACACTCACAGGTAATGTTTTTAAACTGTTGAAACGTTTTTCGCTAAAACGAGAAGTGTCTTGGTTAAAGAAACGCCTAAGGTAATCGCCAAATGTCTTCAAAGTTAGATCAAGCAAATACTCAACATAAACCTGACCTAAAAGTGTCGTTTGTTATTCCACATAAAGGCAGAACTGAGCTTTTAGAAGAGACTATTTGTTCCATAGACCAGTTAAATTACCAAGGCGCTTACGAAATCATTGTGGTTTCGAAAAACCAAGGATTGGTGCTTGCTACTGCAACGACATGCAAGTTAACTGTTATTGAGGCGCCGGAAGAATGGAGTATTTCTAAACAACGTAATGAGGGTGCCGCAAAAGCCAAAGGTGAGTTTATTGCGTTTATCGATGCTGACGTTGAACTCAAACCTGATTGGATTCAAGTCATGCTTGATAACTACAACCAAAACGTATCAATTTTAACCTCACCACAAATACCATGCATCAATGCCCCTGCGACCGAAGTTGTGCGCTCTGCCTTACAAAACCTTTCTATTCAAGGAAATCCTGATTCACTCGCGGGTAGCAATCTGTTTTTAAGTAAATCCATATTCTTGCAAACACCTGGCTTTCCTGAACATTTAAGCACTTGCGAAGATGTGTTTTTTACCGCAAGCGCGGCATCTATCAAGCCACTAATGGCCACATTTAAGACATCACATATTCATTTAGGTGAAGACAAATCACTCATTAAGCTTCTAAAAAAAGAAATATGGCGAGGGCAAGCTAATATTGCTTCACTTTCTGGAAGAAAAATCCCTTTAAGTGAATATCCAAGTATCATAGCCCCATTAATGGTTGTATTTGGCACTCTAGCAAGCTTAGTTCTCATTATTTTTGGATTTGGGTCGTTATCTTTAATAGCGATATTACTTGGCATATCTCCAATCGTAGCATATAGCTTGCGCCTATTTATTAAAGCAAGGACTAAACTAAACTTTGTACATACTTTTAGTTTTTATGTTTTTTACTTTTTTGGACGAGCATTAGGCACTATTAAAGGAGCCATAAATGCCATATTTTAACTTCATCCACTTGAATATTAGATAACGAGCTAAAATGCTTAAAAAAACATTCATTATTTATATTCTTTTAATTCACGTGTTAGTTGCCGTACTGGTGATTAAAACAGATACTTATCATGCCATTATGTTGAAGCTGGGCAAGCAACCTACAAATAGTCAAACAGAACATTACATCAATTCATTGTATGCTTTTCAAAGCTACCTTGACCAGCAAATAGAAAGTAGTCACGATTTTGTAGTGGGTGATAGTATTGGGCAAAGTCTCAATACAATAAATTTAGATTCACCTGTTATTAATTGGGGAATTGGACACAACACTTCCCAGCGTTTGTTAGAAAAGATAGC
This sequence comes from Glaciecola petra, assembly GCF_031846345.1. Classification (NCBI taxonomy): domain Bacteria; kingdom Pseudomonadati; phylum Pseudomonadota; class Gammaproteobacteria; order Alteromonadales; family Alteromonadaceae; genus Glaciecola; species Glaciecola petra. Next base: position 444,530 of record NZ_JAVRHX010000001.1, on the reverse strand, counting down.
GAGTTTATCTTCACTTAAAAATGCACGTAGAGTGATTATTTTTATAGGAATAAACGACCTAAACGCAAATCGTTCAGTCGCTGAAATAGTTGAAAATAGTAGGGGTATTTTAAAAATGCTATCTACCAATACACAAGTGTTTTGGGTATCAACTTTTCATATGGCTGAGGATAGGCATAATGCGGAGCTAATTAATAATCGCGTTACAAAACTTAATATAGAAATGAAAAACGTAAGCCAAAATGACCCACGTGTTACCTTTTTAAATATCAATAGTGAGTTCAGTCAAAATGGTTATCTGAAAAAAAAATATGATCGCGGAGATGGCTTACACATTAATCGCGATGGATATCGTGTCATTACTGAATGGATAAATAGAGAAGTATTAAATGCAAGCGAATGATAAACGTTACTTGACTCAATTGACTTGGTTACGAGGCATAGCCGCAACACTAGTTGTTGTAGCGCATAGCGTCAGAATGGCAGAAGACGTTTATCTCGACACACAAACATCCACTGTTATTGGCTTTATTCGTTTTTTCGATTTAGGCACTTTTGGCGTCATGTTATTTTTTGCATTAAGCGGTGCAACACTTTATTTTAGCAATAAACATGTACATGGTTTGCGTGGATTAGCACAGTTTTATGTCAAACGTTTTTTCCGCATTTGGCCAGCGTTTGCCGTCTCACTTTTTATCTATATGGCTTTTATGCCAATTTTTCAGACCTATTATGTTACTCCAAGAGACAATTGGATAGAGTCTCAGTTTTTAAGCGATTGGAGCTTTATAGACTTAATGGGTTATTTGACTTTAACCTTCAACATTCAAGGTCCAAATGGACTTTTCAATAACGCATATTGGAGTCTACCGGTTGAGTTTCAATACTATTTAGTGTTTCCCCTACTAGTATTATCGATGCGTTACACTAGTATCTTCGGTCCCATTGTAATTGCAGTGGTAAGCTATATTGTGCATCGTGAAGGTTATATCAGCATGGAGAGCACTTGGGTTTTCATGCTGGCTTTTACCTTTTGTTTTGGTATTGTTTTTGCGTACCTTTATGAACGTATCAAGATACGCTTGCATGCAGCATTAGGACTTTTGTTGTTCGCTTGTTTTTTTATTGCATGCACTCTAACGCAACAAGGATACATCGATTTTGGTACTTTACCGGTTATTTCAAACCCTTTCGGATTCAATGGAATATTTGGTTTGCTGTGCATGGGCGCTTTGTTATTTACTAACTTTACATTTGATAAAGGCCATACCTTAATAAAACCGTTCTATTGGTTAGGTGAAATTTCATATAGCCTTTATTTGTATCACAATTTGGTGATAGGCGCTTTAACGATAATTTGTATACAATTCGCATGGCCAACAGTGTTAGAGTCGGCCACTTTAATATTTTTGATTGTTATGCCTATAAGCATGATAATAGCCAAAATATCTTATGAGACAATTGAAGTATCAGGCATTAAACTCTCTCGTAACATAGCTAAAAAACTATTGTCATGACTACTTCGAGAACCAAACAATGTTAACGATTGTTCTATTTTACTTAACTTATTTAGGAGGTATTGCAGCCTCCCTAGTGAGATATCCTGTTCTCGCATTTGTTACTTATCAGGCAGTATATTTTTATAACCCTAATGAACGCTGGTGGTCAGCGTCTATTCCCGCTTTAAGTTACTCGTTTTTTACTGTCGTGGTAATGGGCTTAGTATTTATCTTTCATATAAAAAGCACCAATAAGAATAAACTTTTACAAATACCTCAGTTTCGATGGGCTTATGCGCTAGTTGCATGTTTTGCTTTCTCATATTTTTGGTCACCCTACCCAGGTGGCCATGCTTATGCAGTCGAAACATTTGTCAAATTGATGATAATCATATCTATTGCTTACAAACTATGCGATACCCCACAAAAATTAACGTGGGTATTATGGGGGCATTTATATGGTAGTTGGTATATTGCATATTTGGCTTTTCAAGTAGGTAGAAATAGCGGTAACCGTGTTCAAGGCATAGGCACAGTTGATTCCCCAGATGCAAACGGTATTGCAGCTGCGATAGCACCTTCTATAGCACTAGCTTTGTATTTTATTTGGCAGTCCAAAACCCTTTGGTTAAAATTTGCTGCTGCTATTTGTGCGGTATTTGTTGCCAACGCGTTGATACTTATCAATAGTCGTGGTGCAATATTAGGTGTTGGCGTATCTGTGTTTTATCTATTTTTTGTTATGTATTTCTCAAAAGTTCGCTCCACTCGACAAAAGGGATTTGTGATATTAATGCTGATCTCCGGCCTTGCTGGTGGCCTCAAACTCGCTGATGATTCATTTATAGAGCGAATTGAATCAATGTTTGTATCAAAAAAGGAAATCGATTTTACTCAGGAATCTGGCGCAACACGGTTTTTATTTTGGAAATATGCCTTTGATATGGCAAAAGATTATCCATTTGGTGCGGGAGCTCGTGCCTTTGTGTTCTACTCGCCTTCTTATATACCCTTAGACGTAGGTACCGGAGCCTCTCGCAACAGAGCGGTCCATTCAACATGGATGGAAGTGCTCACTGAAGCCGGTTTTATTGGTTCCTTTTGTTTTGTTATGATGCTTTGGACAACCTATAAAACTCTAACGCAATGCGAAAAGAAATTTAAATTAGAGGGTGATATTAAAAACTATTACCTTATTATAGTGATAAAAGCATGTCTTATTTGTTTTATGGTATCCATGACCTTTTTAAATCGTTTACGAGCAGAAATTTTATATTGGATGGTGCTCTACTCAGCTTGTTTGTATAATATTTACATATTAAAAAATCATTCCGAAATAGAAAAACCGGTAGACGAAACCAAATTACCTGAGCCTCAAGACAAAGCCTCAGAAAATTTAACTTTCAAATAGCGGAGTCAATCTTGGCAAAACTTGCTCTTATTAGGCCACACCCATCAGTACAAGACATACAGTTTTATAACTCACAAGAAATTGGCTTAGCCAACGCACTTGCTGAACTGGGTCATTATGTCGATGTTATTTGTATCGGCCCTAACAATAAATTTGAAAAACAAAATATAGCAGAATTTGAAAACGGAAGTGTCAGCCGTATATTATTACCTTACAAAAAACTACCAATAATCGACCTCATTTACTTCCCTAAGCTCAGTTCATTTTTGCACGAACAGCAATATGAATTTGTCCATGTAAATGAATTCAACGAATTTGTCACCTATCAGGTAAGTCGCTTTAGTAAGAAACACAAGGTGCCTTTTGTATATTATCAAGGCATGTATAAGCAATTTCCTGGCAAAATTTATTCTTTATATCAAATAATTTATGATTTTTTCTGTCTGCCATCAGTAAAACGACACACAAGCATTGCTCTTGCAAAAACTTCTTTTGCTGAAAAGTATATTCAAGAAAAAGGATTTACTAATACTAAAGTGATACCAGTCGGCTTAGATACAAAAAAACTGGTATTGCCTGATACTCACGAACAAGATTTTGCCGCTCGTTTTGCTATACCTACTGAGCACACCTTAGTTATTTACATTGGCAGTTTTGAACCGCGTAGGAATATCGAATTACTTACCAACATTGCACAAACACTGAAAGATGAACCCATTACATTCTTGTATATTGGTGAGGGCGAATTACTGGAAGGCGCAAAACAATTTAAACAAACACATCAACTCGAAAATTTGCTTTTGCCGGGCGCTATTCCGCAATCGGAGCTAGCCGCGATATATGAAAGAGCTCAAATTGTCTTATTGGCAAGCGATTATGAGATTTACGGTATGATTTTGCTCGAAGCAATGTACTTTGCAACAGCAGCAATATCGACACTAAATGCAGGCTCTGTCGACCTTATTAATGATGATAATGGTTGCATTATTGAATCTAAAGATCTTCAAACTTGGTGTGATAAAGTAAAAGAGTTATCTTCATCAACTGAAACGATAGGAAATATGTCTAAATATGCACAGGTTTTTGTACAAGACAATTTAACTTGGGAAAAGGTAGCGGAAAAATATCAAGCTGAAATACTCGACCCCAATTTAAGTGAAAAATAGATGCTTATTGAACACTTTATCTTAACCGAGAAAAAGCGCACTTGAGAACAGAAAAGTCTCTCACAAGGAGCGTATTATCAAGCTCGGGGCTAATGCTCTTTGCGCGCATTCTACAAAAATCATTAGGCATTATCAGCCTCATTATTTTAGCACGTTTGTTAACACCTGAAGATTACGCCGTTATTGCTATATGCACTTTCGTCCTCTATTTAGGTGAAACTTTATCTAGCGTTGGTAGTGAATCATTTATTGTTCGGAAAAAAAATGTTTCAGATGAAGACCTTAATACAGCTTTTACCCTCGATTTCATTTCAAAGATAGGAGTGTGGTTAGTCACTGTAGCGCTTATACCTGTTTTAGTTTATTTATTAGATGGCTATCAGGAACTGGGGCTGGCCCTGTTTTTCAGTGCGAGTATTATTTTTATTAACGCTTTTAAAAACCCTGGTATCTATGTATTAAATCGCGAATTCAAATATTCGGGGATTTTTACAATCCAAGTTATCCAAAAAGTGGTGTCATTTATAATCATCATTTCATTAGCCTTTATTTACAACTCTTACTGGGCATTGATCATTGGTGACATATTTTTTGCTTTAATTTTTGTACTTGGATCATATTTTATTTCACCTTATAGACCTAAATTTTCCCTAAGCGGCCTCGCTAAACAATGGGCCTATTCTAAATGGATCATGGTCAGCGGTATTATTGGTTATTTAAGAGCTCAATTGGACACCTTAGTGGTCTCAAAGCTTTATGCACCAGTGATAGTGGGTAGATACCATCTTATTAAACAAGTCTCTATGATGCCAGCAAGTGACGTTTTGGGGCCAGCTTTGGTACCGCTAATGACGTCCTACTCTAAAGTTAAAGAAAACCAAGAAGATTTAGCCTATCAATTTAATTTGAGCGTGTATGTTACGTTAGTCTTTATTACGCCGATTTGTTTATACATGGCTAGATATTCAGACCTTATTATAGAAGCGGCATTGGGTGCAAAATGGATCGATTCTGCACCTATTATGAGTATTATGGCTATCATGCTGTTTTCATACGGGATCAATCAATTGCTTGGGCCCATATGTATGGTGAAAAACAAAGTAAAACAACTTTTCATTTACGATCTACTCAGTTTTATTTTTGTTTTCATTGCCTTAGTTTATTTACTTTTTAATCACCTTGATATTGCCGATTTTACCCTGTTTAGAACATTAGCTGCTTTTATTCCAGTTTTTATTTTCTTATTTTATATTAACCGCTTGCTTTCAATCAGTGCAGGCAAAATGTGTAGTCTCCAATTACCCATCATTGTCATAAGCATGATTACTTTAGCTGTAATAGAGCTTGTTTCTGACGAGCTTTTTGAAAATGCCTTCTTTAATTTATTTGTTCACGTAAGTATTTATTTCGTTATCTATGCATCAAGCCTATGGCTATTAACTAGTCTGCAAAAAGATGTGCATAAAGAAGTAGAACACTTCCATCAATTGGTAAAACGATTTGTTATTAAATTGAAGAACCATTAAAAAAGGCACATATCAATCAAGACATGTGCCTTACAACAATTCATTGTCTAATAGCTTTTTTTAAGTACTAAAGTAAGCCAAAATGTCATTATGCACTTGACTAGGTTTAACGCGCCCTTTTTCCGGATTAGGTTGCCCGTTTGAGGCTTTAAACCAATACAAACCAACTGGATTATGCATTCCTGTTTTAACTTCATTCATTCGGTAGAAAGCATCACCAAAAGAAAATTTTTCATCTGGATTGGTTTCATCAAAATAAACGGCGTTTTCCGATACTAATTTGGTACAACGGCATTGAATAAGAAGTATATTCGCCTCTCTACTAAGCAAAAACATGTGATCAGACCCAACATGGAAGTAATCATTACTATCCATGACATACTTACTCAGTTTCTCTTCAAGATCGATGGCGGATTGCTCATCTGCTAATTCTAAATGAAACTGCTCTGCCATTATCGGTTTGTACTTCGCATTCTCGGGAACACCAAATTGTTTTCTGAAGTGTTCTTGGCTAGTGATATGATAATAGTGTCTTTCGTTCTTCACGTAGGGCTCTTGGCTTAGCGCAGTAGTAAACACTATTGCTGTTTCTTCGCCAACTAACTCACGTAGTTTGCCCAAAAGATAATCTGTATTTTTGTATGCAAGACGAATAGCATCTTTGGTTTCATGGTTGATTTCAGCACTTGTATGTGAAAACTTTTCTGGCTCAAAATCTTTCCAATAATGGTGTTGAAAATGCGCGACTGCATTTGAAAAAAAAGTGGCAAATTCGGGGTTATCTTTTCGATAATGATATTGGAAGATATCAAGCTGAATCCTATCTAGCCACATAGCCCGCTTCCAATCATCTCTTTTAAACAGTTTTTCTTTAAGAATTTGACCAAATAAACCAAACAAAGTGCTCACTCTGACACCTTGCTTTAATATCGACTTGGCAAACTCAAGTTGTGAAATAGACTCAGACCCACTATGACTATGCACAGATTGACTGACAAATTTATAGTAATCGTGCATGCCTTCGTCGTGTGTCGGTTGGATGTCTGTGCACCAAGGGTCGGGTAAAAATCTACCTTTGAACACTGAAGAGTATTTAGCATTCATACTTCCACAAATCCAATTTTTGAGACCATATTTTTCAGACAATATATCCCAAGTAAATTGCCCTTTAAAATCCTTGAGTTTATTTAGCTCTTTAATACCATGTTCTTGCCAATCCTGCCCTGTATGCAAATCCAACCACTGCACCCAAGGGTTAAGATCTTCTCCTTTTGCATCGGTTTCAGTTTCCATTGCCAACGAGTCCTTCCTTAATTTCTCAAAATTAGGAAGCTCACCTTCACTAATGAAACGCTCTATCAATGGCGGGCAAAGCTCATTAAATTCCAAGACGAGCATTTTTTTCATATTTACTTCCTCGTTAAACTAAAAGACGAACACTAAGCGTCATATTTACTCTTAAAGAACCACTTACAACATAAAACTCATATGCAATATAGGCTGTAGAGGATAAACACTTCTATTGCGCGAGTAAAGTTTGAAGTGTAAACAACGCGCATATAAATTAATACCTAAATCCGGTTTATGTATTTGCAGGTAGATATTTTTTAAGCCCTGCCGGCATATAACTATAAGCATTTTGGGTAATTATACGAGCATATGCTGCCCAAATTTCCGTTTTCCCCCTTAAGAACAATACTAATACTAACAATGTAATTAAATAAGTGAGGAAAAAAGTTGAGCCTAAACTTAATAATACCAATACGATATTTGTATCAACCGGCAGTAATGATTCTATAAATAAGCCAACGTAAGTAGCAACTGCGCAACACAAGGCAATTACAATACTATTAAAAAGTGACAGTTTTAAAGATAAAGGAATAAAAGTACGCATAAACATTAATAAAGCGATAAGTGGAATAAGTGCAACTGCACCTCGTGCCAAGATAAATTCTCTAATGTTGTAGTCAACAAGCATCATTAAACATAAAACAGCAAAGACTAAAGAGAACATATCATAATAAAATACCTGTTTTACTTTGCCTAATGCAACGCAGCAGGCTGACAATATCGGCCCTATTGAAAAGACTAACACAGTTAAGGACATTGCACTTAAGAGCTCATGCGCACTTTTTAATTTACTTCCAAGTAACACATCAATCACAGACGGTGCAAAAAAGAAAAAATAGCAACAAATAGGCCCAACAAGACTTAACACAAACAATAAACTCAAATTAAACTGATAACCAACATCGTGTAAGTTTGCTTTTACTCTCGCAAAAGATGCTAGGAGCGGTTCAGCCACTGGCGCAATTAATTCCGATGATGGCAAAACTGCTATGTGTCTTGCAAGGTGAAATGAGCCGACAACATCCGGGCTAAATAAGCGCGTCACAAAAATAACGTCTATTTGCGCGCGGATATAACCAATTCCACCTTTTAACAAAAGCCACTTAGAAAACGCAAACTGCTCTTTCACTTTTTTAAAACTTACTTTAGGCCTAAACTCATGAATAACATATGAGCCAATAGTCATAACCAAAGCTGCCACCACATCAATAACCAAAATAGCCCAGTAAGTTTTATGGATCATGACTATTGTGATACCAAAGGTAAAACCAACTAATTTTTGAACTAAGCTAAGGTAAAAAATTTTACGATAAGTAAATGCTTTTTTTAAGAGTGCTAAGGCAGGGTTTTTTAAAGCATTAATAACAAGCACTGAAGATGCGAATATTAGCGGTATTGTTAACGAAACATCTGGATAAATTTTGTCTATGAAAGGAGCAGTTAAAATAATCAGTATCCATAAGCCTGATTTAAGCATGATGTCGAGGGTCCATGCTGAATATAAATCGTCATCTTCAGTTTCAGTTTTTTGCACCAAATATTGTTCAGTACCAGTAGTAGACAAAATTTCACAAAAATGGACTATTAGCGCAATAATTGCGATTAAACCAAAGTCTTCGGGCGTCAACAAACGAGCCATAATCAAAGTACTGATTAACCCTATGCCTCTTTGCACAAATCTTAGTAAAAATAAGATACCGGAGCTTTTAAGCACTAATGAAGAGAGTGAACTTGACAAATGACCGCCTGTTTAACTATTGAGTCTGGTAATCAATAACGAAAACTTTAAGAGTAATGGAGTATGCAAAAACAGGCAAGAAGTGTACCACCGCGCCCAATTAGACTCAATGTTCTATAATTATCAAAAATTTTAAACCCAATACGATTGTGGCCGATAATAAATGATAACAGGATATTGCAAGCACACACGAGACAGCTTATATTACACAGCCTCGTATTTGGCAGTGTATATTTGCGTAATAGCTGTCGTAGTCACGTTGGTTTTCGCGCAAATTACTTAAGACTATCTATGAACAAAACCCCTCATGTATTACAGTTTATTTGCTCAACCGCATTTTATGGTGCAGAGCGTTGGATTTTGGCTTTATGTCGAAATGCTGCGCCAGGGTCAATAAAGTATTCGCTTGCGGTTACACAAGAAGACAACGCTGAAGAACTTGAACTTGTTAAACAATTTAAGCTCGATGGTGGCGATACATTTTCACCTGAAATGAAACACAAATTCGATTATGGTGTGGTAAGCACCATTGCAGAATATTGCAAGAAACATAAAGTTGATGCAATTCATACACATGGATATAAGTCAGATATTATAGGTATTTTAGCGGGACGAAAGGCCAATATTCCTGTGGTCGTAACGCCGCATGGTTTTGAAAATGCCTCAGATATTAAATTACGAACATTTATATGGTTAGGTTGCAAAGCGTTGAAATACGCCGACAAGGTAGTACCTTTGTCGCCCCAACTTGTAAAAGATGTAGAGGGTTTTGGGATTACTGAACCTCAACTAGAATATATCCAAAATGGTGTAGACCTTTCTGAAGTCGACAACGTTAGGAATGCACCGGCAAAGCTAAGCAAGGATAAAAAACGCATTGGCTTTATTGGGCAAATGATAAGCCGAAAAAACATTGATGATATACTTGATATTTTCGATGACCTGGCAAAAACAAGAGACGATATTGAGCTACTCCTTTTAGGTGATGGTGATGAGCGGGCGCGACTTGAAGAGTACTCAGAAACACTAAATAGTAAAAAAGATATTCACTTTTTAGGGTATAAAGACAACCGTTTGGATTATCTGAAAAGTTTTGATTTATTTGTTATGACATCTACTCTCGAGGGAATTCCTCGTTGTTTAATGGAAGCATGCGGCATGGGAATACCGGTTGCCGCATATGAAATACCTGGCGTGAATGAGCTAGTCAAGCATCAAGAAACAGGCTTACTTGCTGAGCTTTCAGACAAAAAAGCCTTAACTCAATATTGGCTTACACTACTTGATGATGCAGACGAAGCGAATAGGCTTAGTACAAATGCAAACCATTATGTTAACAAGCACTACTCAGCCAAAAGAATGGCTGACGAGTACCTAGATTTATTTACCCGTATTTTAAACTAAAGAGATTGTAATTTGACTATTCAAATACAACAGTTAGACCTTTCCCAAAGTGACATTTGGGATGAATATGTATTAGCTCACGACCACGCAACTCCCTATCATCTGATGGCTTGGGGTAAAGCTGTAGAACAAGCTTATGGCTTTAAGTGCCTATTTGTTGCAGCAATGGAAACAGAAAAACCACACATCGTAGGCCTTTTACCTATTGTAGAAATGAAAACCCTGCGCGGTAAAAAGCAATTATGCGCCCTTCCATATTGTGATGTTGGCGGTATTTTAAGTAACGATGATACCATTACTGCAGCGATAAGAACGTACATATTAAATTATGCAAAAACTTCGAATGTTTTGGATGTAGAAATTAGAGGTTTAGATGCTGAAGTTTTAAAAGTAGCCGACGCCCCTAAACAAGAAAAAGTTCGAATGTTGCTGAGTTTGCCCGAAGATGCAGATGCATTAATGGCGCAATTCAAATCCAAACTAAGAAGCCAAATAAGAAAAGCTGAAAAAAACGGTTTAGATTTTGAGGTATATCGTGGCAAAACTATTACATCAGATGTTCTTAATGACTTTTACTCTATCATATGCAAAAACATGCATAACTTAGGGTCGCCAGTACACTCCCTCGCTTGGTACCAAGCAATTGTAGAACAATATAAAAACAACGTTTCTATCGCTATTGTTAAGTTTGAAGATTTGGCTGTAGGCGCCGGCTTGGTGCTACAATGTAATGACAAAGCTGTTATTCCTTGGGCATCAACATTAAGTGATTATAATCGCCTTGCACCCAATATGCTCTTATATTGGGCTGTATTAAGCACATCTTGTGAAAATCATGCCAAGTTATTCGATTTTGGTCGGTCTACCGTTGGTGAAGGTACATTCAACTTCAAAAAACAATGGGGTTGCGACGCACAACGTTTACTTTGGGAACAAATTGAAGACGGCAATTCAACAATGAATAAACCAGGCGAAACCTCTTCAATGCGACAGTTTGCTGAAAACACCTGGCGTAAAATGCCACTTGGTTTTACTAAATTTTTGGGCCCTAAAATAAGACCCTACATCAGTTTGTAAGGATAGCGACTATTATGTGCGGAATCGCCGGCTTTTTAACTCACAATTTTCCTGAAGCGTCGAAAGAGCATTTGCTCGCTATGGGTAATACAATTGCGCATAGAGGGCCTGATGCCCACGGCGAGTATATTGATGACCAAGTAGGTCTATGTCATCGACGTTTGAGTATTCTGGATTTGTCTGTTGCTGGTAATCAACCCATGTACTCGCCCGACCAACAAGTGGTCATTGTATTTAATGGTGAGATATACAACTTTACTGAACTTCGAGACAACTTAGAACAAGAAGGCGTTGTGTTTACCTCGGGCACCGATACCGAAGCCATTTTGCATTTGTATATGCGCGAGGGTACAAATTGCCTAGAAAAATTAAATGGTATGTTTGCGTTTGCTATATGGGACAAGCGCGAAAACTCATTATTTATTGCCCGCGACCGGCTCGGGAAAAAACCTTTATATTATTTAGAGCATGACGACCGTTTTGCGTTTGCTTCTGAAATAAAGGCTATTTTGAGCTTACCCAATGTACCACGTGATATTCGTCTAGACGCCGTACATGATTTTTTTGCTTATCAATATATCCCTGATCCCAAAAGCATATTTTCACACATTCATAAACTTCCACCTGCTCATTTTATGCTGATCAAAGATGGGCATAAAACCATTACGAAATATTGGGATCTTGATTTTTCGCGTACATCACAAAAAAATGAAAGTGAATTAAAAGCAGAGCTTCAAACGCTCATTAATGCGGCAACAAAACGTCGCATGTTAAGTGACGTACCTCTCGGCGCCTTCTTAAGCGGTGGTGTTGACTCCAGCGGCGTGGTGGCGACTATGGCAAAAGCCTCGCAAGAGCCGGTTAAAACATGCACGATTGCGTTTGATGATAAAAAATTTAACGAAGCAGAATTTGCAGCAAGTGTTGCCAAACAATATAACACTGAGCACCATGAATTTATGGTCAGCCAAAATGTAAAAGAAAGTTTAGAGGGTATCGTTGCCTATTTTGATGAGCCCTTTGCAGATCCGTCATTAGTGCCTACTTTTTTTGTGTCTGAATTAGCGAGGCAGGCGGTCACCGTTGCAATAGCCGGTGATGGTGGTGATGAAGTTTTTGCTGGTTACGAAAAATATCATACTGATGACCTAGAAAACAAATTAAGACAGAAATTCCCAAATTGGATGCGAAAGAAAATCTTTCCTCCTTTAGCCAATTTTTTCGCTAAATCTGAATTAACTGTATTTAGGAAAGCAAAATCCTTATTGACTAGTCTAAGCGTAAGTCCCGAATATGGTTTTTATATGACCAATTCTCAAATGGAAGATCGTCAGTGGCAAGCGTTAATTAATGATGAAACTCGTCAAGCGCTTGGTGATTATCACCCCTCTACTGTCACGTTAGATTTTTACAATAGTGCTAATGGCTCAGACCATCTATCAAAAATATTATACACCGACGTAAAAACCTATCTAACAGGCGGCATTCTAGTGAAAGTAGACAGGATGAGTATGGCTAATTCTTTAGAAGTTAGAGCGCCTATTTTAGACAGAGAAATTTTAGAATTTGCCGCCACAGTCCCTTCTATACTTAAATTTAATAAGGGCGAGAAAAAATATTTATTGAAAGAAGCATTCAAAGAAGATTTAAGTGATGACATTTTATACCGGAAAAAAATGGGTTTTTCGGTTCCCTTAGCCGATTGGTTTAAGAATGAAATCAAAGAAAGCGCTCAATATTACTTAATTGATCAAGTCGAAGGTTTAGCAGAAGTATTTAAACTCGAAAAAATAAAAGAATACTGGCAGCAACATCAGCAAGGTCAAGCCGATCACAGCGCCATTTTATGGTCAATGTTAATGTACGAAATGTGGTGGCATAGGTATATTAAAAATGCGTAAAACAAAGGTTCTGCATATCACCTTTGATATGCGTATTGGTGGCACAGAAATGGTCATCAAAAATATAATTGAAGATAATCAAACCGAAGCATTTGAGATGTCGATTTTCTGTATCGAAGAACCTATTGGTCCTTGGGGTAAGGAGCTTATGGAGAGAGGATTAAAAATTTACTCTCAACATCGTTCAGATGGATTTGACATTGGCATGATTAAGGCTATACGGAAGCAAATTAAAGAAAATAATATTGATGTTCTACATTGTCATCAATATACCCCTTGGGTTTATGGTGTACTTGCTAGCATAGGCATGAAAGCTCGAGTTATCTTTACTGAACATGGGCGTTTTTATCCCGACGTCAAAAGCCCCAAGCGCCGTTATATTAATCCTATCTTGAGATTTTTCACCCACAAAATCACTGCTATTTCAGATGCAACCGCACAGGCACTAGATTCATATGAGTATATTCCGAAGCAAGATTGTGAGGTGGTCTACAATGGAATTCATGCAAGTCCATTAGCAGTAAAAACCAATATTCGCGAGAAGCTTGGCTTAAATGATGAAACCTTGTTATTGGGCACAATTGCGCGATTTGATCCTATAAAAAATCATTTTTTAATGTTAAACAGCTTAAGAAAAGTTTTGGATAAAGGACTGAATGCGCATTTGATTATTGTTGGAGATGGCGAAACTAGGCAAGAAATCGAAAGCACAATTCAGCGTTTGTCATTACAGGATTCCGTCACTTTACCTGGGTATGTTGTGAAGCCAAACGATTTTTTGCATGCCTTTGATGTGTTTTTGTTAACCTCGTTCAGTGAAGGCACATCTATGACCTTGCTTGAGGCTATGCGCGCTTCAAAGCCATGCATTGTTACTGATGTTGGAGGTAACCCTGAAGTAATTAAGGACGGAGTCAACGGCATAGTAATAAAAAACGATTGTGAGCCAGAACTTAGTGAAGCAATAATTGCTCTATCAAGTGACACTGAAAAACTAGGAAGTATGCAAACTGCAGCTAAAAAACGCTTTGATGCTCTCTTCACTGCAAAGCATATGTGTGAGCAATATCAAGCAATTTATGACCAATTAAGGCCTATCAATTAGGAGTGGGTTTGCTTAAAAGAGCGAGTCCAAAACGCCCCGAGTAGAACACCTAAAACGGGTAATACCCACTTCAGAACATAAGCCACTTTTTCAAAATAAAACTTTTTAGTGATAAATTCTTCCGGACCATCCCACACAACATAAGGCTTCGAATAAGAGTTCAAAAAAAACGTCCTATCGCTCTCTTCATATCCCCTGCTCATATATAATTCAGCGGCTTTGGTCACATTGTTTTTTAAATCAGGGGGAGTAAACGGTAATACCACACCAAAATCAGGGTCAAATATCTTGCGCTTACCCTCTACTTCAGCCGTTACCACAACATGCCCTGGAAAAGTTAGTATTTCTGCCTGAATACCATGTTTCTCTAGCAATTGAGTCATGACCATAGATGCATCACCGCATATGCCAATACCTCTTTCTATGCTTTTATAGGGATTAGAAAAATGATATCGCTCATATTCAGGAATGCCCGTTACTAATCCCATGATATGAATTATCCAATTTTCCCATAGCGGTACAAGCTGATGAAATTTTTTCGGGTCAAACTCTTCCCAATGTATATGTGCTGTGCCATCAGCAATTAAATTGGTTAATCGATAGGTATATTCTGTTTGAGACTCGTCTTCACGCTGATCAATTTGCGCTAGAAACTCTTCTTTTGATACTGTAACGTCCTTTTCGCCAAAACGTAAGTCTTGCACATTAAATTCACTAGGGCGTAATTCTTGGCTTAGACCATATAAGTTGATACCCAGTAAAATGAGACTAGGTAGCAAAACGAATAAGCCGAGTATCCTCAAAACTGTCACTGATCGATTGCCATATTAAGATTAGCGTTAATCAAGACATCAGCGACAATTTGCTCAACATGCTCCTCATTTGGCAAAGCATCGCTATTCCAATCGAAACCAATGGCAATAATTGCAGAGTGTGATTGCACACCTTTGAGACGTTGTATAAGTTGTTTGAATTTAACTTCTCTGTAAGTATCAACAAGTTGTCCATCAACCAAATACCAATAATAGATTCGTCTATGCGTGCCTATAGAAGACGATATGTTATCTTTTTGAATATAAGCATCACCTATTTGAATCCGTTGGCGTGCAGATAAAGTCCATCTATCTTGTTCGTAAAGTCGGTTTAAGGAAGAAACCAACTCACCATCAGTGCCATTAAAGTAGGCATAATAAAGGTCAAAATCGATACTTTTGTCGCTAGCATGCAGATATTGCATTTCTTGTTGGCTATTTCCGACAAAACGAGGCTCCCAACTTAACCGAGGTGAGTGCTTTATACTTTGGTAATTTAAGCCTTTAAAACTGACCCCTTCTACACCCACCATATCCACATTTTGCATTCTAAACACTTGTACCAATGCGCCAACTAAAAATACTGTACACAATATGAACATAGGCAGACTAAGGCTTGTTAAGCCAGGTGTTGCTTCATCGATATTCACAGGTATATCGTGAACATTAACGCTACTATTTGCAGACGTTTTGCCCAAAGAAGCTTTTTCATTCTTTTTAACAAGTTCGCCAATTAAGAATAAACACACAAGAACAAATGCGAAGAAAAACCATCCGTAGACAAGGTGATCAGCGCCAACCGCGTGTTCCATATCGCTCGCATAGCCAATATATATAATGCCATATACTCGAACTGCATTTGCCAAGATTGGGAAGAGTATTGAGAGGCCGACAAATAGTATACGACGTTTCCAAGTACGCAAATTCATATAAGCGTAGAGATTACCTAATACAATAGAAGCAATCAGAAAACTTACCCCAGAACAAGCTTCTGCGACTAAAAATTTACCTTGCGGTATTTCAATAAACAAACCACTTCTAAATAATGGAATTCCGGTAAACTCAAGCATGGCAACCGCCATATCAGCAGTGATTTCTTGCAAAAACGGAATAAGTTCTTCACCAACAGGTATTGCAAACAAAATGAATGCCAATGGAAATTTACAATCCCACGCAATTCGGTTTCCCAAAAATAACCACAATAAGGTGGGAAGCATGGCAAATATAGCAGCATGTTGAAAAAGCTGTATATCAGCAGCGGTACTTAATGCATAAAAAAGGATTTGACCCACAAATAAAATGGCCGCCAACCAAGACATTTGCATATTCGCCCATTGAATCTCTTTCCGACGCTCAAAAATCAGATATAAAGCTGCTGGTATTACTATCAGACAATGATTGTATATGTCGTTTGTTGCCCATATTTGCATTGCACTGAATAGAGGTGCGTAAACCAGAAGCAGCCAAAGTCCAAATAAAACGGCGAAAGGCACTAATGTGTTTTTTTGTCTCGCTTGCGTTATTAAGCTCAATCCATGCTCCTAAAATTCATCTTTGTATACATCACGCATGCTGCCCCATTGGTAGTCCTTCATCAATTTAACCAGCTTTTTTTCCATCACATGTAAATTAACATAATGTCTCAACTTTGATTTAAAAGGGGCATCTTTTATTCTAGGTTGATTGGCATCAATTTCCCAAGGATGAAAATAAAAATTATAAGGCTGACTAGTTTCTCTTAAATATGCATCAATTCGACGCTTAGATAACCAATAAGGTAGCAAGCGGAAAAATCCGCCCCCGCCTATACCTTTATTTTTATCGCCATTTGATAAAGTTGGAATAGGGATTTCAGTAATGCCTTCTTTACGCTTATGCACAAAACGTGGCCACTCAGGAACGCCATATAAATCGTGTTCTATTGGGTAAGTACTTGATGAATATTTAAACCCAAGCTCCACCAATAACTCAAATACGTATTCATTTTCTTTGTTTATCGAAAAACTAGGGGCGCGATAGCCGATAACTTCACTACCACTAATTTGTTCCAAAATATCTTTACTTTCCACTATGTCAGCTAATACTTCTTGTCGTGACATTGTGGTATTTCGTCTATGATTTGTGCCATGGCTTGCGAGTTCATGTCCTTCATCAACGATTCGTTTTATGACATCTGGACAATGTTTGGCTACCCAACCTAAGGTAAAAAAGGTCGCTTTTACATTATGCTCGTTAAATAAATCTATTAAGCGATGAGTGTTATCTCCTACCCGGGGCTTTATAGATGTCCAATCATCTGGTGAAATAACCGACTCGAAGGCAGAAACGTGAAAGTAGTCTTCTACGTCAACGGTCATAACGTTCATCGACTTACCAGTGCTTTGAAATTGTTGAGTCAACTAACTACCTTCCTTTACCAAACAGAATAACTTCAACTGTTCTGATCAGAATTAATAAGTCTAATAATAAGCTTTGATGTTTTACATAATATAAATCAAATTTAAGCTTTTCTAATGAATCTTTGACACTCGCGCCGTAGGGGTAATTAAGTTGTGCCCAACCGGCTAAACCAGGTTTAACATTGTGACGTTGATTAAAGTACGGTAATTCTTCAACTAATTGCTCCACAAATTCGGGGCGTTCAGGTCTAGGGCCAATAAATGACATTTCGCCTCTAAGCACATTAATCAATTGTGGTAATTCATCTACGCGATACTTTCGAATAAAAGCACCGATACTGGTGACTCTATTGTCATTTTTAGAAGCCCATTTTGCGCCATCTTTTTCAGCGTCAGGACGCATACTTCTGAATTTAAGAATATTAAAAAGTTTGCCGTTTTTACCTACTCGTTGCTGTTTGTACAATACCGATGCACCCGTTCGGTAACCGTCATCAACGTAAATAATAAGCGCCGTAATTAGCATTATTGGCCAGGTAAAAAACAAGACAAATATCGCCAAGAATATGTTCAACCAGTAGTCCATCACTGTTCTAAATATCTTTTGAGATTGGAAACCATTGGAATATATCACCCAACTCGGATACATAAGGTCAACCGCAATTTGACCCGTTTCACGTTCCATAAAATCTAATAAGTCAGTTACTTGAACACCCTGCAACCTCGCATTAAACAAAGAGTCTATGGGCAAGGTCCCTCGTCTTTGGTCATTCGCGATGATGATTTCATTTATCTCTTGGTCTTTTAAATATTTGTCAAAGTCTTCATTTAGCTCAATATTTGCGACCTTCTCTTTTTCGATACCTTCATCGCGCTGATCACCGCTGACAGGAATGAAACTTACCAAATTAAAATTAGATCTGTCGACCATTCTGCGCATACGCTTTTCAATAACAGATGCTCGCACACCGGTACCCAGTACAACTATGTTGGGTTTGTTGCTAAGGGATTCTGTGTTGTAAACAAAATATCTAAATGCAACTAAGGTCATAATAATTAGCGTGACAGACAGGGGCGCTAATAGTGGGTGTGCTTCGTAGGGTCGGTAGAGCGCGTTAGTTGCTATAGTAACAACAAAGAAACTAATAATTGCACTTACAAAAATACGTCTAATGATGCCCCTGAACGGTTCACGCAAACTAGATTCATATAAGCCGACCGACAAATTAATTGTTGTCACGGAAACAGCAAATGCGACACAAGTAATCACCATCGACGTAGCGTCAGTATTTAAATCGAGTCCCAACCACCCCAAAGCTAGACTCGAAAAATAGGTAGCGTAAGCAACAATAGCTGCATCGCAAACCACTAATTTCAATGAACTTTTTCTTGAATTTGAGTTAGTCTTCATGCCCTTCCAAAATAATTGTTATTCCACGATTACAATGTTAAACGAAAATAATTTGTAAATTTTCGTGAAACCAAATGAACTTTTTGCATATGTCATTTTGTAACATACCTTGTATTTCGATAAGTTATTAACCGCCAAAACAGGTCAGCATTATAGAGCTTTTATACAGTTGGTAAATACTCGATTTGAAATACGTTCTGCAAAAATGTTTTTTTTCGTGCATAATGTGCGCGCTATCGGTATTATCGGCATGTAGATAAATATGTGTAGTGTAAACTCAAATATGATTAAGGAAAATTATAACATGATACGGTTGCAGCGAATTTACCTTGCTTTACTTGTACTTGTAAGCGTCGTTTTAGTCGGTTGTTCTAATCCTCTACCAACGGCTACAACTCGAGCGTCATTAACAACCGATGTTAATGATTATCAATATTTAATTGGCCCGGGTGATCAACTCACCATTTTTGTATGGCGAAATCCTGAAATTTCAGGCAACTTTACCGTTAGACCTGACGGCAAAGTAACGACTTCTTTGGTAGAAGACGTAGAAGTGGCTGGTCGCACACCAACAATGCTTGCACGTCAGCTTGAAGAACAATTGGCAACATACATTAACAATCCTCGAGTTACTGTTTCTGTTGGTCGTTTTAATGGCCCGTTTAGCGAACAAGTCAGAGTGATTGGTGAAGCGTCTAATCCTCGCGCTGTAAATTATTCGCAGCACATGACTTTACTCGATTTAATGATTGAAGTTGGTGGATTAACGCAGTTTGCTGATGGAAACGATGCAAAGTTAGTAAGAGTTATTAACAACGAACAAATAACTTACGACATTTTTATTGAAGATTTAATCAAAGACGGCGATATATCTAAGAATGTAGACGTTTTACCCGGCGACGTGGTTATTATCCCAGAAGCTTGGTTCTAAAAGCACTCAGAGATATATTAAATGCAAGATTTACAGCAAACTATTCAGCTAGTCCTTGATTATATCCGTGGGATTTGGATAAGAAAAAGATATCTTATCATTTGTTCATGGCTTATTTGCCCTATCGGATTTATATACGTCGCTTCATTACCCGACGTGTATGAGTCGGAAGCGCAAGTATATGTTGACACGCGCTCGGTAATCGCGCCACTACTGCAAGGAATCAGCTTATACAACGACCCCGACAGTGAGGTGCGCATGATGGCGCAAACACTGAAAAGTCGTTCGAATATTGAAGAAATTGCTAGAGAATCTGATTTAGACATTACTGTAACAACTGATGTGCAATACGAAGAACTGATTGCTGAATTAACTGACGATATTATTTTAGATAAAACAAAACGAGAAAACATATACACAATCTCGTACACACACAAAAATCCGCAAGTTGCCAGAACGGTAGTACAAGAAACATTAGATGTGTTTGTTGAAGGTTCACTAGGGGGCAATAGACAAGATACCGCAACTGCCACACGATTCATCGATGAGCAAATTGCTGAGTACGAAGCTAGGCTATCCGAGGCTGAACAACAACGAGCGGAATTTCAAAGGCAGCATGCTGATATTTTACCCATGCAAGGTTCCTTCCATACAAACATGCAGAATCTGATGAGCGAACTGTCAGACACTAAATTAACCATAAGAGAGGCTCAACAAAAAGCGGCTACTTTGCGCGGTAAGCTTACTAACAATCGAAAAGCTACAGATGGCTTGGGTGTACAAAGTGGGACTGATGCGCCTGTTATTACTACTAAATACGATCAGAGAATTCTCAAGTTAGAAGAAAACCTAGATGACCTTCGAATTGGCTACACAGATAAACACCCTGATGTTATCCAAACAACAAATATGCTAGAAAATTTAAAAAAGGCTAGGCAACGCGAAATAGATGCGTATTTAAACCAGGACGACAGCGATGACGCACCTTTAAGCCAGTTGAATCAGGACATCACTCTGGAGATTAGTCGTCTTGAGGGCGAGATTGCTTCATTGAGAGTGCGCGAAGAAGACTACAATCTTAAAATAGAAGATTTACGCAATAAAATTGATTTGGTCCCACAGATTGAAGCGGAAGGTATCGCCAAAAACAGAAACTACGATATCGTAAAACAAAAATACGAAGAGTTGTTAACACGCAAAGAAGCCGCTGATATAACTAAACGTGCTGAAATCACTTCAGATGAATTACAGTTTAGAATTATTAAGCCACCATTAGTTCCGCCTGAACCAACCGGGCCGAATAGGTTTATTCAGTATACTGGCGTGTTAATTGTTGGTTTCGGTTTGGGAGTTGGCTTAGCGTTTTTAATGAGTCAATTAACACCTATATTGGTCAGGGGGCATCAGTTGACAGCTCTAACAGGATATCCAATTTGGGGGGCGGTAACCCACTTGCAAATTGACCAGATTAAAAAGACTGAACGCTTCAGAGTCGCGGTTTTCGTGGCATCAACAGGCGCAATAATATTTGTGTATGCGGTGTTAGTTGCGGCAGACGTAATGAACATCGATTTATTAAGTAAGGTGATTTCATGAAGAACACCATAGAAAAAGCCCTGCAAAAACAACAAGAAGCACAAGAGAAATCAAAAGCAGAGCAAGCTTCAATCAGTGAATCAGATGATAATGCTAGCACGATTGAAAAAGCTTTAGCGGCGAAGGAAAATTCTGAAACAACTGAAAATCTGCCAGTAAGCGATAATGAACATGCAGAAGAGGTTTCGTCGTCAGATAACACAAATGATAATGCCTCAAATGCAAAACCAAATAAATACTTTGATATTGACTTAGATAGGTTAAGAGAAAACGGTTTTGTTAATTTGGAAAATGCACGGACATTGATAAACGAAGAATATCGTGAAATAAAGCGTAAACTATTACAAAATGCTTTTGGACCCCTTGCATCTACCATTGCTAGTAGTAATATCATTATGGTAAGTAGCGCGAGGCCGTCTGAGGGGAAAACATTCACCGCAACAAACTTAGCGATTAGTATTGCTGCGGAACAAGATAAAACGGTATTGTTGGTAGATGCAGATGTACTAAAACCCAATGTGTTAAGAACACTTGGACTAGAGCCTACAAGTGGACTCATGGAATATTTACTAGGTAAAGTGGATGACTTAAGTGAAGTGATACACCACACCAATATTCCTAAGTTAAAAATAATACCTGCGGGTAAGTCGCATCACCTATCAACAGAATTACTTGCTTCAACAGTGATGAAGGATACCGTAGCAGAGTTTTCAAGTCGATATGCAGACCGTGTAGTAATTATTGATACACCTCCTCTTATAGGTATTAATGAATCAGCAGTTTTGGCTAACTTAGCGGGACAAGCTGTGATTGTTACAGAAGAAGGTCGTTCCAAAATGGGCGATATAAGACACGCGGTAGACCGACTTAATCCTGATATGGCAATTGGCTTTGTAGTAAATAAGTCTACGCAATTTTCAGAAAAAGGTGGTTACTATGGCTATCAATATTATGGTTCAGGTGACAGGGATTAACCTTTAATTAGAGTTGAATTAATAAATATGAGTAAAATGCGCTATGGATTAGTGAGTTTCATCTTCATACTAACTAGTATCCCATTTGGTAAATTATCGTCTGCTGGAGAAGTAGTGTACGATGCTGGTATCGAAACCGAATATGTAGATCAAAGAGTTGACGTTGTAAATGATCAAAGCCGCATAGATGCTGGCAACATCATTTTACGACCTTATCTGGCAATGATATATACGGCGAGAGACGCAAACCTATTTATCCGTGCCGATCATTACAATACCTATAGAAACCTTGAAGATGAAAACTTAACTAATAACTACACTGAGTTTAGTTTTCGTGGTGATTATTCGATAGTTAGAAACTTATTAGTATTGCGAGCTAGTGGCGCGAATGGTTTCAGAAGTCCCTCAGCAGAAACTCTTTTAGTGGACGATTTTTTATTAAATACCGACCAACTTAGTAAAACCCAATTTAGCCGAATTTCTGCCGACTTTACGCTTCCAAGAGGCGATTATTTTGGCTTAGACTTTAGTACTGGTTATGCAAATCAAACAGTGCGTTCTAATGACAATATTGGAAACAATTCGTTATTTATTGACTTAAATAATGATTCTTATTTCTTTAATTTGAATGCTATATCGGGTGAAACAATCAAAAATGCGCGAATTACGCTAGATGCAGATATTAATTATATTAAACGTGATTTAAACGCAGATTTTGTCAGTCAAATAGTAAGTCTAAATAATGATATAAAGCTTTTTGGACAGATTGGTTTAGCACTAAACGCAACATATGAAAATAATGACGTAAAGTCTACCGAAGAAAGTATTGACAGACTTCGTGAATTTTACTCTGCTGGAGTTGGCCTAATATGGCAGACTGATAATGAACGTTCTATAGAAGTTGCTGTTAACCGTTCAAAATCTAATTCAAACGGAGCTAATATAGACGATGATGAAGAGTTGAATGACGAAGAAGATACATTTATGAGTGTAGATATCAATTGGCGCTTTTCAAATAGGACTTACCTTGAAGCCTTATTTAGCCGTCGCTTTTTCGGTGATTCGGCTAGTGTTTTATTAACACATTCGCTGCGCAATTGGAGAACAAGAATTTCATATACTGAAGACGTCAGCACGAACCTCAGACTGCTTGCAAATAACGACCAAGGGTTGTTTATATGCGATAACGGAAGCACTGATATAGCCGATTGTTCTTTGACCGATTCTCTTGACACACAGCTTGATACGGGACAATTTCTAGTACCTTTCACTACGCAAACTTTGTCATTAAATGATCAAGTACTATTGCTCAAACGATTTAGCTTTGAAACAGCTGTTACTCGCCGAAGAACTACTTTATCGATTACCGGTACAGTTGCTGACCAGACAGAATTAGAGACCATACGTGATCTAAGAACGGAACAGTTTGGTGCTAACGTTGTGTTTGCATTTAGTAGAAAAACAGATTTAAAAATAGGTCATATTCTTTCTAGGACAAACGGTATCCTAGAAGACAATTCGATAGTAGATACGACAGTAAACGAAACAAATATTCGTTTAATACGCAAACTAACTCGAAGATTCTCTGCGTCGCTAGCCTTCAGAAAACTAAAAAGAGACGGTGATTTTGACCAAATTGCAGGCACCGGTGGAATCGAAGGACCTTTTACCGATAACCGTATTACTTTTAGCGTTAAATACAACTACGGAAACCGCAGATAAACTTACTTGTCGTCTGATTTTAAACGGACGTAGGTTTGATATTTCTTCTTCAAGAGCTTGTCGATATATTGTGTTAACTTAACTTTATGTTTTATTGCATCGTCAAGTGCATCCACTAATTCTTCTAGCATATCTTTGTAGTATTGTGCTTCTTGTACAACATTGCCATTTCGAGTAATTAATGGCGGTGGTGTTTGTTCTTCAGAAACAATCGTGTTCTCATCAACATTATCCTCAGTGGCAGTTGAAGCGCTTTGAGTTGGCGAATTTTGTGATGACGCACTTGGCGTTTCAGCGTTTATTGAGCCTGTGTTTTCACTTGTCTTTTCAGCGCTGGCGATTTGTTCATTTTCAGGTAAAAACATTTCCGCTTTTACTTCTTCAATCACCTGCAAAGTATCTTCTTCTGAAAATGTTTCTAGCTCTTCGAGAAAACCATAAAGAAGTACACGGTCGAGTAAAGTATTTACTTTACGCGGAACACCACCACTGAACTCATGAATACTGCTGAATGCGCCATCAGAAAACAAATCGTCTCGTTTATTACCAGCATGTTCTAAACGATATTTTATGTAAGAGGTCATTTCTTCTAAATTAAGCGGTGCTAGATGACATGAAGCCACTATTCGCTGTCGAAATTGCTCCATATTTGGTGCGCGCAAAATAGGTTGTAATTCAGCTTGCCCTAGCAAAAAGCTCTGTAATAGAGGTTTACCATCGTTTTGAAAGTTAGATAACATGCGCAACTCTTCAATTGTTTCGAGTGGCAAATTTTGCGCTTCGTCAACAATTAACAAAGCACGCTTACCAGCTTTAGCGAGTTGTTGTAAATACTCTTGTAAACTTTCTAGTAGGTCAGTTTTTGATTTTCCTGCGGTATCAATACCAAATTTAGATACCACCATTTTCACAATTTCGTCAGGTGACAGTTTAGGGGTCACTATTTGGGCGGCATGGATGTCAGTTTCAATGTCCTTCAATAAACTATTAGCAATGGTTGTTTTACCCGTACCAATATCGCCCGTAATCACAATAAAGCCTTCTGCTTGAGACAAGCCATATTGCAAATACGACATTGCACGCTTGTGCAATTTACTCGCATAAAAAAATTCAGGGTCTGGCGTTAATTGAAACGGCTTAGACGATAATCCGTAGTAACTCTCGTACATGAAATTGAATTTCCTTTAAAAAGCGTATAGTTTGTTATGCAAAGAGTTGGTAAAGCATTAGGAGTTGACTGCTTATAGGGGAGTCATTAGTGTCCATTCTTTAGAGCTTCCTTAATCTTATGCGTAATATAGTAAACCAAAGTCAATGCTAATAAAACTCGATTTTTATCGATGCTAGTAAACGTACAATCCCTACTAGGTGACCCATTTAGCTATTTCCATCAATAATTTGCGAAATTATCGCAGTAGTCGAAACGCCATCTTCAAAACACAGTGTGTTAACTTGTCCACCGTTGGCTATCACTTCGTCAGCACCGGCAATTTCTTCTATCTTATAATCGCCCCCTTTCACCAAAACATTAGGCAATACTTCACTTATTAGTCGCTGAGGTGTCTCTTCGAAGAATTCTACCACCCAATCAACTGAGGAGAGTCCGGCTAAAACAGCCATACGACGATTAACATTGTTTATAGGCCGCCCTATTCCCTTAAGTTTTGTGACTGAAGCATCTGAATTTACAGCAACAACTAAACGATCGCCTAAAGCGGCGGCTTCATTCAAATAACTCACATGACCAGCATGCAAGATATCAAAGCAACCATTGGTCATGACTACCTTCTCGCCTTTTTCTTGTGCTTGCTTTACTGCTAATATAAGTTGTTCTTGATTTAACACTCCTCCATCTGTGGTTTTATTTTGATTTAAGGCGAGCGCAAGTTCTGTTGCTGTCACACTGGATGTGCCAAGTTTAGCGACAACTACCCCTGCGGCGCTATTAGCAAGTTGGCAAGCGTAGTCAATTGGTGTATTTAACGCCAAAGCACAGGCTAGAGTAGATACAACCGTATCCCCTGCTCCTGTTACGTCAAATACCTCCCGAGCTAATGCCGGTAAATGATGCGCCTTGCCATTACGGGAAAATAAAGACATGCCTTTTTCTGAACGAGTTAACAGTACATGTTCAACGTTATTTATTTCGCACACGGTGATGGCATTGGCATGTAATTGTGCTTCATTGTCTGCATGCCCTTGCACTTGTTCAAACTCATTTACATTAGGAGTAATTAATGTTGCGCCACTATATTTAGTAAAATCATCACCCTTAGGGTCTACGATGACGGGTTTTCCATACTTGTTAGCAAGAGTAAGAAGCTCTTGTATCTCAGATAAGCCACCTTTTGCATAATCAGAAAGCACAACCACGTCCGCATCTTCAATATGTTTTTCAAAGCGTTCTTGCAAAAGTGCTTTGCCTACGTCAGCAAAAGACTTTTCAAAATCTAACCTTAATAATTGCTGGTTTCTACTCATTACTCGTAGTTTGGTAATGGTGTTGTAGCCATCTATTTTTAAGAAGTCACTTTTCACGCTTCTTGCTTCCAACAAATCGGTCAATACTTGCGCACCATCGTCATTACCCACAAAACCCATTAATGTTACTTTTGCACCTAACATTGCAGCGTTAACCGCGACATTGGCAGCTCCACCGGGTCGGTCTTCACAGTCTTCGACTTTTACCACTGGGACCGGTGCCTCAGGAGAGATCCTTGAAGTCCCTCCTTGGTAATAGCGGTCTAGCATAAGGTCACCCACTATAAGTAGCCTGGCTTGACTAAAATCTGGTAACGACTTTGATGAATGCATGGTAACCTTTCAAACAATTTTATAAATTAATTGAAGTATACCAGTGACAACAGAAAAATCAGCATCAGCTTGGTATTTGTATATGATTGAAAATAAATACAATCACCTATACACGGGTATTAGTACCGATTGGCAAAGACGTTTTCAGGAACATTCATCCGATGGTAAAAAAACCGCAAAAGCTTTGAAGGGTAAAGGACCCTTGCAATTATTATTTTGCGCACAGCTAGAGGATCATCACTTTGCACTACAAGCTGAAATCTGGGTCAAGAAACAGACTCGAAAAACCAAACTCTTACTTATTGCTAAACAAGTAGAAATGCCATTCAAACACACGGCGATTCATTCAACTAAGCTAAAAGAATTAACCCAAGGTTTGTTGTAATATGTAGGGCAAAGATTGCTTGCTGCTCTTTTTAGTAACATCAAATAACATTGCTAAACAATAAAGCAATCCCTATAGACAAAATCGCTTCAATACTAGCTATGCCTATATTATGCTGCAATGTGACCTCAGAACGCCAATTAACGCCCATCAGCACCAAGCGTTTAGTCAGGCTTGTAATTATCATTAAGGTAATTGCTAGAGCTAAGCCAATAATTAACCATCCTGTAATATTACTGATGTAAGCCGTGGAGTTGTATATTAATAATTTACTTGCTGTTGATACGGCTATTGCGATACCAATTAAGTTTCCGCCATGCTGAATAGCTAGAGCAATTTGACCGTTGCACAACGTGCGTTGAAAAGAACTATTTTGGTTATTTTCAGCAAACGAGTATTCGTTAATCCTAGTCACTAATAATAAAACACATAAAACCACTATTGAGCCAGAAAACACAGCAATGAAGGCATAAACATCGGTACCTTGAGCCCAATCAATTATGCTTTTTGTAATGATAGCGCTTGCAATGGCAGAAGAAGCATCGACTAATGCGACAGACACATTTTTTTCCCTGATCATCAATTCTTTGTCGAGACGATTAAGCACAAATTTGTCGTGTGCGATGCGCCCTATTTTCACTAAAAATATCCCCAAGGCACCAAAGAGCAACATACTCATTGCAGCTACATCAAAGCCCATACCTACATGGCGGCCTACAACTGCTGAGAGCACAATAGTCAGCGCTAACATTCCTCCTGCTAGACTGATCCCAAAAGCAAAATTATCGCGCTCGCCCAATTCTTCTCTTACACTGATTTTATTAAAATAACCTGACAGGGAGCGAATTGCAAAAAGTAGAAAAATCGCGATACTTAAATCAATAAGTAAGTAAATAACAAGATTACCAGACAAAGGGACAAGCTTAACTAACTGTTCCATGAAATTAACTTTTACATCCGATTATAAACAGACATTATATTTTGTTGACTGTTACGATACATTTTTAACACCTAACATTCTTAGACGCTAACTCTACCTGAAGATTGAATGATATAGTAAGTAAAATTGACGCAAATGACTAAGATATTCACGTGCAAAAGAACTTAGAATCACTCGATAAACAATTTTCTACTCAATTTGACAGCTTAATGAGCAAGGCTGAAGCACTTGGCTTAAACTCACAAATATTAAAAAGCCAGCAATCAAAAATTCGGCACTGCTTTACTATTAGTCCCTTCGTCGCAAGAGTAGCTGAACAATATATCAGCCACTTCATTGAAATTCTCCAAACTGCTGAAAATTGTCCAGATAAGGTTTCGCTTAGTCAGTCAAAGGATTTTGCCAATAAAATCTCAGTTTGTAGCAATGACGAGCAAGCCATGGCAATAATTAGGGAGTATAGAAATACACAAATGTTGCGCATAGTTTGGTTAGACTTGCTGCATCAACCAACTATTGAACAATCCTTAATAGCTTGTTCTGCCTTAGCCGATACAATTATTGAAAAAACATATGAATACACCTATCAATCATTAGTTTCTCGTTATGGCGAACCTCAAGATAAGCAACAATTATTAATTTTGGGAATGGGTAAACTTGGCGGACGCGAACTAAACTTTTCATCTGATATTGATTTGATTTTTGTTTATCCAACAAATGGAAGCAGCCAAGGGCCACGCAAACCAATTGAACACCAAGCTTTTTTCACTCGTCTTGCTCAGCAATTTATTCGATTATTAGACACTCGTACTGCAAATGGTCAAGCATATCGGGTCGATATGAGACTTAGGCCACTCGGAGAAAGTGGTCCTTTGGTACTTTCTTTTAGTGCCTTTGAAACCTATTACCAAGACCAAGGGCGTCATTGGGAAAGGTTTGCCATGCAAAAAATGCGTATCATTAACAAGACTGCTTTTAATGAAAAGCTCTATGCCATCATTAAACCTTTTGTTTATCGTAAATACCTAGACTACACCACTATAGACGCAATTAGGGAAATGAAATTACTGATAGAAAAAGAAGTGCGAAGGCGTCAAATCAGAGACAATATAAAATTAGGAAAAGGCGGCATAAGAGAAGCAGAATTTTTCATTCAAAGTATACAATTGATACATGCTGGACGTATTGAAAGTATCCAAACCCCTTCATTTTTAGAGAGTATTGAATGTTTATGTCAAGCTGAACTGCTGGGCAAGAAAGAAGGAAATACTTTACGAGTCGCTTATCTTTATTTACGCAAAGTTGAACAACGCTTACAACAAATAAACGATGAACAAACTCAGACCTTGCCTCAGGATGACGCGGGGTGGTGGCGACTAGGAAAAGCCTTAGGAGCCAATTCAATTGACGAAATTAAAAATGATTGTTTTGGTGCAATGAACACAATTAATACAATGTTTGTTAGTGTTATTGGAGACGCTAATCTTGAAGATGTAAAACACGAAGCAAAAAATACAAGCTTTTACGATATATGGCACTTATCATTAAGCAAAGAAGAGTGTTTGCATATTTTATCAGATACATTCTCTCAACAAGCCACAACAGACCTATATGAAAATTTAACGGCACTCAAGAAGAAGCTGAACCGTATGGGGCTGGGTGCCAAAACACTCAATACGCTAAATCGTTTAATACCGCTATTACTCAGTGAATTGGAGATAAGAAACAATATTCATCAAATTGAGGGTATTTTTAAAATACTAAATACTATAAGCGGTAGGGTCACATATTTAGATTTATTAGTAGAACAACCAGATGTTCGTAAACGGCTTTTGAACCTATGCAAAAAAAGTGTATGGATCAGTCAACAAATAGCGCAATACCCTTTGTTGTTAGACGAATTATTGCACCCACAATATCTAGTCAGTGACAACATTTCTTTATCTGAATACAAAGAAGAAACTACCGCAAGTTTGCGCCAAAGCTTATTGCGTGTTGAACTTGCCGATATAGAACGGGTTATGGAAACACTGCGAGAATTTAAGCACTGTAATCAACTCAGAATAGCTGCAGCAGATATTTCAGGTACTTTATCAACCAATAAAGTGAGTGATAAATTAACGGTGCTAGCCGAAATTATCATGCAACAAGTAATTGAATATGCATGGGAGCAAATCAGTCAAACATTTGGTGAGCCGACAGGAAACCAAAATAAGCAAAAAAACTTTGCATTGATTGCATATGGAAAGTTAGGAGGGCTTGAATTGAGCTACGGCTCTGATTTAGACGTGGTTTTTGTACATTCTGCCGCTTTAGATAAAATGACAAATGACACAGGTCGCCGTAAAGCAATTACTAATCAAGAATTCTACATCAAGTTGGTCCAACGTATCATTCATTTGTGTACCACAAAAACATACAGTGGTGTGCTTTACGAAATTGATTTAAGACTACGTCCTTCAGGGAATTCTGGCCTGCTAGTAAGTCATATAGATACCTTTGGTGACTATCAGACAAATAATGCGTGGACATGGGAACACCAAGCATTAGTCCGAAGTCGAGCAATAATTGGTGAAACACATTTAGTAAATCGCTTTAATGAAATTCGGCGACGTGTTTTAGGATTAAAAAGGAACATATTTACACTGCAGAATGATGTGTATGATATGCGTGTAAAAATGCGCGAGCATTTGTACAAACCCCAAAAAAATAGCATCGATTTAAAACATGCTCCAGGCGGCATAGTTGATTTGGAATTTATGGTGCAATATTGGGTTTTATCTCATGCCCATACCGATTCTCAATTGAGTATATGGTCTGATAATTTGCGTATCTTAAAAACATTGGCTGATCTTGGCATTCTTAGCGGCGAGCAGTCAGATGAATTGGCTAAATGTTACCTCACATTGCGTCATCTTTCGCATAACTTACAGTTAACTGGTGAGTCACATGCAAACATAGATGATCAACTAAATAGCATATTAGAACGAGTTAACTTAGAATTTAATAAGGTATTTAAGGAAAAATAAACAAAAGAATTTAATAGTTTTGTGCCAAACTTCCTGGGCTTTTTTGGCAGTTATTAGCCAAAAAGTTGTTTTCCTTTGTGGTCAATACTAGTGCTCGCTTTTGAAAACAAAAATACACTAAAATAGGTTTGTCAAAGTTAGCATCAACCGCACCAGCTATCTCCTCCAGCATGCCTATTAAGGTATTATTTGATTGAAACCGATTGCGAATAATAAAATCGTGTTTCAAATCCCACACTAAGTTAAACCCTTCAGCAGCCGCATATTTTTTTGCCTCTTGCATGAGCGTACTTTGGGATGAAAAAGCGCGTTCTTGATAGTTTCCTTCCCAATTACTCATCGGTGGGTATAGTTGGTCGCTTACATTATCTATGAGTTCGCTGACTGCTTCATTATTTTCTTCTAGCACAACCACATATTCACCGTAACGCTCTTTTATTGGATCGCGTGAGGTTTGCCTGAATTCTGCATAAAAATTACTAACGCTCTCTGCGACGCTGGTGTTTTTTAAGCTTTTAGTATTGACTGCTGACTTGTCAGCATGCTCTGGTTTGAAGACTAAAAAAGCGATAGCACAGCTAATTACGACAAGCATTGCGCCAATTCTTTTCAACCAAAAGTTAGTCATACTATCTTTCATTATTGTTCCCAAAATTCTAGTTGCTAAGCATGTATAGCGGCATCTTATATGAATTTTTATCGGCACATTTCATTATTGCTAAAGTCACCAACAAGGGAGCTTTCAGGGGGCTTTTTGGCGCTATGCAATTGGACGTAATATAAGATTACTTATACAGAGATTCAGGCGCATTGGCGGGTCTAGATTTAAAACGTTTATGCATCCACAAATAGCTTTCAGGTTGTTCTTCTACAAGCGTCAATAACTCTTCGTTTAGCCTGGTTAACGCTTCTTCAGCATTCTCAGGATCACCTAAATAATCTAATGCGGAGGTAAACTTAATTTTATAACCGCTGCTAGTATATTGTGGTGTCAACAAATAAGGGACAGCATTTGTGCGGCTAGCAAACATTAAAGTACCAGTGGTAGTGGCTGTTTGTTCAACACCACCAAAGGGCACAAAAATCGACTGTTTGGCACCATAATCTTGGTCTGGCATATAAATACATAACTCACCTTGATCCATGGCTTGAATAAACGCCTTTGAATTTCGCTTGTGCACCATATACTTATTAGAACGATTTCTACCGTGGTATTGCAGATAATCCATCAATGGATTGTTGTGTTTACGATAAAAGGCAATAATTTGGTGGGTATAACCAATACCACGGCACGCAAACTCCAAATTGACATTATGTAAAGCGAGACCAAAAATGCCTCTACCACTATCCAGTACCTTTTGTACGTCCTCAAAGCCCTCTACATGAAAGTGTTTTTTGACTCTCCATTCTGGCCACCACCAACCCATTCCGGTTTCAAACAAAGCCATACCAGTACGATCTAAATTGGCCTTAAACACCTTGTTTACTTTTTCTTCAGACCACTTAGGAAAACAAAGCGCTATATTTTGTCTGGCAATGTCAACTCGCTTTGGAGCAATCAACTTAATCAACTGACCAAACCCTTTACCGAGTATACGTATACATGGAAATGGCAGCCATAAAAGCAAATACAACACAGCAGCACCTAGCCATATAAGCCAATATTGGGGCAATATAAACTGCCATTGGAAAGCAGGAGCATCGACTGATTTAATTGAATCTGAATTTGCTGACAAAGCAGGTCCCTTAATTTGAATAAGGCACTTAGTTTACCTTAGGCGTGTTTTAGACAAAAGCCTTTGCAGATTTTTTGTTGTGTTGAGATTTTTAATGCCATAAACCAAGTACTGTTAAGCGAGTACAAGGCTTAGTATTGATTAACAATATTTTTTAACTTTTTTTCAAATGCTTCATAGTGAGAGGCGGACTCGTAGTCAAAGTGATACTGATTGTGAAACCCAAAGCTGAGTTTGACTAATGCATCTTCTATAAATAACGTGTATCCGTCAAAATCTGTATAAGCTTTTACGCCCTCTAAGATATGTGCTTCGCCGTCTTTATCACCATTTTGTCGAACTTTTTCAAACACACTTAGTAAAAACCTACTATCTAACTCATTTTTCATCAGTCTAAACCGTTTTAACTTGTTCTCTTTTTATAAGAAAGGCCTTAATAAAAGATCAAAAGGCCTCGCCAAACTGAATCAAGCATTTAATAATTGCAGGATAAACTCTAGCAAGAAAATTTCAATAAAACGTCGGTGACATCAAAAATTTAAGCGGAAGCCAATATAAACAGCTTGCGCACTGTAATCATTTTCGCCTTCGATATGTTCAATTTCTATTCGTAATAAGGTGGAATGATGAATATAGAAATCGAAACCTAGACCAATAACACCAGCGATTGAACTATCTCTTTGTTGGCAAATTAAATTAGCACTTTGATCTGCCAATAAAGTCCCCAAACATTCTTCATCATTACTAATGTCGACAAATGTGCTGTCTAGTCGGAGTAAACCAATACGATAGAATAACTCACCATGCCTGCTGGAGGCTCGACCTAGCGCCGACACTGAAAGTGAGTTTATCTCTTGACTCCCTTCTAATGACTCCGAAACATTAAAGTTACCGCTGTTATCTACAAGTAATTGAAAACCTGTTTCAAAAGCCCACTGGGCATTTAGCTCATAACCAATGTTTAGTTTGTAACTGAAACCGTCAAAATTTTCTTGTACGTATTCATTATCAGCATAACCTAGTGCTGAAACGGCATAAAATGTCCCATCTTTTGTCGCTGCATGGGCACAAAATGACATGCTTATCAAAATAACAATAAACAACTTGAAGGTAGTACGCATATTCATGTTTCCTAAGGCCTAGAATGATTAGGCTCGGCTATAATTAATATCAGTTCAACTAATCAATTCAAAAGTAGCAAGAAACAAGCCAAATCGAGCATAAAAAAAGAGCCCATTGGCTCTTTTATAAAAGTCTTAATAATTGGTGACTAAAAATAGTACTCAATATTTAAGCTGATATGATCGTCTCGCCGAATGGTATAAGTGGGGTCTTGAGGAATGTCACTGGAAAAGAAATATCCATTTATCTCTAAGCGCCAGTTCTGATTTAGACGAGTAGAACCCTCAATGGTGGCTGAATAGGTACCCGAATTATCGAGATCTTTAACATAGCCCAATAAAATTTCAGAACCAGCAAAATCGTTGAGTTGCAAACGAGCACCTATCATTAAGTCGTTTTGTCCCCAAATAAAGGCTTGTTCCTCGCGCTCATCATACTGATGTTCCATTAACAAACCCAGGTCATAGCCGGTGTCATAAAAATCAACGACAGTATATTCTAAGCCAGCAACATATGCTGAGAATTCATCATTTAAAGACTTGCCTCTGAGTGCTTCGAGCTTTAATAGCAAAGAGTCCATAACATACAACGCGTCAATACTCACTTGCTGCAATTGATTGTATTGAGGTGCCAAGGCGGCCAATAAATTATTTTCATCAACGGCAAAGGTCACCTCTGGCAGGCGGTTTGTGCCGTCAAAATACGATAATCCAAAGTCCAAATTGCCTATACTTTGTTGCCATCTAACTGCAAAGTCAACGTTACTTTCTTCGTCTTCTGATTCGTATTGAGCAAAGTCATTGTCTAAAGGTAGTTGTCCGCGTAACCGGCCCTCTATCCCTGGGAAAGTTCGTTCTCTAAAATAGGGTAAAACATAAAAACTAATCGCACCGGAATCTAGTAAATACCTTAGGTCTAGCATGGGTTGACCCAGCTTGTCCTCAGAATCTATTGATTCTATAAAATCAGTTTGGTTAATAATATCGACTAAATGTAATGACTCTGTCTGCCCCCAAAATACACGCCCAATGCCCGCCCTAACTTCCCAGTTATCAAAAAAATAGGAAACCAACAATTCTCTAATATCTACGTGACTACGTTCTTCGTCGCGCTGATCTATGCGCGCAAAAGGGGTAAATGTAATGTATGCATCGCCTAATTGAGTTTCAAATTGAGGGGCAATAGCAATTGAAGCTTGACTGTTCGCTTGCCCAGGAAACAAGCTATCTTCTATGAAGACTCTTTGTTCTATTGCTACTTGGCCATCAATTTGAATGTCTGCAAGTGCATTATTTGATAAACATAAAACCAGAAATAAAGCAGTTGCCAATAGACGTCTAAAGTTTAAAAGTTCGCTTTTTGTTTTCACGTAATCATCCCTTTTTAAAAATGTTACAAAACTAACTGATTTCATTAACGTAAACGCGCTAAGGCATTTTTATTAAAGTCAGAGTCATCCAAACCCGTTTGGAAGTTTATGTCACTCGTTAGCAGTGTTGTGCTTTTACCCGTTTGCATATTATCCATGTCAACCCGCATTGCACGCCAATATCTATCTAGATATTGGACATAGTCACTGGCTTGCATTATTTTTAACAAAGCCTTTTTACGATCATAAAACTCGATTTTTTGCACTCTAAAGTGCTCTTTGTCTATCCAAACCAATTGTGAACTGTAACCTGAATATTTATCAGTCGGAATTTGTTCTACAACATAACATTCCACGTCATCTATGGTTTCATCTTTGATGTATGCAAACGTAAATTTTTCTATTTCAAACGATGTCATGTCTTCAAAAGCAAATTCACTGCCCATGAAAGGACTAGACTTGTTTCGAGTCGAAATACGCTTTGTTCTTTTTAACGCTGGCATGTAAATCCATTGATCGTCAGGACCTGATACTTTAGAAAAGCTTAAAAAAGCGGTACCAGACACGTCTCTGGGTTGATCAAAAATAGTCAGCGCTTTGTCACCATCATCTTCGATTTCCAGCGTTTTTATTCTAATCTCACGCACCGATTCGTCACCACTTGGATTACGCAGTATCATCTCTAGAGATGCCGTAGTGTCAATCCACCCGGTGTCCCTCTTTTTCACTTCCTTTGCTATTTGCAATCCTTTTTCAGGATCTTTTGCCACACTCTGATTGATACTCATGAAGCCCAGTAATATGAAAAAAAGCATGAACATTCGTTTTTGTAAACTTGGCATAAGTCATCCTGTTGATGATTTTTATAATTAGCTTTAACGGCAGATTTATCAGGAAGTTAAATCAGAAAAGCGTACTCAAGAACCTCTATTTGTAAGCTCAAATATACACGTCAAGTGTAGCATTAATAGAAAAGAATTTTGACCTTTTACTCATATTATGTTTTTATACTCGCCCAACTGGTCAGATGAGCGGATAAGTTAATATGAGTTTAAGAACCAATCTACGAAAAATGTTACCTCCAATTTCAGTAACAGAACAGGAAGCATTAGACGCCGGAGACGTATGGATCGAATCTTCAATTTATCAGGGTAAGCCGGATATGGCAGCCCTTCGTCAGTTACCTCATGCAAGGCTAAGCGCTGATGAGCAAGCGTTTTTGGACGGCCCTGTAAAACAGTTGATCAAAATGATCGACGATTTCGAATTGCAAAACAGCAAGCATATTCCAGACGAAATATTGTCTTTTTTGGGCAAAGAAAAATTCTTCGCCATGATCATCCCCAAGAAATTTGGCGGATTAGAATTTAGCCCTTACGCTAATTCAACTGTGGTGACAACTATTGCGACTAAAAGCGGCGCAATAGCAGTAACAGTGATGGTACCCAACTCGCTTGGACCAGGCGAGCTATTAATGCATTACGGTACAGAACAACAACAAAACTACTGGTTACCAAAGCTATCGGTTGGCCAAGACATTCCTTGTTTTGCCCTTACCAGTCCAGAAGCTGGTTCAGATGCAGGCGCTATTCCTGATGCAGCCATTGTCACAAAAGGCACTTGGGAAGGTGAAGAAGTAATCGGCTTAAAAGTAAGCTGGGATAAACGTTATATTACGCTTGCACCCATCGCTACTGTGCTAGGTCTTGCTTTCAAAGTATTTGATCCTGACCAACTATTAGGCGACGAATTAGAACTGGGTATTACCTGCGCATTACTTCCAAAGTCACATCCTGGGGTAGAGCTTGGTAATCGCCACGACCCAATGGGTGTGCGTTTTTATAATGGCACTACTAGGGGCAGTGATGTATTCATTCCCATGGACTTCATTATTGGCGGACAGAAAAACATTGGTAAAGGCTGGCAAATGTTAGTGAGCTGCTTAGGTGCAGGAAGAGGCATTTCTCTACCTGCAATGGGTGTTGCAACGGCCCAATCTGCTTTTAAATCCACCGCAGAATATTCATTTGTGAGAGAACAATTTGGTGTGCCTATTGGCAGATTTGAAGGCATCCAAGATAAACTTGCCGATATTGCAGGCAAAACTTTCTTACTAGAATCTATGCGAGTTTTAACAACTGAAGGTCTCGGCGAAGGTTTAAAACCATCTGTTGTTACCGCGATTGCTAAATACCATATGACTGAGTTAGGCCGTGATGTGCTCAACTCAGCAATGGATGTGCAAGCTGGTAAAGCAATTCAGCGAGGCCCTCAAAATACATTAGCAAATGGTTATTCCGCATTGCCCATTGCAATCACGGTGGAAGGTGCCAATATTTTAACACGTAACTTGATGATTTTTGGTCAAGGTGCCATGCGTTGCCACCCACATTTAAAAGATATGGTTGATTTGATCCATTCAAATGATAAGAGCGCTGATAGTCAATTTAATAAGGTGCTTGGTAAAACCGTGAGCTTCAGTGTTAAAAACGCCTTTAGAAGCACTGTCAAAAGCTACTTACCATTTATGCGCAATAGTGACAGTAGTTTTTCTGAAGTCAGAAAATATGAAAAGCGTATTAATGCTCTTTCAGCAAAACTGGCTCCGTTAGCTGATCTTTCATTGTTAGTATTAGGCGGTGACCTTAAAAAAGCTGAGTTGTTGTCAGCACGTTTAGGAGATGTCATTAGTTATGTCTATGCAGGCATGGCGGCAATTCGATATTACGAACAGAAAGTACAGGACCGTCATCTAGCGTTACCCTATTTTGAGTATGCGATGGAGTGGTCATTACAGCAAGGTGAAAAAGCGATTGTAGACTTTGTCAATAATTTCCCTAACGCCCCAACTAGAATATTGATGAGGGCATTAACCGCAACTTATACCAGATCAGTCAGTGGTATTAGTGATGATTTAATTCGTACCTTGTCGACTGCAGCGTTGCAAGATACCAGTATAAAAGATCAAATTACTAGTGCGGTTGTAGTTGTACCGGGTGACGGAAACCATATTAACGAACAGGCGTTTAAAGCAAAACATGCGGCTATGCCGTTATTGGGTAAAGTGCAAAAGGCCCTTAGAAAAGCCCCTGTTGTTCCTTTTATTTCGTTTGAACATGCCGTCAATACACTGCACGAGAAGAATGAATTGAATAAGGAAGAACGTGATATTTTATTGGCCTACAATGAAAAGCGCATGTTGTCGGTAAGAGTGGATGAATTTAATTTCGATTTAGAATTAATTCTCGAAACTGACGACCTTAGTGATAAGCAACAGGCAGCAAATGCAGCATAAAAACTGCTGCTTAAGTAAGTTTATGGCGTAAGTATTTGAAACACATTTACGCACAAAGCGATAGGTACTTGCCTATCGCTTTTTTTATGTTTGTTTAATTATGCCAAAGCCTTGAGGCTACAATAATAAACTTGCTATCATCCAAACAATAAAGTATTTCGATTTAACCATTCACAATAAGAAAAATTTAATGGCACAACTCTATTTCTACTATTCTGCAATGAACGCGGGTAAATCAACCTCATTATTACAGTCTGCATACAACTACAAAGAAAGAGGCATGCAGGTAGCACTGTTTACTATTTCATTAGATAATCGCTTTGCTGATGGTAAAATTGCTTCTCGCATTGGTCTGCAATCTGATGCAGATTTATTTGACCAAAATACTGATTTTTTCGCAACAGTGCATAGTTTGCACACTAAAGAGAAGTTAAGTTGCGTGTTTATAGACGAAGCGCAATTTTTAAACAAAGCGCAGGTTAAGCAGTGTCTACAAATAGTCGACCAGTTAGATATTCCAGTGCTCGCTTATGGACTGCGAACAGATTTCAAAGGAGAAACGTTTTCAGGCAGTCACTATCTATTAGCGTGGGCAGATAAACTGAATGAATTAAAAACAATTTGTCATTGCGGAAGAAAAGCGAACTTTGTTGCTAAAGTCGACGAAAATGGCGCTATTACTCAAGAAGGTGCTCAAGTTGAGATTGGTGGCAACGAGAAATATGTGTCTTTATGTCGTCGCCATTATTGTGAATTAACACAGTTTTTTGATTAAGTGCGACACTTCAAAATCATTAACTTACCACTTGGTTTCTGCCATTTCGTTTAGCATCATATAGTTTTGCATCTGAACTTTTCATCCACAACTTCCAATCATATTCCGCTTTTACCGCAGCAACTCCGATACTCATCGTCACTTCTTGCTCTTTTAACAAAGGTAGTTCACTTACAATCGCTCTTATGGCGTCGGCAACCTTCCATGCATCTTTTGCTTTTGTATCTGTTAATAATAATAAAAATTCTTCACCGCCTATTCGAAACAAATAGTCGTTGTCACTGATCATATTTTGCAATTCTGTTGCTAAGTTTTTTAGCACCTTATCTCCAGTATCATGCCCATAAGTGTCATTAATGGTTTTGAAATGATCGATATCAATTAAACAAATGGCAGAAGGCGTCTTATTCTGTTTAAAATCCAAAATAGCCCTATTTAAGTGTTCATCAAGTTTTGAGCGATTAAGTAGACCAGTCAACACATCAGTGTTTGCTTGTTTTACCAGTTCCACTTGGGTCTTAGTAATTTCTCGCATCGAGATAAAGATAAAGATATTAATGCCCATCAAGACTATGCAAAAGCGAAGCGCCAAATCTTGCGGTAAATAAATCAGCGCAGCGCTTAATACTGCGAGTGAAAAAACGAGATTAGTCCATTTTGCATATGCGAACGGCAATATGTAGTAAATCCCGAAAACACACAAGTATGACCAAAATGAGCCTATTTCTTTCAGTGATACAATCGCCGTTACCGACGCCAATGCTAATGCAGGTGCAATACCAAAAAGGTTTAAGTGAAGGGAATATTTTCCTCGATAAGTTAACAATACATTTAATGCAAACAAACCAGCAACTAAAAGCGCAGTTACCCCACCAGCATATCTGTCTTGAATGAAATTATTAACACCAAAAGGCACCATGATTAAGCATGCAACTGAGGATATCCCAAATGCTGTTCTGGTTAAAAAGTTAGCCTTACCTAAGCTCGACGCTGTATTTTTTAAAAAACTGATCATCTGTATAAAATTAGCTAAACATTGCTCTAATTATTTGTATGTCTTCACGACTAAACCCAAATATTTGGAGCAATTTTTAGACCTAAACTTACATCCTTTCTTGTGAATTAATGACTGATACGAGCAAGCAACGCAATAAATAAACTAACACAGATAAATTCCGTTTGGCTACACATAGCTATAACTTATTGCTAAGCAGATAGAACATTATTCAAACTTATATGTAGCGCTTAATAAAAGGAATTAGCATATGCTTTGTTATTAGCATAGGCTATTGTATAAAAATTGATAGAAAACGAGGTCGAAACATGGATTTTTCCAACAATGAAAAAACACGTGATTACATTCAACGTCTACGCGGGTTTATGAACGAACATGTATATCCTGTTGAAGATTCAGTATACGCCGAAATTCATGCTGCTAATCCCGACGGAAATTGGCGCAATTGGACCGTTCACCCAACAATCGAAAAGCTAAAAGGGTTGGCAAAAGAGCAAGGCTTATGGAATATGTTTCTACCTGATGAGCAACTTGGACAAGGTCTTAGTTGTTTAGAATATGCACCATTAGCGGAAGAAACAGGAAAAGTACTGTTTGCACCGGAGATTTTTAATTGTAATGCCCCTGACACAGGCAACATGGAAGTACTCTATCATTTTGGAAATGAATACCAAAAAGATAAATGGTTAACCCCCTTGTTAGCAGGCGAAATTCGTTCGGTGTTTGGTATGACGGAGCCCGATGTTGCTTCCTCAGATGCCACCAATATGGCCGCCACTATTGAAGATAAAGGCGATGATTTGTTGCTTAATGGCAAAAAATGGTGGACTACAGGTTTAGGGCATCCCAACGCTCGCATTATGATATTTATGGGTCTATCTAATCCAGAAAATGACAAACACTCACAACATTCGATGGTGCTGGTGCCTCTAGATACTCCCGGTATCGAGATCAAAAGAATGTTAAGTGCTTACGGCGATTATGATGCCCCATTTGGACATGGCGAAATACACTTAAATAACGTCCGTGTATCTAAAGACAATTTGTTGGTTGGCTTAGGTAAGGGATTTGCTATCGCTCAAGGACGCCTTGGGCCGGGTCGCATACATCATTGCATGCGAGCAATTGGCGCCGCAGAAAAAGCCCTAGAGTTAGCAATAAAAAGAGGATTGTCACGGGTTGCTTTTGGTCGCCCGTTAATAGAATTGGGTGGAAACAAAGAACGCATAGCAAAGGCGCGCATGTTAATAGAACAAAGCCGTTTATTAACGCTTCAAGCCGCGTGGAAAATCGATCATTTAGGGGTAAAAAATGCAATGGTTGATATTTCTGCAATAAAGGTTGTTGTGCCAAACATGATGCAAGAAGTCGTAGATATGGCGCTACAAATATTTGGCGGAGGTGGCATGTGTAACGACTATCCAATTGCAAAATTTGCTGCAGGAGCGCGTGCATTGCGACTAGCGGACGGGCCAGATGAAGTACACATGGCGATGGTCTCAAGACTTGAACTGAAAAAATATAGATAATTTGGTTAAACATAGCCTATGACAAATAAAATAATAGACACAGCCGGTGCCGTTAGGGAAGGTGAAGATTTAGCCATTGAGCCTTTGATGGACTGGTTGCAAGAAAATATAGCCAAAGTTGACGGTAGCTCGTTTGAGGGAGATA
Organism: Glaciecola petra; assembly: GCF_031846345.1. Taxonomy (NCBI): domain Bacteria; kingdom Pseudomonadati; phylum Pseudomonadota; class Gammaproteobacteria; order Alteromonadales; family Alteromonadaceae; genus Glaciecola; species Glaciecola petra. The sequence goes on along the minus strand of NZ_JAVRHX010000001.1, from coordinate 402,354 downwards.
TGAAGGTCACTCAATACTCGGGAGGGGCTTCAAACTGGACATATTGCCTGAGTTTTGATAATCGAGAACTTATTTTACGTCGCCCTCCGGCAGGCACAAAAGCAAAAGGTGCACACGACATGGGCAGAGAGTATCGGCTCCAGGATTCTCTAAAGCCGGTATTTGATAAAGTGCCTAGCATGCTTGGTTACACTGATGACGAAAATATCATTGGTGCAGAATTTTATGTGATGGAAAAAATAAACGGTATTATTCCTAGAAAACACTTTCCGAGGGGAGTACAACTAACTCCCGAACAAGCGAGCAAACTCTGTAAAACTGCACTTGATGAACTAATATCATTGCATAGAGTTGATTACCAAAGCGCCAATTTGAGTCATATCGGTAAAGGCGCAGGATATGCTGAGCGTCAAATTTCAGGATGGATAAATAGATATTCCAAAGCAAAAACATGGAATGTCCCAAGTGCGAAAAAAGTCATGCATTGGCTAGAAAAAAACTTACCGAGTAAAGAAACTATTTGCATCACTCATAATGATTACCGATTCGATAATTTAGTCTTAGATGCTAACGACCCTACTCGTATATTAGGTGTGTTAGATTGGGAACTCGCCACGCTTGGCGACCCTTTAATGGATTTAGGTAATAGCCTTGCTTATTGGGTTCAAGCTGATGATGACTTTGTTGCCCGCAGCACACAGCGTCAACCGACCGATATTCCGGGCATGATGACGCGTCAAGAAGTGATAGATTATTATTGCCAACAACAAGCGCTAGAGCCAAAAGAATTCGCTTTTTATGAAGTATATGGTTTGTTTAGACTCGCGGGTATCGTACAACAAATTTATTACCGTTATCACCATAAACAAACTAGAAATAAAGCATATAAAAACCTTTGGTTTTTTGTGCATTACATGCTGTATCGCTGTAACAAAATTATTAAGCGATATAATTAATAAGTTGAACTGTTCAATGAGGGATATTCATGCGTAATAATATATTGATCACTGGCGCTAGTTCCGGACTGGGTAAAGGGATGGCGATTGAGTATGCCAAAATGGGCCGAAACTTGGCCTTATGTGCTCGCAGAGTTGAACGCCTTGAAGAATTAAAAACCGAATTATTAAAAATTAACCCCAATATAACCGTGATATGCAAATCGCTTGATGTCAACGACCATGATGCTGTGTTTAAAGTCTTTGGGGAATTCAAACAAGAATTAGGGCAGTTAGACCGCGTAGTTGTTAATGCAGGTATGGGGAAAGGTGCATCAATCGGTACCGGTTATTTTCATGCCAATAAGCAAACGGCTATTACCAATTTTGTATCTGCAATCGCCCAATGCGAAGCGGCAGTTGAGATTTTTCGCGAGCAAAATTTTGGCCATTTAGTCACCATTTCATCCATTAGTGCAGTGAGAGGTTTTAGACGGGCTATGACGGTTTATGCTGCTACAAAAGCTGGGCTGTCTTCGTTGAGCGAAGGTATGCGAATAGACTTAGCACGCACGCCAATTAAAGTAAGTACTATCCATCCTGGTTTTATACGCAGTGAAATTAACGAAAAGGTGAAAACGGCACCGTTTATGGTAGACACCGAAACAGGATGCAAAGCAATCGTGAAAGCAAGCGAAAAAGAAGGAGCGAACACTTTTGTACCAGCTTGGCCATGGAGTATCATGCAACTCTTATTGCGAATAGCACCGCAATCTATGCTCGCTAAAATGAGCTAAGGATTGATGACATAATTTAATGGAAGCTTCCTTCTTCACCACGATCTTATTACCTTTAGTACTAGCCACTATCATGTTCGGCATGGGGATAAGTTTGCGTTTAGAAGACTTTTCACGCTTAGCTAAAATTCCGAAGCCTATATTTGTCGGGCTGTTAGGGCAAATGATTTTATTACCATTGCTCGCCTTTTCTATTTCGGTTTTATTCAACGTACCGGAACACATCGCAATAGGCTTGATGATATTAGCAGCATGCCCGGGCGGCACGTCATCCAATTTATTTACCCATATCGCAAAAGCAAATCTTGCGCTGTCTATATCTTTAACAGCAATTACCACCATTATATGCGTCTTTACGACACCCCTTTTAATTGCGTTTTCTATTGATTATTTTGCTGAACACAAACCCGCGCAATTTTCATTATTAATGACTTCTTTAAGTCTTATTGCAATAACATTGGTGCCAGTGACAATAGGCATGTTTGTAAAAAACAAATTCCCCCATTTTGCCGAAAAAGCTGAGCCTATATTTCGTCACCTGTCGGTTATTTTTATGGTGGTAGTTATCGTTAAAATTTGTTTTGATGAATGGGATAAACTTGTTGCTGCATTTCCTGATATGTATATATTGACTGTTAGCTTAAATTTAATAGCCACCACTTTAGGTGTGTTTTTGGCAAAGTTGTTTCTGCTCAATCATAAAGATGGCGCTACACTTGGCATAGAAATAGGGACTCAAAACGGCACGCTCGCCATATTAATTTCTATTAGTCTTATACAAGTACCTGAATACGCGCTAGTTGCAGGCGCTTATGGAATCGCAATGTATTTAGGCGCAACTCTCTTAGTTCTTTATGCTAAATCAAATAAAATCAGCCAATCCTAATACAAGCAATACAAATTTGATTTCAGCGTAATATTTTAGCAAACTCCATACTAATCCAAATAAAATATGAGTTCTCATGCGCACTATCCATCAAACCTTGTTTGCTTTGAGCCTGGTAATCACTTCAATGGCGAATGCTAGTCATGCGCTAGATACAAGCACGCAAGCGGTCAAAGCAGAACCAAACGGCCCTTTGTATGTTGCATCAACCGCTGAGAGTACTAAGGGTGACTTGATACTCAACAATACGCTTTTAGTTGATACCATTGAAAGAGCCTTGAATGAGTTTAATACACCAGGTATGGCTGTGAGCGTTGTCTATCAGGGTGAAAGCTTATTAATAAACGGTTTTGGTAAAGCCAATATAAATAAGAATATCGATGCTACAGCTGATACCTATTTTCGTTTAGCATCGGTGAGTAAAGCTTTTACAAGTGCTGCTCTCGCAATATTAGTGGATCAAGGCAAGTTATCTTGGGATGATAAGGTCATACAGCATTTACCTAACTTTACAATGCATGATCCCTATGTCACACGTGAATTTACTGTAACCGATTTATTAACTCATCGAAGCGGCTTAGTTAGTGGCGCTGGCGATAGTATGATCTGGCCTGAACCCTCCGGATTTAGCCGAGATGAAGTCATACATAACTTACGTTATCTCAAACCAGAATATAGTTTTAGGGCTCGTTACGCATATAGTAATGTCTTGTATATCACCGCAGGTGAGTTGGTTGCTAAATTAAGTGGCCAAAGCTTTGATGACTTTGTCAACGAACATATTTTTACTGCCCTAGAAATGCCTTGCTTCGCTGGCGATATGCCAAGCACAGCAGTCAAAAATTCTGCTATGGCATATGGACACAGCGACGAACGTGGCATATATCCAGTGACTAGGAACAATATCAGCGAAACAGGGCTAATGTCGGCCGCTGCAGGCGGCATGGTATGCAATGCAAAAGGCATGAGCAAATGGTTGCATGCACTACTTTCACAAGAAAATTTACCTTTTTCGAAGCAACAATTAAACAAAATGCTCAGCCCAGAAACCATTTTGGGTATATCTTCTATTGAAAAAGAGTGGGATAACACTCAGTTTAAAAGCTATGGTTTGGGATGGCGTTTATCTAACCTTGGGCACTTAAAAATGGTGTCACACACCGGCACCTTATCGGGTTATCAAGCCTACATAGCGTTGTTGCCTGAACTTGAGTTTGGCGTTGCTATTTTAAACAATGGTTCAAACTCCGCAGCAAGAGGTGCTGTCATGCAAACCCTAATTAAGGGATTATTGGAATACAAAGAAATTGACATTAGACACGCTCAGGCTCAAATAGAACAAAGCTCTTCTGACTGGGTAGATAATTACATCGAATATTTAAATGAAAGAGAACAGCGTTATCTAACAAACTATGTGTCTCCCAAGGCAATTAGTGATATGAGCATAGCTAACGAAACCATCGTAGGCGAATATAGAGACAAGTGGTTTGGTAGTATGCACATTGTAAAAGAAAATGGCATATTACGGATTAGCTCGTCCAGAATGACAACTCTCAAAGGAACTGTATTGCCCTTCCAAGATTTTAGCTTTAAGGTAGAATGGGATAACAAAAATGCGGCTAGTGACGCATTTATTCATTTTACTGTGAATGTGAATAGAGAAGTAACTTCTGCACGCATGCATCCGTTTACAGTGGCAGAGCGCGTGAATCACGCCTACAAAGACATGGAATTTATCAAAGTTGTTAGCGAAGAAGAATAAAGTTGATCTAGAGCACAAAAAGAAAGTAAGACCTAAGAAAGGCCTGATTAGGCGATTTTGGAAATTGGCCTTTTTACTCGTTTTGTTAGCGCTAATTATCGATTTTTCACCACTTATAGCTGAAAAACCTGTGCTCGATGGAAATCAAGCACAACAAGCACGTGGCCAAGCAAAACAGCTCATTGATGGATTAGCTTCGTCCGCGGATACTATAGATTTGCGCTTTGCTGAGTCAGATATTTTGGCAATATCGGCAACCATGTCGCATATGTTTGATAACACCAATTTTGGCCTAGGTTATTCTCCTCAAAATATCACTATCGCAAGTTCCTCAAGTTTCGGACTTGGATTATTCAATATTTATTTAAATCTTTCGTGCCAAATTGGAATTGATTTTAGAGCAAGCCATATTAAAACCTGCCACATTGGCGACTTACCCTTACCTGGATTTTTGGTTGATGGAATTTTGTATTCGTCATTGTATTTAGTCTTTGACGGTGAAGTCGCAGACACTATCGACAACTTGATTACCAGCGCACAAATTGAGAATAGAGCAATTGTTATAGATGCAAGCAAAAGCATCGATTTTAGGAAACGGGTTAACGACACTTTAAGCGATGCTAGAAGTGTCGCTAAACTGGCCATACAAAACAACATTCCTGACCCTTCTATCATTCAAATTTATTTAGACGACTTGGCAAGACAGGGTGATAACGAAAATCTCTTTTGGTATATTCGCAATAGTATGCAGCTAGCAAGCTTGCGGTCGATTGATAACCCAGCGGTAATAGAAAATCAAGCTGCTTTATGGGCCTGGGCAATCAGTTTTGCGGGTGATCGTTTTGCTAGCCTTGCCGGGATTGATAAATATGAAACGAATAGAAAAGTTAAACTGAGAGACCGAAGAGATTTAGCATTACACTTCTTATTTTCGGCCATTATTGCGCAAATTAGTAATAACGAATTTAGTGCCAACGTTGGTGAGCTTAAAGAAATTTTGGACAGTGGGAAAGGCGGAAGTGGCTTTAGTTTTGCAGACTTAGTAGCCGATAACACCGGTATCGCTTTTTCGAGAACACTGACTGAAAACACCAGAAGCGCTTTGGCTGCGCAACAGTTATTAGCCAACATGTACGATGAAAGAAGTCTTATTCCGCATGTACATGACTTACCTGAAGGCTTAAGCGACAGTGAGTTTAAAATCCTTTTTTCAAGTGCCCAATCTGAAACATTTAAAGACTATGTTGCCTCGGTCGATGCGAGAATAAAACAATTACCCTTATATACCAATGCAGCAATTGATAATTCAAATAAACCAATGTCGTTAATTGATGAATTTCCTTATGGTAAATGGTTGACAATCGATACTCATATTCACAGTACTTATAGTGATGGTGAATATTCAATTGCGAATATTGCTGCAAAATCAAAACAATTTGGTTGTGATGCCATTGCTATCACTGACCATGGTGACAGTCCATATACCGGAGTATTTTCTAGTAAGTACTTTGACGATATAAAAAAAGCAAACGTCGATAATACTAATTTGACGGTAATACCGGGACTAGAATGGAATATCCCCCCTTTCAACGGCCGTGAACATGCTACCGTGCTATTGCCTAGGACAGCAAATACTGAAAATAATTATGCAGACTTTAAGTCAAAATATGATCACTTTAATGACTTTTCAAAAATGCTTATTTCACAAAAACCAGCGTTTGACTGGCTGAATAGCTTAGCCCGCAGTGCACCCGTTGCACCAGTGGTATTTTATAACCATCCTAGTCGAAAAGATTTACAAGTGAGTGAGAACAGCTTTGATTTTTTGAATTGGCAGTCCATGAGTAGTACCTTAATTGGCATGTCGGCGGCACCGGGTCATCAACGCCTATCAGGCGAAGACCGAGGTGCATATATTCAAAGACTTAGAACGCTACATGGTATGGATCCAACCGCTAGGGTCGGTGGTGAGTGGGATAAGTTACTTCAACAAGGGCTTAGGGTACTGTCTGCAAGGGCACCATCAGACTTCCATAATTTGAATATGGATTACTGGCCTTGTGAATATTCAAGTACACACGTTTATGCCAAATCAAATACACATAACGATATTCTTGAAGCCCTAACAAACGGCAAAACTTGGGCACAATTAGGACAATTTGTAGAGTATTTAGATTTTGGTATTTTGAGCAGGAATAAAAAATATAGCAGTGGACAAGTGCTGGCTGTGCGCCAAAGTCAAGAAATTGAAATAAGAATACTAATGAGATTAAAAGAGTTAGACTGGGATGGCTTTTCCACAAGGCTTGACGAACTTAATCTGGTGGTTGTTTCTGCTAATAATGTTGAATCAATCAATTTATTGCCTAACGCTAAACTGAACGGTAAAAAAATTGAACTAACGATGAATATGAATATTGGCCCCGATATAAAAGCAATAAGACTGGTAGGACGAAGTATACAACCGGGTTTACATCATTATAAAGTATTTACAAACCCGATTTTCGTCACTAACAATGTAATGGAGTAAAAAGTTAAATGAGAGTTCGACATTATTTAGTGATTCTATCCCTAATTACCATAACTGCTTGCAGCGAACCGGTAACAGTAGAGACCTCAGTGGCAGAACGTAGTCTTGAACAAAAAATAGGAACCACTTTTGAAAAAGTACAAGACAAACATTTTAAAGCGCCTAACTTTGAATATCTTGATTTAGCATTGACGAGCGATGGCGCCGCTATTTGGGGAGCAATGGGCATTGATGACAAAGGCCGATTTTATTTTGGTGTATCGACATACAGCAGTTATCATGACACCGCTTTTTTGTACCAATACAATCCAAAAACAAAGACCCTCCAAGCACAAAGCGATGTTATTTCACAGTTAAAACACAACCAAGTGTATCGCGATGGCATGTCACAAAATAAGCTACATAGTAAATTTTATCAGGCAAATGATGGGTATATTTATTTCACTAGCTTTGATGAAACCGGTGAAAGTGTAAGTAAAGGGATAACACCAATACATGGCGGTCATTTTTGGCGCAAAAAACCAAACAGTGAAAATTGGGAACATCTTCTAGCTACTAAAGAAGCATTGATAGCGCTTAATACTGATGGTCGATTTATTTATGCCCTAGGTTATTGGGGTCATGTACTTTACCAATATGATACCTTGAGTAAGCGCTTTAATAGAACCAATGTGGGTGCGTTTCCAGGACACATAAGCCGTAATATTTTGGTAAATTCCGACGGCAGCATATTTGTACCACAAGTTCAAAAAAATCCCGATAACAGCATTAATTCTTATTTAGTCGAATACGACAGCGAATTAAATATCACGGATAGGCATGAAATGGACCACTATATGTATGCTGGTAAACACAGTGATCATGGCATTACCTCATTTACCCAAATGAAAAACGGAGAAATTTATTTTGCTACTGGTACCGGAGCCCTGTATCACATACAAAAAATTGCGAATAACAAACATGATTTAGTTTTTGTTGATTTTATGAGTGATACCGCCGAACAAGGAAATTACATATCTAATTTATTTTCTATTGATGGCTATGGTTTTTTAGTCGGCTTATGGCAAAAACATAACACCAGAGTTCATCGTTGGTTTATTCATGAAGTTACAAGTGGTATCACAGTGTCGTATTCAGTCTCCGATAAAATAGGCGAACCTATTTTATATGGTAGCCACACAAAGGATAATAATGGCCATATGTATATGGTGGGTGTAGATGTGACGGACCGCTCTAAGCACTATCCTGTTATTATTAAAACAAATTATGAGTAGTTGTTGCCAAACAGTTACAATAGCTTAACTAGACTCGCTATCTTTCACAAATAATTGCTGGAGCTCTTCTCGCCCTTGCTTGATTGAGCTCAAGCGAGTTTCCATATTCATATCACTTTTTATTGCATCTTCAAGCATTTTAGCGTCATGTTCGGCGAAGATAACGGTCATTTTTTTAGCCTGACCATTTGAGTAGCCAATTGATTTAAGTACATGCTCACATGCTACTAGCCCACCATCGAACATTTCTCTCACAAAATCATCGAGCCCCAGCTTACCAATATCTTCGGCATGATTTCTATTTCTTGCTCTAGCAACTATATTCACTTTAGGATAATGCTGTTTGACTAACTTAATAATATTCAATGTTTGTTCGGGTTCATCAATTGCCACTAACAAAATTCTCGCGTCTGCTATGCCCGCTTTTTCTAACATATCTAAACGACTTGCATCGCCAAAAAATACTTTATTACCAAACTTTCTCACAAACTCTATATGTTCAGCATCTTTATCTAACGCCGTGAAAGGGATGCTATTTGCTGCCAACACCCTAGCGGTAATTTGGCCAAAGCGCCCAAAACCTGCAATGATCACTTGTGGTTGATGAGAAACAGATTCAGATTCGTATACTGCAGGACAGTTTTTAGTACTAAAAAATTGTGCATGCAATATGACCAGAGGCGAAGTGACCGCCATTGATATCCCTACAACCAAATTAACTTGAGCTGCTATGTCTGGCGTAAGGACTAGACTACTTAACGCTAGCGTCATTACCACAAAAGCAAACTCCCCTCCTTGCGATAACAATAAGCCAACGCGGCTTGCATCTTTTAAATTTTGCTTATTTAGCAACAAAATACTGCTGATAATGCCAGCCTTTATTAAGACTAATAATAAGCTCATTGATACAATGAAAATTGGCTTATCTATCAGCAAGCTTAAATTTAAATTCATACCAATAGCTATGAAAAACAAGCCAAGTAACAAACCCTTGAAAGGTTCTATCTCAACTTCTAGCTGATGTTTAAAACTACTATTTGCCAATAAAATACCAGCTAAAAATGCGCCCATGCCCATCGAAAGTCCCGCAGACGACATTGCTAGAGCGGTTACTAAAACCAGAAAAAGAGCAGCAGCTGTCATCACTTCACTACTGCCGTAATTAGCCACTATTCTAAGTACAGGGTTGACCAAAAACTTGCCGGCGATCAACACAGCAACAACTGCACCTAAACTAATATACCAAGCAACACCAGCGTCAGTTTCAAACGTTGAGAAAGAACCGACAATAAGCAATATAGGGATAACTGCCACATCCTGCATAAGCAACATTGAAAACCCCTGCTGCCCCGGAGGCGTATTTAGAATTCGTTGTTCATTCATTAATTGAATTGCAAATGCGGTAGACGACAAAGCTAACGCGAGGCCAATAGTGACGCTTGAAGCTATAGGTAAACCCAGTAAAAAATGCGATATTAGCGCTAATACCAGTGCTGTTACTAAGAGCTGCGAACCACCACTTACAATAATCTGATTACGCATACGCCATAGTGTAGATGGCTCCAATTCTAAGCCAATAACAAAGAGCAGAAGCACAACGCCAAGTTCAGAAAAATGCAGGATTGTTTCGATATCAGTGATTAAATTCAAACCCGATGGACCAATAAGGACACCTGCAACTAAATAGCCTAAAATAGCGCCTAGTTTGAATTTTTTAAATAATGGAACAGCTATCAGAGTAGCGCCTAAAAATATGGCGACTGAAGGTAAAAGGGTCATGTTAGCTACACTTAAATTTGGCTAGTACAAATAAAGTGTAGCTCATATCTAAATGACTTGTTATTTGATTTTGAATAATTGGTCCAAAGACAGTTTTTCTGCACCCCATATAACAACAGCCAATAACATCAAACCCCAAATTACATGTAAATTATAAGCGGCGGCGGGAATATCTTCCAAACTAATGACTGCAACATAGTTAACTATAAACAGGCCTATGGCTGCTTTACGGGTAAACAAGCCCAAGGCAAGTAATACAGGCAGTACAAGCTCGCCAAACGTAGCTAAATAAGCCGCGGATGTAAAATCAAGTACAGGCACAGCATATTCATATTCGAATAATAAAAGTGTCGATTCCCAATCATTTAATTTTGTTAAACCCGATTTGAAAAAGACCCAAGCCACATATAGTCGCGCACCCAGTAGTGCCGGTACTGCAAGGTAATTGGCTTTTCCAAAAATTTGATTGTACAAATTAATCAGCTTACTCATATCTTTGTCCTTATCATTATATTTATTTCTAGCTTGCCTTTATGGCAAGCACTTTTTTCGTTTGAATTATGGATTGTAACCAAGCGCTCATACTTGCTTGGTCTTCACCAAAGACAGAAAGAATTTGCTCAATACTCTCGTTACAATTCAAGCTATTTAGCGCTTGTATTTCGTTTTTCTGAACATACTCAAATTCAGCTTTATACTCTGCACGCCACACAACAATAGACCTTGTGATACCGGATTTAATTGCATCGTTTATCAAATTATTTATTTTCGAAATTTGCAAGTGTCTTGCGCTTTCGTTGGTCTGCAAATTTTCATCATGAGCCAGTTGATACAGCTCCACGACGGGGAACAAAAAGTCTATTACTATTAAGGATGTTGCAGGAATGAACGTCAATTGGTCGGCAGGCCTAGTTTGCAACAAGGTAAAACTGTCTGCATCAAAAGCGATGTCCTTTGACCGCTCTGCATGCATCAAATGCCAATCTAAGATGGCTAATTCTGGCAAAAAAGGCATTTCAGCGAATACGTCAATACTCAAAATATATTCATTGAAGTTGGCTCCATAATCTGCCCAATCAAAACATGTTTTGGGATACTGGAGTAAGTAGCCGTGACATAACTTCCTAAAGTCTTGTTCTTCCAAAATGGCAGCAACACTAGAAAAACTAATCGCTAATGCACGAATACCATTTTCAATATAATTGTTATGATAAACATCAATTGCGTTTTGAGCCTCATCAATTAAATGATCCATACCATGGGCACTTTTAGATGAAAAAATATGTTCTATCAATGATGTTTGATACTTCATTAAAAAGCTAAGCCTATATCGCGTTCATTTATTGAGTCATTAATTCTGTGTTAATAGCCCGTGCTTTATTAGCTTCAGCAAGAAGGACATCCCAACTCGGCAGATCATTGTCCCACTCTACTAAAGTTGGTTTTAGCCCTACATGTGAAATGACTCTCTGATACAAAGACCAACATGTTTGAGAAACCGAACAAGCATGATCATCTACTATAAAACCATTAACCCGTTTGTCACTAAATCCTGCCAAATGTATTTCACCAATAAGCTCTGCAGGAATTGATTGTATTTGCTCAAATATCTTGTCAATAATGTTTGTCTCTTTTTTATTGAGCGCATTGACGATCAAATTATTCAAGTCTAAAAGCAAGCCACAGCCAGCCCGTTTACACAATTCAATTAAAAACGCAGCTTCGGTCATGGTGTCTGTTGCCAACTCATCAACATAACGTGGTTGTAAATAAGCCGACAAATTTTCTATCAGAATTGGCCTTTTAATGATACTTTGCACGTGTTGAACATTGTCACTTAACACCTGCAGAGATTTATCATTATAAGCTAAGGGCAAAAGATCGCCCGAATGCAATATTCGACCACCCACCTGAGCACGATTGAAACATAGATGTTCTGATACTAAATACGCATCAGCAGTATTCACCACTTTTGCAAATTGTTCGAGAGTTTCTTTGGGAACCGATAAATTTGAACCTAAGCCTAATGATGTCCCATGCACCGACACTTTATATTTCTCGCTTGCATCTCGTAATAAATCGATACTGATGCCACCATTAGCAAAAAAGTTTTCAGCGTGAATTTCGACAAAATCAATTGTGTGCTCTACAGATTGATGATTAAGTTCGGTTGATAAAGCATGATTGTAGTGGGGATGACGCAGCCCTACACCAATTATGGGTTCGGGCTGCAGATGTGTTGATGGCAAAATAAGCCTACTTAAGGTAGCTTAGCTGTTTTTCTCAGCTTGCATTTCTTTGAACAATTTTTTCGCTTCTTTTTTGTCATAACCGCCAAGCTCTTTACAAGTGCCTTTTGGAACTAAGCGCCATTCACCGATATCGTTGTCTACCGTTGATTGACCTGCACAACTGTGAGTACCCGCTAAGTTACCACAATCATTTTGACCAGCTGGCGAAACGCCATAACACTTTTCTTTCTTTTTGCTTGCAGCTTCAACAGCGTCAACAACACCAAGTGTCATCACAGTAGCAAGAGCGGCAGCAGCAGCGATATTCGTTTTCATATTCATTCCTCGTTGTCTTCTAAGTAAGTTGTTAGCGTAACTCGCTTAAACATTTCAATAAACAAGTTACTCTATTAAACCGATGAAATACAAATTTAATTTCATCTTTTTGAAAATATTTTTTAATTAAAGTTCAGAAACCGGGGTATTTTCAATATCGACCCAGTATTCATTGGCGTCAACAATCAATTCACCCGAATTTTTTGTCCAGATATTTTGAACTGTCGCATTTAGGTTTAAATATAATTTACCATCGACAATTTCAAATGCGGTTGGATCAGTGTCATATTTTTTTTCTTTAGATACCCCAAAAGCACAATAACCACCATACTGAGGAGCATACTTTGAAGGATTAGCTTTAAACAATTTTTGATGCTCAGCACTACTAAAATGATAAGTCGCACCAGCATAATTGGCTGTAAAATTGCTATCTCCTGGGGTTGCTGCGTTTAATGTAAAATATGCGACAGGATCATAGCCTTTAATCGCGATTGCATTTTCATCAACATTAACAGCATCAAGGGAAGAATTAGCCTGTGAAGGTATTAGGCCACAAGATGTTGCTGCAAAGGCAACTAATATTGCAAATGTATAAAAAAATTTGGTTTTCATGGTATCGCTCCCGGTAATTTTTAAATCAATAAAGTTATTAAATTCGATTAGAAGACCCAAAGAAATATCAAATAATTTCAAACAAAGTGAATTGTGTTCAAATTGTGATAAATATTTAGCGTTACTTTACCGGAAAATAATAAATGGAAATGGCGTTTTGCAGAGGCTTAAGAAATGGAAGATAACAATACTAAAACTGTAAAGTATGTAATAACTCACTTAAGTCAGGTCGCCAGTTAAATTCCTTCATATTAACTCGATTGTTCAATACAACAACATTTTCTTCTTGCAATAAACCTTTTTGTCGTTGCGCTTGTTCAGAGGCTTTATCAAACGCTAACTGCCCATTTGAACGCAACACTCTATGCCAATTAACCTTCCGCCCTTTGGGTATTTGGCCCAAACTCTTACCAACTAAACGAGCTCTGCCAGGCAATCCGGCTAAATCGGCAATTTGCCCATAACTACTAACTTTCCCAATAGGAATTGCGTTAACCGTAGCCCAAATTCGCTCATAATTTTGTTTGCTCATTTTTATATAATCACATTGCTTGCAGGTTGTGTAGTTTGCCTAAATCCTTAATCGGACCAGTAAACAGCACTAGAGAAGGATTAATCATGCTATGTGACTTCTTTCATTTGTTGATACATCGAATTTTTATACTCTTGCTTATTCACCAGATCGGCAAGTATACGAGCCGCATTAAATACCTGTTCATAAGTCAAAAACAAAGGAGAAAAGCCCAAGCGTAAAATGTTAGGCGCTCTAAAATCAGGTACAACATTATGCGCAATCAGTGCTTGGCAAATTGCATATGCATAAGGATGAGTATAACTAATTTGACTGCCTCTAAGGTTTGCGCTTGGATGACAAGCTAGCTCAAATAAATCATCTATCATTAGATGTTCAACACACTCTTGAAAAAAACCATTGAGCGCGATAGATTTATGTCTAATTTGATGAATGTTTATACCTTCAAATGCACCTAAACTCGCATCCAAAATACTCATCGATAAAATGGGAGGTGTTCCACTGAGCATTTGTTCTGGCCCATCAGCAGCTTCGTAGTCATGTAAAAAAGCAAAAGCTTGTTTATGTCCCATCCAGCCACTTAAAGGTTGCTGGATGGCTTTTTGAAGTTTCTTAGCCACGTATACAAAAGCAGGTGCACCCGGCCCGCCATTTAAATATTTATAAGTACAACCTACTGCAAAATCAACTTCGCAATGCTGTAATTCAAGTGGCAACACGCCGGCACTATGAGCCAAATCCCAAATTATGAGTGCGCCTTTTTGATGAGCTAATTGAGTAATGGCCTGCATATCACTAATATCACCATTTTTAAAATTAACATGGGTGAGCATCACTACTGCAATTTTGTCGCCATTTTCTTGTAATTCATGTTCTATATCTTTGCTACTAACAGTGTGTAATTTACATCTATTTTCACCAAGCAAATTTGATAAGCCCTGAGCCATATATATATCGCTAGGAAAATTATCAGCTTGTGACAAGATGATTGTGCGCTTATTTTGAATCGGCGGCGTTTGCTGTGTCTCTTGCTTTAATCCTTGTTCTTGTATGAGTAAAGCGGCACTTAATACTTTAAACAAATTGACAGAAATTGAATCCGCACATACAACTGTATTTTCTTCCGCCCCAATCAAGTTAGCTATTTTGTTGCCTATTGTTTTGGGTAATCCAATCCATTTGTGTTTATTCCAACTTTCAATTAAATCAGCACCCCATTGCTGTTCTACTACTTCTTTAGCGCGTGCCTTTGCTGCTTTAGTCAATGGTCCCAATGAGTTCCCATCTAAATAAATTTGCTGTTTTGGCAGTTCAAACTCGTGTAGTTTGTGCGCTAAATCATCAGTTGCATCAAGCTGCTTTGCTTTTTCTTGTAAATCGTTAAGGCACTTAATCTGCATCGGTATTTTTTACATCCAGTGGCGTTATGACTCTATTCTCATTAATGGCTTCGAGTCGTTGTATAAGCGTTTTAAACGCAAATGAGCCAGGATGGATCCAATCAAAATGGCCAACACCCGGTAAAATTTGATTTTCAGTATTTGGATGGGTTGCTAGTGAGGTAGGCACTATATTGTCTTTACTGCCCGAATACATAATCGCACTATTTAACCCCAGCATAGTGTAGTTCAAAGGATTTGCGAGCTTATATGCGGTTGCTTGTTCTTGCTCGTCACCTTGCATAAATTTTGGTGTTGCCGTTTGGCAGCTATTATCACCAAGTGCATACCGTGGTAAATCAATAATTGCAGCTAAACCAATTAGGTTCAGATTTTCAAATACATTAATTGCGTCTACCGCTAAAAGCGTCGCAAGGTGACCGCCTGCACTGTGCCCAACCATGGTCACTTGCTGTGAAGTAATACCCTTACTGCGCATAAATCGACGAATATTCAATATTGCTAATTTAAGGTCATCTAAGGCCACCGGCCATTCACCACCATTGCCAGTTCGTCGATACTCAATTGAAAACACGTTGTAGCCCGCGGCAGCAAGGCCACTTGTAAAAGCCTGGCTGTGGCCAATATCAAATGCAGACAACCAGCAACCACCATGCACAAAGATTACGGTATCTTGTTGTTTAGGAATAAAGTCTGAAGAAGGGTTTATTGCTTCCCAAAAATAGAAATACTGATCTTGATGGCTTGCATAAGAGACTGCATTTGTCGCATCTAGTGTAGGTAGGCTCTCTATGGATGAATAAGGAATATTGTCATTCACCTTAGGAAATTGAATTTCTTTATGTATATTCTTGCAAGCACTTAGTAATAGCATGCAAGCAAGCACAATAGATATGTTGAATAACTGTTTCAACGTTATGGCCTCAAAACGATTCTTGTTTGGCTAATACTATAGCGACAATAATGATGCCCCACAATTGCCATCATTCATCATTATAAATTAAGCGTACACTATTGAATAAAATCTATGCGACTTTCTTTTTGTTCTCTTTTTTTAACATACATAAAATAAACACGGGCTGATTAAATACAGGGCTGATAGTTTTACTATTTGTATGCCATACTACAAACATTACCATGGTTAGTACTAACCCTTTCGACACATAAAACATGTGGTTTTAATTTGACTGGAACTCTATATGGCAACTTCTATTCCTCTTACATTACCTCCCTTTGAAAGGGGCTTTCATCTCATTACTAACACTATCTTTAAACATGTGAATAAGTCACTTGCTACCCTACCGTCTCATGGTCTAATGAGTGTATTTATCCAGCATAGCTCTGCGTCATTATCTATTAATGAAAATGCAGACCCTAGTGTGAGAGCTGATTTAGAAGCTTTTGTAAACCAACTCATTCCCGAAAACTTGCCATATTACACGCATACTTATGAAGGCAGTGATGACATGCCTGCACATATTAAAGCGAGTGTTTTCGGCAGTAGTGTGCACGTTCCGATCATAAATGGGAGTTTAGCTTTGGGAACATGGCAAGGTATATATTTAGGCGAGCACCGCAATGATGGCGGTGCTCGTAAACTCATTATCACTATTATTGAATAATAATTAGCGTAAATTAAATCGATAACTGGCTTAAACTTTCCATTAACAGGTTTTTGGCTTCCTGCCCCTGAGGTGTATCTAAATACGATTTGGCTTGCTCCACATATTTTTGAATCATGGCAGTATCAAGCCCAAGTACATCAAACTGTTTTCTAAGTTCATTTAATTGTGCTAGTGATTCGTTCATGCCTGCCGCTTTGTCTATTAGACCGGCTAAGCCCTCTTGCTTAATACCTTCTATGGCTGGTAAATAGGTTAAAACAGTGTCTGCACCCGGAATATATTCACTTAATTTTGAAAATTGCTCTTCACTCACATTTTGTTTTGCGTAATTGAACAAAGCCGCTATGCCACCTTGAGCTTGTGTTTCACTTACCCCTAGACCTGACACTACCGAATCTATAAGACCGCTGGCAGATGGAGCAGCTTGTACTTGTTCTGTTTCTTCACCTATACCGACCATACTTAATAAAGAATCCCACCAACTCTTTTCCTCTGCGTTTGCAATAGAACTCAGCCCCACTAATACAACTAATGTTAATAATTTTTTCATGATCTATCCTTATCTTTTGTTATTTTCCGAATTATTGAGATGCTGACGATTTGTTGACAAGTTCAGCTCGCCAAATTAAGCCTATACGATTAAGCGGAAAAATTAGCAGTTGTTGTTAACAACAGCAACGCTTAAATTTTTTGCCACTACCACATAAACACAATTTGTTTCTTTCTGGTTTTAGTTTACCTGTTTTATCTAATACTTTGCCAGTGTGGTATTTCCATTGTCCTAATTCTTTAATAAAAAGGCTACGTTCATGCATGCAAAAAAATTCGCCTTTGTCTTTGTAAAAAGCAACAAATTCCACCTCGCCTTTTTCAGTAGATTCGCTTGAATGAATAATTTGCAAATTTAACCATTGTGTATGCTGACAGTCATTTTCAATAACATTTATGCTTAAGCTTTTCGCTTTGCTCGCGGTGTAGGTATTAATAATATAATGGTAATTTTGTATCGCATAAGCACAATAGCGTGAGCGCATCAGCTTTTCTGGCGTGGGCGGTGTTAGTGACATTTCGTTTTTAATCGTCGTTTCGTGCGCCTGAATAAAGGGCAAGCAACATTCAGTAAATGCTAAGCCACTTTTGCATGGGCAAAAATTTGATGTCTCTTTCATGTTTTATTTGCCGTTACATTGCCAGCATTTTTTGCGCAAGGTTTACCGCCAAAAAGCAGCTTACCCGCGGCCTGAGATGGTATCTTCCGACATTTATTGTGAATGTATCCACAGTGAAACTTCATTTCCCTTCCTATTGCATTTGTGATTTATTTCCGCATTAATTTTGTATTTAAGTTTAAGCAAATAATGTTACATTATTAACCAGCAAGAGTAAGCTGCCTTGCCTATAGCCATAGTAAATAAAAATAGTAAGATGTTAAGGAGAAAAATACTAAACATGATTATGCTCATCAATAAAAAAATAAAATCGGTGTCTTTGTTCAGTGTGTTTTTCCTCCTTGTATTAGTTATCATTTCAGCCTGCTCAGACTCAAGTCAACGAGACACTTTCGATAGTAAAAAAAGTGTCCAAAAGATAGAAAATCAGCAAGCTGTCGCCATGCCTGACGAGTTTGCAGCAAACATTGCCATGGATATTCTTAATAAAGGCGGTAATGCAGTAGATGCTGCCATTGCAGCACAATTTAGTCTTGCAGTAACATTTCCTGAAGCAGGCAATATTGGTGGTGGTGGCTTTATGCTGATTCACTATGATAAGCAAGATGATTTTATTGATTATCGTGAATCTGCTCCTGGCCTTGCACACCGTGATATGTACCTCGACGAAAATGGTGAGGTAAAGCGATTAGAATCACTTTTTGGCGTGTTGGCATCAGGGACTCCTGGCACAGTGTCTGGCATGTGGGAAGCACATAAAAAATATGGCACTTTGCCCTGGGCTGACTTAGTACAACCTGCTTATACGCTGTCAAAAGAAGGTTTTATTATGCCGGAAGCACTTGCTTCGAAAATAAAGCGCTACATCGATAGACTGGAAAAAAGAGAAATTACTGTCAACTTTAAAGACTACTTTGGACATGCGAGAACAGGTGAGTTATTTGTTCAGGCGGAACTAGCTGATACACTTTTAAGAATAAAAGAAGCAGGTAAAAAAGGATTCTATGAAGGCGAAACAGCAAAGATTATCAGCCGGTTCATGGAACAGAAAGGTGGCTTAATTAATCAAGATGATTTATTAAAATATCAAGCAAAATGGCGCAAACCCATAAAAAGTAAATGGAGACAATACGAGGTAATTAGTGCAGCACCGCCAAGTTCTGGGGGCATTGCGGTTGCACAGTGGTTACAAATGTTTGATATCGTTAAAGCAAGGAGTCCAGAACTCAATCTTAACGATGCTCAATACATTCATGTGCTTGCGGAAATAGGTAAACGAGTATTTGCCGATAGAGCAGAATATTTAGGTGACCCTGATTTTATTGATGTACCCCAAAAGGCCTTGCTCACCTCTGAATATATACAAGAACGTGCCCATAGTATTCAACTCGATAAAATATCAATAAGCGAAGACATTAAACCAGGCCTAGCAGAAAGTGAACAAACAACGCACTTCTCAATTGTTGATGCTATGGGCAATGCCGTTTCAAACACCACAACAATTAACTTAGGTTTTGGCAGTGGTGTTGTAGTTGAAGGTGGTGGTTTTTTATTAAATGATGAAATGGATGATTTTAGTGCCAAGGCTGGTGTGCCAAATTATTTTGGTGCTATTGGTGGTCAAGCAAACGAAATACAACCTTATAAACGCATGCTTAGCTCCATGACGCCTACTATTGTACTTGAAAACAATGAAATTAAGATGGTGACAGGCTCTCCTGGTGGCACCACTATTTTGTCTTCGGTTTATTTAAGTATTCTGCATGCACTTGAATTCAATTTACCGGCCCAACAAGTCGTAGATCAACCGCGTTTTCATCATCAACTTTTACCCAAAAATGAAATTAGATACCATGAAGGTTTATCTACAGATGTTCTTACAGAATTGGAAGCCTTAGGCTACAGCACCCGTAAAAGCAGGTTTGGTGATTTGCATGTAATCATAAAAAACAAAGGCAAGCTTGAGGCCGCATCTGAAACAAATGGCCGCGGCAAAGCGCTTGTGCAAAGTTCAACAATTGTGCAGACCATCACAGAGGAAACTTTTTAGACTCGATACGACAATTGGTTTGCTCGTTTGCCAATTAAATATTCAGTAATACTCGCCAATGTTGTATCTGCAATATTCGCTAAGGCTTCTGTTGTTAAAAACGCCTGATGAGAAGTGACTACTAACATTTGGGAAAGACAAAAGTCGAGCAAATACGTCATCATCTAGCACTCTACCAGACATATCATCTCTCTCCAAAATCACCCGGCTCAAAGACCATCTTCTTTAAAAGTCGTCTTGCTGATAAGGAGTTGTCTGCCCGGTTGTTTCTTCACGGACTTTTTTAAACAACTCTACTGAAACCTGACCATCAATGTCAGCGGCATTACCCCATGTATTGCGCAAATAGGTCGCAATTGCGGCAAGCTCTTCGTCATTTATCACCGGATTATTTGCATAGCCTGGCATCACCATGTTTGTCTTCCACTGCTCGCCATTGACTGTTATTGGGCCACTTAAACCATGTAGCAATACCTTTGCCAAACGTTGTTTGTCTGTAATTACCCATTCGCTTTGCCAAAATGTCGGACCCATTCCATCAATACCATTGCCGTCGGCACCATGACATGCTGAACAAGCCCCTTTACCATTATAAAGGGTTTTACCTTGGTCATATAAGGTAATCCCTTGCGTAGCAAGTTGGTTGCGATTGTTTCGTTGACTAGGGTCCTTGCCCAAATTGTCAACAATGTACCTAAACTCTGCGTTAGGATATTGCGCAAGCTCAGCGGTAAATTGTTTTGAATTATTAGCAAAGCCACTCACTACCGCCTCTAAAACGTATGGTTTTTCGGCATACAGGTCCAATATTTTTTTGCTTAGCCAAACCGAATCTTTACTAGCGAGTTTGCCACTTATTAGCGCTGCTTGTAAGGCTAAGTAATAGTCTGTTTCGATCAGTTCTGCTAGTGTTTTAAGCAACTCTGAATGATAACGTTGGGGCAAATATGCTGACAATGCAATTGCGCTGGCTTTGACTTTATTCGTACCTGAACGCATGAAGTGATTTAATATTTCATAATTTAAACGCTCTAAACCATTCAGCGTCCAAAGGCCATTAATAATGACCCTTTCGTCATGACTATTTTTAATCAAGTCGAGCACTGCTTTCGCCTGTTCAACAGCGCCTGTTTGCACGATAAGTCGGCGAGCAGTATCACGATGCCAGCCATTCTTATGCGCAAGCAGAGGCACCAATTCGTCAGTTGATAATAACGAAAGTGATTGAGGTTGTGGTAATGCTTTACCATTCCAACGCAAACGATATAGACGACCCATGCTATTATTATTTTGGTCTAATTCGCGGTCTTTAATTTGTTTGCCTAAATAACTGGTCAAAAACTCTTTGTGCTGAATAATACCATGGTAAAAATCGACAATATAAATACTTCCATCAGGAGCGTTGTGCAAATTAACTGGGCGAAAACGCTCATCAGTAGACGCAATTATTTCCGCTTTATCTAGCAAAGCAACACCACTTAACTGTCCTTCAGATTCAAGCAAACGCCTTGCAGAAATCAGATTACCCGCCGGCTCTGGTGTCAGAGCTAAGCCATAAAGGTCCTCAGGAAAATTATCACCCCGATAAATAAGCGAGCCAGAAGCGGCAGTAAAGTTAGCCAATTTTCCTTTATTTTCGCCTTCTCCAACTAACACACCATCGATATACGCTCGATTGACTCCTGGATTTATGCGCACAGGGAAGACGCTTTTCTCGCCAATTAAGTGCGCTGTTGGTGACGCTTTAAATTCTGGGTTTGTGCGCAAAGATCCTGGTAAAAGATATTCTCCAGAGATAGGCTCATGATTTTTGTTATGATACAAGCGTCCAAAATCATCATGAGTCACACCCCATTGCCCCCGAAAGTCAGTCTTGTCCTTATATAAACGCCAAAATTTATTGCGGTAAATTTCTTTGGCACTTTGTGGTAAAGATGTTGTGCTATGAGACATAGGCACTGCTTTATACCGATCGCTGGACTTTGCGTTATAGTACCAATTGTCAATGTTATACATCATCGCATTAGGTTTGTGCTCTAAATTACCACCTGCGGCATATTCAGAATCTGCTACTTCTCTGATGCCCGGCACAAGCACACCATCTCGCTCGACGACTTCGGTAAAATATAGTTGTGTATGATCAGCATAAAAAATACCCCCTTCTACGATAGATATTGTGCGCGGAAGGATAACGTCGTTTAAAAACACTGTGCGAGTATCTAGTTTGCCATCTCCGGTAGTATCTTCAAGAATTGCAATATTTCCTTCAGGTACTTCTTCTCCAGTTCCTTTAATATCGGGCATAAATCGCGTCATTTCGGCGACCCAAATTCTGCCATCAGGATCAAAAGCCAAAGCAACAGGGTTAAAGATATTAGGCTCAGATATTATATTTTCTAAGACAAAACCGTCTGCCACGTGCATGCTTTCAAGGGCTTGTGCTACAGTCAGAATAGGAGCAGGTGGAATGTCTTTTTTATCAATAGGGTCTTTCATAACGTGACCTTCACGGTCACCTTTAAAAGCACTCTTTTCTGCCACTTTATTTTCTTGATTAAACGCCATAACCGCTTGGCTTAAGAGCAACAAAGGCAACAAACAAAAAAGTACGCTGACTCTACTTTTCATGACGCTCATCCTATTAAACATCTAATTTGCTAATACAGGAGAGTTATACGCATCGGTACCCCATAAAGGTACTGTAGACAAGCTATGTTTGTAGCTACCGCTTGTTTCTTTGGTCGAATACGAAACGTACATCAGAGTTTGAGCCTTTGCATCATATATGCGTCGTACTTTCATATTTTTGAAAAAGATACTTTTAGATTTTTTAAACACAACCTCACCCGACGCCGATTTATCAATATTAACCAACATTGCTTGAGTAATTTCACCCGTTTGACGACACGCTATTGAACTATCAGATGGATCGGCTAAATCTAGATTCGCCTCGATACTTGAAATATGGCAGGTTACGCCACTGATAAGTGGATCTTGCAAGGCATCAATTTTAATATCTTTTGTCGTAAATACGCCTAAAGAAACATCGCCCACTTCACTGTCGGAACAGGCAAAAAGTGTCAATACCACCAAGCTAAATAGCAAAGCTACTCTCATTTTTCTTATTTTTGACATTTGTTGTCCTTTTATGACTTATTTACAAGCAAGGTTCGCAATTGGTAATAGATGCAAAGTAACATTTTTGATACTTTATTCAAGTACGCTACTTAATATGACTCACTTAAGACTTTCAATAAAGTTAACTCTTATTAACTTGACCTTACGGATATCTATTATCACAAGCGTTTATCTATTAAACTAAGTAATAACAAAGTTTCTCAAATTTCGTAAACAAGGACAAATGCTATGCTCAGCGCCACTCAACTTGCTACCATGCTCGATTTACAAGACAAAATGAACAAAAAAGTAAACCCGCAATGGTTAACTGCAGGTTATCGCTATTTGCGCGCAGCAATGATTGAGTCTGTAGAAGCGATTGAACATCATGGTTGGAAATGGTGGAAAGCGCAAAGCCTAGATTTGCCACAAGTACAAATGGAGTTAGTAGATATTTGGCATTTTGCTTTGTCACACATTATTATTGAACACAAGGGTGATATAGACGCCGCCGCAAAGGCTATAAACACAGCTTTGCGAAGCTCACATAAAGCATTAAGTTTTGATGGGACCCAATACAATTTTACACACCAAAACTTAGTCGAAAATTTAGAACTCATGACAGGTTTATGTGTGGCTCAGCGCTTCGATGTAAGTTTGTTCTTATGTATTATTGAGCAAGCAGAAATGGACGCTAATAACTTGTTTGAGCAATATGTGGGAAAAAATGTGCTTAATTTTTTCCGTCAAGATCACGGCTATAAAGACGGTACTTACATTAAGATGTGGCAAAATCGAGAAGACAACGAGCATTTAGTCGACGTCATGGCCACACTCGATAGCAGTCAAGAAGCTTATCCTGAGACGCTATACACACTTTTATCGCAACGCTATCCCGGCGCTTAATACCCGCTTCATTCATCCATCGTTTAACAAAGAGTATCAAAACCCAACGATACTCTTTTTTGCTTGTCTACGTTTTGCAATTGTGGCGCTAAAATTATGTGTGTTATTTACATTTTTACACATTTTAGAAACAGTTTACGTAATTCTATGACTAGATTTACACTTGTAAAACCTGCTTACACTCTACCTCAAAATGAAACACATTCAGCCCAAACTTTTTGCTTTACTGTGACGACATAGAGTTCATAAGGCTATTTTAAGAAGCTTAGCAACTTAACGTGGTGTGTCGTATAGACAGCACCAAAAAACTCAGCATAAGCTTTTCATTATACCTTAACCATGGCCAGTAAAAGGTCGATATCCGGGGCGCTCGTTGTGAATAGAGTGTCATTTAGAAAATCTAGCTTAAATCTTATAGATACTACTTATAGATACTAAAGGAATTCAACATGAAAAAATTATTAAACAGTTTCAGCTTGCCAGCTACTATCGGTGTTATTGCTATTTGCTCACTCTTTTCCCTTAACGCTAACGCTAAGTATATTCCAAATGAAAGCTCCCTAATTAAAGTTTGTAAAGCCATTCAGACTAATAATGCAGCAAAACTCAGAGTTGCCGTCAAACGCAGTGGATATTCTTATCGAGATTTAGCCGAGGGGTTAATGTGTAACGGACAAACAGTAGTTGAGTATGCGATGTCGCATGGAGCAATAGAAAATGCTAATTTAATGGCAAAACTATCGCATACTAAATTACCGCAGTTGGTCGCCCAAACGACCAAATAAATTCAAATATGACAATGGCCATCACGGTAATAGGTGATGGCCATTTTGAATTACAAAGATGGGTTAATTAAGTATTTTTCGCCCGTTTTCTTCGCCATATATTCAGCAACATTCTCAATTTCCAATGCCTGCTTAAGTGAAATTTCCTTGCTGAAATTGCTTGCAAATGTACTGTCTATTTCATCTGCAACTCGCTTATGCAATGCTAAAACCTCTTTAATATCTAAGCTACCTAAGAATCGCATTAACAACCACCCACCAATATTCCAAGTCATGCCGTATGCACGATTAAGCACGGTTGGCGCAAAGTCTAATCCGCCATAAATGTAAACTTGTTTATTGGCTTCCGACCCATAAGTGTTGAAACCAACTGCATCTTGGCTGCCAACAGCTTCCATCGCGGTCAAAATGTCACTCACCACATCGCCACCACCAATCGCATCAAAGGCTAGCGTTGCACCGGTTTCGTTAATGGCGTTGAACAAATCCATTTTAAAACTCTCTGCACTAGAATTAAGTACATGTTTAGCCCCTAATGAGCTTAGCATATCAACTTGCTCTTGTTTGCGCACAATGTTAACGATGTCGATACCTTCAGCTAAACAAATTTTATTCAGCATGATACCCAAACTAGAGGCTGCAGCGGTATGAACCAATGCACTATGCCCTTCTCTTTTCATGGTTTCCACCATGCTTAAGGCAGTTAAAGGGTTTACAAAAGACGATGCGGCTTGTTTAGCTGTGGTGCCTTCATTGTGTAACATACAAGCTTGAATAGGTACACAAGCATATTCGGTATAAACTGCTCCAGTTAATACACCTACCGTTTTCCCAATAAGGGCCTGTGCTTGTGGGCTATCACCGGCCGCAACTACTGTGCCAGCGCCCTCGTTACCAATTGGTAATGCTTGGTCTAAACGCGACTTTATTCGCATCAACATAGATTTGTGAACCGGCGCCTTTAATATTAGATTTTCATCATCAAAACTGGCTTCACGTAAGTCAGCTGGACCAAACATAGGCCACATATCAGAAGGATTAATCGGTGCAGCTTCAATTTTAACGATTACTTCATTGGGCTTCGGTTGTGGGATCGCTACTGTTTTACAACTAACACTAAGTTGTCCTTCAGAACTAATTTCAGTAAAAAGTTGTTGGCTAGATTGTGGCCTTGAATCGCTCATGTCATATACTCTCGTTGTGCTGTAAGTACATAAAATCTAACATGCTGAAAGCGACTGCGCTAGTTATCAAGGTTGTTAGTTGACTATCATTGATATCGATACTTTTTTAATGTCTAGTATGGATAACTATCAAAAGGACAATTCACGCTTTCTATTGGCCTTGTTAATATGAGATATTTTATTGACGATAAAGAGTCTTGATCAAATGATAACCAAACCTGGTTTTAACTGGGCCGTGTATTTTCAAAATATCTTTCTTAAAAACAACGTCATCAAAAGCTTTCACCATTTGGCCACGCTTAAACTCGCCAAGGTCTCCGCCTTTTTTGCCCGAGGGGCATATGGAGTGTCGTTTAGCTAAAGCACCAAAATCTTTACCCTTTTTTAATTGGATGAGTATCTCTTTTGCTTGTTTTTCGGTTTTAACAAGTATGTGAAGGGCGCAAGCTACTGGCATATTTCGACTTTTATCTCTTTATTCGTCAATGGCAAAAAAATCACATTGGTTGCGTCCATTTCTCTTTGCTTTGTATAAAGCTTTGTCGGTTTGTTCAAAGATAATGTCCGACATCCAATTATCATGCTGTGTAAAAAGGAATGAACCTGAGCCAATACTTACCGTTAGTGTATCGCCAATAGCGCTTTTTGCATGCGGTATCGATAGCGACATTATTGCTTTTCGTACCGCTTCTGCTTTCAATTTAGCACCATTGGGGTTGGTATTAGGTAGGATACAAACAAACTCTTCACCGCCAAAACGCGCGCAAAAGTCAGTGTTTCTGGCCATGATTTTATGTATTTCATTGGCAACTAAACGTAAACAAGCATCGCCTTCAGAGTGCCCATAATGATCGTTATAGTCTTTAAAAAAGTCAATATCCACTAAAAATAAGCTCACCCACCATTCATTTCTGCGAGCAATTGCCATAGTTTCTTTAAGCTGTGCTTCAAATGCGCGCCGGTTTGGTATTGCGGTTAATGGGTCTGTTAGCGTCATGTTCAATAAAGCACTTTCTTGTTCTTTCATCCGCGCTAAATACAATGAAAAGCGCTCCGCTAACTGGCTAATTTCGTCATTGCCATTAATATGAATTTCGGTACTGTTGTGTTCTGAAGCCATTTCAACTTGCTGCGCAAGTGATATTAGCCGAGAAACAATTTTTTTGTACAAAAAATAAATAATACCTAGGGTTAAAAGAAAAGAAAATAGGCCAACTATTACCGTAATATTTGCGTATTCTGTCGCCGAGTCATTTGCTTTATTTGCAGCCTGCAAGGTTGACTGGTTTGTTAGTTGATTTTGATAATCTAAATTGCTCGACACATTCGCTATTAAGTTTCTTACGAATGAATCTCTTCCTCTTGTTCTACCGACAATTTTTAAAAATTGTATCTTTTGGGTAACAAGACCATCGTTGCCAATCAAATGTGTTTGAATGTCGGTCAGTGACGCCTTTGTATTTATTTGTGAACTTGCAACACCATCAATGGCATTTTTCAGTTTTTTTGCTAACTCACTTTCTATTTGTCTAAGCGCATGCATGCGAGTTTGTTGATCAATTTGCATGGCAAGTAATAAAATATCTAGTAGCTTATTTTCAAGTTTGTTGTCGGCAATATTAGTATTAATACTCTGAAATAGCTTTGAAAATTCGTAAGTAAATTTTTCTCTGCTTTTTAGTAGCATATGCTCCTGCAAAATACGTTGTTCTACCAAAGTGTCTAGTTCATTAATTTCTTGAGTCAAAGTAGCTAATTGTCTAGTTAGGTAGCTGTTGGCATCGCTTGTGCCCAGCAATGATTGATTAACTAACTGTATGCTTTTATCAACCTTCTGTTTAGCTAATTGTCTGGCAGGGTTGCTTGTCGAACCTGTCAATATTGATGTGAGGGTTGATAAACTTTGAATACGATTTGTAAATGATGCCGCTTTTGCGATATTGGGCATAGACTCGTTGGCCAGATTTTCGAGTGTGTATCCCAAATTACTCAAACGATAAACGGCAAAAATAGTAACTATAGTGAATAAGATCAAAATAATAAGTTGTGCATAGGTAAATAAGCGTATTGTTTGCTTCTTGCCACTAATCATTTTGACGACCTTTTGATACATCTAACATTCGTCCGTCCAAACGACTTTGCAACTTGCCCCTTAACTGGATTTCGCGCAACACCAAGTCTGAAATCAATATCGACTCTTGTACCCTTTTTTCTTTTAAAACGGTAGCGCGAGTTAAGGAAAAAAACTCATCTCCACCATCT
The DNA here is from genome assembly GCF_031846345.1 of Glaciecola petra. Lineage (NCBI taxonomy): Bacteria > Pseudomonadati > Pseudomonadota > Gammaproteobacteria > Alteromonadales > Alteromonadaceae > Glaciecola > Glaciecola petra. Next base: position 374,182 of record NZ_JAVRHX010000001.1, on the reverse strand, counting down.
GCCAAATAATCAGTTGTTGCCAAACGATAGACCTTATCTTTTTGTAAAGGCAGTTGGTTAATCGTTACTTTTCTTACTCTCTGCCCTGCAGGGGCGGTGCTATCAAAAGTCACTCTCATACCAGATACATGCAAAAAGCTACCCTGCCTTTCATCAATACCTGCAAAACTATTTTCTAAAGCTTCTTCAAGATCCTCGCCTGTAATCGCCAACACACTAAGGGTAGAACGATAGGGTAATTCTGTTGCGATGGTTCTTCGCGTTATGGATGAATGTGTTTGATAGGTTCTATCGCCCCGAATACTGCCCCCGTTCACTAAAGCGATGTCGGCATTAGCAAAGTTTCGCATCGTATCAGCAACGTAATTTCCAAATGCATTTTCACCCGTACGCAAGCTTTGTACCGATGTAGTGTAATTACCATCCCAAAAGCCAATACGAATATTGAGTAACCGGTCTAAACGCAACTGATAACTACTAAGATGATGCTGTGTGGATACATCGGCTACATGGTCTTTTAAGGTAATACGCTTTACCTGTTTGACTTCATTTTTGTTGCCTAAGGTAACGGTAACAACTATTGCCTCACCCGGTTTTGTTGTGGCAATGGCATTGTTAATTGCCTTTTTTGATGCATCATCATTAATAGAAAATAGGGTGTTTGACTCGTAGGCCAAATCGATTATACCTTCCTGTAATATATTTGGAATAAAATCAAAAGAATAGAAGTGATGCAATACAACGTAATCTGCGCCTAAGGCTCTCAGTTTTTTCGATTTTGAGCGAACTACATCAATTGGCGATTGCACATCAATATGTTTCAGTAAGTATTCATATACAAGTCGACTATGAATAATGGATAACACACCAACGGTGACCTCGCCTTTCGTGATTAATGCATAGTCAACCAAGCCATCGGGAACACTATTGATGCGCTTATCAATAGTATTACTGCTAACAATAGGAAATGCGGCTTCGTATGCTCTAAGAGACAATTCGTCTTCAAAAAAACTATACTCTCGCTTGGCGACACCCATTACATCTGGCTCTAAACCGTTTAAAAGATCGATAATGTGCGACCCACGGTCCAAATTTGCTAGTGCACTTGGCCCAATCGAACCGCCTCCAAAAATAAAGAAACTATAGGGATTCTTAGCCCGTTGTTGATCAACTACATGCTTCAGTTCCGCATATCGGCCCGATTCAGGGTCAGTAATATCAGGCATTTCTGAAGCAAATATAAAGGTAAGCGTTTTAGGCTCTTTGGGTATTTTTTGCGCGTGAACCATCGCAGATGACAGTGTCACATGTAGAAAAAAAAGAATGAAAAAGCTTCTAGCCAAAAACATAAATATGCTGTTGATATTCAATAGGGACATTAATCTCGAATATTATGCGTATATTCTTAAAGTGTAATAGATTATCGGCACAATACTAGAATTCTGCAGGCAAAAACTTCAGCACACCCAAAAAAGGTCGATATCTATTTAATACTTCTAATTTCGGCTTAACAAATAGGCAGACATGAACCTTTTAGACGAATATATTAACTCAATGGCAAGCTTGGGCGCATCCGACTTATTTATATCGGTAGGTTTAGCGGTAAGTGCTAAAATAAATGGCGAACTAGAGCCCTTAAATTCTCATAAATTGAGTTATGACGAATGTTTAGATCTTGTGCATCAAACTATGACGCCAGATCAAATAGACAGTTTCAATAAAGATCTTGAATGCAATTTTGCAATTAGTCGCTCAAATATTGGTCGTTTTAGGTGTAATGCTTTTTGGCAGCGAAACATGCCTGGCATGGTTATTAGACGAATTCAGGTGGATATTCCAAATACTGAAAGCCTCGGCATCCCTGATGTGCTGAAAAAAGTGATTATGGCAAAAAAAGGACTGGTGTTGTTTGTAGGCGGAACAGGCACCGGTAAATCTACCTCCCTCGCGAGTTTAATCGATCACCGCAATCAGCATTCATATGGGCATATATTAACAATAGAAGATCCAATCGAATATTTGCACAAACATAAAAACTGCATTATCACGCAACGCGAAATTGGTATCGACACCTTATCCTTTGACGACGCCTTAAAAACTTCCTTACGACAGGCTCCTGATGTGATCCTTATTGGTGAAATTAGAAGCATGAAAACCATGGAATATGCCTTATCGTTTGCCGATACGGGGCATTTATGTGTTGCTACTTTGCACGCAAATAATGCCAACCAAGCAATAGAGCGTATCATGCATCTTGCTCCTAAAGAATTACATAACAAGTTACGTTTCGACCTTAGCCAAAATATTCGCGCAATTGTTGCTCAGCAACTTGTTCCTGTGGCCAATGGTAAAGGCCGAGTCGCTGCAATTGAGGTATTACTTAACTCGCCTTATGTTTCAGATTTGATCATGCGTAATGAAATAGGTGAATTAAAAGAAGCCATGATGAAAGGTAAAGATATGGGCATGAAAACCTTTGATATGGCCTTATATGATTTATACGCCGCAAACAAAATAACCGAAGAACAAGCTTTGCATCATGCTGATTCGCAAAACGATTTGCGCTTAATGATTAAAATGCGAAATGGCGTAGGTGATGAAGGTAGCCTAGGAAGTCTTTCAAATGTGACGGTTGACCTAGATAATTAGTGCACATATTATGTAATATAGTGCTCAGCATCACCATAACTCTTCTAATTAATTCAAGGACGATAAAATGAAAAAATTACTCTTTATTTTTGCTTTATGTAGCTTCATTTCTTTTAGTGCTTTTTCTGATGACAAAGCTGCTCAAGATGATATTGATGAGCTTTTTGAGGTCATGCAAGCTGAAAAAATGATCGACACTATGTATCAACAATTTGGCGCAATGTTTGACAACATGAGAGAGCAAATGGGCGTGCAAGCCGACGAAATGCCCATTTATGAAAAGTATAACGAGAAAATGATCAATCTAATGCGCGCCGAAATGGGTTGGGTGCAAATGAAAGGAGACTTAAAAGCCATATATTCTCAAAACTTTACTGCTGAAGAAATTGCTGAACTTCTTAAGTTTTATAAAAGCCCAGTAGGCCAATCTTTTATTGAAAAAATGCCCGTCATAACGCAAGAGTCTATGATGCTTGGTCAACAAATGGCAACAAACGCGATGTCCAAAATTCAAGCAATAGCTCAGCAACTTCAAAATGAACTACAGGAACACAGGGCAAAAAGCGCTGACTAATTCTCGTATTTAATTAGCAAAATGTTTAAGTTACTTAGTCGTCTACATTAGTAATTGTATAACTATTTATGTTTACAAAATGTATGTTCGTTTAACGTCATAAAAGGAAATAAAAAGATGGAAGCAATACTCGATTATATTTTAACAGTGCAAACGCTTATTTTGGTTTTTGTGGTGGTGTTGCTAAAAACATCTATCAAATTTGTCCCACAAAATCGTGCTTATGTGATTGAACGTTTCGGCAAGTATCAATCAACAAAGGAGGCTGGGCTCAATTTTATACTACCCTTTGTTGATAGAGTTTCCGCAGACCGCTCGTTGAAAGAACAAGCTGTCGATGTGCCTGAGCAAAGTGCAATTACTAAAGATAATATTTCTTTGCATGTAGACGGTGTGCTTTACTTCAGAGTGCTTGACCCTTACAAAGCTACTTATGGCGTAGATGACTATGTGTTTGCGGTAACCCAACTCGCGCAAACGACCATGCGTTCTGAGTTAGGTAAAATGGAGCTCGATAAAACCTTTGAAGAAAGAGATTTATTGAATGCCAGTATTGTTGCGTCAATAAATGAAGCTGCTGGTCCATGGGGCATCCAAGTTTTGCGCTACGAGATTAAAGATATAGTGCCGCCGCAATCGGTGATGGAAGCGATGGAAGCACAGATGAAAGCGGAACGTGTAAAACGAGCGCAAATTTTAGAATCTGAAGGGGATAGACAAGCAGCTATTAACCGCGCAGAAGGTGAAAAAGCTTCTGTTGTATTGGCTGCTGAAGCAGACAAATCTGAACAAGTGCTAAGAGCAGAAGGTGAAGCTAAAGCTATCGTTGCGGTGGCCACTGCTCAAGCAGAAGCGCTGCGCCAAGTTGGTGAAGCAGCAGCTACAGATGAAGGACAAAAAGCAATTCAACTAGACTTAGCAACCAAAGCCATTGAAGCCAAACAAGCTATAGCAAAGGAATCCTCTGTAGTGCTGTTACCCGACAGTGGCACCGATGCAGCAAACATAGTCGCCCAAGCAAGTACTATTATTAGTCAGTTAAATAAGGGGTAAGCGATGGAATGGGTAAGCAATAATTTAGTTGAAAGTCTATTGATACTTGGCATTGTCTTGTTAGTAATAGAAATATTAGTACTTGGGTTTTCTACTTTTGTCATCTTTTTTGTTGGTGTTGCGGCTATTATTACTAGTGCCTTACTCTATGCTGGAATAGTCCCTGATTCAGTGTTAAGTGCATTTTTTAGCACTGCTGTAATTACTGTGATTGCAGCTGCTTTATTGTGGAAGCCTTTAAAAAACTTACAGAGCAATGTGGACACCTCGAAAGCTAAAGGCGATTTAGTAGGACATCGCTTTGTGTTAACTGACGATGTCAGCCCTAAGCTCACCCCTCAATACCGTTATTCAGGCGTAGATTGGAGTTTGATATCAAAAGAGCCTTTAGAAGCAGGTACAGAGGTAGAAGTAGCAGAAGCACAAGTAGGTAAGTTTTTTATAAAGGCCGTCAGTACCAAAACCTGATATGTTGCTGCCTTGTGTTAAATAGCGTTATCTTAAATTTGGTAAGAGACAGCCGTTGTTCTGTTTCTACCATTTTGCTTTGAAGCATACAGCGCGTTGTCGGCTGTGCTATGTAAGGATTGATAATCTACTATTTGATTTTTTGAGCTAACTACCAAACCAATACTAACCGTTATGTTTACCCCAGATAATATATGTTTGGCTATTTTAATTCTTAAATCTTCAGTTATTTTATGTGCATTTTCTAGAGTAATATCGCTTAATAATATAATAAATTCTTCACCGCCCACCCTAGCGACCAAATCATCGGTATGCCTATTTTCTAATAATAATGCGGCTAAGTTTTGCAAAACTTGATCACCAACCTGATGCCCATGAGCGTCATTTACCCTTTTAAAATAATCAACATCAATGCAAAGCATTGCCAAATTTGAGTGATCACTATTGGCATGATTGATCAATTTGTTGCCTAATACCGCAAGTTCCCGCCTATTTAATAAGCCGGTAAGTGGATCGGTAGTCGCTAGGTTATATAATTCTGAGGCTTTGTTTTCGAGTTCTTTTTTTGCTTTTAACAACTCAGTTTGCAGCTTATCTCTATTAGCACACACATAAAATGACCAATACGACAGACCTTTATTATCTTCAATAATATTGATCACAATCGGCACACTTTCATCGTCACTTTTAGTTAATTTAATTTGTATTTCTTCGACAATTTTGTCTTTGAGTAATAATGGATAAACATAACTGTCGATAAAAATATTAGACGCTTTTGTGAATAGTGAAGAAATAGGACTATCAATTAAGACCTGTACTGAAAATCCGGTCAGTTCAGTAACATAAGCATTGCAGAAGAGAATTTTTCGATCTTCATTTACAATTAAATGACCCGAATGAAAACAATTAAATTTTTCAAAATGAGCTAAGTTGACATCACAGGTCATGCAATTCTACTCAATAAAGCCAAGAACGATAGGTGCAATAGTGTTGTGGTTAGTCATATGCAAGCAATGCCCCTCTGACTCAATTACCTCAAGCTGACAGTCACTTATGTTCTCATTCATGTAAATGCCCACTTTAACATCGGCAAGCGCATCAGATGCACTTTGCAGGATTAAAGTGGCGCAAGGGATTTGTTTTAAAATATGCCTATAATCTGAAAAGAAGGTAGCAGAAGCAAAAGTCTTCGCGACAATCGGGTCAGTGCTACAAAAACTCCCCGACAATTCACCAATAAGTTCGTCAGAATGTTGACTACCCATAACAAGTGGTGCTAAATAATTAGCCCAGCCAATATAATTTTTGTCCATCAAATCTAGGAGCTCTTCAAGGTCTGCGCGTTCAAAGCCACCTGCATAATTAGGCCGGTCATTCAGAAAACATGGCGATGGGCAAACCATTACAATATTCTTAATTAGCCTTGGCTTTTGAATTACTGCAATTGACGCGATAATAGAACTGACAGAATGTGCAATAACGGTGACATCACTAAACTCAAGCGCTTCAATCACATCACAGATGTCTTGCCCATAGCCTTCTAGAGTAGAATACTTTTCGATTGAATACTCGCTCAATATTGATTTACCTGAGCCAACGTAATCAAATAAAACAAGCTGGAAATGCTCTTCTAAGTATGGCTGCATAAAGCGCCACATATTTTGATCACAACCAAAACCATGCGCAAGCAATACAACGGGTGCCCCATTCTTACCCAATACTTTTACATTGTTTCTTTTAATTATATTGTTCATGTGTTTATTGACTAACCTTTTACAAAACTAACGAGCTGCATACTAAGCAGTTACTAAGCAAGAATTGTACCTATTAATCAACAAGAGTTGCTTCTGCAGCAGAGTGAGCGGCTTGTGTAGCTTTCCGTCTTGGAATTATAGTCTTGAGAAAAATCTCTTCGTCAGTTTCGAATAAAGGGATTAAGTATGCAAACGACAATGTCCTCGAATGAAACACCGCGCTCCTAAAGAAGAAGTTGATTTTTTTCCGAATTCCAGTTTATTACTTTCATACTCGATGATCCCAGCACTATGTGTACCGAATGTCATCACAAGCATAATGGGATAGCGTCTAGGCCCAGCGGCGGCAAAACCGTCCGACTGGGTCGCCTTGCTATGTGCTCTTATTCTATTTCATCCTGTTAATAAGTTCTATCACCTCTGGCCTATCTACAAAACCTGCGACGTTGAAAGAATTTGGGCTCGGCTTAGCACCATTGGCTATCAGCAGTTCAATAATCTCAGTTGAGCCTCCAATAATTGCCGCGTCAAATGGGCCACCCTTTCGTATCGCGAAGAAGTTTGCATTTGCTCCTTCATTCAAAGCCATTCTCACCATCTCGATATCGTTATATTTAGCGGCAGTAATTAGTTTTTCAGTTGGACTTTTCCCCATGTAACGCCGCTCATTCGATATGTGAATTTCAGGTAACACAATTGATGATCTCAATCCCACTAGCAGTGTTGTCTTATTTTTGAACTCGTGAGGCGGGATGTATAAATTAAAACTAGCTGAAGTACCTATCGCATTGCCTGTTAGCTCTGCCTTAACGACCATTCCAGCCACGTCAAAAAATGCACCTGAACATGTGTCATGGAAAGCAACGCCAATATTACTTCGACTTTTTTGTGGCAAGTAGGTTAATGCACAGCCGGAATGAGGACTCCAACCTCCTACGACAAAATATTCATTGTTCTTTGAGAGATGCTTTGACTTCTCAATTGCGGGCAGTTCAGATAGCAACAATCGCGCCCAAACGTACGAGGCGGATGAACCATATGCTGCCTCAATAGACGATCTTAAATTCTTGTTCTCTGGATCTGCCAATAATGATTTGTCAATCTTTGCTAGATACGCGAGATCATTTGCTGTTCGCCGATAAATCCATACCGGCATGTTTACGTATTGCACGGACACCAGTTGACCAGGCTTTATATTCTTTAAATTGACTTTGACAGGTTTCCTTACTGCCTCAAGCTGAGTATCTATATAGTCCTGAGGATAATTATCCGCTATCAAAACGGGCGGCAAGATAACGCAACCGGCTAAAAAGAAGACTAATTTATATAATTTCATCAATCAATTTCTCTTGCGCATAGTGACGCCATAAACGGATTATGCCTGAGCAGCGCGCAGGAAGTCCGGTAGAAGCGGCGCTTTTTGCGGCTGGAACGAATTTGTTGGCCTTGTTATAGGTACGAGTTAAAAATAAAACCATATAGCAATTAGAGCCCCTACTATAAGCATATGTTTTAATTCACGGACAATACCACCATTAATAAAAACAGCCGCTTCTCGCCTACCGGTAAAAGCTTTTAATTTGCTCAGCTTCTCTTCGTTGTTTAGTATTTTAGCAGCTTGCCAATATTCATCTATTGCCACAATTAACAAGCCAATAAATACAGCAAGACAAAAATATACACTTGGGTTAATTGTAAAATAAACAATAAGTAGAGATATGAATGCTATTGGAAAGGCATACTTCTTTATTCTATTTTTATATTGCTCTAATTTTTCAGCCTGTAATTCGCCTTCCGTCATCATTAGTACCTATAACACCTGATTAAGCGGTAAAAATTGCTCTGTATTTTTATCCGCTTCAATCTTTTGTTAGGTGTCGTCATCAAGACTTCCTCTTTCTATCTCGCTACGGATGTCTTGAGTCAGCGGTAAAATTTGAATATCTGGTATGTTTTGCCCTGTGTCGTTGCATACATCCATTTGCAGCCACAGCTTCTTTTTATTTGATAATACATCGCCACAATCATAACCTATCAATGAAGAAATATAAAAAACATCAGTCTTCAATTCCAATCTTTCATTTTCAAGTGTTTTGGACTCAATAGACCAACTATAGATTTGTTCAGCAAAAGCCTTCAATTCAAGAATATTGTCAAATTTAGACGATACTTTACAACTCTCTATATTTAAATTTATCAATGGTACAGAGCTTGGTCCCGCGCAGTCTGCATAGGCAAATGACTGGATTAAGAATAATGGCAAAAGTGCGAAACGATTAAACATTTTCAAAGACACCTAACAGCTTATTATGTAGACCGCATAGTAACTACTAGATAGTTTCATTTAAAAAAGCCTCCATACTCATTTAATTTCAATAGCTTACTATTTTTTTGATGCCAATTTCTACAATTTTTTCTGCGTTTACTATGCATGCTTTGTAAACGCACACATCATTTTAAAATGATGTGCATTAAAAACAACAACGTAAAGTAATATCACAATTAATTAGGTGTTATTACTACTCAGCAAAATCTCGATAACTATCCAAGTCTGGACAAGAACAAATTAAGTTACGGTCGCCAAATACATCGTCGATGCGGTTAACCGTTGGCCAGAATTTGTTAGCGGCAACCGCGGGTACTGGGTACGCACCTAGTTGGCGGCTATAACTGCGATTCCAGTTGTCGTCGACCATGTCGGCGAGCGTATGCGGAGCATGGTGCAATGGGTTGTCATTTGCATCCCATTCGCCACTTTCGACTTTGGCAATTTCTTCGCGTATGCAAACCATTGCTTCGATAAAACGGTCGAGCTCAATTTTTGCTTCTGATTCTGTGGGTTCTATCATAAGCGTGCCTGCTACTGGAAAGCTCATGGTTGGCGCATGGAATCCATAATCATTTAAACGCTTAGCAATATCGACTTCTGTGACACCTGAAGCCTCTTTTAATGGGCGTAAATCGACTATGCACTCATGCGCAATACGGTCGTTGCGGCCAGTGTATAAAATGGGGTAATGGCCTTCTAACTTTTTAGCGATATAGTTAGCGTTGAGCATGGCGACTTCTGTGGCTCTTTTCAATCCATCGCTGCCCATCATTTTGATATACATGTAACTTATTGGCAAAATAGATGCACTGCCCCATGGCGCTGCCGCAACCGCACTATTAGTGCCAAGATCGTCGTTGGTGCCGGCTGCAGTTAAATGAATCAATGTGTGACTAGGTAAAAATGGTGCCAAGTGCGATTTTACGCCTATTGGTCCCATTCCAGGCCCACCACCACCATGTGGAATACAAAAGGTTTTATGCAAATTAAGATGAGATACATCTGAACCGATTAAACCTGGCGAAGTGATACCAACTTGCGCATTCATGTTGGCGCCGTCCATATAAACTTGGCCACCAAACTCATGCACTATATCGCAAATTTCGCGCACTGTTTCTTCGTATACGCCATGGGTAGACGGGTATGTGATCATCGCACAGCTCAAGTTATCCTTCACTTCTTCAGCTTTTGCACGCAAGTCATCAAGGTCTACGTTACCGTTGCTGTCGCAGTTAACAACCACGACTTTTAAACTCACCATTTGCGCTGAGGCAGGGTTTGTACCATGTGCAGACTGTGGTATTAAACAAACGTTTCTGTGTTCGTCTCCACGACTTTGATGATAGCGTTGTATGGCTAATAAACCAGCATATTCACCTTGAGCGCCACTGTTAGGTTGCATCGAAAGTGCATCGTATCCGGTAATGTCAATTAACCATTCGCTTAATTCGTCTAGCATGGCCTTATAACCTTGGGCTTGGTCAACTGGTGCAAATGGATGAATCTGCCCAAACTCAGGCCATGTTACAGGAATCATTTCAGCGGTCGCGTTTAGCTTCATGGTACAGGAGCCTAGCGAAATCATAGAATGATTTAAGGCTAAGTCTTTATTCTCAAGGCTTTTGATATAACGCAGCATTTCTGTTTCAGAATGATAGCTATTGAAAACCGGGTGAGTTAAAAAGTTGCTAGTGCGCGCAACACTCGCCGGAATTGAAGTGCTACCTTGAGCAATAATTTTTGCATCGAGTATGGCAACATCTAGGCCGTGGCCTTCGCCTAACAGTACGTCAAATAAATCTTGCACATCGGCTCGGGTAGTAGTCTCATCTAACGAAACACCCACGCAGCCGTCTATGTCGCTGCGCAAATTCATGCCATGTGCTTTTGCGGCTTCGAGCACTTGTTGTTTGTTTTGTACTTTGAGACTTAAAGTATCAAAATAGGTGTTGTTTAGTAATTCAACACCCCCATTGCTAACGAGGCCAATTGCTAAAATATCGGTCAAACGATGTATACGCTCGGCAATCGCCTCCAAGCCTTTTGGTCCATGATATACCGCATAAAAACTCGCCATATTGGCAAGCAATACCTGTGCTGTACAAATATTAGAATTCGCTTTTTCGCGACGAATGTGTTGCTCACGGGTTTGTAAGGCCATGCGTAAAGCACTTTTGCCGCGAGTATCTTTCGAAACACCTATTATGCGACCAGGCAGTGAACGCTTATAGTTATCGCGAGTAGCAAAAAATGCCGCATGTGGGCCGCCATATCCCATTGGCACACCAAAACGTTGCGCGCTTCCAAAAGCTACATCTGCACCAAGTTCTCCGGGGGGAGTGATTAATGTTAACGCAAGTAAATCTGTCGCGACCGCAACCACGCCTTTGTTCGCCTGAACCGCAGCAATGGTTTCTCTAATATCCACAATGGCACCACTGCTAGTAGGATATTGCAATAACGCACCAAAAATGTCGCTATTAGCAGCGTCTTCTAATTCACCATAAACTAGGTCAAAGCCGAACATATCGGCGCGAGTTTTTAAAACATCTTTAGTTTGAGGATGCACATCATTTGCAATAAAAAAGCTATTAGCGCGTTTATTTTTTGATACTCGTTTAGCAAGGGCCATTGCTTCAGCTGCAGCGGTAGCCTCGTCGAGTAATGATGCAGATGCCAGAGGCAAGCCGGTTAAATCTATGGTTGCTTGTTGAAAATTTAGAATAGCTTGTAAACGACCTTGAGCAATCTCAGGCTGATAAGGTGTATATGCTGTATACCAACCGGGATTTTCTAGTACGTTGCGCAAAATCACGTTAGGCGTAAAAGTGTTTGAATAACCCATACCTATGTAAGAACGGAAAATTTTGTTCTTTGCGGCCATGTTTTTGAGTGCAGCTAAGGCTACTTCTTCACGTTGGGCAGGTCCAACGTTTAGGCCATTTGAGCGAATGCTTGCAGGCACAGTTTGATGCATTAAGTCGTCTAAAGAATCTGCTCCAACTTCTGCCAACATTTCAGCAATTTCTTGCTGTCCGGGGCCAATATGACGCCGAACAAACTCATTTTGATTTTCTAGCTCCGACAAGTTTGCAGGGCTGTTGACTGACACACTTACATTCATAACGACTTACCTTAATATCAATACTTTACCCAACTGATTAATTAACCAAAGAAAACACTCACCGTGGCCAAACACAGTCTCTTCTACTGCTCAGATTTTACGCTATTGCGATAGTAAAAAAACGTATTACTCGTCTTCAACTACATTTGTGTATGCTTCGGCGTCAAGCAATTCTTCCAGTTCGGCGTCGTCACTGGCTTGCACTCTAAACATCCAACCATCGCCAAATGCGTCTGAATTTACCAATTCTGGTGAGTCTTCCAAGTCTTCATTTACAGCAACCACTTCGCCGGTTAATGGGGTGTATACATCTGATGCTGCTTTAACCGATTCTGCGACAGCCACTTCGTCACCAGCGTTGACCGTGCTGCCTACTTCAGGCAACTCTACAAACACCATATCACCTAGTAAGTCTTGAGCATGCTCAGTGATACCAATAGTATAAGAACCATCGCCTTCTGGGCGTATCCATTCGTGAGAGGCTGTATATTTAAGTTCTGCTGGAATATTACTCATAGTTTGTCCTGAAAGTTAGTTAATCAAAATAGTTTGTGTTAATTAAAGCACACTCTTTCCGTTACGCACAAAATTCGCTTTTACGATGTCAACATCGACCCATTTTTTACGCATTTCAACCTGTGCAGAAGCGCCTGCTAATGCGCCATCGCCAGCAGGGACTCGTGCCATCGCGATACTGTGACCCAATGTTGGAGAAAAGGTCCCAGATGTAATAACACCCTCGCCGTCTTTCGTTTTAACTTTTAAGCCGGCACGCAAAACACCTTTTTCTTTGAACACTAAACCCACTAATTTTTGTGTGCCTTGAGCTCGTTGTGCTTCAAGCGTTTTACGGCCAATAAAATCTCGATCTTGTGGTTCCCAAGTGATTGTCCACGCCATGTTTGCAGCAAGCGGCGATACTGTTTCGTCCATGTCTTGCCCATATAAGTTCATACCAGCTTCTAAACGCAAAGTATCGCGTGCTCCTAAACCACAAGGTGTGACGCCTGCTTGCAACAACGCATTCCAAAATTCAATTGCGCGCCCTTTTGGTACCATAATTTCATAACCAGCTTCGCCAGTATAGCCAGTAGTTGCAATAAACAAATCTTCTGCTTGAACCCCATAAAAAGGTTTCATACCAGCGACGGCTTCTGTTTGTGCCGCGCTAAATAAGGTAGCTGCTTTTTGTTTGGCATTTGGCCCTTGCACAGCAATCATCGCAAACGCAGTTTGTTCCACTATGTTGACCTTAAATCCGTCAGCGGCTTTGTTTAACCAATTGAGATCTTTTTCTTTGGTAGCCGAATTTACAACTAATCGGTAATTGCTTTCATCAAAGTGATAAACAATTAGATCGTCGACTACGCCGCCATCTTCGTTGATCATGCCGCTATAAAGCGCTTTTCCTTTATCTTGAAGTTTTTCCACATCATTGGCGAGCAAGTATCGCAAATAGGCTTTTGCTTGTGCGCCACTTACATCAACTATAGTCATATGAGACACATCAAACATGCCTGCATCGCGACGAACTGCATGATGTTCTTCAATTTGTGAACCATAATTAATTGGCATATCCCAACCAAAAAAGTCGACCATTTTAGCGCCTAGTTCAGTGTGCGCGCTGTGCAATGCAGTAGTGTTCATATGTAATGACTCTAGTTTTAAATATTGTAAAAAGTATATAGAGCCAATAATGCACAAACAAATTAAAAGAACTAATATGTACATTAGTTTTTTAAATGTATTATTATAAAATCATTAATTTACCTAATATTCACAAGAGCCTTTTAAATGCAAAATTTGTCACTCACGGTGCTGCGCACTTTTGTTACTTGCGTCGAGTTAGGAAACTTCCATAAGGCCGGGGATTTATTAGGCCGCAGTCAACCTGCTGTTAGTTTGCAAATTAAAAAACTTGAGTCTCAATTACAACGAAAGTTGTTTAATAAAGTAGGGCAAAGTTATAAAGTGAATAATGACGGCGAAAAGCTTTTTGCCTATGCTCAAAATATGTTGGCGCTTAATGACGAAATATTTAATACTTTTAATACTCAAACTCTGCGAGGGAGGTTAAGACTGGGTATTCCAAGTGAATTTGCATCAGCCATACTGCCCAGTATTATTGGTGAGTTTTCACAACGTTATCCGGAAGTATCTCTGGATGTTACTTCTGCTTTGAGTCAGCACCTGCTGGCACCAAATTCTATACAGCAATTTGATTTAATTTTAGCGCTGCTAAATTCCGATGAGAACACTAGGATATTGTCAAACGCACACACTATTCGTAAAGATGAATTAGTGTGGGTAGCCTACCGCAATATTCGACTCCCTCACGACTCACTGCCATTGGTATTAGCCCCTGAAGGTTGTATTTATCGCCAACAAGTTATCGAGCACCTAAAACGACAGACTCATCTTTGGAAAATCACTTATACCAATCCTGATTTTTATGGCTTAATTGCTGCTATGAAGCAAGGGCTTGGTATTACTGTATTGGCACGCAGTATAGTGCCAGATGAACTAGTCATCGTTAAAGACAAAAGACTGCCAAAACTCCCAAAGGTCGATATTTGTTTAATTAACCAAGACAATCAGCATCCTCAAGTGAGTAAAGCCTTAAGCGATTATATTAAAACGAGATTAACACCTTAATTTTAGATATAAAAACAGCTTATTTGCACCAATATTGAGCATTTTTTATATCAACAAGTGCGTCTTTCAACCCTTTTGTATATTAATTGTGAATTAGAAGAATATTTTATTAACTTTTTGTGAAAATTGGTTATTATTAACACCAAGAAGAGGCCATCGATGCCCGTCAGCAGTCAATTACAAAATTTATAATGATACTGGCCGTTAATTAAATAAATAGTCTCCTTAAAAACATGCTTTTTTTGCGTGGGTTTAATGAGCAAATAAAAAAGAATTTATATACCATGCATAAACCACAAGAATATTTTTATATCACTCGCTTAATGCGTTACTTTGTATTAATTTTAATGGCCGCAGTATTGTTTGCCACAATTGCTATTGCCGCACCGGGTGATAAAGCGCCAACGCGTGGCGCTGACGAAGGTAAAGGGCCACATCCAGAAATGATATTGCGTGGCGTTAATCTTATCAATGGTGAAGGTGCACCAATGCGTGGACCGGTCGATATTGTTGTAAAAAAAAACGTATAACAAATATTGTTAGCGTCGGCTATCCCGACGTTCCAATCAAAGGCAATCGCCCTATAGCAGGACCCAACACGGTAGAGCTCGACCTAAGCGGTCACTACGTATTACCTGGGTTTATCGACATGCACGGGCACATAGGCGGGTCAGCCGACAACATCCCTGCAGAATATGTTTTCAAGCTTTGGCTAGCACATGGTATCACTACCGTCCGCGAACCCGGCAGTTTCAATGGTTTAGATTGGGTGTTGGACCATGTCGCTAGAAGCAACGACAATACAATTGTTGCCCCTCGAATCATTCCCTATTTAGGATTTGGCATGGGTAGCGAAGAGCCTATCTTTACACCAAAACAAGCCACTAATTGGGTGAAAAAAGCGGCTAAGAAAGGCGCTAAAGGTATCAAGTTTTTTGGTGCCACTCCAAAAATTATGCAAGCCGCTCTACTTGAAGCCAAAAAACAGAATATGGGCACCATGATGCATCATGCACAACTTGATGTGATGCGCATGAACGTGATTGATTCAGCCCGTTTAGGTTTGGGTACTATGGAGCACTGGTATGGCTTACCAGAGGCTCTTTTTACAGATCGTACAATACAACACTATCCAAGTTCGTATAATTACAATAACGAACAACACCGTTTTGAAGAAGCTGGCCGCTTGTGGAAACAAGCCGCTAAAAAAGGAAGTGACAAGTGGAACGCAGTTAGAGACGAGTTAATTGATTTAGATTTTACCCTTAATCCAACTATGACAATTTACCAAGCAAGCCGCGATTTAATGCGCGAACGAAATGCCGATTGGCACAAGGATTACACCCTACCCACCCTATGGAAATTTTTTACACCAAGCCGTTATGCCCATGGATCGTATTGGTTTGATTGGACCACTAAAAACGAAATTGATTGGAAAGAAAATTTTCGTTTATGGATGGATTTTATTAACGACTACAAAAACCATGGTGGCCGCGTGACTACCGGCTCAGACTCAGGTTATATTTACAAAATATATGGTTTTGGCTACATCAGCGAATTAGAACTTTTGCAAGAAGCGGGCTTTACACCCTATGAGGTTATCCAAGCCGCTACATTAAATGGTGCTCAAGCGCTTGGTATGGATGACGACATTGGCTCCATCGCTATTGGCAAACTTGCTGACTTTGTTGTGATGGAGCAAAATCCATTGGAAAATTTCAAACTATTGTATGGCACAGGACATTATCGATTAAATGATATGAATGAAGCTATTCGGACAGGTGGGGTAAAATACACAATTAAAGACGGCATAATATATGATGCTAAGGCTTTGCTAGCCGATGTTAGAGAAATGGTCATAGAAGCCAAAAAAAACCTAAACTGATATCAATAACGTCGACTGTAGGTTTTTAAATCAATGAATGTTACGTTGATGCGCTAAAAAGTATAAGTGATCTCAACAGCGGCTACTGTCCAATTTTCAGCGTCTTGAGTAATAAAGCGTGGTACAGTCACTTGCGGCAACCACACCGACTCGCCGATTGTTTGTAGCGTAGCATGTGCTTTCCAATTGTTGTTCATACGCCAATTTAAGCCTAGGGCGATAAGTAGAGGTGCGCGAGTTTGGTCAAACATTTTTTGATCTAAAGCAGTGAATAAAGAAAGCTCAGGTAGCAGGCTATTTTCTTGTTGTCTTATCAGCGCTATTTCGTTTACGAGGGGTGGATTGGCTTCTGCTTGATTTACCAACATGTGTAGTAATGAATGTTGATTCTCAAACGTCACTAGCGCATTTTCATTCATATCAAGAAAATCGATTATTTCTCCTGCATTGGCGCTGGCTTTGTTACAACAAAACATGACGCTGACCAATAACAACAAACTCGATAAATACTTCATCTGATTTTCCCGCATATATAATCGACAAATCCATATTAGCCTAACTCAGGATGTCCTTTAGGTATGCCGCAAGCTTAGGAGTTATTGCTAAAAATACGTCTAAATACTAAGTCATTATTTTGCTTAAGTTTTTTTAACACTAATATCGATTAAATTAATGCAAGATAGACCTGCTTGTTTGACCTAGTAATGGCTAACGCTATTTGTGACGGAAAGTACGAAGCCAATAGGCCTCGCACATTAAAAGAAGTGTTGTATGGGCACTGCCAAGCTCAATCCATCGCTTGATGCATAAAAAATTGTTTTACACCCGGCAGCTTATCTGCTCCTAATAAACCTAAGTTTCTTATGAGTTTTTTGCCCGGATTTTGACCATTAAATAATTGTTTAAATGCTTCCATTGTAGCGACAACTTTTAATGCTTCAGCTTTTCGTTCGCGTTCATATTTACGTAAAACAAAATGACTGGCATATTTTTGATGCAGTTTGAATTTTTCACACAGGTTTAATAAACAAGCTACATCAGATAAACCCAAATTGGCACCCTGACCGGCCAGGGGATGAATTGTATGAGCTGCATCGCCAACTAAGGCAACGCCAGCAGCAACCCATTGTCGCGAATACTGCATTCTTAAGGGGAAATGTGCACGCCCTGTATTGAGCGTTACCCGCCCATAGTGACCGTTGATATTGGCATAAAGTGTGTTTGCAAAATCGCTATCGGATAACTCAATTAATTGAGTAGCGCGCTCTGATTGTTGAGAAAACACAATTGAACACTGGTGCTTGTCTGCTAGGGGTAAAAACGCTAAAGGGCCATAGGGTGTAAAAACTTGTCGAGTGACATTATTGTGGGCAAATTCAGTATTCACATTGGCCACTATAGCAGTATGATTATAGTCCCAATAAGTTTGGGCAAAGCCATAAGCTTGTCTCACTTGACTATTCGCGCCATCAGCCCCTACAAGAAGAGCAGTTTTTATTACTTGTTGATCAACTTTTATGTCAATTAAGCTTTGTTTGCTCGTTTCGGCATCATACAAATTGGTGTCAATTACTAATTTTTTCACCGAAAACAATAATTCTACGTTTTCAAACTGCTTCAATTGCTCATGTAGTGCCACTATTATTTGAATGTTTTCGATGATATGCCCAAGAGGCTCATTTGTGCTAACTGATTTATCTGCTTCGTTTATGCTGGGAAAATGTATGTTCCCAAAACCATCTTTGTCCCATACATGCATATTAGTATATGGCTGTTTGATTAATATGTTGTCCCACACTTCAAGTTGTTTAAACAGGCTCTGACTCGCTGCGCTAATCGCACTTACCCGAGGTGAAAAAACTGACTTGTCGGTTTGTGGCGCTTTCGGTTCTGGGCCTTTGTCTATTAGCGCTAGGGAAAAACCTTGTTTAGCTAGTCCCAACGCGAGTGTTAAGCCTACTATACCACCGCCAATAATAACGTGGTCGTATTGCTTAAAATGACCTTGTTCATGCATAGTATTTTCCTGCATTGATGTCATGTTGAGCTTGAATGCAAATCATGTGATTCATACTAGCGCCTACCAATTGCGAATTGGGTAAACGCTGATTTCAATGGCGCGAAAGAGTTCAATACATGTAATCCCAAATTCCGAGTAAGCACCAAAGGCCAATATTGATTAGAAAAAACACGAACTAATGAATCGGTCGCTAGTATAGTGTCACGTTTATCAGTGTCGCGCAGTTGTTTATATTGTTGCATACAATGAAATGAACCAGGGTCGTTTTTTGTCCTTGATTCAAGTTGCACTTTGACCATATCGACAACATCTCTTATGCCTAAATTAAAACCTTGCCCGGCAATTGGATGTAGACTTTGCGCGGCATTACCAAGAGAAGCAACCCTATGCGTTGTGTAAGGTTCAGCTTGGTTTAACGCCAGTGGATAAACAAATCGACTCGACAGATCTTGTATTTTACCTAAACGTGAGCCAAATAAATCTTCAAGTTGGCGACTAAATTCTGCGTGACTAAGTGACAACAAATCATCTGCTTTAGTATTACTTGCGCACCATACTACTGACATAACCTTGTTTGATTTGCTTTGCGTAAGTTTATTAGCTGTCGCCTTAGGACCGCTTGATAGCGCCATGGGCAAAAACGCAATGGGCCCTTGACTAGTAAAACGCTCAAACGCTTGATTGTTGTGTGGTTTTTGCATTATTACATTTGTAATTATGGCGGTTTGTTCATAACTTGTGCGTTTAAAATTTATGCCCAATTGTTTAGCAAATGTGGCATTACCACCGTCGCAAACCAGTAAAAGTTTAGTTAGCAATGTGTGATCTTTGTTGTTGATAATGTTTGCACCGTCTAAATTTAGACAGACACTATCTTGAGTTCGCACAACATGCTGAATATTGGTTTCTGCAAGCAGATTAATTTGTGAATGTTTAGTCAGTTCTGACAATAAATATTGACCTAAATCCGCCAGCGCAATAACCTCACCTAAGCTTTTACAAGACTCATTGTCAGCTTGGGATATTTTGTTTAATAACACTTGTCCAACATGGCCTTTATCAGAAACATGGATACTATCAATAGCTTGAGTTTGAATATTTTGCAGCTCTACGCCTAAGTATTTGAGGTGCTCAATCGACTCTGCAGCTAGCGCAATGACTCTTGCGTCAAAACCAGCATGGGTGGGCGCTTGTTCATTATGTTTGAGGGGCGTTATTGCTTTGGTTTCAATGACAGTAATGGTGTAGTCAGTATGTTTTGCTAGCGCAAGTGCACTAAGGCATCCAACTATGCCACCACCACTAATAGTGATGTCTGAATATACGTCTTTTTTACTCACACTACTCATATATAGCTAATGCGCAGTTTGCATTAAAGCTTCTATTGCCTCAATACTTTTAGGCAGCGCTTCAGTTAACACGTGGTTGCCCTTATCCATGATAATAATGTTATCTTCTATGCGCACGCCAATCCCCTTATATTTATCGGGCACATCGGCGTTAACAGCAACATAAACACCGGGTTCAACCGTCATTACCATACCTTCAGATAGCGCGATGTCTTTGTTTGATGCTTTATAGTCCCCCACATCATGAACATCTAATCCAAGGTAATGCCCTAAACCATGCATAAAAAACTCTCGATGAGCATTAGCCTTTATGTTGCTCGCAACATCGCCTTTTAAAATGCCAAGGCCTATCAAACCTTCAGTAATCAATTCCACCGCTAACTGCATTGCTTGAGCGATAGTAACGCCTGGTTTTAAAAAGTCTATGCATGCAAGTTGCGTTTTTAAAACCAATAAATAAATGTCAGCCTGCGCAGGGCTAAATTTGCCGTTAACCGGAAAAGTACGAGTAATATCTGCGGCATAACCAGCATATTCGCTACCAGCATCTATCAATACCAAATCGCCGCTTTTCATTTTTTGTGTGTTTTCAGTGTAATGCAAAATACAGGCATTGCTGCCAGAGCCAACAATTGTGGTGTAGGCAGCTTGCCTGGCCCCATACATAGCAAACTGGTGTAAAATAGTGGCTTCTAATTGATATTCATACATGCCAGGTTTGCATATTTCCATTGCTTGTTGATGTGCGATGCAGCTTATTTCGGCACTTTTTTGCATCAATGCTATCTCTGACTCAGATTTTATTAAACGCATAGCATGAATAATAGCGTTCACATCAACAATACTGCTAGGTGCTTGCATGCTTTGTTTTGGCGCATTTTTGCATATCGATAAAGCTAATTGGACACTATCGTCTGCTTGTTGATTTTCATTCAGGGTGTAATACAAGGCCTGATGCCCATTTATAAACTCAGGCAATAGCTCGTCTAAGTCATCTACCGAATACGCCATATCAAGCCCTAGCGTTGAAGGTGCATTACTTACGCCAATTCGTCTGCCGTGCCAAATTTCTGCTTCTGGGTCACTTGGTCTAACAAAAATTATTGAGCTAACTGAATCTGGAAAATTACCCGCATTAGATAGCAATAAAAATGCGTCAGGTTCTACAAAACCAGTTAAGTAATAAAAATCACTGTTCTGACGAAAAATGTAATCGGTATCTCGACTTCTGGTGACTTCTTGTGCCGCTGGAATTATTGCTAAGGAGTTAGCTTGCATCTGAGCTAGTAGTGACTCTCTGCGGGCTTGGTATTCGCTTAATTCAATCAATTTTTTACCTTAGTATGTCTTAATCTCAATGAGCTTTCACCCTAGTGGACACCTTACTCTAATGAATAACCGGAGCCTGCTGGCGAGAATCTAAAAGCGACTTACCCATTTCGTTAAAACACAGCATTGTGCCAATGCGTACGTATTCAACAACTTCAAAAAATGCTTGCTCAGATTCTTCGTCATCTGTCATTTCTTCGTCCATTTTGGAAATTTGTGAGAAGTCATCAAGGGCTTCTTTTACTTCTTCTGAACAGTTGCTTAGATCTTGTTGTTGTAGGCCAAAACCAAGCATAAAGCCTTGTACCCAACTGACTAAAGCCTTTCCTCTTTCGTTCAAAGGTTCGTCATCATTTGGCAAACACATTTTAAGGGCAAAATCGGCTTCTACAAATTCTTGGCAAAGTTTATCGTACATTTGTGTAGTTTGGTCAATAACCTTAGGGTGCATTTTATCACCTTGATTAACGACGTCATTTAAGGCATTGGTCCATTCACGATCGTCGAGATCCATGCCACCCGCTAGCATGCCGCATAGGATACCCTGTATTTCAGCAGCATCCACTACCACATCGTGCTGTTGTAGAATGGTAGAGATTGATTCGTAAGAATTGTAATTGTTAGACAAGTCAGCCACGCACTAGTTGGTGTTGAATTTAATTGGGTAATGGTAGCAAAACTCAGAAGTTTTTTAAACAAAACAGACATAGCTGTCGATAACACTATTGTCAACGCGGAAATTAACCAGTACAAAAGGTAAAGCGTGTAAATAGTGCTTTATATTAGTACTAAATGGCAGCTTTATTGTAGTAACAGTTTGCGGTACTATTCGCCTTCGGCATTAACGAACTAATGCCGCGCTAAATGCGTAAAAGTAATAGAACACTAGAAACAATGCTTCCTGGAATGTTTGCAAGTTTGCTTCATGTTCCTGGCCGATGCTATAAAATTAGGAAATTGATTCCATTACTATTGTGCAAGCTCGACTTGAATCGAGAAGCCTACGGTAATGATGATACTTCCGCCGTGTCCACTTCGGCACACGGACGAAAAGCATACAGCGGCATTTTGGGAGGCACCCTCTTCTGAAAAATAATAAAAACAGAGATGAAAAATGGCAGTAATTAATTTTGGGTCAATTAATATCGACCATGTTTATAGCGTTGAACATTTTGTTGCACCTGGAGAAACCCTGTCTTCAAGTGCTTATAAATCTGTATTAGGCGGCAAAGGTGCCAATCAGTCAATAGCTTGCGCTAAAGCAGGAGCCAACATTAAGCATGTTGGTAATATTCATGCCAATGACCATGCATTTTTAAATCAAATGCAAGATGTCAATGTTGATTGTAACTGGGTTTGTAAAATCGATTCACTCGCCACCGGCCATGCAATTATTCAAGTTAATAATGAGGGTGAAAATGCGATTGTACTGTATGCTGGCGCTAATCATTGTATAAACAAAACGCAAATAGACGACGTGCTATCCAACGCTGATAAAACAGATTGGGTGTTACTACAAAATGAAACTAATGCGATAGCAGAAATTATAGAGAGTGCCAGTGCTCAAGGGCTCAATATTGCATTTAATCCGGCACCCATGACGAAAGAAGTCAGTACGCTTGAATTAGAAAAAGTAAGTTTACTTATAGTGAACGAAATAGAAGCGATGCAACTCACATCGACTGATACCATACACGAAGCTAGTGCAGAACTTACTAAACAGTATCCAAAAACCAAAATACTTCTTACTCTGGGCAAAAATGGTGTTCATTTTATGCAAGATGGTAACACCATTAAAGTCGACAGTTATAAGGTTAAAGCGCTCGACACTACAGCCGCTGGAGATACTTTTATTGGATATTTTTTAGCTCAGTATTGTATATTGAACAAACAAGACGCAAATAACGAAGTCATAGTAACGCAAGCACTTAAAACAGCCTGTGCAGCGGCAGCATTGTGTGTTACAAAAGCCGGAGCAGCGCCTTCAATACCAACGCAACAAGAAGTCGCTAAATTTTTATCCATTTAGCGTATTCGTCATAAGGAATCGAGATGACCCAAAAAATAATATTAGATACAGATCCTGGTATAGACGACGCAATGGCTATCTTTTTTGCATTTCAATCACCCGATATTGACGTACTTGGCTTAACTACAGTTTTTGGCAATGTGCCTGTTAGCATGTCGGCTCAAAACGCTATTACCCTTGTTGATTTAGCGAAACTCAATATACCTGTTTGCAAAGGCGTCGCCAGGCCTTGGATTGGCCCTGAATCAACTTATGCACACTTTGTACATGGTGATGACGGCTTTGGGAATATTAACTTCCCTCAAGCTAAAGGTGAATTAGACCCGCGTTCTTCTGCCCAATTTATTATTGATATGGCACATAAATATCCAGGTGAAGTAACGATAGTTGCAGTGGGACCTTTAGGTAACTTAGCCTTGGCGCTTCGTTTAGACCCGGATTTACCTAAACTTATCAAAGCGGTCAATATTATGGGCGGTAGCGCATTTGCGCCTGGTAATGTGACGCCATTGGCCGAGGCCAATATTTGGAATGATGCTCATGCTGCAGATATTGTTTTCTCAGCTGACTGGGAAATTAATATGTTTGGTTTAGACGTAACCTATGATATTCCCTTTGCTCCAACTTTTGTTGACGATCTTGCAAAAGCTAACCCAACATTGGGCGGGTTTGTTGCTAAGGCCAGTCAGTTTTATATGGATTTTTATTCGCAAAATACCCCGGAGCGAGTATGTTTTTTCCATGACGCTTTTCCTTTGGCCTTTATGCTGCAACCCGACCTATTTGAAATGACAAAAGGCCATATGAGAATTGGCACAAGTGAACTCGACAGAGGCCAAACAGCATTTGCCCCAATTGGCAGTACTCAAAGCCCTCTTTGGCTTGAGAGTAAGCAGGTCAATGTTGCCACAAAAGTCGACCACGCTAAATTAACAGCGTTATTTACGAATACCTATGCTCTTTAGTCGTCTTTTGCAAACTATATTATGAATAACAAAATATCTATTGGGTAATAGCAAGAATATGTCGACGGAAAATTCATCGCAACGGCCGTCTTTAGAACAACAGAGCCATAGCCGGAATAGTTTACGGCAGCATTATATAAACATTCGCAATAGCGTCAGTCCAAAACAACAAAAAGAACAAGCATTGCGTTTATTGGAATGTTTCCAAAGAAACGTCATGAGTCCCAAGCTTCAAAAAGTGGCGCTTTATATTACTAACAAAGCTGAACTCGATACCGCACCTCTTATTTCATTTTTGTGGCAGCTCAACATTGACGTCTACGTACCCGTTTTGCACCCTTTTTGTAAAGGCCATTTGTTATTTATTCGCTACGCTCAAACAACACCCATGACACATAATAAGTATGCAATAGCAGAACCGATATTGGATGTTAGAAACGTTATACCACTTGCTGAACTGGATACTATGTTGGTCCCACTTGTGTGTTTTGATGAGCATGGTAATCGCTTAGGAATGGGAGGAGGTTATTATGATCGAACTCTCTCGGCAATAAACAAATTAAGTCATAAAAATAAGCCGCAAATAGAACTAATTGGGCTAGCTTATGATATACAAAAAGCGCTATCATTGCCCAACGAAAAATGGGACGTGCCATTAACAAAAGTATTGACGCCATCTCGTCTTTATCGTTTTTAATTCATTAGTTAGTAAAATAAACGGGACCACACATCATGAGTTTTTCTCAAGACGAAAAAAAACAAGCAGCAGCAGAAGCCGCTTGCAAATTTGTGTTAAATGACACGATTGTTGGTGTAGGTACAGGCTCTACTGTGAATTATTTTATTGATGCTTTAGCGTCGATAAAACATAAAATTAAAGGCGCAGTTTCAAGTTCAGAAGCATCTACCAAACGTTTAAAAGCACATGGAATAGAAGTTTTCGATCTAAACGAAGTCGACAGTTTAGATATTTATGTGGATGGTGCGGATGAAATTACTGAACACAAGCATATGATAAAGGGCGGTGGTGCGGCATTAACTAGAGAGAAAATCGTATCGGCAGTAGCTAAAACATTTGTTTGTATTATCGATGATACAAAACAAGTACCGATACTTGGCTCTTTTCCCCTGCCCGTTGAAGTAATTCCGCTCGCTCGTTCTTACGTGGCGAGAGAAATTGTAAAGTTGGGCGGCGACCCAGAGTATAGAATGGGCACTGTTACCGATAATGGAAATCATATAATTGATGTACATAATTTATCAATTGTCGACCCAATTAAGCTCGAATCTCAATTAAATCAGATTGTTGGCGTCGTCACGAATGGTTTATTTGCTGTCCGAGGCGCAAATATTGTCTTAATCGGCGATGAAAGTGGTGTGACGGAAATAAATTAAGGGCATGTGCTGACGATATTTCACTTGCTTATCTAGCTATTTTTGATATCTTTCACGCACTTAAATAGACGTCTAGATGTCTTATGGCTGTCATCTTCGTTAAAACAAATTTATAACTACTACCTGCAGAAGGATCTATACCCAAAATGAGCAAAAAGTCCTTATCAAAAAGTAAAATTCGTATTCTTTTACTAGAGGGCCTGCATCAAAGTGCCTTGGATACATTTTCGGCAAACGGTTATTCAAATGTGGAATCATTGAAGACCTCGCTGCCTGAAAATGAATTAATTGAAAAAATCAAAGATGCACACTTTGTCGGTATTCGCTCCAGAACTCAGCTCACTGATAAAGTATTAAATGCTGCCAATAAATTAGTCGCTGTTGGTTGTTTTTGTATTGGTACTAACCAGGTAGATTTAGCCGCTGCAAAGCAAAAAGGCATTGTGGTATTTAATGCGCCATTTTCCAATACACGTTCGGTAGCAGAATTAGTGCTTGGACAAATTATCATTTTATTACGTGGCATACCCAGTAAAAATGCAAAAGCCCATCGCGGCGAATGGGAAAAGAGTGCGCTAGGTAGCTACGAAGCACGTGGTAAAACATTGGGCATAATTGGTTATGGACATATTGGAACGCAACTAAGTATATTGGCCGAGCACTTAGGTATGCGCGTTCAGTTTTATGATATTGAAAACAAACTAGTATTGGGCAATTCAACTCAAACACTTTCATTAAAAGCTCTTCTAGAAAGCTCAGATGTGGTGAGCTTACATGTACCTGAAACTGTGCATACACAAAATATGATTGGTGAGAAAGAACTCAATCAAATGAAAGATGGCGCCATATTAATAAATGCAGCAAGAGGCACCGTTATTGACATTCCTGCATTATATAATGCTTTGCAAAATGGTAAATTAAGTGGTGCTGCTATAGACGTTTTCCCTGTTGAACCTAAATCGAATAATGAAGAATTTATTTCGCCTCTTAGAGAATTCGATAATGTTATTTTAACGCCGCATGTGGGTGGTTCTACGCAAGAAGCCCAACAAAACATTGGCACTGAAGTCGCTGGCAAACTAGTAAAATATAGTGACAATGGTTCAACCCTTTCTGCTGTTAACTTTCCTGAAGTGTCGTTACCCGAGCATGCGGAAAGATCTAGGTTGTTGCATATTCACTTTAATCGTCCCGGCATATTGACCCAAATCAACCATGCGTTTGCTGATAAAAACATCAATATTGCAGCTCAATATTTGCAGACAGATGAAGATATTGGTTATGTCGTTATTGATATAGACGCTAAAAATGCGGTTGAGGGCTTAGCACAATTATCCGCTATAGAAGGTACGATAAAGTCACGTATCCTGCATTAAACGATCCGTGGACCAACAACTTTACTAAAGACACAAAAAAAGGGAATTTACATTCCCTTTTTTTCAGGTTAAGAAAACCTTAAAAGAAGCTGTATACCAATGTCACTGCAGTTTCGGTATCTAGTTTGTCTATGCCGTCTGCTACATCAGTATTGTGATCAAACTTAACAGAAAACTTCATCGACAAGCCTCCGGCTATTTGTGCAGAAAGTGCACTTTCTGCGCGAGATTTAGTATTATCAGAACCAATTTCAGTGCTAAATGTTTGAGTAAAACGAGATGTTTCTGAAATATTCCAGTTATAATTCACTGCGCCACGAACAATAGCGCCATTAACACTTTCACCAGTTTGATCTTCGGCAAAAGAATAACCAGGGCCAATACTGTATTCAAAACTACTTTTTTCGTCGCCCCAAAGCTTTTGGTTCCAACCAGCAGCCACTGTGCCTTGATACTTAAAGTTACTAAATCTGTCATCTTCATATGAAGCAAATGCAAACAAACGATGATCAGGATTTTCTAGTTTGTAGTTACCTTGTGCAGATGCAAAAAACTTCTGTGCGGTCGTTCTTTCGGTGTCTTCACCGTCCTCATTCGCAATAGTATCTTTCTTATAGAGCCCTTTTACAATATATTCATTGCTCCATTTATCTAATTCTTGCTTAGCGTTAAAACCTGCACTGGCAGAAGTTGTTTCAGTATTACCCGAAGTGAAGATGAAACCAAATTCACCGTCCATTGTTAATGCTTTTTCTTCTTCGGCCACCACTGGCGTTGCCGCAATAGCAGCTAAAATAGCCACAGAAATAAATTGTTTTTTCATAAGACTTCCTTTTTTGTGATTCTAGTCAACCCACCTGTCCTTATTAATCTAAAGAAAACAACCTTGGGGCGTATATTTTTTGCGCATAATAAAAACAGCGCATTGTAGCGTTTTTATTGTTTAAAGCAACTTAAAAAAACTGATAAACCATAGAAACACTGGTTTGTGTCGACAATACGCTGTCTTGGCTAGCAACGTTATCATTGTAAATTAAATCAACTGAAAACTTCATCGCCAGTTTATCAAACACTTTAGCGCTGAGCGATGAACGTGTTCTTGCTTTACTAATCACTTCACCTAACTCTGCCGAAACCGTTTGTACAAAACGAGCATCATTTCTGAATATATGATTGTAATATACTGTTCCACGAACAATCATTTCTTCTATTCGGGTGTCTGTTCGGTCTTGTAAAAGGTGGCTATACCCCGGACCAATACTATAACGAAATTGCGAACGATCCTTTTGCCACATGACTTGGCTCCAACCCAATACCAAAGTAGCTTGATCCCGCAAACGGTTGAATTCATTATCGTCATATTCAGCATACACAAATAAACGATTGCTATCTTTAAGCAGTTTATAATCTAGTTGTGCTGATATTTCTAGTCTGCGTGTATTAATGTCGACTTTTTCACCCTCTCGAATCACCGTGTTGGTTCTTTGTAAAAATTGGGATTGATAGCGATTGCTCCAATTTTTTAATTCATGAGTCGATTCCATCGCCACCTTGATGATACTAGTTTCGGTATTACCGGTTGTAGTGAGGAGGCCAGCCTCGCCTGCGAGCGTAAATGGTTTTACGTCTTTTTTACGCTTTTTATTGTCATTTTTACGATCAAACAACGAGGTAAGAATATTTTTTTCTTTACTGGGGTTTTTAAAGAAGTCTGACGCTTTTTGTTGCGCACTCAACGTGCCACAACAAAATATGCTCATACACATGAATGCAAATAAGCCAGCTAGTAAGCTTGTTTTGGTTTTTTTCAACATTAGCGCGATCTTATATTATTAACGTCACGCACTTATTATTGTCAATTAATGATATTAGCCAATTGCTTGAGCAATCTTACCAGCTTCTGTTTGCGCGAACTGTAGAATAATATCATATTCGTGGCCCTCTAGGCCAATAGATTGAAACGCCTGCATATTGACATCAGTCCTAGTCAATAATTCTTTTCCTAGTTGTAAATCTGCCATTGTTGCAGCTGCATACAATATGCTTTCATCCAGTCCAAATTGTTGGTTAGGATACAGGCTCAAATTTGCCATAGGGGCATAAATGCTCTCTGGTAAATTCCACGCTTCCAATACACGCCCAGAACAATGACTGAAACAAAAGCCAAGGCTTTCACGCTGAGTTTCTAGGGGTAATCTATTTACTTTGTTACTTAAATACGTCCGATATTTAGTATCTAGGTGGTCAGCGACAACCAATTCACTCAAATTCAGCATGATACCCATCACAAAGTAACGCTCACTGCCTCGTTTTTGAATTTGTTGGTATAAGGATTTTGCTATGATGCCTGTACAGACTGATTTTTCCCAAAAAGACTTAAAGTTAAGACAAGCACCATTAACCGACTTAAACGCCAAATTTGCAGTTTGCGCCATTGAGATATTATATGCGGCTTCTCCGCCAATAACGCTCAATGCTTTTGAAATAGATGAAACTTGAGAAGGGAATCGAAATAGCGCACTGTTAGCCAATTTTAACACTTTTGCGCTTAAGTTAGGATCAACCGACATCACTTTGGCAATATCATCTAAGCTTGATTTTGGATCATCTAAGATGTGACGCAAGCGAATGCACGTATCTGGCAATGTAAAATTTTTGCTTGCGTGCTTTATAAGTGGGTTGATAGACATTTTCACTCTCGGTTATTTTGAGACTCATTATAAACTGTGTATCGACCAAGATGTGTAAAGTATTTAATACTTGTTGTCATTATTTAATACTTTTTAAGATCAACTATGTTTAAAACTCTGTCAAAACAGGTCATCTTGTTGGAAATGTGTATCGGGATTCTTTTGTGAGTTTTGTTTTGCCAAAAATGCACGTTTACGACGATTACATGCATTTACAATGATACGTTTTGTGCCATCATCCACGCTATGCCAGTGCAAACGCTCTTCTCGGCTTCTAAAACAACCAGTACAGTAACCGCGAGCACCCGACTCACAAACACCAATACAAGGACTGGGAATTTCAAAAAACTCTAATTGCTGCATGGAGGCTCTTCAAAAAATAACGAAACGCAATTATAAGGACAATTGCTTATAAAACCAGCATCAAGCATAAAAAACGTAGTGATTAAATGTTGCGTCTCTATCAACGACCTTTGAAAAAGCGAGCCTCAGTCTGTGCGGGGGAAATTCATTGGTAGTTTGTAGGTAAGGATTTTAAGGACGCTTTGCGCCATCCATGGCCGCTTAGCAAAAGGCATCCATGCCTTTTGATACCTTAAAATCCTTACCTACAAACTACTTATCACTCTTCCCCCCGCACAGACTGGGGATCGCTTTTTTTTAGGGGCGAAAAAAAGGAACTCAATTGAGTTCCTTTTATAGAATTAAGCTTTCTTGATATAGCTTATTTCTTTTTCGCTTTTGGGTTTGGCATATCTGTGATGCTTCCCTCGAAAATTTCAGCTGCTAGTCCAATAGACTCATTTAGCGTTGGGTGAGCGTGCACTGTTAAAGCAACATCTTCTGCATCAGCGCCCATTTCAATGGCTAAGCCAATTTCACCGAGCATTTCACCCGCATTAGTACCTATAATGGCGCCACCGATAACACGACCACTGTCTTTTTCAAACAAAAGTTTAGTCATCCCATCAGTTGCTTGTGATGCAATTGCTCTTCCTGATGCAGCCCAAGGGAAGGTTGCGGCTTCGTAACTTACGCCCTGTTCTTTCGCTTCTTTTTCAGTCAAACCAACCCAGGCAATTTCGGGTTCAGTATAGGCAACAGAAGGAATGCCACGTGGGTCGAAGTAGTGTTTTTTGCCAGCAATGACTTCGGCAGCAACGTGACCTTCGTGTACCGCTTTGTGAGCAAGCATCGGTTGACCGACTAAATCACCAATCGCAAATATATTATCGACATTAGTACGCATTTGTTTGTCTACATTAATAAAGCCTCGCTCATCCACGTTAACACCGGCTTTTTCAGCATCAACCAAAGAGCCATTTGGACGGCGTCCTACAGCAACCAGTACGCGGTCATAGCGTACCGCTTCAGCAGGCGCTTGCTTTCCTTCAAAGCTCACATAAACACCGTCATCCTTAGATTCAACAGCCGTTACTTTAGTTTCAAGCATGGTATTGAATTTGCCTTTGATGGTTTTCATGTAGACTTTCATAACGTCTTTATCAGCAGCTGGTACTAGTTGATCTAAAAACTCAACCACATCGATTTGAGAACCCAAGGCGTGATAAACAGTTCCCATTTCAAGACCAATGATACCGCCACCTAAAATAAGCATCTTCTCTGGGATGTCTTTCATCTCGAGTGCGCCAGTGCTATCCATAATGCGGTCGTCATCTTTCGGTACAAATGGCAAGGCAACCGGCTCTGACCCTGCAGCAATAATTGCATTATCAAAAGTAATAGTGGTTGTACCCTTATCACCTTCAACAACAAGTGTGTTTGCACCGGTAAATTTGCCGTAACCTTGCACATGTTTTACTTTGCGCATTTTAGACATGCCCGCTAAACCTTTGGTTAACTGCGAGACTACAGCATCTTTCGACGCTCTTATTTTATCTAAATCGAAAGTTGGCTCACCAAAAGTCACACCTTGGCTGGACAAATGCTTCGCTTCTTGAATCACTTTCGCAACATGCAATAGCGCCTTTGAAGGAATACACCCAACGTTCAAACAAACGCCACCAAGTGTTTCTCTTACATCAACAATAACTGCTTCTATGCCCATATCTGCTGCTCTAAAGGCAGCAGAGTAACCACCAGGACCTGCACCAAGTACCACTAATTGTGTTTTGATTTCACTCATACTTTCGCTCACACCTTAAATTGAGAACTATCTCTTTGCGCGTATTCTAATGCAAATACTACGCTAATTCATCCGTATTTAGCTGTTTAATCGGCTAAATCCATATATTGCTTTGCTAGTTTTTAACAACAACTAACCACGTTTTATTACAACAAAATTCTGCGTATATCACCCAAACAATCGGCTAAATGTACTGCAAACCTAGCAGCCAAAGCACCGTCTATCACTCTATGGTCATACGACAATGACAAGGGCAACATTAACCTAGGCGCAAAATCCTTGCCATTCCACTTTGGTTTGATTTCACTTTTTGATACGCCTAATATGGCGACATCGGGCGCATTTACAATAGGCGTAAATGCTGTTCCACCGATACCACCTAGACTCGATATTGTAAAACAACTACCCTGCATATCTGCAGCTTTGAGCTTGCCATCTCTGGCTTTCATACTGATTTCTGTTAGTTCACGAGAAATCTCCAAAACGCCTTTTTTATCGACGTCTTTCACCACAGGAACAACGAGTCCCCCCGGGGTATCAACAGCAATGCCTATGTGAAAATATTTTTTCATGACTAGACTTTCACCAGAAGCAGACAGCGACGAATTAAATGTTGGGTATGCCTTCAAAGCATCTGCAACGGCTTTCATCATAAATACTAATGGCGTTATTTTGACCCCTAACTTGCGCTTTTCTGCTATTTGATTTTGCTCTTTACGGAATGCTTCAAGCTCGGTAATGTCAGCTTCTTCAAACTGAGTTACATGAGGAATAGTGACCCAATTCCGATGTAAATTTGGTCCCGATAGCTTTTGAATGCGTGTTAAAGGTACTTCTTCTACCTCGCCAAATTTGGCAAAATCCACCTTTGGTGGAGGTAGCACTTGCAAGCCACCTGAACCTTCGCTTACGTTCGAGCCTGGTGACATTTTAGGACGTGAAAGCTCGTATTTGACGTAGGATTGTACGTCTTCTTTCAAAATTCTCGATTTACGACCACTGCCACTTACAGCACTTAAATCCACACCAAATTCACGCGCGAGTCGTCGAACTGATGGTGAGGCATAAACCCGACCAGTTTTACTAATTTTTGCGGCTGAAGGATGATGCGGAACCGGCGGCGCTTTTTGAGCAGCAGGGGCTGACGGAGCTGCTGTAGGGGCTGCTTTAATAGACTGCTCTGCAGCAACTGATGGTGCTGGCGCAGCTTTAGCTTGACCAGCCACTTCCAGTGTTAGCACTAGACTACCTTCAGATACTTTATCACCTACTTTCACTTTTAAGCTGACAACTTTACCGGCCTGTGGTGCGGGCACATCCATGGTTGCTTTGTCTGTTTCGAGCGTTATCAAACCATCTTCTTCAGCAACAGCGTCTCCTTCATTGACTAACACTTCAATAATATCAACATCATTTGCGTCGCCAATGTCTGGTACTGTCACTTCTATCACACTTGCAGATGTGGGAGCGACAGAAACAGACTCGGCCTTTGGCGTTGCTTGCACTTCAGCTTGCGCTTCAGTAGGGGCACCCGCATCGGAAGTTACCTCAAGCGTTAAAACTAAACTGCCCTCTGATACTTTATCACCCACACCAACAGCCATTGCTACAACTTTCCCTGCTTGTGGTGCAGGCACATCCATAGTGGCTTTATCTGTTTCAAGTGTTATAAGACCATCTTCCTCAGCAACAGTATCACCCACATTCACGAGCAATTCTATAATTTCAACATCTGTAGCATCACCGATATCGGGAACCGTTACCTCTATAGTCGCGCCGACTGCAGTTGCTGATGATGATTGAGCAGGTTCTGCTGCTGGTGTCGATGCTGGTGCTTCTGCTGGTGCCGTTTCTGCAACAGGGCTGTCATTTTCAGCACTTGTGCTTGCGCCAGCAAGCTCTGCAGTTCCGAGTAAATCCCCTTCTTTAATTTTGTCACCTACAGCTATCTTAATTTCTTTTATGGTGCCATCAAACGGAACGGGAATATCCATGCTCGCTTTGTCACTTTCCACCGTCACAAATGCTGCCTCAGCTTCAACCGCCTCACCGACAGACACGCAGACTTCGATTATCTCAACTTCTTCGCCACCAACGTCGGGCACTATGATATCTTGTAAATCAGCCATGATTAGTACTCCTATTAAGCGTAAAGTGGGTTAATTTTATCGCCATCAATCTTCAGCGCTTTTTGTGCTTTCGCCAGATCAGCGGCTTTCAGATCACCGGCTTTAAATAATTCATATAAAGCCGCAAACGCTACATTCTGAGCATCCACTTCGAAATGATTGCGCAAATTTGGACGGCTATCAGAACGACCAAAGCCATCTGTACCGAGCACCCTATATGAACCCGGCACATAAGCGCGTACTTGCTCCGCATATTGTTTCATGTAATCAGTGGCTACAACTGTTGGTCCGTCATTGCCATCGCTGAGTACTTGAGTTATGTATGGCACTTTTGCTTTCGCTCTAGAATTTCGCATATTAAAACGATCACAATCGCTTCCATCTCGGCCTAATTCATTAAAAGATGGTGCGCTGTATACTTCACACGACACACCATAATCTTCAGCCAGTAAACTAGCTGCTGCTCGAACTTGTTCTAAAATGGTGCCAGAACCTACCAACTTAACATTAAGCTTGGATTTTGCAGGACCTACTTTATCCAATAGATAAATGCCTTTAAGGATACCTTCTTCGCATCCTTTGGGCATTTCTGGTTGAACATAGTTTTCGTTCATCACCGTTAGGTAATAAAAAACATTTTCTTGGTCTTCTAGCATGCGACGAATACCGTCTTGCACGATTACCGCAACTTCATAACCATAAGTCGGGTCATAACTTATACAATTTGGAATCAGACCAGCTTGAATATGACTGTGACCATCTTGATGCTGTAAGCCTTCTCCGTTTAGCGTGGTGCGCCCCGCTGTGCCGCCGACTAAGAAACCACGTGTTTGTGAATCACCCGCTGCCCATGCCATATCGCCTACACGCTGGAAACCAAACATAGAATAATATATATAAACTGGCAACATAGGTAAGTTATTCAATGAATATGAGGTACCTGCTGCCACAAAAGACGACATCGCGCCTAATTCATTAATGCCTTCTTGTAACACTTGTCCTTTTTTATCTTCACGATAATAAGCAACTTGGTCCTTGTCTTGAGGAATATATTTTTGTCCTGAATTACTATAAATACCAACTTGACGGAATAGGCCTTCCATTCCGAATGTTCTAGCTTCGTCAGGAATAATAGGCACAACTCGTTGGCCCATTTGCTTGTCTTTTAGCATAACAGTCAACACACGAACAAAAGCCATGGTTGTAGAAATTTCGCGCTCGCCAGAGCCTTTAGTAATTGCTTCAAAGGCCTTCAATGGCGGAGCAGGAAGCTCTTCAGTGCTTTTTGCCCTGCGTACCGGCATGTAGCCATTCAATGCTTCACGTTTTTCGCGCATGTATTTCATTTCTGGGCTATCTTCATCAAACTTGTAATAGTCCAAGTTTGCACAAGCTTCGTCAGAAACTGGAATGTTGAATCTGTCACGGTATTGTTTGACTGAGTCAACGTCCATTTTTTTCACATTGTGGGCAATATTTTTACCTTCACCCGCATCGCCTAATCCATAACCTTTTACTGTTTTAGCAAGGATAACTTGAGGACGTCCAACTGTTTCAGTCGCGCGCTTATAAGCCGCATATACTTTCACTGGATCGTGCCCACCACGATTTAAGCGCCAAATGTCTTCGTCTGACATGTTAGCAACCATTTCTTTTAATTCTGGGTACTTGCCAAAGAAATTATCGCGAGTATACGCGCCGCCTTTTGCTTTATAGTTTTGATATTCGCCATCAACAGTTTCGTTCATTACATCGAGTAATTTTCCTGAAGTATCGCGGGCTAATAAAGAATCCCAATAACGACCCCAAATGACCTTAATAACTTCCCATCCTGCACCTCGGAAAGTACCTTCTAATTCTTGGATGATTTTACCATTGCCTCGAACAGGGCCATCTAAACGCTGTAAATTACAATTGATCACAAACGTAAGGTTATCGAGGTTTTCACGCGACGCTAAACCAATTGCACCTAAACTTTCTGGCTCATCAACTTCACCGTCACCCATGAAACACCAGACTCGTTGATTTGAACAGTCCTTCAAACCGCGGTTAGTCAAATACTTTAAGAAGCGCGCCAAATAAATTGCTTGCATTGGGCCTAAACCCATCGAAACGGTTGGAAACTGCCAAAAATCCGGCATTAATTTCGGATGTGGATATGATGATATACCTTCGCCATCAACTTCTTGCCTAAACATGTCAAGTTGACCTGCACTTAAACGGCCTTCAATAAAAGCTCTTGAGTATATCCCCGGAGAAACATGCCCTTGCACAAACAAGTAGTCTCCACCGTTGTCGTCAGTAGGCGCATTGAAGAAGTGGTTAAATCCAACATCATAAAGCATTGCCGACGAAGCAAAACTTGAAATATGACCACCAAGCTCTAAGTCTTTCTTAGAGCCACGCAAGACCATCATTAAAGCATTCCAACGAATAGCATTACGTATTTTTGTTTCTATTGTGTGGTCGCCTGGCATTGTAGGCTCTTGCCCAGCGGGGATAGTATTAATATATGCTGTGGTCGCATCGTATGGCAAATGTGCACCATTTCGACGTGCTTTTTCAATAAGAGACTCGAGCAGATAATGCGCTCTATCGACACCTTCGGTTTCTAGAACAGCTTCTAAGGCATCAACCCATTCTTGCGTTTCAATCGGATCGACATCTGCATGATTCACATCGGCCATATTTTTTTCCTATTCATTTATTAAACGTATTAAACGGTATTAACTGAGTAATTTTTGTGCTAATTGTATACACTAATTGTTGCTAACAATGCGACGAATACTGCGCTGAACGTCGGCTTGATTCTGGTTTATTTCGAGCAAGGTTTTTTCAACAAACGACAAATGCTTATGACTTGCGTCTCTTGCCGATTGAGGATTCCTAGCGACTATGGCAGCAATAATTTCCGCTCTATGCTGAGCGATGGTTGCTTCCACATTTTTTTCAGGTGATAGACCTTGGCGTAGCATATTGAGATTTTGCTTAATATTGTCGATTAACATTAGGCGCATCGCTTGCATAACTTGTACCAAAACCATATTTTGAGATGCTTTTGCCATCACCATATAAAAATCAGCCAGTGCTTTTGCTTCGTCGTCTGGGTGTTCTTTGTAATCAATGCAATAGATGTTATCGAGAGCAGCTTGTAAAGCCAGATGATCGTTTTCGTTACCTCGCAGCGCTGCGTAAAAGGCGGCCATGCCTTCCAAAGAATGTCTAAATTCAAGCAAGTCAAACTGTGTTTCAGGGCGCTTTGAGATAAGTTCTAAAAGAGGATCTGAGAGCCTTTTGTTAAGATGCTCTGATACGAATGTACCACCGCCTTGTTTGCGTTGAATAAGACCTTTTACTTGTAGATTTTGAATAGCTTCTCGCAGTGAAGGTCGGGACACCTGAAATTTAGTGGCAAGTTCTCGCTCAGGCAATAATTTTTCGCCAGCCGCTAAGGTGCCATCAATTATCATCGACTCTAGTCTTTCTGTAATAACATCAGATAGCTTTGCTTGCCTAATCATTTACATATTCTCTTTATCATCAATTTCCTGACCACACTTGTTCATTAAATAGCAACAAACAACATTGGTATTACCAATTAACCAGCATATTTTAATGGAAGAAATGTAAAAGTAAAGTAATTAGGCAACAACTCCGACCAAAGTGCCTATTGAAAGTCCCATCAAAATGAAAATAATGTTGCGTTTTGCGAGCTTAACCATTTGTAAAGGTTCAGTCAGATAGATGTTTTGTGTCTCTTTATGCTCTTCACTAGCTTTGGCAACTTTTGCTAACAGATCATAAATTGGTAAATTAACATTGAAAATCACATCCATCCAAGCGACTAAACCATTACTGAAATGGCCGACGATTAGATAGCCAAAAGCGGTTAATCTCGCTGGAATCCAATCGAGTATGAAAAGCACTTCATCAAGGGTATTTCGTGTCTGATTTGCACTTTCTTGTGCTTCAGCGTCGTTTTCAATATTGTCGAGCGCTTCTTCTATTTGATTAGATTTTAATTCTTTAATCAGCGAATAGAAAACCATACCAGGTAAACCTAGAAAGATAAAAAACAAAATTACGCTAGCATATTGACGATAATTGACGAGTATTAGTTGTTTACCAACATTTGATAACTCTCCATCTACATTGCCAAGCGAAATACTATGCAGTGAACAAGCTTCAAAATCCTCTTTATTGGCCGATTGCAAATATCGTTTAAAGGTTTTACGGGTCACTGGACAACCTAAGCAAATCCATAAACTCAATAAATATAGAATAAAAACTAGTAAGCCAGTTAAGTTGACAACCAGTATCCACATAATCAATGCAGGAATGCCAGCAATTATTATGATACCAACAAGATTTGGTTGACTGATATCTATCTTAGATTTAGATGTCAACAACGCAAAATATTTTCTCGCAATACTAGTGATGTGAAACTCTTTTGATTTATTGCTGACGCGTTCTAAGGCCATAATAATCAATAAGGTAAATAGTGTCATTTTTGTTCCTAGTGTTTGCCTAATTATGAATGTGATAAAACGACTTGTTTTGAACCACTTGTATTCTACATTTACAAAACCTGCGGGCGCGTGTTTTTGAGCCACTCTACTCATTGTTTTCAGTCACCCTAATAATAATAACGCGTTGTAAAAATAAAGGTAGAAATAAATTTGAATTCTTGTTTACAGGCAATTCACTCAGTACAATGCGCACGCAGTTAAATGAACAAAGGTCAAATTGTGCTTGATAAATATGCCCTCAATATAAAAGAAGATGTCACCCATGCTCTGCTAGAAGATTTAGGTGGCTCTATGTCATTAGATAATGATTTGAGTGCGATGCTCATTTCGTCAGATGCATTAACTAAAGCGCACATTATTACCAGAGAAGACTGCATAATGTGTGGCAAGGCATGGGCTAATATGGCTTTTAACTTACTCGATAACAATATTCGCATGGACTGGTCGTTTAATGATGGTGATCTTGTTAAAGCGGGCCAAACACTTGTTAAAATAGAAGGAAATACTCGAGCCATTTTGACAGCCGAACGAAGTGCGTTAAATTTTATGCAACTATTGAGCGGCACAGCTACTACCACATATAACTATGTTCAACACCTCAGAAATAGTAAAACGCAATTATTAGATACACGGAAAACCATACCAACTTATCGCCAAGCACAAAAGTATGCCGTAACTTGTGGTCAAGGATATAACCATAGAATGGGGTTGTATGACGCGTTTTTAATCAAAGAAAACCACATTGCTGCTTGTGGCTGTATTTCTATGGCTGTGCAAAAAGCGAAGCAACTTGCCCCAAACAAACTGGTAGAAGTCGAAGTTGAAAACTTAAAAGAACTTGAACAGGCAATAGCGGCTGGTACTGATATTATTATGCTTGACAACTTTTCGACAGAACAGATCCAAACGGCAGTTTCTATAAATAGCGGGCGCTGTAAGCTAGAAGTATCAGGGAATATTACTGAGCAAAGACTAGCTGAATTGTCGAATATTGGTGTTGACTACATCTCTTCTGGCGCTATTACAAAGCACATCAAAGCAATTGATCTTTCCCTTTTAATTATTTGAAATCAATGAGTTAGTTTTCAAAAATCAATGTGATTCTTTCGATTTTTGTGTCAAAACCAAGACTTAAGTATACGTTTACATACTTCACAAGGTGCAATTACCTCATAGAATGATTTCCGAGGTTGAGAGGAAGCGATAACAAATCAGCTGACTCACAACTGTATTTAACTCACTTTGTTAATCGCGTTAAAAGACGCTTGGAGAAATATGATGACCATGTCAAAAATTCAATCAAACCAAAAAGGTTTTACATTAATCGAACTTATGATAGTTGTTGCGATCATCGGTATTCTTGCCGCCATTGCACTACCAGCTTACAACAACTACACAGATAAGGCTAAATTTACTGAAGTAATCAATGCGACTGCCGCTGCAAAATCAGCTGTTGAAGTGTGTGCCCAGGTAGAAGCTGCGTTAACTGATTGTGATGCGGGTACTAACGGTATTCCTGCTGCAGAAACTGGCGGTGATCCATCAGCATCTGGTAATGCAATTGTTAACCTTGGTGTTACTAACGGTGTAATCGTTGCTACTTCAAGTGGTGCTGCTAAGTTAAACGGTACAACTGGTGCGACTATTACCTTAACGCCTACACTAGCTGGCGGAAAAGTAACTTGGGCAAGCGCTTGTAACCCAACTACCCTTTGCTAATAACTAGCTAAGGCTAATTAGAAAGCAAGCGTCTGAAAGCCCAGTTTTACTGGGCTTTTGTGTCTTAACACTTACCATGGGTGGAAATCAAGATGGCGAAAACTGCAACGATATTTGAATGGTCAGGCGCTGACCGCAAAGGAAATAAGAATAAAGGCGAAATATCAGCCACAAGTATACTCGAAGCAAAAAACTTACTCCGCCGACAAGGTATATCTGCGGTAAAAGTCAAAAAACAATCAACAGCCCTTTTTAAAAAGAAAGATAAAGTCACTGCACAAGACATTTGTGTATTATCACGTCAAATCGCGACTATGTTAGGTGCTGGGGTAACACTTATACAAAGTTTAGAAATGATCGGGACTGGGCATGCAAAAGTGTCAGTACGAAAACTGTTAATGGAAATTACTAATGAAGTTAAATCGGGTAATCCATTATCTTCAGCATTACGCAAACACCCCTTATATTTTGATGATTTGTATTGCGACCTTGTTGAAACAGGCGAGCAATCTGGTGCACTAGAAACTATTTACGACAGAATTGCACTATACAAAGAAAAAGCAGAAGCATTAAAATCAAAAATTAAAAAAGCCATGTTCTACCCTATTGCTGTATTGGTTGTAGCATTTATAGTAACGACCATATTGTTAGTTTTTGTTGTGCCACAATTTGAAGAAATATTCGCCGGTTTTGGTGCTGAATTACCAGCCTTTACTCAAATGGTATTAAAACTGTCAAACTTTGTACAAAGCTACGGTGTGTTTATAGCAGCCGGAGTTGGTGCTGCTGGCTTCCTTTTTGTGCGAGCACACCGAAAATCAGCCAAGCTAAGAGATATGGTTGACGCGAGAATTTTAGGTATTCCAATAATTGGCGCTATTTTAAAGAAAGCGGCAATCGCAAGATTTACCCGTACACTATCAACTACATTCGCTGCCGGTGTTCCTTTAATTGGCGCCTTGGACTCAGCTGCAGGTGCTTCTGGCAATGCTATATTTAGAGATGCTATTTATTTCATTCGTAAAGAAGTTGCAGGCGGTATACAAATGAACGTTGCAATGCGCGCCACTAATGTGTTTCCTGATATGGTGACACAAATGATTGCTATTGGCGAAGAGTCTGGCGCAGTCGATGAGATGCTAGGCAAAATCGCGACAATTTATGAAGCTGAAGTCGACGATATGGTAGACGGCCTTACAAGTCTGCTTGAGCCTATGATCATGTCGGTTTTAGGTGTTGTAATTGGTGGTTTAATTATTGCTATGTATTTACCTATATTTCAGATGGGTTCAGTGGTGTAAGAATGCGGTTTGAATATGCGGGCCTGCTCAATAATAGCAAGCCTCGCATGCAAACCACTTGCATTAGAACCTGTATTTACTCAAAACAAACTGTTACCCTCTTCTTTAATTAAAAACCATAATGAAACTCAAATGATAGATTTGTTAGCCACCTCTCCCATTTTTTTTATTAGCTTTGTTTTTGTTTTTTCTTTGTTAGTTGGCAGTTTTCTTAATGTCGTAATTTTTCGTTTACCAGTAATGATGAAAAACGCTTGGCAAGACGAAGTGGATTTTCATATTAATGGTCCTGAGCATAAAATAGAAAGGCCTGTTTTTAACTTAGTCAAACCAGATTCAACTTGTCCAAATTGTTCTCACCAAATTAGAGCCTGGGAAAATATTCCCGTTATTAGTTGGCTTTTCCTTAAAGGGAAATGCAGTAATTGTAAGACTTCTATTTCTGCTCGCTATCCTTTAATTGAATTATTGACTGCAGGCATGAGTGCATGGGCGGCTTATCAACTAGGTTTTAATGTAGTGGGTATTTCGTTTGTATTCGCCACTTGGCTATTGGTTGCTATGACATTCATAGATCTCGACGAGATGCTGTTGCCCGATAGTCTGACTTTATCCTTACTGTGGTGCGGCCTTATTGTGTCTATTTTCCGCACAGACTTGAGTACTGCCGATGCTATTTTTGGCGCCGTTATAGGTTACATGAGTCTATTTTCAGTTTACTGGGGATTTAAGCTATTAACCGGTAAAGAAGGCATGGGCTATGGTGATTTTAAATTATTAGCGGCACTTGGCGCTTGGTGTGGATGGCAACAATTACCTATTATTATATTGCTCAGCTCAGTGGTTGGTGCCATTGTTGGTTTAAGCTTAATGGCAATAAAACGCCAAGGGGGTAGTTATGCTATTCCGTTTGGGCCATACCTAGCGGCTGCTGGTTTTCTTACCGTACTTTATGGTGATCAAATCGCGCAATGGTATTTATCAACGATTTAATAATAAACATGACAAAGGCTATTAATATTGACGCCTGAACAATTACAACATAAGTATATTGTCGGACTAAGCGGTGGCATCGGTTCGGGAAAGACAAGTGTGAGCAATCTGTTTGCCAAATTTGGTGTAGATATTATTGATGCTGATGTAGTTGCTCGAGAAGTCGTTGAACCTGGCACTGCAGGTTTAACGGCATTGATTGAAAAGTTTTCGAAACACATCCTCTCAAAAGATGGTAGCTTAGACCGCAGTAAGCTACGAAAAATTGCATTTGCTGATGAAGCATCTAAAAATGCTTTAAATAACATTCTCCACCCAATTATTCGCGAGGGCATGTTGCAACAATTAAGTGCTTCGAAGTCTACATATTGTATATTGGTTGCGCCTTTATTGTTTGAAAATGGTTTGCAAAAGCTTACCGACCGAACGCTGGTGGTTGATGCATCCGAACAACAACAACTCAATAGAACGCTATTAAGAGATGGTGGTCAAAAAGAAACCATTGAAAACATTATTGCCGCTCAAATCGAACGCAACCAGCGTTGTAAAATGGCTGATGACATTATTGATAATTCAGGCAATATGGATTCGTTAGAAGAGTCTGTTACCCGTCTGCATAAAAAATATCTTGAATTTTCAGCACTAAAGCTAAAAAAAAGTAAATAAATAGATTACACTTCTGTGACACCAGTTTTATGCTAAATATCTATACGTAAGTCGCATCAACAAGGGAGAAGTCAATGTCTGTCGCTTTATATGAATTTCCGCTTTGCGAAAAAGTGAGAAACTACCTGCGACTAGAGCATTTGTTTGCCCGCTTGCATGAAGCCAAATCAGCAACGACAGAAAATCAGCACCTTTACTTTTTAGAAGTGTTATTTAACATGCTCGAGTTGTTAGAACGTCTGGATTTGCGTACCGACTTTTTAAGAGATATAGACGGCCACGAGAGAAAACTTGAACACTGGAGCAAGCATCCAGATATTGATACTGAAGCATTAGAAAACGCTTTACAAAGCCTACGTAGCTTAAGTGCTGAAATAAAGAAAAATAAAAAGTTGGGTGCAAATTTACGTGAAGAAAAATTTCTTTCTGCTATACGTCAACGCTTTGCTATTCCCGGTGGCGTTACCAGTTTTGATGTGCCCATGCTATTTTGTTGGTTAAAACAGCCAGAACAAGTCAAACAAAACAATATGAGCCAATGGTTGACGCAATTGCAATTAATAGAAACAACAATGCAAACACTTATGTCATTTTTACGTGAAAAAGGCCGTTTTCATGAAACTCAAGGCGTCAATGGCTATTACCAAAGTAGTCAGGTGAGTTCCGATGAGAAACTCGAGTTAGTGCGGGTTCGCTGTGATAATGCCGATGGTTTTTATCCAGTGTTAAGCGGCAGTCGAAATCGCTTTGGCATCAAGTTTATGCAATTGAATACTGAAACCGGCACTAGCACTCCTGTCACGCAGATAGTCAGCTTTGCCATAGCGAGTTGTTAATAATGATTGTTAAATGCCCAACATGTAACGATAACGTTGAATGGAATGCAAGCGCCAAACATAGACCCTTTTGCAGTAAACGCTGCCAATT
Organism: Glaciecola petra; assembly: GCF_031846345.1. Lineage (NCBI taxonomy): Bacteria > Pseudomonadati > Pseudomonadota > Gammaproteobacteria > Alteromonadales > Alteromonadaceae > Glaciecola > Glaciecola petra. The sequence continues at coordinate 330,128 of NZ_JAVRHX010000001.1, read as the reverse complement.
GATTGATTTGGGTGAGTGGGCGGATGAGAATCATGCCATCTCGTCTAATGAACACAAGCAAGATATGTTGCCAGATAATATTAATGCTGAGGATATCGACATTGAAGATATTGAAGATATGTTAGCAAAAGCCAATGGTAACGATTCCTTCTTTAATTAAATCAAAAACGCTAATTTGAGAAACCAACATGCATCACACAATAAAATCAGTGTTAATTACTGGTGGTACTCATGGTAACGAGAGTTCAGGTGTACTTATTGTCGAACAATACTTAAAAAATAACGAAGCCCAATCTATGTGTTCGAGCGCTAATATAGCCTTCACATTAGTCAATAAAGCAGCAATCAAAGCAAATTGTCGCTATATCGACGAAGATTTAAATAGGCAATTTACTCCTGAGTTACTTAACCTTACTACTTTACCCCATCAGAAAATCACCTTGCCTTATGAAGTGTCTTTAGCCCATAAATTTAACCAACAATACGGCCCTAAAGACCAAAATAGTGAAAATAGTAATACCGACTTTATCATCGATATCCACAATACGACGAGTAATATGGGGCCAACCTTGATTGTTTTGGTTAACGATAGCTTCCATCAACAGTTAGCTCGATACGTTAAAAATCTCATGCCAGAAGCCATTATTCTACTTGAAGATGGAAAACCCTATGCAGAAAATGGTTATTTATGTACCGTTGCCAAACGAAGCGTTATGGTTGAAGTTGGCCCACAACAACAAGGTAAGGTTGAACAAAAAGTATTACATCAAGCCAAAAGACTCACCGAAAGCGTATTACGCTTTATTGATAAATACAATAAATCTGAGCTTGACAATTTGCCGCCCGTGGAGGCTTTTAGATTAGGCAAAGAAGTACACTATCCTTTAAATAAGCATGATCAAAGAGTAGCTGAACTGCACAAAAATATAGTAAACGCTGACTTCAAAGCGCTCAATAAAGGTGAGCCATGCTTTTCTAACGGCGCGGGAAACGAGATATTATGGGAAGAAGAAACGACTTATCCACACTTTATTGGTGAAGCAGCCTACAGTCACTTAGACATAGCCTTTGCAACAAGCACTAAGATATTGTTTTAGCACTGCTTAATGCTGATTCTACAACGGCTTTTACATGTAATTCCGTCGTATTAAATAAAGGTAAATCATTGAAATCGCTTTGTTGAATCAATAAAAAAATTTCCGTACAGCCTAATATTATGCCTTGAGAACCACGCGTCCGAAGGTTCTCACATATTTGTATATAACGTTGCTTTGAGCCTGTCGTAATCACATTCTTGACCAATTCATCAAAAATGATGGTGTCAACATCATGTTGTTCTTGTTCACTAGGGACAATAACTTCTATCCCAAATGCTTCATACTTTTCACGCATATATGCTTCGGACATTATAGGCTTGGTGCCTAAAAGTGCTACTTTTTGCAAACCAAATTTTTTGATTTCTCGGGCGGTTGGGGTAGCAATGTGCAAAAAAGGAATGGACAAGTGTTGCTCTATTCGATTTAGTACTTTATGCATTGTATTTGACATACAAATTAAAATATCTGCACCACCTTTTTCTGCGGCTATTGCCTTTGCAATTAAATATTGTTCAGCTTCTTGCCACCTGTTTTGCCTAACAAAGTACTCGATATTGCCAAAATTACAGCCAATTATTAAGGTTTCTGCAATATCCCAAGCACCAAGCTCTTGGTTTACCAAATTATTAATCGCATCATAGTATTCAACGGTAGCACGATTGCTCATACCGCCAAGAATACCAATCGTTTTTTGCGGATATGGACGCTGCATTTAGCTGTATCCCAACGAGTTTAATTTATCTATGATTTGTACATTGGCTGCTGGGAAGTCTAATTGAGTTAGTTCAGCAAAACTTACCCATTTATTTTCTTGCCCCTCTGCACCATGCTCTTTGCCGGTAAAATCGCTAACAATCGAGACATGTAAAACAACGGTCTTATCTGGATAAGAAAAGCTTATATCCATAAGCGGCTTGGCGCGCTGAACATCAATACCAATTTCTTCTTTAAGTTCACGACGCAAGGCTTCTTCGACAGTCTCACCATGATCAACTTTACCACCAGGAAATTCCCACTTACCTCCTTGATGTTGATGTGAAAGCCTGCGACAAACAAAAAACCGTTGTTGTCGAATAACGACACCAACGGCTACATTAGTTAGAGTAGAGCTCATTAAGATATATGCCTATTTGAGTTTACCATGGCATTGCTTATATTTTTTACCTGAACCGCAAGGACATGGGTCGTTTCGGCCGACTTTTGGTCCTTTACGCTGAACTTGTTGAGGTTTCATTTTTTCTTGTGGATGGGTAGCTGAATCAGCCTTTTTGTGTTCAAAAAGTTTTTCTGCTTCAGCACGTCTTCGCTGGGCTTCTACCGCCTCCACATCAGATTCTTGTCGAACTTGAACCTTACTCAATATGCTAATCACATCCACTTTTAAGTTGTCTAGCATGTCTGAGAAAAGCTCAAAAGATTCTCGTTTATATTCTTGCTTAGGATTTTTCTGGGCATAAGAACGCAAATGAATACTTTGGCGTAAATAATCCATTGCAGCCAAATGCTCTTTCCAGTGTGTATCCAATGTTTGTAACATGATTTGCTTTTCAAATAAGCGTAAAACATCAGCTCCTACTGCTTCTTCTTTTGCTTTGTATGCCTGGGACACTTGACCTAAAATAAACTCTCTTAACTTCTCTTCGTAGAGCTTATCGTCTTCGTCTAGCATTTTTTGTAAAGGAAGATCTAAAGAAAAATCACTTTTCAAACGCTCTTCTAAACTAACAACATCCCACATTTCTTCTAAAGACTGTGGCGGAATATATTGGTCAATAACAGAATTAACAACATCGTTTCTCACGTTTGAAATAGTTGCGCCAATATCACCTTCATCTAACAACTCATTGCGTTGCTCATAAATGACACCACGCTGATCATTAGCAACATCGTCGTACTCAAGTAGTTGCTTACGAATATCAAAGTTCCTACCTTCAACTTTACGCTGGGCATTTTCAATGGCTCTGGATACCCAAGGATGTTCTATAGATTCGCCTTTTTCCATACCTAAGCGTTTCATCATATTGCCCATTTTTTCAGAGGCAAATATTCTCATTAGCGGATCTTCCAATGACAAATAAAAACGTGATGAACCTGGGTCACCTTGACGACCAGAACGTCCACGTAATTGGTTGTCTATCCGTCTTGACTCATGGCGTTCCGTACCGATGATATGCAATCCGCCCGATTCTAATACTTTATCATGGCGTGTTTGCCACTCTGCTTTTAACTTTTCAATAGCACTAGGCGATGGGTCTTTTAAGTTTTCTAGCACAACATCAAAATTGCCTCCCAGCACAATATCAGTGCCTCGACCCGCCATATTGGTAGCAATAGTAATGGCACTAGGCATACCGGCTTGTGCCACAATTTCAGCTTCATCAGCATGAAACTTAGCATTGAGGACTTTGTGTTTTATTTTTTCTTTTTTAAGTAAATGAGAAAGTAGTTCTGAGTTTTCTATCGAAATCGTACCAACCAAAGCTGGCTGACCGCGTTTTACGCATTCTTTAATATCTTCAATAATCGCCATATATTTTTCTTCGGCTGTCAGATATATTTTATCAGCATGATCTTTCCGAATCATCGGTTTATTAGTGGGTATAACAACTGTTTCAAGCCCATAAATACTATGAAATTCAAATGCTTCTGTTTCAGCAGTACCCGTCATACCACTTAATTTTTCATATAAACGGAAAAAGTTTTGGAAAGTAATCGATGCAAGTGTCTGGTTTTCATTTTGTATATTAACGCCTTCTTTGGCTTCAACAGCTTGATGCAAACCTTCTGACCAACGACGCCCTTCCATTGTACGTCCAGTATGTTCGTCAACAATAATGATTTGATCGTCTTTGACAATATAATCAACATCTTTAGTAAAGAGCTTGTGCGCTCTTAGGGCTGCATTCACATGGTGCAATAAAGATATGTTCGCTGCACCAAATAATGACCCACCATCTTTGATTAAACCATTTTTTTGCAATAATTCTTCAACGAAAATTTGCCCATTTTCGGTCAGGTGAACTTGTTTCGCTTTTTCGTCAACTGTAAAATGACCATCTCCATGCTCTTCTTGTTCATCTTCTTTTTCTTGACGTTCCAATTGTGGAATAAGTAAGTTGATGCGTTTATATAGTTCCGAACTGTCTTCAGCGGCACCCGATATAATTAGTGGTGTTCTCGCTTCGTCAATTAAAATTGAATCTACTTCGTCTATGACCGCAAAATTTAGTGGCTTTTGTACTCGGTCTTGAGGGCTAAAAGCCATATTATCGCGTAAATAATCAAAACCGAACTCATTATTGGTACCATAGGTAACGTCTGACGTGTAGGCGGCTAGTTTCTCGTCGTGGGACATACCAGGAATGTTACATCCAACGGTTAATCCTAAAAATGAAAATAACTTACGACTCCAATCGGCATCACGTTTCGCCAAGTAATCGTTGACCGTGATGACATGTACGCCTTTGCCTGATAAAGCATTAAGATAAGTAGGTAGTGTTGCAGTAAGGGTTTTACCTTCACCGGTGCGCATTTCTGAAATTTTACCATCGTGCAGTACTAGACCACCTTTCATTTGCGCATCGAAATGCCGCATGCCATATACCCGTTTACTGGCTTCTCGCACAACAGCAAAGGCTTCAACTTTTAAGCTATCTAAGGACTCACCGTCATTTAGACGCTTTCTAAATTCATCTGTTTTCGCCTTTAAATCTTTATCACTTAAAGCCTCTAGGTCTACTTCTAGTGCGTTTATTTGAATAACCACTTTACGTAGTTGTTTGAGTAAACGGTCATTCCGCGTACCAAAAATCTTCTTAAATATATTAGCGATCATGCGATGAAGATGTCCAATGTTAAATCAGTTACAAGTTTTGTATTTTTAAAGGAGCGCATACTAGCATAAATTCCATGTTTGGGCATCTTAATCAGTCTCTGATTAATGACCGAAATCTATAGCCAAATACATCAATTGGGGAAGGATAAATTAATTGTAAATATAAGGTAGAGGATCTACTTGCCTACCATTTTTAAGCACCTCAAAATGGACATGTGGGCCTGTAGATCTGCCAGTACTGCCCATCAAAGCAATTTCTTGGCCTTTCGTAACCACATCGCCTATTTTCACGCTCAAAGCATGATTGTGACCGTAACGTGTCTTTATGCCATTGCCATGGTCTATTTCGACTAAATTACCATAACCAAAACGTTCACCCGACCAAGTCACAATACCGGCACCTGTGGCAATAACACTACTGCCTACTTTGCCGGCAAAATCTACGCCTTTATGCATGCTAGATTTACCAGAAAATGGGTCTTTTCGCATACCATAGTGAGATGACAACCACCCCTTACCGATTGGCCTTCCCGCCAATTCAGTCTCTTGTTCTATATTGAGGCCAAGTATTATAGATTCAAGGGCAGTAACTTGTTGAATTTTTAGGTCTAAGGCAGCAGATAATTTTTGAAGATAGGGATCTAGTTCGTTTTCCGCCTGTAGTTGATTGTTTATTTCTTCGGGTAACAAAAAGTCTTGCTTAGTCAAACCATTTTTATCGGCCAAGGTTGCCGACAAGCTATCTAATTGATTTAACTGTGATTGCATTGATGCAACTTGTCGAATAATACCACTCAACTTCTCATTTGTGTGTTGTTCGAGTGTATCGACCTTCTTAGCTTGTTCTTGTAAGCCTGTTTTTGCTGTGTTTATTCGGATTTTATCTTCGAGAACAGAATCAGTATTACGGCTAGATACAAGAAACACCAAAGACAAACCCACCATTATGCTAATGCTTTTACGGATAGACGCTTTTTTTGCAAATCGCAGGTTTTTTCCTTTGATTAGTACGGTAATACTCATGGTAGTAACACTTTTTTGGTTTTATCTTTATCTAAAGACAATCAATTCAATTATTCTATAAGGTTATCGACACATTCAAGTAAAATGATAGATACCTAATTATATATATTAATAAGCAAGCCAACTTAATACTATCAAGAACAAAAACTGTTTGCATTCATAAATAGTATAAAAAACGCGAGCTAACATTATTGTAGTATTGTCAAATTGTTGGCTGTTTAATTAATGAGCAACGCCATAACAGATTATGAATAAGTCATTAATTAAAAGTTAAGCAAAATTCAAACCAATATGCGAAGTACTTTCTATATATTTAATTGGCAAGCTATCTTCACTGTCAAACTCAACATATTCCCATGCGCTAACATCATCTAAAACAGCATTTAACAGTTTGTTATTGAGGCCATGTCCTGTTTTGTATGCTGCTAGTTCGCCAATAAGATTGTGGCCTCCCAAAAACAAATCGCCAACTGCGTCCAATATTTTGTGTTTTAAAAACTCATCGGAATAACGAAGGCCTTCAGGGTTAAGAACACGAAACTCATCGAGTGCTACCGCGTTGTCCATACTGCCACCTAGCGCAAGGTTCATCGAGTTCATCATTTCTAAATCGCGCATGAATCCAAAAGTACGAGCTCTACTAACCTCGTCTAAATATGAATCTTTGGAAAAATCGAGTATGCAGTGTTGTCTTGTTTGCGCTATCGCAGGATGTGGGAAGTCAATAGTAAAATCGACCTTAAAGCCATCAAATGGCCTGAACTCTGCCCATTTGTCGCCGTCTTCAACACGGATAGTTTTGGTGACTTTGATGAATTTTTTAGGCTTGTCTAGTTCTTGTATTCCAGCACTTTGCAATAAAAATATAAATGGGCTTGCACTGCCATCAAGTATGGGTAATTCATGACTATCTACTTCTACAATTAGGTTATCGATACCTAATCCAGATAGTGCAGAGGCCAAGTGTTCAACCGTATGTATTGAATAACCTTCAGAATTGGTAATACAAGTACACAACACAGTATCGCCAACGTCTTTTGCATTAGCAGCGATATCTGCGGGTGGGCTGACGTCAACTCGTCTAAAAATAATACCAGTATCAGCACTAGCTGGCTTCAAAGTCATGGTGACTTTGCGGCCTTTATGCAAACCAATGCCGGTTTCAGTTATCGACGTTTTAATTGTACGTTGCTTTAACATAAGCCCCTTGTGTTACTCGCATTTGCGCGTTTTTTTGTCAATGAAACTGTGTTTTAAAAAAGACTTTTCAAGCGAAAATTTTAAGACACAACCACAAAAATTGGCCAAACAGAGTAGGGCAAAAGTATTGAAAAGTCAAAAACTTTACCTATTGTAAAAATTTCGGCTAATACAGACTGTTTATACCAGTAAAACTATTTACTAATTTCTAGTAAGCAGTTTAATAAGCACACGATCCTTATGGTACAAACCTTACGAAGACAAACTAATCAGCTTGTCTTCGCAAGAATGCTGGTATATCCAAATATTCTAACTCACCTGATTGCTCTTCTTCGAGTTTAACAGCTTGACTACCTTCGACAGAACTAGCACTAGCACGATTTTGACCTGCACTGCTTGACTCCCGACCAGTTGGCATTCCTTCGTTTTTTACCAACGAAATATCAGGCTTTTTATCTGCGCCAATACCCGTGGCTACAACTGTGACTCTAATTTCATCTTCGAGTTCAGGGTCAATGACTGTTCCTACCACAACTGTCGCATTTTCAGATGCAAAGGCTTTTACCGCATTACCAATAATTTCGTATTCATCAATGGCAAAATCTAGACCTGCTGTGATGTTAACTAAAATACCTCTGGCACCCGACAAATCAATATCTTCTAGCAGTGGGCAAGCAATTGCTGCTTCAGCGGCTTCTTCAGCACGGTCTTCACCAGTACCAGATCCGCTGCCCATCATTGCAGTGCCCATCTCAGACATAACAGTCTTAACATCCGCAAAATCGACGTTAACTAAACCAGTACGAGTGATCAATTCGGCAATACCTTGTACAGAACCTTTAAGTACATCGTTAGCTGCACTGAAAGCTTGTAGTAGAGGCGTGCCTTTGCCCATTACTTTTAATAGTTTCTCGTTAGGGATCGTGATTAGCGAATCAACATATTTTGATAATTCGTCTATTCCTTGAGTCGCAAAATCTAACCGCTTTTTACCTTCAAAAGGAAACGGCTTGGTTACAACCGCGACGGTCAAAATACCCATATCTTTAGCAAGTTTAGCGACTTCAGGTGCAGCACCTGTACCTGTTCCGCCGCCCATTCCTGCAGTAATAAAAACCATGTCGGCACCGTCTAGCGTTTGCCTAATCTTTTCACGATCTTCATGTGCAGCTTCTCGACCAACATTTGGATCGGCACCCGCTCCCAAGCCTTTTGTCAGCTCTGTACCAATTTGTATTTTTACGGTTGCTGTGGATTTTTTTAACGCTTGCGCGTCTGTATTCATCGCTATAAAGTCAACACCTTCTATCGTTTGGCTGACCATATACTCAACGGCGTTACCGCCACCTCCACCAACACCAACTACTTTGATGACAGCTTCGTCTGTGGGCGTATCCATGAGTTCGAACATAATAATTCTCCGATACTTTCTGAGCCCTAATGAAACGGGCTCGTTATTGTTTTAGCGCTCAGCTTAAAGGCCCCCTAAAATGCACCTTTAAACCAACTTTTTATGCGTTTAAAAACGCTTTCGTCGTCATACTTTGTTGACGCTTTCTTATTATTAGAATTTTGTTTGCCATATTGTAAAAGTCCAACTGCTGTCGCAAAACATGGATCTTCTACGTATTCGGCAAGCCCTTTTATACTATGAGGACTGCCAACTCGAACCGGCATTTGAAAAATTTCTTCGGCGAACTCCACCGCTCCTTCCATTTTGGCGGTACCACCTGTTATTACTAAGCCGGCTGCTATTTGTTCTTCTAATCCGCTAGCTTTGATGTGGTCGTAAGCGATCTCTAGTAATTCATGATACCTAGGTTCGATTACTTCAGCTAGTGTGTGGCGCGACATAGCGCGTGCAGGCCGGCCTCCAACACTTGGCACATCAATGGTTTCTTCCATACTTACCATATCTTTTAATGCACAAGCATAGTTGACTTTTATTTGCTCTGCATTATTCATTGGCGTGCGGAATATTTTAGCAATATCACTAGTTATTTGATTGCCCGCCAATGGTATTACTGCAGTATGTCTTATTGCGCCGTCTGTGTAAATGACAATATCCAATGTACCGCCACCAATATCAGCCACGCAGACGCCTAATTCCTTCTCATCTTCTGTTAAAACAGCAATACTCGACGCTAATGCCCCAAATATGGTCTGATCAACAGACAAATCACAGTTTTCGACACACTTCACTAAATTTTTAGCCATGTCGTCAGCACAGGTAATAATATGGGCTGCAGCGACCATTCTCACGCCCGACATGCCAATTGGGTTTTTGATGCCTTCTTGGACATCGATAACGTATTCCTGGGGTAAAACGTGCAAGAGCTTTCGTTCAGCGGCCATTGGCACAGAACGAGCTGCATGAATAACATTATCTACGTCTTCTTGAGTCACTTCCTGATTGTTAATTGGTACCATGCCACTTTCGTTTTGGCACTGCACATGGCGTCCACTTATTGACATAAAAACACTGGAAACCTGACAGTCTGCCATTAATTCCATTTCGTTGATTGCATGCTGCACCGAATCTACCACTAGATTCAAGTCGTTTACGCCGCCCTTATCCATACCACGAGATTTATGTTTACCAACACCAATTATACTCACGGTATCGTCATCAAGAATTTCACCCACAACGGCTTTAACGGTACTTGTACCGATGTCTAATCCAACTACTAAATCTCGTTCTAAGGCCTTTGACACTATGGGATTCCGTCCTTTAACTGTTATTATTATCTTGTTCGGTTTGGGGTATTTGAGACGAATCTTGCCAACCAACAGCTAGACCCGTATCGTAGCGCAAATCAACATAATCAACTAACTTTTCTTGCTGCATCAAGATAGGATACAAATCGATATATCGCTGTAATCTATTGATGTAATTTTGACGCCCCAATTTCAGCACAATTTTACTCTCTAATTCAACTTGCCATGCAAAGCGTTCACTAAGGACTAACTGTGCAATTTTCTGGCCAGAATTATTGAGTAAACTCTGCATATTAGTATAACCTGTTAGGGCTGTTTTTTCGCTACCCCCAGGGCCAAATAATTGGGGAATTTTGGCAATTACTTGAACTTTGTCTTTTGTTAGCTCTGTTTTCCCATCGAAGATATCGCCATAACGGTTAATTAAAAAATCATCGTTCCAACTCGCCACTGCTTTTTGTTCAATTATATGAATATACAGTTTACTCGGCCAACGCTTACGAATAGACGCTGAGAGAACCCAAGGTTGCTCTTCCATCAGCTTATGAACGTAGTTTACATCTAAGGCAAAAAAGCTACCCTGAGCTTTTTCAAGCACTAAGTCCGTCAGCTCTTCATGATCCAGTACTAAAAGTTCTCCACTAAAAACGATTTGCTGCACAGGTAAACGCTGTTCGTCTTGCAACCATTGATTGGCGAGATAGACGAAATAAGCAATCAAACAAACGACAATAATAAAAAATGGCAAACCAACAGACAAAGGCGCTTTAGGAATGTCTTGTTCCTGCGTTTGTTCAGTAATTGTTGGTAACTGCTTTGTATCCACTTTTATTCTTTCCGCCTCAAATTTAATAAAACGCTAACGCTATCTTTTGTTTTGTTAGGCTGGCAAGGTTTGACTCAAAATAGCCATTACCAAATCAGCAAAAGATAAACCTGCTTGTTTTGCTGCTTTTGGTACTAAACTAGTATTAGTCATGCCCGGTACTGTGTTGCTTTCTAATAGATAAAATATGCCTTCCGGCGACCGCATGATATCAACCCGCCCCCAAGCTTCACCATTAAGCGCCTCAAAAGCTTCTATAGCCAGCTTTTGCACTTCATTTTCATCATTCTCGTTGAGTCCACTCGGACAAAAATATTCGGTGGTATTGCTATGATATTTCGCTTCATAGTCATAAAAGCCACTAGCCGACTTCATACTAATTGACGGCAATGCGCGTTGACCCAAAATAGATACTGTATATTCTGGTCCTTCAATAAATTGTTCAATTAGAATATTTTTGTCGAAGGTCAATGCATGTTCAATGGCTTTTTCCAGTTCTTCTGCAGAGCTTGCTTTGGTCATACCAAGGCTCGAACCTTCGAGACTTGGCTTAACCATCACTTTACCGCCAAGTTCTTCGAGTATGTCTAAATAATCTTGAGTTTTGTATGGCTTGTTTATTAAATCACTTTGGCTAACAACCAAATAAGCCGCCGTGTTTAATCCGCGCGCATGCCAAATAAGTTTGCTCAAGACTTTGTCCATGGCTAAAACCGAACCTGTTATCCCTGTTCCTGTGTAAGGCAGATTAAACTGCTCTAAGGCGCCTTGAATACTGCCATCTTCGCCACCGCGACCATGCAATGCTATGAATACACGGTCAAAGCCTTCGCTGTTTAGCTCACAAATACTTCTAAACTTGGGGTCAAAAGGGTGTGCGTTGACGCCTTTGTCTTGTAAAGCTTTTAATATTGCCTGACCCGACGCCAAGCTAACCTCTCGCTCAGCTGACATGCCACCTAATAACACGGCAACTTTGCCATATACCTTAGGATTTTGTATGTTCTCTAAATGAATATTACTCATGATTCTGGCTCGTTTGATTCATAAGGTGGGGCAAGTTAAAGTTATTGTTAGCTAGGGTTTTGGCGATATTGCCAATATTACCGGCTCCTTGCAGAAAAACAGTATCGTTATCACAAACATACTCGGCTAATTTTGCATACAATTGACTCGGTTTCCCAACATAAACAGGCTGCGAATTTGACGGTTGAAGAGCCGTTTTTGCAGCAATCGCGGCACATAAAGCTTGGCTATTGATACCGTCGATTGCCGCCTCGCTTGCGGCATAAACATCTAGTAATAATAATTGGTCAACTTGACTGAGAACTTCTACAAATTCTTCGAACAAGTCTCTTGTACGCGTAAACCTATGCGGTTGATAGACCATTAATAGTCTGCGATCAGGCCAATTTGTGCGGGCGGCAGCAATTGTCATGGCGACCTCAGTAGGATGATGGCCATAGTCATCTATTAGGGTGATTTTAGTATTTAAATATTCGCTATCATCAATTAATTTTGCGCCTGAAAACTCAAAATCTCCTAACACTTGAAAACGTCTACCAATCCCGGCAAATGTGACCAAAGCCTGTAATATATACTTATCTTCAATTCCTTCTTCAGAAGAAACCGCGATTGCAGCAGTTGCATTGAGTACGTTGTGAATGCCTGTTGCATTTAATACAACATGGAGTGGATTATTATTTTTTCTAAAGACGTCAAACTGACATTGGTTGACCCCATATGTAATATTACGAGCAATATAATCGTTATGGCCATTTGTCCCATAAGTAATATATTTGCGCTCAAGTTTTGGGATTAACTCTTGCACTACTTCATCGTCACCACACAAAACGCATAAGCCGTAAAATGGTAAATTGTGAATAAAATCAACGTAAGCTAATTTCATTTTGCCAAAATCACCTTCGTATGCTTCCAGATGATCTGCTTCAATATTAGTAATTACTGATAAGGTCGGCTGTAAGTGCAAGAAAGAAGCATCGCTTTCATCCGCTTCTGCGATTAAATATTTACTTTCACCTAGTTTTGCATTGGTATTTGCACTATTTAATAAACCGCCGATGACAAAGGTGGGATCTAAACTAGCCTCATCGAAGATAGTTGTGATTAAACTCGTCGTTGTTGTTTTACCGTGTGTCCCCGCAATCGCAATTCCATAGCGAAAGCGCATGAGTTCGGCTAACATTTGCGCCCGTCTAATAATAGGTATACGCACATTCGTCGCGGCAATAATTTCAGGATTTTGCAGATTAATAGCAGAAGACACCACAACAACATCGGCATTACTTAAATTATCTGCTTTATGACCAATGTGGACATTAATTCCCATTTTGGTCAATCGTTCTGTCATTTCACTAGTTTGCATATCAGAGCCACTAACTTGATATCCTAAGTTAAACATGACCTCAGCAATACCCCCCATACCGGCTCCACCAATACCGATAAAATAAATATGATTTACCGCGCGCATTCTGTGAGCATGTAAATTATCGTTAGAAGTCTTATTTTGTGTGAGCATGGTCAGTCTCCTTTACTACTTATTACTTGACTCGCAATAGCATCAAGTTGTGCTGCTTGCTCTATATGTTCAACGACTATATTGCTTGCATTTAAAGGCAAACACTTTTTTGCCTTACTCGCCATATCTAGACGTAAGTTTTCATCTTCCAATAATGAGGTTAAATGCCTTGGTAAAACTTCAGTTAATTTATCTTGTGGAATAATAATGGCTGCGCCTTGCTTACTTAAAGATTGTGCATTTTTGGTTTGATGATCATCTACTGCTATTGGGAGAGGCACGAAAATAGCCGCCCTTCCGCTTGCAGCGACTTCTGCAACAGTAAGTGCGCCAGCTCTGCAGATCACTATATCTGACCAAGCAAAAGCCGCAGGCATATCATCGATAAATTCACTTGTTTTAACATTTGGCGCATTTGCATAGGCCTGATTTACTTGTTCGAGTTTATTTTTACCACTTTGATGATGTATGGAAACCGCATAATGTTCTGATAAACCCAGCAAGCATCTAGGCACAATTTGATTTAAGGCCAAAGCGCCCAAACTGCCACCAATGATTAAAATGTTAACGCGTAAGTCGTTCTTTTCACTCAACCTTATTTTATCTAAAGGCTTACTTTCCATTGCTGGTATTTCAGCAAAATTAGCTCTTATAGGATTACCAACAAAAATAGAATTGTGCTTTGAAGAATCATCAAATGAAAAACCAGTGAGAACTCTCTTGGCAAATTTAGCTAACAACTTATTGGTAAGCCCAAACACAGCATTTTGTTCGTGCACAACTAGGGGAATATTCAGCGACCATGCAGCTAAGCCTCCTGGTCCGCTTGCGTAGCCTCCCATACCCAATACTGCATCGGGCGCAAGTGCTTGCAAAATTTTACGGGCTTGGAAAAATGCCTTAATTAGATGAAAAGGAGCGAATACTTTTCTTGCTAAGCCTTTGCCACGTATGCCTGCAATTTTGATAAAATGAATAGGAATATTATTGGCCGGCACGATATCGGCTTCCATGCGGTCAGCGGTTCCGATCCAATCAAGCTTCCAACCTTTATTGATTAAAACCTGTGCCACGGCTAAACCAGGAAATACGTGTCCTCCGGTACCACCAGCCATAATTACCAATTTTTTTGTGAATATTTTATCCAAGGGAGGACTCCTCGGCTTTTGATTCTCTAACAGACGGCTTTTTAGTTGTTTTTTTCGAACTCTTTTTACGTGCACTTTTATTACCCGAAAGGGCCTGTATACCATGAATTCTCATTTCAAAATCGATTCTAATTAGTATGGCCATAGCCACTGACATGATAATCATCGACGAACCGCCATAACTAATTAAAGGCAGGGTCAAACCTTTTGTTGGCAGCAAACCAGTACTTGCACCAATATTGACGAAGGTTTGTAAACAAAACCACAAACCAATGGCATAAGATGTAAATGCTTCAAATGGGCGGTGGTTTGATAAGGCCAAATTACCCAATTTAAGCGCAGTTAAAATCACATAAAATACCAATAGTAAGACGATTAGCACGCCGATATATCCTAACTCTTCAGCCAAAATTGCCATGATGAAATCGGTATGCGCTTCAGGCAAAAACTCTAATTTTTGAAGGCTATTCCCTAAACCTTGACCTAGCCAAGAACCTCGTCCATAGGCCATTAAAGATTGGGTCAATTGATAGCCTGAACCGAAAGGATCCGCAAAGGGGTCCCAAAACCCAGTAATGCGCTTACGTCGGTAATCCGAATATATAATCAATACGACAAATGCGGCTAAACCAGTAAAAATGATTGCAAAAAATTGCCATAATCTAGCGCCCGCTAAAAATAATAAAGCAATTGTAGTGGCAAACATCACAATCACTGTGCCCAAGTCAGGTTGTAACAATAACAATCCGGCAAAGAGGAAGAAGACTAATAAAGGCTTAAAAAAACCTTTTAAGTTTTCTTTAACTTGCTCATAACGACGCACAAGATAGCCCGCAAGATATAAAAAGAAAAAAAGTTTAGCGGGCTCTGCTGCCTGCACCGTAATCGGCCCTATAACCAACCATCGAGTGCTACCATTAACATTTCTTCCTATTAGTAAAACCAACACCAATAGCGCTAAGGCAAGTAATAATAAATAAGGATTACTGAACCGCCAAAAAGCCATTGGAAGGCTTAAAGTGATGATGGCAGCAACAACAGCAATTGATATGTATATAGCATGTCGAATCGAAAAATAATAAGGGTTATCATGTAATCTCTCAGCTATTGGCATAGATGCTGAGGTAACAATTACAAACCCAATCGTAAATAGAGCCACTGATACTAAAATCAGCCCTAAGTGATAAGGCCTAGCCGCCTTATTGTTGGTATTACCGTCATGCTTTTTAGAGAACATTTCGATTAGAGACAGTTGCTGATTCATGCTGCCACCTGCCCTAATACTAATTTTGTAAATACATTTCCACGATGAACATAACTATCAAACATATCAAAACTTGCGCATCCTGGCGAAAGTAACACAATTGTTTTAGTCACTACTTTGGATTGATAAACATCATTTTTAGCAATTTCGACTGCTTCAGATAGGTCTGCAGCATGGCGAGTCAGGGCGGATGTACCTACAAATAAATTTGCATCTCTACCTATTAATATAAGTGTTTCAACATGTGATGAAATTAAACGTTTTACACTTTCAAACTCGCTAGCGCTTGCCCCTTTTGCATCTCCTCCAGCAATTAAAATAAGTCTAGCATTTTGCTCAGCAACACTCTTAATAGCTGCTGCGGCGGCGCCCGCATTTGTGGCCTTCGAATCGTTTATCCACGATACATGCTTGTCTTGATAAATTGTTTTAAAACGATGAGGAAGGCCCGAATAATTTAGCAAACTTGTAAGGACTAAATGGCGAAAAGACTTATCGTTTGCATTGTCGTCGTTTAATAAGCCTAAATATTCACAGCACGCTAATACCACCTGCATGTTGAGCAATTGATACTGACTTATTCCCTCTATGTCTGACCGACTTAAGAGTTGATTCTCGCCTTGAAAAATCCCCTCTCGATTTTGCCAGTAATCCAAACTGTTGGTAGTTTGAGTCAATCCAAAACTACGTATATTTGCGCTTTGCTCTCGGGCATTTACATTGAAATCTGCTTTACATTGAGGAATGGTAAGGTCGTCTTCGCGATTATAAATAACCCGTTCAGCATGCATGTAGATACCTTGTTTTGCCTCAGTATAAGCATGCATATTGCCATGTCTGTCCATATGGTCGGATGTTACATTTAGCACACTTGCTATGTTTGGACATAAACTATAGGTCGACTCTAATTGAAAGCTAGATAGCTCAAGTACAAGGTAGTCATATTCTAAACACGTATAATTTTCGCTTAGCATGTCAAGTACTGGAGGGCCAAAGTTACCGCCTAAAGCGACATTAAAGCCACAGTCACTGATAGCTTTATGTAGCATATCTACAACCGTACTTTTACCATTTGAACCGGTAATGGCGATTATTTTAGGTATTTGGGGTAAATCAATAAGCGCTAGTGCAAATAATTCAATATCACCAATAACATGAATACCGGCATTAATTGCGTCTTGCAAATAGGCTTGGTTAAGATTGATTCCTGGACTCACAACAATAAGGTCAAAAGTGACCAATGATGTTTTTTCATTTAAAGAATAAATTGGAATCGCTTTTACAGCATCAGAACTTGTGCAACTTTCTTTGAATGTTTGACTATCAAAAACACTCAGTTCACAGTCTTTTGTTAGTAAGTACTTAGCACATGAGCGTCCGGTCACCCCAAAGCCTAACAAGGCAATTTTTTTTCCGTGTAAGTCCATGGCGCTTATTGAACCACGCTGCTTAACACTATTGCTTATTGGCCTTT
Source organism: Glaciecola petra (assembly GCF_031846345.1). Classification (NCBI taxonomy): domain Bacteria; kingdom Pseudomonadati; phylum Pseudomonadota; class Gammaproteobacteria; order Alteromonadales; family Alteromonadaceae; genus Glaciecola; species Glaciecola petra. Next base: position 313,004 of record NZ_JAVRHX010000001.1, on the reverse strand, counting down.
GATGCTCAGTCCGATGCACTGCTACCTCAACTTGAGGGTAGCTAAACCCACTAACACTAATATCAACGATATAATCCAAAACCTCACGATAACACGCGGTTCTGGCCAACCTTTTAATTCATAATGATGATGAATAGGCGCCATGCGAAATATTCGCTTCCCACGCATTTTAAAGCTACCAACTTGCAATATGACAGACAAGGTTTCGGCAACAAAAATACCACCCATTATAAATAACACTATTTCTTGGCGAACCAAAATAGCTAATACACCCAAGGTCGCACCTAATGCAAGTGAGCCGACATCGCCCATAAACACTTGTGCAGGATAAGTGTTAAACCATAAAAACCCTAAACCAGCCCCTACGATTGCGGTGCAAACTATGACTAATTCACTTGTCATTGGAATGAAGGGAATATTCAAATATGTTGAGAAATTGATATTACCAGTTGCATAAGCAAAAATTGCAAAGGCGCCTGCCACTAAAATAGTAGGTACAATCGCTAGACCATCTAAACCATCAGTTAGATTTACCGCGTTACTGGTTCCGACAATAACGAAGTAACAAAGGACTAAATACATTAAACCAAGTTGCGGCATCACTTCTTTAAAAAATGGCACAATTAATGACGTTTCAGCTTCTAGGGTTGTAGTTGAATACAAAAAAAACGCCACTAGAATAGCAATTAACGATTGCCAAAAATATTTCCAACGCGCAATCAATCCTTTGGGATCTTTGCGTACAACTTTTCGGTAATCGTCAACAAAACCCAAAGCGCCAAAACTCACTACAACAAATAACGTTACCTGCACATATTTATTGGTTAAGTCCGCCCATAACAAACAACTCGTTAAAATAGCGGCCAAAATAAGCACCCCGCCCATTGTTGGCGTCCCCGATTTAGACAAATGTGACTGTGGCCCTGACTCTCTAACCGTTTGTCCTATTTGCATTCGTTGTAGCCAAGCAATCATTTTGGGGCCAATTAAAATAGCTATCATCAGCGCTGTAAGCGTGCTTAAAATTGCGCGCAAAGTAAGATAAGAAAATACATTAAACCCACTTTCAAATTGTGTTAACCACTCGGCCAGCCATATCAACATTACTTGGTCACCTTATTATTATTTGTTATTTTGGTTTTGCCTGAATGCTCAATGTTACGTAATTGATAAGCCGCTAATTTATGAGGATCAAAATCATAAGCTTGGATAGCGTCAATCACCCTCTCCATACGAGCACCTCTGGAGCCTTTAACGAGAATAATGATTGATTGGTCATCAGCAGCTAAACCACTGCTAATTTTTTGATGTGAATCTATCACTAGTGGCGAAATAAGTTGGATTAAGGCCTCAAGTGCTTCTTCAACATTTTGACATGCCATTCCTTGATTTTGCATAGCTGAACTTGCAAACGCACTCAGTTCACCACAACTAATTAGCGCGTCAATTTGGTGTTGTTTAGCATATTCACCTATTTGTTCGTGATACATTGGTGCTTGATCGCCCAATTCACCCATGTCGCCAAATACAAAAACTTTGAAGCCGTCAAAACTAGCAAGAAGGTCTAGAGCGGCTTTAACCGACCCAACATTTGCATTATATGTATCGTCAAGCAGCTTTATTTGCGAATTAACCATGCTTACATTTAGTCTACCTGCCACACTTTGCATAGCAAATAAGCCTTCTTTAACATTCGCTAAATTTGCTCCAACGCTTATGCTTAAAGCTGCTGCCAATACTGCGTTGCCAACATTATGAGTCCCTGGCACGCGAAGTCTAATCGCGGTATTACCAATGGGAGTCACCAATTCAAATTCAGCGCACCCTTCTTTATTTATAGATACTTTTTGCGCGTGAAAATCACCTTTATCACTGTCGTACGAAAAACTTAATATTTGTTGAGTCGACGATTTTCCCTGCCAAAATTCAAAAAAAGAACTGTCATGATTTAAAATGACAACTGCATTTTTGTCCAGACCTTTGATGATCTCACTTTTGGCTCTTGCAACGCCAAACAAGCTCCCAAAACCTTCAATATGTGCTGGTGCAGCGTTGATGATAGCTGCGACATCCGGTTTTGCTAAATTACATGTGTACTCGATTTCACCTTGATGATTTGCGCCCATTTCAATCACTGCATAATCATGCTGTGCTTCAATGTCTAACAGTGTTAACGGCACACCAATATCGTTATTGAAATTTCCTTTTGTAGCTAATACTTTGCCCCGTGTTTTAAGGATTGAACTTGTCATTTCCTTGACCGTGGTCTTGCCGCTAGAGCCTGTAATACCAACTGTTTTTACTTTGCAGCTTTGTTTTACTTTAGTAGCCAATTGGCCAAGCGCTATTCGTGTATCTTTGACTAAAATAGTAGGACTTTGCAAACCTTTAACATGTTCGTTTTTATCACTAATGATCAAGGCAGAAACATTTTGTTCAATAGCTTTATCTAAGTAATCGTGAGCATCAAATTTATCGCCAATTAGGGCGATAAATAAATCACCAGCTTTTATTGAACGAGTATCGGTGCTGACTTGTTTGATTTTTAGGTCTTTGGCTGACGTTGGTAGCAGATCACCATCAACGGCTTTTGCGACCCAATCTAAGCTAACTTCAATCATAGCTCACTCTCCACAGCCGTCAGCGTTTTAACATATTCACGCTCATTGTAATCTATGCGCTGATTATTAATTTCAAGATAATCCTCATGCCCCTTGCCAGCGAGCACAACAATGTCCTCTTGTTTAGCAGACTGCCATGCGTGCTTTATGGCGCTTTTTCGGTCTAACACAACGGCTACTTTTGTTTGTTGGTCAATGCCTTTTTTTATGTCCGCAATAATATCCACTGGTGATTCCATTCTTGAATTGTCTTGAGTTAGGACAATATTATCTGCTTCACTTTGTGCAATAGCCCCCATTAGAGAACGTTTACTTTTATCTCTATTACCGCCACAGCCAAACACAACATGCAGTTCGCCTCGTGTGTGTCTTCGCGCAGATTTAAGTGCCTGCTTAAGCGCATCGGGAGTATGCGCATAGTCAACTATAATACTGGCATGCGAATTAGGGAAAAGTTCCATTCTACCCACGATACCTTGAAGCTTTTTTGTAGCAGCAATTAGCTTATCAAATGCAAAACCTTGTAAACAAAGTGCGGTCAGGGAAGATAAATAATTTGCTACATTAAAATCGCCTAACAAAGGCAGTACAAGCTGTGCATTTCCCCAATGCGTGTGCAGACTGATTTCACATCCGTCTTGGGTATATTGGCAATCAGATACATAACTTCCTTTTTGTCCCTTAGCAAGTGTTGACATTGAATACCATGCAAGTTGTATATTTTGAGCGCTAATATCTGCCCAATTTTTTGATTCGTCGTCATCTGCATTGAGCACCAGATACTGCAAGCCCTCTTGCGACATTAAACGTCTTTTAGCCGCCGCATAAGCTTGCATATTTTCATGATAATCGAGATGATCTTGAGTAAGATTAGTGAAAATTCCACAATTAGTTCGAATTGAACGCAAGCGCTTTTGTGCTAAACCATGTGAACTCGCTTCAAGCGCCACAAAACCTAAGCCTTTATTAGTTGCGCTCTGTAAATGTCGACATAGTGTAAAAAGATCGGGCGTTGTATTAAGTGTTTCACTCATTAGTGTTGATTTACCAAGGTCATAGTGAGAAACACCTAAGGTGCCAATTGACCCTGCTTTTACACCGCACAAACTAGCCAGTTGTGCACATAAGTTGGCAACTGAAGTTTTGCCATTGGTACCGGTTATTGCCGTTATATTTGGGAAATCTTCTGTATCAAAAATACATTTAATAAGGTAAGGAAAGTGTGTTGCTAAGTCACTAACATAGCAACAAATATAGGCTTTGTTGTTAATTTGTTTACACTCAAAAAGTGGTGCAGCCTTGCCCAGTTCATAACTTGTCGCATCTAGTAACACACAAAACGAGCCTCGCGTTATAGCGTCTTCAATAAAGGCTTGCCCGTCTAAGGCGCTACCTTTTATAGCAACAAATATACTGTTTTTAGAAGCTTGTCTGCTATCTAGGGTAATGTCGTTTAGTGCTTGTTCATCACAAAGTTTGTATAAGTTCTCAGAGAGTGAAGGCGCTATGGCAGTTTCTAGCATATGCCTAGAAGGTTTTTCATATTGTCCTAGCTCAGCTAATAACTGCAAAAGCTCAAATAAAGTGGGTTTACTGCGCAACATTAGCTTGGCGCTCTACAATTACATCGACATTTGATGCATCAGGCGGAATATTTAACATTTGCATAGTTTTGGCAACTACTTTTGAAAAAACAGGAGCCGCCGTGTCGCCTGCATAATAAATATCACCCGCTGGATCGTTAATTAACACGACAATCGCAATTTGTGGGTTAGAGACTGGTGCAATGCCCGCAAATATATTGACATAATCATTACCATAACTGCCGGCAAACGCTTTTTTACTGGTGCCTGTTTTTCCAGCAACACGGTATCCAGGCACGGCTGCCTTTCTTGCTGTTCCGTCTGTTTGGGTAACTGTCTCCATCATGAGCAAAATTTCACGAGCTGAGTGTTCAGATATCACTCTTTCGTCTTGTTCAGTTGCTTGCATACCTTGAACAATAGTTAATGGCCGTTTAATGCCCCCATTTGCAATAGTTGCATAAACTCTAGCCAATTGTGCTGCGGTAGTAGATATATTATACCCAAAGGATAAGCTCGATATTTCATGCTCAGACCAACGTGGTCTTTCATGAAATAAGCCGCTTGATTCTCCTACCATATTGGTCCCTGAATCACTCATGAGACCCATGTTGTAATAAAAATCTATTAATACTTCTTTTGGCATAGACAAAGCCAGTTCTGAAGTACCCACATTACTTGAATGTTTAATGACTTCAGTAAGCGTTATCTCACCGTGATTTTTTCCATCTTCAATTCGACTGCCGCCCAATCGACGCCACCCCGGATTTGTATCGATAATGGTGTCGCGTTGATATTCACCATTTTCCAATGCAGCAATAACAGCTAGCGGCTTGAGTACAGAGCCTGGCTCAAATGTATCTGTTATTGCCCTATTTCTGACTCGATGACTTGATACTGTCGAACGGTTATTAGGGTTATAAGAAGGTGTATTGGCTAATGCAAGAATTTCACCTGTATGCACGTCAACCACCACAATTGATGCCGATGCTGCCTGATAAAGGACCGTTGCTTCTTTTATTTCTCTGTATGCGACTGCTTGAATTCGTTGATCAATGGTTAACTGAATATCTTCGGCTTTTTTACCCTCTTCTTGTTCCATGATTTCGACTTGTCTATTTTTGGCGTCACGCCTTATTTTGCGTATGTCAGGTGTTCCTGTTAGCCATTTATTATAAAGTCGCTCAATACCCTCAATACCTTTATCGTCTACGTCTGTAAATCCTATGATGTGAGCGGATACTTCTCCAGCCGGGTAATATCGTTTTGCTTCATCGCGCAAATAAACTCCAGGTAAGTCTAATTTTTTAACAAATTTAGCAACGGCAGGAGTGACTTGCCTTTGTAGATAAATGAATCGTCTTTTTGGGTTGTCGAGCCTATTTATTAACTTGTCGACATCAGTGCCCAACACTTCGGCAAGCGCTTGCCAGCGGCGCACGTCGGCGAGACCTTTATTGTCGTGGATGATTTTTGGATCTGCATAAATAGCTTTTGCTGGAACACTCACAGCAAGCTGCTGTCCAAAACGATCGGTGATTAACCCTCGGTAACTGGGTATATCTCGAACCCTAATCGTTCTGTTGTCGCCATGTTCAATAAGATCGTCTGGCTGAATAACTTGGATATAAGCTGCTCTGCTGGCTAAGGCGAAAAATACAAACACAATGCCTAACAATACAACTGCAAATCGCCATTGTACCAAGCTCGGTGCTACTTTTCGTTTTGCTTGCCCTTTATTTGTCACCTTAGCTGCCGCTTTGGCACCATTAGATCGTGGCTTTTTACGAGGTTTTTGAAGTGTTGCTTTTACCGTCATATCATTTCACCCGTAATAAAATTTCATCTTCACGCGTGGGACGGCGCATATCAAGTTTGGTTAATACAGCTCGTTCAATGCGGTTGTGTTCTGTCAACGCACTTTGCTCTATGATTAAATGTCTCCACTCGATGTCGAGCTGGTCTTTTTCTTGAATTAACTGTTCATGAGCAATCATCAGTCTGCGGTTTTCATGTGCACTAATAACAACTGCTAAGGCTGAAGAAACAACTAAAAAGAACAATATTATTAGAAGCAAATGCCGGCTCAAGTCCGACATTAATATATAAAACAAATTAAATTTGGTATTGGGTTTACTCATAATTTTTCTGCTACCCTCAATACTGAACTGCGCGCCCTTACATTCGTGCCTATTTCATCTGCACTTGGCTTTATTGCCTTCCCTATCGCTTTAATGATTTTTCCTTTATCCAACATTGATTGCGATACGGGTAACTTGCTGGGGTATTTAGCGCCTTGACTGTGTGTTTTGATAAAGCGTTTTACCATCCTGTCTTCAAGACTATGAAAGCTAATTACTGCCAAGCGCCCACCTGACTTGAGTACATCGATACTTTCTTGCAAGCCGGTTTCTAGTTGCTTCAGTTCGCCATTGATAAATATACGAACCCCTTGGAAAGTTCGTGTAGCCGGGTGCTTGTATTTGTCTTTTACTGGAACAGCCTTATCAATAAGCTGAGCGAATTCAGCCGTAGTTTCTAAGGGTTTTTCTTTTCGATATTCAAGCACAGCATTGGCAATGCGGGTTCCGAATTTTTCTTCACCATATTGTTTGATAACTTTTGCAATCTCTTCAAGACTAGCTGTGTTCAACCAGTCAGCCGCACTTATACCCGCGCCTTGGTCCATGCGCATATCTAAGGGCCCATCTTTTTGGAAACTAAACCCGCGCTCTGCAGTATCAATTTGTGGGGACGACACACCAATATCCATCAAAATACCGTCTATAGTTCCATTTAACTGAAGGTCATTCACAACAACTTTGAGATTTGCAAATGCACAGTGATGAATACTAAAACGAGGATCTTGTTGGAAAGAAACTGACGCTCTAATAGCATCGATGTCTCGGTCAAGTGCAATTAACCTGCCCTTATCACTTAGTTTCTCCAAAATAGCACGACTATGTCCGCCGCGACCAAAAGTTGCGTCTACATATGTACCAGAAGGCACAATCCTAAGCGCATCGATAGATTCTGACAACAACACAGACTTGTGCTGTGTATCCTCTTTTAAAACAGCATTCACAGAGAGAAGTCCTGAAGGCGTTCGGTATGTTCGTAATCAGCTATTTTTTCTGCAGCTTTATCTTCTTCGATTTGTTTATACCAATTTTCTTGGCTCCAAATCTCAAAGCGATTACGCTGACCAACTAACATAATTTCTTTGCTTAAATCGGCGAATTGCCTTAATGTGGGTGCTACTAGGACGCGACCGCTTTTATCCATGTCAACTTCTGTAGCATAGCCGATTAACAATCGTTGGATACGTCTTTCATTGGGATTCATGGTAGAAAACTTACTGAGTTTTATCTCAATGTCTTCCCATTCGGGAAGTGGGTAAAGTAGCAAACAGGCTTGTCGATTGTCGACCGTACATACTAGTTGTCCCTGGCAATCACCCATAAGGGTCTGACGATATCGCGTAGGAATCGTCAAGCGACCTTTATTGTCTAAGTTGATTGCGTTAGCGCCGCGGAACATTACCCCTAGCCTATTTTATTAATTAGTAGCTCATATTTTTATTCTTATTATTTGAATTTAACTAGTACCGACCGATTAAACCCTTTTTTGCCACTTTTCCCCACTTTTTGACAGTTTAGGTAGTTTTCACAGCTTCTGTCAAGGCTTTTCGCTATTTAAAACATTAAATTTGAAAAGCCAAAAAACATAGATGAAAAGCACAAGAGCGCATCACCTTAATTAATAGTCAGTTTGCGTATACAGTAATTTAAGGTATCAAAAGGCATGGATGCCTTTTATTAAGCGGCCATGGATGGCGAAAAGCGTCCTTAAATTACTGAATACGCAAGCTGCAATTAAGGTGGGGGGCTCTTGTGCTTTGACTAAGCGGCTTGAATTGAAAACGGATAAATGCAGATACGACAAAGCCGCTAGTGCACAAACACCAGCGGCTTTGTCAATTTTACACAATTACTAAGATTAGGTTTTTGGTTCCTCAACTGCTGGCGTCGCTGCAGCGTCTTCAGTGCTGGCGGGTGATATTTGAATCGACTGCACTGGATTTTCAGTTTTGTTTGACAGCTCAACTAAGCGATTAAGTTGACCCAAAGACAACATCATTGAATATGCTGCACCTAAGAAACCTGCTTTGTGTAACTCGAGTACTTTATCGTCAGGTAAGTCTAAAAGTTTCTTTTCATTAATGGAAAGAACTCCAGTGATATTTCGCACTTGACCTGTTCTAGCGGTAACTCTTATTTGTATTTCTTCTAATAACTCAAGTTCGCTAACTTGCTTGATAAAACGTTGATTTTGCACTTCGCTGTTTGCTAATTCTGTTAAGAAACGTTGGCGATTTTGCAAGAATTCTGTTGGCTCGCCTGCTTCAGTGAATAATGCTTCACCTTCATCGTTAAGCATATCGCTATTTTCATCAATATATATGCCTAATTGATTTCCATCAGGTCTGATATCAAAAGGGTAACGTTGAATATTTAATGGCAAATGCGGCCCTTGCCAGCGGTCTTCTGCCCAGAACAAATTACTGCCTTGTTCTAAACCTAACATGGCTACTGAATGTATATTTTTAGTGTTTGGATCTTCGATAAAAACAATTGGCATACTGCCAGAAAGTTGTGCGAATTCTCTAATTGTAGCAGCAGCCAAATGCGTTTTGCTGACTAATTCGAAGTTAACTTTAGGGCTAACTTTTAATGCGCTGTGCTTGTCTTTGTCAAGCGGAACATAATTTATTGCCATTATACATCTCTTATTTTATTTATTTTTCACTAGTAAGGCGGTTGCTCGTTACCTTACCAATTATTCATTGCCAAAGGAAATCACATAGACTTCGCAGCTCGATTCAGGGGCGGTATTATGTAGCATACTGCTTAAAAAGTCACCTGCAGAATACAGATAAAATGTATTTTTAATGCGCTCAAGGGTAAACTATACAGTAACAACACTATCTCTATTCAATAACAAGCCCAAGGAATCGCCATGCAAGCAAAATTTACACTTATTGCACTTATTGTTGCTTGTGTATTAATTATTGGGTGTACAAACACTCAAACTCAAGCATTAATACCAGTCAATGAGTCAACAAAAGAAGCAGCACAACGCATCGCTAAAGAAAATATTATTGTAGATGGCCATGTTGATGTCCCCTACCGAGTAGAAGCTAATTGGGTTGATGTCACCCAGGCGACCGATAAAGGCGATTTTGACTATCCACGAGCAATCGCGGGTGGTTTAGATGCACCATTTATGTCGATTTATGTGCCAGCAAGTTTAGACAACAGTGTAGAGTCTACCGTTTTGGCTAATCGCCTAATTGATTCGGTCGAAGCGATTGTTGGCCGAGCACCTGACAAATTTGCATTGGCTTACTCTGTAAATGATGTACAAAATAACTTTAAAGAGGGTAAGATTTCATTACCAATGGGCATGGAAAATGGATCTCCCATTCAAGGGAGTTTGGATACCTTACAACATTTTTATAATCGCGGAATACGTTATATTACCCTCGCACACAGCCAGTCAAACCACATCAGTGATTCTTCTTACGATTTACGCAGACAATGGAAAGGTCTTAGTCCATTTGGAAAAACATTAATAGGAGAAATGAATAATCTTGGCATAATGATCGACATATCGCATGTGTCGGATGATGCATTTTATCAAACGATAGAATTATCAAAAGCACCTGTTATTGCATCCCATTCGTCCTTAAGAAGATTCACACCTGGATTTGAACGAAATATGAGCGATGACATGATCACAAAACTGGCCGAAAATGGCGGCGTGATCATGATCAATTTTGGCTCTGGTTTCGTGAGCCCTGCCGCTCGTATGTGGCGCGATAAAATGGGTGAAAAACGGCAAAGTCTTATTGCTACCTTTGGTGAAGATAGCCAACAAGTAAGCGATTTTAACGACCAATATAAACAGGAAAACCCTTACCCTTTTGCTAGCCTAGATATGGTATTAGACCATATAGATCATGTTGCTGAATTGGTAGGTATTGATTATATCGGTATTGGTTCTGACTACGATGGTGTCGGTGACTCTTTACCGACAGGCTTGAAAGACGTTTCTACTTTTCCAAATTTAGTTGAGGGACTGCTAAAACGGGAATACACCGAAGGTGATATTAAGAAAATATTAAACGAAAACTTATTGCGTGTTTGGGCCGCCGTGGAGACTCAAACGCAACGTGAGTAAATAAAAAACCCTAGGGTCTGATTGCCTTAGGGTTGCTTATTAAGCGTTTATTTACTGTTGACATGTTCCTGTAAAAAAGATTCCAACATCAGTAACATATTGCTGTGTAAAGGATTGGCCTTAGGTACGGCACATCTTTCGTTTTCATTTACTTGAGATTTATCGAAATCTAAACCAATAAGTTGTGCCGAGCTAATGGGAAGGTCGGCATGGCACATATCAAATTCTTCGTCGATTTTAAAAATAGTGTGCTTCCCCTCAATAGCGCTAGTCGTCTCCTCAATACCCTCAAATAAAGTCACATTATCAGCCAAAGAATGCGCAGCAAAAATTGGCAATCGAACGGTTGTTTCTTCAAGCATTCCCCTTACGTCTTTGATTAAGTCCATTAATACTAAAGCACTATAGCTGGCTACACTTGGATATTTAAAAGGATTCGGTCCCATTGTTTCATATTCGCCGTCGAGTATTTTAGCTAAAAATTTAATACCCCAAATTTTGGACATTGTCTCAGCCGAACTTGTAAGACGTAATGCACCAGAAAATAACAGCAATGCATCGAGCTTTTTGGCATTTCTAATACTATAGTGCGCAGCAAATGTTCCGCCTGTGGAAAAGCCACCAATAACCGTCGGTAATTCAAAACTTAACCCAAAGTCCATAACTTTGTCGACATGGTCAAGCCATCGCTTACCCAAATTTTCGTCTTCCATATCTGCATCGGCTTCGAATTTACCATGGCCAGGGCTCAATGGCGCAATTACCATGTACCCTTTCGTCTGTAAGAATTGAGCCAGCGAGCGCATAAAAAATGGGCTATCACTCAAACCATGAAAAAGCACAACAAGCGCTTTAGGCCGTCCAATTGGTAATAATATAAAGGGTGCGTTACCAGCGTTCTTTAATTGCTCTGAACAAAATGCGATATCACGTAAGGTGTTTTCTGGACAAGCACTGATAGGGCCCAATTCTGTGCTATAAATATTCGAAAACATTTCTTTTTTGGCTTCGCTTAAGGTGTAAGCTTTGGCTTTATTGTTAACCCCAAACAATAATATACAAGATAACAAAAGTAGGCTTAAAGACGCCCAGCCACAACGCACTATTAAGCCTTTGGAATTTATCATTTGTGGCATTATCCTTTAAAGTAGGCGTCTAAATCGTCACTGCCACCTACATGTTTACCGCCAATAAATACTTGTGGTACCGTCTCTCTGCCACTAACGGCCTTTAAAGATGTCAAGGACGCATCTTTGCCAAGTACTATTTCTTCGTATTGAAAACCCTGTTCACTTAACAATGCTTTTGCTTTTGCACAAAACGGACATCCCGGCTTAGTAAATAATGATACTTCTTCAGGGGCTTTTTGTTCGGGGGCCAGATATTGCAACATCGTATCTGCATCAGATACTTCAAATGGGTCCCCTGGCTTATTTGGCTCAATGAACATTTTTTCGACAACGCCGTTATCGACTAGCATAGAATATCGCCAACTACGTTTGCCAAAGCCTAAATCTTCTTTACCGACAAGCATACCCATACCCTCAGTAAATTCGCCATTACCATCAGGTACAACGGTAATATTGTCTGCTTCTTGATCTGCCAACCAAGCATTCATGACAAATGTATCATTAACAGAAACACAGCATATTTCGTCCACACCAAGCTTTTTAAATGTCCCCGCTAATTGATTATAGCGAGGTAAATGAGTGGAAGAGCAGGTAGGTGTAAATGCGCCAGGTAACGAAAATAAAACGACCTTTTTGTTTTCAAATAAACTTTTAGTATCTAGGCTTTCCCAATCATCGTTTTTTCTAATAGGCCATGTTACTTCTGGCACTTTTGAACCTTCTTTATTTTTTGCATCAGCGGGATGAGTCATAATGTGTCCTTTTTATAATTTTAATAATCTAAACTAATCACCCTGTAGTTTAGTTGCTAGGCTTTAAATCTTCCATATGATATTTGTCAATTAATGAATATAAAGTGGGTCTGGTTATGCCTAGCATTTCTGCTGCCTTTGACATATTTTGCTCAGCCTGGTGATAGGCCTTGCGAATCGCCTTACTCTCAGCATTTTCACGAACTTCCCGCAAATTGAAAATAGGCGCGTCCTGCTGTGGGCTAGTATTCATTAGACCTAAATCATCCGCTTCAATATAACTGCCCTCAGCCAATACGACTGCCGATTTCAACTTATTTTGCAGTTCCCTGATATTTCCTGGCCATCTATGGTTAAGCATGGCATTTATTGCATCTTGACTAAAGCCTTTAATTTTAGATGAGTATTCTTCTTTGTAGATATCTAAAAACGTTTTAGCTAATAGCACAACATCGTCATCTCGGTCTCTCAAGGGCGGAATTAATATGTTGATTTCTCCCACTCGATAATACAAGTCTTCACGGAAGGTCTCGTCTTTCACCATTGTGTTCAAATCTCTATGCGTTGCGCAAACAACACGCACATCTACAGGTATTTCAGACCTGCCGCCCACTCTTTCAATTACGCGTTCTTGCAAAAATCGCAGCATTTTTGCCTGTAAACCAATCGGCATATCGCCAATTTCATCAAGAAACAATGTCCCACCTTGAGCGGTTTCAATTTTACCTAATGTTGTTTTATTCGCGCCAGTAAATGCACCTTTTTCGTATCCAAACAATTCACTTTCGAGCAGATTCTCAGGAATAGACGCACAGTTAATAGCGACAAATGCTTTATCTTTGCGCTGACTATGTTCATGAATGCTTCGTGCGAATACTTCTTTACCCGTGCCACTTTCACCTAATAACAAGGTGCTAATATCAGTTTGCGCAATTTTTTCTGCTTTGCGACTAGCCCCCACTATTGCATCACTGTTACCAACAATTCTTCCCATACTAACCCTGGTGGTACTGAGTAATCTATTCTCATGCTCCAAGGTCGCTAGGTTCAATGCACGTTGAATCAATAAATTGATAATATCACTGTCTATTGGTTTTTGATAAAAGTCGTATGCGCCTAATTTAACCGCTTCTAATGCAATCTCTTTGTCATTATTACCGGTGACTACAATTACTTTTGTGTGGGGTGCTAATGAGAGGATTTCTTGCAGTGCAAGAATGCCTTCAGAAGCATTTGCTGGGTCAGGTGGTAAGCCTAAATCAAGTGTTACCACACTTGGTTCGTTTCGTCTCAATTGGGTAATTGCCGATGGACGGTCAGCAGCAAAAAACAATTCAAAGTCAGTCAAAGCCCACTTTAGTTGTTTTTGTATGCCCATGTCGTCATCTACTACAAGAACCTTGCCCTTTTTAGCACTCATGTCTAGTCTATTTCCTTTAACTTGGGGATATTAAGCGTAAATTGACTGCCTTCGCCGACTATACTAGTCACAGAAAGGCTGCCTCCAATACTCTCCATATACGTTTTCGCGTCGTAGGCGCCAATTCCCATACCAGCGTTCCCCTTAGTTGTCTCAAAAGGTACAAATAATTTTTCATTGATAAACGATTGGGTCATTCCGCTGCCATTGTCGCATACGACTACATGAATTAAATTATCGGCTTCTTCTACGACAATATTAACTTTTCCGTCATTATTTGTGGCTTGTTGAGCGTTACTGACAATATGATAGAGAACATTGGCAAATTTTTCAGGCTCAATATTAATTGTTAATGATACATCACCACTTACCGTTGGGTGAGGCAATATAGACTTACACTTTGTTTCGATAAGCTCTTCAATTAAGTCAATGATTTTTGTTGTACTTGTTCTTCTATCGCCGTCGACCGACTTGTCCATTAATTGCTTGAGCATTTTGTCCATTCTGGCCTTTGTATGCTCTAATGTTTCAAATGTGTCGTCAATAAACTCAGGGTTTGATTTGTGCTGCTTTGCATTTGCCAATAATAAATTCACTTGAGCTAGTACATTTTTTAAATCGTGCACCACAAATGCTGACATCCTATTAAAGGCCGCAAATTGAGCGTTTTCGGCGAGAGCCTGAGAACTTTCTGCTTGAAAAATAAAATTGGCGGTTTGGTCAGTCACTGCTGTAAGGTAATCTCTAAGCTCCCAATTGATAGTGCGCGTTTCTAGTTCTGGGCTATTTAACATCACTAAGCCCCATAATTCTTGGTTTTTAAAAATCGGCAAGGTTAGCTGGTATCCGAAAGATTTCATAAATTCGTTTCGATTTGGCAATTCTTCGTACATTTCAGGCATTTTCTGCATTTCTAACAGATCTATTATCCACGGTTTTTTTGCCATAAAAGCGACAATATCTGGCACTAGTTGCAAGCTCTTGTGTGAGATATTTTCTTCATAGGGGGATTTCTGTGCAACTATCTGTGTTTGATCATTTGAAAGTTTAACCAATAAGCCCTGCCTATACTTAATTCCTTGCATCCAAGCTATCAAGGCCGCTTGATAAATATCAGGTAAAGATTTCGTTTCTATGCTTAATCGTTGGGTCAATGCAACCCACTCAACTCGGTAATCAAATTGGTTTGCGTAAAAGTTCTTTGTGATAAATACTTTTAATTTTGTCCTAAATTCATGAGACAAAAACAAACTCAATAACAGCGCAATCGCTATCAAAAACAACGCAATTTGTATTGGCGCTCCCCATTCGCCTCCAAAATAATTAACAATGTAGCCAAGCAAGGCCATAACCAATAAATATACACCTGAGAGCATCAAAAGAGTGCTGTGCATAACTACTTCACGAGAAACAAATATTTCAATTCCCCATTGTTGAATGCGTCTTATGGCTAAAACCAAGAAAGGCAACAAAGCTAAATAAATATAGCCTCTGGCAGCAAAAAATGCCCAGTTCAAATTGTTAACCATAGCGGCATTCGCGTATGTGAAAAAGTCGAATGTAGTTAACGCACCCAAATATATAATGAGAGGTTTATATTCCCATTTTTGTTTTGCAGATTGACGAAACAATTGTTCAAGTAGGACCAAAAATTCAATAGTGATAAGCGTGAAGACTAAATATTTGATACTTGGTGATATGATGTGGGTTAAAGACAAAACGACACCTAGCATAGGCAGCGTAATGATAGTGAGTGTTTTCCCAGACCCGAGTAAACGCCAAAACGAAGAAGATTGATTTTGTAAACAGGCCGCAAGAAATAGTGACCAAATCAGCAATCGGACGCTATCAAGTGTCACATAGTCTGATAATTGTGTGACTATGCCAATAGCTTGAATGTGCATTACAGACCACAAGAACGTCACTACCGTTGCACATAACAACAAGCGTTTTACTAAACCTGCTTTTTTCCCTACCAGTAACAAAAATACTAGTAACAAATAACCAAAAGCCGTTAAGCTATATCCTATATCAAATATCAAAGCTTTACCTTTTTTGGACTAACAAGCTACCAATAGAATACCCTGCACCAAATGAGCAAAGAATGCCATAATCACCCTGTTTCAAATCTTCATGATACAAGTGAAACGCTATCACGGAACCAGCCGATGCGGTATTTGCATATTCATCCAAGACAACAGGCGCTTCGTCTATCGTCGCCTCTCGTCCAAGCAGGCGTTTACTAATCAAGGTATTCATATTGATATTAGCCTGATGCAACCACCAACGCCTTAAATCCAATGGCGACAGCTCGTGCTTTTCTAAATGCTCAGTGATGTGTTGGGCTGCCATGGGGCAAACCTCTTTAAATACCTTACGTCCTTCTTGATGAAATAATTTGTCGGCGCCATATGGGTCTGCATCAGTTGCATGTGTAATGTAACCAAAATTAGAACGAATAGTGTTGGAGTATTTGGTTACTGCTTTGGTGCTTAGTACATCGAATGTATTTTCAGCATTCACTGTTTCTGCAGATTCTAATATAGTGGCCGTTGCCACATCGCCAAAAATAAAATGACTGTCGCGATCGGTATAGTTTATTTGTGGAGACACTAGCTCCGGGTTAATAATCAGGACCGCTTTTGCAGAACCAGAAGCAATCATTTCATAAGCTCTATGCATGCCAAATGTTGCTGCCGAACAAGCCACTAACATGTCAAAGCCAAAACCCTCAATCCCTAAAGCTCCTTGTACTTCAATTGCAATTGCTGGGTACGACCTCTGGGTATAAGCACAAGATACAATAACGGCATCAATATCTGATGCTTGCTTATTTGCTGAATCCATCGCTTTTTTAGCCGCTGCAATGGCTATTTCAGCCTGATGAGACAATTCATCGTCTGAGCGTTCGGCCAACACAGGACGCATCCTGTTAATATCTAACACACCTTCTTTGGTATAAATATAGCGACTTTTAATCCCGGATGCCTTTTCAACAAATTCCGCACTGGACTTCGGTTTAGCTTCCACTTCACCCGACGCAATTAAGGTTTCATTTTCGGCATTATATTTATCTGCATATGCATTGTAGGCATCAATTAATTCAACGTTACTGATACTGTGCTCCGGCTTCCATAACCCAGAACCACTTAATACAACTTTATGCATACCTTACCTCTTTAATCATTAATGGCGCTAACGCGGTAGAGGGTTAAGGTACCGTAAATTGTCATGTATTGCTACGGTCAATTTTAGCCCGCTTGCGGCCATTCAATAACGAAGCTAGCACCATTTTTATAGTTTTTATCAACATAGATTTTCCCCGAGTAAGCTTCAACAATTTTCCTCGCAATTGCCAACCCTGCTCCCTTTACTGCATCGTCTGATTTGACAAGGCCTGCTTCAAAAAGAGTAAATATGCGTTCTGCGTCTGCCTCTTCTATGCATGCCCCGCTGTTACTAACGGTAATCTTGTAATGATACTTTTCTTTTTTTACGTCTATAACTAGGAGCAAATTTTCAGTTTGAGAATGTTCATTTGCATTGATGATTATTGTTGACATAACCGCATAGAATGGCGAACGGGGGAGTGATAAAGTAGCCTCATCAACTCTTGTTTCAATCTTAGCTTGGGTGTTAAGTCGAGAAAGGATATCCGACACCATTGTGGTCAGTGAAATACTGGAGTTTGCTAGTCTATCTCTGCCTGCAAAGCAATATTCATGCATCGTTGTTAGCAGTTTACTGACACGATTAGCATTACTTTTAAGTTGTTCTATATTGTCGTTGATATCTTCGATATTGTTATTAATTGCGCTAGCTTGCGCAATATCATCTTGCAGCCATGATATTAATTTCACCATGGCATTGGCCGGGGCTCTGACGTCGCTTGCTAGCATATTAGCAATTTCATCCATATCTTGATTTTTCTTTCTTAAGGTCTCAATCAGCTCATGTTGTTTAGTCAAATCATAAGAGACGCCTAAAATATAATCTTTCCCAGCTCTTGTTTTGAAATGGCGCTTTGTGGTTTCCAAGACATGTGTATTGCCATTTGGAAAATCAATTTTTTCGACCACCGACTTACTGCCTTTTTCGAACGCTTCTCTGTCATCAGCTAAAAACAACTCTCTCTGTTGAACATCATATTCTTCAACAGTCGTATACCCGATTATCTTATCTTGCATATTTTTTGGATACATCGAAGCAAAAGCATCATTCGTAAAAACAATCTTAGAATCTATATCCTTAGCAAATATAGGGTGGATGTTAGTGTCTACAATAAGCGCTTGGAGTTCTTGCTGCTCTCTGGTAAGCCGTTTATGCTTTTCAAGTAACAACTTATCGACAATACTTTGTGTATATAAACTAACAATATTGGGTAACGCACTTATGTTTTCAGGAAATTGCTCACCGTAAAACGCACAATAACCACAAATGCGATTTTCAGCGTCATTAATATTAATAACGAGACAGTAGCCAATGGTTAGATGCGCAGAAAAGTTAATTAAGCCCTTCAAGTCTGGATTATTATTAGCATCGCTAATAAGCGAATAATCCTGAGTTTCGACCATCGTGGCTTGCAACATATTAAATGAGCTGGGTAAATTGACTTCTTCACCAACATAAAAATCGCTCGTTTGTCGATTAGTAAACATACTAATAAATGCACCGTGAGCTTTGAATACTTCGATTAAGTCTCGAGTCGGATACATAAACAGCGCATGTAACTGGTGCTCATCCAAACCAAATTCTTGCTGCCAACTTGCGTGCTTGTGCAAGTTGAGCATTTCTTCAGATATTCTCATGACTGGGTTATTGCCCTCTGCTACGCTTATTTAAGCATCGTTTAATTGTCTTAATCAAAATCGAAAGATTAAAAGGCTTAGTGACTAATTCATTTAGACCGTTTTCAAACCAAGTGTCATTATCACTATCAAAGGTATCGGCTGTTAAGCCAATAATTACGGGTTGTTTTTTCAAACTCATATTTTCTCTGATTTGATAAGTTGCATCTAAGCCATTCATATTAGGCATATGTTTGTCCATCAGTACTACGTCAAATACATTGTCGTTATTAGTCATTTTAACGGCTTGATAACCATCTAAAGCCTCTGAACATGTTATGCCGTGTCCTGCCAACATTTCAATCACAATTTCTCTATTTATGTCACTGTCATCAACCACCAATACGCTTAAATCTTTAAAATCGATATCGTCACTTGATTCTATACTTTGCGATTGACTAACCGCTAAACTGTTAGGCATTGGCTTACCGAGTACTAACTCAAATAATGTCCCTGCCCCGCTAGAAAACAATCTAAGTTCAACTCCCAATAAATCACAAAGTTTACGCACAATGTCTAGGCCTAAACCAGTACTATTATTGCCTTGTGCATGCCCAGCATCTTCCTGTTTATATGGGTCAAATATATCAGCCGTATTTTTTATACCAATACCGGTATCTTCAACACACAACAAGATATTTTCTTGATCCATTTTCGTAAAGACATGCACTTGCCCACTGTGTGTATATTTTATAGCGTTGGAGACCAAATTACTCAGTACCTGTGTAATTCTAACTTTGTCGGTCATCACCATGTCACTGCGCAATGAGGGAAAACTTGACCTTAGCTCGATCGATTTTTCTTTTGCTTTGAATGAAAACAAACGTTCGGCTTGTTTCATTACTTCCGTAATTGAAGTCAACTCCAGAGAAACCTGTAGTTTAGCCTCGTTAAGCTTGGCTAAATCAAGAATATCGTTTAACAAATACAAAAGTTGCTCAGAAATCGATATGATTTTATCAATTTTGCTTGCTACTTCCTCTGTTACAACATCCTTTTTTACTTGGCTTAACATGCCTAACATGCCATGCAATGGTGTTCTAATTTCGTGCGAGACTCTCGCAAAAAACTGATTTCGTGTAGACAATGCCGCAATCGCCGCTAATTCATTTTCTTTTTGGTCCGTTATGTCGTTGTGTGACATGGTCACCAAAAAGTTATCTTTATTCTGACTTTGGCGCAAAGTAGCGTTGCATAAATGGTAGCGCCAATTGCCTGATAAATGACGCATGCGGATAGTAATCTGCCCTTTCGTTCTCTCATTCGCCTTTAGACTTTCCAGTAGGCTTCTAAAAGCAGTCAGTTCGTCAGGATGAATTAAGGCCATCAAACGGCTAATTTTCAAATTTATAACCGGATCAACAAACCCCAATAAATGTGACCAATTCGTGTCACAAATCATAAAATCTTTGTCAGTATCCCACTCCCACAAGCCAAAGCCAGAAGTGTGTAATAGGCTAACTAAACGGTCTTTTTGTGCTTGTATTTCTTGTGTCTTAAGCACTTCATGGCTGATATCGGTGAGGTTATGGATTAATTGATAGATTTTACCGTCGCGTTTAACCAACTGTACCGTGTCTTTCACCCAAATATATTGTTTATTAGCATGTAATAAGCGATATTCAGAATGCACAAATTGCTCGGATGCCCCAGTGTAATGCCCTTGCTGACTCTCAACTAAATAGTTAGCTTTATCGTCATCGTGGATCAGGTCGCCATACAATACTTTTGTTTCTATCAGTTGTTCACTTTCGTAACCTAGAATCCGGACAGTGTTGGGGCTAACTAGGTCAATAGGTTCGCCAGTCACGTTGGCTGTAACAAATACCATTGTTGTAGCATTTTCAAAAAAAAACGTTAAAAATGCTTCGTCGAATTTTGTTATGTTGTTTTTCATTCAATTCGTTAAAATTGATTCGGCTCGGGTGTCAGAGGCGCAACTAATTTTGCAATTTGCCTGAACAGTTGCATTCGAGTCGTGCCATTTCGCCAAACCAATCCAATTTCCCTTGAAGCATTGTCATTAGAAGGAAGGGCTATTACTTCACTACCTTCTAGAATACCTTTATTCAATGCAAGTGACGGTAAAAATGTATAGCCCATCTGGCTATTCACCAAAGATACTAATGTATGTAAGCTGCTAGCGGCCAAGGTACTGACTTGTGCTTTATGTGCCAACCCACATGCACTGACTGCATGTTCGGTTAAACAATGTTCTTTCTGCAATAAAAATATACTGTTTTCAGGCAAGGCGTCTATATTTACATTTTCTGGCAACAGTTTTGCTTTTTCTTTATGAGCAATTAAATGGAAAGGGTCTCTGCCCAATAAGAGTTGTTTACAGCCAGAAGTTGTCATGGGTAGTGCTAATATTAATAAATCTAGATCACCATCCATCAATTTTTCCATTAAATTGTCAGTAGTATCTTCAATGAGTTTTAATTCTATTTTAGGCAAATTCTCCTTCACAACTTTAATAAGCGACTCAAAAATAAAAGGTGCGATTGTAGGAATAACGCCGAGCTTGAGAACACCCGACTGCCAATCACCAGACGACTGAGCAAAGGTCATCCACTCTTGGGTTTGTGATAATAATAATTTACTTCGCTCGACTAGAGTTTCACCAAAATCCGTAAAAACAAAGGTTTTATGCTCACGTTCCAACAACTGCTGGCCAATCGTTTCTTCTAAATTTTGTATTGCAGCACTAAGCGTAGACTGGCTGACATTGCATTTTTCGGCAGCGCGCAAAAAGTGCTGCTCTTTATGCAATACTGTAAAATAGTATAAGTGTTTTAAATTTGGTAAGCGCACTGTTTAGCTCGTTTGTTTTTTATAATCAAGTTTCAATCCACCCTAGAGTGTCTCTAACAACACACAATATAAAATTATTAAGCCCTAAACATGACTTCTTATCAATATAGGGCTAAGCAGATTAAACGCCAAAAATCAGTTTAAGTATATAAAAAATTATGATTGAGAAAAAAGCACCCGCAGGTAAAGTAATCACCCATGATGTTATTATTGTCTTAATTGTTTTAGCATTCAGTGCCGCCAAACCTTGTGCGAGACCAACACCTAATACTGCGCCAACCAAGGTTTGTGTAGTTGAAATAGGTAAGCCTGTGCCTGAGGCAATTAATACGGTTGTTGCCGCGGCTAATTCAGCCGCGAATCCTCGGCTTGGGGTCAAATGTGTTATTCCTTGGCCAATTGTCTTCATAACCCTATGGCCAAATAGCGCCAAACCCATCACAATACCAAAGCCACCTAATGGAAGAATCCACCATGCAAGCGGTGAATTATCTAATATTTGACCATTGTTCGAAACAACACTAACTACCGCTGCTAATGGACCTATAGCATTCGCTACATCATTTGAGCCATGAGCAAATGCCATGCAACATGCCGTTAGCACCATAAGCACAGCAAATACACGTTCTACACTGATATTTTGTTGCTCGATACTAATCATCTTTTCTGCTTCAGGTGAGTGCAACATTTTGCGGCTTAGTTTGCGAACAAAAAAAACGCCTATTAATGCTGTCACAACCCCTATCGCCAAGGCTAGCAATATCCCTTGCTCAAAAGGTAAACCCAGTCCGACATGTTTCAATCCTTTCTTAATCGTGACCAAGGCCATAATGAAACCCGCTAAGCCCATATATATAGGAATATATTTTACTGCGGCAAGTAACGGATGTTCTCTGTCCAAAATTAATTTTTTAGCACTTAAGAATATGCCAACAGCTATCAAACCTGATATTGCAGGGGTCACCACCCAACTCCCTACTATGCCCCCAATTTTAATCCATTCCACCGCCTGCGAACTCACGCCAACCGCCGTAAACCCAACAATCGCCCCAATAATTGAATGAGTTGTTGATACCGGCCATCCCTTGTAAGAAGCAATGACTAGCCATAAGCCCGCAGCAAACAAAGAGGATATCATCCCAAGTACCAATAACTCGGGTATGTCGGTGAAATAACCAGCGTCAATAATGCC
Source organism: Glaciecola petra (assembly GCF_031846345.1). Classification (NCBI taxonomy): domain Bacteria; kingdom Pseudomonadati; phylum Pseudomonadota; class Gammaproteobacteria; order Alteromonadales; family Alteromonadaceae; genus Glaciecola; species Glaciecola petra. The sequence goes on along the minus strand of NZ_JAVRHX010000001.1, from coordinate 290,402 downwards.
TTTGCGAATTGTCGATGTGACTTCACCACCGGCTAAATAAGCGCCAGCAAACTCAAAAACCATGGCAATGAGGATAGCTTGTTTTAAAGTGATTGCTTTAGCACCAACTGATGTTCCCATGGCATTAGCGACATCGTTTGCGCCTATGCCCCAAGCCATTACAAAACCTACAACGGCGGCTAGCACCACCAATATTAGGCCATAACTTTGTATTAGATCCATGTACTGATTTTTGGATAATTGCGGAATATTAACGCGAATATAAAGCCTAAATATATAAACCGCAACACTAATCACTAGAAACCGTGTTTTTTCGTAGCTTTTTTATACTATATGCTAGGTTTGAAGCAAATTTTCATTTAAGTAATTTTTTGACAGTCTTTTTCATAGACGCACTATTTAGGTCTCGACCATATGTAAGGTAGATAACATACTCACACATGTTCTTGCATCGGTCACCCATTCTTTCAAAGGCTCTGACCGCCCACAACACTTCCATCCAAAGATAAATATCTGCAGGTGCGGACTGAATTTCTTGAGCAGTATGTTCTAATACTTTTTTGTATAAACGATCAATTTCATTATCTTGTTGATAGGCTAAAATAGCAGCCTTATCATCTTGTCTTGCGAAAGCGTCGAAACTGGCTCTCATCATAGATACGATGCGATTGCCTATCTCTAAAATACCTGACATCACAAGCTCAGAATCTGGGATCTTGTTCTTCGTAACTAATTTCGCTACTCTTTCAATTTCATCACCAATCCGTTCTAAGTCAGTCGCCGTTTTTGATATGGTCATTACTAGGCGTAGATCTCCAGCGGTGGGGTTTCTTTTTGCAATAACACGCATGCATTCTTGCTCAACTTGTGCTTCCATAGAATCAACACGATTGTCATTTAAAGCAACTCGTTCAGCTAAGCTGGGTGCATTTTCTTTCAATGCAGTTAGTGTATTGATCAACTGCTGTTCAATAACCCCCCCCATAGTCAGCACCGAATGCTTTAAACTTTCAAGCTCTTGATTGTATTTGGCTGAAATATGAGTATTAATCTGAATTTGTCGACGCATGGATTTTCCTATTTATAGCGTGAGTTAATTATTCTAAACTCTACACTTAACCATAGCGGCCAGTAATGTAGTCTTCTGTTTGTTGTTTATTCGGCATAGTGAAAATAGAGTCACTATCTGAATACTCGACTAACTCGCCTCTATGAATAAAAGCAGCATAGTCAGATACTCTCGCCGCTTGTTGCATATTGTGTGTCACAATTATTATTGTGCAATATTTTTTTAATTCGACCATTAACTCTTCAATGTAAAGCGTGGTTAAGGGATCCAAAGCAGATGTTGGTTCATCTAGCAATAGTATTTTTGGTTCCAGTGCCAGGGCTCGCGCAATCATTAAGCGCTGTTGTTGACCACCCGACAAAGTAAGTGCTGAATCAAAAAGTCGGTCGCGTACTTCATCCCAAAGGGCAGATTTTTTTAGCGCTTTTTCCACACTTTCATCTAACTTTCTTCGATTTTTTATACCTTGAATTTTCAAGCCAAAACTAACGTTATCATAAATACTCATAGGAAAAGGGTTGGGACGTTGAAAAACCATCCCAATTTGACTTCTCAGAAATGAAACTCGTTCTCTCTTATCATAAATATTTCGACCGTCTATCCATACTTCGCCACTCACTTCATGCGACAAAATAAATTCATTCATTCGATTAAAACTATTCAGCAACGTAGTTTTACCACATCCACTTTGTCCTATAAGTGCCGTAATCTTATTCTTAGGAATTCGTATGCTAATGTTATTTAGGACTTTATTATTATTTAACGACACATGTAAATTTTTAACTTTGATGCTAGTTTGAGCACTCGAAAATTCTTCAACAGAAAGTACGTTTCGTTCGAATAATTTAAACATAAGTCCTCCTACAAACGTTCATATTTTTTACGTAAGCTATTTCGCAATATAATAGCTGAAATATTCAACAATAAAACAATAAACAGTAACAACATACAACTGGCAAACATCAAAGATGAAACCTGTGATTCGGTTTGATTATGAAATGCACCGTCATATATAAATACGCCTAAATGCATGAACTGTCTTTCTAAGTGCATGAACGGGAATTCACCATCAATTGGTAAAGTTGGAGCAAATTTAACCGCTCCGACCAAAATCAAAGGAGCGACCTCCCCAGCAGCTCTTGCGATTGCCAGGATTACACCCGTCAAAATACCTGGGCTTGCCATAGGCAAGACGACGCTTTTAATTGTTTCATATTTAGTTGCTCCTAGCGCTAATGCACCCGCCCGTTGATTTTTAGGCACACGCCTTAAGCCCTCTTCTGTTGATACAATGACAACCGGCAAGGTAAGTATTCCCATAGTAAGAGATGCCCATAGTAAGCCAGGCGCGCCAAAAGTAGGTGAAGGTAAACGATCGCTATATAGCAATGAATCTAAAGAGCCACCCAAACCATATACAAAAAAACCTAACCCGAATACACCGTAGACAACCGATGGTACAGCAGCCATATTACTTACGCTGATTCTGATCATACTTGTGATGCGATTTTTGGGCGCATATTCATTTAAATAAATAGCGGCAACTGCACCAAATGGCGTCACCAACACCGCCATAATAATTACCATCAATAAAGTACCAAAAATTGCCGGGAAAACACCGCCTGTTGTCGCGCCTTGTTTAGGTGAATCGCTCAGAAAGGTAGCAAGTTTTTTAAACATGAAGACAGTACTTTCTATCCAAGTAAGCTGATTTGGCTGGTATAGTGATTGGATGTCACTCACAGCAATACTCAGTTGTTCATTATTTGCCAATTCTAAGTGAATTCTATGACTCTGAATTTGATCGTTAATATCATTAGCATAGCTTTGCCAGCGTTCAAATTCAGCTAACTTGCGTTTGAAAACTGGCGTTGTTTTATCAACCTGTTTTCGCGTGAGACTTTCTATTTCACGATGCAGAGCCTGTAATTTCTGACTTTGGATATCTTTTAAATTGACTTCTAGGGTCTGCACTAAAGACTGCACATTGACCAACTCAGTCAGATCCAATAAGCTTTCTTCATCGCTAACAAGTTTTACAAACTCCCCTACATATGCCTTACCATTGCGGGTTTCTAATAAATATAAATGACTAGCTTCGGAGACTATAAATTGTGGCTTTTGTTGAGACCTGTCTCCATACTGAATACTAATCTTCTGTTCTATACTCTCGGCTAATCTCTCAGCGGATTGATGGCTTAAACGATATTCCACAATTGGAGGAAGGTTGGGGTTATAAGTGCTAACCTGATAAATTGACATGGGTAAAAAATATCGCACGCCTTGGCCGCCGACAAACAAAAACATTGCGCCTAAACTTACTAACAAAATTGCGCAAGACAACATCACTAATACTTCTACTAAAGATTGCTTAAGCTGTTCTTTATAAGCTCGCAAATTGTTACTTAACAGCACTTATTCATCCTTATATACGCGACGCTTTAACATGGAAGCAATGGTGTTTACACAAAACGTAAAAACAAACAATATTGCTGCTGTTAAAAACAATACATGGTATAGCGTGCTATCAACTTGCGCTTCTTGTAATTCGATGGCTAAATTAGATGTCAGCGTTCGAAGACCTGAAAGCAAGTCCCAATCAGCAATGGGCGTGTTACCCGTTACCATTAGCACAATCATTGTCTCTCCAAAAGCACGTCCAAAGCCCAACATGATGGCTGATATGATACTTGGAAGCGCGACGACCAAAACGACTTTATTTAAGGTTTGAATAGGAGTAGCACCCAAGGCAAATGAAGCTTGTTTAACACCTTCTGGTACCTCATATAATGCATCATCGATTAAGGTGTAAATTGTTGGCGCTATCGCTACTCCTAATGCGAGAGACACTACAATGGCGGTTTTTGATAGGGTAAGATCAGATATGTTTTGGACAATCTCACTACTTTCATTAATATTTGACCAATCAGTAATTAATAAACTAAGTAAAAATATAAAGACAACTGCCAGCAGCATTAATAGTGCATTTAGTGGTAGTTGCCAATTTTCCAATAGCGTATGCGAAAACCGCGATTGCAGATACCCATGGATTGCCGCTATCGAGACAACAACAATTGGTAACAGCACTAAAACAGCAAATATCGAAATCAAGTATTGTTCAGCAAAAGGCGCAAGCCAAACTGCTGCAATAAATCCGATAATGACAGAGGGAATGGCTTCTAACATTTCAATACTGGGTTTAATTGCATTGCGTACATTAGGTTTAGCAAAATAAGCAGTATAAATTGCGGCCCCTAATGCGAGTGGTAGAGCAACAATCAATGCCAATATAGATGCTTTTAAACTACCGATAATTAAAGGAACAAGGCTAAATTTAGGTGACTGATATTCAGATGCCGCTGACGTTTGCCAAATGTAAGCTGGTGCAGGATATGCAGCATAGTCATTTTTTGCAAAGAGCATATCCAAATTGACCAAACCTTGGATATTTTGGAAATTATAATGACTAAACCTGCTCGGATATTGAATCAATAACTCACCATTTTCATGTTTATAATCAATAATTTCGCTTGCTAATTGCATACTATATTCAACATCACCGGTGACTGGATTTAGTAAACGTAATTGGCCTTGCTTGTTAAGAATAATTAACAGGTTATTACTCAAGTCGCTCATTAATTTTGTGTTTGACGCGCTATCTAATGCTAGCTGACGTCTAAAAACCGGCCTAAATACAAACTGACCGTTTTGGTTTATCAAAGTATGCTTAACCAAAGTGTTATCATCCAAAATTGCATACAAATCTAAACCAGAAGGGCTTGCATATAACTGATTAATATTGCGTTGATAATTAATAGTTTGAATAGCTTGCTCACCAACAGGAATCAAAGTAGCCGTTGAGGCCTGCCATTTTATTACATGGGCAAGTGGTATTAAGGGCAACACTTTTTCGTTGACTCCCACTTTAAATAACAAGGGGGACGAAACGCTATTGGTATCGTGCCATAAGTAAGCCGCTTCATTTTGTCCCGGCATAAAGATAAAAACACTATTGTTTCTTTTTTGTATATCCCACAAATATGATGAGGAAACGCCCATAAATGAAGGTAATTTAAAGGATGCATTAAGCCGTAAACTGGGGTTAGACATGTTATCAAGAGTAAATATTTCGAGTATATTGTTATCTCGAAGCATGATTATTTCATTTGCAGAGACATAATTAAGTAAGCGTTTACTGCAGTTAGGTGCAAATTGTTTAATTGGCGTTACGTTTAACGAGTTTTGAAATAATCCATTTACCCTTAATTGACATCCAGATACATCAATAGCATACCATCTACCATTATACTTCGAGACTATTGGCGCGAGTAACGAATCTTCTGCACTCTCAACCTTGCCTTTAGACTGACTGCTATTGAAACTAAGATCGGGAGATTGAAAAAGTGGCGCAGCATTTAAGAGAATGTGTACAATAAGGGTAGTAAATATGGCTAGCACAAAAAAACCAAAGCCAGTGACAAATCGACTAAAAAAATAGTCTATGCGATAGCGTCGTTTATTCTTTGAGATTGACTGACTTTTCATTGGCAGGGTTTCATCAATGTATACTGCAGTTGTAGATCATACGCCGTTGATTTAAAGAAATATCATAAGGTCGTAATAAAACACTAATAAAGTATACAAATCAACTAAAAGGTAAAATGAATATGCAGGCAATGGTGCTTTCAATTATTGGGAAAGACAAATCAGGTTTAGTCGAGCAACTAGCCCAAGCGGTTAAGAATGCAGAAGGAAACTGGTTAGAAAGTAGTTTTTGCCAACTTGGTGGTCAATTTGCTGGTTTTGTTGAAATTATGCTGCCTAGGGAAAACCATAATGCGCTTATTCAACATTGTCACTCCTTATCAAACCTTCAAATTACGCTTGTACCTGCCTCAGAAAAGAAGGCAAATACTCATAAAATAATTAAACTACTAGTCACTGGCAATGATCGCTTAGGAATAGTCAACGACATCGCAAGTGCACTAAAAGGCTTTGATATTAATATAGAGTCATTATCAACAGTTTGCGAGAGTGCGCCAAATTGGGGTAGCCCAATGTTTTCAGCATCTATCAAAATTTCTGCTGAAGAAGGCTTTAACATCGACAGAATAATAGAAACATTAGAGGAAATAGCAGATGACTTAGTTGTTGATATCAAGTCTTGAATATCATTTTTTAATTACTTGGTTTGGCATGTGCATTACAGTAACTGTTGAACTGAACTATTTATCTACATTTATAGGTTTACGCCATGAATTCGCAACATTTTAGTAAGCTTTATTTTCCCAAAGAATTAAGTTGGTTAGCGTTTAATGAACGCGTTTTGCAAGAAGCGATGGACGAAAAGACTCCCCTCATAGAACGGATACGTTTTTTAGGTATTTATAGCAATAATCTCGACGAGTTTTACAGAGTAAGAGTTGCTGATGTGAAGCGACTCATTACTATCAGTCAAAACGAAGAGGATAATGAGCAAGCTGAAAGCTTGTTAACATTAATGCGCACCATCCAACAAAAAGTGAAAGCCTTATCGAAAAAATTCGACAAAACCCACAAGCAAATCACCAAAGAACTAAAAGCGTACAATATTCATATTCTTCATCATGAACAATTAAGCGAAGCGCAACGTGAATGGGTACAAGACTATTTTCGAAATAATGTCCTATTGCATGTCGCCCCTATATTGCTCGACAACAAAGTACAATTGATACAGCGTTTAAACGATAGTTCTGTATATTTGGATGTTGCGCTGTATCGTCCAGGTCGAAATACAAAATATGCGGTGGTTGAGATTCCAACAAGTGCAATGAGCCGATTTGTTGTTCTGCCCGCCGAAAAAACTAAAGCAAAAAAAGAAATTATTTTACTCGATGATGTAATAAAGTTGTGTGTACACGAGATATTTAAAGGATTTATTAAGTTTGAAACTGCCGAAGCCTATTCTTTCAAAATAACGCGAGATGCAGAATATTCGATTAATGACGAAATTGACGAAAGCTATGTTGAGAAAATGTCTGAAGGAATGAAACAGCGTTTAAGTGCCGAGCCTGTGCGCATTATTCATGATTATGGAATGACTGAAGAAATGGTGACGGATTTACGTAAAAGACTTCGAATTTCGTCAGCCGATACTATTCAATCTGCCGGTCATTATCGTAACTTTAAGGATTTTATTGGTTTCCCTAATGTTGGTAGAGCTTATTTAGAGCATCCGAAACTACCTCGTATTAAAAGTAAGATGTTTACTGAACATGACACTGTATTTGAAGCGATCGATAAGCAAGATATTCTGCTGTATTACCCATATCACGACTTTTTACATTTTACTGAGTTTGTTCGCCAGGCCGCGTTTGATCCAATGGTTAAACATATTCGATTGAATATATACAGAGTCGCTTCGCAGTCTCGCATCATTAGTTCCTTGGTTGATGCTGTTGACAATGGCAAAAAAGTCACTGTCGTTGTTGAATTGCGAGCACGCTTTGATGAAGAAAACAATATAGCTTGGTCAAAAAGAATGACTGATGCCGGTATAAAAGTAGTGCTCGGAAACCCAAGTATTAAAATCCACAGCAAACTTTGCATAGTGACCCGTGAAGAAAGAGGCAAAGTACGACATTATTCGCATTTTGGTACGGGTAACTTTAACGAAAAAACCGCTCGAATTTATACTGACCTATCTCTGTTCACCTGTAATGAAGAAATGGCATTAGAAGGTATTCAAGTAATTGAAATGATTCAAAACCCCTATCGTAAATACCGTTTTAATCATCTTCAAGTATCACCGATTAATGCGCGCAGTAAAATTCAATCCCTCATACGACAAGAAATTCAACGCAGCACAGAGGGGTGCGACGCCAAAATAACAATTAAAATCAATAATTTAGTCGACAATGAGCTTATTGATGATTTATACCGAGCAGGTCAAGCAGGCGTCAAAATAAGGGCTATTGTTCGTGGTATGTGCTCTTTGATACCTGGGGTAAAAGGCCTAAGCGAAAATATTGACGTCATAAGTATCGTCGATAGATTTCTTGAACACCCCCGTATTATGGTGTTTGAAAATGGCGGTGATAGCAAAGTCTACATATCTTCTGCAGATTGGATGACGCGAAACATGGATTACAGGATCGAAGTAGGTTGTCCGGTATATGATGAAGATGCAAAAAATACTATCGCTGATTTATTAGAGATTCAGTTTCAGGATACCTTAAAGGCACGCGTGATTGATGCCGAGCAAAAAAATGAATATGTCAAACGAGGAAATCGCAAAAAAATTAGGTCGCAAATTGCCATTCACCAATATTTGACACAAAAAGAGATGCCTTAATTTGAATAATTTGTATCAGGTCTTTAATGATAATCAACAGCGTAAGACTGAACTTTATGCAGCTTTAGATATTGGCTCTAATAGTTTCCATTTAGTTGTCGCCAGAGTCGTCGCAGATGCTTTTCAGGTCATTACCAGAGTCAAACGTAAAGTTAGATTAGCAGAAGGTCTGGGGCCAGATAATACATTATCACAAGATGCAATTGAACGCGGAATCGCCACTCTCGAAAGCATGAAAGAGTCGTTAAAAGGCATTCCCCCCGATGGTATGCGCATTGTAGCAACACATACATTAAGACGCGCAAAAAATGCTAGAGAGTTTCTACAGAAAGCTAAGCTTGTATTTCCATATCCGATTGAAATTATATCGGGCAATGAAGAAGCTCGTTTAATCTTTGTTGGAGTGTCGAGCAATGCCACTTTTGCATCGCAACGCTTGGTATTCGATATTGGTGGGGGCTCTACGGAATTTGCTGTCGGAGAAGGGATCATTGCAAAAATATGCAAAAGCATACAAATGGGTTGCGTAAGCTATCAGCAACGTTTTTTTGCTAATGGATTGATTACACAAGACAACGCCATTCGGGCTATCACAGCAGCTAATATAGATTTAGAACTCGCTGCTGGTAATTTAAATCGCTTTCAATGGCAACAAGTTGTTGCTAGTTCGGGCACCGCAAAGGCAGCTTGTGCAGTTATAAATAATATGAACAAGCGGCCTCTCGACGCGCCTATTAAAGCTCATGAATTAACTGATTTATTAAATAACTGCATTCAAATACAGAATCCACAGTTATTGTCATTTATAGGTTTGAGTGAAGACCGAAAATCAGTTCTTGCGCCAGGTTTGTGTATTTTAATTGCTATTTGTCAGTCTTTACATATTGAAGAGCTCATTTATAGTGACTCTGCTCTAAGAGAGGGAGTATTATTTGAGCTCCAGCCTAACCATAACACGCAAAATATACGGGTTAAAACTGCGCAGAGTCTTGCGACAAGATATGACGTAGATACCAATTATGCACATAAAATACTAACTACCTGTATGTATATTTTAGATGGGGTGAAACTAGACTGGGGTATCTCAGATAAAAGCTATAGGCATCTACTTGGCTGGGCAGCATTGTTACACGAAGTGGGTCTTCAAATTAATTCGCGGGCTATACAAAAACATTCAAGTTATGTATTACTGAACACTGACTTACCGGGTTTTAATCAGGAACAGCAACAAATAATAGCTTATTTGGTTAGATATCATCGCAAAAAAATTGTACCAAACAACTTACTTAATGAAGTCTCTATTGCGCCAGACAAATTAAAATATCTACTCATTATTTTAAGGTTGGCAGTGGTTTTGAATATAAATAGGCATCAAGCTGAGCTACCTCAGTTTTCTATCAAAGTTGGTGTAAATGAAATAAAAGTTGGTTTTGACCAGAGCTGGTTTGAGTTATCACCACTATTACTTGCAGATATTGGCAGAGAGAACGCTTACCTCTCTACCATTGACATGCAATTATCGTTGTTATAATCGAATCCTAGGTGTTAGAAGCGTCATATATAGCTTGAATGGTACTATCTAACTCGCTATCAAAATCACTGTCGCTTTGTTGAGCACTTAAACCCTGCGTTAATGCTCTAGAGAAGCTAGCGATCATACTATTGTTCTCGCGCAATTTATTATTAGCATCATCTCTGCTGTAACCACCTGACAATGCAACCACTTTAAGCACCCGCGGATGCGCAATAAGTTCAGCATAAAAATTAGCTTCCTCAGGCAAGGTCAATTTTAACATTACATTTTGCGTATCAGGCAATGCATCTAACTCTTTTAAGATAGCTTCTTTAAGTAAGGATTCTGCAGCTGCTTTTTCAGGGCTGTTAATATCAACTTCAGGCTCAATAATGGGTACTAAGCCCGCTTCTATGATTTTTTTTCCGACTGCAAATTGTTGTTCAACAACGGCCTTAACACCTTTAGCGTTTGCCATTTTAATTACCGAACGCATTTTTGTACCAAAAACATCCTGGGCAGTTGCTTTAGCTAATAAAGTGTCTAGGTCAGGAATGGGCTTCATGACCTGAGCACCATTGTCTTCGTCAGCTAAGCCTTTATCAACCTTTAAAAATGGAACAATTTGTTTGTCTTGCCATAAAAAATGAGCAGAAGACTTGCCGCCTATGTCTCGGTCTAAGGTATTTTCAAATAATATAGCACCTAACACTCTTTTACCTTCAAATGCTGGACTAGTTACAATCCGCGTCCGCATTGCGTGCACACATGCAAACATTTCATCGTCATTTGAATAAGCGCTTTCGTCGACCCCATATAATTTTAATGCTTTTGGGGTACTGCCACCGCTTTGATCTAACGCGGCAATAAAACCCACTGTTGTTTGTACTTTCTCCAACATTGCTTGTTGTGCTGGACTTGTCATGTAAATGCTCCTTAAATTAAAACAAAATATTAGGGTCTATCTAAAATGCTAACTGCAGGCAACTCTTTTCCTTCTAAAAACTCCAAAAAGGCGCCACCACCCGTCGAAATATAAGACACTTTATCAGCTATCTTATATTTATCGACAGCGGCTAAGGTATCACCGCCTCCTGCAATAGAAAATGCTGAGCTCTCTGCAATTGCTTGCGCAATGGCTTTGGTTCCCTCAGCAAATTGATCAAACTCAAAAACGCCAACTGGACCATTCCAAACAATAGTACCCGCATTTTTGAGTATTTCAGTTAATTCTTTCGCCGATTCTGGACCGATATCAAAAATCATATCCGACTCTTCTACATCTTGCACGGACTTTATGATGGCAGTTTCATCTTTTGAGAAATGCTGGCCAACAACTACATCAGATGGCACAGGAATATTTCCACCATTGCTCTTAGCGTTATTCATTAATAGTTCTGCTTGTGCAATTAAATCACTTTCAAATAGTGATTTTCCAACATTATGTCCCTGCGCAGCAATAAAAGTATTAGCAATGCCCCCACCAACAATAAGTTGGTCTACCTTGCTCGACAAGCTTTCTAGAACAGTCAGTTTTGTGCTGACTTTCGACCCACCAACAATGGCGACCATGGGCCTTGCAGGTTTATCTAAGGCCTTTGCAAGCGCATCGAGCTCTGCTTGTAACAAGGGGCCTGCACAGACTTGGTCGGTATACTTGGCCACGCCATGAGTACTTGCTTGAGCTCTGTGCGCCGTGCCAAATGCATCCATTACAAACACTTCTGCTAGCTCTGCATAGCGTTTTGCTAATTCATCAGCATTCGATTTTTCGCCTAAATTAAACCTCACGTTTTCCAAGAGAGCGACTTGGCCGGGTTCCAGCGTAAAAGCAACATCTAGGTAGTCTTTAACAAATTTAACTGCTTGCCCAAGATGTTCACTTAAATAATCTGCTACCGGTTTTAAAGAATACTGAACATCATATTCACCTTCTTTAGGACGACCTAAGTGCGACATTAAAATTACCGCAGCATTTGCCTTTATCGCTGCTTTTATGCTTGGTAAGGAAGCTCTTAATCTTGCGTCAGATGCAATGATACCCTCATTAATTGGGACATTAAGGTCTTGTCTAATTAATACACGCTTTTGACTTATATCAATATCTAACATGGCACGAATAGGCAATTTTCTTTCCTCTTTATTTATGAATATCCAATAGTATGCATATGCAATGCGGTATCTAACATACGGTTTGCAAAACCCCATTCGTTGTCACACCACACTAGAGTTTTCACCAAGGTGCGATGACTGACTCGTGTTTGTGTTCCATCTACTATGCAAGAGTTAGGGTTATGGTTAAAGTCAACAGATACTAAAGGCTCTTCGGTATAATCGATAATATTGGGGGGTAAATGCTTGCCAGCGTCTTTTAATGCCGCGTTGACTTGTTCAGTTGTCACCGATGCTTTTACGCTAACACTTAGATCCATTGCGGTAACATTGATTGTAGGCACTCTCACCGCAATTGCTTCAAATTTACCGGCAAATTCAGGCAAAATACGTTCAATCCCAGCAGCCAGTTTGGTATCTACTGGTATTATTGATTGACTAGCAGCCCTAGTACGCCGTAAATCCGAATGATAAGCATCAATCACCTGTTGGTCATGCATGGAAGCATGAATGGTTGTTATTGTGCCAGTTTGCACTTCAAAATGCTGATGTAAAGCTTGAATCACCGGTACAATACAATTTGTGGTACACGAGCCATTAGAGACTATTTGATCTTCTGCAGACAAATCAAAATGATTGACACCATAGATAATAGTAGCATCAACATCTTGGCTACTTGGGTGCGAAAAAAGTACTTTTTTAGCCCCTTGTGCAATATGTTTGTGAGCATGTTCTGTCTCGGTATAGACACCAGTGCATTCGAGCACTATGTCAACGTCATGCTCTCTCCAGTTGATGTCTTCAATATTATGTTTGTGTAGTAAACTTATTTTATCCTGGCGGATGGTTAAGCATTGTCCTACAACACTTAATTTTTCATTAAAGCGGCCATGAGAAGTATCATATTTTAATAAATGTGCTATAGCTTTAGGTTCAGCAATCTCGTTAATAGCCACTACTTTGATATGCTCATTGTAGTGATTTTCATAGAGCGCACGAACGATATTACGCCCTATTCTACCAAAACCATTTATTCCTATTCGAAGCAAAAATTAATCCTTTAAGACATTTAGCTCAACATCGACGCTGTTTCTACAATAGCATCTACCGTGATCCCAAAATGCTTAAACAGCTCTCCCGCGGGTGCTGATTCACCAAAACTGTCCATGCCGACAACTGCTCCATTAAGCCCTACATACTTGTACCACGTATCCTTTGCCAACGCTTCTACTGCAACACGCTTGCTTACACTGGTAGGCAAAACCGACACTTTGTATTCGCTTGATTGTCTATCAAATACATCTGTAGAAGGCATTGACACCACTCTCACCGCATTACCTTTATCTGTCAAAATTGATGCGGCTTCGGTGGCTAGATGCACTTCTGAACCCGTTGCGATTAAAATAAGGTCTGGCTCACCGCTACAATCTACCAATATATAACCACCGCGCTCTGCATCTTTGAGTTGTTGTTCATCTCGCGCTTGCTGTGGTAAGCCCTGGCGTGTGAAAATCAGAGTAGTTGGACCATCTTTACGCTCAATAGCAGCTTTCCAAGCAATTGCCGATTCAACTTGATCACACGGACGCCAATTGTCTAAATTTGGTGTCGCTCGTAACGCAACCAATTGCTCAACAGGCTGATGGGTGGGACCATCTTCACCTAAACCAATAGAGTCGTGAGTATATACAAATATGGCCGGTAAACGCATTAATGATGCCATTCTCACTGCATTTCTTGCGTATTCCATAAACATTAAGAAGGTTGCACCATAAGGCGTGAAACCGCCGTATAGCGCTAAACCATTCATCATTGCCGACATACCAAATTCGCGAACACCATAGTAAATATAGTTTCCGCTAGCATCTTCAGCAGTAATGCCTTTGCTCGTTTCATGAATGGTTAAATTTGATCCAGCCAAATCTGCAGAACCACCTAATAATTCCGGTAAAGCCGGTGCATAAGCATTGAGCGTATTTTGCGATGCTTTGCGTGTCGCAACAGCAGCGGGATTACTTTGTAGTTCGTTAATATATTGCGTGCAAGTCTGTGCCCAGTTTTCCGGCAATTCATTTGCTTTACGACGCTTAAATTCTTCGGCTAACTTTGGATACTCTTTTTCATAAGCTGCAAACTTATCATTCCATGCATCTTCAGCAGCCTGTCCTTTCTGGAGGGCGTTCCACCCCTTATAAACATCTTGTGGCACTTCAAATGGTCCATGGTTCCAACCTAAAGCTTCTCGTGTAAGTGCAATTTCATCCTCACCTAAGGGCGCTCCATGACAACCCTCTGTTCCTTGCTTATTTGGTGAACCAAATCCAATTGTTGTTTTACAACAAATCAACGTAGGTCGACTTGAGTCTTCATGCGCTTTAGCAATAGCCGCCGATACTTCCGAGGGGTCGTGTCCATTTACGTCAGCAATCACTTCCCAACCATAGGCTTCAAAACGCGCGGGTGTATCGTCGCTAAACCAAGCTTCTACTTCTCCATCGATAGAAATGCCATTATCGTCCCAAAATGCGACCAGTTTACCTAGGCCTAAAGTGCCAGCTAGCGAACAAGCCTCGTGAGATATCCCTTCCATCAAACAACCATCGCCTAAAAAAGCGTAGGTATAATGGTTAACAATATCAAAACTGCCTTGATTGAACTGCGCTGCTAGTATTTTTTCCCCTAAAGCCATGCCAACGGCATTAGTGATACCTTGTCCTAATGGCCCGGTAGTTGTCTCAACGCCCGGTGCATAACCATATTCTGGGTGTCCTGGTGTTTTTGAATGTAGTTGTCTGAAATTCTTTAACTCTTCAATAGGTAATTCATAGCCGGTTAGATGCAGCAACGAATACAACAGCATTGAACCATGCCCATTTGATAACACAAATCTATCTCGATTAGACCATTGTGGATTTTGTGGATTGTGATTTAAATAATCGCACCACAAAACTTGTGCAATATCCGCCATTCCCATTGGCGCTCCCGGATGTCCAGATTTTGCTTGTTGAACGGCATCCATACTAAGAGCACGAACTGCGTTGGCTAAATGGCGACGAGAGGGCATGAAAACTCCTTAAGGTGTTTGGTCGGTTTTGAATGTTGGGCAAAAAGGGCCTTAATTTAATGTCGGCTATTGTTACCCAGCAGACACACTTGTTCAATAATTAAATCGCCTTTTTCTTATGTTTTATTTCACAAATAAATTTTTCCGCTGAGTTTAATTAAAATTGTATTTTTTTCATAAAGCATATCAATCTGAAATTTACTTTTAGACGTCTAGATGTAAATATAGTCAAAACAGATAATCCGGACCTTTTTGTTAGGCGAAATTTTGCGATAATCTTGCAAAATTTGGCCACCAAAACCAACTTAAAAATTATAGGATACTAAATGACTACAACACTTTTCACTTCAGAATCAGTATCGGAAGGACACCCTGATAAAATAGCAGACCAAATCTCTGATGCTGTTTTAGACGCTATATTAGCATCGGACCCTAAAGCACGGGTTGCCTGCGAAACATTTGTTAAAACAGGTATGGTTTTGGTAGGAGGTGAAATAAATACAAGCGCTTGGGTCGATATCGAAGAATTGACGCGTGATACCGTAAAACAAATTGGTTACACCCACTCTGATATGGGCTTCGACGGCGAGTCTTGTGCTGTTTTAAATGCGATAGGTAAGCAGTCCTCAGATATAAACCAAGGTGTCGACCGCGATAAAGCTGAGAACCAAGGTGCAGGTGACCAAGGTCTTATGTTCGGTTATGCAAGTAATGAAACCGACGTGCTTATGCCAGCCCCGATTACGTTTGCGCACAGATTGGTGCAAAAACAAGCGGAATTAAGAAAATCAGGTGCCCTTGCTTGGCTACGACCAGACGCCAAAAGCCAAATCACTTTTGTATATGAGAATAATAAACCCGTTGGTATAGATGCGGTTGTATTGTCAACGCAACATTGTGACAGCGTTAGCACCGAAACACTGCGAGAGGCTGTGTTAGAAGAAATTATAAAACCTGTTTTGCCAGCAAAGTGGCTAAGTAACAATACCAAATACCATATCAATCCTACTGGTCGTTTTGTAATAGGCGGACCTATGGGCGATTGTGGTCTCACAGGCCGTAAAATAATTGTCGATACTTATGGTGGCATGGCCCGTCATGGCGGCGGAGCTTTCTCAGGAAAAGATCCATCAAAAGTAGATAGAAGCGCAGCCTACGCGGGTCGCTATGTCGCTAAAAATATCGTTGCCGCTGGTTTAGCTGAACGTTGTGAAATTCAAATTTCTTATGCCATTGGAGTGGCTGAACCTACTTCGATTAATATTGAAACCTTCGGTACTGGAAAGGTAAGCACTGAAAACTTAGTGGCCTTAGTTGAGCGCCACTTCGATTTAACGCCTTATGGCTTGATTAAAATGCTTGACCTTGAACGGCCAATTTATAAAGAAACAGCGGCCTATGGTCATTTTGGTCGGGAGTCATTCCCGTGGGAGCAAACAAATAAAGCAGAAGATTTGAAAGCAGACTCAAGTTTTTAATTTGGTCACCATAAAATACTAATCTGTTAGAGTTTGATAAAATTATGAGAATGGTAAAAGTTGTTGTTATTTTAATTACATTAGGGGCAATCTCCGCTTGTGCTACATCACCTACAGGGCGTGCCCAAATCTTATTGTATTCTGACGCTCAGCTTGCGGCTATGGGCAAACAAGCATTTACTGGCATGAAGTCAGAGCTTAAGGTATCAAACAAACGCGTGGAAAATACATTAGTCCAGTGCATCGCTGGCCATATTGCCAAACAAGTGCCAACATCTGTATTTGCGGGGGACTGGGAAGTAGTTGTATTCGACGATCCACAAGTAAATGCGTTTGCCCTTCCTGGTGGTAAAATTGGTGTTTATACCGGGTTATTAGATGTTGCTCAAAATCAGCACCAAATTGCAGCAGTTATTGGGCATGAAGTAGCACATGTAATTGCAAGACATGGTAACTCTCGAATGTCGCAGTCGACTATTCTGAATATTAGTCAACAGGCCGCATTACAAGCGCTTGAAGCAAATCAAGTTGCGCAAACACCAAGCATCATGCAAGCATTTGGACTAATAAGCAACTTAGGTACATTAAAATACGGTCGTGATGACGAATCCGAAGCAGATATTATTGGTCTTGAATTAATGGCAAAAGCCGGCTTTCAACCAAATGCAGCGATTGAGCTTTGGCAGAATATGGCAGTACTTAGTCAAGGCCAAAAGCCACCAGAGTTTTTATCAACTCACCCTTCTGAGGAAACTCGCATTACTGAATTACAAACCAATCTAGCAAGGGCTGAAGCACTTTACCAACAATCGCCGCAAAGACCTAAGTGTTAGAATTAGTAAAAAGCCGTTGCATTTTTAATGCAACGGCTTTTTCAGAACCGGGTTTATGAGCGCTTAAGCGACATAAAAAACCGTTTTAACTCTCTTTATGAACATGCACATCCATTTGTGGGAATGGAATACTAATGCCTTCTGCGTCAAAACGTAATTTTACTGCTTCAGTGATATCAAACTTAACACCCCAGAAATCCCCTGATTTAACCCATGGGCGTACTACAAAATTAACGCTGCTATCACCGAGTTCGGCAACCGCGATTTGTGTACCAGGATCTTTAAGAATGCGTTCATCTGCAGAGACAATCTCTTCAAGCAATGCTTTTGCCTTTTTAAGGTCATCGCCATAGCCAATACCAAATACCATATCTACTCTGCGAGTTTCTTTTGCACTATAGTTGGTAATATTGTTGCTATAGATAGCACCATTTGGCACGATAATTTCTTTGTTATCGGGAGTCACTAATAAGGTAGTAAAAATACTGATATTCTTCACCGTACCCGAGTCACCACCGGCATCAACAAAGTCTCCCGCCTTGAAAGGACGGAAAATCAATAACATCACACCTGCTGCAAAGTTAGACAATGAACCTTGAAGTGACAAACCGATCGCTAAACCTGCCGCACCTAATATAGCGACCAATGAAGTTGTATCAACTCCTAGGTGCCCAATCGCGGCAATAATGACAAATAACATCAATACTGAACGCGCTATGGCTTTCAAAAAATCGACCAACATTGGGTCATATTTTGATTTAGACAATAATTTGCCTAATACACCAATTAGGATGTTGACGACAATTTTACCAACAACGTAAATGATAATCGCAACGACTAATTTCAGACCAAATGGAATTATATAATCATTGAGAATTGCCGAAGCATTTTCGGCACTAATATTTTCTAACATGGACATTTCCTTTGTATTAATTTTATTAATTACATCAAATTTACCGCAAAATTTATAAAAACTAGCCTAAAGTTGTATGTAATTTTCATTTTTTTGTTTTATGAACACCCCGCAAACACAGGGATTTCACTAACATAACAACAAAGTTGAAAAAAACAATAAAAATCTTTTGAAAAAGTGTCACTAATTTGCAACACTATAGGGGTAGACTAAAAAAACAATAACGACTTGAGTAATTTTGTACCCAAGTATGTAATTTTTTAAGGGAGTACTCACATTATGAATTTAGATTTAGTATTAATGATAGGCGCATTGATTTTATTAGCCATTTCAGGATTATTGGTATTCTGTTTTACCGAGTCAAAAGGCAAAAATACACCTCACGCACGCAGAGGTGTTGCAAGTCATACTGAGCGTCAGGCTAGCATAAAGACTGGTCAAACCTTTGGCGTTAACAGTTAATATTTTTCCTCTCCTAGTTTTGATATTATAGGGCGGCATCATAAAGATTGCCGCCTTTTTTTGGGCCATATTAAAAGTACTTTTTTCACCAACGTCGAGCATAATTATCGCACTAATTGAGGATATATGCGCATTTCACGGTTTTATATTGATTCATCTTTAAGTGTAGACACAGAAGTCACGCTCCCTATTGAATTAGTGCACTACATAAACAATGTATTACGATTAAAAGAAAATACACCCATCGTGCTTTTCAATGGCGATGGGAATGAGTATCCCGCAGATTTAACGGTCATAGGAAAAAGAAGGGCCGAGGCCATTGTCACATCTCAAATTGGGATTAGTACAGAATCTCCTCTGTACCTGCACCTTGCGCAAGGCATTTCTAAGGGTGAACGTATGGAAATTGCTTTGCAAAAGGCTGTAGAGATAGGAGTAAGTGAAATTACTCCGGTCATCACGGAGCTCTGTAATGTTAAATTGACTGAATCACGATGGGAAAAGAAACATCAATCATGGCGTAAGTTGGTTATATCAGCCTGTGAACAATGCCATCGTAATGTTATACCCAAAATAAATAAGCCTTTGCCCTTGCATACTTGGTTTGGATTGGCGACTGATTTGCAAAAACTCATATTAGTACCCGGAGCCTCTACATACCTATCGGGATTAACGAAGCCACAAAATGGATTTAAATTACTGGTGGGTCCTGAGGGCGGGTTTACTAAACAAGAAGTTTATACCGCTCAAGAATTAGGCTTTAAAGCGGTAAATTTAGGTCCTAGGGTGCTTCGCACTGAAACAGCTGCGGCTGCAAGTCTTGCCATTCTTCAGGCGCAACATGGCGATATGTAAGCAATATTGGCTTGCTTTTATGCCAAAATCCCACACAATTAGTTTATGAATAAAACGCTTAAAACTCAAAAGTACAATCAATTATGAGACTTAAACTAGGTATCGTGATGGATCCAATTGAATCCATTAATACAAAGAAAGACACTAGCTTTGCAATGTTATTAGAGGCTCAAAAGCGAGGTTATGAGCTTTATTATATGCAAATTGGCGATTTGTATATTAATAACGGACTAGCAAAAGCGCAGGTAAAAAAAATAACTGTCAATATTAACGAAGATCCTGAAAACTATTATTCAGTTTTGAGTGCTCACGATATTGACTTGCACCAACTAGATGTCTTATTGATGCGCAAAGACCCACCTGTTGATAGTCAATTTATATATGCCACGCATATTTTTTCCCTTGCCCAAGCCAAAGGCACTTTAGTCGTCAATGATCCACAAGCATTAAGAGATTTTAACGAAAAACTTTTTACCTCATGGTATCGGCAATTTATTCCAGATACGCTTGTCACGAGCAAGAAGGAACAAATCAAAGCCTTTCATGAAGAACATAAGGACATTATCGTAAAACCCCTTGATGGCATGGGGGGGACTAGCATATTTAGAGTCAAAGAAGATGCGAATAACCTAGGGGTTATTAGCGAAATAATAACTGCCAATGAGCAAGTTCATGCAATGGTCCAAGCCTATATGCCTGAAATTAGTAAAGGCGATAAAAGAATCTTACTGGTAGATGGCGAAGTTATCCCTTATTGTTTAGCCAGGTATCCTAGTGGTACTGAAACCAGAGGCAATCTTGCTGCTGGCGGTAAAGGTGTTGCACAAGAAGTATCTGCCGAAAATTTTGAAGTTGCCAACGCAATCGCGCAAGATATGCCAGAAAAAGGGCTTATCTTTGTAGGTTTAGATATGATCGGTAATAAGGTTACTGAAATTAATATTACTAGTCCCACTTGTGTTAGAGAAATAGAAGCCGCGTTTAAAATTAACATATGCGCCAAACTTTTTGACGCCATTGAAAAACGTTTAAACAAAAGTAATAACCACTCAGGTTTGCATTAAGATTAATTCAAAAAGGAATATAGCCAAGGTGCCTGGTATACAAACACTAACAAGTCTGCAGAATCAATTTTTGATCGCCATGCCGTCGTTGACCGATCGCTATTTTATGCGTTCAGTAATTTTTGTAGCAGAACATTCTGCCGAAGGCGCTATGGGTATTGTAATCAATCAGCCCTCGAGCATGACCTTCAGAGAACTTATTAAGCAAACAGATAAAACCGCGATTATAAATGAAGACTTTAGTGAAAAAATCATTGTATGCGGAGGGCCTGTGCATCCAGACAGAGGCTTTGTTGTGCATTCTAGTCAAACAGGATGGTCATCTTCGGTAGAAGTCAGCTCTGACATTATGATTACAACCTCAAAGGATATTTTATCGGTATTGGGCAATGAAAAAGGTCCAAGAAAGTCCGTAATAGCCCTTGGATATGCTGGATGGGATGCTGGGCAACTTGAAAAAGAAATTGCCGATAATGCTTGGTTAACAGTTCCTGCTGATGAAGAAATATTATTTGATGTGCCCATTAAAAATAAATGGCAGGCAACTATGCAAAAATTAGGTGTAGATGTGTGGCAACTCAGTCAATCAAGCGGAAGTGCTTAAGTGCAATCAAATACTTGTTTAGCATTTGATTTTGGTATGAAAAGCATCGGGGTGGCTATTGGCCAATCAATTACAGGAACGTCTTCCCCATTAAAAGCATTACACGCTGTAGACGGCATTCCTGACTGGCATATCGTTAATTCACTAATCGATGAATGGCGACCCAACATCCTCCTCGTAGGCTTACCTTTAAATATGGATGGAACTGAGCAGGACATTACCAAAAACGTTAAACGTTTCGCAGGCAGACTAAAACATAAATATAATGTAGATGTTCACTTGCATGATGAGCGCCTTTCTACCGTGGATGCTAAAGCGCGTCTATTCGAGTTAGGTGGTTTTAAAAAGTTAGGTAAAGGAAAAGTAGATAGCGTTTCAGCCTGTTTAATATACGAAAGTTGGCTATCTTCACAATAAGCAATTAATGCCTTAAGATTCAGTTAAATTTCGTGGTTGTTGGCATTTCCAACACACCATAAACTGTCCTTCATTATGTTCGTCACAACGCCCACAATACCAAACTGTCCCCGTATTAAAAGATAAGTCTTGCTCTAATTCATCCACTATTCCTTGCGCTTTTTCCCACCACGTTTCGTCTACTAACCAAATTTCAGGTAATGCCTCATGAGGAGGTATTTCTCCACTGGCGCCCTGAATATATTCATTTTTGATAAACGAAGGGATTTTTGCATCGTCGAGCAGTTCTTTTATTTGACGCATTTTGACCAGATTGTAGTCGGCATAAAATCGTTTCATCGGCTTCCTTATGACTATGCATAAAATAGAAAATGGATCTGATCTAATATGTCACAAGCACAAGAAATAGGGAATATTTATTAGTCCATATCAATAGAAACACTAGAGAGCGAGCCCAGTGCTGAGGGATTTTCGCTAGAATCTAGTTTTATCATCAATCGTAAGTCATTTGGTGAGTCAGCATGATGTATTGCCTGCTCTTCGCTTATTCGACCATCTTTAAAAAGCTCATATAGTGCCATGTCGAATGTTTGCATACCTTGTTCTTTGCCTTTTTCCATGGCTTCTTTCAACCCTCCAATTTCATTGCGCTGAATGAGGTCTCGAATGAAAGGGGTATTTAACAAAATTTCTATTGCTGCAACCCTGCCCTTTCCGTCGATTGTTGGCACTAATTGCTGGGCTACTATTGCTCGTATGTTCATACTTAGATCAAATCGCAGTTTATCATGAGATTCTTTAGGTGCTAAATGCATAATCCGCTCGATTGCTTGGTTAGCATTGTTAGCGTGCAATGTAGCGACGCACAAGTGGCCAGTGTCAGCAAATGACATTGCATATTCCATCGTTTCCATTGATCTGATTTCACCTATTAATATAACGTCAGGTGCTTGTCTAAGGGAACTTTTTAAGGCATCGTCAAAAGTATGTGTATCGATACCGACTTCGCGTTGAGTGACGACGCATCGTTGGTGCTCATGTACAAATTCTATAGGATCTTCAATAGTCAGAATATGACCTTTAGAATGTTGGTTACGGTGTCCTATTAAGGCTGCTAAAGAAGTGGATTTTCCGGTACCGGTTCCTCCAACAAACAATACTAAGCCTTTTTTGGCCATAATGATGTCACTTAATACTTTGGGCAAGCCGAGACCCTCAGCTTGTGGTATTTCTGTCACTATGCGGCGCACAACCATGCCAACTTGGTCACGTTGCCAAAAAGCACTGCATCTGAAACGGCCGATTTGTTCACGGGCAATTGCAAAATTACACTCTTTTATTTCTTCAAAGGATTCTTGCTGTTCAAGTGTCATAGCTTGATAGACTAGATCGATAGCATCGGTGCTGCTCAACTCTAAGCTAGTCAAGGGCTCAAGTTTACCGTTTATTTTGGCACTCACTGGCATACCCACTGTTATGAATAAGTCAGAGGCTTCATGCGCCACCATATCTTGTAAACACTGGTCAAGTGTCATCATAGTGCAAAAGTCCTAAAAACCAGGGGTCTTGGGTTTATCAATGGCAAGCGCAGCAGCGTCTTGTTGAGTCACTACGCCCTGGGCGACAAGCTTCTGTAAACACTGATCCATGGTTTGCATACCATGTTGTTGACCTGTCTGAATCACTGAATACATTTGTGGTACTTTATCTTCTCTAATCAAGTTTCGAACCGCCGGTATGCCAATCATGATCTCGTGAGCTGCTACACGTCCTCCGCCTACTTTTTTAAGCAAGGTTTGAGAAATAACAGCACGAAGAGACTCTGATAACATCGAGCGGACCATTGATTTTTCTTCTGCGGGAAATACATCGATGATTCTATCAATCGTTTTTGGCGCCGAATTGGTATGTAGCGTACCAAATACCAAATGCCCGGTTTCAGCAGCAGATATAGCAAGTCGAATAGTTTCCAAATCACGTAGTTCGCCGACTAATATCACATCTGGATCTTCCCTTAGTGCTGAACGTAAAGCGTTATTAAAGCTATGGGTATCACGATGCACTTCACGTTGATTTAGTACACTCAGTTTGTTGTCATGCACAAATTCGATTGGATCTTCGATGGTTAAAATGTGCTCACGTTTATGCGAGTTAATATGATCAATCATCGCAGCCAGTGTCGTTGACTTGCCCGAACCTGTAGCACCCGTGACCAATACAATGCCAGTAGGTTGATTAATAATTTGCTTAAAAATATCGGGAGCGCCCAAGTCATCAAGTGATAATATATCACTTGGAATTGTTCTCAATACAGCCGCTGCACCGCGATTTTGCATAAATGCATTTACCCTGAAGCGAGACAGATTTTCAATTTCAAAAGAAAAATCAACTTCAAGGTTTTCTTCGTATTCTTTACGTTGCTTATCGTTCATAATATCGTAAATAAGCGCGTTCACCATTTTATGGTCAAGGTCTGCAATATTCAGTCGACGCATTTCACCATCGACTCTAATAATAGGGGGCAGCCCTGCTGAAAGATGTAAATCAGACGCTTTATTTTGAACGCTAAAAGCTAATAATTCGTTAATATCCAAAGAATATTCTCCAAATAAGGGTAAAAATCTGTATGGCCGACCAAAGTGATTCGATGTCTAGCAACTGCATTAAAGACAGACTGAGACAAGTCGAAGCGCGCATTCAAAAAGCCGCTTCACTTGCAAACCGCGATGCAAACCATATTACCTTGCTCGCGGTAAGTAAAACCAAACCCGTATCAGATATCGTAACTGCGTATAGCAATGGACACAGACACTTTGGTGAAAACTATGTCCAAGAAGCTGTCGATAAAGTTAAAATACTGTCTGATAAAAAAGACATCCTTTGGCACTTTATCGGCCCATTACAGTCAAACAAAAGTAAATTTATTGCGGAATATTTTGATTGGTTTCACTCACTTGATAGAATCAAGATCGCCAAGCGCTTAAATGAGCAAAGAACGCCTTATCAAAATCCACTGAATGTATGTGTCCAGGTCAATGTAGATGATGAAAACAATAAAGCCGGTATTGCTGTAGAGGAGGTAGAGGATTTTGTTGCTTCTATACAAAAATATGAGCGCATATGCTGCCGCGGCTTAATGACAATCCCCAAAGCTGGGGTCGATGACTCGGAGCGTCGGCAAAGCTTTGCAACAATGCAGGTATTATTTTCTAAGTGTGCCCAAAAATTTGAGCGTTTTGACACGCTTTCAATGGGAATGAGTCAAGATTTGGAATTGGCGGTAGAGTATGATGCCAATATCATTAGGGTTGGTACTGATATTTTTGGTGCACGAAAAAAATGAATTCATTTAGGATAGTACATGAGCCAACTAATTAATAATCTCAACAAAAACATTTGTTTTATAGGGGCCGGAAATATGAGTACAGCAATTATTGCTGGCTTAATAAAAAAGGGATTTCCGTCTGATAAAATTATGGCAAGTAACCCTAGCACACCCAAATTAGACACTTTAGCTGCAGATTTTCGAATAAAAGTCACCCAAGATAATCAAGAAGCTGTCGATTTTGCTAACATTATCATTATGGCGGTGAAACCCCAGATGATGCAGCAAGTGTGTAGCGATTTGGTTTTTTCCCAAGACAAAGTATTGGTGTCAATTGCGGCAGGTATAAAAGTCGACAGGCTCAGCAGTTTTAGTCGACATACCTCTCCTATTATAAGGGTCATGCCGAATACACCTTCTGCTATCGGCCTTGGTATGAGCGGCATTTATGCTTCAGACGATGTAAACGAAGCCGATACACAAATGTTGGTGCAGATCATGAGTAGTGTAGGCAAAGCAATCATTGTAAAAAATGAAGAAGATATCGATACTGTTATCGCGGCCGCAGGCTCTAGTCCGGCTTATTTTTTCTTAATTGCCGAAGCAATGCAAAAAGAAGTTATCAATATGGGGATGTCGCCAGAACAAGCACGCATCCTTATTGAGCAAGCGATGCTGGGAAGTGCTACACTAATGCAACAATCGCCGAGCCTTGAATTTTGCACATTAAGGGCCAATGTTACTTCAAAGGGCGGCACGACCGCAAAAGCAGTAGAAAGTCTGCAACAGTCTAATATTAACGACATTATGGCGAAAGCCATGCGAAGCGCAGTAAAACGCGCGCAAGAAATGTCTAAACAGTTTTAACGGAAGAAAAATATCATGCAAGCACTTACCACCCTTGTGGTTTCAATCATTAATATTTACTTAATGGTTATTGTAATAAGAATTTGGCTACAGCTCGCTAGAGCAGATTTTTATAACCCTTTTAGTCAATTTGTGGTGAAAGCAACGCAACCGGTTGTTGGTCCCTTACGTCGCTTTATCCCTTCAATAGGAAAACTAGACACAGCTTCAGTTGTGTTTGCCATCGTTGTATCGATTATTAAAGTACTTGTATACCATGGGATGCTTACGGGTAGCTTGCCTCCAATTGTGCCTTTAATTATGGTTAGCTTAATGGGCCTAGTGAAAAGTGTGTTGTGGATGATTTTCTGGGTAATGGTGATAAAAGCCATTCTAAGTTGGGTAAGCCAAGGAAATAATCCGATGGAGCTAGTCATTGCACAACTAACTGAACCCCTTTTGACACCTATTCGCAAAATCTTGCCACCTATGGGTGGTTTAGACTTATCTGTATTGGTTTTTTTACTCTTGTTACAGTTTGTCATTAACTTGCTTACTGGTATTTTTGGTCCAACCATCTAAACTATCGTACAAGTAGCTAAATAATGCTGGGGCGAGAGAAATGAAATTGAATATTACACATAAATGGCTAATCGCAAGCATGATTGGACTGTTTTGTATGCATGCCAATTCGGAGCAAAAGAAAACCTTAGGCGATTGGGATATCCACTATATTGCATTCAATACCACAATACTCACGCCGCAAATTGCGAAAGCTAATAATATTGTCCGCAGTGGAAAACGCGCATTAGTCAATATTTCTGTATTAGACAAGCAAACAAAAGAAGCTCAAGAAATTGTTATATCTGGTTCGGCGAGAAACTTACTTGGTACAAAAAAAGTTCTCGATTTTAAGAAAGTGAACGAGGGCGATGCAATATACTATTTAGCGACTGTCGACTACAGCGACAAAGAAGTCTTGAGGTTCGATATTGATATTCAACAAGGCCGAATCTCTCAAAACCTCAAGTTTCAACAAACCATGTATGTAGAAGATTAAACTTCTTAGCTATTTATTGTTGTTCAGCTCGTTTAAACACCAACTCAGTGTCTGTTGACGAAGTAGCATCAAATTGGTATCCAGCCGTATCAAACTGCTTTAGTTGTGCTATTTCGGTTACCTGATTTTCTATGATATATCGAGCCATCAGGCCTCTCGCTTTTTTAGCATAGAAGCTGATAATTTTATATTTACCGTTCTTCTCGTCTTTAAATTGAGGTGTTATTACCCTAGCACTCAATTTGGCAGTATTTACCGATGAAAAATATTCGTTTGATGCTAAATTCACAAGTACTTCAGCCTGACAACCCTGTAAGCTAGTGTTAAGTGAATCAGTAATTGTGTCGCCCCAATATTGATACAAATTATTGGCTTTATTTACCGCTATTTTTGTCCCCATTTCTAGGCGATAAGGTTGCATAAGATCAAGTGGCGCTAATACCCCATATAACCCGGACAAAATGCGTAAATGAGATTGAGCAAAAGTCACCGACGCTGGCGATAAAGACTTTGCATCTAAGCCAGCATATACATCACCATTAAAAGCATACATAGCAGGTCGTGCATTATTACTGGTAAACGGAAACTCAAAACTAGAAAATCGTTCCGCATTCAAAATTGCCAGCTTGTCACTAATTTTCATCATAGAGCTCAAATCGGCAGGAGATAATTTCTTACAAATGGCCACGAGTTCTTTAACATTTTTAATTAAACTCGGTTGAGGGGCCCTATCTTGCTCAATATCCTGTTCAATAAAAGCAGGCAATTCGGAATCATAATCAAGATTTTTGGCTGGAGATACGACAACTAACATGATGAACTTTTTCCTAAAACAATAATGCATATAACGTACGTAGATCATAACATTTACGACCAATGTATTTGAGCGTAAATTTAGTAATTATTGCATTTATGTTAATTTTCAGCAGGATGTTCCATTTTTGTTAGGCATACATCACAATTAATTGATATGCTTTTGATTATAAGCAATAGACATCCCATCCAGTCCTTGGTAACGAAGTGCTAAAACAAAAAGAGAGAATACAATGGAAAAGCTAAAACAAACGCCTGCTTGGATCAATCTCGAACATCATGCGCCTTTAGTAAAACGCTATCACATGCGGGACATGTTTGTTGCTGACAAAAACCGTGCGACAAAATATTCACTTGATGCTGCAGGTATTCACTTAGATTATTCAAAAAACAGAGTGACACAAGAAGTACTTGATAATCTTTTTGACTTAGCAACTCAGCGTCAACTTGCAGAAAAAATTAGCGCAATGTTTTCTGGCAAGAAAATTAATACGACAGAAAATCGTGCTGTACTGCATACAGCGTTAAGGAATTTTTCAGATAAACCAGTGATGGTCGACGGCGAAAATGTCATGCCACAAGTCAAAGCAACCTTGACAAAAATGGAACAATTTACCGTTGACGTGCATAGTGGAAAACATACAGGGTATACCGGTAAAGCCATTAAAAAAGTGGTGAGCATTGGTATTGGAGGTTCCTTTTTAGGGCCTAAAATTGTCACCGAAGCCCTCAAGCCATATTGGCACAAAGACATTAGCGTAGTATTTGTAGCAAACGTCGACGGTTGTCATATCCACGACGTACTAAATACTTGTGACATCGAAGAAACACTATTTGTGATGTCTTCAAAATCTTTTGGTACCCAAGAAACACTGCAAAATACCCTAAGTGCCAAAGCCTGGTTTTTAAATAACGGTGGTAACCAAAACGATATTGCCAAACACTTTGTTGCCGTTTCATCAAATGTGAAAGCAGCTGTTGATTTTGGGATGGCTGAACAAAATGTTTTTCCTATGGCAGATTGGGTCGGCGGCCGCTATTCTTTATGGTCTGCTATTGGTTTGCCAATTTGTTTAGCATTAGGCTACCAACACTTTGAAGCATTGTTACATGGTGCCTATGACATGGATTGTCACTTCCAAAGCGCACCGTTTGATCAAAACATGCCTGTGATTCTTGCCATGCTAGGCATTTGGTATCGTAATTTCATGGGAGCCCAATCCCATGCCCTGCTACCTTATTATCACTATTTACGGGGCTTACCCGCATACGTGCAACAACTCGATATGGA
This sequence comes from Glaciecola petra, assembly GCF_031846345.1. Lineage (NCBI taxonomy): Bacteria > Pseudomonadati > Pseudomonadota > Gammaproteobacteria > Alteromonadales > Alteromonadaceae > Glaciecola > Glaciecola petra. The sequence goes on along the minus strand of NZ_JAVRHX010000001.1, from coordinate 261,350 downwards.
AAGTAATGGCAAAATAGCCACTCTGGACGGCAGAACCGTTGACCATGGCACTGGGCCTATTATTTGGGGCAGTGAAGGTAGTAACGGACAGCATTCTTTCTACCAATTAATACATCAAAGTAATTTGCCTATTCCCGCTGATTTTATGTTTCCAATAAATGTTCCGTCTCTTAGTGACGAAAAACAAGAAAGAGAAAATCAAACACTTCATCACCAAATGCTTGCGTCAAATTGCTTTGGGCAAACCCAAGCTCTTATGCAAGGAAAATCATTTGAAGAGTGTTACAAAGACCTAGATGGTAAGGGATTAAGTGATGATGAACGCCATACCTTAGCCGCTCACAAAACCATGGCTGGAAACAATCCAAGTAATACCTTGGTATTCGATACCCTCAACCCTAAAACACTAGGTGCGCTGATTGCTATGTACGAACACAAGGTCTATGTACAGGGCTGCATTTGGGGATTAAATTCCTTCGACCAATGGGGTGTTGAGCTAGGAAAAGTGCTTGGCAATCAGGTGCTTGATATGATCCAAGGTAAGTCATCGATGAATGAAGCAGATGCTTCTACCCAAGCATTAATAAAACGTTTTTTACAACAATAAAAATATTAGTTTGTTAATTAATTAACAAATTTGTAACTTTTATGTTTTATTCTTAATATAGCTGTGCTAAAAAGACTGTAGTCTTATGTGCGCAATTGGTCACGATGACCATTGTTAGCTCACTATAGACTAATTGGATAACAAGGTACTCATTTAGCCCAGTTTTAATTTTTATAAGATTAACGCTTTTCTAAATTGCAGTAGTTATCATAATTCGATGTAGCTTGAAGGAGTAGATTCATGGAATCAGTAGATTTTCTTAAAACCATCGATCGCGAGACCCGCGGTGCCAAAACTAACAGTAAAAAAAGAAAATGGAGAGAAATAGAAGCGATTCAAGAAAATTATCGCTTGAAAAAAGAGCTTTGCGATATGGATATGGAGTTTGCCCAAGAGCTTGAACGAGCTCGCTAAGCTCGGCTAATTATATATTTGCCAATCAACAATTTGTTTGCCGGCATTCTTTAATAGCTCGTTCGCTTGAGTAAAATGTCGGCAACCTAAAAACCCTCTGTGCGCGGACAAAGGTGAAGGATGTGCAGACGTTAATATATGGTGTTTTTCAGCACTTATTAACGTAGATTTTAGTTGCGCGGGTTTACCCCAAAGCAAAAATACTATATTTTCACCATGTTCACTTATTTTCTCGATGACTGTATTAGTGAAATTTTCCCATCCTTTATTTTTATGCGAATGAGCCGCACCATCTTCAACAGTTAGCACTGTGTTTAATAATAATACCCCCTGCTTTGCCCAGTAACTTAAATTACCATGCTCAGGCATAACAAAACCGTCTATATCGTTATTGAGTTCTTTATAGATATTCCTTAATGATGGCGGAATTTTCACTCCCTTTTTGACCGAAAAACTTAAACCATGAGCCTGTCCCTGGCCATGATAAGGGTCCTGCCCTAAAATTACGATCTTAAGATCCTCAAATCTTGTCAGGCTAAATGCATTAAAAACATCTGCCGCTGGTGGGTGCACTATAACACCAGACTCTCTGCGCTTGCGCACAAAGTTTAATAACTCAAGAAAATAGTCTTTTTCTTTTTCGGCTGCAAGTAAGTCAGACCAAGTCAACATGCGTAATACCCCAATATTGACATGATTAACTAATGACTGACATTTAAGCTTCACCTACAATAGAAAATAAATGCGCTTTCAAGGCAGCATAGCTATTATCTACATCAATCGCCAAGCTCTCTTTAGCAGAACTATCTGCCAGTGCTTGAGGTAGGCTTATTGGCTGGCCAAGGACATTTTCTACTGTTTCTCTGAATTTAGCAGGATGTGCTGTCCCTAAAAATATACCCACTTCATCTTCTACAAGCGATTGACTGAGGCTTTTAAAAGCAACAGCAGCATGAGGCTCAGATATATAACCTAAGTTAGCAAGCTTGCGCATGGTAGCTTGTGTATACTCCTCATCTATTGCTTCTCCTTTTAAAAGAGAAGCATCGAACATTCCAGTGTCTACCATTGCTTGTATTCTGGGCCAATTATTCGGCTGACTCACATCCATTGCATTCGAAATCGTAGCAACAGTTGGTTTTGGTTCCCATTTTCCGGTTTGTAAAAAACGTGGCACCGTGTCGTTACTATTGGTTGCTGCAATAAAACGTTTGATGGGTAAACCCAGCAATTTAGCAATAATGCCCGCTGTTAAATTACCAAAATTACCACTGGGAACCGAAAATACAGCTTTACTTTGTTGATCTTTTGGCAGCTGAGCAAGGGCTTCAAAGTAGTAACATATTTGTGCCATTAAGCGACTAATATTTATTGAGTTTGCTGAATTCAAGTGCAAACCTTCGCGCACTTCGGGGTCGTCAAATGCTGTTTTAACTAATTGCTGACAATTGTCAAAGTCACCTGGAATCGCAACCGTGTGAATATTTCTATCTAAGGTACTAAACAACTTTTCCTGCAGTGGACTAATCTTTCCTTTTGGGAACAATATAACCACCTTAATGTTGTCGATACCATAAAATGCATGTGCTACTGCTGCACCAGTATCACCAGAAGTGGCTGTTAAAATAGTAACGGGTTCACCTTGACTAATATGAGCGAGCGTTTGTGCCATAAATCGACCACCAAAGTCTTTAAATGCTAAGGTTGGGCCATGAAACAACTCCAAACTATGAATATTGTCAGTCACTTTTTTTAGTGGTGCTGCAAAGCTAAAAGCCTTGGTCACAAAACTTGAGATATCTTCCTGGGATAATTCGTCACCAATGAGGTGAGTCAAAATTTTAATACTGCGTTCAACCAAAGGTAATGCCAATAAAGTATCTATATCCTCCATTGGTGTTATTGATTCAGGGAAATATAAACCTTGATGTTTGCCCAAGCCTTTTTTTACCGCTTCACTAAATGAAGCAACATCACTACTGTCTTTCAAATTTACTAATTTCACTTACTTAATATTCCTGTTTATATATGCTAAGCAGCAAAGCGCTTTTCTATAATGGTTTAGCTGTTGTGCTCTACTCTTCTAACTTTACAATGTTCGGGTACCTGCTTGGTCAATTTTGCAAATATGACTAAAGCCATCTTCATTTTGTATATAGTGTTGGGCCAACCAACTTTGAATCGATTGCGCAGATTCGAGTGTCTTAGTAACGGCAAAGACTGTCGGGCCTGAACCAGAAATCCCAAAACTTAAGGCCTGATTTTGTATCGCAAAAGCACGGGCCTCATCAAAATATGGCAACAAGGCTTTACGATGTTGCTCTGCAATGACATCAATCATAACACTTGCAGCGAGTGCCTCATCGCGTTTATGCAGGCTATCAACAAACACCGCTAATTGCCTTCCAAACTGTAAAGTATCACTCATCGAATAACTGGTGGGTAAGATCGCTCTGGCCTTGGCTGTTGATACTGACAATCCCGAGTAGCATGCTACCCAATACCACTTATCTAAAACAGGCAAGTTTAAAGCGATTTGTGTGTCTTGACCGCTCATTAAAGTCATACCGCCCAAATAACTCGGAGCAACATTGTCATAATGAATGCTGCCACTTATTTGCCCTTCTAATTCGCCCATCATTTTTAATAATGTATTTTTGTCAAAAACCTCGGCTTCAAAAACCTTTGCCGAATACTGATTGAGTGCATAAAACGCAGCCACAATAGAACTAGCGCTAGACCCTAAACCACTGCCAATAGGCAAGTCTTTGTGTAAATGCATTTTTACTTTAAGCGCTTTATAGCCAAGTGCTAATCGTTTTTTCTGAAAATATTCATAACACTGAGTAACAATATTATCGACCGAATTTGGTGGTAATTTATGCGCAAAACGGCCATCACAACTTAAACTAAACTGCTCAGCGTCAGCGACTTCGACCCAATCGCCTAACAAAGAATTGTCTATTGGCGCAAGCGCAGCCCCTAAAACATCGAAACCCAAACTAACATTGCCGATAGATGCAGGTGCAAAAGCTTTGGTGGTATTATCTGTTTTAAGCATTAACTAAATTCCGTTTGATTGGGCGTAGTGCGCATTACATCTGCAAAAACACCAGCAGCGGTGACCGTCGCTCCTGCTCCGTACCCTCTTATTACAAAAGGAATGGGTTGGTAATATTTACTGTGGATTGCCAATGCATTCTCACCGTCTTTTACTGCAGCAAGTGGATGCGAGAGTGACACAGCTTGTATAGTGACCTTGCATTTTCCCTCTTCAATACTGCCCACGTATCTTAATACTTTATTTTGTTCTTTTGCGCTTAGTCCAAGTTCTGCAAAATGCGAATCAAGCTTAGGTAGATTGCCCATAAACTCATCTATGCTGCCGCTTGCATCAAACCAATCAGGTAAAACTGACTCTATTTCAATATCTACCAACTCGAGCTGTAAACCTGACTCTCTGGCCATAATGAGTAGCTTTCTGGCGACATCCATACCACTTAAATCGTCACGAGGATCGGGCTCAGTAAAGCCATTATCTTTTGCTATTGATGTCGCTGCGGAAATACTCAAGCCTTCGTCTAGCTTACCAAAAACATATGACAAAGAGCCTGATAATATTCCTTCAAATTTTGTTAACTTGTCGCCGGCAAGCACGAGTTTTTGTAAATTATCGATAACAGGTAAGCCTGCGCCTACGGTGGTTTCATACAAAAACTGACGGTTATATTCTAAAGAGGTTTTTTTAAGGGTTAAATACGAGGCGTAGTCACCCGTGTTGGCCTTTTTATTAGGTGTTACCACATGGAAACCCGCTCGCATTAAATAGGTATATAAACCTGCGATATGTTGATTACTAGTGCAGTCAATTAATACAGGGTTAGTTAAGCTATTACTGGCGACAAACTTTGCCAGTAAATCGATACTCAATTTGTCTGTTGCTTGTGGTAATTGTGGCGCTATTTCAGCGTCTAAATTGATACCATTCGGTGCCAGTAAACACTGCTTTGAATTAGCTATTCCAAATACTTTGAGCGAAATATTGCGCGCCAACAAAGCCTTTTGCTGACTACCAATTTGTTTTAGTAACTGTGAACCCACAGTGCCAATACCAATTAAAAACACATCGATATTAAGCATATTGCTGAAGAAATTCTGATGGATAACTTTTACGGCTTTCTTTGCTTTTTTGTTTTCAATGACAGTCGATATTGAGCGTTCTGAAGAACCCTGCGCTATGGCCACATTATTTACTCTAGCCTGTGCCAATGCTTTAAAAAATTTAGCGGCTAAGCCTTTTGATTGACGCATACCATCACCAACTAAGGTAACAATGGCAAGGTCTTCTCTTACTTCAATAGGTTCAAGCAGTTTATTGCTGAGTTCTAAAGCAAAACTCTCTTCTAATAACTCACGCGCTTTGTCTGCATCTTTATGGGTAATACAAAAACTAATGCTGTATTCAGACGAACTTTGAGTGATTAGGCTAATCGATATGTTACCTTTCGAAATGACATCAAAAATCCGACTGGCCATACCGACCATGCCTTTCATACCTGGACCAGACAAATTAAACATGGTGATATCTTCAAGGTGCGATATGCCTTTAACACTTGTCCATTTTTCACTTGCCTCGTGACTGATCAATGTTCCTGGAGCAGATGGGTTTAAGGTGTTTCTTATTAAACATGGAATACCAAATTGAGCAATTGGCCCTATCGTTTTTGGATGAAGGACTTTGGCACCAAAGTAAGACAACTCCATTGCTTCTTGATAAGTCAGTTTATCGAGTAACACAGCACCTTCAACTTGGTTTGGATCAGCATTGTACACACCATCAACATCGGTCCAAATTTCACAACAATCCGCATTAATACAAGCAGCTAGAATGGCTGCTGAATAATCTGAACCATTGCGGCCCAATGTGACTTTTTCGTTATCTTCATTTACTGCGACAAAACCAGGCATTATGAGCAATTTACTGCCGTCGGAAGGGATTTCACTAAATCTAGCACGGCTTTCTGAAAGTAACGCTAAACTATCAAGGTAGTCCCCTTCAGCAATCACATATTCAACAGGGTCTATAATGAGATTTTCAATGTTTTTGGCCGTCATAATAGCACTAAAAATATTCACACTGACATATTCGCCCATGCTTAAAATACTTGCTGTAACTTGATCAGGGCATGTATTTAGTAAGCTAATTCCCTGTAATTGATGGCTAAGTTTATTGAGTTTGTCGGTAATGAAAGCATCGACATTATCGTATGCAAAATTTGGCAATTCATCGTGCAATTCGCGAGCAATACCGTGCAGAGTCATATCAAGTTTGGCCAACAGTTCTCTGTAGTCTTTGCCTTGTTGAGCCTGTTCGCATAAAAGTGAAAGCGCATTTGTTACGCCTTTGGGCGCAGACAACACCACCGCGGCACCTTTAGAATTTTTCCACTTTTTATCAGATTTATTATGCGCATCAGCACTAATTTCAAATACTCGCATATAGCGTGTCGCATCTGCTAATGAAGACCCGCCAAATTTTAGCACTTTCATGGATAACTCCTGTCCACTTTTTCAATTTTTGTCAACGCGCTTTTTACTTGTTTATCTTGCATAAACGATTAAGCAAAAAAAGCCAAAAAAAAACCCGCTATTTGCGGGCTTTCGTTAAATTGTTTTATGACACAAACTAACGACCGCCCCCTATTAAGGTGGTTCCCATAATGCGCATAATCTTCTTAGATGTTACAACTATGGCTTTATAATTCATGTCGTTAATATTATTGTTTGTTTTCATAGCATCAATTTGCCGTATAGACGTCTATATGTCAACCAGTAATTTGGTTCAGACGCTTATTTTTGAGGATTATTTCAGAACACTTACCAATATTGAAACATATCAATAGGTGAGCTCAAATGTTTTTTGTATTATTAAGGCGTCGTTACTTGCGCGATGACGAGATAGTTTTAAGATTTCAATTGCCTGCTCTTTCGATTGATGCCACCTTTCCATTTGGTGCGATTTCAATATCATTTCCAAAGAACTGACTCTAAAAGACATACTGATACCCGCCCGCGAAAATAATTTGTTAATCCAAGGTAAATCAACTACCCAGCCATCGCAATATACTTCAGAACTAGCTAAGAACGCATTTAACTCCAAACAGGCTTGGACACCAGATATCCCTGTTTTTGTTAATAGGGAATGCGAGATGCCGTGGACTTTTTCGGCCTCTTGATCCCAGTATGTCCAGTCTTCAAAAGGTTTTATTAGTTTACAGAAACGATTACCATCTTGCCGCACAACACCCACTTCTATTGGGTAGCTGTGCGGCCCAAAACCACTTGCTTCTATATCTATGATAGTGGGTAAATTAATAAGTAATATCCTTTTAAAACTTAGGCGAGCAGCAACCAATAATGACCAATAATTGTTGCCATCCCTATTAACCAGAAGGCACTTCTTACCTTGTCCCAATTTGCCCAATAGCATACTAGATAGCATAGTCTTGCTATCACAAACACTAGTGACAGTTGCACTGTATTTACCGTGTGTTCATCTAAAGCCATCACTAAAATAACTGTTGGTGCAAAATAAGCGATCGCCTCATAACAATTTTGATGCGCGGCTAACGCTCTTTCTCCTAAACCACCCAATGTAGCCTGTTGTTTTCGCGGGTATTTATTGTCATACCCACCGGCTTGTGACATTTTTATAGCGACAGGAATTTTGGCTATTAGCGGCATAAAAACGACTATTGCCACACAAATAATAATAACGAACATAAAAAGAATCCAATAATTACACCAATTTAACCTGACAAAGTTTACCTTTTTGACTATCTTTTTGATATGAAAATATTATTAGTTGAAGATGAGCCAACTGTCGCAAGATTTATCCAATCTGGATTAGTAGACAATGGCCATGAAGTAAAGCACGCCGATAACGGTAAAACGGGACTAGATTGCGCACTATCTGGAGACTATGACGTTGTCATACTTGACCGGATGTTACCGCAAATAGACGGCATAGACGTATTAACCGAGTTTCGTGGGCAAGGCATATTGACCCCTACTTTAATTTTAAGTGCAAAAAACAAAGTAGACGACAAAGTCAAAGGTCTACGTGCTGGTGCAGATGACTACTTAACTAAACCTTTTGCCTTTGAAGAACTACTAGCACGTGTGGAAATTTTAGCCTCACGCGCGCTTGCCAATTCGCCCGCTCAAACGAGCTTAGTACTCGGTCAATTAGAACTCGACTTGATTAATCGCAAAGTGACTCGTGAGGGCCAGATTATTGATTTGCAATCCAAGGAATTTAAATTACTTGAATACCTTATGCATAACCCTGGCAAAATAGTGACTCGAGCCATGTTGTTAGAAAAAGTATGGGAATACAACTTTGACCCGCAAACAAACGTCATTGACGTACATATAAGCCGCTTACGTAACAAAATAGATAAAGGTTTTGGACAGCAAATGATTGAAACTATTCGCGGTGCTGGCTACATGATTAGCGTCAAATAACAAGAGTGACCGCATATGCGCGCGATTAAGGCCTATAGAAAAAGCTCTAGTTTTGTTGTTAGCTTTGTTTTCACAAGTCTACTGATGTTCGGTGTTGGTTTTAATTCATACACGCTTAGCGTAGCTAACGACGACCTTCTAATTCGTGAAACTGAAGCGGCCATACAAGCAGACATTGGTGGTTTTAGAAGTTTATATAATACCGCTGGCCGCAAAGCAGTAATACAAGCGGTAGAAGACCGACTTCAAAGTTATTCCAACGATTTTTTATATTTCCTCAAAGATAGCGATGCTAACTATATCAGCGGCAATCTTGCCTCATGGCCTGAAGATAACGTAGATTTTGTCAAAAACGGCTTACTCGAGATAAGGGTAGAGCTGCGTGAGGAATACCGTTCCGAGCAAAGCTCAACGACAAGAGCTGTAGCAATGGTAATGGAATTTAGTAATAAAGATACCTTATTGGTAGCGCGCAATGTTCAAGATATCGAGTTTGCAGTCGCACTAGCGCAAACATCCTCATGGGTAATGATCGCTATTCTGTGCATTGTTGCTATAGGAAGTTTAGGTGTTGCATATTATGTGGTAACACGCATCAACAAGATATCGGATACAGCTGACGCAATAATTTCAACAGGCGATTTAAGTGACCGTTTGCATGTCGATTCTAGTTGGGATGACCTCAGTAAACTAACCTTAGTGTTAAATCAACTTCTCGATAAAATAGAGCAATCGGTCCACGCTATTAGTTTAGTATCTGATAACATCGCGCATGATTTACGCACGCCACTCACTCGTTTACAGAGTCATATTGAAGTCATTAACGACGACGAAGAGAAACAACAATTACGCAAAGAGTGTGACAATTTGCTCGGAATTTTTAATTCTTTGTTGCGCATTAGTGATATTGAAAATACGAGTAAAAGAGCAGGGTTCGCTCTCATTTCGCTGACAGACGTTGCAAATGACGCCGTTGACCTTTATCTGCCAATTGCAGAAAGTAAACAGATTGAAGTACACAGTATTATCGAAGATCAAACACCCATACTTGAAAATTTTTACGGTGATAAAAATTTATTGTTTCAAGCTTTTGCAAATGTTTTGGACAATGCAATTAAATTTACGCCGGAACATGGAAAAATCGAGATACATTTGACCAGCCACAACAAACAAATAGTGTTTTCGGTTAACGATACTGGCTCTGGTGTAAACGCCCAAAGCATTGACAAGCTAACCCGCCGCTTTTTCAGAGAAGAGAAGAGTCGCACCACAGTTGGCAATGGTTTAGGCTTATCCTTAGTGAGTGCAATTATCGCTTTACACGACGGTGATTTAATATTTGAAAAAAGCCACATACCCTCAACAACAAAGGAAGTTGGAGGAGGTTTGTGCTGCAAGATGATTTTTTCAGTAGCATAACCACAAACCTTATTATAACTCTTATTGTTTTTGCATGAATATAGTAACTTCTGCCATGACAATACCAAATTTTTTGATGTAAGAACGATTCATCATTTGTTTGTCGTCAAAAGCCCAAAACCAATCGTCAAAATTTACCCGATATGTACTGCCATCAACATCTAGGTCCATTTCGTATACAAAATTAAACGCATTTCCATAAGACGTTCCCGTCGCTGGCCCAGCAATGTCACTCGCGTTCCCTGTGTAGATACCATTAGCATTTTTTGATAATGTCCAAATTCTCTTTACCGGACCATCACCTAAGCCATAGTCGAAGGTTTCATCCAAAATTAACTTATCGTTTTCAATGCGTCCGTCAATATCAACAACAAACCGTTGCACTAGCTCACCCGAGCGATCTTGCACAATTCCCCAGGCTATCACCTTTCCGTTAAAAAACGTTTCTAAATCAAAAGTTGGTTGCTGAGATTGATAATTGCTACCGTCAATTGATACCGAACACCCGATCGTCAGCGATATCGCAGCAAACAATATAAGACATTTTGAAATTATTTTAGCATGCATGAATGTAATCTCTTTTAATGATAGTGATTATTTTGATTTTCCAATAAGCGCCAAACGCATATCAGGTTGTGAGGTGTTTTCGGCCAGCCAAATGTTAAAAAACCATTTGCTGAATTCCTTATCTTCAACTTTCCCTAAATGTTGTGAATCAAAATAAAAATGACTTACTTGATTTGCATCGACAATACCCGTAATGGTTTGCCCCTCCTTGACATTAGGAAAAAGCTGCTTCATCTGTTGAAACCATTTAGCGAGTTTTACCTCGTCTTCCATACCCTGTTTTCGCATTTCATCAATGCTACGACTAGCGATGTCTTTCCCATCAAAATCGCGTAAATACTTGAGTTTTAATGCAAAAGGTTGGTCGTCAACAAACACGCCATTTTGCGCAATTAATGACGCATCATATATTTTGAAAAAAAACATCTTCAGTCGCGCTTCACCAACCACTTCAGGATTGTCGATATAAGCTTGTAGGTTTTTAGCCTCTGCATGGCTTAAATGGCTTAAGTTCATAAATATTATAGAGAGCAAAAAAATCAAGCGTCTCATTATTGTTCCTCTAATCATTGATTTGCTTTTCAGGTACACTACTTCTTTAATAAAAAGCACTATTTGGTATCTTATAGTATCGGTCGTTATGAGAATTAAACGAGTGCACCACATACATCAGATCATTAAGTTTGTGTAATTTAAGAATAGCTGGCCAATGACCATACAAAAGCCCTTAGACATTATATTACCTTCTCCTTTGCAGCGATTGCCCTCTTTTGACAGCGAATCGGAACAAGCTGTTAACACCTATTGCAAACGTGACGACCTTATTCATGAATTAATATCTGGCAATAAGTGGCGTAAACTAACAGGTTTAGTCCCTATACTACTAGACTTAAAACGCACAAATAAGGAAATTAAAATACTAAGTTTTGGCGGCGCTTATTCAAATCATTTACATGCTTTGGCTTATCTTTGCTTTACCCTAAATATACAATTGATCGCCATTGTTCGTGGTCACTATGAAAAACACCTAACGCCTACCTTAACTGACATTCAAAAGTGGCATGCGCACATCCATTTTGTTGATAAAACAGAATATAAATTGCGAACTGATGAAGAGTATTTATTCCGCTTAAAAACAATGCATGGTGCTAACTTGATTGTCCCTGAGGGAGGCTCGAGCGAATTGTCATTTGTTGGTCTTAACTCATTAGGAAAAGAGCTCGATGAGCAAATTGATCAAGCAACACATATTATAATGCCAGTTGCTAGTGGAGGTACAATGGCAGGCCTTATAGATTATTATGTTAGGCAAGAGCACAAACCAAACTTAATCGGGATTGCTGTGCTAAAAGGCGAAGGCTATCTTGAACAACTTGTTACAGACTTATTGCCTTCAACTACCAACGAACTGCTGAAATATACGCCCTTGTCCTGGCACATTCTGCACGACTTTCACCAAGGTGGATATGCAAAAAGCACCCTCGCGTTAAGCCAATTTATTAGCGACTTTACAAGTCTTAACAAAATTCAATTGGAGCCTGTTTATTCCGGCAAGTGTTTTTATGCAGTTAAACAACTTATGAATAATGCTTTTTTCCCTAACGGTAGTAAAATCGTTATCCTTCATACGGGTGGTTTACAAGGAAAAAGAAGAGTGAATGTATAGCCAAACTGAACCAATATGCCTTGCAGCGCGTTTTTATTATATACATTCTGCCATTTAGACGAGGAACAAGTGAAACAAAGCATGATATTACATCAACATGTGCCTTTTGCGTCTGTGATATATAAGGCCATTGCATTTTGCGAAACCATGCTTACTTTTTCTGACGTAATGTACCCTTTTGCAGTGCTTACCATAGACAACGACACACAATGTGTATTTACGCCAAGCACAGAGCAGCAGGCTTCTGAAGGAATGATTGAAGAGCTAGAAATGCGTATTAACGAACGCAAGGTCTTTGCTGAATTGTCGGTTAGCTTACTTGTTTACTCTGCCACTATAAAACATGCAACACGCAAAACAACAGACGCTATGGTGTTCACTATCACTGACAGTGCAGGTAACAACACATTAACAGTGTATCCTTATACTCGCGCGCCGAAAGGCGTTAAATTTGAGCGACCTTACACTTGCGATTTTTCTGACTAACACCTACGATATCAGTTCTTATAAAACAAATTGGTAAGGTTAATTCTTAATGGCAAATGTGTTAATCATTGGAGCTGGCGGTGTTTCGGCTGTTACTCTGAAAAAATGTGCTCTTTTACCACAGCATTTTGACGATATCTATTTGGCAAGTCGTACGTTAGCGAAGTGTGAAAACCTGCAACAAGAAATAGGTAAAGACCGAATAAAAGCCGTTTTTGCCCTTGATGCTGACAATGCACAAGAAGTCACCACGCTAATTAAAAAGTTAAATCCAGATCTAGTCGTCAATTTAGCTTTGCCTTATCAAGACTTACCAATTATGGATGCTTGCTTAGCGACACAAACCGACTACCTAGACACTGCTAATTATGAACCTAAAGACCTAGCGAAATTTGAATACTCGTGGCAGTGGGCCTATCAAGCAAAATTCAAAGAAGCAGGTATCATGGCATTGTTAGGTAGCGGTTTTGATCCTGGCGTGACAAATGTATATACCGCATATGCAGCCAAGCATTTTTTTGATGAAATACACTACTTGGATATAGTCGATTGTAACGGTGGTGATCATGGACAAGCATTTGCCACTAACTTTAATCCAGAAATTAACATTAGAGAAATTACACAGCCGGGCCGTTTTTTTGAAAATGGTGAATGGAAAGAGACCGCGCCATTAAGTGTAAGGGAAGATCTTGATTATCAAAACATTGGTGTCAGAGCATCATATTTGATGTTCCATGAAGAATTAGAGTCGATTGTAAAACACTTTCCTAGCATCAAAAGAGCTCGATTCTGGATGACTTTTGGTGATGCCTACCTAACTCATTTGAGGGTGCTAGAGAGCGTCGGCATGACGAGTATTGCACCCATCGATTTCAAAGGTCAGCAAATTGTACCATTGGAGTTTCTAAAAGCAGTATTACCTAATCCTGGCTCTTTAGCAGAGGGATATACCGGAAAAACCTGTATTGGAACATACATTACGGGGCTTAAAGATGGAAAAGAAAAAACGATTTTTATTTATAATAATTGTGACCATAAGGCTTGTTATGAGGAAGTAGGCGCGCAAGCAGTTTCTTATACAACAGGGGTGCCCGCCATGATTGGTGCGGCTCTTATGCTAAATAAAACTTGGCATAAGCCTGGTGTTTGGAATATGGAACAATTTGATCCTGACCCATTTATGGAAATGCTAAACGAACATGGTTTACCTTGGCATGTGCTTGAATGTGAGAGCCCCTTTACAAAATGAACGATATTGATATTCCAAGTCCATGTTACGTATGTGACGAAAGTAAGCTATTGCGTAATCTTCGCATTATGCAAAACGTGCAAGAGCAAGCAGGTATCGACATCATACTTGCACTAAAAGGCTTTTCTATGTGGTCGACCTTTGACATGGTTCGACAATTCTTAAAAGGTGCAACAGCCAGTTCTGTTTGGGAAGCAAAATTAGCAAAAGAAGAAATGCGCGGTGAAGTACATGCATATTCACCCGCATATAAGGATGCAGATATTAAACAGCTTGTTTCACTATGCGAACATATTTCTTTTAATAGTATTTCACAATTTCGACGTTTTGAAACCCAAGTAAAAGCTGCAAAGGTATCGATTGGTTTGCGAGTAAACCCAGAAAATCAAGAAGCTCAGACGCCCATTTATGACCCCTGTGCACCCGGCTCTCGTTTAGGTATTTTAGCGAGTCAACTTTCCAATCAGGATTTAACAGGGGTTGAAGGTTTTCATATACACAACTTATGTGAATGTGATTCATATGCCGCTGAACGCACACTATTGGCAATAGAGGACAAATTTGCTCAATATTTACCTGGCTTGAAATGGTTAAATCTAGGTGGTGGGCATTTAATGACAAGTGCTAATTACGACCTTAGTCACTTAATTTCAGTGCTTAATACGTTTAAAGCAAAATATCCCCATTTACGAATTATCATGGAGCCTGGTTCAGCGGTTGCATGGCAAGCAGGCTATTTAGTTAGTGAAGTAGTTGACATTGTTAAAAATGAAGATGAAATCGCTATTTTAGATATTTCAGCTACCGCCCATATGCCTGATGTATTAGAAATGCCTTACCGACCAGAAGTACGTTATGCCGCTATGCCTAATGTCTTACCTTTTAACTATAAACTTGGTGGTAACTCATGCTTGGCTGGAGATGTCATAGATAAGTACAGTTTTGAAAAACCTTTAAAGATAGGTCAGCAACTTATATTTGAAGATATGCTTCATTATACCATGGTGAAAACAACTTTCTTTAATGGCGTAGAACATCCAGCTATTGGTATTTTGCGCGAAAATGGTCAATTTGAACTAGTTAAGAAATATTCATACTCGGACTTCAGAAACCGTTTGTCGTAGCAGATGAACCCTATTGGCTTTGAGTATCTTGCACGTTTTTCTGGTTTATTATTTTGCAAATTATTAATTAAATTGATGTCGATGCGCAAAGACATGATCCACAAATAAATGTAACGGTTAAGAATAAATAAAAAACCCGAGCATAGCTCGGGTTTTTTTTACGTATCTATTACTCGTTATTAGAACTTGTAATTAACACCTACACGAATTTCCCAAAGCGATGGAGCACGAGAAATACTTTGTCCCGGCTCACTGAAGTCACTGTAGAAGAAGTTACCCGCTCCGTCAGTATCAACATCTATGACAGTGTCACCGACAAACGAACCTTGTCTGTAATCACCCCATTCATCGTTTAAGAGATTAGTGAAGTTTTCGATAACCAAGAACGCGCTTGCTCTATGACCTTCCATAAAACCAGGTAATTCTTGTGATATACGCACATCGGTTTTTATCCACCAATCAGCATTACGGCTATTACGTGACGTGTTTTCGCCTCTTTCGAAACCTTGAGCATCTGCCCATGCAAAGAAAGCAGCTTCATCAGCAGCATCAGTGAAGGTAACGCCATCAGAACCGTCGCCTACTGGTACGTATAACAATTGACGTCTGTCAACTGTATCCCAAGGGAAGGCGTCTTCGAAGCCATCTCTAGCGTTGCCTTGATCCATTGTGTAAGAAATCGGCTCACCGTCAGACGCTTGTCCAAACATTGTGAAACGAGTTTCGTAACCATCAATGAACTCTTGTGCATAACTAAGGCTCAAAGTAACACGATGCGGTGTTTCGTAATCCGAAGTTGCAACAACTGGATTATTAGGATCAGTAGTCGCAAAGTTAACATAGTTAGAAAATGCTACTGCACTTGTCATAGGGTTTGCGTCTTCAGCTTCAACATAAGCATAACCAAATGTCGCATCAAAACCGTTGTCCCAATCTTTAGATATACCAATTGAAATAACAGTTGATTTACCATCACCACTAGCATTGCTTAAGATATAATCAGAACCTACACGACGTCCTGAGTCAACTAAACCATACGCTGGACGACCGCCAATAGACGTAGTAGAACCAACATAGGTAAGGTTAGCATCACGATACAAAGCAGAATCTTCTTTGTTTGTGAATATGTAATCACCAGTAATTACATAATCGCTTTCAGTTAGGTATGTGAAGCCTAGTGAATACTTCCACTCTGACGGAATAGTAAAGTCAGGGTCAGTTGCAACAGTATTACCGTCGCCTGATGCTAGACTAGTACCAGCAACAACATCTACAAGATCCTGAGGAGGATTATAGATTGGGCTACCATCACCCGAAATTGTTATACCGAATAAGTCAGTCGTTCCACCCGCATAACCGGTAAGATCAAATTCACGTGTGCTAATGTTAGTTACACCGTCATTAGAATAAGCATTAGAAATCCAAACATTTGGATTACCACCAGAATACAATCCTAAGCCACCACGTAGTTCAAAATCATCACTAATTGCCCAGTTAAACCCAGCTCGTGGCTGTAATAGGTCAATTCCGTCAACATTATTAGTGTTGAAGAAACCATAGCGAGCAGCAAAGTTTTGGTTTAGGCGTGGTTCATCATCTGTTGACCAAGCATCATAACGCAAACCAAGCATTACTTGTAAATCGTCAGTCAAATAAAACTCATCTTGAATATAAAACGTAGTCAATTTTTGAGTAAACGATGCACCGGCATCTGCTGGGTTATTTGTGCCTGCAGAGTTGTTGTAATAAATTCTGTCAACTAAACCAGATTCAAACTCTTCAATGCTTCCAAAACGGTATTCACCGATAGTGTGCTGCATAAATAAGTTAAACACGTCAAGCTCTTCTACTTCAACACCTGCTGTAATAGTGTGGTTATCCATATAATAGGTACCAGCAAGTTTAAAGTTCAGCATTTCCCAATTAAGGTCGTTAGATTGACGAGAATCATCTGGTCCAATGAACACAGTTCCGCCATCAGCCGTTCTAATTTGTGCTTCACCGAATCCAGAAGCCGCGTCTAACGATGTCTGACGGTTGTCTAGGTTAGTACTGCCAATACGAAGCTCTGTAGAGAAATTATCTGTCCAGTTAGAATAAACTGACAAGATAGTTGCATCTAACTCTGCGCCACGCTCATAAAAGTGGTTTGACAATGAAACACGACCAAAACC
This sequence comes from Glaciecola petra, assembly GCF_031846345.1. Taxonomy (NCBI): domain Bacteria; kingdom Pseudomonadati; phylum Pseudomonadota; class Gammaproteobacteria; order Alteromonadales; family Alteromonadaceae; genus Glaciecola; species Glaciecola petra. The sequence continues at coordinate 244,117 of NZ_JAVRHX010000001.1, read as the reverse complement.
ACCATCTGATTGGCTCAAACTAAACCCATCATTGTAGTTGTAAGTTAATGTAGCACGGTGATCATCGTTAATGTTCCAGTCCAACTTAACTAAGATTTTTTCGTCTTCAACTGGAGCACTACCCGGGGTACCACCTACATCGTAGTTATATACGCGCTGGGCAATTTCAGTGATTCTTGAAATATCATCACTGGTAACACGGTCGCCAAAGTTGTAATCAAACAACTGGGCACCTTCTAATTTTTCGTAAGCTGCAAAAATAAACAACTTATCTTTTATGATAGGCGCGCCAATATGAACACCATATCGTTTTTCAGTATAATTACCGTTGTCTTGCTCTACGCCATCTGCAGTATCGCCGCGGAAAGAGTCGCTGGTGTAATCATAAAAAACACCACCAGATATTTTATTAGTACCTGATTTTGTTACCGCGTTGATATTACAAGCAGTAAAACCGCCATATTGAACATCAAAAGGTGCAAGTTCTACCGCAACTTCTTGGATAGCGTCAAAAGAAAACGGCATACGCTCAGTAGGGTAACCGTTACTGTTCAAACCAAAACTGTCGTTCATACGAACACCGTCGAGGGTTAAACTGTTGAAACGAGGGCTTGCACCACCACAACGCACGGCATCATTAAAACTTTCGTCAACGAAAATACGCGGGTCAGCTCTTATTATGTCGTTAATATCGCGGTTTATGGCAGGGGCATTTTGTAAATCTTCAAGACTAAAAATTGACTGAGGACCAGTTGAACCAAAAGCCGAAGTACTAACAGAAGAAGCATTAACAGAAATAACTTCAACGTCCGATGCATCTTCTAGCTGAAGACTTACGTCAAACGCTTCACCTAGGTTCAAGAATACGCCATCAACCGTAGTGTCTTGAAACACATTAGAATCAGCAATAATTTGGTAAGGACCACCAACACGTAAACCACGCATTGTGAATGTTCCGTTTTCACTTACAGTTACTTGGCGACTAGTACCTGATGGCACGTGAACAACTGTCACTAATGTACCAGCAGCAGATTGGCCACCAGGCCCTATTACTCGACCTTCCATCGCTGAAGATGTTTCTTGTGCCATAGCGGCAGTAGAAAGACCAACAGATAAAGCAACCGCTGCAGCGATTTTGCTTATTTTGTTGTTTGTAAACATTATAGTTTTCCCTATGTGTATTTTAATAAAGCTATGAAACCGGCGCAATTGTCGGCTTATTTCTTTACAGTTTTATTACAGTTTTGTCATTTAACCAATTCTTAATATATTTTTTGTTTTGTAATGTTTTCAAAATGCCCCTAATATGTAGGGCAAATCAAAAATATAAAAGAATTCGCGTTACAACTTTTTATGCTTAAACCTATTATTCTTGCTATCTCCGGCGCTTCGGGTTCAGGTAAATCTTTGTTTACTCAGAACCTTACGCTCTCATTAGAAAAACATGAACAACTTGTGCTTGTATTGCAAGAGGACCATTATTATAAGTCTCAGGATCATATAGCAGTGGCGGATCGCGCAAAAACAAATTACGACCACCCTGATGCCTTTGAACATGATTTATTATTGCAACATTTGCAGGCTTTATGTAACAAGCAAAGTATAGACTATCCAAGCTATTGTTACAAAACTCACACCAGACTTCAAGAAACACAAAAAGTACAAGCAAAACCTATTATCATTATCGAAGGGATCATGCTGTTAACTCAAATCCAACTATTTGACTATTTTGATCTTAAAGTGTTTGTCGATACACCTTTGGATGTTTGTTTAATGCGTCGAATGTTAAGAGATACCCAGGAACGAGGCCGAACTTTAGATTCTGTTGCTCGTCAATATGAAAAGACCGTAAAGCCGATGTATCACAAGTTTATTCGACCAAGTAAAAACTTTGCCGATTTAATCGTACCCCATGGAGGCGAAAACTTTATCGCTGTGGATATTTTAGGGGCATACCTCCTTAACCAACAACACGGAAAAAAAAATAATGGTTAGTTTGATTGGCGTAATATTTATTTTAGCGCTTGGCTATGCTTGCAGTCGCTCCAGAAAAGACATCAATTGGCGCACAGTAGGAGGTGCTTTTGCGCTACAGGCGTCCATAGGAATATTTGTCTTGTATACCGATTTTGGCGTAGAGTTTTTAAACAATGTCACTGTTTTTGTGCAAAACATCATTGACTATAGTAAAGCTGGCATCATGTTTTTGCTAGGGCCAATATTGGGTGATCCTGCTTCAGGTAGTGAAAAATCACTTGGCTTTATTTTCGCCTTTAATGTGCTACCTGTTATTATTTTCTTTTCTTCGCTTATTTCAGTCTTATACCACCTAAAAATAATGAATGTCATTATTGCAGCGATTGGCGGCGGTCTGAAAAAACTACTGGGAACAAGTAACCCTGAATCCATGTCAGCAGCGGCGAACATTTTTGTTGGGCAAACTGAAGCACCTTTGGTGGTCAAGCCTTTTATTCCTAAGTTTACTCGCTCTGAGTTATTTGCGGTAATGGTAGGTGGATTGGCATCCGTTGCAGGCAGTATTATGGCTGGTTATTCAAGTTTAGGCGTTGAACTTAAATATTTATTGGCGGCTAGTTTTATGGCAGCGCCTGCGGGCTTAATGATGGCAAAATTATTCGAGCCTGAAACCGATACCCCAAACCAATCACTTGACGATATTAATAAAGACAAGCAAGAATATGCCAATATTTTTGATGCAGCGGCGAGCGGTGCCTCATCCGGATTAAAACTGGCGGTAAATGTTGGCGCAATGTTACTTGCATTTATTGCCCTTATAGCGATGTTAAATGGCATTATTGGATTTTTTGGTGGTTTAGTGGGACAAGAAGAGCTAACCATACAAATGATATTAGGTTACGTTTTCCAGCCAATAGCATGGATCATTGGTATACCTTGGAACGAAGCGCAATTGGCAGGAAGTTTTATTGGACAGAAGTTGGTCGTAAATGAATTCGTCGCTTATTTGGACTTTCTCAGTTACAAGGATCAACTAACTGAGAGTACTCAGGCAATCGTCACTTTTGCTCTTTGCGGCTTTGCTAATTTAAGCTCCATTGCGATACTGTTAGGCGGAATTGGCGCAATGGCGCCAAATAGGCGCACTGAAATTGCTAAATTAGGCCTTAAGGCGGTTATGGCTGCAACCTTAGCTAATCTAATGAGCGCTGCTTTAGCCGGCATATTTTTATCCATCGCGTAAAGTAAGAATTGTTTAGAGGAATATTATGAAACTAGTTGCAATTGATTATAAGTCACCAACAGCTGCTGAAGAGTTTGTTGAGTCTTTGCGTCAAACCGGCTTTGGTGTTTTGAAAAACCATCCTATCCAACAGAGTCAGGTTAGTTCGATATACCAAAGCTGGGAAGCATTTTTTAATTCTGAGCAGAAATCGGATTTTGTTTACCACAAAGGGACCCAAGATGGCTTTTTTCCACAATCCGTCTCCGAAGTTGCTAAAGGGTTTAAGAAAAAAGATATAAAAGAATATTACCATTATTATCCTTGGGGCCAATGTCCTACTGAACTTAAGGCACAGGCACAAAATTATTATGACGGCGCTCTTTCTTTAGCAATAGAATTATTAAATTGGATAGAAGAGTATTCACCTAGTGAAGTTAGCGTTCACTATAAACAAACACTATCATCTATGATTGCAGATAGTGATCAAACACTACTACGGATTTTACATTATCCACCTCTTCACGGAAACGAAGAATCGGATGCAATTAGAGCGGCTGCGCACGAAGATATTAACCTAATAACAATATTGCCGGCTGCTAATGAGCCAGGTCTGCAGGTCAAAAGTATGGAAGGAGAGTGGTTAGACGTGCCAAGTGATTTTGGTAATTTAATCGTTAATATAGGCGACATGCTACAAGAAGCATCTGGTCATTACTTCCCATCAACAACCCATAGGGTGGTTAACCCCGTGGGCAGTGATATGAGCAAAGCTCGCATTTCACTTCCGTTATTTTTACATCCAAGCCCAAACGTAGAATTGTCTGACAAGTATACTGCCAAGAGTTATCTAAACGAACGTTTAAAGGAACTTGGGGTGATTTAAGCTCAAGGGCTTGCGCTCAACAAAGCGTGCTTTGTTGCATAAAGCTCTGTTTGACTTATATTTTGGCTGTGTCTTATGGCTTTTTGTAAGCTCTGTTTAGTGCGCTTGGTATCTCCCATTGCCCAATGAGCACGGGCTAAGCCAAAATAAAACTCGCTATTTTTTTTCTTCAATTTTATTGCTTTTTTAAAATACGTAACAGCCTTGTCATACTGACCATTTTCTAGCGCTATCTCAGCCTTCATGGACTGATAATACGGGTTGCTCTCACGTTCATTTGCAAGCCGGAGCAGCATAGATTTAGCTTTGTTGTATTGCCCAAGTCGTTTATAAAGCTTTGCCATATTTTCTTTTGCTGAATTATATGACGGCTTTATTGAAAGCGCTTTTAAGTAGGCCTCTTGTGCTTGATGGTACAGGCCCTTTTTCACATACAAAACACCCAAGTTCAACCACGCTTCGGTACTATATTCATTGCTGTTTAAAGCCGCTTTAAAATACGCATATGCTTGGCTAAGTCTTTTATTCATCATTAACTCCGCCCCCTTATTGACGTAAAACAACGATACAACTTCAGATTTGCTCAAGGCTTGAACAGGAAAACTTTGACGGGTTTCTAAAGGTTGGAAGTCAATGATTGTGTCAGAATTGGAATTAATAATTAAATTTGAATTACTTTTCTTGACCCTTAAATTAACGTGGCCATTCAGAATAGTATTACCGTCTCTTCGAGTCCAATATTCAGGTATCATTATTTTTTGAAATCTCGAATCTAACCCCATTTTTTCAGCCATGGCGTAGGTCATAATGGTCAAAGACAAGCAGTTAGATATCCCTTGATGAAAAGTCTGTGTTGCCGTAGTGTTGGCATTGGCTGAATAATCCATAGCGAGCTGAGTGCGGCCAAAGATACCATCTACTAAGGCTTGTGCTTTTTCTCTATTAGTTTTCCCATGAGTACTAAGCTGCTTTACAAAATGTATCGCGTTTTCATCAAGAGCAAAAATTTGTTCAGGGCTTTCTACAAGTGTTTGCTGGTATTCTGGAAAATGTTCAGAATGGAATACGATTGGCTCATGCAATGTGTCGCTGGAACTCGCACAGGCGTGCAAAAAAAATATAACGATGTTTAGCAATAGGATTCGTTTAAGTAGTCTACAAATATCCTTCAACAAAAGCGAAGAAGAAAATATTCCTAATGTCGACCTTAGTATCGAAGATGGTGAACACTTAAAAAATGGCATGACTGTTTTCCTACCGCTTTTACTGCATATCTCATTAATACTGTACGCCTAAAAACGCTAACTCACAACTATGCACTATCGTTTTTAAAGTTCTTCATCCTTTGCTGGTGGTTCTAACTGTAATTCAGAAGCAATTAAAACGGCTTGTGTTCTATTGTTAATGCCTAGCTTTCTAAATATTGCCGTAACGTGTGCTTTTACAGTTGCTTCTGCAATATCCAAGTTAAAACCTATTTGTTTATTCAATAGGCCATCACGCATGTAACACAATACCTTATATTGAGAAGGCGTAAGACTTGCAACATCTTCGGCTAACTTACTGAAATTTTCATCGACATCTTTAATTTTTAAGCGCACCGATTCAGGCAACCAAACGTCCCCCTCTAACATTGCATCAATAGCCGAATGGATATCTTCTGCACTCGCCGTCTTGGGAATAAAGCCTGTTGCACCAAGCCCGACGATTTTAGATATTAAAGCAGCATCTTCAGTGCCAGATACCACCGCAATTGGAAGATCTGGAAATGTCTTTTGAATGTGTAAAAAACCAAATAAATCACTACTACCAGGCATATGTAAATCGAGTAAAAGCAAGTCAAATTCGGTTTTTTCTAAGGCCGACACAGTTGTGTTTAAATCGCCTGTTTCATGTATAGAAAGCGCTTGATACTTTAGTTTTAAGGCACCTTTTAAAGCATCTCTATACAAAGGATGATCGTCTGCTATGAGGAGTGAAAGCATTACTAGACCTTTTAGTTTTATCGTTATTTAAGTCAAATTTAGATGCGCACAATCATTCTGCACTCAGTTAAACTAGCTTAACAATTTAGCGTTAAATTTCAACATATTGAAAGCAAAAAAAGGCAAGCATTGTGCTTGCCTATATCATCTTAGCGATTCAAACGCTTATCAATAAGCGATTCTACAACGGTAGGATCAGCTAACGTAGAAGTGTCGCCCAATTGCTCATATTCATTCGCTGCAATTTTGCGTAGAATTCTTCGCATGATTTTCCCTGAACGGGTCTTGGGCAATCCATTTGTCCATTGTACTAAGTCAGGAGTGGCAATTGGACTGAGTTCTTTTCTTACCCATTTACGAATCTCAAGCGTCAATGCTTCATCAGCCACCACACCGTCATTTGGCGTCACATATACATATATTCCCTGCCCTTTAATATCGTGTGGATAACCTACTACTGCAGCCTCAGCAATAACGTTATGTGATACCAAAGCACTTTCGATTTCTGCGGTGCCTAAGCGATGCCCAGAAACATTTAAAACATCGTCAACACGTCCTGTTATCCAATAATAGTCATCAGTGTCTCTACGGGCGCCATCACCCGTAAAGTACACGTTTGGATAGGCTGAAAAATAAGTATCGATAAATCTTTTATGGTCACCATATACCGTTCTTGCTTGACTGGGCCAACTATCTTTTATGACTAAATTGCCCTCTGCGGCATCTTCAAGTTCATTGCCTTCAGCATCAAATAAAGCGGGTTGAATACCAAAGAAAGGTCGAGTTGCAGAGCCTGGTTTTAGGGCCGTCGCACATGGCATTGGGGCGATCATCATACCGCCAGTTTCAGTTTGCCACCAAGAATCAATGATAGGACAACGACTTTGACCAATGACTTTATGATACCATTGCCATGCTTCTGGATTGATTGGTTCACCTACTGAGCCTAAAATGCGTAAACTCGATAAATCGCAACCTTCCACAGGTTTCTCACCGTGGGCCATTAATGCTCTGATTGCGGTAGGCGCTGTGTATAGCGAATTAACACCATATTTTTCGACAACCTGTGCAATTCTTCTGATATCTGGATAAGTAGGCACGCCTTCAAAAAACACCTGAGTAGCGCCATTGGCTAGCGGACCATATGTCATATAACTATGACCAGTTATCCACCCAACATCAGCAGTGCACCAATAAATATCATCAGGCTTATAATCAAAAGCATATCTAAATGTTAGCGAGGTATATAATAGATACCCACCTGTTGTGTGCACAACACCTTTGGGTTGGCCTGTTGAACCTGAGGTATACAAAATAAATAGAGGATCTTCTGCGTCCATTACCTCTGGTTCACACTGACCTGAGCACTCGTCAGTTAATTCATGCCACCATACGTCGACATCATCATTCCAATTGACTTGTCCACCGGTGAGTTTATGCGTTAGCACAGCAGTAATACTGGGACAGGCATTATTTAATAGTGCTTCATCAACGTTAGCTTTCAGCGGTACGCTGCGTCCGGCTCTGCGCCCTTCGTCTGCAGTAATAACTACTTTAGCGTCACTGTTGTTAATTCTGTCAGCAATAGCATTGGGTGAAAAACCACCAAAAATAACAGAATGGACCGCGCCAATCCGAGCACATGCAAGCATAGCGTAAGCAGCATGAGGTACCATCGGCATATATATCGCCACCCTATCGCCCTTTTTAACGCCTAGTTTTTTCAAACCATTCGCTAACTTACATACTTCATAGTGCAATTGTTGATAAGTGACTTTTTCTGAATTTTCTGGCGAATCACCTTCCCAAAATATTGCTACTTTTTTTGCATGGTCTTTTAAATGACGATCAATACAGTTATAGCTAGCATTTAATTTTCCGTCTTCAAACCATCTAATGTCACATTTTTCAGGTGAAAAGTCTGTATTCTTAATAATGGTTGGTGTTTTGTACCAATCGAGTTCTTCGACCTGTTTTGCCCAAAATGCTTCAGGATTGTTTACTGACTCATCATACATGGCTTTGTATGTTTCTTCGCTTAAGTAAGTTCCTTGGGTTAACGACTCTGGTACTGGATAGATATTAGCACTCACGCTCATTCTCCATTCTTTTTTATTTAAATGTTAAGTTATAGTTAACAATAAACCTAATTCATTAAACAAAAATGCTACTTTGGTAGTAAAGACGACAAACAGAGTAATTAGTTTATAAAAAGTAGGGAGTTAGCGTGTATTTAGACCATGGTCGCAATAAGGTTTTATGATAAGAACAAAACCGCTGCAAGCGGTAATAAAAAGAATACGCCAATAATGTACATCAAACCATATACTTTTTGTTCAGCGACTTTTAGCGATAGTTGATAAGATAAACTGGGTGGCCATTCTCGCCAAAAAGCTAAACCATATATGACCAAAACGGCGAGTGTATTGTAACAAAAATGCACCAAAGCAATCTGTAAAGCCAGTGAGGCATTGGGACCGGTAATAGACAAGGCAGCAATTACCGCCGTAATACAAGTACCAATATTCGCTCCCAATGTAAAAGGGTATATTGAACGCGCCGTGACCACACCGGTCCCTACTAGTGGCACCATGAGCGAGGTTGTAGTTGAACTAGACTGCACCAAAACAGTCACTAATGTGCCTGATGAAATGCCCGAGATAGCGCCTTTTCCCAAGCTATTTTGAATAAGCTCCTTGGCACGCCCTACCATCAATGATTTCATTATTTTACCCATCCATGTAATGGATAAAATAATAAAAACCAAGCCCACCAAAATACGAGCGCTACCATCCCATACCGGTGGCAATTCTGTTGTGAGCATCTTTACCATATCAACTAACGGACCAGTTATCATTTTGATTGGATTGAACCCGCCAACATCAGTACCTCCGTCAAAGCTTAATAACACCACCATAGATGCACTTAGCTTTTCTAAAATACCAAACATAATTTCCAAAGGTAAAAATACCAATACGGCAAAAATATTGAAAAAATCATGGATAGTGGCCGCGTTAAAAGCCTTCTGAAACTCATTTTTATCGCCAATATGGCCAAGGCTAACAATTGTATTGGTTATGCTTGTACCTATATTTGCCCCCATCATCATTGGTACTGCAATACTTATAGGTAAACCACCCGCAACCATGGCAACGATGATAGAAGAAACGGTTGACGATGACTGTATTAGGGCCGTACAAACCATGCCAATAACTAAGCCAAGTATTGGATTGGAGGCAAATTCGAATAGTTCTTGTGCTTGCGCCTCTGTGGCAATTCTAAAACCACCACCAATAAGACTTACCGCCGTCAACATCAAAAATATTAAAGCTAACAAACATAACCAACGAAGCCACTTGGGCCAAGCATTAAAGGGATTAAAAGTTTGCTCTTGGTCTAACTTTGACATTCTACAACCTTCACTTACTGCTTCCATTTCATTCTATTCGCTTCACGTTGTACAGGCTTTAGATGAACCTTTTATGAACCTCTATGGTGAAAATATAGAAAACTTAAAAAGGGAGTCCATATTGTTTGAGTGTAGCTTCTATTTCTTGCAGACACTGCTTAGATAATTGAATATCAAACGCAGCAATATTTTCAGCAAGTTGCTCTTGATTAGTTGCACCAATTATTGTCGAAGTAACACCGTCGACTTGATCACACCATGCTAATGACATTTGTGTCGGTGAAATATCGTACTTTGATGCAATATCACAATAAGCTTTTGTAGCCGCTTCGCTCTGAGCGTTTAAACGAAAAAGTCCATTGCGTTGCATCAAAGTCCAACGCGAACCCTCAGGTCTTTTGCCGTTCAAATATTTGCCAGTTAACATACCAGTAGCCAGTGGTGACCATGGTAAATAAGCTATTTCTTCAAATACACACGATTCAATTAAATAAGGCCAGTCTTTGACATGCAATAGATTAAATTCGTTTTGAATAGAAACGGGCTTTGGAACATTTAATTCTTGGCAAAGTTTAAGATAGGTATGAATTCCCCAACAAGTATCATCTGACAAGCCCCAATGGCGTATTTTACCTGACTCAATCGCACTGCCGATCCCGGTAACAATGTCACGCATTCTATCCACTTCTTGTTCGACGTTTGTTTTACTGGGTTTTATATGGTTTATCCAATGCTTACCAAAATGTGGACTATTTCTGTTTGGCCAATGTAGCTGGTAAACATCAATATAATCTGTGTTGAGTCTTTGCAACGACCCTTCTATAGCGGTTTGAATAGTCGAACTACTTATCATGCTACTATCGCGAATATACTGAAAACCCGGCCCAGCAATCTTAGTCGCAATAATCAGCTTCTCACGCATATAAGGATGTCGAACTAACCAACTCCCAATGCAACGTTCAGTATCGCCTTGGGTTTCAGCATTTGGGGGAACTGGGTACATTTCTGCAGTATCGATAAAGTTGACGCCGGCATCGACTGCATAGGCAATTTGCGCATCAGCATCAGCTTGTGTATTTTGAATGCCCCATGTCATAGAGCCTAAACATACTCTAGAAACTGATAAGTCTGAACTCCCAAGTATAGAATACTGCATATATCCTCATTAAAAATTGCCAAATAAAAAATAGATACGCAAAATTATAGCTTTAGACACAAAAATATCTGAATAAGCCTAAGGGCTACTTTTAAATATCACATTTGCGGGGTATTTCGCGGGAATTTTTTCGAAATAAGCATAAACTTTTTGCATGTCTTGCTCAAAGTCACCGCTTGTTTCAATCAACTTTTGGATATCTACTTGCTTATTTTTAAAATCAAAACCAATCAGCAATACGGGCACCTTTGCCTTATGTGCAATCGCTAAAAACCCACTTTTCCATGGAAATATCGGCGAGCGTGTGCCCTCTGGCGCCAATGCGAGAATCATTTTTGGATGCTGATTAAACGCGTCAACAACCTGATCAACCACACCATGGGCAGAACGACGATCAACCGGAATACCCCCAATGCTGACTAAAAACTGTTTAAACGGCGTCACAAAAATACTATGTTTACCCAAAAAACTAATTTTTATTCGTAAAACAAAGAGTACCGCAACACCAAGGAAAAAATCCCAGTTGGAGGTATGGGGGCCAACGGCAATTACCATTTTTGGACAACTTGGCAATTGTCCGACTATTTTCCAACCACTTAATTTTAGCATAAACCTACCAAAGGCAGCGCTAATCGCATTGCCGCCTCTCGGAGGGTTAGTGTTCATTTCTGTCATTTAATAATTATCTAATAAAGCCATATTAACAAATATGATTTCTAACGGACGAACACTATAAGTAAAAGCATACATTTATGCTAGTGAAGTTTAACGTCGCAAGCTTGAGTCTCAAGCACTAAGGTGCAGAGTTAATTTCTTGGCGTAATTGAAACGTTGATTGTTCTTTTTCAACGTATTGCTTCCATTGTCTTGCCGCTGCTCTGCTTGATGCGAAGGTTTCGGCCAAAGACAACTGTTCAATCGCTTGTGGAAAGCGTTTTTTGTTATACAAAGACAAACCTAAAACCATGTGATTATCACCAGGACGAGTAATTTCACCTTTTTCGATTGCCTTGCTTGCGCTCTCGATTGCCTTGTCAAAGTCCTGCAGGTTGTAATGTAACAGCGCTATTTGCGCATCAAGATTCCCATCATCGGAAAGTTCAGCAGCTTGATACATGACTGGAATCGCTTTCTCATCTTCTTTTGCAAGTTGCCATGACTGAGACAGAAATTTCAAATTGCGAAGATTAGCATCTAACAAACCACTATCGATGGCTTGTTCCATTAAAAGTGCGCCTTTATATGGCACGCCGTGATAATAGTATAACTGCGCTAAATTGAAGGTATCGGCAGCTGAGGTGACAAATCCGCGTTGATAAGCAATCTCCATTGCCGCAAGTTGTTTCTTTTCTTGTTCTAACTCACCGTACATGCCAGCAAGTTGGATCCAGTACTTTGGCTCATCGTATAATCGGATTAACTTAATAATGATATCTTTGACTTTTTCGGGCTGCTTTAATTCAAAATACAAAGCTCTTTGTAATACAAGCCAGTTTTCATCAGGCAAGTATCCCTCTTCTTCGTGATTTTTAATCGCTGTCTCAATGTACCCTATAGCCGCTTGATACTGCTTATTTTGATACAATGCTTGCGCTTTTAAAATATTGTTTTGTGGAGGTATCACACCATCATTTAGGCGCTCCCAGCGCTCAAGATAATCGATTACTTGATCATAATTGCCCTGTGCCATACTTAACTGTGCCAAGCTAAACACAGTTGTTTTTTCAAAGCTAACAGGGATAGGTGTTTGTTCGATAGCGAGAGAAAATGACTCTATCGTTTTATCAAAATCTTCTTCTGCATAATAAATAAAACCGTAAAAGTTGAACATCATGGCTCGTTCATAGCTGTTCATGCTATTCATTTTGGCCTTGACGTCATCTAAAATAGTTATGGCTCCCGCTACATCGCCATTATCACCCAATTGTTGGGCTCGCGATAATTGGTCATATACTCTGGCGCGTAATGCTGGCGTTCGTCTGGTTTCCCTCTCACCCACACTTGTTTGTGTTTGAGCCTGAGCTTGATTAAGCATCATTAATGTGTCAGCGCTTAGCATTGTTGCCATACCGCACACACAAACAAAGCTGCGAAGTAAATAGTTGCCTAGTTTACGACTACGTTGAGATAATTCTTTGTTTATCATAAACAGACTCCTTTAGTTCAACTCAAAGGTAATTTTATTTTGCACACCGGCAACTGAAGTTGGCTCACCATTAATCACCCGGGGCTTGTATTTAAACTTCAGAACGGCATCAATTGCAGCTTGTTCGAAAATACCTTCTGGGTTAGCTTCAACCACAACGGGTTCGCGGACTGCACCGGTGGGCCCAACGGTAAACTCAACTACAACATAGCCTTGAATCCCGCGTTGCATAGCACGCCTAGGATAAACCGCTGCCACTTTAGTGATTGGCACATATTCGCCGTCACCAGATTCTAGCGCTAAACCACCACCAAGCGCGACTTCGTTACCTATGTCAGCGGCAAAATCAAGGCCACTGCCTTCGCCATCAGGTGCTGATGACTCCATTTGTGGCGGTGCCATTTCTGGCGGTGGCGCTTCTGGCTTGGGTGGCTTTTTAGGCTTACGGTCTACTTTCTCCACTTGTTCTTCGGGTTTTACTCTAACGAAGTCAAGTACGCTACCTTCAGGCGGGTCAGTTAAGGCGCTTCCGCCAGCTGCAATCAACGATTGCATCAAAAAAAACAAGCCTAAGGTAATTGCACCGGCGCCGGCGATAGCGATAAGAAATCTTAGCATGAGCTTACTCGTTGTTAGCCGCTATAGAGACATCCATCACACCTGCTGCTCTGGATGCATCCATGACCTTGATTAATACATCAGTGGTCGCTTTCTTGTCAGCCTGTATTACTACAGTGCCTTGGGGGTTTTCAGCATATAAGCGTTCAATGTTGGCTTGCACAGCTCTAACATCAACACGGCGTTTATTGATCCAAATCTCGCCTTTGTCGCTTATCGCGACCAAAATGCTTGCTCGATCTTTAGATACTGCTGTGGGTGCATCTGGGCGGTTAACATCAATACCCGCTTCCTTAACAAACGAAGCTGTCACAATAAAAAATATCAACATAATGAAGACCACATCAAGCATGGGGGTCATATCGATATTAGCTTCTTCTTCGTCTACCAAGTTTTGAAAATGTTGTTTCATAAAAAATCCTATATATTCCGACGTTGACTTCCACTAAGGAAGTTAAGCAATATCTTTTTGTAAGGGCATCGCTTCTTGCAAATGCAATTTTTCAGATTTTGACGTTCGCATAAGCCAAGTAGAGGCGAACACACCCGATAATGCCCCAACCATGCCTGCCATAGTCGGTATCGTCGCTTTTGATACCCCTGAGGCCATTGAACGTGCATTTCCTGAGCCAGAAATAGCCATGACATCGAATACTTCTATCATGCCGGTGACGGTTCCCATTAAACCTAACAATGGACATAAAGCAACCAAGGACTGAATAATCGGTATAGTGCCATTTAGTTGCATGCTTAAACGCGATATATACGCTTGTCTAATTTGCTCTGCATTCCAAGATTTACGCTCGTTTCGCGCCATCCACTTCGCAACTAAGTCATTTTTCAGTTTTTTATGTGTAAAGTTAATGTACACAATTCTTTCGAGTATCAACAGCCACATAAAAAAGATAAGGCACCCAATCACCAGCAATACATCGCCACCGGTTTCGGTAAAGTCTCTAATCGCCTCAAAAATCTCTGTCATAGTTAAGCCTCTATGTCATTTATAAATTGGCGTTAAGAAGATGATTTGCTGTTTATACTTTCAGCTCGTTCGGCAATTACGCCCGACGCTTGCTCTTGCAGTATATATACAATATTTTTACTACGCGTATTTAGCATGGCATAAAGTAAGGTGGTAGGAATCGCCACCACAAGCCCAAGCACTGTTGTAACAAGCGCTGTTGATATACCGCCTGCCATCATGCGAGGGTCGCCAGTACCGAATAAAGTGATCGCTTGGAAAGTTGTTATCATACCGGTAACTGTTCCTAATAAGCCCATCAATGGCGCCACTACAGAAATAATTTTAATGATAGTTAAAAAGCGACTCAGTTTAGGCACTTCCGCCAATATGGCTTCTGTCAAATGCAATTCTAAAGACTCTACATCAGCATGTGGATATTTTTTACGTACTTGTAAAATGCGACCAAGTGGATTGTTAGTTTTTACTTCGTCAGATTTAAGCTGTTTATTAACACCCATTTTTATGAATGTAAGACTAATAAGCCTCTCTAAAGCGAGTAATAAACCTATCGCACCCACGACAAGAATAATGTAACCAACTAGACCACCTTGCTCTACTCGTTCTTTTAAACTAGGAGCTTGCACTAACAGACCCAAAATTGACCCCCCAGTAGGGTCCAAACCGAAGCCAACAAGCTCACCCGAGGAGTTCTCAAGAGCAGAAACCGTATCTAAAAAGCGCGCCTGAGGCTGACGTTTCAATTCGAGCACAGTGTCAATTTCGCCTTTGTATTCTAAATATTTGCCGTCTGCGATAAGGGCAAAAGGACCGACTCTAGTGATTTCTTTACTGACCTTCTCACCATCTGCTTGGATAACCTCAGTAGTAAATTTAGTCACCTTACCAGCTTCTGTCATTTCACGCTGTATTTCAAACCAAACACGTTCAATCTCTTCAATTGAAGCCAGTTTAGAAGACTTACCCATGGATTGAGCCATATTGTCTAAAAACGCAGCTCTGCCAGGCAGTTGAGCCGAAATCACTGAATTTGAGAATTTGCTCTTGGTATCTCCAGCAACTTGTTGTAACACACCAAAAAGTTCCTTTAATGAACCCAAACGTGTGTCGAGGGCACCGCTCAAATCAGCAAGTTTGAATTCGTTTTCTTCAAATTCAGTTTCGAGTGTTTCTGATTGTCGTAACAATCCATCACGTCTTGCAACTGTTTCACGTAGTATCCGATCTTGCTCAGAACGTTTGGCGATAAAATCAGATTCTCTAGCTTTATTTTGCTGACTCTGCGAAAACTTACCTTCTTCTAATTGCTGCAAAAGCGCATCTAAATCTAAGGCACGTTCGTTTTCTTGTGACTGCAATGGCAAAGCAGTAAATATACCTATCACCGCGCTAACAAAGACTAATTTTTTGCTTATATTTTTCATCAATTTCATTTTGTTTATTCCTAGTCTTTAATTAGTCAGTAATCGCGACAGGCACGGTCAATAAATTAGGCGCAACTTGCTTTTTAGCAATACGCAAGCCTTTTTGTATCGAAGTACGATAGCTAGAATCTAGTTCATCCCATTGACGGGTCTGTTTATTCCATACGCCTTGCAATTGACCATCATTTGTTTGGTACAACAAAGCGGTTCTGCCAATGCGTAAAAATTCAACTGCTCGCTCTTGGCCATTAATTGGATGTAAACCTGTGTATGCTTCAATTGAACGTCCGTAGTCAAGCTCAACTTGGTACGCCTCCATTACCCGGCGGAATTTTTCAGAAGGGGCAACATCTGCTCTGTCCATCATGGCTTTTAAATCTGCAATACGAAAACTACGCTCTTCTTCCAAAAACGGTATATCAAGTGCAACAAACTGCTCCATCCCGTTTATCATATTTAGCATTAGCGGCGTGATTTGGCGTTCGATAACACTCACTTCATCTATTGAAGCGTTTAAATCACGCATTTCTTGTTCTTGGTTGCTTATTTGTTTACGAAGCTGACCGTTATATACTTCCAAGCCTTCGATTTCTTTTACTAGCACCTGATATTGCTGCAGCTTGCTATCAATTTGTTCAGTAATGCCATTGATAGTTTGCTGTGTTTTTTCAGCAGAATCATTTATTTCCTGAGCAGTTTGGCTAGCATTATCTAAAACCGTTTCTTCCTGTGCATTAGCAATATTGCAACTAACCAGCACCGCGCCTAACATCGAAGCTAACCTGAGTGAGCGTAAAACCTTCATAAACATTCCTGAGTGTTATTTGTCAAAAATTTGAACGTGGAGATAGTAGATATATTGTGTGACATTTTTATGACAAAACGCTCATAAAAAGCTTGTCGTAACAAATGTTTCACAAAATAAAAAGCCTAGAATGCTACACAATATTTAGTGAAAATTATCAAATATGAATGTTGAGCTAGTGTGAGGAATAAGGATTGGCTGGACGCCTAATTCTTGCTTAAGGCGACTTGATTTCGGCCTTCCATTTTTCCTTTGTATAATGCGTTATCGGACCTTTTTAAACACGACTCAATGTTTTCCTCGATACCACATTCGGCTACGCCTATTGTTACAGTAACCTTGTAAGCTATCAGCTCAGCTAGTTTTTCTTCAATTTCGCAACGCAATTTTTCAGCGATAAAGGCTGCACCTTGCAGGTTGGTATCCGTTGCCAACAAAACAAACTCTTCTCCTCCCCAACGGCCAAACTTATCTTGCTCACGAATAATTGCTTGGATGAGTTCACAAGCCTTTTTTAAAGTAAGGTCACCCACATCATGACCTAGAGAATCATTCACTGTTTTAAAATTATCAAAATCAATTAAAGCAATACAAAATGGTGTTCCCGAACGTTTTTGTACTGCTTTTGCTTGCTCTAGAAAAACAGAAATACCACGCCTATTGTATGCACTTGTCAAAGCGTCTTCATTTGCTAAAAGTTCTAATTTACGATTAAGGTTTTCCAATTCTTCCGTTCGTTCTTCGACTTGTTTTTCAAGTGAATTGGAAAACTGCTGCAGCTCATTATTTTGTTGCTCTAACACTCGATTCAATTTTTTATTGTTGGTACTCGCTAAAATGAAATCCGCATAAGTAATGTAGTTCTGACACATCACAAAAGCCACTAAGCCTAAACTAACAAGGGGAACAGTATTGATCCAACCAAGGCTCAAAAAAATGTCATGGATTGATAGGCAGGCTAAAATCAAGCTGCCAATAAAAAGCGTTCCTGCATTGCGTTTTTTTAAGTAAATGGCCTTGATTAAGCCAAATATCAAATAGACGATAATACCCATTATTAAAAACTGAAAATAAGGCAACTTATTACTAAAAACATGAATTGGGGCTAAACCAATAAAAAGACTAAAACCCACTGTGATAGCAACAATCATGTATATTGCTATTTTGTTATACACATTTTTAAAAGACAGATAAAAATACATTATCAAAAGAGGAGCTAAACCAGTAAATGACAGAAAGTTTGTGCGAATATTAATCAAAAAGTTCGAGTCAAATATGTTTACATAATGCAACAGGTTGTTAATCTCTGCTTCACGTATACCAAAGCCAATACTTATCATCGCGATGATTAGAGGAAGAATGTTTCTTATGCGTAAGGAAAATAGCAATAAATTAAACAATGAAATGGTAAAGAATATAGCAACGATAAACGACGTTTTTAATGTTTCACGAACCAACTTTTCCTGGAGCTGATCATGCGTGCCAAGCTCTAGTGCGTTCCACGAGCCACCCCAATAGTAGTCATAATTTGATATTTGCAAGAGCAGTTTAAATACTTGCCCATCGGGTTTGAATGCATATGTACCTGGTGAATATTTTGAAACATGTCGTTCTGCATTGTTTGCCACCTGACCGCCAGAAGCAATCAAGTTTTCATTCACATAAAGCCTATAAGCACTGCCAATATTAGGCACTCTAATAGCTAAATGTTCATAGTTTTTTGGCAAAGACACCTCAACAACGTATGTCGCAAAACCATTATGATCAAGGGTTTTTCCTTGGTGATTCTTTCCTCGCCAAATTCCAGGAAATTCAACTTGGGTCGGTGTATCTTCCTGAAGGCCAAGTTCATCAAAAGTTAACAGCTTTTGCCAATAAAAATCCCATGAGCCAGACAATTTTATTGGTTGGCGTTGAGTAATATCGGTCCCAGTCAGATCTAATTTACCTTCAGATACCTTAGGCACCTCAGACGCCTGTTGGTCTGCACTAAGCAAGGTAAAAACAGTCACCAAGATAGACATTAATATCGCAAACAAAACAAGAATAGAGAGCGCCGAAAAAGTCGCTCTTACATCAATAGGTGGGGTAGTTCCGGCTATATTAGGTTTAATGTTTCACTCAAATAACTCTGTCGCTTATTCCCCCAATATCGGCGTAATGTAGCGAATACTTGAATAAATTGAATGTTTTTATTAATAGAAACATTTCCGTCTTGTGTTGAATATTAATTTAACTCAAACACAAGACGAAAATCGACATATGACTATTAATAGAAATCGTACTTGTAGCTGAGACTCAAGCCTCTGCCACGCGTTTCAGAACGCAGTAATACTCCTTCAAATTCAAGTTCTTTATCTTGATCTAACAGATTCTGAACTTTAAACGTAATGGTTGTATTAAAGTTAGGATAATATTTGTAAACCGTATCCAAAGAATGGAAAGGGGTTTCAAAGCTATCATCAAAACCATCTATACCGGGTATCAAAATACGATCGCCAAACACGTTGTATACCAATGACGCAGAATGTTCACCATTTACCGAGTCATAACCCATTTGTAAATTTGCCACAAACTGCGAGTGACCTGTTAATCGCCTTTTGATATTTGTAATGGCTGCCGAAACACCTGTTTGGTCAACAATGCTTTGTCTGTCTAACTCAATCTCAGAATCACTCACAGTCAAGTTACCTGACAAAAACAAATTCTCCCAAATACCGTCACCTACAAAGCTTAAGTCCTGCAAAAACTCCAGTTCAACCCCATAAACCACGCCAGACTCAGCATTAGCAATCCTGATCAATGGTGGACCATCTTGCGCAGGCGATTGTACAGATTCAATAGGATCTTCCATATCTTTATAGAATAAACCTATGGACAAATTGTTGCCTAGTTCTCGATACCATTCCCAACGCAGGTCATAGTTGATGATAGATGTAGTACGAACACCTGGTGTACCCGCAATAGGGAACTCAGTTAATGGGTCAATAAAGGTCGCTGAACTCACTTCACGTAAGTCGGGACGCACTACTGTTTGCCCAATACTAGCTCTAAATTGCATGCTATCATCTTTAATATAGGTAACTGCAAAAGCTGGGTAAAAATCATCTTCTTGAAAGGCCAGTTCCGACCGGTCAGCATCGTCAGCTAAATCAAACTGATTAGTGCGTGGGTCGAGTGGCGCAACAACTTGTCTAAAATCTTCCCATCTAAAGCCACCAGAAAAACGCCACTTATTTTTATAGAAAAAATCACCCTCTATGTAATAAGCATCGATTTTTTGTCCAGCAACATAATCATCACCGGCAATTGTAGTGTCTCTAATAATGGGTGCCGAATTAAATGCCGCAGAATTTAACACATCGTTACTCAAGATATCGCCAAAAGAATTTCCGATAAGTAATGATGAATCAGCAATTGCACGGGTATTAATATCGAACCGACGGTTTTCAGCAGTTCTTGATTTTGTTACAAAATCTGCACCGTACTTAAATTCCATTTCCCAGTTTTCACTGCTAACAGGGTAAGTAAAGTTGTAGCCCGAGTTCTCAAGTCGATCATTTAGGGTTTGGAAAGAATATCGACCCGCTGTAGGTGCGTTAATCAAACTAATTTCATTGACTTCGTCAAAAATATCATCCTGATTAGCATCTTCAATAATGAAACGAGCTTCCATGTTTCCAGGCGCATTTCGTAAAGAACGACCCACCGAAACACGCCAATCAAAGCCCAAAAAGTTGAGCTCAGGAAAGGTGTGCTTGCCGCGTACTTGATTAGTAAACAAGCGACGTTCTTCATATTCAGTCACAATATCGCGAATTCTTATGCCTTCCGCTTGACTAAGGTTCTCAGTGTTACCAAACTGCGTACGAATTTCGTCGCGAGTATCGTTTAACACAATTAACGAGTAATCAATTTGATGGTTACGATTGTAGTCAATACCCAGATTAAACAAATGAGACCACTGCACCGTGCGCTCAGTTGCGCTTATATCATCAAAAAAACGTACATTGATAATATCGTCACCAACACGGTCAGCCTGCTGTAATTCGTATTGCTGAGAAACTTCCGTAGACGCTTTATAACCAGCCGTCGCCAAAAATCCTACTCGCCACTTTCTGTCATCATCTAGGTCGAAACTATTACCAAGAGTAAGGTTAAAGCTTCCGTCAGGTCCTATTGACTCTTCGAAAGGGTCATAATCGCGTTTTACCTGCGAAAGTAACCCCACCGCAACATCTTGTTCTAAATTATCCAAAAAGTTTTTACTGGCCCAACGCTGTGCGATAGCATCGGGAGCCGCCCTTGAACCATCGTCCTGACCACGCCAGTCATCACCACCGCCATTGTAGTCCAAGCCATTGCTGCCATTTTCGGTGTTATAGCCTGTTCCTACTGAAGCATTGAACACTAATTGAGCCGGGATAGACTTCAATCGAATGTCAACGTTACCACCACCAAAAGAAGCTGGCATAGAAGGCGAATAAGACTTCTGTACTGACAAACTTTCAATGATATCTGCCGGAAACAAATCCAAGGGTATAACATTTCGAGTTGGGTCAGGGCTAGGAACACTTGCAGAGTTTAACGCAGTACTTGAATACCGCTCACCCAAGCCTCTTACGTAAATAAACTTGCCGTCGACTAAGGTTAAACCTGTTACCCTTCTTAGCGCAGATGCAGCATCTGAATCGCCCGTCCTGGATATTTGCTCTGCACCCAAAATATCGGCAACAAAAGCTTGGTTCTTACGTTCCTCAATCACCGCTGTTGCGGTTCCTTTCAACCTTGTTCCGGTTGTTACAACCTCTTCAATCGCATCATCCTCTGACTGCTGGGCAATTGCTTGCCCAGTATTTGTCAGCGCGGTCATTACTATCAAAGACACCGCAGATAACATGAACCTCTTGTTAGGTTTACACATGTTTGACCTCTTTTCCCGCATTAGACTGTCTAATTTAACTATCTCGTTTTGCATACTATTACTGGCTTAGTATTATTCTAAGCCAACAGTCCAATCTGCAGTCCAGTCGTTATCAGCGTCTTTTACTGCGCCTATAAAGTCAACTGACATAAAGAAAGAATCAACAGTTGTAACATCAGTCGGTGTTGTAGCGTCTATTGTATAAATGCCGTTTAATACCGCTGCTTGATTAGCCGCAAAGCTGTTACCAGTTTGTCCAGTAAACCAAGCTGTTTGGTCAAAGGTACCAGAATCTTTAATTGCTTCATCACACGCAATTACTGATGATTCGAATATCAAGCGTGTATCTGCAGTGCTCGCCATGTTCGCTTCAAGAGTAGTGTCGCCATCGCTCAAATCAGCCTCAAAACACTCACCCATACCGCTAGGACCTGTTACTACAAAATTATAAAGTTTTGCATTTGTTTGGTCACGTAACAACACACCTTCAGAATCAGCGTCACTTGTATCAAATGTATTGCCAATAATCGTCATGTTAGAAATCATTGGGTCTGAGAAGTCAGGACCTGTGCCGCCGTCACCGTCACCCTCGATACCACGGTTTGCATCTGAGTTGTCGTCAGCATGTTTAACTAACACATACTGCATTTTACCTTGATAACCATTATCCCAGTCAACAGAGTCATCTTGAATACCAGTAAGTACAAGGTATCTAGCATTAACAAATCCACCAAAGAATTCTACACCGTCGTCTGCATTTTTATGCACTTGTAAATATTCAACAGTTGTTGCTGAACCTACACCGCCAAACGTGATGCCATTTAGCTCATTATCTGGTGCAATTTCAAATCCACCGTGCATAACGCGGACGTAACGCAAAGTACCTGAATTATCGTCGTTCGTGCTACCACCAAATACTGCACCTTCTTGCGCGCCTTCAACCTGCAACGCACATGCTGTACCGTCAGTTGGACATTTCGAAGAGTAAGCATTACCTAAGATGATCATACCACCCCACTGGCCTGCTTCTCCGTTAGCTAAGCCATCTACTAAACCGTTTGCTGCGTGCTCACGTGAAGTAAAAGTAATTGGGCTATCAGCCGTACCATCAGCTACAATTTGAGAGCCACGACTAACAACCAAGTAATCGTTACCAGAAGCACCATAAACAACAGTACCAGGGTCAACCGTTAGTGTCGCACTGTCAGTGTTATCGCCACCCACAAACACCGCACCTGAAAGTGCATAAATGTTATTGTTAGTTAAGCGCAAATCAGAAGTAATACGACCTGAAACTTCACAAGTATTAGTGTTACCGTCTACTGCTGCAATAGTAGTAGTTCCTGCAGGACAACCTGAGGCACTTTGCACTACTTCTATAGTTCCACCGCCAAACCCAAAGGCCCAGCCGTCGCGCCAGTCAGTATCACCAACAGCACCCACAAACTCACTTGCAGTAAAGAAAGAATCTAGCGTCGAAGGATTGCCACCGCCAGTACGTAGTGCACTCTCAGATGTCAACGTGCCGTCTTGGTTAAGGCCAAGTTGAGCACGGTCTTCAAACGCTAACAGGGTATTACCCGTTTGAGTTGTAGTGAACCAAGTGTTCAAATCAACACTGCCATCTTCAACTTTAAACGCTTCAGAGCAAGCAATATACGAGTTAGTAATTGCAATGTCGCCATCACTTAAGTTGCCTTGTACTGTATCGTCGGTATCCATTTCAAGACATTCGCCCATCCCTGCAGACCCAGTAATCAGCATATTCATGATAATAGCACCAGTTTGGTCGCGCAATAACACACCTTCTGAATCAGCATCAGAAGTGTCAAAGTCATTCCCGATTATACTGATGTTTGCCACCATAGGTTTTGAAAATGCATCACCATCTCCGCCGTCACCATCACCTTCAATACCGCGGTTGGCGTCAGAATTATCAGCAGCATGCTCTACGTATACATATTGCAAACGCCCATTGTAACCATTATCCCAATCAACCGAGTCATCTTGAATGTTAGTTAACACTAAATGCTTGGCATTAACTGAACCACCAAAAAATTCCACACCGTCATCTGCGTTAGCATGCACTTGAACGTAATCTACCTCTGTACCAGAACCAACACCGCCAAAAGTAATACCGTTAAGTTCATTATCTGGTGCAATCTCAAAACCAGCGTACTTAACCACTAAATAACGTAGGCTTCCAGAACTGTCTGCGCTGTCTGTACCACCAAATACAGCACCTTCTTCAACACCTTCGACTTGAAGCGCACATGAAGAACCATCTTGAGGGCATTTGGTAGAAGGCGCATTACCTAAGATAACCATACCACCCCATTGACCAGCACCTACTTCATCACCTAAAACATCATTCAAAGAGGTCATGATAACTGGGCTAGCTGCCGTTCCGTTTACGTCAATTTCCGAATCACGACTCACTACTAGATAATCACCACCGGTTCTACCTAAGATGATTGTACCTTCTTCAATTCTTAGCGTGACACTGTCGGCCTTATCGTTACCAACAAACACTGGACCTTCAAGCGCCCAAACCGTGTCATTAGTTAATTCAATCACACCATTTGTTGCATCAGCGTCGGTTAATCGACCACTGATTGTGCGCACTTCAATAGTTTGTCCTAACGCTGTGCTAACTTCTCCACTCAAGAAACTATTCGTTTGTCCTGGTTTAGTATCATCAGGTGTTGTTGGCGTAGTTGGCGTATCGCCTCCACCATTATTATTAGTAGTAACAGACGAATTATCGACGATATCGCCTTCGGAAATATTTATATCGCCGCCACACGCCGCCAAGACAATGGCTGAAGCTATTGCTGAGGCCTTAAAAAATCGGTTGAGTTTCATGTTTGACTCCAAGTTAGAAAATGCACAAATACATAAAAGTGGCAAAAGAATAACTCAGCTAAATGACAGAATTGTTACAAGGGAAAGATGTCATAAAACTTTAACAATTAAATGCTATCCCATTGTTTTTATTGATTTTAATTTATTTATGAGATGTTAAAGACTTCATGCTAAAGCGAGTCAATTGTCGCTTAATCATAGGCTTAGAGACTGAAAAATAGCCATTGTTATCCACAATCGCTTGTCCCTCATCAGACAATACAAAACGTAGGAAGGTTTGTTCTAATGTAGCTAAGCGTTTATTCGGTGCTTGGTTAACAATAATATACAGGAATCTTGTAAAGGGATATTTACCTTGTCTTAAGTTATCTGGAGTTGGGGCATAAAACTCCCCATCTGTGCCAGCTAAGGCCAAGGTTTTCACATTGTTACTCTGGTAACCTAAGGCTGCATAACCTAAGCCACCGATACTAGATGCTACTGATTGAACAACAGACGAAGATGACGGCATTTCATTAACAGAGCGCAAAAAGTCACCCTCACAAAGTGCTTTTTGTTTGAATAAATCATAAGTGCCAGAGGCAGAGTTTCGACCAAATAACTGAATAGTTTGCTTGCTACCAAATTTGTCAATATTAAGTTGTTGCCAATGTGTAATTGCTGTGTGATATCCACAAATCCGCGTAATTGAAAATAAAGCGTCAACTTGTTGCAGCGTTAGTATTTCAATTGGATTATTCCGCTCGGCATAAATAGCAATTGCGTCGATGGCGACAACTAGGGTTGTGGGCGGGTAGCCGTGAACATCGGTAAAATTGGAGATTTCTTGGTTGCTTAGTATTCTCGACATCGGACCAATACTAGCACTGCCTTGAGTCAATGCTTGACTTGCTGTAGCAGAGCCACTCGCTTGAATTTGAAAATTAACATGTGGATATATTTCTTGAAATCGCTGTGCCCAAATCGATATCAAACCCGCCAAGGTGTCAGAACCCACCGAGGTAATGGTACCGTATACACCTGGCGTAGAGTGGTAAGGATACTCTTTCTCTGGGACATTTGCGTTGGCGTTGGTGTTAAGTGTTTGTGCAGCAAATGCTTCATAAGCGCATACATAAATTAATATTGCCAACAAAATACGCATGTTAATCATCCCATTCGTCGGCAATTAATTCTTGTGGTAATAAAAATGAAAACTCACTACCTTTGCCTACCACACTGTTTACATCCAGTACGGCGTTATGATGGTGCAAGACATGTTTTACAATCGACAGACCTAGACCAGAACCTCCGGTTTTGCGCGAACGTGCTTTGTCTATGCGGTAAAAACGTTCAGTTAGCCGTCTTAAATGCTTGTCTTCTATGCCATCACCATTATCCTTGACGCCAAAATAAGCACCATTCGCTCTGCGTTTCCAAATAAGCTCAATTTTCCCATTAGGCGGCGTGTAATGAATCGCGTTAAAAATTAGATTTGAACAAGCACTGCGCAGCTCTGTCTCTACACCATAAACACTCAAGTCTTCATCAATATTGAATTTTATTTTATGGCCTTTGTCTTTATTCAATGCCTCAGCTTCAAGCTTTATCTGCATAAACATAGCTGGCATATCAACGATTTTTTCAAATATGCGCTCATTTGACGATTCAATTCGTGACAAAATTAATAAGTCTTCGATTAAAACTTGCATGCGCTGAGTTTGTGACCCCATTTCTGCCAAGGCCTTTTTTAAGATTGGATCACTTGAATCGTCTTTTACTTCTAATACTTCGAGATAGCCATTGATTACTGTTAATGGGGTTTTTAGTTCATGGGAAACATTAGCAACAAAATCTTTACGCATTTCTTCTAGTTGAGATACACGAGATATATCTCTAATGATTAACAATAGTTGATCTTGTCCATACTCCATTATCCTATATTCAAATATTTTATTAGGATTAGTTGGAGCTGGCACTTCTATCGGATATTGATAATCCCCTTGATGCAAAAAATCGACAAAACTTGGATGACGAATTAAATTATCGATTCGTCTACCATTATCTTCGGGCCAATGTAAGCCAAGTTCAATTCTAGCATTACGATTACACCAAACTATACGGGCTTCGTTATCAATAATTACTACCGCATCAGGTAAGGCTTCTGAACCTTCTCTAAAGCGTTTTATTAACTCGCCTAAACTTTTACGTTTGCTGCGATTTCTTCGTTGCAGGTGATAAACACCTTCATAAATATGATGCCAAATTCCTGGCGCACTTGGCGGTGATAAACTTCGACTTTGCCATAACCATCGGGTAAGCCTGTATAAATGAAAATAGTTTGATATCAATAGAGCCGACAGCGCTAATATCAATGCTAAAAGCAGTTGGTCAAAAACTAGACCCAAAGC
Source organism: Glaciecola petra (assembly GCF_031846345.1). Taxonomy (NCBI): domain Bacteria; kingdom Pseudomonadati; phylum Pseudomonadota; class Gammaproteobacteria; order Alteromonadales; family Alteromonadaceae; genus Glaciecola; species Glaciecola petra. The sequence goes on along the minus strand of NZ_JAVRHX010000001.1, from coordinate 217,328 downwards.
CACAGTCATTGCTACAAAAAAGCAAAAACGTATCAACGAACGCGTCCATGACTGCGGGTAATACATAAAACTATATTACCGTTTTACCGAAAATCTATAACCCGATCCACGCACCGTCTGGATAAGTGTGTCGTGGCCATTTTCTGAAATAGCTTTACGAAGTCGTCTAATATGCACGTCTACAGTACGGTCTTCAACATATACATTAGTACCCCAAACATTATCTAGAAGTTGTTCGCGGCTATAAACACGTTCTGGGTGAGTCATAAAAAAATGCAAGAGTTTGAATTCGGTGGGTCCCATATCGATAGGCAAGTCCTTACTCATGACGCGATGTGAAACTGGCTCTAATACCAAACCATTAAATTCAATTGGTTCTTCTTTTGAGGTAGGCGTAACACGGCGCATTACCGCTTTTATTCTTGCTACCAACTCTTTGGGCGAAAATGGCTTAGTTACATAGTCATCGGCACCCGCTTCAAGACCGCGGATTTTGTCGTCTTCTTCAGAACGAGCTGTAAGCATGATAACGGGAATATCTTTTGCAAACTCATGCTGCTTCAATTTTTTTGCTAACTGTACACCACTGCCGCCAGGCAACATCCAATCAAGTAAAATCAAATCGGGGTAAGGTTCACAAATTTTATTTAAACCAACGTCGTAGTCTTCTGCTTCGTCCACAATAAAACCCGCCTGCTCCAAAACAAGGCTAAGCATGTCGCGTATAGGTGCTTCGTCTTCAACCAAAAGGATAGTATGAGACATCTTCTTTTTCACTCGTGTCATAGATTTTGACCGTATTATTGGAGTGATGTGTGACAGTTTTATGAAACATCTAACAAAATAAGTCAAGTTTTTTGCTTTTTTATGACAAAACGATTTTGACCTGTCTTAGTCAGACTGCTACTCTCTCGCCTCTTTTTTCTTGGATATTCAAAATATGTGGTTCAAAAACATAAAAATTTATCGCCTACCCGAAGACTTTACGATCGACACTGCACAATTACAACTACAATTAGAAGCTATGTCTTTCAAAGCATGTCAATCACAAGAAATTCATAGTATGGGATGGGTAAGCCCTATTCCGCAAACTGATAGTCTTTTCCAACAAGCAAATCAAGATATATTATTCAAACTTAAACGGGAGAGTAAATTATTACCTGCTAGTGTCATCAATGATGAACTCAATTTAAAAGTTGGCGAATTTGAATCAGAGTCAGGTTCACCTATGCCTAAAAAAGCACAAAAAGATTTAAAAGAAGAAATTACTAATCGATTATTGCCGCAGGCTTTTAGTAAGTACAGCCACATTAATGGCTTTGTATCATTAGATAAAAAGCTAGTCATTATTGACGCTAGTTCCGATGCAAACGCTGAGGTTTTTTTAGCATGTTTACGTAAATGCTTAGGGTCATTGCCAGCGCTCCCTTTAGCCAAAGCCTCACAACAGCATATATTGACTGATTGGTTAATGAAAGATTGTCCAGCAGACGTAGAATTGCTAGACGAGGCTGAATTTCAGTCAAGTGCAGATAATGGTGGCACTATTAAAGTTAAAAAACAGAATTTAGACGAAGACGAAGTGCTTGCCCATATCCAAGCTGGAAAACTAGTGCAGAAACTAGCCATTGCTTTCAGCGACCGCTTGACTGCTATCATAGAGCATGATTTGTCTGTCAAACGTATCAAATTTACCGATATTGTCATCGAGCAAAACGAAGATATTCCAAAAGGTGATGTCGCGGTTAAGTTAGATGCTGACTTTGTTTTGTTTGCTAGTGAGATAAAAAGCTTTATTGCCAAGTTGGAAAATGCATTTGAATTAAACGAATAGTACGCAGTATGGGCCACAAACACGCGTTGCACTGTCATCCCACGCGTTGTAATGTCATCCCACGCGAAGGCGTGGGATCTCCAAACTCTCTTGCCTAGCCTAAGCGAAAATACCCTTAGCGGCGTCAGTTAAAGCAACAAACTCGTCTGAGTGGTATTCTTGAACATCTTTGAAAAGACCTCTTTTTTGTGCACTAGCAAGCACTTCATCTTTTTCATCTATATTGCCAGACAATGCCGCACCCACGCGAATAAAATCGATATAACCTACAGACGACGAGGTATAGTCTAATTCACGCCAATGCTCAGCCACTTCTATAAAAATTTCGTTAAACTTCCATTTACGCATAATACTGCCGCCAATTCTCCCCGATAGCTTGTCTATTGCTACATCTAAAAAAGTTGGATTTGCAAATACGCTGTCATGTCTTTCGGCTTCAGTCAAAACTGGTAAGGCGCCAATATCGGCAACTAATGCCGAGAGCGTCATAGTGTCTACGCTCAGTGAATTGTCTTTTGTGGTTTTTTGAAAGTGCGTCATAGCGGCCATGGCATGCGCAACCACGTCAATCATTTTAACCCACTTTTTATCCATATAAGCTTTAACAATTTCATTTTTTGATACAAATAATTGCTCCATAGCTAGCGCGGTTGCAATATTCTTAACTTGTGATAAGCCAATTCTAGTAACGGCTTGGGATGTTGAAGCAACTTTAATCGCACGTCCTAAATAGGCGCTATTGGCAATTTTTACCATTCGCGCACTCAACGATGGATCTTGGCCAACAACCTCTGCCATCGAATTTAAATTAATATTTGGGTCATCTGCCGCTTTTCGCACTTTCAGCGCTATTGCAGGTAATGTAGGTAGTACTAAGGTGTCATTGTTGATTTTTTCAACCAAAATTGTAAGAAGTGCATTTTGCGTAGACATTTAATAAGCCTTATTTATTGAGTCAGTATTTTACTATTCCTTAAGCACTCGACGCGTTATGTATGTATTTTTTACATAACAACTATCGTAATACATGCTGATATTTAATGAAGAATCTTTAGATTGGATGGTTTTAACAATGCGCTTATTCAACTTTTAAACGGTCAGTATAGGGTGGCCAACCAAGAGGTTTACCTGCCAATACATGTAAATGAATATGATACACAGTTTGACCGCCATCTGCGTTACAATTCATTACCGTCCGATATCCTTGCTGGTCAACGCCAAAGTCTTTAGCTACTTTTGCTGCAATCCGATGCATGTAACCAACTACTGCCTCATCTTCCGCAGAAATATCGTTCGTTGTCGCTATTTCTTTTTTTGGAATCACCAAAAAATGTATAGGTGCTTGAGGACTAATGTCTTTAAAAGCCAACACTCTTTCATCTTCAAATAAAATATCGGCAGGAATTTGTTTTTCAATAATTTTTGTAAAGATAGTAGTCACTTTTTATCCTTATTTTTTTAAAGGGATTATTTGTCTAGATAATATAAGCAATATTAACTGGCAAACACCATTTGTAATTTAACAAAATTGCATGAATTTTATACAACTGAAAGCTCGTAAGACTTAGTTAAGTAAAAACAAAATACAGTAAAACAAGGCCTAAAATTAAACGATAAATAACAAAGGGCAACATGCCAATTCGCGATATCCAACTTAAAAATAGAAAAATACAAAAATAAGCGGCTACAAATGAAAAGCCTGCTCCATAAATAAGTGCTTGCCAATCAACCGTTGTTTTTGCCTCAAGTAAGTCCAAGGCTGAAAAAAGCCCTGCCGCTAGAATAATCGGTATTGAAAGTAAAAAAGAGAAGCGCGCGGCACTTTCTCTATTTAGTCCCAACATCAGACCTGCAGTCATGGTAATCCCTGAGCGTGAAGTACCAGGAATTACTGCGATAGCCTGCGCTATACCAATCAATATAGTGTCTTTAAGTGTCAAATTGTCGGTAGTGCGCGTTTGTTTTGCCTTTGCATCGGCATACCAAAGCAATAAACCAAACACAATGGTAGTTATTGCGATAACTAGTGCTGAACGTGCATTTAATTCAATCCAGTCTTTCATTAAAAAACCGAACAAGCCAGCCGGTATTGTGCCTAGCACGACCCACCAAGCTAGTTTGCTATCGTTGCTTTGTTGCCGAGTAAACCCCTGACCAAACCAAGCAAGAGACAAGCGCCAGATATCTTGTCTAAAATAAATCATGACCGCGAGTAAGCTACCAACGTGCACAGCAACATCAAAGGCTAAACCTTGATTGCGCCAGCCCAAAATTTCGGCCGGTAAAATCAAATGAGCAGAGCTCGAAATGGGTAAAAACTCAGTTAAGCCTTGAATAATAGCTAAAATGATAATTTCGTAAATGGTCATTTAGGGCTTTTGCTCCATGTAAAAGTAATTGGCCATAATTTTTGTTTCTGGCCTGCCACGCTTTTAGAAAAATTCGCCCACAAATCAGCATAAGTATGACGTGTAACAGGGTGACGAAGTTCTGGCACTAATTCAGCCATAGGTTGCAATACAAAAGCGTTATATTCGATTTCATCACGTGGTAACACAACTGGCTGCTCACATACTTCATTATTGTAGGTCAATAAATCTAAATCCAAGGTCCGACTTGAGAACTTTACTTCTCGCTTACGACCATGGTCGTCTTCGATTTTTTTTAAACATTTGCACACTTCACCGATGGTCTTTGATGTGTTAGCTTTTACTACTAAATTATAAAAATTATCACCATTAAAACCGACTGATTCGCTCTCATAAACACTTGAACAAGATAAATCATCAAATGCCAAGGCTAAGGCATTTAAGCCACTTCTAGTATTGTCTATTTTATTTATGTTTGAGCCAACACTAATGAGTATTAAAGAGCTCACTATGCATTTCCTTGAGCTTGACGGGTAATTTGAATCCCTACCGCGCTGACATTGTTTAAGATATCAGGTTTATTTATTTTGAGAGTGAGCGTTGTAATCGCAAATTTGTCTAAAATAGTCGTCGCCATTTCTTCGGCGAGAGCCTCCAACAACTGATATGATGCCATGTCACATATTTGTGCTAGACAATTAGCAACAGCACCATAATCAATGGTGTCTTTAACATTATCTGACTGCGCTGCTTGGCTTAAATCGCCCTGCATTATAAGATCGACGATGATACGTTGTTTGGCCTTACGTTCAAACTCATAAACACCAATAAGTGTTTCTAGCTCTAGCCCTTCTATAAAAACAGTATCCATTTTCAAATATTTCAACGCTGTCATTCTTGTCAATAGTTCGCTAAGCGCAGTTTGTTATGTCGCGCTAGCTCTAGTACCCTATAAATAGTGTATCGCGAAACAACGGCTTAAGTATATGACTACATCAATAGTTTTTTTTGTTGTTGGCGCATATCTTATTGGTTCAGTTTCAAGTGCCATTATTGTAACTCGCTTGTTTGCCATACAAGATATTCGTCAACAAGGTTCTGGAAATGCTGGTGCAACTAACGTTCTCAGAGTTGCCGGCAAAAAAGCAGCTGCTATCGTTTTTTTGTTTGACCTATTGAAAGGCGCTATTCCAGTCTATGCTGGTTTTTTGTTTGGCTTGGCTCCCATAGCATTAAGCTTAGTTGCAATTGCGGCTTGTTTAGGCCATATATTCCCCGTGTTTTTTCAATTCAAAGGGGGAAAAGGCGTAGCCACCGCTCTTGGTGCGTTAATGCCTTTAGATTGGGCTTTGGCAGGATGTTTATTTGGCACATGGCTATGCGTTTTTACAATTGCTCGAATTTCGTCGGTCGCGGCGATAGTTACCTTTAGCCTTGCACCTATTTACACCTATATTTTCGAACCCGACTACACCATTGCAGTGACACTTTTATGCCTGCTTATTATTGGCAAACATCGTGACAACATTAAACGCTTGTTTAGCAGTAAAGAAAAAGCAAAAAATAAGTCTTAGTGATGTCTGCTTTTGCCATATCGTTTAAACCCAAGTAATACTAACGAAACGCTAAATAATAGGGATATAGCAGGGCCATTTACCTCAACTGATTGTGGATCAAACAAAACGGTATTTCGCTGACTAAAGCCGGTTAAAAAATCGAAGCGGGTACCAACATCCATGTCAATTAGTATGCGATAACTAAATGCCTCGCTAATACTGGCAGTACTTATATTACCGCCACCTTCAGCACGGGCCGAAGTTGAAAGCAAAAAGCCACCAAAGTTTGGCTCATTTGTGGTGAGTCTTTCAAATACCGATGCATTAGCGTTGCTCTGGACAATATCTGGGTCATAAACGCTAGTTAAATCTAAAGTTGCGTTTACGCCCGCAACGTTCTCAAACAATGTAAATAAACTCATTGCCGAGTTTGCAAATCCACCTAAGCCTTCATATTCACTAAACAAATCAAAACTCACATTACCTGTTATAAAAAATTGTTGGCGTTGATTGCTAATATTTTCTAAGGTATACCCTCGGGTCATGTTGTATCTAGATTCTGCTTCAGCGGCAACGGTTTGGCTCAACAAGACTAACTCAGCAGCTCCGCTATTATTTGTATCTCTCTGAATAATTGAGGAGGCTGTAGGATCAGCATCAGGGTCATTAACCGTTCGTACCGAAATATCATAATCGCTTTGTGCACCCTCGGCACCTGCATTAAATGTAGTGCGGTTATTTCGGCGAGCCTCATATGGCAGTACCGGATTACTAAATGGGTTAGCTACTTGAACTTCACTCGCATTTTCATTTATAGCACTTTCCTCATCCACCTCACTACGCGCATTCCCTCCAATAGAAAGAGTCTGCGGCGTTGTTGAAAGTCTTATTCCTTCAGGCACGCGTCCATTGTTTACCGAGTAATTGTGTGTATACTCTAATTCACTTGTTGCTTGCGTAATGATGGCAGCTTGTGCGTTGTTTCCCAGAACAGTTCCGAGAAAAATATTAGAAAAGAGGGCAACAGAAAATAAAGAGCTTACGCAAAAAAAGTGTTTTTTTAATAGCATGTTCTAATCCTTAGATATAAGTAAATGATAAAAATCTCATATCCAATAACACACCAATTTTCTTAGTTTTACATGAGTATGTTTACCTAATTTTTATTTCCGCATACCTAGTTTTAGTGTTAGCTTGAGCTTAAATAGCGCTCAAGGACTCTAGTGACCAACGAGGCAAAGACTTTGTGCTTACATCGCTAGTTTCGCCAGCCAACATGCGTTGACAACCTGCATAGGCGATCATGGCGCCATTGTCAGTGCAATACTCAAAACCAGGATAATACACTTCAAAACCATGTTTGCCGCTGGCCTGCGCAAATTTTTCTCGAAGCATTTTGTTGGCCGCGACACCACCGGCCATTACAATGCGCTTTAAACCTGTTTGTTTTAGTGCTCTTTTGCACTTGATGAGCAAAGTGTCTACTACTGCTTCTTGGAATGCGTAGGCTATATTAGCTTGTGTTTGTGGATCGTTTGGCTCCGTGCGAATCGTATTAGCCACATGGGTTTTTAGGCCACTGAAGCTCATATCCAAACCGGGGCGGTCGGTCATTGGGCGAGGAAATTTGTATATACCACCGCGTCCATTTTCGGCTAATTTTGCTAATAAAGGCCCACCTGGATAATCTAAACCCAACAACTTAGCCGTTTTATCAAACGCTTCACCTGCTGCGTCGTCAACAGATTCGCCGAGTACTTTATATTGACCAATGCCCTTTACATCAACCAGCATGCTATGACCACCCGATACTAAAAGGGCGACAAATGGAAATTCAGGTGGATTATCGTCGAGCATTGGCGCCAATAAGTGCCCTTCCATATGGTGCACTCCTAAACTAGGAATATCCCACGCATAAGCCAATGCTCGTGCCATCGATGAACCCACTAGCAACGCACCAATTAAACCAGGCCCTCGCGTGTAGGCTATGCCGTCAATATCAGTACTGTTAAGATTTGACTTTTCTAGGGTAGCTTGCACCAAAGGAACAATCTTACGCACATGATCTCTTGATGCGAGTTCGGGCACTACACCGCCATAATCGGCGTGTAACTTCACTTGACTATACAACTGTTGAGCAAGTAAACCTTTTTCGTTATTGTAAATAGCGATGCCTGTTTCATCACAAGATGTTTCTATGCCTAATACGTTCATATTTAAATGTTTTTCGCTATATTAAAGATTACGCGTTATTATAATTGATAAGCGTGCGAATATCCTGTTTTGCAAGCAACAAACATGATTTTCAAGTTGAATGTAAATTTATGTACTTTAATCGCTTCATTTTCACTATTTATGCTTTACAAAAGGCAAAATAAGCATTACTATTTCGCACCATTTTTTAACCCGAGTGCCAAATTGGGCGCGTCTTTAATAAGAAACAGACGCAAAATACTCGGACGATTTAATTGCAAAGGTGAAGAGTAAACATGCCAATCGTGAAAGTAAGAGACAACGAACCGTTTGATATCGCATTGAGAAGATTCAAGCGTTCATGTGAGAAAGCGGGAGTGCTTTCTGAAGTTCGCCGTCGCGAATTTTTTGAAAAACCAACGTGGGAACGTAAGCGCAAAAAAGCCGCTGCTAAAAAACGTCACATGAAAAAATTGGCTCGCGAGAACGCACGTCGCGTAAGATTGTACTAATTAAGTACGTCAATTAATTTCGAAAACGGGCGTCTTGAGACGCCCGTTTTTATTTGTATCGATTCTTTTGTCCACCTATTTGAATGAATAATGTTAAGGAAGCTTCAAAATGTCATTATTAGTAACTTTAAAAGACGCCCAAAAAAATGCTATGCGTAACAAAGACAAGCTAGCTTTGGGAACTATTCGAATGGCACTGGCAGCTGTGAAACAACGAGAAGTAGATGAACGTATCGAACTCAACGACACAGATGTTTTGCAAATTTTAACCAAAATGGTAAAACAGCGCCAAGAGTCAATCACACAGTTTGTTAAAGGTGGTCGTCAAGATTTAGCCGACAAAGAACAAGCCGAAATTGAAGTGATTCAAACATTTTTGCCACAACCGCTTAGCCAAGACGAAGTGATGAGTATTGTCGAACAAGCAATTGCCGAAACCGGCGCTGCTAGCATGCAAGATATGGGTAAAGTTATGGGAAAAATAAAACCACAATTACAAGGTCGCGCAGACATGGGCGCAGTAAGTGGTATAATTAAGTCTAAACTAAATGCGTAAGTAAACTTTTATGGCTGGTCGTATACCCAACGATTTTATTGATGACTTAATCGCCCGCAGCGATATAGTTGATATCATTGATAGCCGAGTAAAACTAAAAAAAGCAGGCCGCAACTATCAGGCTTGCTGCCCCTTCCATAATGAAAAAACCCCTTCGTTTTCGGTGAGCCAAGAAAAACAGTTTTATTACTGTTTTGGTTGTGGCGCAAAAGGCAATGTTATTAGCTTTATCATGGATTACGACCGTCTCGATTTTGTTGAAGCGATAGAAGATTTAGCAGGTCAATATGGCCTTGAAGTTCCCCGTGAGCAAGGCAAAGCAGGTGCAAACCCGAAACCAGATAAAAACGAACGTGAGCAAGACTATCAGTTGATGGAACAAGTTGCGCAGTTTTTTGAACACCAACTCAAACATCACGAAAACGCTGACAAAGTGATTAATTATTTAAAAAATCGAGGGCTCACAGGCCAGGTTGTCAAGCACTGGGGCATTGGGTACGCACCAAGTGAATGGGATGGCGTTACATCTAAATTTGGTATTAAACCAGAACAAATAAAAAGACTGATTGATTTAAAATTAATCAACGAAAACGATAATAAACGCCGCTATGATTTTTTTAGGAATCGGGTCATGTTCCCCATTCGTGATAAACGCGGCCGCGTTGTTGCCTTTGGTGGGCGAATAATAGATGAAGACGGCCCCAAATATCTTAATTCTCCAGAAACACGCTTGTTCCATAAAGGCTATGAGCTATATGGTCTATATCAAACGCGCCAAGCTAATCGTCAATTAAGCCGCGTATTAGTGGTTGAAGGATATATGGATGTTGTTGCGCTATCTCAGTTTGAGATCAATTATGCAGTAGCTGCGCTAGGCACAGCCACTACGCCTGAACATATTCAAATGTTGTTTAAATCTACAAGTGAAGTTGTATGTTGCTACGACGGAGACCGAGCAGGACGCGACGCAGCATGGCGTGCACTTGAAAATGCATTAGCGTTTTTACAAGACGGTAAAGTGATGAAATTTTTATTTTTACCTGATGGCGAAGACCCTGATTCTATGGTTCGCAAAATTGGTAAAGACGCATTTGAAGCGCTAATGGCAAAGGCAAAACCACTATCGAGCTTCTTTTTTGACAACCTTACCGACAAGCATCCCGTGGATTCCATTGAAGGCAAAGCAGCATTAAAGGCTCAGGCAATACCACTTATTGATAATATTGTCGGCGAAAATCAACGTGGTCTAATGCATGCTCAATTGAAAAGGGTTTGTGGCGAAGGAGACGGCCATGACTATAGCAACGATGTAAAAAAAGCGAATCAACAACGCAAAATTAAAAAAATGGATTATGCTGAGCCTCAGCAATTGAGTTTATCACCTGTACGGATGATGATTAGGCTATTGCTTGAGTCGCCAAGTTTAGCCACTGAGGTCAAACTCGCCGACCCTAGTATGCTAAATCCTAGAATGATTAAAGGCTTGCCTATGCTCTTAGAAATACATCAATACTGCCAAAAATCCCCTAGCGCTAATACTGCGCAGGTGTTTGAAGCATTTAGAGAGCATCGTCACATAGCGCACTTAAGTCAATTATTTATGTCTCCCATAGAAAACAAAATTGATCTGTCTGCAGAATATGTTGCTTGTTTCAAGACCTTAGTAAAGTGGCAGGTAGAAGCTCGCTTAGATAGCTTAATGGCTAAACAGAGTATGCAGCCCCTAAGTCAAAGTGAGACTGAAGAACTAACACTATTATTGAAAGAATCAGACCGTTAATTTTCAACAGTACAAGCGCAAAAACAGTAATTACTTTTAAAGTGATGAAAGTGAGGATTAAAGGTGCACTAATTAGCCACTTAACTCGTATACAAACAGTAGAAATGAAACACTTTCGTATGCTATACTAGCGAGTTCGAATTTATAGCGTTGTTATTAATGAACTGATAGTCAACTTATAACAAACTGGTAGCGCATGAACGCTCGAGTTAACTAAAGAAAATGCTAGATGCGACAAGGTAAAAGTGTGCGCTATCGGGTTTTCTCAATTAAGGTTTAAGGTATATTGTGCAAAGCAAGCAATCCCAGATAAAACTCCTGATTGCCAAGGGAAAAGAGCAAGGTTATTTAACTTTTGCTGAAGTAAACGATCACCTTCCGGCTGATATCGTCGATTCGGACCAAATTGAAGACATCATTCGCATGATTAACGACATGGGAATTCAGGTATTCGAAGCGGCTCCTGATTCTGATGAGTTGTTAATGCAAGAAACAACAACCGACGAAGACGCTGCAGAAGCAGCTGCGCAAGCCTTAGCGACCGTGGAAAGCGAAATTGGTAGAACGACCGACCCAGTCCGCATGTACATGCGTGAAATGGGCACCGTTGAACTGCTAACGCGCGAAGGCGAAATAGAAATAGCCAAGCGTATTGAGGAAGGTATTAACCAAGTACAATGTTCAGTTGCTGAATATCCTGAAGCAATTACATATTTGCTTGATCAATGGGACTTATACGAAGCTGAAGAAATTCGTTTAAGCGATATTATTATCGGTTTTGTCGATCCTAACGAAGACGACGTTGCTCCTACTGCTACACATGTTGGGTCTGAGTTATCGCAAGATGAGCTTGATGACGAAGATGACGATGATGACGATGACGAAGAAGAAGACAATTCTGTCGACCCAGAAGAAGCTCGTGAAAAATTTGCGGCGCTTCGTAAGCAATATAATATTGCGCGGGACATTATAGAATCAAAAGGTCGTTCTCATAAAGAAGCAAAAGCAGAAATTAAAGAATTAAGCGAAGTATTTAGAGAGTTCAGATTAGTACCGAAACAGTTTGATCGTATGGTTAAAAACATGCGAAACATGATGGATCGTGTGCGCATTCAAGAACGTTTGGTAATGAAATTTTGTGTTATCAATTCTAAAATGCCGAAAAAAGACTTTATCAAAGCTTTTGCTGGCAATGAAACAACTACTGACTGGTTATATACACTACTCGATAGTTCAGCAAGCTACGTACCTAATTTGCTCGAATTTAAGGAAGAGATTGAACGCTGTGTAAGTAAGATGAACGCAGTGGAACAAGAAACTGGCTTGATCATTCCGGACATTAAAGACATTAATCGCCGGATGTCCATTGGCGAAGCCAAAGCGCGTCGTGCGAAAAAAGAAATGGTCGAAGCTAATTTACGTCTTGTTATTTCAATTGCTAAAAAATATACCAATCGTGGATTACAATTCTTGGATCTTATCCAAGAGGGCAACATCGGTCTTATGAAAGCCGTTGACAAATTTGAATATCGTCGTGGTTATAAATTTTCTACTTATGCCACTTGGTGGATTCGACAAGCAATCACTCGGTCAATTGCCGACCAGGCTAGAACAATCCGTATTCCAGTGCACATGATTGAAACGATTAATAAATTAAACCGTATTTCGCGTCAAATGTTGCAAGAAATGGGTCGTGAACCAACACCTGAAGAACTTTCTGAGCGCATGATCATGCCTGAAGATAAAATTCGTAAGGTATTGAAGATTGCAAAAGAGCCAATTTCGATGGAAACGCCAATTGGCGATGATGAAGATTCGCACTTAGGTGATTTCATCGAGGATACTACCATTACGCAACCACTTGATTCAGCTACCGGTGGCAGTTTAAAAGATGCCACTCAGGAAGTATTAGCTGGGCTAACTGCACGTGAAGCGAAAGTATTAAGAATGCGCTTTGGTATCGATATGAACACCGACCATACACTTGAAGAAGTGGGTAAGCAGTTTGATGTAACCCGTGAGCGGATCAGACAGATTGAAGCGAAAGCTTTACGTAAACTTCGTCACCCGAGTCGTTCTGAGCAACTTAAGAGCTTTTTGGACGAATAATTCAGACAGCTTAGCATCTATTGAAAAAGCCAGACATAGTCTGGCTTTTTTGTATTCACTGACTAAACTTAGCCACACTTAATTTAACCGTACTTGATACACCCAATCAATAAAAGGATTCGCTTCAGGTAACCACTCTTTGCCTTTCACCTCAATATTATCAACGCCCATTTGTCTTAAACTACTTATATCGTAATAAAATCCATAGTATTTGTAAGACTGGTAAATTGATTCATATTCATTCCATTGTCCATAATATGGAATGTTTTTATCTAAAGCAGGGCTTATTTTATTGTAATACTGTTCTTCAATTTGAAGTAAATCGGCTAGATAAATTTCAGCAGTAAAAGGGACACATTGTCCAAAGCGATCTCTAATTTGCATCATTTGAGGACAGTTCGAACGCTGTTGCAAGCGCTCAACACGATCACTTAGATTATTTTCTACAATAACCATCTCATAGTTTAATCGCCCGACAGACATTAAATTATTTCGACCATTAAATGCTGCTTCTAATTGTTTGAGTATATTAGCTTGTCGAGGCCCGCCATGATAAACGACTAATGAGCTGCGATTTAAAATCTTTTTAGAAGCAGCAACAAATAGGTAATTAGCACAAGACGACATGCAAAGGTCAAGAACTTCGATGACCGTATTGTTCTCTATCATGAAGTTACCCAGTCGCATAGCGCTTGCCATATCGCCACCGCCACTATCTATGATTAACTTATCGTCAGGACGCAATAAGTTTAAAGCTTTATCAACCTTAGGAGGAGTAATTTCACCAACAAAGTAAACGCTAGATTGACCATTTGACTCTTTGCGATAAACGTCTTCTTCATCCAAATAATGGTCAAAAAATGCGAGCAAAGCCCCTAAAAGCAAAATCCATACAGCAAAATTAAATATAAGCTTCATAGTAAAGACAACTAACTAGTCATCAACTCTCAGCACCTTTAACATAGGGTATTTCTTCACTCAGTTTTTCTAACTTCTTAGTGCGCTTAAGTGGTGATCCAGTGCGTCTTGCCAAATACGAATATGCTGTAGGTATAATAAAAAGCGTCATAAATACACTGAACAATACCCCTGAAAAGATTACCATCCCTATCACGGCTCGAGATTCTGCGCCCGGGCCCGTTGCTAATACAAGAGGTAAAGCACTAAACAGTGTTGTAAAAGCAGTCATAACGATAGGCCTTAAGCGCAGCATCGATGCACGTTTGATGGCTTCTTCAAATTCAGCTCCGGCATCCCTGAGTTGGTTCGTAAATTCAACAATCAATATCCCATTTTTTGCTGCTAAACCAATCAACATCACTAAACCTATCTGACTATAAATATTAATCGAAAAGCCAGATAAATATAAGCCTACGTATGCTCCAACCAAGGCTAAAGGTACAGTTAGCATAATCACCAATGGATGTATCCAACTTTCAAACTGAGCGGCAAGCACCAAGTATGTCACGGCTAAAGCAAGCGCAAAAATAAACACAAATGATGAACCCGATTCTTGATATAACTGTGATTCACCTTTGTAATCAATAGATACTTCTGCGGGTAATTCTGTAGCCACAATATTTTCTAAAAATGCTAGAGCTTCACTAATCGTATAACCATCTTTTAAATTTGCACTAATGGTAACTGCTCGCATCCGATTATATCGATTAAGTGTATTTGATGTTGCTTGCTCATTGACTTCCAATAGGTTATCCAAAGGAATTAATTGTCCACTACGATTGCTACGTACATAAATATTATCAATACTATTGGGGCTTCTATAATCAGCTTCATTGCCTTCCATGATCACGTCATATTCTTGGCCACGATCGAGATAAGTTGACACTCTGCGCTGTCCTAGCATAGTCTCAAGGGTTCGCCCAATCTCAGAAATAGACACGCCTAAATCAGCGGCTCTATCGCGATCAATGCGCACCAATAACTGTGGTGAAGTTTCTTTATAGTCAGAGTCAATGCGCAACAAATTGGGGTTTTCCGATGCTTTTTGAATGAGTATATCCCTCCATTCAACCAACTCTTCATAGGTATTGCCTTGGAGTACAAACTGAACTGGCCTGCCAAGTCCTCTGCCACCCAGCGCAGATCTCATTATCGCAAATGCTCGCACATCAGGAATCGACGAGAGTTTCCCACTTACTTCGTTCATTAAATCAAAGGTCGTGCGTTCTCTACTTTCCCAGTCACCCATACCCACTATCGCAATCCCAGCAGTACCACCAAAGCCAGGTGTTCTAACCAACACCCTTACTACTTCGCCAGTCTCTCTATAGGGCAAAAGTATCTCTTCTATTTTCTCAAGATTACGAGAATTACTCTCGTAACTGGCACCCTGTTGCGCTTGCATGGCAATAAAAAAGTTTCCGCGGTCTTCTTTGGGTACAAACTCTTCGGGAATTTTGCTTTGCAACTGATAAATAATTGCCAAGCTTGCAAAAATCAATATTGCCATCAGTAGTGGCTGTTTCATACTTGTACCAAGAGTATTGTAATATTTGCTTTCGAGGTTTTTAAAACTCTTATCGATAAACTGACCAAAACCAGATGAACGTTCTCTTTTCTTTAAAAGCTTCGACGCTAGCATTGGTGAAAGTGTCAAAGCGGTAAAGCTTGAAAATGCAACAGCTGCGGCTATGGCGATTGCAAATTCAGTAAACAAACGGCCAATGTTACCTTCCAAGAATACTAGAGGGACAAAAACGGATATAAGCACCAAAGTGGTCGCGATAACCGCAAACCCAACTTCTCTAGCACCACGATAGGCAGCTAAAATAGGGTCTTCTCCCATTTCAATCCGTCTATAAATGTTTTCCAATACAACAATCGCATCATCAACCACCAATCCAATAGCTAACACCAATGCTAGTAGCGTTAGCAAATTTATTGAAAAACCTAACGCAAACATCACTATAAAAGCGGCGACCAAAGACACAGGTACTGTTAATGCAGGGATAAGCGTTGCTCTTACGTTGCCTAAAAACAAATAAATGACGACGATTACCATAAGCATAGCAATGCCTAAAGTATTGTATACTTCACTAATAGATTCTTCGATAAAGACCGAAGAATCATAACTGGGGACAATAAAAATATTGTCGGGTAAGGTTTTCTGAATTTGCGTAATAGCGTCGCGAGCTGCTTTCGCTACTTCAAGGGTATTTGCTTTTGACTGCTTAACAATCCCTAAGCCAATCATATTGACGCCGTCGCCTCTGAAATCAGTCTCATCATCCTCTGCGGTGAGTTCGACTTGAGCAACATCTGACAATTTAATTAAATAGCCGTCAGCCCCTGCCCCTACCGTTAATTTAGCAAAATCATTGGGTGATAAAAAACTACGGGCAACACGTACATCAAAATCTCTATCGTTTGACTCAACTCGCCCAGCAGGCAACTCAACATTCTCTGAAGAAATGACTCGCTCTATATCGTTTACAGTGATTCCGCGCGCGGCCATTGCATTTCGGTCAAGCCAAACTTTCATCGCATATGTGCGGCCCCCACCGATGTTTATTCTGGCCACACCATCGGCAATTGATAAGCGATCAACAACAAATCGGTCAGCATAATCGGTAAGCTCCATAGTATTGAGGTTTGTACTTCTTAGGTTATACCAAACAACAACATCTTCGTCAGAATTAGACTTTGCAACCTCAGGTGGAAAGGCTTGATCAGGCAGGTTATTGAGCGCTCTTGAAATACGTTCACGAACATCATTAGAGGCCGCATCTATGTCGCGACTGAGATTAAATTCAATGGTAATAGACGAGCGGCCGTTCCGACTTGAAGAAGAAATATTTTTAATGCCTTCAATACCAGAAATACGATCTTCTAATATCTGCGTGATCCTTGTTTCAATTATTTCGGCAGATGCTCCAGGGTAACTAGTATTCACTGAAACAATAGGGGGATCGATATCTGGATATTCGCGCAACGATAAAAAGGTAATTGCGACAATTCCAAATACTAATAATAAAAGATTAACGACACTAGCGAATACTGGCCGTTTGACTGACACATCTGAGAGTAACATTTATACCGCACCTTGGTTGTCTAACAAGCGTACAGGTGAGCCATCACGGACTCTCAATGTGCCTTGTGTAATCACTTTTTGCCCCGCATTTAAGCCTGACGTTATTTGCACCCAACCTGGCTTACGCTCACCCACTACAACGAGCGTTTTAATGGCTTTGTTTTCGCCATTTACCACAAAAACAAACTGTTCATCGCCCTGCGGAACCAGCGCACTTTCTGGCACAACTAAGGCATTTAGTACACGTTTCTCTAAATTTATTTGCATCAACATACCTGGACGCAAACGCAAGTCTTTATTAGGAATCTGCGCTCTAACTTGTATTGATCGAGTCTGGGGGTCAATGCGAGATTCTATATTGGTTATTTGTCCTTCGAATTGTTCACCCGGATAGGCTATTGAGGTCACAAAAACACGTTGTCCTTGTTGTACGCTTGATAAGTGAACCTCAGCAATGGAAAAGTCGACCTTCATAATACTTAAGTCATCAAGGGTAGTTATAGTATCACCTGGCCTGATCAAGCTGCCGATACTCACTTGTCGTATGCCAAGTCGACCCGAAAATGGGGCACTTACTGTAAGTTCTTGCAAATTTGCTTTGGCAACTTCTCGTTGTGCCAAGATGCTTTGTACTCGAGACTGTTGTTCATCTAATAATTGCTCAGAAGCTGCACTTTGTTGTGCTAAACCTTTGATTCGTTCGAGTTGTCGTTTAGCTTCAGTAAGGTTGATATTTAACTCATTAAGTCTAGCAATTTGCGCACGATTGTTAAGTTCAACTAATAACTGACCTTGCTTGACAACAGCACCATCCTCGAATAGTACTTTAGTAACTGTTTGCGCTTGTTGTGCGGTGATGTTTACAGACTCATTGGCGACTGCTGTGCCCAACGCTTCAACCACGATTGGAAAGGCTTCGTTAGTGGCCTTTTGCACTACCACTGGTGTCAGCCCACCGGCACGGCCACCTTGTTGACCTTGTTCTTGTGGCCAATTTAAATAAATTAAAAAAGCTACTAAGACGATTACACCAACCAATAAAGGTGAAAACTTAAAAATTTTAGACATATTACTCTCTTGTTTAAGGGTACAAATATTTACTTTCGCAAAATAACCCTTGTATATCGCTATGGTGCCCACTAAAGTGCGCTCTATTAATCATCATTATAGTACGCCAATCATGATTTCTGGATTTAAAATTTCTGTTTTATTATTCATTAGCCTATTTATTGTGGGATGTAGTGAACCTAACCCAGCAGATCCTAGCTGTAGAGTACTTCCGCAGGCACTATCTAGCCAAACAGGTAAAGGCGCTTGTATCATAAAATTAAATAATAAGTTGTTGGTCACAATTAATACAGATGGACTATATGACCTAGCAAAGACGAATAATCTTTCAATTCAACCTGCACAATGTGCTGCTCATAATAGTTTGTGGCTACAGACCGGTTTTAATGCGCAAGTGCAACACTCTGTTGGTGTTCAAAAAGATGGCACTTGGTTATATCAATGCAGTCTACGAGCTGGTTACGATGGCAACGAAGCGTCTTTTGACGCACCTTATTGGAGTGAGTCAGACATTAAAGCTGTGGGTTTTATTGATATATTTTCTACAAACCAAGACCAATGGGCGTATCCCGACGAATTGGTGTTTATTCGTGACGCTTTTATAAGAGCAAATTAACAATAAGTTCTACTTACCCTAGGCATCAGTAAAATAAATGAGCATTTTCAGGAATTATTCGTATTATAAGCGCAATGCTTTAATAGGAGTTATGAATGCCTCAATACCTTGCCCCACTCACCGATTTTGAATTTTTGTACAACGATTGGCTTGATCTCAATAGCCATTATCTCGCCATTAACGCTGAGGGTATGGACAGCGAACTAGCGCTAGAAGTGCTAAATCAAGGCGCCAAATTTGCTCAAGACGCGGTTTCTCCACTTAATAGAGAAGGTGACGAAATAGGCTGCAAGCTCATTGACGGTAAAGTTATTACTCCCAATGGATTTGCCAGTGCCTATCAAGAATATATCGCTAATGGCTGGAACGCTATGTTAGGTAATCCAGATTTTGATGGCCAAGATTTACCATATTCGATGGCAGTTCCCGTGCACGAAATGCTAAATTCTGCCAACCTGAGTTGGCGATTGACATCTATGCTGACAGAAAGTGCGGTATTAGCCGTCAACAAACATGCGACCGACAAATTGAAAGAGCAATATTTGGCAAAGTTAATTAGTGGTGAGTGGACTGGTACGATGAACCTTACCGAACCACAAGCAGGCACTGACCTATCGTTATTATCGACTAAAGCTATTCCACAGCAAGACGGCAGTTATGCTATTACCGGAAGCAAAATTTTCATTTCAAGTGGTGATCACGATTGGACGAATAATATTGTGCATTTAGTGCTAGCAAGACTGCCCGACGCCCCTAAAGGTGTGAAAGGGATAAGTCTATTTTTGGTTCCCAAATTTATTTTAGACGATGACAACGAGCCTGGCGAAGCAAATACCCTCAGTGTGGGTAGCATTGAAAAGAAAATGGGCTTAAAGGGCAGTCCAACTTGTGTGATGAATTATGACAGCGCTAAAGGTTGGTTGATAGGGGATGAAAATCAAGGTTTAGCGTGTATGTTTACGATGATGAACGACGCCCGTTTTCAGGTAGGTATGCAGGGCCTTGGTACATGTGAAGCCTCGTATCAAGGCGCACTAAAATATGCGCGTGAACGGCTACAATCTAGGTCGCCTAGTGGACCAAAGCAAACTGACGCGAAAGCTGATGCCATTTTACATCAACCTGATGTGCGAAAAATGTTGCTTACACAAAAAGCATTTACAGAAGGCTTGCGTGCTTTGTCGTTGCTTTATGCACAACAAATGGATATTGAAAAATTCTGCAAGGATTATCGTCAACAGCAGGCTCAACAAATTATTGCGTTTTTAACACCAATATTTAAAGGGTTTGCCACTGATATAGCTACCGAAGTTTGCAATTTAGGTATTCAAATATACGGTGGACATGGCTACGTGCGCGAATGGGGAATGGAGCAATTGGTTCGCGACACACGTATCGCACAGTTATATGAAGGTACTAATGGTATCCAAGCCGCTGATTTAATTGGCCGTAAATTAACACGTGATGGCGGCCTTATGCTCAATGCTACGGTCGAAATGTTGTCAGCTAGAATAAACGGAATGACAAATAAAAAACAACTCGAACAAGCGCAGTTGCTTTTACATGAGTGGCATCAAACATCTTGTCAACTAATGGGATTAGACAATGTTGATGTGGCCGGAGCGGCAACAGACTACTTGCATTATAGCGCCTATGTACTTTTAGGTATTTTGTGGCTAGAAATGGCTGATGCTGCCAAAGGTTCAAGTAATTCTTTAATAAAAGCAGGTAAAATGCGAACTTGTGAGTTTTATTTAAAACGGATATTACCTCGCAAAGATACACATAAAAGTGCATTACTAACATCGGCGGACGATCTTATGTCGATAGATGACCAAGAGTTTGACTACATCTAAACCCATCAAAGCTAAGATTTGCATAAGACATCTGTTACTCATGTCTTGCTTTGGCATATGGTTTTAGTGCAATTTACGTTAATTTTGTTAGCGATGCGCATGCATTGTAAATTACTTATTAACCAAATTGCACTCTATTGATAAAAAATGTAATTAAATTACATTTATTAAGTAAACCGAACATTAAATTAAGTTATTTTCGTAATATAATTACAAAAAAGGCTTTATTTTCCTAATTTTTGACAGATAATGTAATTGACTTTCAAATTGGTGAGGGTCAATTATATATATTTCATCTTAGGGGAATACTATGAAAATTCGCACAATCGCAATGTTAGCCGCTATGGCTTCGGCAAGTTCTTTTTGCGCAATAGCAGAAACGCAAGAATTTAAGTTTAAAGCTGTTGATCAAAACCTAGAAACACAGGTATGTTTAAAGGCTGCTACTGAAGGTCTAGCATCAGCTAAACAATTAGTGTCAGAAAACGATATTAACTTCAGCTTTTTTAATAAAACAGTCACGTGTAATGGTGAGTCACTTAAAAGCTTTGCCAATTTATATTACAAAAGCGCTGTTGACGTTAATGAGCCAAAAGTTGTTGCTGTTAGAGCTAAGAACGCCAATGTAGAGTCTCAGTTATGCCTAGATGCATTAATTATCGGCGAAGAACAAGCGCGTCAGAAGCACGATTTGCAAGGTGTTGAAGTGACTTGTAATGATAAACCTTTGTCAATATTTGTTCGCAAGTTTGAAAGACAAAACTTGACTGTAAAGTTGGCAGATTAAATGATAAGTATTGCTGAAGTTAACCTAAATTCAGGTTAATATGTGGCTCCTACTTTGGGTAAGAGCCACTATCAGTTTTATCATAGTTAAGTAGATGACATTGCCTTACTAGGCAACTGTTTTAATTGACGAATTATTTAATGCTTGTTGCAAGTCGTCAATAATATCATCGCAAGATTCTAGTCCCACCGACAATCGTATTAAATCATCACTAATGCCATGATGAATGCGCTGCTCTGGGCTATATGTGCTGTGAGTCATACTCGCTGGATGTTGTATTAAACTTTCTGCATCTCCTAGAGAAACCGCACATTGAATTAACGATAGTTTGTCTATCAGCCTTTTCCCAGCCAACATCCCACCATGTACTTCAAACGCTATCATACCGCCAAACAATTGCATTTGTTTAGTAGCAAGGTGATGTTGACTAAAACTTGATAATCCTGGGTAATATACGTTTTTTACCTGTGTATTATTTTCTAAGTATTTTGCTATGTTCATGGCTGACTCACAATGCTGTTTCATGCGTAGTTCAAGTGTTTTTAAACCACGCATAATTAACATTGCTGTAAAAGGTGACATACATGCACCCGTCATATCTTTTACGCCCTCAATTCGTATGCTTTGAATCAACTCTGCCTTGGCACAAATTAAACCAGCAATTAAATCTCCATGCCCACCTAAATACTTGGTGGCAGAATGAACAACTATATCTGCTCCTAGCGCTATCGGTTGTGTAATGAACGGACTTGCATAGGTATTATCCACAACAGTTAATATACCCGCATTTTTTGCGATTTCCGACACCAATTTAATATCGACTAACGCCATTGTTGGATTGGCTGGCGTTTCGTAATAAATAACTTTGGTTTTATTTGAGATAGCTGGGAGTAAATTGTCAGTATTAGACAAATCGATATGCGTTACTGTTACACCAAATTTTGCTAAACCCTGATGCAAAAATGCATAAGTGCAACCATAAAGTGTTTTGTCGACTATAATTTCATCGCCTGCGCTTAGCAGCGTCCATAAGGTTGATGTAATTGCAGCTATGCCTGAAGCTACTGCGAGTCCTTCTTCAGCGCCTTCTAAACAGGCTATTCGTTGCTCTAGAATAGATAAAGTGGGATTAGAAACCCGAGAATAAAAATGCCCTTCACATTTTCCTGCAAATAAGGCTTCACCGTGTTCTGCATTTTCAAAAGTAAAAGTTGAACTAAGGTGCATAGGTGGATTTAGTGCACCTTGATGTTCCTGAGCATCGTAAGCATGATGGATTGCCCTAGTTGCAAAACCCTGGCCTTTGTTATGTATCATAAAACTTAACCGCTAATAAAAAATAATTGTACACATTACAATGTTATTCCAATATGCTCGCAATTAAATTGTTAATTATTCCACGTTGAGAAGAAATTTTGGCAGATTATGCTAACATTAAATTTTCATAATACGCTTTATTGCGCTTCACAATATACAAATAATATAAGGAGTGAGTGAATATGGACAAAGTAGATCGCCATATTATTAGAGAGTTACAACAAAACTCACGCATTACAAATCAAGAGCTATCTGAGAGAGTGAATTTAAGCCCTTCTCCCTGCTTGCGAAGGGTAAAAGCTTTAGAGCAGAGCGGCATTATCAAAGCTTACACGCTTGAGGTTGACAACGAAGCATATGGACTGCCGGTAACTGTGTTTGTGCAAGTACAATTAGAAAAACATACACAAGATGTCGTCAAACACTTTGAGGCTCAAATATTAATGGTCGACAGTGTGTTAGAGTGCTTTGTGATGACAGGAAAAGCCGATTACTTATTAAAAGTGTTAGTAAAAGACCTGCATGACTATGAATATTTTGTGCGTCAAAGCCTCCACCCTATAGGCAGTATAGCTTCTATTGACACAAGCTTTGCTTATGGGGTGATTAAAAAAACCGCCGTACTTCCCGATAGAAAAGTTCAAAAATTAGGTTAACTTAGACTTTTTTGCCAAAATTGTGCATCACCTAACTCAGGGTTTAATTGGTAAGGGCTAAAACCTGCTTTTTTATATGCCTTAATGGCTGGTGTATTGCCACTCAGCACTTCGAGGGTTAACTTTTTATATCCATGCTCTCTTGCAAATGACTCAATACCTGCCATTAGCATCAAGCCAATCCCCTTGCCTCTATGTTGAGTATTCACTGCAAAGTCGTGGACATTTAGAATAGAACTTGCAGAGAAGGTAGAAAAGCTTTCAATGCAGTTGGCAAAACCAAGAGCTTCGTCTTCGTCGTAAACAATAAAAGAATGCATAAAAGGTTTAGATTTAAGTTTTTGAGGAAGCTTCTCCAGCACCTCGTTCTCGATAGCTTCAGCCCCACCCATTGGATCAATTGCGTACATTTGCAACAAATCCATTAACGTGGCTACTTGTTCAGCAGAACAATAATCAACCTTTTTAACAATGTAAGTAGACAAGGACAATATAACACCTAGCGCTCAAGTGCAGTTTGCTAAGATTTAACAAACTGCGTTTATACCCATTATGCGTCAGATTTCACTAAGTTGTCTTTAAACCACTCACTGAGCATGTGTTTTTCATAGCTGTATGGCTCATTTCTTCTTGTAATTCTGGGACCATCTAAAAAGCCCATATCCTTAAGATTTACTTCTTCGGTCTTTAAGATTTGTCCCTCTGCATCGAGCAAATCATATTCAAAAGTAATTCTTGGAATATCGATTTGACGCACAACCCTTATATCACCTGAAGTACCAAAACCATTAATGCCACCTGGCTCAACCCGACCTGCTAAATCTAAGTCAGTAACGCGTATTTTTAGAGATTGACCTTCTGGTAAATCCTCAGATAAATCGACCAGATGCTCTTCAAGTTCTTTAAATACTTGCTTGCGAAACTTAGTACTAGAGGAATTAGCCGAGCGCACATCTCTGTATGATTTTGGCTCAAGCCATTCAACCGCTACTCTGCTCTCATCTTGCGCTACTTCGGTATCCATTGCCGAAGTTGCGTTTGCTGTTTGAACACCCACAAATATGCAGGCCAAAGGAATCATTAATTTTTTCATAAAAATACCCATATTAGTCATACTAATTACCCAGTTAATACTCACTGTAAGTTAACACCGTTTGCAACATCGCATCTTTGTTTGAGGTGCCAGCGAGTTTTTCAAAAATTGCTTCTTGAACAACAATCACGCGTTTTTACCTTTGTATATAAGAGTCAAGAACTTATTAAAAGTTCAGAGTCTGCAATGTCATTGCAAAACTTTTTTAAATTTGCGCCGTATATATAAGGATTTTTATCATCTTTGACACAATACAGTTGGTAAAATTTATTGATACTTTCAACCGTTTCTGTCACTTCTATGACGTAATCAACCTGATGAGGTTTTAAAGACATATTATTGCGCATAAATGTATCACGTAAAGTCATGATTTGTTGGCGCTCTGGCAAACTAGATACCGATTCAAACCATGTTAAAACCTGTTTTGCAGCGTCACCAAAAAAATGTTGCGCAAAAGACGAGCGCAAAAATAGAACCAATAAAATTATTTGTATAATGAGTACGATGGTTTTACGCATACTTAACTTTTAGCTCCAAATGTAACATTACGCGTCAATACGCGATGAACAAGTGCTATATAGGTCGTTTAAGATACAATATGCCTATGCAAGCAGAGTCGTCTACTTTACATTATTTTTATAGGTATACAATATCGATGCCATTACGCTTGATAATAATACAAAAAAACTGATGATTTTGAGGGTTTAGACTCCAACATCTATGCTTTCCTATTTAGTACTCATAAATACTGAATAGGTGTTATCTTAGCCATACAACTAATTTACTAGTTTATTGATCTCAATTAACTTTTATCATCAGGGTTTTGATATACTCAAAGAATAAGCTAATCCCTTGCTACTGACCCTTTGTCATTGAAGATAGCACATATGTGACGGTAACCAATAATGGTCCTTTTATATGACTGAAAAAATTAAAATCAAAGATGTCACGCCGGTTAAAATAGAAAAGTCGGCAGTTCAAATCACCAAACCTAGCTATTCTGCTCGCAACCGAATTTATGTTCGAAAAGTACAAGGTGCATTTGAGACTTTTCGACGTTTATTTGGGTTTATCTTTTTAGGAATATTTGCAATCGGCCCATGGATTAGTTACGCAGGCCAGCAAGCTATTCTGTTTGATCTTGCTGAGCAACGTTTCAATATATTTGGCTTAACTCTGTGGCCACAAGACCTCACGTTATTGGCCTACACCTTAATCGTCTCTGCATTTGCCTTATTTTTCATCACCACTTTTGCAGGTAGAGTTTGGTGTGGTTTTATGTGTCCACAAACCACTTGGACCTATATTTTTATTTGGTTTGAAGAAAAAACAGAAGGTGCTCGAAATAAGCGAATAAAGCTCGACCAACGTAAAATGGATGTAGACAAATTTATACGAAAAGCGGCAAAGCATACTGCATGGGTGCTTGTTGCACTATTAACTTCTTTAACATTTGTTGGTTATTTTGTTCCTAT
This sequence comes from Glaciecola petra, assembly GCF_031846345.1. Classification (NCBI taxonomy): domain Bacteria; kingdom Pseudomonadati; phylum Pseudomonadota; class Gammaproteobacteria; order Alteromonadales; family Alteromonadaceae; genus Glaciecola; species Glaciecola petra. Next base: position 191,500 of record NZ_JAVRHX010000001.1, on the reverse strand, counting down.
TAATGAGTTATTTATCGACTTCTTTACCTTAAACGTCGGGTTTTGGGCTGGTTTTTGGGTGATTTTCTTCACAGTTTGTACTTATGGAAACGCAGGTTATATGCGAGAAATTATGTGTACTCACATGTGCCCTTATGCCCGTTTTCAATCAGCTATGTTTGATAAAGATACTTTTACAGTTGCGTATGATGCTAATCGTGGCGAAAAAAGAGGACCTCGTTCAAGGAAATTAAGTTCAGATGAGGTTAAACAAAAAGGTCTAGGGGATTGTGTTGATTGCAACCTATGCGTACAGGTATGCCCTACCGGAATAGATATTCGTAATGGTTTACAGTATGAGTGCATAAATTGTGGTGCTTGTGTTGATGCTTGCAATGGTGTGATGGAAAAAATGGGCTATGCCAAGAACTTAATTAGCTTTAACTCCGAACATCAACTAGCTGGTGGAGAAACAAAAATAATTCGACCCAAGTTGGTCGCGTATGCTTTTGTTCTTGCGGTTATGAGCACTTTACTAGTATGGGATGTTGTATCTAGAGTCCCCCTTGAGGTTGACATCATTCGTGACCGTAATTCTTTGGATCGAGAAACAGTTGATGGTTTAATTGAGAACGTATATACCCTAAAAATACTAAACAAGGGCCAAAGCACACAAACCTACACAATAAAGGTTAAGGGGCTCGAAAATGCGACTTATTTTGGTGATAAAGAGCTTACCGTAGAAGGCGGTGGCGTGTATACTTTACCCATCAGTGTTGCGGTCAATCCAATGCAAATTGAAGCAGGAACAAAACAAATTTATTTTCATGTACAAACAATTGGCGATAACGATAACGTTATAGAAGTAGAAGAACCCACCACATTTATTTATACCGGTGTCTGATTTTTCTTTTGCTCATTTAACCCCTTCGTTAATTCTTGATGCTATAGAAAGTCTCGGTGTGCGTGTTAGCTCGGGTCTGCTTGCATTAAATAGCTATGAAAATCGGGTTTACCAGTTTTCAACTGAAGAGCATGGGCGTTTAGTCGTAAAATTTTATCGTCCGCAGCGTTGGACACATGCACAAATTATAGAAGAACACACTTTTTCTGCCGAACTCAAGGCGCATGAATTACCCGTAATATCGCCAGCTATTTTTGATAATAAAAGCCTGCATGAGTATGAAGGGTATCATTTTGTTTTATTTCCTTCAGTTGGTGGAAGAGAGTTTGAAGTAGACAACCTAGACCAAATTGAATGGATGGGCCGCTTGATTGGCCGCATTCATGCTTGCAGTGCAAAACAAGCTTTTGAGCATCGCTTAAGTATAAACGTTGAAGAATATTTACAACAGCCACAAAAAATACTTCGCGAAGGCGATTTAGTTCCTCATCATTTGCATATTCCTTTTTTTACCATATTGGAGCAAGTTAGCGACCTTGCCACCCGACTCTATGCGCAAGGTGAAAGTGGTATTAATATGATAAGACTCCATGGAGACTGCCATCCGGGAAACATTTTGTGGCGCGATGGTCCAAGTTTTGTTGATTTTGATGATTGTCGGTCGGGGCCGGCTATCCAAGACTTGTGGATGATGTTGTCGGGCGATCAACAGCAGCAACAATTGCAACTCATGACCCTACTCGAAGCTTATGAAGAGTTTAATGAATTTGATACACGAGAGTTGGCGTTGATCGAGCCTCTGCGCGCCATGCGCATGGTTCATTATATGGCATGGCTATCAAAAAGATGGGCAGACCCAGCTTTCCCCCGCGCATTTCCATGGTTTGGAGAAGACAAATATTGGGAAAACCAAATTTTATCTCTTAAAGAACAGTTCTCAGCACTACAACAACCTGCAATTCGTCTGCACCCCTGAAATAATTATTTTATATAACATTCTTTTTTATTGTAGTAATTTTTTATTAACACTTTACTATACGGGGTGAGAAGGTGCTTTGACCAAGACGTATGGATAAACGCTTGTTCAAAGGTAAACGGGAAATAGGTGAAAAACCTATGCTGCCCCCGCAACGGTAAGCAACTGAATTTATTCTGACGTTACTATGCTTAGCTAAATTGACGATTCCCAAAATCGTTTTTGGTTTCGCAGGTCATCCACTGTGTTTTCGCAAGCCTCTATTCTTTGGGCTAGCCAACTACAAACATGGGAAGGAGTAACGGAAAATGTTGTGAGCCCGGATACCGGCCTACTCAGGTCGAGTGATTGCTTCAATCACTTTTTTATTTTGTATTGCTCGGGTGGAGCAACCACAAGGAATACCAATCATGTTTTTATACAAAGCAGTGCCCGCTTGTGTCATTTTTACAACGACGCTTGCATATACGTGTGCTCATGCTCACGTTCAAGAACCCACGTTATTAGAAGAAAACGCTAACGATATCGAAAAAATTAGCATTGTTGGGTTTAGAGACAAACTACCCACACCTTTAATTGCAGGTAGTGTTAACGTTATTGACGAGACACAGATTCTCGCGGCAGGTGCCATTTCTATTGTCGATCTCTTACGCACTTTACCCAGTGTCAATATAAGTCAATCAGGTCCTATTGGCAGCTTGAGTGAAATTCGACTAAGAGGAAGTGAAAGCAACCATGTAATGGTACTAGTAGATGGAGTCGAGATAAACGACACCGGCCAAGGCGGCTTAGTTGATCTGTCGCATATATTGTTGACCAATATTGAACGAATAGAAGTACTAAGAGGGCCTCAAAGCGCATTATGGGGCAGCTCTGCTATTGCAGGTGTAATTAGTATTACCAGCAAACAAGCAAGTTCTGAAGAGAACAAAGGGCAAGTTAAACTTGGATGGGGCAACCGCAACACTAGCCAAATATCAGCTCATGCATCACAAATTATAGATAAGTTAAGTATTGCGATGAATCTAAATATGCTTAACACCAATGGCGAAAACATCAGCCGTGAAGGTAGCGAAAAAGATGGCTATAGCAATACCAGCCTATATTCAAAACTTGCATATCGTTTTGATAACTATAATCAGTTAAGAGGAACGATTCGTTATCTTGATTACGAAAATGATTTTGACGCAACTGACTTTTCTACCGGTTTATTAGCCGATGCTAACAATAAAACCCAAGGAGAGCAGATTTCGCTCGGTTTAGATTGGGAATTTGCACCAAGTACTGAGGACGCAGGACAACCATTCTATTCGCAGTTGTTGACAGCTCAATACTCGAAACAGTCTAACGATAACTTTTCAGAAGGTATCTTTAACGGTTCAACAAAGGGGGAAAAGTTGCGCATACTTTGGAACAACCGTTTCCAATTTTCAGGCGATAACTCACTAAATTTAGGTCTTGAAAGCGTAGAAGAGAATTTTGAACAAGTTGGCATTATTAGCTTTGGAGATCCCAACCAAACACAAGATAATTTTAGTTATTCTTTTGTTAGCAATGGCCAATATGCACTAAGCGATGCAATGAATGTTAGCTTAAGTTATCGCTACGACAATAATGATGAGTTCGACAATGCTAGTAGCTACAGGATAGGCGCAACTTATCAAATAAATAATCATTGGAGAGCGTTTATAAGCAATGGTACTGCAGTTAACAACCCAACATTCACTGAGCGTTTTGGATTTTTCCCACAAACATTTTTAGGTAATCCAGATTTAGAACCAGAACAACAAGAAAGCGTAGAGTTGGGGTTAACTTGGTCTGGTGCTTTTTTTGGTGGTTACTTGGGTGGATGGTTGGGTAAAAACAACGAACTACAACTAGCCTGGTTTAAAGCAACACTGCAAAATGAAATTCTTGGCTTTGTTTTTGATGCTAATAGTGGGCAATTTACGGCTCAAAACGCTGACATCAATAGCACTCGAGAAGGTTTCGAAGTAAGCCTTAATGGCGAAATAGACACTTTTAAAAATGGTGCTTCAGTAAATTGGAAGGCTCATTATAGCTATTTAGATGCCAGCGAAAATTCACAAGCAGAATTACGTCGCTCGCCCCATTCAGGCTCTGTTAATATCTCTTATATCAATAACACTCATCAATTCTATCTTCAAGCAGATTACACGGGGAGTCGCCTTGACCGTTTTTTCCCGCCCTTTCCTGAGCCTTCCGTGGTAATAGGATTACAGAGTTATTGGCTTTTAAGTGCAAATTATATATTCACGTACAATAGGTATGTAAACTTCAATGTCAGATTGAGTAATATATTAAATGAGAAGTATGAAGACGTAATTGGCTTTAGCGGAGAATCTAGCCGAGTTATGCTAAGCGCCAGCTATAGGTGGTGAGTTATGCACAAAGATATATTTATCTATGTGCTACAGCGTCGCGAGAGATACCATCTCTCTTCTATGAAATAGAGCGTGTCTTATGATATCCTTGCGGCGGTTTTTCTGAACTAGTAAAGTAATTAGATGTCTTTACTGTTAGCTTTTTTTAAATAGGAATAAACGATGAAAACACTTTTTGCAGCACTTGTATTATTAATGACGGTGTCACTTTTACTGCCAATACAAGCAAATGCTCAAGTAGAACTTTGGCAAGAAGGTAAGCACTATAAGATAATTTCAGACACTAAAACGGCTAAGCCAGAAGTGACTGAATATTTCTCTTTTTGGTGTCCAGCCTGCTATCGCGCTGAGCCCGTAGTTAAGCAAATCAAGGCGCAATTACCAGAAGGTGTCGCATTTAATAAAGTGCACGTTAACTTTATGGGAATGGCCGGTCCGCAGGCGCAAAATGACGCTACTATGGCGATGCAAATTGGGCGTGCTTTGAAGCAAGAAGACGCAATGAATGGCGCTATTTTTAACTATATTCATCGTCAACGCTCTGTAATTAATGACCTAAGTGATATACGAAGCATTTTTGTTGTTAACGGCGTAGACGGGGCGCAATTTGACAAATTGGCAAAGAGCTTTAGCGTTCGCAGCCTAGTAAAACGTAATAACGATAAACTAGCTGAGTTTAGAGAGCATGTATCAGGTGTACCTAATTTTATTATTAACGGTAAATACCAGGCAACATTTACACGAGATATGACTGTACAACAAATGATTGATTTAGTGCTCTGGTTAACAAAGCAAGCTTAATAATCATTCAAGGTTAAAATCGTTTTAATCAAGTCTTGCTTAAAGGGCCTTGTTTAAAAAAATACCGGCGATAAAGGCCGGTATTTTTTTGTCTTATATTCTCAATATTATATCAGTTAGCCAAGGGTATCGCTTGCCACTTTGTAGCGGGGATCTTCGTTTACGTTAATTTCTACATAACGACCGGCTTTTTTCAGCAATACCCGACACTCAGGGCTAATATGACGAATGTGTAAGGTTTTTCCAACACTTTGGTATTTGTCGGCTAAATTATCTAGAGCGTCTATTCCTGATGAATCCCAAATTCTAGACTCGTTAAAATCAATAACCACATCTTGCGGATCGTTTTGTACATCAAAAATATCTTTAAAATGGGTAACCGAACCAAAAAATAACGGGCCTTCGAGTTCATATACTTTCCACCCGTCATCATCTGTATGGGTTTTTGCCATAGTATGCGTTGCATGTTTCCAAGCAAACACTAGTGCCGAAACAATTACGCCAACTACAACTGCAACCGCCAAGTCAGCAATGACAGTAATGCCTGTCACTAAAAATAATACAAAGGCATCTTCCTTATTTACACCTCGGATAATTCGGAAGCTTGCCCACTCAAAAGTAGCAATAACCACAACGAACATTACGCCTACTAAGGCCGCAAGCGGAATCATTTCAATCAATGGCGCTGCAAACAAAATGAATGCCAACAAGACCATGGCAGCGGTAATACCTGATAATCTGCCTCGTCCACCAGAATTGATGTTAATCATGCTTTGGCCAATCATTGCACAACCACCCATGCCACCAAAGAAACCATTGACAGTATTTGCCACACCTTGACCTACACACTCTTTGTTACCACGACCACGGGTGTCTGTCATTTCGTCTATCAACGTAAGTGTTAATAATGACTCAATAAGTCCGACAAGGGATAAAATAATAGCCGTTGGCAGCACGATATAAAGCGTTTCAAGTGAAAACGGCACCATAGGAATAGAAAAACTTGGTAGCTCACCAGCTAATGAGGCCGATTCACGTTGATCGGCAGGCAACATATCACGGACATAATCAATTACCGTGCGGGCATCTAAATCCATAAACGTAACCAACAGCGTTACTGCAACAATAGCCACTAGTGATGCTGGAATGGCGGTGGTTATTTTTGGCAAAATATAAATTATCGCCATGGTCAGGGCAATAAGGCCAAGCATCATATATAGAGTAGAGCCCGTCATCCACTCCCATTCGCCTTGGGCATTCAGCACTTCAAATTGCCCAAGTTGGGCAAGAAAAATTACAATGGCTAAGCCATTCACAAAGCCAAGCATTACCGGATAAGGTACAAGCCTAATAAACTTACCTAACCTGAATACCCCAAACAAGATCTGAATAATACCGGCTAACACAACTGCCGCGAACAAATATTGAACACCATGATTCATTACCAAAGCGACCATAACAACAGCCATGGCTCCGGTTGCGCCAGAAATCATACCAGGGCGACCACCAATTGCTGATGTGATCAGCCCCATCATAAATGCAGCATATAATCCCACCATGGGTTCTACACCGGCTACAAATGCAAATGCTACCGCTTCTGGGACCAAAGCTAAAGCGACCGTGATACCCGAAAGTACATCGTTTTTGACGTTTCCTTGAGCACCATTAAAATGATTAAACATGTAAATTCTTTGCTTGTTGACTTAAGTGGGCGGGAGTTTAACAGAAGTTCAAACAGAATTCTTTTAACAGTTTGTTAATAAAAACCGAGCTTAAATCTTAGAACCTCCCAAACAATTGGGTGAATCAGGACTTTCGGCCTGTCTTTTTAACCATTCGCTTTTGGTGTAAGTATGCAAAGCTAGCGCATGCACTGGTCCTGCTAGTTCTTCTGCAAGCAAGCTGTTAATGCTTCGATGACGTTGCAGTAAACGCTTGCCTTCAAACGTATCACTGATAACTGTTACCTTAAAATGAGTTTCTGAATTTGCAGGCACATTATGCATATGACTCTCATTAACCACGTCCAAGAAATCTGCATTGATATTATCCGATATTTTGTTTTCTATACTTTGTTTGACTGTCATTCTGCGCTTTACTCCAAATACCTGGCATTTTTTAAAATATTAGGCTGTCTCATCTTTATGCCGGATGAACAAACCTAAATGTGAAGTTTATCCTAGGGCCTGTTTGTGTGCGACTTTTATTCATACCGTGTTGCCAATATGTTTGCGTTTGCCCGGCCATTGTTAGCAATGACGAATGTTGCAATTCTATTTTCACACTTTCTTTAGACTGCTTTTGCTTAAAGGTAAAACGACGGGTTTGACCCAAGCTGACAGAGGCAATGGTAGGATTTACACCAAGTTCGGGTTCGTCATCAGCATGCATGCCCATGCTGTCTGAGCCATCACGATATAAATTAGCCAGCACCGAATTAAAACAAACATTGAGAGTTTCTTCACAGAGTGTTTTTAAATGTTTAAGCACTGGATCCCAAGCTAAGGGTTGCATCAATAAGCCAGAATATTTATAAGCCGTATTCGGGTCACCATACCATGCCTGTAAGCGCGGTATTTTATGTTGCTTACCATAAAGCGTTATATGGGCTTGTTGCCAAGCTAATTGGCGGTAAAAGTATGCATACAAACTCATACCGTCTTCATGGCTTAGCCATTTTTCCCTTACATCAACCTTAGCGTTTGGTAGCACTAAGTCGGCAATTAGGCACTCTTTGTTAGCTTTAATCAAACAAAGCTTAGTGATTAAGGCTTCATCTATTGCTTCTTGATTGGCGCCTTGTTCATTTTCTAGGAGCAGCATTTGCGGCTGCTTATATTCATTTTTTTGCATGATTAAAGCGACTATACAACGTTTATTGTCTGTACTGATCCATACGGAAACTATGCTTATGAGTTCATTTTCTTAAAACTCGAAGTTTGGTACCAAAATTATATTTTGCACCTTTGCATCAACTCACCCGAATAGTAGCTAAACTCTTGGATTACATAAGACACACCAATAGAAAATAAGCTTTCACTTTATTTTTAAGGTAAGCTCTACGGTGGCGTAAATAATAGATAAAGGACTTCGCTAGTGGTGACCCAAACTCAGCTCAACAAACATGACTTTTCAATAAACTTACAGCGTTTTCCCACAAAGTCATCTGACAAATCTTTGCGCGCATGGGATGCTGCAGACGAATATTTAATCGACCAACTGGTTGAAAGTGTTAATTTGGCAGATATAAAAACAATCATTGTGATTAATGACAGCTTTGGCGCACTTTGCTGCGCTATACAAGCCTTAGCTCCACACATAAAGATTGACACTTTCACCGACTCATATATGAGTAAATTAGGGATTCAAAACAATATCAACAACAATGCACCTTTAACGGGAAAGAACACTCACATTACCGTCAATAGTAGCCTCGATTTTAATAGCAAGTTAAACAAAGCAGATATTGTTTTGCTTAAAGTGCCAAGAACCCTAGCCTACCTTGATTATCTGCTTGCCCAACTGCGTCTGTATTTGTCTAATGATACCAAGATTCTTGCCGGCGGTATGGTCAAATTAATCACCTCTTCCGTGGTAAAACTGTTTGAAAAACACTTTCCTGGCACAAAGACATCGTTAGCAAAAAAGAAAGCCCGTTTGTTAATTTCTGCGTCTTGTGACGAAATTGAAAATGCGGGGACAAGCGATAATTATAAGGTCAATATAAGCCAAGTAAAAGACGAAGAGCTGGGTTTTACCTTATACAATTGGCCTAATGTATTTTGCCGTGAACAGGTTGATATTGGCGCGCGTTTTCTTTTAAAAACACTTATTAATTATGACTTTGCACAAAAGAATATCATCGATTTGGGTTGTGGAAATGGCATACTTGGTGTTAGCGTGTTACAGCGCTCACCAAACACTCATATGGTCTTTGTCGACGAGTCTTTTATGGCTATTGCATCAGCGAAACAAACCTTAGCACAAGCAGCCGTCGATGATGTTAGTAATGCTGCTGAATTTTATGTTAATCATTGCTTGTCCAATATCACCTTGAAATCGGTAGACGCTGTGTTATGCAATCCTCCATTTCATCAACAAAGCACCGTTACAGAAGATATTGCGTGGCAAATGTTCAAAGACGCATACAAGGTACTAAAACCCCGTGGTCAGTTTTTTGTGGTAGGCAATAGACATCTTGACCACCATATTAAATTAAAGAAATTGTTTGGCAATTGTAAGGCAATTGCAAGTAATGCTAAGTTTGTTGTTTTACTTGCAAGCAAAAGCATTTGATTTTAGTCTGTTGAGCGAGTCTATGGCAATTAGGGCCTTCTTTTTTTATCAGGGTTATTTATGCAAAAATATTGTTGGATTTTACTGTTTTCTCTGCTGACTATAACTGGCGAATTACACGCTCAAGCTCGCCAAAAACCAAAATTGGAAGCACCTATTGGTGCCGCCATCCAAAAAGACAATTATTACCCAAGGGTTAAAATGGAAACCAGTGAAGGTGACATTGTTGTGGAATTAAATAGAGCAAAAGCCCCTCTTACAACCAATAACTTTCTAACATACGTGAAACAAGGTGAATATGACAACACACTGTTCCATCGCATTATTGTTGACTATATTGTACAAGGTGGCGGTTATGATCCTGAATACAAAGATAAAAAAGAAAATTTCAAAATAATTAACGAATCGGGCAATGGTCTAAAAAATGAAATGTATTCGGTTGCGATGGCTCGTATGGGTGACCCACATTCTGCTAAACGCCAATTTTTCTTTAATATGGGTGAAAACAAAAACCTAGATCCTGGCCGAAGATGGGGATATGCGGTTTTTGGCATGGTGATGGAAGGACACGAAGTATTGGACAAGATATCTGCAGTGGAAACACACACTCACCCAGAACTTGGTTTTATTGACGCGCCTATAGAAAACATCATTCTGAAGCGCGTCAGTATCTTACCTGACCCCAATTTTGAATGAGGGCCAGAATACATTTAACGTTTTTTAAATAATAAGGTCATACGGTTAGACTCACCTACTGCGGCGTACTTTTCTTTGTCAACTTCAGTGCGAAGACTCGGTGGCAATGTCCAAACACCACCTTCAATGCCATCAACTACGATAGTATCTTTTGGGTTGTTATGAAAATATGCCTCAGCGACTAGTTCAAAGCCTGCAGCTTTAGCTACCGCAATAACATGAGACTTAGGTAAATATCCTTTCTCGGCCGTTTGAATTGGGTCGTAACCCTCAGGCGCTTCATGTTGCACAATGCCTAATGAACCGCCTTTTTTCAACATCTGGTTAAACTGACTAAAAGCAGCTGCCAAGTCTCCACCGTTTTGTAGGCCATGCAACCCTCTAAAGGTCAACACAAGGTCAGCATTTTTAGTTGCCTCGTGCACATTGGCTTTTGGGTTAAATTCAGCTAACACAACCTTACCATAAACATCGCTATTTTCTTCGAGTTTGGACTCGTAATTGGCGCGCGAACGCTTTCTGTAGCTAGATGCAGAGTCAGCTGGATGATGGGCAGCAACAAATTCACCCGTATCACGCAGCATTGGTGCTAAAATTTCTGAATACCAACCACCTCCTGGCAAAACTTCAACCACTTTGTGATCAGCTTTAATGCCAAAAAATTCGAGTGTGCGATACGGCTGTCTAAACTCATCACGTTTTTGGTTCGCCTCACTACGATGCTCATGTGAATGTTGGCTGTGTCCCTTATGCCCATCAGCATACGCAATGCCACTTAGAGTCACAGCAACACTTAGGCATATTCCAGATATTAGTTTTTTTGTTTTCATAAAATCTTTCCAATGTTAGTAAATCAGTACATTTTTTACTAATTTAACGCTGGGAAAGCTCACTTGGTGAAGGTTTTATTTAATTAAGCAATAAAAAAGGGCCCAAAGGCCCTTTTATTAATATATTGACTTACTTATTGAATAAACTCCAATAAGGGTTTTTATTGGATGTTTTTCGAGTTTATGGATTGCAAAAATTACAATAAAACGCACTGGCAAAAGCTGGAATTTGCTCCTTAGGTTTGTTGTCATTGTTAGAGTCAGCTATAAAACCACAGCCTTTGCATTTTAAAATTGGTGGCTTAGGTTTGTTCGTCGCTTGCCCACATAATTCACAAGGTAAGCCTTCGTTACTCGGCATGGGCACAAAGTCGATTCGCTTGCATTGAGGGCATATAGCACTTAAACGCGAAATCAGATTATCTGTAGCTGCAAGTATCGTCTTTTGACGATAGGGGGAATGCATCGCTCTAAAATCAGGCTCTATACTAGCTGGCCAGGATTGAATTTCAGTCACGATGGCTTTAGCATCAAGACCTTTATGCCAGCCATTTGCTGATTTAAACATCCATTTTTGTTCAGGCTGATATGCTTTCAGTTTCTCTGTGGCATCTATTTCGTTGTCCGCTTCGATGACAAAGTTAGGTAGATTTTGTTGCGCGCTTGCAATGACTTCTATGTTTTTTGATGTATCTACGTACGCAATTATTTCAGTATTCTGTAAACCTAAGCCCATAAAACTGCTAAAGCTACCCTCACTGCCCAAACCTTTATCACAATCAGTCAAGTCACAGGCTAAATACGCTTTTTTTAGAGCAGCCTCGACCGGACTAAGTTTGCGTGGCACAGTTAAGTCAAAGGTACCGAGGGTATCTGTATCAAAAGCATCAGTATGCAGCAGTTCTAAAGATAACGCAGCACTTAATTTTGACTCTATTAAGCGCTCTTTTCCATGCTTAGTTAAAAAACTAATAGTTGTCCCAGTATCTACTTTGCTCATTCAGATGATGCCTCATATGTTCCGCAATATATGTAGACTCGACAGTCTACCAGTCGATTTTACCTTGCCTCGCTCTAAAAAACAGTCCCACAAAACTTTATTAATAGGTTTTTTAATGATGAAAGTGAAGAGACATAGGTCTATCATAAAGCGATACTTGAAATTTTTAATTCATACTGCGGTCTTTGTATGCACACATAGTGAAATATCGCGATACGTTTTTTGCGTTATCCACTTTATAAAAAAGCAAAAAGGAATAAACATGAAAGCGTCTGATTTAATGGTTAAAGCGCTCGAAGCCGAAGGCGTTGAGTATATTTTTGGTATTCCCGGCGAAGAAAATTTAGATTTACTAGAGTCCCTTCGAAGTTCTTCTATTAGATTAATTTTAACAAGGCATGAACAAGGCGCAGGTTTTATGGCTGCTACTTATGGGCGGTTAACCGGCAAAGTAGGTGTATGTTTGTCTACCCTTGGCCCTGGCGCCACCAACTTAGTTACCCCCGCGGCTTATGCTCAATTGGGTGCAATGCCAATGCTCATGATTACTGGGCAAAAACCTATCAAAACCAGTAAACAAGGCCGATTTCAAGTAATAGATGTTGTCGATATGATGCGCCCTATAACCAAATATACTACCCAAATAGTCAGTGGCGATCGTATTCCTTCTGTCGTTAGGGAAGCATTTAGAATAGCCAGCGAGGAGCGCCCCGGAGCTGTACATATTGAGTTACCTGAAGATATAGCTGATGAAGATACACAATCTGCATTATTGGCACCAAGTGTTGTAAGGCGACCCATTGCAGAATATAAGTCAGTAAAAGCGGCTGTAAATATGATTGAAGCTGCAACATCCCCGGTTATATTGATTGGTGCAGGAGCAAATAGAAAATTAACATCTAAAATGCTAGGAGAATTTGTCGCCAAAACTGGCATCCCATTTATAACAACACAAATGGGTAAAGGCGTTTTAGACGAAACCGATGAACTCTTTATGGGCAATACCGCACTATCTAGCGGTGACTTTGTGCATAGGGTCATTAGCCGTGCCGATCTCATTATAAATGTTGGCCATGATGTAGTTGAAAAACCACCTTTCTTTATGGAAGACGATAGCCAGCAGGTCATTCATATTAATTTTGATTCTGCTGCGGTCGACCCCGTTTATTTTCCCCAGTTAGAAGTTGTTGGTGATATTGCAAATAGTATTTGGCAAATCAAAGAAGCGATTGACCCTGCTTGCAAATGGGAATTAGATTTTTATAGTGATGTTCACGATGCTTATATCGCCCACAGAGAAGCCTCTGAAAATGACAATAGATTCCCTATTTTGCCAGAAAGAATGGTCAACGACGTCCGTAAAGCAATGCCTAAAAATGGCATTGTAACGCTTGATAATGGCGTTTATAAAATTTGGTTTGCTCGAAACTACCCAGCGGCTATGCGAAATACTTTATTGCTCGATAATGCTTTAGCAACAATGGGCGCCGGCCTACCCTCAGCTATGGCGGCTAAATTAGTTTATCCTGATCGTGCCGTTATTACCGTTTGTGGTGATGGTGGTTTTATGATGAACAGTCAAGAAATTGAAACCGCGGTGCGTTTGAATTTGCATATAGTGGTAATAATTCTTCGTGACGACGCCTACGGTATGATCAAATGGAAGCAAAGCAACATGGGCTTTGATAACTACGGGCTGGATTACGGTAATCCAGACTTTGTGAAGTATGTCGAAAGTTATGGTGGGAAAGGCTGGCGAATTGCTGCAGCCAGTGAGTTGGAACAACAAATAAAAGACTGTTTAGCAGACCCCGCCGTGCATTTAATTGATGTGCCAGTAGACTACAGTTTGAATGATGAAACATTAAACAACAGTATCCGTAAATTAAGCGCTAAATTATAAGGAAATCAACAATGTTAGCAAAGCAATATCCCTATTATCTGGCCAACGAGGCAGTATTTGCCAACAACGATTTGGTTGTCACTAACAAATATACACAAGCAGCGGCAACCACTGTTGCACTAGCAGATGCTGCAGTCATCGATCAAGCTATTGCGGCGGCAGAAAGCGCGCAAGTATTGCTTAATAAAATGCCTGCTTTTGAACGCCAACAAATATTAGAACATTGTGTTAAGCGCTTTACTGAACGTTATGACGAACTTGCATACGCATTATGTATTGAAGCTGGCAAGCCGATAAAAGATGCGGAAGGTGAGGTAACTCGCTTAATAGATACCTTCAAGATAGCCGCAGAAGAAGCGGTGCGCATTCAAGGTGAAGTGTTAGAACTACAAATTACCAAGCGCGCAAAAGGCTATTCAGGTATGACTAAACGCGTCCCTATTGGGCCCTGCTCGTTCATATCACCGTTTAATTTTCCGCTGAATTTAGCCGCCCATAAAGTGGCCCCTGCCATTGCTGCTGGCTGTGCTTTTGTGCTGAAACCAGCTAGTAGAACGCCTATTGGTGCGCTTATTATTGCTGAAGTATTAGCCGAAACAAACCTGCCCAAAGGGGCTTTTTCAGTATTACCCTGTAGTCGAGATGGCGCCGATTTATTTACTACTGATGATCGGTTTAAATTACTTAGTTTTACGGGTAGTCCTGATGTAGGTTGGGCCTTAAAAGCAAAAGCAGGTAAAAAACCCGTAGTTTTAGAACTGGGAGGAAATGCAGCTTGTGTAGTTGATCACGATGCCGACATTATTGATGCGGTCGAACGCATTGTATTTGGTGCCTATTATCAGAGTGGACAAAGTTGTATTAGCGTGCAAAGAGTCATTGTGCATGACAGTATTTATGATGAATTTAAAAAAGCTTATGTAGCTAAGGTCAGTGGTTTAATCGAAGGTGATCCTTTAGATCCAACTACGTTTATTGGTCCCATGATAGCTGAGTCAGAAGCTGAACGCTTGGATGCATGGATTCAAGAAGCAATTGAAAGTGGTGCATCTTTGTTATGTGGTGGAAAACGCAATGGAGCTATGTTGAGCGCAACACTATTAGAAAATGTACCAAACGACGCCAAAGTGAATAACGAGGAAGCCTTTGGCCCTGTTTCAATATTAAGTCGTTTTAGTAATTTTGATGACGCCTTAAAAGAAGTGAATAACAGTCAATTTGGCTTGCAGGCAGGCATTTTTACCCGAGATATTTATAAAGCGCATAAAGCTTGGGACGAGCTTGATGTAGGCGGTGTAGTCATAGGTGATGTACCTAGTTGGCGAGTAGATAACATGCCTTATGGTGGCGTCAAAGAATCTGGACTTGGTAGAGAAGGTATCCGCTATGCCATTGAAGACATGACTGAAATTAGACTAATGGTCTTACGAAACCCAGAATAGTCATTGCAAATACGTAAAAATTGGTAGATAGCGTTTATTTACTATGCAAGTTAATGAGCGCTTCAATATCAAATGAGCTCATCCCTTGTGTGGCTGCCCTCGGATATTTAGGAGATGTCGAATCATTAACAAACTTCGACGAACCCCAGCCCTTTGTGTATCGAAAAAACTCATCGATGCCTTTTGCTCCCATTAATTCTTGCGCACCTAATAAACAAGTATGAATGTAAGAAAAACTAACAGGGTACTTTTCGTTGGCCGGATTAATATCAAGACTTTCACAAATATATATTGGTTGAGCTTGTAAAACTTCAACATGGGACTCAAACCCGCTTGGAAGCAAAAACTCAATGGCCGCGGGCTCCAAAAGAGTAAATCGATAGTCTTGTTCACGTTGCTGAAAACTAGGGTCTATGTCTAATGCTAAAATACATGCATTAATGCATGCCCCAGGCTCAGGTGTAGCCCCAACATAAGTTTGCTTTTCGGATAAAGAACGCGTTATCCAGCTACGCTCCCAGTTATGCACTAACACTGGCATTACTAGGCTATTAATTTGACTAAAATGTTGGCGAGAATATTGACTCAGTAAACTGCCATACCCAGCAATAATAGTCTTGCCATTAGCATGTTCTAAAAATGTTTGAATATGCGTTGCTGAAATTTTAAGCATTGTCATTATCGAAACTTATCACTTGCTTAATATGGGTTTTGCCCAATAAAAGCATAATAAGCCTATCAATCCCCAACGCAACACCAGAACATGGGGGTAAACCACTGTCGAGTGCAGCAATAAAAGCACTATCTATTGGACGCTCTGCTTTTCCTAACACATTGCGTTTTACATTGTCTTGCTCAAAGCGTTGGCGCTGCTCTTTTGCGTCTGTGAGTTCATTAAAACCATTGGCTAATTCAATGGATTTAAAATAAACCTCAAATCGATTAGCGCTTAAACCATCTTCTGACATTGTGGCAAGCGCACTTTGGGCAGCGGGAAAGTGAGTAACAACCATGGGTATTATTTGGCCTATGTTTGGTTCAATCTCAGTGTAAAACAGCATTTGCAATAAGCTATCTTGTATATGCGATTGACTGTTACCCTGTTTTTGTAAACTTTGCAAATATGCAAGATGCCCTTTGTGCGTAGCGTATTTCATAAGCTCTTTAGCAGTGATTTGCAATGGGTCAAACTGACAGTATTTCAGAAACAAATGTTGATATGTTGTTTGCTCAAGATTTGGAATGCCCAATAACATACAAAGTAAATCACTGACTTCATTTATTAAATCCTGCATATCGAAGTTACTTCGATACCATTCTAAAATAGTGAACTCGGGATTATGATACTGGCCTATTTCGTCATTTCTAAAAGCTTTACATATTTGATAAATATCTCCGCTTCCAGCCGCCAGCAATCGTTTCATTGCATATTCTGGCGATGTTTGCAGGTAACGTGTGGTATTTTCGCCAAAACATAGCGATTGAAGTGAAAATCCATCGATGAAAGGGTCTGTAACCGTCCCCCTAGACAAAGCAGGGGTCTCCACCTCATATAGACCACGAGCATCAAAAAAAGCTCTAATATGAGCAAGTATTTGAGCCCGTTTTTTCAGACTAACAATGTCAGCACTTGGCCGCCATGCAAGCTTATTTTTGGGCGCGTGAGGCATACTCTCCGCTTCGAGTATCTACTCTTATAACTTCACCGGTTTGCACAAACAAGGGAACACGCACCACTGCACCTGTGGCTAAGGTTGCTGGCTTACCTCCGGTGCCTGCGGTATCACCTTTCAAGCCTGGATCGGTTTCGGTTATTTCAATTTCAACAAAATTGGGTGGCGTGACCACAATTGGACTGCCGTTAAATAAGGTTATTGTGCACACATCGTTCTCAACCAACCATTTTGCATTGTCGCCTAAAGCTTTTTCATCGGCAGCAATTTGTTCAAATGTTTCATTGTTCATGAAGTGCCAAAATTCGCCGTCATTGTATAGATAGGCCAATTCGGTATCCATAACGTCTGCACCTTCAACCGACTCACCTGAACGGAATGTTTTTTCTAACACCTTTCCCGACACTAATTTACGTATCTTTACACGATTAAAGGCTTGGCCTTTACCTGGTTTTACATATTCGTTTTCTAGTATGTTACAGGGTTCCCCATCTAGCATTATCTTAAGGCCTGCTTTAAACTCGTTGGTACTGAAATTAGCCATTTGTTCCTCTAATCAAAAATTCGAAGTAAAATAAACATGCAGATGATACCTAAAAAAACACTAACTGTAGAGCCTCATTGGCAAAAAGAGTTAGCAAATTGCTTTACCACCATCGAAAGCTTGGCTGAGTATCTGCAACTTCCAGCATTGTCGACCCAAAACATTGAACAACATTCTAAGGCTAGACGCTTATTTCCAATGCGCGTCCCTAGGCCTTTTGCCGATTTGATGGAGATAGGAAATTGGGACGATCCTCTCTTAAAACAGGTCCTCCCGAGTAGTAGCGAATTTATTACTGCAAAAGGCTTTGTCGACGATCCTTTAGAGGAACAATCTAATCAACAAACTGGTCTTATCCACAAATATAAAAGTCGCGTTTTGCTTATTCTTAAAGGCGCTTGTGCGGTCAACTGCCGATATTGCTTTCGACGACACTTTCCGTATAAAGATAATCATTTACGTAAAAGTGATATCGACAATATTTTTCATTATATTCAGAAAGATACATCACTTAATGAAGTGATATTGTCAGGTGGTGACCCGCTAATGGCCAATAACAAGGCCTTGCAAAACATTGTCGAGCAATTACACACACTTGATCACATCAAACGACTGCGTATTCATACTCGTTTGCCGGTTGTTATTCCGCAAAGAATTGACGATGGCTTTTTAGCTTTATTGCAACACATCCAAGACCGAAATAAGCAACTTAAGGTCATCCTTGTATTTCATATTAACCATGCTAATGAAATTGGTCAGGCACTTCGCCAAAAATGTGAATTACTAAAAGCACATGGCGTTCTATTGTTAAATCAATCAGTACTGTTAAAAAATATAAATGATAATGAAGACACGCTATGTGAATTAAGTGAGAATTTAATAGATGCTGGAATATTGCCTTATTATTTACATATGTTTGACCCAGTAAAGGGAGCAAGCCATTTTGATGTAAGCCGACACAAAGCGACAACACTCATAGCTGAAATGATAAAGCGCTTACCGGGATTTTTAGTCCCAAAACTCGTTAAAGAAATTCCAGGACAACCCGGTAAGACACCCATTGATTTAGGCTTAGAGCCTTAAATTACTGCATTGAGACATTAAGCGTAGGTATTAATTAGACTACCCGAACTAGACGTACTCGGTGCAGGAACCGCAGCGGCTGACTCTAACAATTGCAATACAGCCTGCCCTTCTTGTTTCTGCTGGTTATTAGCCAATTGTGCAGATTTTACTTGAAGCGCATAGTTAAGGCTTGTTGAACCTTGAATATCCATTGCGTTTCCTTATTCAATTGCTTCAATAGAGATGCTTGAAGCAGAACGAATTTGCAGGCACAATTGCCCACCTCATTAGTATCGGCACATGACGCTTATTATAAACGAAGAAATATGAATAAAATTATTGAAGCACTTAACGAAAATCTAAAAGTCATTTATCGCAAAGCGGTAGATGCCGATGCTGCATTAAACTCTCTACAACACGCAGGCAAGGGCAAGTTTGAAAGTATTTTCGCGGCTGAATCAGGGTTTGAAACCCGCAGTAAGCGTTTTGTCCCTTATGTTGAGGAACTTGCAGGTGAAATCGCAAAAGTTGCCAGCGCGGAGCAAGATATAGAGAGCGCGGAGCAAGATATAATAAACGAAGCCCTGCCCAATATAGTTAAAAAAATTGAGTTGATGCTAAACACACTTAAACAATTTAAAAAGACACTCAACTAAGTATTGAGTGTCTTTTGAAGAGACGCTATTGAACTTAATTTACGGCTTAACTTGCTCAACTTTATAACCTAGCCCGGCCAATTGAGTTAATAGACCATCTTCGCCAGGTAAATGAAGCGCGCCAACCAAAATATACTCGGTGTCTCCATCCCCAAACATCGTCTTTATTTTTTTCATCCATGCGTTGTTTCTTTGGGTTAATAACACCTTGCTTACTTCTGGGTAGTCACGAAATCCTTCTAAACCAACTTCCACCAATTTTTCCATATCGCCATTGCGCCAACTACTATGTAGGTCACTTATCATTTTGTCTATTTTGCCTAACTCATCAAGCGTATAGTTTATCAGCTTATTTGGCTCATCGCTGTTAAGCACACTCAAAAATCCTAGCTGCTCGGATGGCGTTTCAAACCACCCCAGCGATTTATTGGCTTCTGTCGCTTTGGTCAAAAAGTGTTTATCAACACCTTCTGCAGTAAATCCTCTCATTTGATATTCTGCGATCGTGATCGTCAACATTACACCCAAAGGATTCATTTGCATCATCATATCACCAGGGATACCTCTGCTAGCAAAATGAGCTTGCAAACGTTCGTACGTTTTAGCGTCCAACGCATCCTCTAAGGTGCTGCCGTCTTGAAACATCATAACTTGCATAGATTGCTGCATAAACTCAGGTTTCTCCATCGCAGCCATATCGGTCTCAAAGTAAACTTCATCTGACGCAGCAAATGCAGTATCAAATGCTTTTGGCAATGGATAATCATCAGGGGTTAGCAAATGAAAGGTTCCTCCGATATAAATAGTATCGTCACCTTTGCTAACCTTATAAACGGGCGCAGCGAAAGCTGCACTAGCTAGGCTACATCCAAATACCAATGTACCTAGTAATGTTAAAATTCTTCTCGTATCAGGGTTAAATAGTTTAAAACGCATTTTTTATCCTTTTCGTTAATCAATCGCCAAAATCAGTAGCTTGTTAAATGTTAGTAAAATCATACGACACCTTTGTTGTACTTTTATTGTCAATTTTTCATTTGTTTCCATTACGACGTAAACCGAACTTGGCATGCAAAGAGGGTCCTGTAGAGCAATATCATTTTGACAGAGCTAAACCCGAAAGACGACGTTCGATTTCTGACACCACCGCTAAATATTCCGGACTATCAACTTTACTATATTTCAGTTCAAATTCTGCTTTAGTCATCCCTTCTTCGAAACCAGTTACGTCTACCATAAAAAGCGCTTCATTCTTTTTATGGCGCAATGCTTGTTGCACTTGAACCGCTGTTTTTGGATCAACAGCCATCGCTGCAAAATGGGCGCCAGACATATCAGCAGCAAGGTCAATAAAACTGTACCCTGAACCACCCGCTCCCCTATCCATAAGTTCTTTAAATTCTCCAACGGCAATACTGATGCCTTTTTCAGACATAAGTTTTATTGCCGCAGAAAAAACAAAATGCAGGCTTAGATCTTGCCTATTGACTAAAACTGGTTTGACTCTAGCGTAAGGTAATCGGTCTAAAGCAAAACTAAGATCCCCAGTGAAAGTTGCAATTCTCCTGCTGCCTGCATAAATAGCTAGTGCTAGAATCGCCGCTTCGTTTTCCAGTGTCGCAGACCCATTTTCACTGAGCACATATGCTTCTTGCATTAAAGCTTGTATATAAATATCTAGTGAGTTTTCGGTAGCATTAATAGACAAACCATCAAGCAATCGTAAATAGTGAGCTATTTTGATTTTGAGTAAAATTGATTCTTCGTCATCGCCCCCAGTTTGTATATTTTTAAACTCGCGCAATAAGCTGTCTAGCGGAGTTAAATGTACGCGCATGCCAGTTGAGCTAATGGTCAATTTCTCTACACTGGCGATGGCTTTTGTCGCCACTAGGCTGTTTGTATAGGCATTGGCAACATATTCCATTATGCTCAAGGACCAACTACCCGGCAAACGTAACTTCCCAACTTTAACGGTGTTGATATTGACGCCACTGCCCTCAGTGATTTCGCTTTCAATATTGATAAAGACTGGAAAGAGTAGTGCGTCCAATTGGTAACTTAGATTAACCATTAGAATATTGTCTTTAAACAATATCTCTGCTCGCGCTTGTTGCTTTGCGCGCTGCAAAAAGCCAGCCAGACTTTCCGCTTGGAGGTCACTAACATCTATTGTTTGAGCGTCGTAGCGACTGCGTAAACTGGTCCTTAAATCAGATAATAGGGCTTGAATCTGATCGGCATTATTTACCTGTTTAGAGGCGTCGACGTTAACAGAGGGGCTAAACTCGATGATTAGCACAGTGAATAAGAGTAGCAAAATAAAGCAAGCTATCAGCACTCTTTTTATGAATCGACGCATTCGGTAATTAGGGCCATATTAAAAGATGTAATCATTTGTACAGAATAGCGAATTAAAGTTCAATAATACTCGAATAGAAAATAACGACTTGGTTTATCGTTGTACTCTGGAACCGCTTGGAAAACTGGATTAGTAAAATGACTTCAAACTTTCATTTGACTCACCATATTCTTCGCCAATCAATAATACCCTAGATTCAGGACTTGGGTCGATATTTTGAATTGCGAAAATTAGACACGCGGTCTTTAAAAGCTTTCCCATGCATCACGTTCATGACCATCCGTTTATAGAATATGTCAGGAACGTCTTCTTGATGATTAGATTGACGTTCCGTTATCGTCAATACTTGGATTTTTCTGGCAGGCTTTGATAAGTCCAATACGCTATTAGCCCATTACGGAAGATTAAAAAAGTTAGCCTTTCCTCGTGAAAGGCCTTCTGATCGTCATGAAAAATCCAACTAGTACCAAAACTCCCCACATCGCTGGTGCCGAGGCGGCGCTCACAGATTCAACGGTGAGTCTCAATCTATAGGTCACGTCGCCCGCGTTGCCAAGTGGAACCAGTTGCACAGAATACGTACCAGCACCTGACGTACCGAATATGTCACTTCCGGTTGAAAAAACAAATTGCGTACTAATGCTGCTAAAACTGGGCGCCTGTCTGTTAAGTGTTAATAATCCATTGGTGCCAGTAACATCAAGCGTTAATATGTCTAATGTCCAGTTACTTGCTGTCGTGAAAGTGAAGAAATCAAATTCGTCATCACCACTTCCCTGCATTGTACCGCTTGCACCGCCAGATAAGGTACCTAGGACGTCGTACATTCCGCCAGAGAGCAGTCCGGCATCAAATGTCGTTGTGGCGTTGTCGGTCAAATCACCTGATACGGATTCATCGTAAATAATGATTGCAGCATGTGATTTAAAAGATAGCAATATCGCTGTAATAACCAGTAGTTTTGTTATTTTATTCATTATTATTTCCATAATTCGGTATTTATTTTTTTAAGTATAAATAGCATGCAGCAATTATCACGCCATTAATTAAGTAGCTGAAAAACATATATTATTTATAGACTCGATGTGCTAAGTGTAAAAAATGCTGACACTAAAAAATGCTTGAATTATTATGATTGTTATTTATTAGCTCTAGATAGGGTGATTTTTTAACGCGATCTTAAGCAAAGCAATCCGACTAATCCAAATCCGAACAGCGCGAGTGTTACCGCCTTTATACTTGAGCTAAATTGCCTTTGCTTTCGAGCCATGCTTTTCTGTCTGGAGAACGTTTTTTAGAAAGTAACATATCCATCAGTTCCAACATACTTTCTGCATCTTCACTAGTAAGCCGAACCAACCTGCGTGTATTAGGATCCATGGTGGTTTCACGTAATTGTAAAGGGTTCATCTCTCCTAAGCC
The DNA here is from genome assembly GCF_031846345.1 of Glaciecola petra. Classification (NCBI taxonomy): domain Bacteria; kingdom Pseudomonadati; phylum Pseudomonadota; class Gammaproteobacteria; order Alteromonadales; family Alteromonadaceae; genus Glaciecola; species Glaciecola petra. Next base: position 168,546 of record NZ_JAVRHX010000001.1, on the reverse strand, counting down.
TTTGAAACGCTGAACATTGACTTTACCGCGTTTTTTCTCTGCCTCAATACGATCTAACACACCCTGTTTTTCGCTCTCATCCAGGGCATAATAAACTTCTTTACCTATATCGATACGAAATAATGGCGGCATTGCTACGTAAACATGTCCTGTGTTGACTAGAGTCCGAAAATGTTTCACGAACAAAGCACAAAGCAAAGTCGCTATGTGTAAACCATCAGAGTCTGCATCAGCCAAGATACATATTTTGCCATAACGTAAACCCGACAAATCATCAGAATCGGGGTCTATACCTAAGGCAACCGAAATATCATGTATTTCTTGGGAAGCCAATACTTGAGAAGAATCTACCTCCCAACTATTCAATATCTTTCCTCTTAAGGGCATAATCGCTTGAAATTCTCGGTCACGGGCTTGTTTTGCCGAACCACCGGCTGAGTCACCTTCGACTAAAAATAGTTCAGAATTTTCGTTTTCTTGGCTGGAACAATCGGTAAGCTTACCTGGTAATGCCGGTCCTTGAGTCACTTTTTTTCGGGCAACTTTTTTACTCTGACGTAATCGATTTTGCGCATTGGCAATACACAATTCAGCTAATAGTTCTGCCACGTCGGTATGCTGGTTTAGCCATAGGCTAAAAGCATCTTTTACAATACCCGACACAAATGCCGATGCTTGTCGAGAAGATAAACGCTCTTTGGTTTGACCCGCAAATTGAGGATCTTGCATTTTGGTTGACAGTACATAACAACACTTTTCCCAAATATCGTCTGCGGTAATTTTAACGCCGCGAGGCAATAGGTTTCTAAATTCACAAAACTCTCGAATAGCGTCTAGCAAACCTTGGCGTAAGCCATTAACGTGGGTACCACCCTGAGCCGTGGGAATAAGGTTCACATAACTTTCGGTTACCATATCTCCACCTTCTGGTAACCACATAACCGCCCAGTCAGCCGCCTCTCCATTACCAGAAAAACTACCAACAAAAGGTGCATCGTCAGGCAAAGTCGCATACTCTTTTAAACCTTCAATCAAATAATCCTGAAGGCCATCTTCGTAATACCAAGAGTGAGTTTCTTTCGCTATTTTGTCTTCGAATTTTATGTTTAAACCCGGACACAAAACTGCTTTGGCACGTAAAATATGTAGCAATTTAGATACCGAAAACTTTGATGTGTCGAAATAGCTAGGATCAGGCCAAAAATGTACTCTTGTGCCGGTATTACGCTTACCACAAGTGTCTATTACTGCTAACTCTTCTGCTTTATCGCCATTCTCAAAGGCAATTTGGTGTACTTTACCATCGCGTCGAATAGTGACTTCTACTCTGGTTGACAAGGCATTGACTACTGATATCCCTACCCCATGCAAACCACCTGAAAATTCATAGCTTTTGTTTGAGAATTTGCCGCCAGCATGCAATTTAGTCATGATCAGCTCAACACCGCTCATTTGTTCTTCAGGATGAATATCTACCGGCATTCCACGGCCGTCATCAATCACCTCTAAAGATTGATCTTCATGCAAAATCACTTTTATGTTGCTGGCAAACCCACCCAAAGCTTCATCAACACTATTATCAATAACTTCTTGGCTTAAATGGTTAGGGCGAGTGGTGTCGGTATACATGCCTGGTCTGCGTTTGACCGGCTCAAGACCGTTTAGAACTTCAATAGCGTCTGAATTATATTCGTTAGACATGCAGAGTACTCTTTGTTAGCGCGATTTTTATATCGTTTTTATTATATTTTATAATTTTGTGTCAAGCTGCGTTAAAACAACTGTATATAAATCCAATACTAGCAAGCAAACATAGATTGGGCAATGCTCAAGATAACAAGAATTTGAATATATCTGGCAAGTGTTTGTGATAATCAACAAAGCTATGATTACCGCCATCTTCAATGACTAATTTAGCCTTAGCATATTTTTTTGCTGCTAAACGATAGTCTAAGGTTTCATCACCCTTTTGAAGCAGTGTGAAATACGCTTTCGGGCTTTTTAGATATTCAGTGCTGGCTCCTTTTAACTTACTTAAGTGTCCGGAGTGAATAACAAATTTTTCATCTGTATAAGGGTTTACATGCTGACCAATATAAGCACTTAGCAAGTTAAAAGGCTCTACAGCCGGATTTATTAATACCGCTTTACCTCCATATTTTTCTACACAATAAGTGGATAAAAATCCCCCCATCGAACTGCCAATAAAACTAAATCGCCCCGTAGGCAGGGTGCTGACTAAAGAGTCGATTTTGCTGATACTCACATCAATGTCACCCGGTAACTCTGGCAAGTGCACGTTCAACCAGGGAAAATGTGTTTTTGCAAAGGCTAGGGTCTGTTGTGCTTTTTCAGATTTCGGGCTGGATAAAAACCCATGTAAATAAACCAAATGTTGCATATAATTCTTCTTATTATACTGTGTCGTTACTATCACTATTCAGAAATGTCTGAGGTCAGCTCTTGGCTTAAACAAAAATGCAGCCATTCAGCCAAAAATACATTCACCATAAATTTTTCATTACGCTGATGCATATTCAAATTTGGGTATTCGTAAACTGGCTCAAGACGAGCTGTGCGTTGTGCCTCTAACACTTCCGCAACTTTTGCATCATGGTATAACCTTACTACCATTTTAGGTTGTAAAAAAGTGGGGGTGTTTTTACTAATATGTGACATTTCCAAGGTACTGGTGTAGCGACTTGAATCAATGATTTTGATTCGATATTTGAGGCCATCAGCTACTTTAAATTCGAAGGTTAAATCTAGCGTATCGCAATCGGGAAGCAGTTTTAGCATGCACACGTAGTTGTGCTCACAAGTAGCAATTATACTTGGCAGGTGTGGCACATATTTTCTTTTCATACCCCTACTATTTTGCATTTGCTCCCTCATATTGAGATTTATCGGTAATATTCACTTTATTCCCCACTGTTCTAGCAGTTTGTGTTTATTTAGTAATAACCATTGCACCGCAATAATAGCGGTACTGTTATTTATGCGCCCCGTTTCTAGCCAAGTTGAAGCTTCATTTAATGAAACTCGTAGTACTTTTATGTCTTCGGCTTCGTAGTCTAAACCATGAATCCCCGATGCTTTTGTTGCATCAACTTCTCCAACAAAAAGTTCTATTGACTCTGTACAGGCACCTGGGCTTGGCAAAAAAGCACAGATTTTAGTTAATTTTGTGATCGCCATGCCGGCTTCTTCTTGGGCTTCTCGGTAACACAAGTCACCCGCACTTTCTCCAGGCTCTAATATACCAGCCACAACTTCAATCAACCATGGACTTTGCATGGTTTCAAAGGCTGGCATTCGAAATTGTTCAATTAGTACCAATTCATCTAGTTTAGGATCATACATAAGTACAGCTGCAGCATGACCACGTTCAAATACCTCTCTCGTGATTACATTGCTTTCACCACCTTCAAACAGAGGATGCGATACATGATACTTGTTTAAGCTAAAAAAACCTTGATAAAGCTTCTCTACTTTATGCACCGTAATATCATCTCGTGTGAATTTTGCCATTTATGCTACGCCTTAAATAAATTTAATAATCTGATCGTTAACCGAAAGGGCTTTGTATAATAGCCCATGAACCTGTTGAGAAAATGTATTGAGCTTTTGTGTAATCTATACTTCAGCAACTTTTCTTTGTAAGGATTAAGGTATTTACCTGCAGAATCATTACATTCTGTTACACTTAAACAATAAATGATACAAGCTAGTATTACATATTAGTACTTGTTTAACTTACACTTAGCCTTATTAACAAAACATCGATTTTATCAATATACTTAAATTGAACTTTGCAGAGCGACCATCAATGAAAAAAACATTAGTATCTTTAGTTTTAGGACTGGCAGTATCAAGCGGTGCATTAGCAGACGACTTAGCCACAATTTACGAATTAGCGCAAGCGAACGACCCTATAATTAATCGAGCAAAAGCGCAAAAAGATGCTGCCTATGCCGGTATTGCGGTCAGTAGAGCTAACTTGCTTCCGCAAATTTCTGGCACCTTGGCATATAGCGACAGTACCCGTGAGACTTTGTTTGGACCCAGTGTGGTTGATATTGATAGTTCTACTTTGTCTGCTGATATTACACTAAGTATGTCGTTGTATGATCATGCAAATTGGCTAGGACTTGACCGTGCTGAACTTGTTGCTCAACAAAGCGATGCAAGCTTGGGTGCCAATATGCAGAGTCTAATGCTACGCACAACTAATGCTTATCTAGCCGTGCTTAGAGAGCAAGACAGTGTTGAGTTTGTAAAGGCCGAACTTCGCGCAATTGAGCGCCAATTAGAACAAACCAAACAACGTTTTAATGTTGGTTTAACTGCAATAACAGATGTTCATGAAGCACAAGCTAATTTTGATAATACCGTAGCTCGACAAATTAGAGCAGAGAATTTGCTAGAACTAAGACTAGAAGAATTAAGAGAAATTACTGGAAAATACCACTCTAGAATTTCAATTCTCGATACAGAACGCTTCGACGCAGCGCCGCCGACTCCTGCTACTGCAGACGCTTGGATGGAAATTGCAGAGGAATCAAATTTAGATCTATTGGCACAACGTTTTGCAAGGGATATTGCTAAACAAGATGTCGATATTACACGCAGCGGCCATTACCCAACTCTTGGACTTAGATTAAACTACGGTACCAGCGACAACGAACAAACCTTTAATGGTGAAAAAAGCTCACCACCTCGTCTTGATGACAGTAGCATTGGGCTTACTTTGAGTGTTCCCATTTATCAAGGTGGGTCAGTCTCTGCGAATACTGACAGAAACAGAGCGAATTATGTTGTTGCAGCTGAAAATCTAGAACTCACGTATCGTCAAACAGTTCGTTCAGTAAGAAGTTCGTTTAACGACGTGAAAGCTGCGATCTCAACCATTAGAGCACTGCAACAGTCGGTTATCTCTGCAGAAAGTGCTTTAACAGCAACAGAAGCTGGTTTTGATGTGGGTACTCGTACTATCGTTGACGTATTAAATAGTACTCGAAATGTGTTTGATGCGCGTCGTAATCTTGCGGATGCTCGCTACAATTTCATCACGGCTATCGTTAGCCTAAAACAAGCAGCTGGCACATTGAAAGAAAGTGACCTGCTAGACATAAATAAAGTATTAATGCCAGCGCCAGTTCCAGCTTCTTAATAAAACCAGCTAAACAAGGGGTCAGACCCCTTGTTTATGTTTCTTTCTTGAGTCTCTTTCTTTTCTTTTTACTTAATACTGCAACTTGAGTACTTAATTGAGTAATTTGAGCTTGCAGATCACTCATCGATGGTTGACCTTTGTTAGCTTCTTTAGCGTGTTCTTCGTCCATCACACCTACTACAATTCCAATGACCATATTCAAAAATGCGAAAGCTGTGAAGAAAATAAAGGTCACATAGAATATCCAGCTCATGGGGTAATGATCCATTGTTTCATATTGGATGTCGGTCCAATCCTCAAAGGTCATCACTCGGAAAAGCGTCAACATCGAAATAGCGATGTTGCCCCATAAATCGTCATTTATATGTTGGAATAAGTAACTTCCAATAGCGGCATAAATATAAAAGATAATAAACATTAATAGCGCAACATAACCAAGCCGAGGTAATGCTTTTAATAATGAATTTATCAGCAACCGCAACTCGGGAATAATGGATATCATGCGCAAAACACGAAATATGCGTATCAACCTTGCTAACAAGGCCATTTCAGATTCATCTACAGGAATCAGACTGATAGCAACTACTAAGGTGTCAAATACATTCCAACCCGATTTAAAGAAGTTTTTCTTATTGTCTTCAGCGATAAATCTAATGATTATTTCAAACAAAAAGAAGACGGTAATAAACACGTCCATATAAGCCAACAAATAGAGTGTTGTTGGCTTCAAATTATATGTCTTGGCGCCTATTTCTAATGCTGAAATTATGATTATAGCAATAACAAAGAATTCGAATAATTTGTTATGTCTTAAATGCACAATACCTTTTTGAATATTTGCCAACAAGGCGATACTTCCCTATTACCTCGTTATAAATTGTACTCGTTTTTCAGAGCATCTAACCTTGTTTTCGATTCTGGCAGTGTCAGCGGTAAATCACCCAGTCTGCGCTGAGCAATTACGACGCTACCGTTCTTTAATAAGGCTTCAATATAATTCAAAAATATCTCTTCATTTTTTACTTCTTCCGACATTACGCGGTTATAAGCTTCTACTGCTTCCTCATACTTTCCTTGTTTGAATAAAATTTGAGCGTAAGTATCTGCGGTTGCAACGTTATCAGGTTCAATCTCATACGCTTTTTCAGCATAGCCAAAGGCAATATCTAGATTTCCCTTTTCCATGTGCAAATAAGCTATGTTATTGAGCACTACAAAATTAGAAGGAGACCTTTCTAGTATTTTTTCATAGTTTATTATCGCTACATCAGGGTTAGATGCAATTTTGCGCTCTGCCAATAACATTCTAGCAGCAATGTCGTTTTCGAACCTTTCAACATGTTGAGTTAACAAGCGAACAGTTTCTCCCGCTAAATTGCTTGCGTCAAAAGCTTGCACCAGTACAAAAAGATTATTGGTGTTTTGATTGTTTTCATAAGATGCCTTAGCATCTTCTAATCCTTCACTTGCGCGTCCTTCAGCAATTGCAATTCGAGCATTAACACCTCTTACAAATGGAAGTTGTAAATAACGAGGGTCCATAACAGCCAGAATCTCTTTTGCTTCACCAGGTTTGCCAGACATTACTTTGAAGTAACTTTGCATTAGTTTAACTTGGACATTGTCTTTTCTTTCCAGAAACTCATCTGCTAGACGAGCCCCCAACGCATATTCTCTATCATTATCTGCGAGTAATAACTGCCCTAAAACTGCATTCTGTTGATTGGGGTAAAGCTCTGCCCATGTGTTGTAATGTACTCGAGCCTCATCGTCCTGCTTGTTTTGCAAAAGTGCTAATCCTTTCATTGGCCATAAAGCCAAAGGTGCCTTGCGATCTGCATTTATCGTAGAAAAAGTCTCAACTGCTTCGGCAGTTTGTCCTTCACTTAATTGAACTCGACCAAATAATAAAGCCAAATTTTGATTGCTAGGGTCTGCATCAAATACACTTTTGATGCTGTCAATCGCTTCAGCGCCTTTATCTTCCCGGCTCTTTATTGCATAAAGGGCCGCAAGGCCTGTCATATTACCTGCGTCTTGTTCCAGCAACGCGTTTGTCGCGGCAATAGCTTGATCAAAGTTCTCTTCACGCATAGCAACCCGCAATGCCGACACCAAAACGCCAACATTATTAGGGTTTAGCGCTCTTGCATTATTTATCAAACGCTTCGCACCAAGATAATCTCCTTGGCGTTGCAAAATTTCTGATTCGAGCAAAAATCCATCAACAGAATTAGGTTCATCATTTTGCCACTGCTTTGCAAATTCGATCGCCTTATCGAGCTGCCCTGTGGCCAAATATGCGCTTGCTAAAGTTGTTTTAGCAGTAATAGACTCCGGTGATTTTGTCACCGCACTTTCTAAATCGACAACACCGCCTATATCATCTATAGACAATTTGAGTACACCCAAGCGGGTCAAATCTTCGGCTGTTTCACTAATTTTGTCGGCTTGCTCAATTATCTTCTTCGCTGCCTCTGTATCTCCTGACTGCAACAGCTCGTAACCTGCACGTGAAAACAATGAAGCATCGTTGCTATCAAGGTTATTAACACGCGCTAAAATTTCACCTGCATCATCGCCCATATTTGCTTGTAACTGACTTGCTGCAAGAATCCGTAACCCAGGGTGGTTATCCGGTAAAATCGAAGCGATTAATGATAAATGTCCGACGGCTTCTTCGTATTCAGCCAATTGATATGACGCTAACCCAGCAATAAGACGTAGTGAAGGATCAGCACGACCACCCGCAATCGCCATTTCACTGAATTCTTTGGCGCCTTGATAGTCTTCGGCAGCCGCGCGTACAACACTTTTCAACTGGTTTAGCAAAGGGTTGTTTTCACTAATCGCCCTTAATTCGTCTATGTATACTTCGGCTCGGGCTGTTTGTCGTTGTTCCACTAACATGCTTGCTAACGCAAATTTAGCTTCAATATCGTCGGGTGCCACTCGAATGTAATCTTCATAAATATTTGCTGCGTTTTCTGGGTCACCCGTGATCATATACATACGAGCAGTAAAACTGAGTACATCTCTATTGAGTGGTGCACGTTCATACATGCTTTTTGCTTTTTCCAGAGCCGTCTCAAATTCGCGGTCTAAAACAAGTCTGTAACCTTCAATTAGTCCTCGGTAAACCGTATTTGAGTCGAGTAATAGCAACTCTGTAATTAATTCCTCTGCTTTTAAGTTTTGTTCAAGTTGTACAAAAGACTGAATTTGTCTAAAACCCACTTCTAATTTTTCTGCAGAAGTTAACTCAGCTTCAGCATAATCAAGCTCGGCCAAAGCAACGTTTGCGCCCGTGCGTTGCAGGGCTTGTGCGAGCATAGGGATAACATCTTTAGAAGCATATCCAAGTTCTAAGGCTCTGGAGAGTTCTTTCTCAGCCGATTCAAAGTTTTTTTGTTTTAAATACAACTTACCCAATTGAAAACGAGGACTAGGGTCACGTGGTGCCTGTTGCACTGCATTTTTCAGCGCTACTACAGCAGATTGGCTGTCTCCTGCCTCTATAAAGGCCCTCGCCTCTTGCATAAATTCTTCTGAGGTTTTTTCTGCACATGCACCCAATAAACCTATCAAGATACAGAGCCAAAATATTTTGGGAGTTTTGTTTAACAAACCTTTAAGCCTATCTTTAAGAAACGACAAATTTAACCCTTGCTTAACCACATTTACCATCTGGGAAATACCTCTTGATGACGAGCACCGATAAAAAGCTCGTGTATTAATAACAGTTTACTGACGACTAAATAACATTAAAACATAGCTTAATCAATTTGTTTAGGGGCTAGTGGCCTTTAATACAGCTATTTTATGGTATGTGACGCATATTTCGCATATAATGCGCGCCAGTGAATGGCGCTCGCATCCTCTCTGCTTTGCCTTTTTATTCTTTTATTACTCAGGAAACACCATGACCGACACTGTCAATTTGACATTTAACGATTTAAATTTGCCGACCGCCATTCTGCAAGCACTCGAGAAAGTAGGCTACGAAAAGCCTTCGCCAATTCAAGCTAAGAGTATTCCTCTATTATTAGATGGGCACGACCTTTTGGGTCAAGCACAAACAGGAACTGGTAAAACTGCCGCTTTTGCGTTACCAATGCTATCTAACATCGACCCTGAAGATTCGTTCCCACAACTTTTGGTGCTTGCACCTACGCGTGAACTTGCCATTCAAGTTGCAGAAGCTTTTCAAGTTTATGCCAGCTTTTCTAAAAAAATCCGTGTATTGCCAATATATGGTGGTCAGTCCTATGATAATCAAATTAGACAATTAAAAAGAGGCGTCCAAGTGGTAGTGGGGACTCCTGGTCGAGTAATTGATCATATCAAGCGTAAAACCCTCAAACTCGACAGACTTCGCTTTTTAGTTTTAGATGAAGCCGACGAGATGTTACGAATGGGCTTTATTGATGATGTTGAATTAATACTCAGCCATGCACCAAAAGAAAGACAAACCGCTTTATTTTCAGCAACTATGCCTACGCAAATTAAAAAGATTTCGCAACGATACTTAAATGACCCTAAACACGTTAAAATTGAATCTAAAGTTTCTACGGCAAGCACAATTAAGCAGCGTTATTGTCAAGTTGCAGGCCACCATAAACTCGAGGCCCTAACCAGAATATTAGAAGTCGAAGAATTCGACGGTGTCATTATATTTGTGCGCACTAAAACCGCAACGGTGGAACTTGCCGACAAATTAGCCGCACGTGGCTACGACGTAGAGGCCTTAAATGGCGATATCCAACAGTCGGCTCGAGAACGAACAGTCGACCGTTTAAAACAGGGTAAAATTGACTTGTTAGTTGCAACCGATGTTGTTGCCCGTGGTTTAGATGTTGAGCGTGTTAGTCATGTTATTAACTATGATGTGCCTCACGATACTGAATCCTATGTGCATAGAATTGGGCGAACTGGCCGTGCTGGTCGCGAAGGCGATGCAATATTGTTTATTTCGCACCGCGAAAAACGCATGTTGTTTGCTATAGAAAAAGCCACTAAGCAACAAATCACCCACATGAAAATCCCATCAATAAGCGAATTGAACGAGTCTCGTTTAGGACGATTCAAAAATGCTGTGCTCGAGGCCATGAACGACGATTCGATCGAATCCTATATGCCTGTGATTGAAGCTATAGTTGAAGAGTCAGAAGCCTCACCAGAAGTCGTCATGGCAGCACTTGCAAAAGTTGCACAAGGTGAAGAACCGTTGATACTAAGCGAGAAAGATCGTCCTGATGTGAATGCGCAACCTCCAGCAAGGGAACGTGGTAGTCGCAATGATCGAAGCGACAATAGAAACAACAAAAAACGTGAAGGTGGAAGAGATCGTAAACAATCTCGTCCCAGAGGTAAACCTGAATCAGGTATGAAACGATTTAGAATTGAAGTTGGTTATGTGCATGGTGCTAAACCTGGTAACATAGTGGGCGCAATCGCTAACGAAGGTGACATTAGTAGTAAAAATATAGGCGCTATCGATATTCACGACAGTTTTTCTTTAATCGATTTACCTGAAAGTTTACCAAATAAAACTAAGGAAACCTTGCGCGGTACACGAGTAGCCGGCCAACGTCTAAACATGCGTGAATGGAGCGATGAGCCACCCAAAAAACGCAAAAAGAAGTAAGCATCTAATCGCAAGCTTGTATCATAATTAGTACGCTATAACTAAAAGGAATAAAATTGAAATTTTTATTCCTTTTTTTATTTCTTATATATGGCAGTATTTTGCTGTGAGGTGTAAAAGTGACAATATTAGAAATACACAAGAGAAAAACCCCCGTCATTAAAAGCACGCTTTGCGGCATCCTTGCCCGCTCTGCACAGGCCATCTATGGCCTGTGAAGGCTTTTAATGACAGAGGCTTTCCTCTTTTTTGTGTATTTCTAATATTGTCACTTTTACCTCGTACTTTGTTGCCTTCTTGGCCCCACCACAGAGCGCTCGCTGAAGCGGATGCTAAAGAACTGAGTATAGAATGAAATATTTTCCAATTTTTGTAGATGCTGAACATATTCACTGCCTATTGGTGGGTGCTGGTGAAGTGGCTGCGCGAAAGTGCGAGTTATTGCTAAAAACACCGGCCAAAATCACTATTGTTGCGCCTTGGGTGAGTGCAGCAGTTGAGGAATTAGCAAGGTCTGAGCAAATTATCTTGGAGCGACGCGAGTTTGAAGAAGGTGACTTGAACGGAAAACAAATGGTATTTGTCGCTACAGATAAACCTGAGGTTAACCAAGCAGTTCACGACTTAGCTTTTGAGCGAAACATATTAGTCAATGTAGTTGATAACACGCCGCTTTGTAAATTTATTACGCCTTCTATTGTTGACCGCTCACCGATTATTATTGCTATGTCTAGTGGCGGTGTTGCACCCGTTTTATTGCGTTATATACGCCAAAAGTTAGAGTCACTTATTCCCCATAATATAAAACGACTCGGTGCATTTTCAGAGCGTTTTAGAGACAAAGTGAAAAATGGTTTATCGAGTGTGACCGACCGACGCTATTTTTGGGAAGAAGTACTAGATGGCGATATTGGTGAAAACGTATTGCAAGGTAACGACGACTTAGCCGCAGCTCAACTTGATGTCGCCTTAAATAAGTATAAATCGGGTGATAAACCTAGTGGTCAGGTCTATTTGGTGGGGGCTGGGCCGGGCGATCCCGACTTACTGACCTTTCGTGCCTTACGTTTGATGCAGAAGGCAGACGTTGTTGTCTATGACCGCTTAGTTTCAAAAGATATATTGGAGCTGGTGAGACGCGATGCTGAAAAAATTTATGTGGGTAAAGAAAAGAGCAATCACACTATACCTCAGGCTGATATCAATCAATTGCTAGCAAAATTAGCGCTAGAAGGAAATCGTGTGGTTCGGCTAAAAGGCGGTGATCCTTTCATATTTGGACGTGGTGGTGAAGAAATAGAAACCTTGGTCGAACACGGCGTTGAATTTCAGGTGGTACCCGGCATAACAGCGGCTGCAGGTGCTGCAAGCTATGCAGGCATCCCGCTTACTCACAGGGATTATGCGCAATCAGTGACCTTTACAACAGGGCATTTGCGTGATAATTCAATTGATCTTGACTGGCCGTCCCTTGTGAAACCTAATCACACCTTAGTGTTTTACATGGGTTTGACTGGCTTACCTATTATTTGTGAAAAACTAATTGCCAACAATATGCCCGCAGATACCCCTATTGCCCTAATTGAAGGTGCCACTAGATCTAATCAGAAGGTGGTAACAGGCTCGCTAGAGAGCATTTTGACACAACCTGAAACCAAAAATTTAAAACCACCCACTTTGATTATTGTGGGAGGTGTGGTTAACTTACATAAGAAATTAAACTGGTTTTCAGTTTAATGAGACCTTTTAGGTATCGTTAAAATAGTGTTAGCAACACAACAATCGTAATGTAGGATGTCAGATTTTGTTAAGGCAATATATGTACAACTTGATAAAAAAACTGGTATACGCCTGTTTTTTGTTCAGTGCCTACTTTATAACTGCGCAGGCTCAACAGGTTAATTTTTATAAACAAGTAAACACAATTCAGACTGAATTTTCTTATTTGTGGAAACACAAAAATGACACGTTTCAATTGCGTTTTGATATCAATAATGAATCCCTTGGCCAAATGCCGAACTCCCCAATTAATTATAACCAACGCTTACTGCAAGATTGGGTTTACAACGAAGTAATGTGGGTAGCAAAAAGTATTGACCCCAAAAAATCTAAGGTCAAAATTACACGTAAAGGGGACCGCTTGGGTTTTAGTGTGGAAAGTAGGATCCCCGGTGAAGCACAGAAAATTCTCGATAATCTGACCACAGCCTACGAAACTGCCAAAAATGATTATTGGAAAAAACACTTTTTTGTGCAATATCAATCTAGCAATGGCGCTAATTTAATTCGACATGACCATGCCCGATATGCTGAGTTAAGTAGCATGGAATTAAAACCAATTGTCAGAGCTATAGAGAAAGCTCAGCAGAACCCCGGTGACAAGCGTGAATTTGTGAATATTGCGTTGAGCTGGATCCAAAACATCCCATACGACCGACTAGATAATAGACGAACTTCAAACGCTGCTGGCTTGATTTCTCCACGGGATCTATTGTTACAAAACAGAGGGGATTGTGACAGTAAGTCAACATTAATGGCGGCGATTTTAAAAGCCTACAATCCACAAATAAAAATTGAAATGGTATATTTGTCCGACCACGCTTTGTTAGCAATTTCAATGCCCTCTAAACCGCAGGAGTTGACCGTTACTAGTCAAGGTGTTAGTTATGTTTTGGTCGAGCCTACTGGTCCTGCTCAATATGAAATTGGTGAAGTCGCGCCCAGCACTCGACAAGAGTTAAGAAATAGTCAATTTCAATTAATCACTTTGTAAATTTTTACGTTCATTATACCGCATACCAACAAAGCAGAAACTTGCGCTAAATTCAGTTTAGATTTAAGGTTAATCGGTAATTATAATTAAAATAACTATTCGGCAGAACAATGATTAAAAAAACACACCCTTTTCACGCTTTTATAGCGGCTGCAGGCCTTGGCTTGCTGTCAACCATCGCTAGCTTTAATACTTTTGCACAAGATACTAAATCAGCAGAAACTGAAGAGACACAGGTTGAAGACGATCCATTGCAAGACTGGGACGTCTTAGCCCCTCCCCTTTCGTTGAAACAAATAAGTATAAAAACCAATGAAACTACTTGGTCTAGTCTAGATGTCTCACCCGACGGCAAACTAATGGTCTTTGATATGTTAGGCGATATTTTTATTGTCGACGCAAACGGCGGCAAAGCGCGAGCGTTGACGCAAGATTTTGCATGGAATATTCATCCTGCTATTAGCCCCGATGGCAAGAAAATAGCGTTTATTTCAGATCGTGATGGTTTATCTAATGCATGGGTGATGGATATCGATGGTACTAATTTAAAACAAATAACTAAAGAAAAGAAAAACCTTATTCATTCGCCAAAGTGGAGCCCTGATTCACAATATTTGGTAGTGAGTAAAGGTATTATGTCGTCACGCTCCATCCCCGCTGGTGAGATTTGGTTGTATCATCATACAGGTGGTTCGGGAGTGGCAATCAAAGAGCGCGAAAACGGTAAAGTAGAACAACAAAACATCGCCGACCCTGCCTTTTCACCCGATGGTCGTTATATTTATTTCACCCATGACGTTAGCCCAGGTTCTGGTTTTTCATACAATCGTGATCCGCTTAAATCAATATTTGCGATTACCCGTTACGATCGCCAAACCGGCGAAGAAGAGAGATTTGTGTCAGGTACAGGTGGTGCTGTCGTACCAACTCCTTCACCCGACGGCAAACATTTAGCCTTTATTCGTCGCGTAAAAAACAAGACTGTTTTATTTACGAAAGACTTAGCCACTGGTTTAGAGGAGCCTTTATTTTTCGACCTTGAACGCGACATGCAAGAGGGCTTTGGTAGCGAAGGCTACTTTGCTTATTACGATTGGACGCCCGATTCAAAGCATATTGTTTTTTGGACCGGCGGTAAGTTTCATCGTTTAAATGTTAAAGATAAATCACTTACCACCTTGAGTGTCGAAATAGAGTCTACACTCAACTACGCCGACGCGCTGCGTTTTAAAGTAGATGTTGCCCCTGATGAATTTGATGTAAAAGCAGCTAGATGGGCACAAAAATCACCTGATGGTAAGTCAGTTTTATTCCAAGCATTGGGCAAGTTATATGTTCACAATATTAAGTCAGGCAAGGTAAAACGACTCACCAAGCAAAACGATCATGATGAGTATTATCCGCGATATTCTGCTGACGGGAAAAAAATTGTTTATACCACTTGGAGTGACAACCATCTTGGTAACATTATGATTGTGTCTTCGCGCGGTGGTAAAGGTAAAGCAGTCAATGTAGATAAAGGCCACTTTATTGAGCCGAGTTTTTCTACTGACGGCAATTATATTACATATAGAAAAGTAACTGGGGGCTATTTGCTCGCCCCACAATATTCTAATGAACCTGGCATTTATGTGCTTAATCTTGACCAAGAAACTACTGAGCGCGTTGCTAATAGTGGTTTTGAACCTCACTTTGCTGGCGACAATAGTCGCGTCTACTTTACTGAAAACGCAAGAGGCGCTTATCGCGAAACTCGTTTTTCAAGTGTTGATTTAAATGGACAAGACAAGCAGGTCCACTTAAACGGCGCCGACAAAGTCGCAGAATATCGTTTATCACACGACGGCAAATGGGTCGCATTTGTTTACCAATTTAAAACCTATGTTGCTCCTTTTGAAACCAATGGTAAAACGTTTATGCTTGGTCCAGATATGAGCGCACTTCCGGTCAAACAATTATCTGCCAGAGCTGGCAGCTATATGACTTGGCGCGACGACAATAATACAGTTGGTTGGTCGCATGCTGCTACTTATTTTGAGCGTTCATTAAATGATGCCTTCGACTTTATAGCCGGCGCACCTGAAGCGTTACCAGAACCACTTGACCAAGGCATAGATGTCAGCTTTAAACAAAAAACCGATAAGCCTGACCAAGTAACGGCTATTGTAGGTGGCACAGTGCTGACTATGCGTAACGCAAATGAAGAACAAGAAATCATCGAAAATGCTGTTGTACTAATTGAAGGTAATCGCATAAAAGCGGTCGGCAATAGCGAAGATATTTCTATTCCTAGCGATGCCTTAGAAATAGACGCTACTGGCAAAGTGATTATTCCAGGGCTTGTAGATGCGCATGCACACGGGTCTCAAGGTAGTTACGAAATTATCCCAGAACAAAACTGGAGTCAGTACTCGAACTTGTCATTTGGTGTAACTACCATTCATGATCCATCTAACGATACTAGTGAAATTATGGCAGCGGCCGAATTACAGCGAGCAGGTATGCGTGTAGCGCCTCGAACCTATTCTACTGGCACCATTTTATATGGTGCTGAAGCCCTTGGTTATAAGTCGATAATTAATGACTATGACGATGCATATTTTCATGTGCAACGTTTACAAGACATGGGCGCTATTTCAGTTAAAAGCTACAACCAACCTCGCCGCGACCAGCGCCAACAAGTTTTAGTTGCTGCCGATAAGCTTGGCATGATGGTTGTGCCTGAAGGAGGTGGAAAGTTACAACAGAATATTAGTATGCTTGTTGATGGCCATACTGGTCTTGAACATAGCATTCCAATTGCTCGTGGCTATGACGATTTAACCCAACTATGGCAAGCTACCGAGTTTGGTTACACACCTACCTTTGGCGTGGCTTACGGTGGCATGATGGGTGAAGAATATTTTTATGACAAAACAGAAGTGTGGAAAAACGAGCGATTAATGCGTTATACACCTTCGTTTTTAGTTGATAGACGTGCTATTCGCCGTCCAACAGCGCCTGAAAATTACTATAATCATATAGAAGTTGCCAAGTATGCTAAGCATTTACGTGACCGCGGTGTAAGGGTCATGATTGGCGCCCATGGTCAACGTGAAGGTTTAGCGGCTCATTGGGAAATGTGGATAATGGCGCAAGGCGGATTTACACCGTTTGAAGCCATTAGAGGCGCAACAATCGATGGCGCTATTCATTTAGGTTTAGATGATGATTTAGGCTCAATTGAAGTAGGCAAATTAGCTGACATGGCAATCGTTGACGGTGGCGTACTAAATGATATTCGTAGAAGTGAATATGTCAGTCATGTGGTTATTAATGGTCGCGTATTCGAAAGTGCAACTATGAACGAAGTGGGTGCCAAAGAAAAACGTAGCAAGTTCTTCTTTGAAAACAATAATAAATTGTTTATGCCAGAACATACTGAACAGATGATTAAAGAAAAATCAGAACGCTTCCATTGGGTGCACTAGTTTTAGTTGAATTGAACTGAACTGCCGGTAGGCAATAGCGCTCAGCAGCAATGTTTCTTTTAACGATCATTTAGCTTTGGTGTATATTTTTTATTCAGGCCAACATCGTTATTGTAAAGCCCCCCGAAAGTTACACAAAACCTTCGGAGGGCTTAATGTTAGTTACACGACAAGAGTGGTGACTAAGCTAATATGTCCTCAACAAATTGAGGCACAATAACCGACGCAGGACCATGTATTTTTTCTTCAAATTGCGATTCTGTTTCGCTAGGCTCTAGATTTAGCTCTACAGTATGCGCTCCACAACTGTTGGCAAAACTCACAAAGCCAGCTGCCGGATACACATTGCCCGAGGTGCCAATAGAAACAAAGATATCTGCTTGATATAAGTGTTGTTCAATTCGGTCCATGTGATAAGGGACTTCACCAAACCATACAATATCGGGGCGCAGACTATTTGGCGTTTTGCAGCACTCGCAAAGCATTGTGGCGTCAGTGTTTGATTCAGTATAAATCGATTTATTACTTTGCGGACACTTGACCGATAATAGTTCACCATGCATATGAATCACGTTTTTATTACCAGCCCGCTCATGCAAGTTATCAACATTTTGTGTTACTACAACTACATTATTACCTAAACCTTGTTCTAGTTTAGCCAAGGCATTGTGAGCTTCGTTCGGCTTAATGCTGGGTGATAACAATTGCTGACGCCGCTCATTGTAAAACCGGTAAACCAAACCGGGATTAGCCGCAAAACCTTCTGGCGTGGCGACTTCTTCAACGCTATGGTTTTCCCAGAGCCCATTATTATCTCTAAACGTCTTAATGCCAGATTCTGCAGATATACCAGCGCCCGTGAGCACAACTATTTTAAGGGCTTTTTTATTTTTCAAAGACGCAATAGTACTGATTTTATTTGCTGGCATCGTTTTTCATCATAAACTTTTAATCCTAGCCTTTATTCAAAGACTTCTGTTTTTAAGCGTAGGCCATTTCCAAAATTTCTTTTGATACATCTAAGCTTATATCGCCGTGCTCGCCCAATTTAAAGCGACCATTTTCTTCTAACTTTGCCATGATGTCGTCTATCGCAGATTTTTCCAAACCATAGTCAGAAATGCGCGTTTTAACTTGCATCTGCTCAAAAAACGCTTGAGTTGCCGCAATCGTCTCATCGACTAACTCTTCTTCTGACTCATGTTCAAACTTAAATACTTCGCGACCTAATTGCTTAATTTTTTGGAATTTTTGTTGTTTTTGTTTGCGCATTAAAGAAGGTAACACTATCGCTAAGGTTTGAGCATGATCAAGGCCAAATAATGCGGTTAATTCATGACCAATCATATGAGTTGCCCAATCTTGGGGGACACCTTGTCCAATTAAGCCATTTAGTGCCATTGTTGCTGCCCACATTACATTTGCTCTAGTATCATAGTCTTTCGGGTTTTCGAGCGCTTTAGGTCCCTCTTGTATGAGGGTTTTTAAAATTGACTCAGCAAAGCCATCTTGTATTGGTGAATTGACTGGAAAAGTTAGGTATTGTTCGATCACGTGTACAAACGCATCAACCGTTCCGTTGCTGATCTGTTTTTGTGGCAGTGTAAAGGTATATTCAGGATCTAAAACCGCAAAAATAGGTTGTACACTGGGGTGACCAAACGCCAATTTTTGTTGCGTTGCTTTTTTAGTCACTACAGAGTTACCGTTGCTTTCTGAACCGGTTGCAGGCAAGGTTAACACCGCGCCAATAGGCAATGGATTCGAAAACTGGGCCTGTTTTTCCAAAATATGCCACGGATCACCTTCAAAGTTTGCACCAGCAGCAAGGAACTTGGCGCCATCTATAACACTGCCTCCGCCAACAGCTAAAATAAAATCAATACCTTCATCTTTTATAATGGTAAAGGCTTTAGACAGCGTTTCGAAAGTCGGATTTGGCTCAACGCCTGAAAATTCAGCATAAGAAATCCCTTCTAGCGCTTTAACCACATCATCATATACACCGTTTTTTTTAATTGAACCCCCACCGTACATTAAAAGAACTTTAGCATTAGTAGGTATACGTTTTGCGATTTTTGCCGTTTGTCCTTTTCCAAATAAAATTTCAGTTTGGTTTTTAAATTCAAAATTATACATGTTGGGTATCCTGTTTATAGTTCTTAACGCTTTTTGTATAGACAATGTGGCGATAAAACTCGCCAATTCAAGCTAATAAGTTAAGCAGCGTAAACCGTACTAATAAAGCTCATTCTTATTTAAGAAACAGCTTTCAGTACATCAAGCACCTTACTCATTCTTTGTTTTACTGTGCCCTTTAATACGTGATATTTGATGCCACGTTTATCCAACTGGTTTTCTATAAAAACCTGAAACTCTTTGCGTTTTACTTCTCCAGAGCGCTCCCATGTATCTTCAAAAGGAATGTCATCGCAACATAAAAATACCACATCAAAACGAGCTTTACTTTCATCAGCCAATTTGTCTAATTCGGGTAATGCACAACCATAATAGTCTTGGGCAAAGTGCCAGGTTGTTAGCGCGTTGGTATCGACAAATAAATACTCGTTTGCTTTTAACAACGCTTCCTCTTCTTGACGTATTTGCTCTTGTGCAATATGCAAGAGTTGCTCCTGACTGAGCAATCGATCAACTTGGTTTTGTTCCCAAAATGTTCGCCCATATTCCAGTACTAGCTGCGTCGAAAAGTGCTCTGCTAATTTTTTCGCAATGGTGGTTTTTCCTGTCGAAGGAGCGCCCATAAAGACGACTTTAGTGATTTTTTTATGACTCACTCTGATACTCTGATAAGGTTGATGTTTGCTTTTTATGTTGTTTCCACCATGAATATTGGCCGAAAAAGCACATGACTAAAAATGTAAAATATAAAAGTGATGTAGGATAAAGGCCCTTTTGGTAATAGACATAAATTGCCACCACATCGACCACAATCCAAAAAGTCCAATTTACTAAATAACGTCGTGTCAGTAAAAACTGTGCAACTAAGCTAGTACAAGTGGTGAATGCATCTAAATATGCAAAACTAGCATCGGTTTTATTTGCCATCACATAACCAAGTATTACACTCGTTAACAACGCCACGCCTGTCCAAAGCGCTGTATGTATAAGTGTGCCATGCTCAACCACTAAGTCTGCTTGCTGTTCTGTAGACTGGCTATTTGCGCGCCAATTCCACCAACCGTAAAATTGCAAAAATATGTAAACAACATTCAATGCGGCATCTGAGTATAAATTGATATTAAAAAAAATGTAGGTATATAAAGAAACTTGAATTAAACCGAAAAACCAGCACCAAATATTGCGCTTAATAATGAGGAATATACAAATAAAACCAGAAACTGCAGCGACTATTTCTATTGTACTGGCACCCAAAAAGCCGCTAATAAATTGCTCTAAAGTCATATGAAATAGAAAAACGCTAAGCTTTTTTAATGGTTAGATAAATATGGCACAAATACCGCCTCATCAGCAAGTAAAGTTTTCAATTAGCCATAATTAAGCTATTGAACACTGACTTTTAGTCTTGTAATAAGTACAAGACAAGATTAATGCCTAGCCCTTTAACTAAACAACTTGACCTGATTTTTATAATACCGTCTCTCTTGCTTCATTAAGCTAATTGCTCACTAAGAAACGACTAAAACATTAATTAGGTCAACATTATGATTGCAAAAACACCATTATTTAGACAAGAAGCACTAGATGCTCAAAAGGATAAGCAATATGGTGAAGCCGTCTTATTACCTTCATTCAATATACTTACCATCACTATATTGATATTTTTATGCGTGACTATCGCAATATATTTCGCTCACAATTACACCTTTTCGAATACGGTAGAAATCAGAGGGTGGATAGAGGCAAGCAAACCGGGTATCGCAATAAAATCAGCTGATAATGTTGGTATCATCGAGAGTGTGTTGGTGAAAAATGGCGATTTAATAAGTAAGGGACAAGCACTTTTTACCATAAAAAGAGCTTCGTCGATTGTCACCAGCAACCGAGATTTAAATATAAAAAGAGCCTCCTTAAAACGTACAAACGAGCTTAAAATTGCGCAAATTGATGCCCAAAAAACGCTAATGGAGACCAAAACAAAGCATCTAGAAACGCAACAAGACTTGATAAACCGCAAAGCTACCTTGCTTTCAAAACAATCTGCTCTTATTGCTAGCAGAATCGACAGACTACTTAAGCAAATAGCTGAAAACCAATCTCTTGCAAACAAAGGATTGATAGCGCAGTCACAAATCGACGTTATCCACTCTCATTTGCACGATAATCAGACGCAACTAAGTCAAATCAATATACAGTTATTAGATGCCCAAACTGCAAAATCTAAGTTCATTCAAGCAACAAAAGAAACTAGAACAACTATTATAGAATTAACGCAACAAAAAGCCCTCTTGCTAAGCTCATTACAATCTGAGTTGTTAGCGATAAAACAATCCTTAGAATATACCGTTACTGCGCCAACAGATGGTTTCATAGAAAATATTACTTTAGGAAAAGGCGATAGCGTTGTTAATAATCAGTTAATGGCCAATATTGCCGCGAATTCGGCGCACATAAAAGCCTTCGCTTATATTCCCAGTCATGATTTAAATTTCATCAATACTGATAAAATTGTGAATATTAAAGTAGATGGCTTTGATTACAAACGCTTTGGAATGCTTAGTGCAAAAATACAGCATATATCGAAGCAAGTTACGGTGCCACAACATAGACAATCTTTGCCTGTAATCCCCTCTGCCCCATCATTTTTGAGCCAGTTGTCAATACAATCAAACTACCTAACACACGGCAACAAAAGCTGGTTATTAAAACCTGGCATGCTCTTTACAGCATCGGTAACACTTGAAGAATTAAGTGTTTTCGAATGGGTTTTTAGTTCATTGATTTCCCTACAAGAATTACGCTAATGGATACCGCGTCCCAAGTAACTTGGTTACAAAAAATTGCGTTATCTAAACGTGGAGTGCCGGTTGTCATGCAAAGTGAATCGAGCGAATGTGGGCTTGCCTGTATAGCAATGATTTGCCAGTTTTATGAAAATTTTATTGAAATTCGTGACCTAAGAAATACATGTTCATTCCAATCTCGCGGCATTAATTTAAGTGACTTAGTTGAGTTAAGTAACACCCTAGGACTCACTAGTCGAGCGCTAAAAGTATCTCTTAACGAACTCAAAAACCTGAGGCTTCCAGCTGTATTGCATTGGAATCTTAACCATTTTGTAGTGTTAGAGAAGGTCACTCGGAACTTTGTTCATATAAACGACCCTGCCTTAGGCAAACGTAAGCTCAGTTTCGAAAAATGTAGCTATTGTTTTACTGGCATAGGATTGGAGCTTATACCAAACCATGGGTTCAAGAAACTGACAAAACAAAAACAACTAAAGCTTAGCGATTTTATGCAGGGAATTAGCGGTATTAAAAGGCAACTTTTGTGGCTGCTTGGATTATCTATTTTATTACAGTGCTTTATGCTTGTGGCACCATTTTATATGCAGACAATTGTCGACCACATTATTGCCAGTCAAAATCAAAGTCTATTGCTGGTATTGGCGCTTGGATTTGCCATTTTGCTATGCATCGATACTTTGACAACTTGGGCTAGGGAACAACTCCTATTGCGTTTTTCCAATCAATTCAATTTGATAATTTCTGAACGCGTTTTTTCACACTTATTAAGTTTACCTATGCGTTATTTTAAAACACGACATATGGGCGATATCGTCAGCAGATTTGGGTCTTTACAAAATATACGCAATATTGTTTCACAGGGCATAGTGGGTGCGATGATTGATAGTTTATTAGGAGTCGCTACTTTAATCGTAATGCTCTTTTATTCTCCCCTTTTGAGCTTTTTAGTCCTTTTTTGGGTGGTGCTTTACGCTTTATTGAGATGGGTATTTTACTATCCACTAAAACAACACAATCAAGAGTCCCTGCATGCTGACGCCAAGCAACAGAGTTACTTTATGCAAAGTCTTCGCGCTATCACCACGACTAAATTAGCGCAAAAAGAGGCCCTAACCACTGCGACCTGGATGAATCATTTGGTTTGCTTGGTTAATCAACAAATTAAAATTGGTGAATGGCAAATTAGATTTAGCACTATTAATAAATTGCTATTTGGCTTCGAGAATATATTCATCATTTTTGTTGCCGCAAGCCTTGTTATGGAAAACGCATTTACCTTAGGAATGCTGTTCGCTTTTATTAGCTATAAAGGTAAGTTTATTGCAGCTAGCACTAGCATGATTGACAAATGGATTGAATTCACTTTGTTATCAGTGCATTTAAAAAGGCTTGAAGACATTGTTTTTACAAAGCCAGAAAACACATCAAGCTTAACAAACAAACTCGCTTATAAAAGACTTACTACTTTGCAAAAAACTCAGAATATTCAAAATGACGTGGGTGCTCGGATAGATATCAACGAGTTAAGTTTTGCTCATGATAAATCCAGAAGCAGACTTTTTAAAAATATAAACACTGTATTTGAATCAGGCGAGTTGGTCGCAATAGTCGGCAAAAGTGGGTGTGGCAAAAGCTCTTTTTTAATGTGCTTATTAGGTTTGTATGAATACGATGATGGCTCAATTTCTATTGATGGCCAAACGCTCAATTCTTGGAATAGACAAGACGCAGGTGTTGCCGGCGTATTACAAGACGACCAGTTACTAAATGGCTCTCTGATAGACAATATATGTCAGTTCAACCAACGCCCTGACTACAAATTTGCAATAAAGTGTGCGCAAGTAGCCTGTATTCATGAGGATATTATGCACATGACTATGCAGTATGAATCTCTCATTGGCGACATGGGTGATAATCTTAGCGGGGGGCAAAAGCAACGTTTATTGCTAGCCAGAGCACTCTATCAAAAGCCACGATTGTTGGTGCTAGACGAAGCGACCAGTCATTTAGATATTCAAACAGAAGCCACAATTTGCAACAACTTAAAACAACTCTCCTGCACCATAGTAATGGTGGCTCATCGGCCACAAGCTATTGCAACCGCTAACAAAATTTATGCTTTATCGTCAATTGGCCTGACTGAGATCAGTTATTCAAGCGATAACTTTCAACCCTCAACCAACAAAAAGGATGATAACTAATGCTTACCAATATTGAAGTATTATCAAACAGAGAAAAACAAATAGCCCTAAAAATTATGGACGGGCTACCAAACAAAATCATTGCTTGTGATTTATTTATTAGCGAGCGAACGGTCAAGTTCCATTGTGCAAATATTTACCGAAAATTGGCAATTAGAAATCGCCATGCCTTGGTCGCACAATACTACCGAGAGCTAGGCAGTTTAACCGTATAAACATAACAAAGCGAAACGCTAACCTAAGATCCCCACATAAATGTGCGATATTAGGTTGGGCATTTTTTGAACAATCCAAATCGGCAACACTCAACCCCAAAGGCTACACCTTATTAAGCTTTTCCAAAGGCTTTTGCTAAGTACGCATTAAATGCTGGCTGTGCGGCTTTTTTGTCTGCATTAATTTGTTGCGCTTCAGGCAATTCACTCATTTTTTTCATCAACTCTTTAGCACCAGGTGCTTCTGCTAATAGGTCAATGTCATAAAGTTTCTTGGCAACACCAGCGGCGAGATCTGCAGAGTAGTAAAACATGATGTCTGCTGCGCTGAGCTTGTCACCAGCAAGGTAGGGCGAAAACGACGCTGCTCTGGCTAAGCTTTGTATGCCAACATAAAGTGCGCGTTTGACTTCTTTTTTAGTGACGTCTGCTACTGGCACACCCCAAAATGCTTCATGGTGGCAACGGCGCGCAGGTAGCTCTATATATAGCTCCACCATTTTCGACAACTCACGAATTCTTGCTCGCTCAAAAGCATTCCCAGAAAGTAGCGGTACACTTGGTTCTATTTCATCGAGATACTCTAAAATAACGTTAGATTCGACTAAAACGCCATGTTCAGTTTGTAATGCTGGCACTTTACCAGTTGGACAAATTGCTAAGTATTCTGGCGTTTGATTGGGATAAGTCATCACCGTTTTATACTCTATACCTTTTAGCGCCATGGCTAATTTTATCATGTTGTAATAATTACTAACGTCAAACCCATAAAGTGTAAGCATGCTAATTCCAGTTATTCAAAGTGTTTAAAATCACTAATCGTACTATGAAACAATGGCGGTCAAATTCAACATTTAATTATTGATAACTAAGTATTAGTCATATGATTAGTGAATTGCTAAGACCATTAACTATTGCATTGTTTGAGTAATTTTAATAAACAAAATGTGACTTTATATAATTGAATATTTATCAAGGATGCCTTATTTTTATTCAAAATAACCATATTGAGCATCCTATGAATTCTGTATTTTTAAGAAATTATTCTGCAATTAAACCGCTAACGTTAGTGCTTTTAACTTTGCTAAGTTGTGGTTTGCAAGCCAACGATAAAAGTAAAGAAATCGATATGGCATACAGCCGTCTTATCGTCGCATTGCCTGAAAATAGTCAGATAATTGCCTCGCCTTACCCAGAAAATTTAGGCACTTATGGTGACGGCGTGAGCAGCCAAACTGCGCTTGATCCAAACATGATTGGTGGTCAAATTTTGCTTGTATATGCGCCTAAAAAACGCAATGCATACGATGCTGGTGTGATTTTGCCTATTTCACCCGCGGTTAAGAAAGGTGATGCACTGTATCTTACTTTCTTCGCCAAAGCGCTAACACCTCCTAAAGGACAAAATACCATTCGTATTGAAGGCGTAGGAGTTCAACAAAGTATAGAGCCTTACGGGAGTATTTTTACAAACACGATTACACTTAACGACAAACTACAGTCTTTTTCATTTGCGGGCATCGCCACAAAAAACTATAAAGCTGGGGAATTACAAGTGTCGTTCCATGTGGGCACAGGCAAGCAAGAAATTGCCTTTGGCCCTGTATTTATTTTTAATGTTGGCCAAAATGCGACTGTTTCTGAATTACCTTATATTGATCAATAAACGATACATTTTGGAAACAAGACTGTTTACTCACCTCGTGTAATTTCGTAAAACAAGTCAATGGCGCTCTCTGCGCCTCCTTTTGCTTCAATATACATTTTTGGCATGAGTTGATATTTTAAAATTACTTCGCTGGCAGAATCGAATAACCCAACCCCGTAAGTAATTTGAATATCGTCAGATAACCTACCTGTGAGTTGCACTTGAGTATCGTTCCCCTGCCCAGCAGTTTGAAAACCTAAAGATTGAAATCCTAAGCTTTTGCCAAGTTTATTAACACTGTTTTCACTACTACCAATACCAAAATTAACCAGCATGTTGGCCAGCATTACCTGATTAGATGTGCCCTCTCCTCCACCAAAATCAGTACCTTGTAACAAATACGACAATTGACGTGCTTGACTCATGTTCGGTTCAGAAAACAAATCAACTTTGGGTAACACTGGGTTACCTGTAATTCTAACACCGGCTATTACATCGTCGGCCGTATTAAGAGGATTGCGAATAGCCGATAAATTAAATTGCGGTAAACTGGGCAATCCTGAGAAAAAGATACTGCCTTCTCTTATTTGTAGCATTTGGCCATAAGCCTCATATTTGCCATTGAGAACATTTACCGTTCCATTTAGATATGTTTCCATTGCACTAGCAATCTGCTTTTGTTTGTCATATTTTTGTACTACCTGCAAATGTAAGTCGCCCGCTAAACTTGCCTGTAAGTCAAAGGCGTCAATCTGCACTCGTTTTAATTTTGGTTTGTCTATTACCAAACGCAAATCTATATCAAGGCCTATTGGTATTTCAGCTGGCTCTGGCGGTCTTCCAAGAATTTGCACGTCACGGGAAGGCGATTTTGCGCTTTTAGGTAACTCTTTTATATTGATATCTGCGTTCGGAATGGCGATTTCACCTTGCAAACTAAATTGCGTGGGCGAAATTGAAATGCTTAAATTAGGCGTAGCTAATAACTCATGATCATCATAGGCCAATTGCATGCCAGCCCCTTTTATATTGCCTTTAAATAAAAACCCTTCATTAAAATCGAGTACACCATTGTAATCGGCGCTACCTGAACCTAATTCAAATTCACCGTCAATGGTCGCTTTATTGTTTACTATTTCAATACTTTGGTTAAATTCGGTAAAAGGATACGGGTAGTCATCAAGCACCAGTTCACCGTCGTTAACATACAATTCACCATTGAATAAAGGATTATCTAACTGGCCTTCAAATACTAACTGGCCGTTTATTTTCCCAACTAGTTTCTCGGCGGTAACGATATATTTTTGAAGGGGTGACAAATCCAAATTTTGGATATTTAATTGTCCACTGTGGTGTCTATTTTCAGGTGCTAAATCCAATTTTGATTGTAAGCCTAATGACCCGGTTTCGGTTGTGCCTGCAAATATCACGCTAGATAGCATGTCATCGTTTAATTCAACATTCGCCACAACGGCAAACAAATCAATATTTCGCTCAGCGGTGACCAATTTTGAATTAGCAATAAAATTATAAGCATGAGCCTGTAAACCTGAGTCCTTCGACATGTCGATTGCAATATTACTAACTAATGGGACGGTAGTACCTAACTTAAAATTATCTCGCCAATAATATTGCAGAGCTTTACCCAAATCGTAATTTAATACCAGTTTTGCTTGCGTATCTTTTTGTGCGGAATCGCTTCTATAAACTATATCATTCAGACAAAGTGATTGCTCACTAACTTGTGAATTAGCTAACCAACAATGATCACCTACTTCAAACGCTTGTTCACTGACAAAAATAGGGACAGACTGCACCAATTTTATATGATCAAAGGGTAGTATCCATTCGCCCGTTGACCACCTACCTCGCCAACTCAGCACCTGACTTAGATCATTTTCTGACGGTAACGTGAGTGTTCCTTCTAAATGTTGAACAAGCGTTACTTCCGGATGAGTGGCTGAAATCATTATTGCGTGAGTATCTAAATCGCCAACGATACTGAGCTTAGCTTCCTCAATAGTTTGCCCCGCTGCTTGCAGGCTATTTGCATTAAGTGAAATATTTGCTTGCCAATTGTCAGATATATCTAATAAGGTATTAAGTTCGGCATTTTCTATTGATGTATCTTTAAATTGTAGAGACCTCATGCTGAGTTGGCTGGCAATACGCGGCATATTCACAGCACCTTTAATACTAACTTGCCCTTCAATTGTCCCGCTTAAATCTGGGTGAATATTGGGTAAATCGTCTAACATCAAGCGCAAATCAAAATTACTATTGGCGTTAGCAACATTGGCGTAATCCAAAGGTAAGACCAATTCGCCCTCTGCACTTAGGTCGTTACCTGCTTGCTCTAATTTTAGTGATTTGACTTGCAATATGCCCGATTTTGTTAAAGTGGTATCACAATTAATTTTTAAGCTTTGCCCCTCAATAGTGCCTTGTATGTTCTCACATGCAACCGCACCCCAAACATTATTGCTATCTAGGTTTCCTTCGAAACTAAATTTACCCGAAAGATCAGAACTTAAATCTGGTAGTAAGGTTTGTAATCGAAGTGCCGAAAATTCAACTTGGGTCTCACTTTCGATAACCTTATCATTTGTCGAGCTTGCCACTAAACTGGTCTTCGAAGTTGCAAGTAACTCTCCAATTGGGCCACTGGTCATTAAGCGCGATATATTTAAGCTTTTATTTACAATTGAAGCCTGTGCTACAAGTTCAATATTACTTGCTTGTATCGCCTCCAAAGCTTTAACTGTTTGAGTTTGGTCTTTATTTGTTGGCGCGTCTTTGGTCGCTTGCTCAAACTCCACATCAGGAGATGCATGTGAAATAAGCTCAACTGTCCTGGCGTTTAATTCAATATTGTATAATGCTGTATCACCAGAAATGTTGATGAAAAGCGACTCAATCGGCACGCTAAATTGAGGCAGCCATGCTTGCAACTCGCTCAAGTAATCCTTGGCTTGTAGGTTTATATCAAGGGGTAAATTAGCGTCGCTAATATCTGTCTGCACATACAACTTAAGTAAATCCGGTAATGTTGAGTCATTTGTTAAGTTATTTGTTGAGTTGGCATCCTGATGTTTAATAGTAAGCGCAATTTCAGAAGTATTACCCAATATATTAAGTGCTAATTTATCGGCAGATGTTTTAGTGAATGCATGATTAGGCTCTAAATCAATGATTATTTTGTGCCAATAATTGTTATCCAATGCAACGAACACATTGGCTTTAAAGCGTTTAAAGACTTGCTCAATCGGATTGGTTCGCAGATTTAATTCTAATTTCTGTTTTAATAAGCTTGCTGTTATTGCACTCGATTCGGTACATAATTTTTCGGGCTGATGTAAACAGATTGTGCCGACATTGACTTTTTTTATAGCAAGTTCGATGGGAATAAATACCGTAGGCACAGTCACGGGCTGATACTGATAATCAGATATCATCTTTAACAAAGTTTCTTCGGGATCTATTGATGTTTGTTGAGTACCTGAAGGCTCTATATTGGCTGAAGGCTCTATATTGGCTGAAGGCTTTACATTTGCTAAAGGCTCCTGCCCCGTCTCTAAAAAAACATCGATGCTATCAATCATGAGTGATTCTATGGTGATTTGCTGGTCGGCTCTAGCAAGCAAGTGCATATTACTTATTTCAACAAACTTCGTAGGCTTGCCCGCAATTTGCTGAAAAAGCATAAACTTCGTCACACTCACGTTCGATACCTCAATGGGTAAAGGCATGCGAACATATTCGGTTGTTGGTGGTGTATCTTCTGTTTCTTCTGGTTTATTGAGTAACACCACTTTTAAAGCATCTGCATGCAACTTATCTACACAGGCAACTCGATTAAATAAGCAGTTTAGACCTAAATCGATAATCAAGTTTTTGCCATTGACTTCGATACTAGGTAAATTGATTTCTACTGAACCAAGATTTAATGCTGAATAAAAGCTACCGGATACTTCCTTTATTTCAATTCCTTCTTGATCGTTTGCTATCCCTACCATAACGTTAACGCCAATAGGTGAAAGCGCGACTCCCACTATTACAAAAACTAGGAATACCAGCCCTAAAAAAATATAAGCAATTTTTTTACCCATATTAAAGCCCCGGTCCAATAATCAAATGAACATCCCATCTCTCTTCAAAATCAGATTTACCGCGAGCCACATAAATTTGTACATTGCCAATGGGAGACAACCAGTGTGCGCCAACGCCAACGCCCGTGGCTAAATTTTCTGCAAATTCATTACTAGCGTTGCCGGTATCAAAAAACACTGCCGCCCGCCAATTTTCTGTGACATTGTAAGCGTACTCTATACTTGCAACGGCTAAGTATTTGCCACCTAGCAATTCGATATCTGAATCTTCGTCAATTTCTCCTCGTTCATTTTCGATTCGCCGAAAATCAGAAACCTCGTTTAATCCAAAGCCACGAATACTTTGGTCACCACCAGCAAAAAATCGTAAAGATGACGGTACTCTTGAAAAATCGCTGGTAGAAATAGCGCCAGCATCTGCTCTTAGAACAAG
The DNA here is from genome assembly GCF_031846345.1 of Glaciecola petra. NCBI lineage: Bacteria > Pseudomonadati > Pseudomonadota > Gammaproteobacteria > Alteromonadales > Alteromonadaceae > Glaciecola > Glaciecola petra. The sequence goes on along the minus strand of NZ_JAVRHX010000001.1, from coordinate 137,928 downwards.
CCGATGCCGATCAAATTGTCGTATCCATTTTGTTCTGGCAATCACTTTAAAGAAGTCGATATCTGACAAAAAGTCTTTGCTTCCGGCCTCTACCGTTAATTGTTGATAATCTCCCCAATTAACAAATAAATCACCGTCTTTACGAGTTCGATTGAAAGTAAAACCAGGCAACACTAAACGCGTGGTTTGTTTTTCTTGCAAACCCTGTTCAAAAGACTCTTGCTGCAACTTTATAAAGGCTATCTTGTCCCAATCACCATCAACTTTACCGCCCCATTGTCGCTGCGCAGCGAGCGTAATTGTCTCACTATTAGTTTGGTTATCGTCGACCAATTTGTAACCTACTTGATAATTTAAAAAATCCTTTAAAGGATTTTCTTTAGGGACTCTATAGTCTACCTCCAAAAACTGCTCAGGCTCTGACACGTAAAGTTCGCCCCCTAATGAATGTCCTCTTAAATTTACCCATGGTCTATCCCAACTCAAACTTACTCGAGGGCCTGTATCAGTGCTAAAACCTATACCAGGGTTAAATATATCTTTGGGTTTGGGATCTAAAATTACTTCAACAGGAACCAACAAGCCTTCCTTTCGTGAGGCATTAGCCCTAGCGATAGCATTGTTAAAATAGCCTGTACTCGACATATCAACTGAAAATTGGCCAATTTTTGTTTGGTCAAAATATTCCCCCGTTTTAAAGGTGCGAACACCAGTCGCTATATCTTGGCCACGTGTATCTTCCAAAAAAACAATTTCGCCAAATTTGTGTCTTTTGCCTAGAATAAATTCCCACTCTATCGTGGCTGTGCTTTGTTGCTCATTTTCATCGGAAAGAATATTTAATTTATGGTCAATAAACTTAAAATCGAAATAACCATAAAGTAAAGCAAAGGTAATAAGTTGGTTTTTTAGACTGCTATATTCATCATGATCCAAAATCTTATTTTGCAATCCGCTAACTTGCTTAAGCACCTTTGCCAAGTTCTCTGGAAGTAATGTTGTATTACTTATGTCGTGCAATAAATTAATTTTCGAGATGACTACTGCTTGATTCAAGGTGACATTCATCGCGATACTAAATGGATACTCACCCTCTTCACGCTCTTGTTTTCCATCATCGTTAAATTCTGCAAACTGAATAGGCGTCAGAACAAATTCAGCATTGTAATATGCAAAGGCCTGCACTGCTTTGTCGGCCGCTTTAACAATCTTTTGCTCATATTCATCTACTGCAAATTCCGAAACAGGCAAGCTTACTTGTTGCACAAATATTTCGATATTTTCAATGATGTCGTCGTCTTCAATCCCGGTAATGGTTAATTCAGTTGCCTCGCTTGAAACACTTAAGCTACCTAAGCATAAAAAAAGGCACAAAAAAATGCTCGGCATCCGCCATTGCTGTAACCTCTTTGACACCTTACTTTCCATTATTCGATTTACCAACAATCCGGCCAACTGATCAGTTATGTTTAATTTTTGCCTTCGCTATTATGAATATCACTGCAAGGACGCAGTAAACAGCACAAGGATGTGTAATTCAGTTTTTACACTGAGTTATTCATTTTAACATTTTCAATTAATAAGCACTACGGAGACTTAGTATGAAAACTCAAATGATTACATTATTACCTCAACAACTTGACCAAGTATCAGGAGGCGTTGTAGATGGAGGTTGCATTGGCCAGAGCCTACCTCCATACTTAAAAGCCGTTAAACCGCCATTTGGTATCGACAATCCATCCCAAAAACTACCCGGTTATGTCACTTTAGCGATAGACGAAAATGGCGGCAATTTCCCGTTTATTTAATTAGCAATTAAGCAAAAAACTGCCCTTAGCATATTATATTTATATTGTGTTAAGGGTTTACTTGACTGAAATTAACTACGCTGTTAACAGCCAAATAAGCGATGAAAACGATTCTGATCATTGGGCAAGCTAACTCACTTGAAGTTCAATCTCTTCAATCACTAGCTAAGCGCCTTGGTATTAGCGTATATGTTATTGACGCAGCATATATGGGCAAATACCTTGACCTTGAATACTACCCACACAACGACCAAACCAATTTAGTTATTGATGCACACGACAAAACTGAGCTTATCCCTATTGATAGTATTTGTGGTATTTATTGCGCAAAAATTAACCCACCCATTGGCAAGAGCCCCTTGCAACAAATGGAATATAGCTGCCTCTTTCAACTGCTGCTTAGTCAACAAAACTTGAATTGGGTAAACTCTATAAAAGCTATTCAGTTTCATCGAACCAAACCAAAACAATTACATTTAGCCAAACGATTAGGGGCAAATATTCCAGCGACCTACATCGGTTGCCAACAGGATGCGATAGAGTCTTTTATAAATTTGCACAAAGAAATTATTGTTAAACCTGTTTTTGCCGGCCACTTAAGTTACAAACTTACTCCCTCACAAAAACATTCGAAGCAGATAAATACTTGGGCTAAACAAGCAGTCACTCTGCAAGAGTACATAAAAGGTCAAGATGTGCGCACGTATATTGTAGGTGACTTTATAATCTCAGCCATTATTAAGCCAAAACAAAAAAGTCACAATAAAGAGGTCTCAAATGAGTTCGAAATTAGTGATTATCGAGAATTGCCCAATCCTGAGATGATACCCATGCAACTGCCACTTAGCGTTCAGCAACTTGCTATTAGGATCATGAGGGCTTTCCATTTGCGATTTACGGCCATTGACTGGCGCTTAACACCAAACGGCGAATTTGTATTTTTAGAAGCCAACCCAGCTCCGTTATTTGTGTATGCACAAAATAAACTTGGTGTAGAAATAGATAAGGCGCTTATAAGTTTGCTGATTAACTAATCACACATTCTCATAAACGCCCGTTGTACAAAGCCTTGCTACTTACATGCCTATAAGCAAGTAATTTAAGGACTTTATTCTGCCGCTTCAGCTTTGGCCATATCACCGGCTTTGATGATAGATACGTTTTCTAAATCGAAGTATTTTTTCATCACTTTATGTACGTCGTCGGCTGTCAATGACGCCATCTGAGCTTCGTACTCTTTATACCATTGCATATTTCTTCCAAGATAGAGGTTTCTGCGCAGTGTGCCAACCAATTCATTATCTTGCGCACGACTGACCTTTTTAGCTTGCAAGAGTCCTGACTTAGCACTTTCAATCTCCTCATCGGTAAATCCATCTTTTAGCATAATTTCCATGACTTCTTTAAACCCTTTTTCAACTTTGTTCAGGTTTTGAGGGGCACAAATTGCATAAGCGCCAAAGGTAGATTTTTCATTCATTGCATTTTGATTCAAAAATGAACCCGCACCATAGCTCAAGCCGTCTTGCTGGCGCAGACGAGTCGCTAAGCGACTATTTAGGAAACCTCCGCCTAATATATAGTTACCTAACTCTAGTGCAGGCGCGTCCGGATGATTAATACCCACTGGTAACATAAGTGCCGCCACAAAAGTCGCGTTTTCTTTGTCTGGTGTATTAAACTCGATATTTTGTGCCGCGACTTCCTTAAACGGGTCAACAATTCGCTTATAGTCAGCTTTACTTTCCCAAGTCGTAAACAGACCCTCTATGTCTGATTTAATTGCCTTGCTATCAAAATCTCCAACAATACCAATTTCTAAGTTATCAGCACCATAAAACTGCTTATGGAACGCTTTTACATCGTCCAAGGTTAACGCTTCAAGCGAAACTAAATATTCCTCAAAAGTTTCTACATAAGAAGGGTGCCCCTTTGGAAATGGACTTTGTAAACGACTATACTGATTAAAAGCTAGACGTTGAGGGTCTTGCAAGTTTTGTTCTACGTCCACTTTTAAAGTGCTTTTGTATTGTTCGAATTCTTCTTTGTCGAACGAAGGCGACTTAAGTATTTTGTCGAGTAATTTCATTACTGCGCTTAAGTTTTCGTTAGTTGTACTGACAGATGCGAAAGCAAAGCTCGCTCCACTAGACACGTTAACTTGCGCTTTTAATTTGTCAAACTCATCTTGAATATCCTGTCGTGACAACCCAGCGGCACCTCTTAATATCATTTGCCCGGTCGCGCTTGAGACCAGCGCCTTATTTGTTAAACTGTCTTCATCCCCATACCTAAATAACATGCTAACTCTTACAGCCTCGCCTCGAGTGCGCTTTTCAAGCATTGAGACTTTTGTACCATTTTTAAATTCAACGATTTCAGTACGGCCATCAATGTTATCAAATGAAGGCTCAAATAATTCACCTTGCGCAATAGCTTCACGACCGGTGTAGCCTTCTAGCATATCTGCAACACTTGCCACTTTTGGAATATCAACTCTTTCTGGCGTTTCACTCGGGATAAATTGACCTACGGTACGGTTGTTGCGAACTAAATAAGCCTCGGCAACCCGTTGTACATCTTCCACGCTGACTTTTTCGATTCTATCTCTGTGTAAAAAGTACAAGCGCCAATCTCCCATGCCCAACCATTCAGAGAGTTGTAAAGCAATGCGTTCTGAAGAATTGAACGATAATTCTATATTTTTTAATAAGTTTCGTTTAGCTCGATCAACTTCATCAGCTGAAACAGGTGCATCTTTGATATTTTCAATCGTTTCTATCATGACCTTTTTGGTTGGTTCAATATCAGCTTGTTTATCAATAAACGCAAAAAACAAAGCTAAGCCAGGCTCTTGCCATTGAAAATTAAACCCAAAGACTCGACTAGCAAGTTGCTCTTCAACAAGTGCTTTGTGCATGCGTCCGCTTGGCGTATCACCTAGTACTTGCGCAAGTACTTCAAGCGCGGCAAAGTCAGAATGTGAACCTGCTGGAATATGATAAGCTGAGCCAACAAGTTTAGTATCGCCAACACGCCTAACCGTGACGCTTCTTTCACCTGCTTTTGCGGGTTCCTCAGTATATAGAGCGGGTAATACTCGTGTTGGTTTAGGAATAGGTGCAAAGTATTTATCTACCAAAGCCAGCATGTCATCTTTTTCAAACTTACCCGCTATTATTAGCGTCGCGTTATCAGGCTGATAATACTTTTTATAGAATGCTTTTAAGCGGTCAATTGGCACATTCTCTAAGTCAGAGCGGGCACCAATAGTCGTCTTGCCATAATTATGCCAGTCATAAGCAACCGCCATCATACTCTGTAAAGACACTCTGAAAGGGTCATTCTCGCCACTCTCAAATTCGTTACGTACGACGGTCATTTCACTATCAAGGTCTTCTTTGGCAATAAATGAGTCAACCATCCGGCTGGCTTCCATTGAAAGTGCCCAATTGATATTTTCTTCAGTCGCCGCAAAAGTCTCAAAGTAATTGGTCCGGTCTGTCCATGTGGTGCCGTTTGGCCTTGCACCTGCAGCACTCAATTCTGCTGGAATATCTGGGTGCTTAGGTGTTCCTTTAAAAACCAAATGTTCCAAAAGGTGAGCCATACCCGTCTCACCATAATTCTCGTGTTTTGATCCCACCCTGTAGGTCACGTTAACGGTAACGGTTTCTTTTGTATTGTCTGGGAATAATAGAACTTGTAGTCCATTGTCGAGACGATATTCGCTGATCCCTTCAACTTCTGTGACTTTTTCGAATTCTGTATTTGCAAACACATGACTGCTGGCTAGAGCAACAGCCCCAACAATTAGTAATTTGCCTAAAAATGGTCTTGTCATTAGGTTTCCTTTAATTTCTATTTTTGTTTTTTTAAAATTTAATACACCATATTATCAGGTGATAACACTTCTTCCAGTTTAGCTTTTGACATGAGTTGTTTTTCAAGTACTAAATCGTATACGCTGCGATTATTCTCAAGCGCTTCTTTGGCTAAAGCGGTGCACATTTCATAGCCTAAGTGTGGATTAAGTGCCGTTACAATGCCAATTGAATTTTTCACATTGTCTTCGCAAACTCTTTTATTGGCACTTATGCCCATTATGCAACGCTTACCTAAAGTGCTCATGCCAGACTTAAGTATTTCAATTGATTCAAAAACACTTTCAACCATAACCGGTTCCATTACGTTTAGCTCAAGTTGACCGGCTTCAGCGGCTAAAGTCACGGTTAAATCGTTACCAATTACTTTAAACGCAATTTGGTTCACCACTTCTGGGATCACTGGATTGACTTTACCAGGCATAATAGACGAACCTGGTTGCATTGGTGGAAGGTTGATTTCGTTTAAGCCTGCGCGAGGCCCTGAAGATAATAAGCGCAAATCATTGCAGATTTTCGATAACTTCACCGCGAGTTGTTTTAGCGCCGAAGAATACATGACCAATGCACCTGTATCGTGAGTGGCCTCAATCAAATCATCTGCTAAAAATATTTCTCTGTGGGTGACTGTGCCCAGATGTACAACGACTCTTTCACGATATTTTGGGTCTGCATTTAGACCTGTACCAATAGCTGTGCCACCCATATTCACTTCTAAAAACTGTTTGCTGCTATTTTTTAAACGCGCGATTTCATTCTTTAAACTAGAAGCAAAGGCTTTAAAACTTTGACCTAATGTCATAGGAACCGCGTCTTGTAATTGCGTACGTCCCATCTTTAATACAGTATGAAATTCCTTCGCCTTAGCGTTAAAACAATCTATTAAAGTGCCTATTTCACTCAATAATTTATCGTTCGCATCCATTAACGCTATTTTGATAGCAGTTGGGTAAGCATCATTAGTTGATTGAGAGCAATTAACATGATTATTAGGATGGCAGTATTGGTAGTCTCCCAGTGCTTTACCCATAATTTCGAGAGCACGATTTGCAACGACTTCATTTATATTCATGTTAGTCGACGTTCCGGCCCCGCCTTGTATCATGTCCACAATAAAATGATTATGAAGGCTACCCAAGACGATTTCATCACAAGCTTGGCAGATTGCATTTTTAATATCATCAGACAAATTACCTAAGTCATGGTTGGCAAGTGCTGCCGCTTTTTTTACTTTAGCCAAACCACATATAAAATCAGGGTAAAAGTTTAAGGTAATGCCGCTAATATCAAAATTTTCTAATGCACGCAGTGTCTGTATTCCATAATAAGCGGTGTCTGGCACAGATTTATGACCAAGCAAATCATGCTCTTGACGCTGTCCACGAGCTTGATACATTGTTGAGATATTTTCATACCGATTACTAGCGTGCTGCATACGTCTAATAATAATCTGGGAGATAGTAGAGGTGATTTGCAGCGCTAGACTGCCATTGCCACTTAAGGCTGTTAGTAAATCTTCGCGCTCAAAAACAAAAATATGAGCCTCTGTTAATGCTCGAGCACTCAAGCCAAGCTTATGTGGTGGAGCGATAAGAACTGTTTCTCCGATAAATTCATGATCAGAAAAAACCGTTAAGCTTTGTTCTTGGTTACCGCGCCCATCAAATAATTGGATACTGCCTGATTCAATAACGTACAAAGTATTGGATAAGTCATCCCCATTAAACAATATATCGTTTTCACGTAATATTTGTTTTGTAGCATGTTCAGCCAGCATTGCTAGGTCACTGTCTGCTGCTCCTTGAAACAATTCTGCGCATTTAAGGCAATCTATAATGGATTTGTTTTCCATACTTTTTTCTCTCATTTACAAAATGAAACGTGATAAATCCTCGTTTTCTACCAAGGCTTGTAGGTGCTCATTAACATAAACGTCATCCACTGTTATCGCTTCACCAGAACGGTCAGAAGCGTCGAACGATATTTCTTCCATTAAACGTTCTAACACCGTATGTAAACGACGAGCGCCAATGTTTTCTGTCTTTTCATTAACTTGCCATGCGGCTTCTGCAATTCGTTTAATACCCGATTCAGCAAACTCTACTTGCACACCTTCCGTTGCCAACAAGGCTTTATACTGCTCCGTTAACGAGGCATTTGGCTCTGTCAGTATGCGCACAAAGTCACCCACAGTTAGTGCTGAAAGCTCTACTCTAATTGGCAAGCGCCCTTGTAATTCAGGAATTAAGTCTGAAGGTTTGGACATTTGAAAGGCCCCAGAGGCAACAAACAAAATATGGTCAGTTTTTACCATACCGTGTTTAGTCGATACGGTTGAACCTTCGACTAATGGTAATAAATCGCGTTGCACACCTTCGCGCGATACATCACCGCCGCTGTTGGAACCCTCACGTTTACAAATTTTGTCTATTTCATCAATAAATACAATGCCATTTTGCTCTAAAGACTCAATCGCATTTTCCTTTAGGTCTTCATGGTTGATCAGTTTAACCGACTCTTCTTCTATCAAGACTTTAAAAGCATCTTTGATTTTGAGTTTTTTCTTCTTTTTCTTATCGCCAGATAGATTTTGAAACATTCCTTGAAGTTGATTAGTCATCTCTTCCATGCCAGGTGGTGCCATTATTTCAACACCTACTTGCGGTAATGCGACATTAATCTCTATTTCTTTATCGTCTAATGAACCTTCACGAAGTTTTTTACGGAAAACCTGTCGGGCACCCTTTTCTTCGACCTCTTCTTTGTCTCCGAAAGCATTTTCTGGTGGGGGAATAAGAATATCCAATATACGGTCTTCTGCGGCTTCCTCTGCTCTATATTTCACTTTGGCTGCAGCCGTTTCCTTTGTCATCTTTACTGCAATATCAGCCAAGTCACGAATAATTGTTTCGACTTCCTTGCCCACATAACCTACTTCAGTAAATTTAGTCGCCTCAACTTTAATAAAAGGGGCATTCGCCAACTTAGCTAGACGACGCGCAATTTCGGTTTTACCTACGCCAGTGGGGCCAATCATAAGTATATTCTTTGGCGTGACTTCTTGGCGAAGTTCAGGCTCTAACTGCATTCTACGCCAGCGATTTCTAAGGGCTATCGATACGGCTCTTTTTGCATCAGCTTGACCAATAATATGCTTATCGAGTGCGTGCACAATTTCTCTTGGTGTCATTTCAGACATATCACTTCCTATCTGTATGTATACCGCTATTTGTTAACTATAAATCTATTTTAAATAACAGCATTATTAATGTGTAACGATTTGTTAAAAGTCGAGTGTTTCAACGGTTTGATTTTGATTGGTGAAAACACATATATCACCAGCAATAGTCAACGCCTTCTCGGCTATTTCTTGCGCACTTAAGTCGGTATTTTCAAGTAAGCCAGTCGCCGCTGCTTGCGCAAATGGGCCGCCTGATCCTATGGCAATCAGGTCGTTTTCAGGTTGCACTACGTCGCCTGTCCCGGTAATAATGAAAGAAGCGGTATGGTCTGCAACCGCCAACAAGGCCTCTAATCGCCTTAGTGCTCGGTCAGTTCGCCAATCTTTGGCCAGTTCTACGGCCGCTCTGGTCAAATGACCTTGATGAATTTCTAATTTGCTTTCAAAACGTTCAAATAGTGTAAATGCGTCGGCTGTTCCACCGGCAAAACCTGCCAGCACTTTACCTTGATATAAACGCCTTACTTTGCGGGCATTGCCTTTCATAACAGTGTTGCCAAGAGACACTTGGCCGTCTCCTGCAACTACCACTTGGTTGTTACGACGCACAGATACAATTGTAGTCATTAAATACTCCTGAAAAAATACACCTTTGGCAAGGTGTTTGACCATCTACTCGGTCATGTACAAGAGAAGTGGGGTTCTTAGTTTATAATTCAAGTTTACATTTTTTGTAAAATTGGTGATGTCAGCACGCAATGCACTACCAAATTTTACAGCCATTAATATTAGCTCTTTCAATTTCGTCGCGCACTCTCTCAGCAAGTCGTTTATTGTCATAAGTCCCTAACACAACTCGATACCAAATGCCTGTCTCCATATCGCTTACTTTTATTTGTGACTCCTTGCCAGCTAGGGCTATTTTAGCTCTCAGCTCTTCAGCTTGACTTGCCCTCTTAAACGAACCGCATTGCATAATATAAGTGCCAATACTCTTAATCGGCCCTTTTGCGTCAACTTCTACTGAATATTCAGGTAATGAATCTATATATTCCCATTCTTCATCATCTAACTCGGGTAAGGGGGGTAATTCCGCTACTTCAATTGCGCTATTGTTGTCTGCTATTGCGGTGTTTTTCACATCATTGGATGCTATAGATTGGTCTAAATTCTTGCTAGCAGCCTCAGACTCAGATTCAAGACTGCTTACCTTGTTTTGCTTATCGCTTTGGCTAAGTTGGTATAGCGCAAAAATAAATGACACAATTAATGCTACCGCCAATAATATTTTAAAAATAGGCAGTGATTGTTTTTTCTTTTTTGTTTGTTTGCGCTTTTGAGGCGTTCTTACATAGTCTTTGGTTGGCATAGTATTTATAAGCTTAATTGTTATTTTGTGCTGACTAAAGCGGCGAATAAAGCGTCGTTAATTAGTTATCGAGCAAGTATGTGCTGGCACCTGACAGTAGTATAGAAAAATAAACGCATAAACACTCGATATTTTTCGCCTATTTCGCCCAACTTAAGTCGCATTCAATTTTTAGGAAAGTATAATACTCCGATATCTCGTGACCCTAACAAAACGTAATTAGCTAAAATCAGCAGGCATAATATCAATTGCCCATCTCACTTTTGCAGACAATGAGTGCTTGTGTAAACTGTTGCGAACTTGCTCAAGCGCCTTATTCAAGTATTGATTAGTGTCTGCTTGAGCGACGCTTAGATAGCGGTATCTAGTTTGCTTTTTCTCTACGCCGGCAGGAAATGGACCAAAGTACCTTAAGTGTTTAAACTGCGAAAATAAGCTGTTTGCAAAAACCAAAAATGCCAATGCTGTTTTTTGATCAATGTGCTCAACTCTTAAACACGCTTGCCAACTTACCGGTGGCAAGTGCGCCGCGATTCGCTCTTGAAGTAAGGTCCTTGCAAAATGGCTATAACCATTATTGACTAAATCTTGCAATAGTGGATTACTCACCTGATAACTTTGCAACCAAACTTCGCCTGGCTTATTGGCTCGCCCTGCTCTACCAGAAAATTGAGTCACCAGTTGAGCTAATTTTTCTGGTGCTTTAAAGTCGCTGCTAAATAAATAAGAATCGACATTTAAAATAAGTGCAAGGGTTACGTTTTCAAAATGATGCCCTTTCGCAACTATTTGCGTGCCTACTAACAGTTGGTGTTTTTGTTGATTAATTTCGTCAAATAATGTGTTTAGTTTGCGCTTTCCTCGAGTGCTGTCACTATCAATACGCACACATGAATAACTGGGAAATTGCTCAGTCAAAAAGGTCTGGATTTGTTCCGTGCCAACTCCCTGAGTTGTAACACTTTGTGATGAACAAACACTACATTTTGGTTTAAACGAGTGTGCATTATAAGCTTTATTTTGCCCACAACGATGACACTGCAAGTTATTTGTTGTTACATGAACGGTAAATGGGGTGTCACAATCGTTGCAAGTTTCGACGTGGCCGCACTCTGTGCAAATTAATGCTGGCGCATATCCTCTTCGGTTCACAAAAATGAGTACTTGTTCACCCTTTTTTAGAGTTTGCTCAATGCGCACTAACATGGCAGGCGCAATCCCCGATTGCAAGGGTAAACCAGTTAAATCCATAAGTTTCATAACCGGCATTGCTGCACCACCGGCACGCTGCAATAATTGTAAATGGCGATACTTTTTGTTTAATGCATTATGCAAAGTTTCGAGCGCAGGACTAGCACTTCCTAAGACCAAACTAATATCGTATTGTTTAGCCCTATATGCAGCCACATCGCGAGCATGGTAACGCAGTCCATCTTGTTGTTTAAATGACTCATCGTGTTCTTCGTCAACGATTATCATCCCCAAATCAGCAAAGGGCATAAATACTGCCGACCGCGTACCTATCACAATACCAAGCTGATTATGCTTAGCTTTTTGCCATACTTTAAGCCGCTCCGCATCGGTTAAACCAGAATGCCATACCGCCACTACATCGCCAAAACGACGTTGAAAACGCTTAACCGTTTGAGGTGTTAAACCTATTTCGGGCACCAAAAGCAACACTTGTTTACCAAGTAGTAGCTTTTCTTCGATGACTTGCAAATAGACTTCTGTTTTGCCACTACCCGTCACACCCTCTATCAAAAAAACAGTAAATTGACTTGCCTGATTAATGCTCGCAATTGCAATCGATTGTTCTGGGTTGGGGCGCTGTTTACTGCCCAGGACTATTTGTTGCTGCCATTGTCCGGTAGGCTCTGGCTTTTCCACGAGTTCGATTAGGTTTTTTTCTTGTAGACCTTTAATTACTGTGTTGGAAAATTCAGATTTAAGCTGACTTAGGCGCAAATCGTGCTCACTTACACGTTCATACAAGTTTAACTGCTGCTTACTACGCGCCAGCAATTGCGCCGCGCGTTGTTTGTCCTCACTTGAAAATGCCTGCTTTGATGTTAAATAGTATATCGCCGCCGGAGTAGCGCTAGCGCCTTTATTCAGAGCACTTGGCAACATAGTCGCAAAGACTTCACCAACTGGCGCAATGTAAAACTGTGCAAGCCATTGTGCTAGTTTTAATAATGTTGCATCAAATAGTGCTACTTGATCCAAACATTCAAGCACATTTTTTATTTTTGTAGATTCTAAAGTTGAGTCATTGGACAGCTCTACAACAATACCAAGCACTTTCCTTTTACCAAATGGCACTAAAACTCGCCCGCCAATTACTACTTGTTGAGATTGCTCAGCATTTAAAGCGTAGTCAAAATAGGTATACAAAGGCAACGGCATGGCCACCTTTGCATAGTGTTGTAAAGGCTCACTCATCTTGCATCAAATACTCAATCGCCGCTTTTGCCATTAGTCCATTTTGATGGCCTACATTTGGCACTGTAACAAGTTGCCACTCAAAATCGATGTTTTGAGTGTGCGCTTTAAGCTGCGCTTGAGCAAAAAATGTATGCCCACGAGCAAGTCTATGCGGACCTTGCAACATAGCCTGTTCAGCCTTACGTAAACTCCTATGGTTGGGGTCATTGTCGTCTTCACCCAACAAGACTAACAAAGGCTTTTGCAACGCCTTGGTGATATCGGCTTGGGTTGCTGTGGTGTTTTTCAATCCATAAGGGAAATTAAGCTCAAAATTTGGCATGGTATACCACCCAGCATTGGCGCTTATTATTTTAGATGCTCGTGCTTCTGGCACAAAATATATAAAGCGATGAACAAACTGTGAACCTGCAGAGTGACCATACATCATATAAGTCGATTGTGTGTTTTGATAGGCTCTCTTGACATATGAAAATAGTGGCTCGATTGCTGAGTAAGACCATTGTGCTTTTATATTCTTACTTTGATAATCGCTTCCTGCAGCAAACATGTTACCTAAGTTATACCCGTCAGCCCCGGGAAAGTCCTCTCTAGAGAACTGCGGCACAATTAATAATATATTGTTTTGTTCTGCATGGTCAGCCCATTCGTCACGATAACGATCGGCGTCTCGATTTGTGCCATGCATAACAAACAACACTTTTGTGTGTTGATTATATGCTTTAGGTTTGTATGCCCACACTTTTATCGCCGGTCCTTGCCACTGTGTAAACAAAAATAGATGTTTGCCTACCGGCGCTTGGCTAGGACGTTCTTTATTGGCACTTTGTTGGTTGGTTTGTTCACATGCAATCAAAAACACACACACCAAAGCAGTGCAGCTAACAATAAGCAAGCGTTTGATTGCCAATAATCTATTTACCGGTATTACCGGCTTGTTTAGCTTGTACATTACTCTCACTTTATTATCGCAAAAACTGCTTTGGTTATTATAATATACCTCTAAATACAGTTAATACACACACAATAAAGCATTATATAAAAACAAATAACTTGATGCTTTGGCCAGTTTTGTATAATATGCGCGCTCCAAAATTCAGAGTGTTGATTGTTCAGCACTCATTTTAATTAACGACGCTTGGTGTGCGACTTCGGGTTGTATAGCGAGGCGGCCTAAAAAATATAGGTAACCCATGAAAGCTGATATTCATCCTACATATGAAGAAATAACCGCAACATGTTCTTGCGGCAATGTACTTAAAGTGCGCTCTACGCTAGGTAAAGACATTAACCTTGACGTATGTTCTGCTTGTCACCCGTTCTACACAGGTAAGCAACGTAATGTTGACACCGGTGGCCGTGTTGACAAGTTCAAGAAACGTTTTGGTGCACTTAGCAAGAAATAAATACAACAGTCGCTTTAGTAAAAGCACTCTTGTTAAAAACCGCTTTGCTCTATTGAGTTCAGCGGTTTTTTTGTATTAGCTCCTCTTTATCAAGTTAAAAATCGACAATATTGCCCTCAGTCTTTTTTGGTGAAAAGAATTCGCAAGGTAAAGACAATAAGCAAGCCTATAATCATGAAACTTGAAAAACTTCCTGCACCAATAGACACACTTGTAGTAACTGTTTCCACCACATAGATATCACGATCGGCACTTTCTAGCGGTAATGCATATAATGAATCGAGCTGCTCCCCACTCACCGTTGCCACAATATCGCTATAACCTACTTCATATAAATCAATGAGTACATCATAGTGTTGTGTACTAAAACCTAAATCTAAGGTAGTTAATACTTCAAACTCATCCTCGTCGGTATCATCAAAAATGGTAAATGACTCAGTAGTAAAATATAGCTCCCATGGACCACCATCTCGGCTAAGATATAAATCAGCGAATACTTGCGCCCGTTGACCAGCGTAAGCGCCATATACATCAGCGTCGAAGCTAACACTAAATGTCTGATAAAAACCATCACTGTCATTGTCTTCAAACAAACGACTATTTGCTGAATAGATATCAAATTCTAGATACTCTCTAATGGCTTGAGATTTTCCGCTTTGCGAGCTGCTGTTTTCTGAAGCAAGTGCATCAAATGATTGATTAACCTTATTCAAATGCTCTAATTTGCGTTCTGCCATTACCTGCTCACGGGTTTTACGTTCTATTTGCAATGTCTCTAGTTGGTTTATCGCATCAAAAGCAAATAATTGTGCTTCATTCTTGCCTTTCGCGAATTTACTTAGTTTTTGCTTTGGAATTTGCCCATCATAATTCACTATTATGGAACGCACGCTTTGTTTGTTTTTTAGCTCTGCCTCTGCAACTGCGTTCATCCCAGAGAATAAACTAAGCAACAAAAATATAGCGCACTTTCCTAATGATTTGAGTTGCTTTGGCAATGAATAAGTAGAAAATGTTTGCGCGCTATTTTCAGTAATTTCATGTGTTAACGTACTTTTTTTCATGACTAATCTCCGCTCTTTATGCAGTCAATTTTGCTTCAATTAGGTACTATTTTAATAAAGGCAAATGAATGGAAGCTGAACGTTACCTAAAGCCTAAGTTCTTCAAAATGAATGAGCTTTCAAAGGCTATAAATAGACACAAACGATTGAATCAATCTGTTTTATTCAGATGAATACTTTATGTAAAGGTCTATAGTTAATGAGGTAATTAACTTGAGACGAAAGCTCGTCATATAAATCTATCGGAGATTAAAATGTCAAAATCAACAGCAAGTGGCTGCCCTGTTATGCATGGTGGTAACACAGGGTCAAATGACTCAGTAACAAAATGGTGGCCCGAAACATTAAACCTAGATATTTTGCACCAACACGATGCTCGCACAGATCCGATGGATAGCGATTACAACCATCGTAATGCAGTAAAAAACTTAGATTTCGAAGCTGTAAAATCTGATTTAAGAACCTTACTAACTGATAGCCAAGACTGGTGGCCAGCTGATTGGGGTCACTATGGTGGACTCATGATTCGATTAGCATGGCACTCGGCTGGTTCATATCGTATGGGTGATGGCAGGGGCGGCGCAGGCTCTGGAAATATTCGCTTTGCACCATTAAACTCGTGGCCCGACAATGCAAGCTTAGACAAAGCACGTCGTTTATTGTGGCCTATGAAAAAGAAATACGGAAATGCATTAAGCTGGGCCGACTTGATTATTCTAAGTGGCAATATTGCATATGAATCCATGGGACTTAAAACTTTCGGTTTTGGTTTTGGCCGAGAAGACATTTGGGGACCAGAAAAAGACGTTTATTGGGGTGGTGAGAACGAGTGGTTAGCCCCGTCTGAGAATCGTTATGGTGATTTAGAAACTCCCAGTACACTAGAAAACCCCTTAGCGGCCGTGCATATGGGTTTAATTTACGTTAATCCAGAAGGTGTTAACGGCAACCCTGACCCTGCTAAAACGGCTCTGCATATCAGAGAAACCTTTTCGCGTATGGCGATGAACGACGAAGAAACTGCTGCTTTAACTTGTGGTGGACATACCGTTGGTAAAGCACATGGTGCCACAGACGGAAGCGACATTGGCCCAGAGCCAGAAGGCTGCCCCATACATAAACAAGCGCTTGGCTGGGAAAATCCACAACATAATGGCAAAGCCAATAAAACGTTTACCTCAGGCATTGAGGGTGCTTGGACAAAAGAGCCCCTTAAATTTGACATGGGATATTTTGACTATTTATTTAACTATGAATGGGAATTGACAAAATCACCGGCGGGTGCGCATCAGTATCAACCCGTTAACATGCCTGAAAGCGAAAAACCTGCTGATCCGACTGATTTGTCTGTCAAAAGAATGCCAATGATGACTGATGCAGATATGGCGATGAAGGTCGACCCCATTTATCACGATATATGTCAGAAATTTATGCAAGACCCTGCTTATTTTCAAGACACCTTTGCCAGAGCTTGGTTTAAGTTGACTCACAGAGACATGGGACCAAGCGCTAATTATTTGGGTCCTGATGTACCCAATGAAGAATTAATATGGCAAGACCCTATACCACTTGGGTCAAGCGATTATGACATTGCTACAGTCAAAGCAAAACTTGCGGCAAGTGGTTTGTCTTCTGCTGACATGATTGCGACCGCATGGGATAGTGCTAGAACCTATCGCGGCTCAGATAAACGCGGCGGCGCCAACGGTGCTCGTATTCGATTAGCACCTCAAAAAGACTGGGTAGCGAATGAGCCTGAGCGCTTAACTAAGGTTTTGGGTGTGATTGAAGATATTGCTTCACAAACGGGAGCATCTATTGCTGATACTATTGTTTTAGCTGGTAATGTTGGCCTTGAACAATCCATTAAAGCTGCCGGATTTGACATTGAAGTCCCGTTTGCAGCAGGTCGAGGTGATGCTTCTGATAAGCAAACAGATGCAGAAAGCTTTGAGGTATTGCAAGTGCTTGCCGATGGTTTTAGGAATTTTCAACTTAAAGAATATGCCGTTTCACCTGAAGCTATGATGCTAGACCGCGCCCAATTACTGGGACTATCTGCATCGGAGATGACAGTGTTAGTTGGTGGCATGAGAGTATTAGGCACTAACTTTGCAGGTTCTTTGCATGGTGTGTTTACAGACACAGTGGGCCAACTTAGCACCGACTTTTTTGTCAACTTAACCGATATGTCGATGTCATGGGAGCCACTAGGTGATGGTACTTATGAATTGAAAGACAGAGTCACTGGCAAACGGAGATACACGGCTACCAGCGCAGATTTAGTCTTTGGTTCAAACTCAGTGCTTCGTTCATATGCTGAACTTTATGCGCAAGATGACAACGCAGAAAAATTTGTGCGAGACTTCGTGGCTGCCTGGAACAAAGTAATGAACAACGACCGCTTTGATCTTTTGGACTAGTTGTACTTGTTTGCTAGTTTAATTTTAATAACGCCGGCAATTGCCGGCATTATTTTTATTGTCACTAAATAAACATATTGTCATCTTGCTCATAGTATTGTCTTTTGCCCTTATGTCTTGCAGTCGAGAGCAAGGGCATATGAATGAAAAAAAACTAAGCCGTCTACAGATCAAGCGGAAAAAGCGGTAGCTATAGTAAAACCCGACCCAGCTCTAGTTGAACATCGCTCGCTTACTCGATATGGATATTGATGCCTTTATTGAAGACAATTTTGTTGGTGCATCTTTGCTGCGGCGAAAGGCTTTTGTGCTAAGACTTTAAATCACTACTAAAGAGTGATAATGCTTCTCTTTAAGAACCCACATGTCGACTATTTCCCACTATCAAAAGATATGTCAATATATTCGGCCATATTTTCAGTGTATATTGGTTCGCGCAAAACGCTAAAAATAAGATTAAAACACTAAAAATAAGCAAAAAATACACGGAGCGCTTGTATGTCAGAAAACCAACAACAAAAAGAAGAAGAAAGCATTAGTAGCGAGGTCTTTGACGAAATTAAAACCGAGTCTACAGGCTTAGTAAAAGGTTTAGTGGATGAAGTGTTTGGAGATTTCCTTAAGTTTTTAAGCATACTAACAACAACCGCTTATTGGTTTTATCGCCCTTTGAGTATCAATTCAAAAGATCACCAAGATCCCTCTTCGCGATTTATGAACGATCTCCAATTAGCAAAGTCTTTGTTCTTTCTATTGATCATTTTTTTGGTCATTGGAGGCACTGCAGAATCTGATAGTACCGATGTTTGGATACATCAAGCTATGTTTCTTGTTGTGTTCAGTTTCTTTTTAATTGTGTTTATTGTAATGGGCAAAATTTGGTGTGTATTCGCTAGGCCAACAATTGATGACAATCGTCAATTCAGCGCTAATTTATTGTATCAAGGCTGCACATTGATATTTATTCAAGGCATACTTTTTGGTTTTTTCGATTTAACAATTTTAGAAACAGTTGATAATCCAACAACATTAGAAAATGCCAGTAATACGACAGGATTGAATTATGACAATCAAGAATTTAACACCCTTGCCCTTATAACGGTGTTTTTAATACCCTACTTTCATACTCTCTATTTCTTCCATAAATTGAGCCAGGCCTATAGCGTTAAACAAAAGAAGCTTGGGATGATTTATGTCATAGTTGTAATTGCTGTATTCTTATTTTTTGTGAGCATTGTCAACGAAGTGTTCTTATCTGAAGATTCTCCAGACTATGAGGAAATTAGCAAATTTACGCCATCGAGCATTGGCAATCATTAAAGCTTGTTGATCTTTACTGTGTGATTTCAAAGTGCGTAATAACAAAGTTATTACTGAATTATCCAACATTCAGCTAATGTTCAGCTAGCAAATATAATAATAAGTGCTTTAGTGCCATTAATTAAATGAGGTTCTGTAAACCTGTATTATTAGCAAACACTAGGTTCCTTATTTGTTAAGGATCTTTTAAACTGACACCATAGACTTTGATGGATTTATTGAATGAAATTTACTTTAGTATTGATATTGTTCGGATTATGCATGCTTCCATTACAAGAAGCGCGCGCAAACAATGCTGTCAGTAATGCTCTGAAAATAAGTACTCCAACTTCAGGCTTTTTACGCAGCAATAATGCTCGAGACTTAAAAGTAAAAAGCCGTCAACAAGCTACTTCATTGGTAAAATCGCGGTACAGAGCGAAGGTTATAAGTGTCAGTTCAAGCAAAGTGAATGGTAATCCTGGTTATAAGGCAAAACTCTTAGGGAATGATGGCACCGTTTTTTATGTTTATGTCGATGCTAAATCGGGACAAATGAGAAGACGATAATCCTTTGTTTAAATAGGAACTGCCATGCGTTTATTACTTGTTGAAGATGACCAAACTTTACAAAATAACTTAAAACAGCATTTGTTATCGGCCAACTTTACAGTAGACGCCGCTTGCGATGGTGAAGAAGGACTATTTCAGGGTCAAGAGTACGAATACGATGCAGCTATTATAGATTTAGGCTTACCCAAACTTGATGGCATTAAGCTTATTACAGAATTGCGTAGAGACCATCACGATTACCCAATTCTTATTCTTACAGCGCGCGATAATTGGCAAGATAAAGTCGAAGGCTTAGATGCTGGTGCTGATGACTATCTGAGCAAGCCATTCCATCCAGAAGAACTCATTGCGCGACTTAACGCCCTTATTAGACGGTCGGTTGGAAAGGCAAGCCCACTGATTAAAAATGGCCCGCTATGCTTAAACATCAGCAGTCATGAAATTACAATGGCGGGAAAAATTATTAGTTTGAGTGGGTCTGAATATAAATTATTTGCTTATTTAATGATGCATATTGGCGAAGTAAAATCTAAAAGTGTTTTGATAGAGCATATTTATGACCAAGATTTTGATTTAGACTCTAATGTTATTGAAGTATTTGTTCGCCGTTTACGAAAAAAGCTCGACCCAGAGGGTAAATTCGATCTGATCGAAACGCTCAGGGGCCAGGGTTATAAACTTAAACATTTAACATGATTAACTCACTAAACTCCCTTCGCACACGAATTTTAATCAGTGCACTCTTGATTGTGATAATTGTATTGCCTGGCATTGGTATTGCTTTAAATAATGCGTTTGAACAGCAAGTGAAAGAGAATGTGCAAGACCAACTTAACGCTTATTTTTACTCTATCTTGGCTGTTACTGAGTTTGAGAATAACGAATTACTAATGCCTGAGGTATTGCTAGAAAACCAGTTCAACGTGATTAACTCGGGTTTATATGCGCTTATTTCTAACAATGCTAATACTATTATTTCAAATAATGAAAATATCAACAAAACTGCCACAGGAAATCCAGAAAACACGAGTTTTGAGTCTCGTATTTTATGGTTTTCAAATTCTTTTTTAGGTGTTAATGAAACTTTAAATCTTGCTAAAACACTACCACAACCAGAGCTCGGGGAAAGTGATTTTGGGCAAATCGAACTCAATCAAGAAATGCATTTTATTTATAGCTTCAGTGTGCGATTTGATCAGGCTACTGAAACCGATGCTGGCACCCCACTATCACCTGTAATTACGCTCCATATCATTAAAGATTTAGCGAGTTTGAGTCAGCAAGTTGAAAGCTTCCAGCGTCAATTATGGGTGTGGTTAGTTGCCTTAATTGTTATCCTGCTAATTATTCAACTGTTTTGGCTTGTATGGACACTTAAACCCCTTGCACGCTTTACGAAAGAATTAAACGCTATACAAGATGGTAAAATTGAACAGTTGTCTGAGCAGTATCCAAACGAATTAAAAGCTGTCGCAAGGCAACTAAATACATTATTAACAAACGAGCAGCGCCAACGTCAGCGTTATCGCAATTCATTATCTGACTTAGCTCATAGCCTAAAAACGCCTTTGGCGGTTATGCAAAGTCAACAAGACTTGAATTCTGATTCACAAGAACAAATTAGCCACATAAACCATATAATCAGCCGTCAACTTAAACGGGCTAAGAGCGCCGGTAATCAAGCTTGGCACTTAGGCATAGAAGTAACACAGGTAGTCGACAAGTTGTGCGCCGCTCTGGCGAAAATTTATCCCCACATTCACATTAAATATGGCCAAAAACCTAGTACTGAGCTTATTTTCCGTGGTGACGAAAGTGACTTAACCGAAATATTAGGGAATCTATTAGACAATGCCTGTAAAGCAGCTCAAAGACAAATATTACTAAATGTATATAAAGACGAAAGTTTGCTTGTAATAAGCATTGAAGACGATGGCAATGGTATACCTGAAACGCAAAAACTGACAATACTCGATCGTGGCAAAAGGGCCGATACATATGACCAAGGTCACGGTATTGGCTTGTCTATAGTATTAGATTTAGTGCATAGTTACGAAGGCACTTTGACTATTGGAGAATCGACGGTTTTGGGCGGTGCTAGATTTGCAATTAGCTTCAACACCTCTAAAAATTAAGCGGCTAACAACGTACTTATAAGTAATACTTTAGTCTATTTTTCCATTATGAAGTAAATATGAAATAAATAAACTGCATATATATCAATCAAGTATGTGTTTGTTAAAAAAGATCACTTCCATATATTAAAAAAATTTAATGTTAAACCGATAACCTTATAGTAGCTATTGCAATTAGGTCATGGTCGTTAATGTTAAATCCAGTAAGTTATGTACGTAATCTTAAGTGGTCAGTGAAATTATTTTTAATTTCAGCACCCGCCATCTTGATTTCTGTTGTTGTCGCATCAAGTAGCATATGGTCAATGCTCTCACAGAGCCATGCAAACACAAATGCTGTGCAAGCAGCTAAGCATAAACAAACTGTGATTTATGAGGTTATTGACGCTATTCAAGCTAGCCATATTTATTTACTTGCGTTAGTTGCAAGTACCGACAGTGCAGACATCCGAAAAAACGCGATTGGTTCAATTAAGTCTTTCTCCATTATTGACGAAGCTATGGCAAAAGCAATTGAAAAATATCCCTTACAGAATCAATTCAAAACATTAAAAGACGACATCACCGCACTTAAACCTGTGTCGATGCAAATTATTAAGTATGGAAAACGCAATAAAGATAATGAAGCGATGACGATACTTAACGAAAACGAAGATAAATATGCGGCTGTTCAAAAGGCAGCATCTGCAATTTTAGCAAATGAACAAGAACAACTTAGTGAACTAGTCCAACAAAACCAAATACGTAGTGCACAATTTGGATGGATACTCGCAGGTGTTATAGTCATTTCAATTATACTGACATCCCTGTTTATATGGGTAACTGCAAGATACTTATCAACTTCTATCGAGCGTATTAAGGGGCGCTTAGATGATTTTGCTAAAGGCGATTTAACGCATTCAATAAACAAAGAACAATGCAGTGATGAAATTGGCATGGCGCTCGACACGTTGCTTGACTCAATATCAATAGTCAACAAAATTGTAAACGGTATTCGAAACGAAACCAATCAGGTTAATGTCAGCTCACAAAACCTCGAACAATACTCAAATCAGACACTGGATGGTTTGAATACTATTAGAGAGGAAATTGAAGAGCTTAAAAAGCAGATTATCCTGGTTGGAGAATCTGCCAACGATATGAGTACAAATTTAGACGATTCTATTACCTTAGCCGAAGAGGTAACTGATAAGAATCAGCATGCAGAATCAGCCATTTTTGCAAGTGTCGAAAGACTAAGTAAATTCAAAACAAACAGTCAAACTGTGATAGATAACACTGCCGCTTTTGCACAATCTGCGAATAAAATTGGTGATATTACCGGTACGATTAACGCTATCTCTGAACAAACAAATCTACTGGCGTTAAATGCTGCAATTGAAGCCGCTAGGGCGGGCGAACAAGGGCGAGGCTTTGCGGTTGTTGCCGATGAAGTTCGACAATTAGCAAAACGTTCGACTAATGCGGTGACAGAGATATCTGAATTAGCCAATGAAATGAATGCAAGAATTAAAGACACAGTCACATTATTTGAAGACAACGTCGCTGACCTTGATACAAACGTTTCGCAGCTAGAAAGTCTTACTCAAGCAGCTAAACAAAGTAGTGAAAGCGCCTCTTCATCAATATGCAGAATTAAGACCGCAAAAGAATCATATAAAGTCCAACAACAATTCGTCAATAACATCGAATTATTTTTAGAAAAGCTAAACACGGTTTCGAGTAAGACGCAAAGTGATATGAAGTCTTTATGTAATGAGTCAATGAACTTAAATACAAGTACGCATTCGCTTGACGATTTAGTCGCTTCCTTTAAAACAGAAGGTTAACACCATGAAACTCAAACACGCTTTTTTGTTATTCATATTGGTATTTTTACCAATAGAGACAATATCTGCTCAAACTGAAAATGAATTTATACTTGAAGCAGGACATGAGAGTCTACAAGTTTGGCTGTTACCAAAAACACCTGAGTCTCCTGCAGACAATCAGCCTAATGCCGAGCGTATCGAATTGGGCAAAAAACTCTTTTTTGACCCACGTCTAAGTGGCGCAAAAAATATGTCATGTGCAACTTGCCATAATCCTGTATTCGGATGGTCTGATGGACTACCCACCGCCTTAGGCAACAAAAGTATGGTATTAGGTAGAGCTTCTCCAACAGTGGTAAATACCGGGTATAATTCTATTCAAATGTGGGATGGCCGAAAAGCTACTCTTGAGGACCAAGCCTTAGGGCCAATGAAAGCCCATGAAGAAATGAATATGGATTTGGATGCATTAATCAAATTCATGTCGGCCAACGAAGAATATTCAGCGCATTTTAAGCGTGCTTATCCCGATACAGGCGTATCTGAAGCAAGTATTGCCAAAGCAATAGCCGCTTTTGAAAGAACTATAATCAGCCGCACATCGCCTTTCGATAAATGGGTAGCAGGTGATGAGTCAGCATTAAGTCCGCAACAAATCAACGGATTTAAGGTATTTTTAGATCCTGAAAAAGGTAATTGTAGCGTGTGTCATCAAGCACCAAATTTCACTGACAATGGCTTTCACAATTTAGGATTAGCTTCATACGGTAAAGAAAATCCAGATATGGGCCGGTATACCCAAAGGCCGCTCAGATTAATGAAAGGCGCTTTTAAAACCCCAACTATGCGCGACATTGCACTTACCGCACCATACTTCCATGATGGTTCTGCCGCTAACTTACGAGAAGTGGTAGAGCATTATCAAAGTGGTGGGGTGATTAAAACTAACATTGCACCTAATTTTACTGCCGCCAAACTCAGTGACCAAGAAGTTGATGATCTAATTGCTTTTATGCAAGCACTATCATCACCTCAAGCACCTTTTACACTGCCTATTTTACCCTTAGAACACTAGGACTATATTATGAAACTTTTCAAATTATTATCATTATGTTTACTCACCCTCAGCGTCTCGAGTTTCGCATTAGAAACTATTGAGGTCGAACAAAAAAACAAAGAGTTTAGCGAGAAAGAAATTACCATTAAACAAGGTGATAAGGTTAAATTTACTAATCAAGACCCCTTTTTCCACAACGTATTTAGTTTATCCGACGCTAAATTCTTTGATTTAGGTTCGTTTCCAAAAGGCGAATTTAAAGAAGTAACCTTTGAAGAAGCAGGCGAAGTTGAAGTGGAATGCGCCATTCATCCTAATATGAAAATGACTATCAAAGTCGAGAAAAAGTAATACCATGATTAAAGAGACGAAGCAAAGTGTGCATAGCAACAAAAGAACACCGCTACTATTATTAGCGCTTGTAATTTTGCTTACCTGCTTTCAGAGCGGACTAGTTGCCAAAGAAAAGACCTATCCTACATTAGAGCGTGGAGCTGAGGTATTTAAGCAACGTTGTACCCTTTGTCACGGCTCACAAGGTATGGGCGAAGGACGTATACCTTTAAAAATCAAAAGTTACCCGGATACAAATATCGTCAATGCCAGCAAGGCGAAAACAAAAGACGACATCCACAATACTATTGTATATGGAGGCTTGCTTGAGGGTATTGACAAGTATATGCCACCAATGGGTGATGAATTGACGTGGACAGAAATCGAATCAGTTGCCATGTTTGTTTTCGCATTGCGCCAAGATCCTGAAAAGCATTTAGCCTTATTGCGAGCTAAATCGGACCAAACAGTCAGTAGTTCGTTAGGTCGAGATACGTATTCTGCACGCTGCGTATTGTGTCATGGCAAGAATGGCCTTGGCGACGGCCGTATGTCCAAAATTATTAAGTCACCACCTCCTTTTAATCTAACTGTAAGCGCTGTTCCTGCAGAGTACATAAAGCTAATAGTAAGCAAAGGTGGTAAAGAGCTAGGTCGTTCAGAGCAAATGCCTCCGTGGGGTGACCAATTGTCTGAAGACGAAATAAATGCTGTCACAGAGTATCTTATTTCTATTCGTGAGTAGACAAATGTCTGAACCAGATTACCTCTCAAGAGAAGCAACGCCATATCACGTCTTTAAAAACAAACGAAATTTCCTAAAAAAATTAATCGCTTTGGGACTATTGCCTTCTGTAAACGGTTTTGCGAGCGAATCTTCTTCCGACTCATACATAACAGACAAACAATTAGTCACCAGCTATAACAATTACTACGAATTTTCGACGAACAAGAAAATGGTGAAACATTTAGCACAAGAACTAGATACCAGTAATTGGAGCCTGCATATTGATGGCTTGGTAGATAAGCCTATGCAGTTATCAATGTCTGATATTTTTGACATGAAACTGATAAAACGGACCTATAAATTACGTTGTGTTGAAGGCTGGTCTGCCGTCATCCCATGGCAAGGTATTTTGTTGCGTGACTTACTCGCCCTAGCAAGGCCTACCATAAAACATGGTTTTGTGAAGTTTTCCAGCATCTATGCACCTTCCGTAATGTTAGGTCAACGCACAAACATCTTGCCTTGGCCATACATAGAAGGATTACGCTTAGACGAAGCAATGCATCCGCTTACGCTATTAGCAACTGGCATGTATGACGCACCGTTACCTAAGCAAAACGGCGCACCGATTCGTTTAGTCGTGCCTTGGAAGTATGGTTACAAAAGCATAAAAGCGGTTTCTAAAATTACACTAACAGATACAAGATTTGAAAGTTCATGGATGCAATCTTCACCTAGTGAATATGGATTTTACGCGAACGTTAATCCAAATATTCCTCATCCACGATGGAGTCAACGCAGAGAAGTACCTCTTGGACAAACTAAAAAAATAAAAACACAACTGTTTAATGGTTATGCCGAGCAAGTCGCAAACTTGTATGCATCAGATAATATCAACCGCTTATACTAATGCAACGCTTGGTCTTTTTTAACCAATACAGAAAAATACTCAACCGTATTTTGTGGGCACTCGCTTTCTTGATCTTGTTGCTCATTGCCACTAGCTATTGGCTCATAGAACTTGTTAATCCCTTTGAATTTTTGATAGTTCAATTGGGGAGAGCATCTATTATTTGTTTTTTACTGTGTTACGCCATTTCACCAGTCGCTCGTTTAATGGCGCGTTTGTGCATAATTTTGCGCTATCAGTTCGGTAAAAGAGTAGCTGATTGGAGCTTTTTATATTATCAACGGCGCATGCTTGGGCTAAACAGTTTTTATTTCGCTTTTTGTCATATGTTGGTTTATCTATATTTTGAGATTGACCTGAGTGTAGAGGAGTTTTACTTAGAAATACAAGAACGTACATTCATAGCAATTGGCTCTTTGGCTATTTTTATAGGCTTAGTCCTTGCTATCAGTTCGCATAACAGCATCCGCAGAAAACTAAAAAGAAATTGGAAGAAACTTCATAAGTTAACGCACCTATTGGGAGCGCTTATAATTGTGCATGTTGTATTAGTGGCAAAAAATCTTGAATTTGAAGAATACGCTTATCTTATTACAATTAGCTGTTTAGCGTTTGAGCGCACTTATCATATATTAATTGCGGGTAGTGGCTCGAACAAACTTCTTTTTAAAGGTCGCAGAAAGCGCCAAAAATATAGAAAATAAAGTTTACACTACCTTATATTTTTCAATCCTTTCTTCCATGTCATGAGCTATTTTCGAAAGTTGAACACTCGCAGCTGAAAGTTCTTCTGCTCCAATTACGTTTTCTTTTGCTTGATCATCGATACTAGACACATTGACATTTATGCTGTGAATAGCGCTGCTTTGTTCCTGAGTTGCCGTGGCAATAACGGATGTTACATCGTCTACAGACTTAATATCCTCAACAATCTTTTTAAGCACTTTGGATATTTGTTGTGCATTTTCAACAGCATCATTAGCTTGCTGATTTCCGCTTTCAATACTCGAAAAGGCTTTCTTTGAGCTATTTTGTAATACGTCCACCACATTAGAAATTTCCTGCGTGGAATCTTGGGTACGTTGAGCAAGTGACCTGACTTCGTCCGCCACTACCGCGAATCCACGACCCTGTTCGCCAGCACGCGCCGCTTCAATCGCAGCATTTAAGGCGAGTAGGTTAGTCTGCTCTGCCACTGCTTTAATTACATCTACCATCCCCAGAATATCGGAGACACGTTCATTTAATTCAGTAATAGTTTCACCTACTAGCCCAACCTCTTCAGCCGTTCTATTAATACCTTGCATAGAGATGCTTACTGCATTTTCTCCATTGATGGTTTCTTTAGAAGCTTCTTGAGCACCATTAGAAGCGATCTGCATGTTTTCCATTACAGATTCCACGTTAGCACTCATTTCTTCTGAGGCACTGGCAATACTGGAAATATCTAGCTGTAATTTGACCAAATTAGCTTTGCTCTGATCAGTCGCACTTGCGGCCTGCAGTGTTGCTTTAACTATTTGTTGAGCGTTCCCCTGAAAACTAATAAAGTCTTCTTTAATATGCTCGAAAGTAACATTGATTAGTTTAGCGATTTTCCCTAAATCGTCCTCTGAAACAATAGCGACAGAATCAGTTAAATCGTTTTCTGAATTAACCTTAGACATATAGCGCTCTATTTCTCTAGATTGTTGAGCCCTGAGCCTTATAGTACCGAATGAGGCATAAGTTATGGCAATCAGGACGACAAGTAAAATCACTTCGAATATGATGACAAGACGTCTTGTAATGACTTTATCTTCTGCATAGTCAATGGTTGAATCTAGTAATACTCTTTCAGTTATTTTAAGTTTATTAATACGTTCTGTTGCAGCACTAAACCAGCTGTTGGCATCAACGCCAAACGCCCCATCGCTATTTGCAGCGATGTCTCTAAATTTTTCTACTTCTCTGCTTTCCTTTGACGTGAGAAATTGTTTCACCACTTCTTTGTACTCAGGTGTTGCTACCATACTTGTAGATTTGAAATAAGTATCTTGTTTTGTCGCCAGTTCAACAAATCGTTTAAAAAGAGCCGGCGTAAATGAATCTTTAGCAAACACATTACTTAGTACCGCACGTTCGATACCCGCTTGTTCTTTAGCATAAGCAATATTGTAAAGTGTTAAAAAACGTTCTGACGATGTCGACTCTTCCAATTCAGCTGCTAAAAAACCATTAAGGTCCAATATGACAACATTGTTGTTAGTGTAATAAAGCAGTGTTTCGGCAAGTGAAATCGACTGGCTATCTACTTTTTTACGGACTGTCTGCAGTTGTTCAAGTTGATTAAATAATTGCTTTATAATGGTGCTTGTCGCTTCGGGAAAGTCAGCCATCTTCATAAAATTACGGAGATTTTTAATTTCATTGTCAGTCAGTTTTCGTTGGCTTACTATTTCTGTACTAAACTTATTACCTTTTGATCCTAAGAAACCCGCTGACATCCCACGTTCTTTTTGCATTTCATGAACTAGCTGGTTGGTGACCAAAACAAGTTCGGCGTCGGCAATGGTTTTGTTGGCTTGGTCTAAGGCGTGATAGGCACGAAATACATCAATTGTGATGAAAATAAGGAGAACTGAAACCGGAATCAGTGTAAAAAAAGATAAGTATTTAGAAAACCAACGATTCATAAGTAACCTTTCAGATATTAATGTATATGCGCATGTGACCGTTGATATAACAAATTTTCCAATCACCTTTGAAAACATATCGGCATGTAGTCTGAAACCTATAACATCATCACACTTTAGTAGGTTACAAAATTTAGTTTGTATGCATATCTATAAAAAACAAGAACAGTCAGCTTACGTTCATGTTCAGTTTAATATTATAGCGTTTCAACTAGCCAAACTTAAAAGTTGGAAACAATATGAACAGAACCAAACTATTTAAAAATACCTTTCTAATTGCGGTGTTGAATCTAGCGATAGCCAATATTGCACTTGCTGACAACCAACAGAATTATCAAGTAAATGCAGCGCAATTTAGTCAAGCAGAATTGGCTCAGATTCTGGCGCCGATTGCTTTATATCCAGACAGCTTACTTACGCACATTATGATTGCGTCTACTTATCCTTTAGAACTTGTTCAAGCGCAGAGATGGCAACAAAAAAATGACCATCTAGATGCAGCAAGTGCTGTTGAGTTGGCCGAAAAAGAAGGGTGGGATCCGAGCGTAACAGCTTTAGTGGCATTTCCCAATGTACTTGAGCGTTTAAATGATGACTTAGCTTGGACACAAAACTTAGGCGACGCTTTTTTAGAAGATGAAGTCGCTGTTCTCGATGCAGTTCAAGACTTGCGACAACAAGCAGAGCAAGCGAACTCTTTGCAAGATCTTAAAAACATGCAAGTTACAAAAGTGAATAAACAAATAATTATTGAGCCGGTTCAAAAAGAGATTATTTATGTTCCCTACTATGATTCGCGAGTAGTGTATGGCAATTGGCATTGGCGCAGGTACCCTCCTGTTTATTGGAATTACCGTCCACGGTTATCGGTGCATTTTCCGCTAAGTGTGTCAGGTCATTTCCATTGGAATGTGGGTATTAACATTCGTTTTAACTACTTTTTCCGCGCTTTTGATTGGCACAGAAAGCATATAGTAGTGACGCATCATCGCGCCCCTCGATACGCAAATAAATACACATCAAGATACTTATCGTCTCGCCATCGTGTCACCACTAGCCATGGCGCAAAGCGTTGGAAACATAATGCGTCACACAGACGCAATGTGGTTTATCGTTCAGAAAGAATAAAATCTCGTTATGAGCACACTACTAAAAAACGTGGATACAAGCTTAATCAGCAAAAATACAAGCAACATAAGACTCAAAAAATTAAACAAGGTAGCCGTAACAGCGACTACACAAAACTAGGGCAGCATCAACGTGTAAAAAGCGCACTTGGTAAGCGGGAGCGTGTCAGCCATAAGTATGCCCGTCAAACTCAAGCAAAACGAAAGCAGGTACAGCACAAACAGGTTCGAACTAACAATTACAAGCAAGCGCAACTTAGGCATAAGAACAAGGATACTATGCAATCAAAAAACCGAGTGCCTGTGCAACCACGTAAAGTAAACACTAACGTGAAACGAAAACAGAGTCCGCAACAAAATCGAATGGTCAAAAAGCCCATAAGAGACGCGCGTAAATCGCAGAATAAAAGAACAAAAAAACGGACAAAAAAGAGAGACTAAAGCCAGGGTCTAGTCCAAGAAAACTAAAACACCGTGGTTGATGAGTACTAAAATTACTTTTTCTATGTCTTGCCAATCAAGGGAGTAGCCTTCAGTAGCTGCTCTCTTAATTAGCGACTCTCCGCATAGAGCCGTGTTATCTGCTACTAAATTGTTAATGATTGAAATTGGCATATCTTCAAATTGAAATGTTTGACCAGCACTTAATAATTCAATTTTTTTCTCGCCTAGTTGATTCAACATACATGCTTGGTTAGCGTTCCTTTTAAATCGAGTTTGTGCATTAAAATCCTGCCCTCTTATAGCCAATGTTGGCATTTCTATTTCTTTCGAAATAGGACTGTTTTGGATAGCATGTTGATAAACGAACTGTTTAAGTTGATTTCTGTCGGCTATGACCTCTAACAACTTATCAGCGATTTCATCTAGTTGTTTATCCAATCTATGCTCAGAAAGCGAACCTCCTAGACCTCGAATGCTGTGAATGGGTAAGTCTTTTCTCAAAATGGGATGAGTTTTACTAAGTTGCTGAATAAGATGGGTCAATACGTCTGCGCCAGACGTATATGGCACTGTTACGGTAAGATGAATACACGGCTCCACTGCAATTGCTTTATGCCAGTGACCTCTCGGTATATAAAGTACATCACCCGGTTTGAGCTCTATATCTAAATATGGGCTTGCGTTTCCTGACTCAGTTGCTTCAAATAACTTTTCTTCACATGGCCAAAGCTCGCTAGGCTCATAAATATACCAACGCTTAATCCCTTCCGTTTGTAAAATGAACACATCCTGAAAATCATAGTGCAAATTAAAACCTTGTGCGCTTGGATGTGAAACATAAGCGTTAATGTTCACTTCGGTGTTAAAGTCGTCTGAACATGAATCACAAAAACCTCTAATTGCAGGGTCTACTTCCTGTAGGTTATCTATTTCTAATGTTTGACCAGATATTATCTGTTCTCTTAGTACGCTATGCGATAAAAAAGGTGTTTTTTTACCACCGCCTACTAAATTTATAGACCTGTCTTTTGGTCGAGAATTAGACAAAAAGTCGTTTAAGTCAGTCCACTGGAAAAGGTCCATAAATCGCGAGGACGAACCCGGGCTATAATATGCTGTACAGTTATGATACGAATCTAGGAACGAGTCCACAGATAAAGGTGAAATTAATGACTTAAGCATAATATTGGTAGAGTTCGCTAGCTAACTTTTGGGTGCAAGTATGATAGGTTTCGATTTTTCTCTTGACCCCTCACCATTATTTGTACTCTTACCTGCATTAAAATCACTCCCATGCATTTGAATATGATTTTTTTCTGCCTCTACATTTTTACGGGTAATACTTTTTATAGTTGGGCTAGCTTGCGAGTTTGAAATTGATTTAGCAGACTGTTCATTCACTTCCTCAGAATTTGCTATGGGTATTGTCGTTGCAGTTACCGCTGCGATTGCTAGTCCTTTTAGTGCTGCTTTTCTGTTGACGAAACGTTTTTTGATGGTCATGGGTGTTGATCCTTTAAGATTGATTCTCTGCTGTCTAAATGTTATTTCAAATTACCCTTATGCATGTACTCAATTTTCACCAAATGACTACTCAATTTTTGTTATTCCCAGATAAATGTGCCTTTTACTTAAGCCACTTACTTAATCCGTATTCAAGTTTTTCAGTTTTTGAATAGTGGATATTCAAACAATAAATACTGCTTTAAGCTAGCGTAGCCTTTGGCTTGTGCCAGCAATAGAGCCGTTATTTGTTGTGCTGTATTCGTTTTATCTTTTTATTTTTGTGTTATTGTTTCTGTAATGTGATTTTTACTAAACAAATTCAACGCTTAAGCCAAGGATCCTATCTGCAATGTCTGACTTTCGCCAGCGAGCTCTTGATTACCATGAACTTCCAAAACCCGGCAAGATTAGTGTTGAATTATCAACGTCTGCCGCCACTGTAGATGATCTTGCACTGGCGTATAGTCCTGGTGTGGCTGAACCTGTGCGCGAAATTGCGGCAGACCCAAACGCCGCTTATCGATATACCGCAAAAGGTAATATGGTTGCAGTAATTTCAAATGGAACGGCGATTCTTGGCTTAGGGAATTTAGGGCCCTTAGCATCTAAACCGGTTATGGAAGGCAAAGCTTTGTTGTTTAAACGTTTTGCCGGTTTAGATTCCATTGATATTGAAGTAAAGCACCGCACTACCGAAGAGTTTATTAACACTGTGGCAAGCATTGCTGATACATTTGGTGGCATTAACTTAGAAGATATAAAAGCCCCTGAGTGCTTTGAAATTGAAAAAGAACTAATCAAACGTTGTAAAGTACCGGTTTTCCATGACGACCAACATGGCACTGCTATTGTAACAGCGGCGGGCATGTTAAACGCACTCGAGATCCAGGGTAAAGACATTCGAGACATTAAAGTTGTTTGTTTGGGCGCTGGAGCCGCAGCAGTAGCGTGTATGGAATTACTGATTAAATGCGGCGCACAACGCGAAAAAATATACATGCTAGATCGCCAAGGCATTATTCATACAAGACGAAAAACACTGACAGAACACAAAGCGTTATTTGCAAACAATACTGACAAACGCACACTAGAAGATGCAATGGATGGAGCCGATGTATTTGTTGGCGTATCCGGGCCTGATTTACTGCCACCTGAAGCTCTTGCACTTATGGCACCAAATCCTATTGTGTTTGCTTGTTCAAACCCAGACCCTGAAATCAAACCCGAGCTTGCTCATGAGGTCCGCAATGATTTAATCATGGCGACTGGTCGCTCTGATTACCCTAATCAGGTAAACAATGTACTATGTTTTCCTTTCATTTTTAGAGGTGCGCTAGATGTGCGTGCTTCCCAAATAAATGACGAAATGAAAGTAGCAGCGGTTGAAGCTATTCGCAGCGTCTCAAAGATGCCAGTACCAGAAGAAGTGCTTAAAGCCAGCAATAGCGAATCCTTAAGTTTTGGTAAAGACTATATAATTCCAAAACCAATGGATCCGAGGCTATGCAAGACTATCGCAAGTGCAGTAGCTAAAGCAGCTATTGATTCTGGCGTAGCGCAACTTAATGAGTTACCGTCAGATTACGAATAATTTTCACGCAGTTATTAATGCTTACTTTATAAATGTAATGCTCAAAGGATATGGCCATAATTCACCGTCATAAGCTTTTATTGCGCCAACAATGATAAATATCAAACTCACTATCGCTAAAATTATTAAGCCAAACACACCAATTACAAGCACCATCAAAATAGTACAAATAATGGTATATATGAAGGCGCTGATTATCCAATTCATGATCACCTTTCCGTGCTCATCAATTTCTTTAGATTCTTGCTTATTCGTTACCCACATCACAATTGGCAATACTAAGCCAGCAAATGGGATAATCACACCCGCTAACTGACTCAAGTGCATTAATAAAAGGAAAACTCTAGGTTCCATACCCCAGGGCTGATATTCATTAGTCATAATTATTCCTTAATTCGACCTATTAATTGTTTTTGCTTGTAAAGCCTCAAAATAAGGCATTGATTCATCTACTACTGCTTGTTGTTGTGCATTTAGGTGCAAGTGTTTGTTTTTATACTGCGCAAATCCGGTGGAATTTTCAACACTGTGATACCAATGACTCGCCCAAACACCGTCGCTTTTACGAGCGCCTTTTGACCATTCTAGCATCGCAATTTGAAAGTTAATACCGAGTATTTCGCATAAGTGTTGTAGCAAATTCTTAGGTGCCTTGAGGACATCATTAGCATCAATCACGGGAATATCTTGCTGGCTCAAACTAGAAATTTCTTGGTATAACTCGAATTGACGTTTAATACCAATATCGTCGACGCTGCACACGCCTCGGCTATTGGTATACGAATTTACAACTTGGGCTGGGTGTCTAATTAAAAAACAATGACTTAGCTCTCGCGTCCAGGTCATATCACACCCTACTATCATATGATGCGTCATGTGCTTTTCGTATTGAATACAAATTGACTTATCTTTTGGGATGGGGTCAGCGTGCAAACCTTTAATTACTTCATCGTAAGACTGAGGCTGTGACGCAAGTACCTCTTCAAACATAGGATGGGGACTTTGAGTTTGCGCTAAGTAAAAAGCATAAAATGGCTCGTCTACAACCTCGCAGTCGCTTCGATTTTCCCAACTTCGCATCATTGCGGTAGAAATATTTCTAGGCCCTGACCACATACAGATACGTTTAATCATTAGTTAACTTCAATTTTTTTAAAAATTCGGCTTGTAATCATAGTCTTCAACCGTTCCCGACTGGTGAAAGTTGTCGAGCTTTTCTTTGCGTGCAAAAAATTTATTCACCAAGTTGAACGGCACCATTTCAATCGAATTATTAAAGTGTTCAACAGCACGATTAAAAATAGTAATTGCAGCAGCAACATTTTCGTTTTTATCACTAATCTCGTCCATAAGTTCTTTAACAATTTCAGTTGCGCCTAGCTCAGGGTAATTTTCAGCAGTCGCCTTGAAGGATGAAAACATTGCCTTAGAGCGCGCTTCAACGGTACCAAGCGCTTCAACATCAATTTTGTCGGTATCGAGAATATCAATTGATTCTCTTAATGCTGTGACTTTTACAATAAAATCACTTTCAAACTGTTTAAAGTCATCGCTTAAACTGCTTAGTTGTGGCAACACATCTTGTTTGAGCTTTTCGTAGGTAATCACGTCAGACCAAGCCCGCTTTGCTCTATTCAAATTACTAATAATAGTATTGTAAAGCCAAATGATGGCAATCACGATAATGCCGATAACGATACTTGTAACCATAAACAATGTCCTTTTTGCGAACTCTTCACGAGCTCTCTTTTATCGTTCAGGTTATTTATTCTGGTTAATAAAAGCAATCAATTTTTGTGCTTGCTCAAGCGCTGGTAATTTATGGGGTGTCTCTAACGAATTGATAAAAGTAGTAGTATTAGTTAGGGAAGGTGTTTTAACTTTACTTGGAAATATCTCTTTAGGTAACTCAAAACAAACCACCGACGAGGGCGTAACATCCATCGACTTAATAAACGAAAATTCATCAACAAACGCTAATACTGCCTTGGGGTCAAAAAACTTTGCTGCCTGAATTTCAGAAGCACATCTCACTTTAAACCGTTTATTAAAGGCTCTGCTCGACGAATCCCATTTATTGGGAAAACGATTCACATTAATACTCAGGAAATTAAAGTCAGAAAACTGTACTAGCATCCCATATTTGTAATGTGTACTGCGGCTTGTGCGGGTGCCTCCCTTTGAGTTTGTCGAACGCGTGACTCTTACATATTTAAATTCAAACAGGGTGTAGGGAGTAGGACCTTGATGTTCATCCCCAGGCATCCCCCCTAAATACCGAGTAGTAATCGTTTGACTTTCATCACCGGTATTAAATAAAGAAAACATACCACTGAGTTGCTTCCAATAGCTGCGCCCATCAAATTGATAATCTCTAACAACACCGGCATTAATCGCTACCGAGCGAATATACACTGCGTCACCGACTCTTTTTATTTCCGCATAACGCATATAAAAAAGGATAAGCGTAAGACAGCCCGTAATTGCACTGAGCACTTGCATATAAAAGCGCGTATCTTGCGTAATATGCAATTGTTGCCAATACGAAAGCCCTCCTACAAGGCCAGCAATAGCTAAAGAAAGCCATAACAAACTATTGTTATGTGAATATTGATGTTTCGCAGAATATTCTTGGATGAGTTTAGAAATTACGCTGATATCTTCACTGGTTTTGGCATGAATTGCGCGCGCTTGTAAAATTGCCAAATGCGTTTTTAATTTATTGTTGCGTGAATTTTTGGAGGTTAATGCCATTTTACTGCTTTTTACCTTGCTCTATTTTGTTCCGGCGCATGCTAATTTACCGCTGCTTTGCCTGCTATTTATTAGTTTACGCTTTTTGTTTCGCGTGTTCAGCTTCAATGCGTGCCACATAGAGCTGCTCTAAGTGCTTAGTCGTCGTTTGTGAGCCTGTGCCTATTTTTCTGCCATCAATAACGGCGACCGGCGTCAAACCAGCAAAAGTACCCGTTATAAATGCTTCGTCGGCCGCATACACCTCTGACAACGAAAAGTTCTTTTCAAAAACCGGAATGTCATTCGCTTTACACACATTAATCACATTTCGTCGCGTAATGCCGTCTAAACAAAAATCACCACTTGATGTCCATACTTCACCGTCTCTAACAATGAAAAAATGAGTAGAGTTACAGGTGGCAACAAATCCATGTGGGTCAAGCATAAGAGACTCATCTGCGCCTGCTTTAGCCGCTTGAATACATGCAAATATACAGTTGAGTTTTGAGTGAGTATTGAGTTTAGGATCTTGTACGTCTGGATAACCCCGGCGAACATGCGAAGTGAACAAACTCACCCCATCACCCTCAGCTAAGCCCAAAGCTTGTTTGTGTTCCGCAATAATAACAATGGTCGCAGGAGAAATAGTCACTCTTGGGTCTTGGTATGGGGTTGCTTTAATCCCTCTGGTCACCATGAGTCGGATATGGACGCCATCGTGCATATCGTTAGCCTTACAGGTTTGATAAATCCGAGAAACTAATTCGTTCTTACTCAGGCCAATGTCCATATCAAGTGCTTTAGCACCATCAAATAAACGCTGCATGTGCTGATCAATAAACGCAAGTTGCCCTTTATGCAGTCTAATCCCTTCCCAAACGCCATCACCTAATATAAAACCACTGTCGAACACCGAAATTTTTGCTTCGCTACGAGCAAATAATTCTCCATTAATATTAATGAGAATACTGTCATTTCGTGGGTCTTGCTGATATTGATGTGTACCTTTGGCCATTTTACCTTCGCTCACGCTTATTTGTTATCGCCTTCTACCTCGCAAGCTCTTGTGCTCGCTAACAAAATGTCAATCTAGTACTATTTATTATGCGGGGTTAAGGTTAATATCTATAGGGTCTTGTAGCATATACAAATAAGCGGCTCATTAACATACCACTTATCAATAATGAGTCTGCAAGAGCAATACTTGCAAGACATAATTAATATCCAAGTTCGGCAACATTGACTAGAGCAGTCGATAACTATATGGGTATTTGGAGAAGATAAAGAGTGCTAGAACAAGTTAGAAAACTGATTGAAATAGGTGATCTACCTCAAGCCATCACTTCATTACACAATTGGCTTAAAAAGGAACCTCGTCATTATCAAGCGCACTTAATACTGAGTCAGTGTTTATTCGAACAAGGCTTATACAAGGAAGCATTATTAGTTAATCAAAAAGCTGAACGCTTTGATCCCCTTATTGCCGATTTTTCGTTGATTCAACAGCATATGCAAAAGCAAGCTTTTAGCGAAGCAAAAAAAGTCGCCAAACAGATGTTGTTAAAGCAAGAGGCCCACCCAAGAGCCATATTTACTCTGGCGCATATTGCCATGGCTAGCCAACAACCAGAAAAAAGTAATCATATTTTAGCCATTGGTCTACAGTTTTCTCCTGCTAATATGATGTTAAGACATATGCTCATGCAGTCTTTTGAATCGAGCGGCCACTATGCAAAGGCCATTGATGAGGCTAAAACTCTATGTGCTATTGAAGAAAGTTTTGATACGGTTTGGTTGTACACTTCGCTGCTGCTGAAATATGGCCAAAATACCGAGTTACTAAATGTATGTTCGCAGGCTTTACATCTTGCGGGAACTGATAAACAAAAGTTGGCGCAAGTTTACCTTGTTTTGGGCCAGGCTTATCGAATTGTGGGTGAGCGCGAAAAATGCGTTGATACCTATCTAAAATGTATTGATATTGCGCCCCATAATGTTGATGCATGGTGGGGTTTGGCCGATTTGAAAAATTATACCTTTTCGCCTGAAGATAAAGGCGTTTTAGAAGCGCTAACAAATAATGTAAATTTAAGTCAAAAAGCGAGAAGTGTTGCGTTTTTTGTATTAGCAAAGATACATGAATCATTCAATGACTGGCAATCTGCTATGAAAATTTATAGCAAAGCTAACCACAGCTTTCCTGTTGCAAACACCAGAATTAAACAAACAGAATCTGAATTTGCACTGCGCAAGAGTACCTTTACTCAAGCTGTACTGGATTTACAAGCCGATAATCTCAATCAGCAGGTGCGACCCATTTTTATTATTGGGTTGCCGCGGTCCGGTTCAACTATGATTGAACAAATTCTGGCAAGTCACTCACAAATTGAAGGGACCCTCGAACAACCCACTTTAGGGGCGATTGAGAAACAGGCAAATTCGCTTTGCTTACAAAAATCCAACACTAATTTATTTTCGGCCATTCACAGCTTAACAAGCGATGAATTATCTACTTTAGGACAAGCTTATTTAGATAAAGGCGCATTATTTAGAGCAAATAGAGTAAATAACGAAAATACACATAAACGTTTTTTTACCGACAAGCAGCCCTTTAATTTCCGGCACGTTGGCTTAATTCATAAAATCCTGCCAAATGCGATTATTGTCGACATACGCCGTAATCCCCTTGACTGCGGTCTCAGTCTTTTTAAGCAGTATTTTTTAAGCGGTGTTGATTTTAGCTATAATCTGACAAATATTGCTCTTTTCTATAATGCCTACATCGATCTGATGGATTTTTGGGATGCTCAAATACCCGGAAGAGTATTACGCATTCAATATGAAGAACTTGTCAAAAAGCCAGAATTTGAAATTAAACGCTTATTAGCCCATGTAGGCGTCGAATTTGAGCAGGATTGTGTGGATTTTCATAAATCTAAACGAGAAGTGCGTACCGCAAGCAGTGAACAAGTTCGACAAGCTATCAATTCAAAAGGGGTGGGTGTG
The DNA here is from genome assembly GCF_031846345.1 of Glaciecola petra. Classification (NCBI taxonomy): domain Bacteria; kingdom Pseudomonadati; phylum Pseudomonadota; class Gammaproteobacteria; order Alteromonadales; family Alteromonadaceae; genus Glaciecola; species Glaciecola petra. Next base: position 98,415 of record NZ_JAVRHX010000001.1, on the reverse strand, counting down.
TGGCAAAATGTAGAACACGAACTACAAGAATTGAAAAGCGCACTGGGTAAAAAAACTCTTGAACGATATTCAAAATATACCAACTAGCAAAATAAGTCGGAGGCCAAAGGTACAATCGAATTTGCACTCTAATGCACCTCTCAATCTAGCTTGTTCATTAGATATTACTAATCATTAGACTAATGAATAGCTTTTTAGCAAAGTTAAGATGTGCTACCTTAAGGAATCAATGCACCTCTATGGTGCTTTTTATGCACTCAATCAGTTCAATCCTACGTTGCGTTTTGGTTTAATTTGCGAGTAATATATGTATAACAAGGCTTTGCAAGGCTGGCACAAACGGTGCTTTATAAACAAGAATAATAAGAAATAACAAAAAATTTAAATTTTACACATAGTTTCGAAACACGTTCAAGGGACAACATAAATATGTCATTTACAAAAAAACACATCAAGGGTGCTACACACAGCACCAAACGCACAGCAGTATCGCTTTGTATTGCGACTGCATTAGGATTAAGTGTGCCCAGTGCTGGTTTTGCACAAGAAGAAGTTGAAGATGAAGAAATAATAAAGGTCACGGGTTCTCGAATCCCATCAGACCCTAATGTGACCTCTTCAGTTCCACTACAATCTATAGATGCAGACGATATCAAGCTTTCTGGTGAGCTCAACCTTGCAGATGTGGTAAATGACATTCCTGCTTTGATTTCATCCTTAACAGCTGAAAACTCAGTTACTGGTGCAAACGCCCTTAACTTAAGAGGCCTAGGCAGCGAACGTACACTGACATTGGTTAATGGTAGACGTCATGTTGCTGGTTTTAGAGGCACATCTGCCGTAGATATTGGTACTATTCCAAGAGCCTTAGTAAAACGCGTTGAAGTAACTACAGGTGGTGCATCTGCAATATACGGTGCAGACGCGGTAACAGGTGTTGTTAACTTTATTCTCAAAGATGACTTTGAAGGTATTCAAGTTGATGCACAAACCAGCGCTCCATTTGAAAGTGGTGGTGAATCCTTTGGTTTCGATATTATTGTCGGTGAGAACTTTGACAATGACCGCGGTAATATTGTTTTTGCTGCAACCTTAGAAAAAGAAAACTCTCTTACTTTTGGTCAACGTGACTGGGCAAGAAATAACGGCATTGCCACTGTAGAAGCTCGAGCCAATCCAGATCCAGATGGTTCTGACAGAGCGGTTATAAATGATCCAAGATTTTGGTTAACTTCTCAAGAAGGTTCTATCGCACCTACTTTTGGCGGGCGTGATGTAACTTATGTCGATATCAACAACAACGGTATTGCGGATTGTCAAGAATCAGAAGGTGGTCGTGTTGGCTTTTTGGCAGGTTGCTGGGTAACTAATCCAGATGGTAGTGTCCGTGTTAATACGGACGGTATTGTGTTAAATGGTCTATGGGGAATAGGCGGTGATGGCGGTAGACTAAACTTTGACCGCGACACCTTAATGCCGTCTACCGACAAGTACGTTATTAACTTAAATGCCAAGTATGAATTGACCGACACTATGGTCGCGTTTTTTGAAGCTAAATATGTATCGGCAACTTCGACTACTTTTGGTGAACAAGATACTTTCTACGATACTTTGTTCATTTTACCCGATAACCCATTTATTCCTGAAGCACTTCAACCTGTGGTTGACGTGACTGGTGGTTTATTACTAACTCAAGATCCTCTCGATTTTAGTGACAATAATCCGTTTACCTATAAACGTGAAACACAGCGATTTGTTGCTGGTATCCAAGGTGATATTGGTGATGACCACCGCTATGAACTGTCAATTAATCACGGTAAATTTACTAATACCTCGCGCACCACTGCTAACTATATTGATAGAATTTTTGCAGCGATTGATGCCGTTGAGGGTCCAGACGGAAATATTGTTTGTCGTTCTGATATAGATGCTGATGCATTTTATGAGATTGATTATTTTACCGCTGGTAATGGCTTTGCAGACGGCGGATTTGCAAGTAACCGTTACTACACGTTCACACCCGGCGATGGCCAATGTGCACCGCTAAATCCATTTGGTACTTACTCAGCTAGCGAAGCGGCACAAAACTTCGTAACCGCTGAATTAGAAGATGTGCTTGAAATTGAACAAACCGTAATTAACTTTTTTGTTAGCGGTGAATTTTATGTTATGGAAAGCTTATTAGATGGGCCTATAGGCTATGCAACAGGTTTGGAATACAGGGAAGAATCAAGTGATAATAAGTTTGACCCAATCACTTTAGGTATTTTACCTGAAGGGACATCACTTACACCGGGCGTGTTAGCAAATACTATTGACCCCTTCTTAAATTCATTTACCAGTATCGATAACGACCAACAGTTTAATACTTTTGGTGAATATGACGTTAGTGATGCCTTCTTAGAAGTTCGTTTACCGATTTTCTTAGATCGCGATTTTGCTAAAGAGCTAACTATCGATGCGGCGATCAGAGTTGCCGATTATTCTACCTTGGGTAATGCGACTACTTGGAAAGCCGGTCTAGCATATGCGCCAATGGATGATATTAGCTTCCGTGCAACATTCTCAGAAGCGGTAAGAGCGCCAAATATCTCAGAATTATTTGACCCACTATTACCGACCACTATTTCGGCAACCGCTGATCCATGTGACCCGGGTAACGTTACCAGTGGCACGAGCGTTCGACAAGCTAACTGTGTTGCGTCATTGCAAGCAGCAGGCGTAGCAGCAAGCGATATCTTAGATGGAAATGGCGACTATATCTGGGTCAACCCATTAACGGGTAGATTTGCAGGTACTACTGGTGGTAACCCTGACTTAGAAGTAGAAACCGCTGAAACGTTTACGGTAGGAACCGTTATTAGACCTAGCTTTATTGAAGGCCTAACCATTACCGTCGACTACTGGAGTGTTGAAATTGAGGACGCTATCAGAGCGGTAAGTGCAGACGATATTTTAAACGGATGTTTCGATTCTGCAAGCTTCCCTGCTTTGGACTTTTGTGATCAGTTTGAAAGAAGAAGCGATGGTGGTTTGACTGATTTATCAACCGTCCAAATCAACTTTGCACGACAAGAAGCTGAAGGTATCGATTTCTCTGTTAACTATACATTTAGTGTAGACGAAAACGACTTCGAAGCATCATTGGTTGGTACACGCCAAAAAACCTTGAATAACTTCTTTAATACCTCTGACTTAACTGAAGTTAACCCAGAAGTTGAAGAAGTGCAATTGCCGAAAACATCGGGTAACTTCCAATTCTCATGGGAGCGTGGGCCATTGAACGTTTCATTCCAAACGACTTATATGAGTCGCCAATCAGTCGACGAAATTGAGGTGGTTCTTGGCTTAGCGGGTAACCAAGCCCTATATGGTGATGCTGGATTCTTTGACGAAGTGTTTATTCATGACATAAATGCTAGTTACGAAATCAACGATTCACTTAGCATATTTGGTGGTATTAACAACTTAGCTGATGAAGAACCTTATGCGACACAAACAGCATGGCCTGTTGGTCCTAGAGGTCGTACTTTATTTATGGGTATCAGCTATCGTAACTAATCAAGACCTTAAGTAATAAAAAAGGGCCAAGTCTAACTTGGCCCTTTTTGTTTGTGCTTGCTTTAGCTCTGTTATTAAGCCCTTAACTCAGTTTCAAGCCGCTTGTTCTTCCTTAGCGATATTCTCAACTGGAGCAGGATTCATTAGCAAGTAATCAAATGCAGCTAATGAAGCTTTAGAGCCTTCACCCATGGCAACGACAATTTGCTTATATGGCACTGTTGTCACATCACCACATGCAAAAATGCCCTCTTGGTTTGTCGCGCCTTTTTCGTTGATGATAATTTCGCCGTATTTGGTCATATCAACAACACCTTCAACTACTTTTGAGTTTGGCACCAAACCAATTTGTACAAAAATACCTTGTAGTGATTGTTGATGCACTTCATCAGTGGCACGGTCGATATATTCTATGGCGTTTACTTTGCCATTTGCGGCCAATACTTGTTTAGTAGCTGCATTTTTCACAACCGTTATGTTGTCGCGTTTTGCCATTTGATCAATCAACACTTGGTCTGCTTTCAGCTCTGGTAAAAACTCATATACTGTTACCGATTTTACAATACCTGCTAAATCGAGAGCAGCTTCTACACCAGAGTTACCGCCACCAATAACAGCCACATCTTTACCTTTATAGAACGGACCATCGCAATGCGGGCAATATGCTACACCATTCCCAATGTTCTCTTTTTCGCCCGGCACACCAAGCTCTCTCCAGTTTGCACCGGTAGCAATAATCAATGAACGCGTGCGCACCACTTCACCATTGCTGAGCGTTAAGGTTTTTATCTTGCCGTTTTCTACTTTATCAACACGAATATGCTCTTTCTTCGTAATATCATGCTGGTCTAAGTGCTCAACTAGCGAACCAGTAAGTTCAGGCCCTGTTGTATATTTAACCGATATTAGGTTTTCTATGCCCATGGTGTCTTTCACTTGGCCGCCAAAGCGGTCAGCAATAATAGTCACTGCCAATCCCTTACGTGCAGAATAAATTGCCGCTGATATACCCGCCGGGCCACCACCAATAACGGTTACATCTTGCAAAGGAAGTTCAGGTGCGCTGTTGTCTGCTTCTAAAATTTCTGGCTGTGCTGCGCTTAACTTTTCAATAATGCCAGCAATCTCAACCTTGCCACTAGCAAAAACTTCCCCATTCATATAAACCGTGGGTACACCCTGAATATTGTTTTCCTCAACTAGTTCAGGATAAACACCGCCGTCAATCATTTCGGCTTCAATGTTTGGATTTAGTAAAGCAAATTGATTCATGGCTTGAACAACATCTGGGCAAGCATGACAACTTAAGCTCACATATACCTGAAACTTGAGTTTGTCTTTCACTTTTTTAACCATGTTTTGGATGCTTTCATCCAACTTCAATTTACTACCACCGGCCTGTAGCACGGCTAATATCAATGAGTTGAATTCATGACCACCAGGCACGCCCGAGAATGTGATACCGGTATCTGCGCCATCTGCTTGCACCAAAAAGCTAACTGCGCTTCTTAGAGTGTCAGCGCGGTCGGCTTCGGTGACCGTGATTTTTTCAGAAGTCGTTGCCAGTTGATTAAGCATATCCATTAGTTCTGCACGCTTTGCGTGCTCGCCTGTTTGCACAACAAAGGTGATGTCGTGACTAAGATCTTTCATATAGCCTTTTAGGGCATTGAGTATGTCAGGAGTTAACATTTTAAATTCCTCATAAAAACGTACTGCACTAATATAGGTATTATCATTATTGTCGAGTTAGCAGTATTTCAACTTAAATAGAAGTCAATACAGGCCTATCAGCGACAAACACCTTTGCTGCTGTAACTGGTTAATTTATACAAATCAGCGTTCACGAATAAGCATATCGACACATGTGCTATGTTTGACGGTATACCAATTTAGGAAGTAAAAGATTGGCCTTTGATTATTGTTCCCATTTCATTGCTTTCTTCCATGGGGAAAGGAAAATCGTTTACTGCCTAAAAGCTTCGTTTACACCAAAATATCTTTTTTCATATAAGCTCGCAGCCATAGCTGCGAGCTTCTCATTAAATGTTGTCATCAAGCGACTTATATTTTACCTACTAAGTCAAGGCTTGGTGTAAGTGTCTCTTGGCCTTGTTCCCAAGCAGCAGGACAAACTTCGCCGTCGTTGTTAGCAACATATTGTGCTGCTTTCACTTTACGAAGCATATCTTTTGCGCTACGACCAATACCTAGGTCATGAATTTCAGCAACTTTGATTACACCTTCAGGGTTTGCTAAGAAAGTACCACGTAATGCACGCCCTTCTTCTTCAATCAACACGTCAAATCCACGAGAAAGAGCAAACACATTATCAGACAATAAAGGATACTTTACTTTGCCAATAGCGTCTGACGTGTCGTGCCATGCTTTGTGAACAAAGTGAGAGTCAGTAGAAACACCGTACACTTCAACGCCTAAATCGTTAAGTTCAGCGTGTATGTTGGCCATGTCTTCTAATTCAGTTGGGCATACAAAAGTAAAGTCAGCAGGATAGAACAAAAAGATAGACCATTTGCCTTTTACGTCTTCGCTAGAAATCGTTTTAAACTCACCATCGTGAAAAGCTTCAACTGAAAAATCTGGGATAGTTTGGTTGATCATTGACATTGCATATTTCCTTAATATTAGGGTTAAATAATTTAGTAAGTTGTGTGTAAATTTAACTCGGTTTTTACACCACTGGTAACTCTTTACGTTGCATACAACGATATAGATGTTTGTGACACAAATAAAACTAAAAGAAACGATACGCATAATTAAAAAAAACGATTAGTAGCTTCTGATTACAATTGTTTTTTCAAATTAGCTCCATCTCGGCCAAGTTTTTACACTTTTTAAATAATTGAATATAAAAAAAGGCCAAGTAGAAATATAGCAGATTAATAAAATATCAAGCGGTGCACATCCAAAAAAATTGATATATGATTTTGAATGCATTCCATAAAAGCTAATACAAGGTAATAAAATGCCAAAACCGATTGACCCAAAATATCAATTAGTCATGCGTGGCGAAGCAATGAGTCGCGTAGAAACCTTTGTTGCTGCTGCATTTGCCTTTGCAGTCACAATGATAATGATCAGTATTGGCAATATTCCCACCAACATGGATGCCTTTTTAATTTCGGTAAAAAATATCCCAAGTTTTTTAGCGAGTTGTGCTGTTATATTATGGATTTGGCACAGTCATGCTCACTGGTCCCGTTGGTTTGGATTAGAAGACGGTCGAACAATATTTTTTAGCGGTACATTAATTAGCATCGTATTAATTTATATATATCCGCTTAGATTAATGATGCAGGGCTTGTTCTACAATATCAGTGGTCATTATCTTCCCTTTGAACTTGAAATTACAGCATACTGGCACCTACGCTTTTTGTTTATCTTCTATGCGCTTGGATTTATTTTATTATGCGCAAATTTTTATTTTCTGTATCGCTATGCAAGGAGCAAAAGTGAAAAGCTAGCATTAAGTGAATATGAATTATTTGAAGTAAGCATTAAAGAACGTTACTGGCTAGCCACCATGGGTGTCAATGTGATTGTTTTAACTACTTCGGTTCTATTGCCCGATAAATGGATGGTATTATCACCCAACCTCTACGTGCTATTTTTTCCTACCTATATTTATCTAAATAGACGTTATTACGCATCGGCTATAAAACGTGGCTATGCTCTGCGGAAAGAAAGATCAAAGGGTCAGGTTCGTTGAAGCTTTATTGCAGAATTACCATCGAGATACACAAACCTTTTAGGTTTAAGTGAGTACACTTACCAATAGCGAGTGAGTTTTAATTGAAGAGGCTAGCTATGGCGAAAGATAAAATATTAATTCTGTTGTTTACTGTGGTGTTGAGCATAGGTATTGGGATTCTAGCCGTTTACATAGACATAATGGCTGTTCCATTAATTTGTGGAAGTATTTTAGCGGGGGGCATATTACTTTCTGCTTACCCTAATGAGAACAGTAGCAACTTTAGGATAATGAGCTATTTAATGTCGTTGTTGTTCTTACCTTTGGTATGGGCGGCGTTTTTAATTGCATCATAAATCCGCTATCTAGAAACGGTGGCAGTGTTAATTAGCTATAAGTATCATCAGATTGTTATTTGATTTAAAGCTTTTCAGATAATAATTTTACCTGACTCAATTCCACACAACAGAGTTTTAAATATTAACCCATGTCATTTTCGGTAGTTTAATTCCGTATTTTACATATGAATTCTGAAAAAAGGTAGACTTCTACCGAATTATTGCTAATATCATTAATTAAGCGGTAACAAACTACTGAGTAGTGAAATGCGAACAGTGACACTGCAATTATTCAATCAAGGCAAATGGTGGGATGCGGCAACTTTGAGTTTCTCTGATGAGAAGCTAAGTTCTACTTGCTCGTTATCTTATTTTCCAGAATATATTAAAGCTGTTGCGAGTTATGATGTTAAAGACTGCTGGGCATGCAGTGTCAATGCGCCAATCAGCATTATTCCGACCGATTACCCAAATTGGCCAGCTCTATTAGATGATATTTTACCGGTCAGTAAATCGAGGGAATGGTGGCTCAAGTACCTTAACCTAAGTCACGCAAATGACTTTCAACAAAATTATGGTTTATTGACCAATGCCTGCATGTCGCCCGTTGGCAATATAAGAATAAAAGAATCTATACCCGCTATAACGCAAAACGATATTCGTCGTTTTTCTATTGATGACGTTATTAAATTACAATATGACTTCCTAGAATACGCCAATGAACACGGTGCTGCAGTAGGTGGTGCAACGGGCGCGGGTGGGGTTGCACCAAAACTATTACTCATGCTTGAAGATGACAAAGTCTTTATTGACAGTGATTTTGCAGGAAAACCTGTAAAGGCAACCCCCTACTTAACAAAGTTTGCTCGTAACAATCGGACCGCCCTAGATAACAACATTCTTAAAGCAGAGGGAATTTTTTACCAGGCACTCACTAAAGTACTACAAGGGACGGAAGTCGAAACTATTGATGTAGCGAAGCTAAAAATTTTGAAGGATACACAAAGCGGCCAAATCAGTTTATGGTTGCCTCGGTTTGATGTGGGAATTAAAAATGGCTTGGCGACAAGGTTTGGTTTGGAAAGTATCTATTCAATAATTAATGCTGAACCCGGCAGTTTCCAAGATCATTTTTATGTAATGGAAACAGTTTGGCAAAAAATAGAATCTGTTACTCAAATGACACCTTGCGAATTTGCAATGCAGTATGTTGTCCGTGATTTTTTAAACATTGTGTTCGGAAATTCAGACAATCACGGGCGCAATATTTCATTTATAAAGTTACAGGACGATATTCAATTTGCACCTATTTATGACTTTGCTCCAATGAAGGCCGACCCTGAAATGGTTACGCGCTTATTTAAATGGGGTAAAAACTGCGAACTTGGCGGGCGAGTTAATTTTTTAATGGTATGCGAACAACTCTCAGGTTTTTGTGAACAGGAAAAGCTGATTTTGGTTTTAAAGCAACTGGCGAGTAAATTAGTTGATTTACCTGTGTTATTGGAAAAACTAAATTGCCCAGAAGAAATATTGAATTTCCCAAGCATTGGCTTTAAAAACATAAAAAGTAAATTAGCGGCGATGGGAGTGTACGATGGATAATTTATCTGCAGAACAAAGAAAAGAACTACTCGATAAGTTAGAAAATGATATTGCTGACAATTTGATTACCATCGGTGAATTGGTTAAGAAGGTTCGTACTCAACTATATGACATGACACAAATACAATACGCTGAATTTATTAAAGTGTCAGACAAAACCCTGCGCGACATTGAAAAAGGTAATACAGATACTCGTGTTTCAGTATTGAATAAAGTATTGGCGCCAGGCGGATTTACATTAAGTGCCAGAGCCCATAGAACGCGGTTATAGTACTATTGTTTTTGATTACATAATCTATAGTTTTACCAAGTTTTAAAATTTTAAGGATTCAGAATTATTATGCATATCGTTTGTCAATCTTGCGCTACGACCAACAGAATACCCGATGATAAGAGCCATACAAATGCAAAATGCGGAAAATGTGGTAACCCTGTATATGCAGGAGTTCCTGCTGAATTAAGCGATAACAATTTTTTCAAATATATCGAAAATAATGACTTGCCTGTAATTGTCGATTTTTGGGCCGATTGGTGTGGTCCCTGCAAGCAAATGGCGCCTACATTCGAATCTGTGGCGCTTGAATCAGACGGTATCTTGTTTGCAAAAGTCGATACCCAGTCAGCGCAACATGTGGCAGCAAAAGCCGGTATTAGGTCTATTCCTACTCTGATATTTTTCCACAAAGGCGAAGAGCTCGACCGTATTTCAGGCGCACTACGAGAACCTCAACTCAAACAATGGATTATGCAATGTCTGCAGAAAATGTAAGTACTCAAGACCTTAACCACCTATAAAGAACCACCTTTGATAACTCGCCGTAGCAATATAAATAGACTGATATTGCTGATCATAATGATCAAGAGCGCAGGCAAGCCACCCAAACTATTCATCATACGAATACCGTCGAGGCTTGCAAAACTAATCATTACCCAAGCGATAATACCAATCGTTATTCCCCAAACGAATTTAAGCTTCATACTTGTTTGTTCTGACTCTTCTGACAAAGAGTCAGACGACGTACATAGGCGGCTCATTGCATCGGTATTTGAGTCAGCAGCGGTCACAAACGAAATAAAGGTGATCACAATAAGTAAAATGGCCATTACTGAGCTTAGTGGTAAGTTCTCAAACAGCATATAAATGAGGGATTCTGGTCCATTACTTGTAAGTGATTGTTGCAGCGCACCTTGTAATACATTGTCGAAATAAATCGCTGAGCCTGAAAAGGTAGACATCCATAAAATGGCACAGCACGAAGGTAAAATTAAGTTCACCGCTATAAATTGTCTAACCGTATATCCTTTAGCAATGCGCCCCAAAAATAAGGCCGCAATTGGCGCCCAAGCGTACCAATTTGCAAAATAGAAAACCGTCCATTCCCTTGCCCAATTATCACTTGCATGTGTCAAAGTGTTAGTACTTCTTTGCATAAAGCTCGATGCATATTCAACTACTCCGTTATAACCAACGTTTAAAATAAATAGGGTTGGGCCAAACACAAAAACAAAGATGCAAAAAAACAAAAAGATTTTCGCATTTAAGCTCGATAAACGTGCAATACCTTTATGCAAGCCACTAACAGCAGAAAACACGAATGTTAGTACAATCAGAGTAGCTACGCCCGCCATCATCAACTTTCCATTTTGCCAACCTAGTTGAGCTTCGACCCCACCGCTTAACACCAAAATACCCGTGCCTAAAGAAGAAGCCATACCCGCTACCAAGGCAAACAATGCTATGGCATCTATTACACTGGCGCCTTTTGTGGCCGCTGTTTGCCCTATTGTTGGCACAAGAAAACTACTGATTGTGTATGCTTTGTTTAAGTTGTAATAACAGAGAGCAAAAACTAAGGAGGGCACACAATAAATCGCATAGGGTGAAATCGACCAATGCATAAACATGGTGGCCATGGTAAAGTCACGCGTTTCAATAGAGTTTGCAACAAGATCAAGCGACGCAGGCGGCGAGGACATATGATACATAGGCTCAGCTACTGCCCAAAACAGAATCCCTGTCGCTAAAGTAGTGCATAAAGCAATAGAAAACCATTTCCATTTGGATAGCAGAGGTTCAGCATTTTCACCGCCTATTTTCACTTTACCCAAAGGTGAAAAATAAACAATGACTAAGCTCATAACAAGGCTCAAAGTCACATATGAAAATAACCAGTCAAAACTCTTTAAAATCCAGTCATTTATGCCTGTCATCACCAATAGAAATTGCTCAACGTCATAAAAACTAAAAATAACGGCTATAAACAGAAGCGTGAATGGTGGCCAAAAAACACTTTTACGTAAGGCTGATAAAGGACTTGTAGTTGGCACTCGCATTATAGTGTTCGACCTTTTTTAATTAATCCCAGTTTGGGATAAGTAAAGCATTTGTCACATGAATAATGCTGATAAAGCTTAAAATGTGTGCTAACTATTTGATATTACCAGACTACTTTGCGAACGCCTTGATGGTCAAGTCATTTATGGCAATGCACAAGTAGATGCACAAATATTAACTGGCTTGACTTTACTCTTCTAAACTGAAAAGCTAACTTATCTGGGCATACAATAATCGGTGCTCCAGGACGAAAAAATATAATAATTAAAGAATAATAAAAGGAGAAGTCATGGGTATTATTTCTTGGATAGTATTGGGACTAATTGCAGGCATCATCGCAAAATGGATTATGCCAGGTAAAGACGGCGGCGGCTTTATTTTAACCACTTTATTGGGCATAGCAGGCGCTTTTGTTGGCGGTTTTGTAGGTTCATTTCTTGGACTGGGTGAAGTAGGATCTTTTAGCTTAGGTAGCATGGCAACTGCGGTTGTGGGTGCGCTAATCTTGTTATTTGTCTACCGCCAGATCAAAAGTAAGTCTTAATAATTAACTAAATCATATCAGCCCTCGCAATGTAACTTTTCGAGGGCTTTTTATTGCCTCGCTAATACTGAACTATTGTTTCACCAATGCCTCACTAATGCTTCACTACCAACAAACCGTTTTTCTCTGGTTGGCGATATATGCCTTTTACCATATCACTATGCCTTGTTCTTATTTCCGCCTTTGTAAAGTTTGAGTCAAATATTTCATCCACTTTTTGCTTTGTAATTTGCCCTTCTACACTAATATAAAGTAGTGCTCCTTTATTTTGGGGTGTCTGAATATCGCCAAATAAGTCACCCGAAACATGGATAGAAGCGCTAGGATGGCCTGTAACAAGTGTACCGTTAAAGTCACCTTGGACCACTAACTTAATTGTGCCTGACGATCTTATAGTGCCATTGAAGTCACCACCAATAAAAATAGTAGCTATACCATTCGCATTAATAAGGGTATTTTCAAAAACATCTCCGGCAATAACGACTTCCGGCTGCAAGTCAATAATTAAATCTGTCTGCAAATGCCCTTTGATAAAGAGCACGTCATAACCGTTCACTAGAGACTGATGGGTCGCGTTTCCTTCAATTGATTGAAAAGATAAAAATGTAGGGGCTTTTTGCTTCTCATCATAGGGAAAAACCATGATTGAGCGATCAAAGTAATGTTCGCCTACACTGCCTACTTGCACCTTGACGTCTTCCCATAATGTTACCGGCACTTGTTTAGGCTCAGTAACGAAATGTACGGAAAGTAAGACACAGAAAATTATACTTATCTTTAACATGAAAACGTATCTGCCAATTGAGCAATGACTCACGAATAGAAACTTAGTAATCCGGATTACCTAGAAAGTTCAAATACTGAACAGAATTTACCAATAAATCTCTGCATCCATCGCGACTTTTCGGGTTTGTTCCATAACTTTAATTACACTATGAGTTTTGTCTTCAATCCAATTGGCTAAATCGGCTCTGTCTTCGTCAGGAATATCATCTAAAGAATCGCGCAACAAACGCAATGCTTTTAACTCTTGAATACCTGTGTGTAGATCTTGCCATGGTGCTCGGAACTGGCCTCGACTCTCAGTAAATAAGTCTGCCAAAATAAAGCCGTTGATCAAGGCTTGTCGTAGCATAACCTCTAGTGCCAAGTACTGTTTATCATCAAGGCTAGTGTGGCGCGACATCGACTGCAACATAGTTTGCCAAGACTGCGAAAGCCAGCCGCTGGCGTGTTTTTTTACCGCAATATTTGCACCCGAATTTTCATTGCGCCATGGCTTTTCAAGCAACACTCTAGAAGCGCTCAATTGTACTTTAGCACTCAAAGAAGATAAGTTTAGATCCAGAGGTTTATAAGCATTTAATAAGCCTTCTCTGCGCCCGAGTAAATAATTCATTAAGTTCTGATTTTTGGGAATGCGCTTACTAAATGGCCCTTTTTTAGAGCGCAAGTCGCGCAGGCCCTGCAGTTGCTCTTGCCAAGCCCAAGCTTGCGATAACTTGAGTAAGAGTTTATGTAAGGTCAGTAATTCTTGGCATTGTAAAACAGGTAAAAATAGTGCGACACCTTGCAAAATATATTGAATATCGTTTCTAATTTCTTGAAGTACTTTTAAGCTAAGCTGCTCTGCATAAACATATTGGTTATATTGCCAACGTTTCAAACACATTTGCAAGAGTTTACAAAACGCTTCTTCAGTGCTGTCATCACCAGTAAGCGGCAAATATTTTGGTAGTCGCTTTAATTCAAGGATATTACCTTGATAGAGCTGATAGCCCCGAGCTGCTTTTGTGACATCACTTAATCGACAAGGAATATAATTTACCATTAACTCTGCAACGTTAAACAAATGCCGTTTGTCACCTTCAACAAGTTCTAATTCAATCTCACAAATGGGTAAACTATTTTGCCTATGTTTTACTTCACCTAAATCAAACACCACTTCCATTTTGTAATCTTTATGGGTTAACTCGAAAGTGGTTCGCTCAAAGTCAGTAGAAAAAAGACTCTCTATTGACTCATTAATATACTGCAAATCAAAGTCTTGCGGCCAAATCTCTGGGTTAAACTTACTCAAGTCGGGCTTGTTATCTGAAAGTGGTATATTGTATTCAGGGCGCTGATGCAAACCACCCTCTACTTGCCCTCGTGTTTTGATCGTCTGTTCGTATTGATTGTCTTTAGCACGAACTCTAAATCCAATTTTCCGCGAGCCTAAAAACAGTTCAGGGGTATCATAATACTCATTATATAAATGTGCATGTTGACGACTAACGCTAATATTTTCACTAGCAAAAATATCAAGCATTTTAGACTCAAATAGACCTAGAGCATCTTGGGTACAAACCAGTTTTAATTCAATTTCCATAAAACCGCATTTTTTAAAAAGTTTGATTAGAAAACTATAGCACATTCAGTTGCTTGTTATTTAATTAACATAAGATTACCATGCTTAAAAATATTCGCGCAGACCACATTATGAATGTCTCTTCAATGACAACAAATAATTTCGAATTTATGACCTTTATGTTTTTAATAGTGCTAGCACTGTGTACGGCGATGGTGCCAAACAATGCCTTCGCATTAGTGCAAGATCAAAGCGAAGGCTTTGAGGACGAACCCAATGACCAAGATGGTGATTTTCGGTACGTGTCGAGCAACCTGTTCACATACATGCGCTCGGGACCTGGCACTCAATATAGGCTCTTAGGCTCAGTAAATGCAGGTACGCGCATACAAGTATTGCAAGTAGATAGTGACTATACTGAAATTATAGACAACCGACAGCGTACAGGTTGGATAGAAAGTAAATTTGTTACTGGTGAGCCCTCATTTAAAATGCAAGTTGATCAGTTGCAAACCGTACTAGAAGAAAATAAAACGCTGATTGAAGCTATGAAATTGGACACCTTAGCCGCTCAAGAAAGAGCTAAAAGTGCCAAGGAGCAAGCTAACGAACTTAATCGTAAAGTGACGGAACATTTAGAAGAAATTGCGCGACTTAACGAATCAATAGAAAAACGCGAACGTTCAAACAATATGCAATGGTTTACGCGCGGGAGCATACTGGCTGTTATCGCCATTATTATCGGCTATATTATGGGTTTGACTGGGCGTCGCAGAAGTCAATCTAGAAGCGGGCTAATGTAATTAGCCCGCCATAATTGCTTTAATCGTCGTCTTCTGTCAATGTCATTAGCGAAGTATTGCCACCCGACGCAGTCGTATCGATACTAATGGTTTTTTCTGTTAATAAACGCTGGATCATGTTGTCGTTATGTTCTGCAGTGATTACCGGCAAAATGGCACCTTGCCTCATTGCCATCTTTTGCACAAATCGGGCAGTACGAGAAGTATTACTGTCAACCACCATGCCAGCTATATCTTTATGCTCGAGTAATGCCTCTAAGTGCTTCAAACGAGCCACTTGAAAGACTCCTTTACTTTGCCCCGTACTCTCAAATTTATCCTTGAATGCAAGGGCTTCCTCGTAAAATAAATCCGACACTACCGCTATGACTGTATTGCCCGTTGCCAACGCGGTCACAATAGAAAGTGTCCAATATTCAAAGGTTACTTCTTTGTCAGCGAAGGTAACAAGTACTCCTCTTGGCTCTAAATGAAGGGTATTTGATTCACCTGTAGGCCCCGGCAGTTCTAGTGGCTTTTTTAAGCGTTTTTCAATCGCAATAAGCTGAGAACGCGCACTGGCAAGAGTTTGATTTAAGTCTTCTGCAAGGTCATCGACTATATCAACAGTCGCAATTTTAGCTAACAATTGCCTAACAGCAGATAATCTTGATGTTAAGCTGGTTAAACGCCATTCGTGTGTCACACTAATGGCATTTAGCAACATTTCGTTGACTTCTTGCTCTGCCATATTGTCACTCGCCAACGCGTGGTCATCGGCAAATTCGTCACTTAGCTCACCAAAATCAGGAGTGACTTTTTCCATCATTAAACGCGGTAAATAATTTGGACCACCCGCTTTAGGCCCAGTCCCTGAGAGCCCTCTACCCCCAAAGGGTTGCACGCCTACAATTGCACCTATCATATTACGGTTAATGTAAATATTGCCAGCGCGAGAGAGTTTCGCACATTCGTAAGCTCGTTCCTCGATACGTGTATGAATACCCATTGTGAGACCAAAACCGGTGTCATTGACTTTGTCTATAACTGAGGTTAGTTCTTTACCTTTAAACCTGACCACATGCACACAAGGACCAAATACTTCTTTTTTAAGCACGCTAATATCTTCAATTTCATATAAAACTGGTGCAAAAAATGTCCCTTCTGTTGCTTCGTCTGGTAATTCACACTCAAATAATGTTTGCCCAAGGCTTTGCATATATTCTTTGTGTTCGTTTAAGTTATTTAACGCTTTTTTGTCAATAACTGGCCCAACATCAGTAGTCAGCCATTGAGGGTCTCCTACACTCAGCTCCTTCATTGCGCCCTTGATCATTTCGATCACGCTGTCGGCGATTTCTTCTTGTAAGAACAAAACTCTTAATGCTGAACAACGTTGCCCTGCACTTTTAAAGCCAGACATAATTACGTCGTCGACCACTTGCTCAGGTAGCGCAGTCGAATCGACTATCATGCAGTTTTGACCCCCGGTTTCGGCAATGAGTGGCACTTGCGTCGAAGCGCGTTCTGCCAGTATTTGCGAAATTAAGGTACCTGTTTGAGTTGACCCTGTGAACATTACGCCTTGAATTCGTTCGTCGGGCAAAATCACTCTGCCAACTTCGGGGCCTTTTGCTATGACCAATTGAATGGCATCTTCAGGCAAACCAACTAGTTGCATTAAAGCAATCGCCCTTTGCGCAATTAAACTAGTTTGCTCTGCAGGTTTAGCGATAACCGCATTACCGGTGACAAGTGCAGCAGCTACTTGCCCTAAAAATATAGCGAGTGGAAAATTCCAAGGACTAATGCACAATATTACGCCCCTCGGTGCTAAGCGATTTTCAGGATCGATTTTTTCAGCTTCAACCGCATAATATCTGCAAAAATCGACAGCTTCTCTTACTTCATCAATGCCATCTTGGGTAATTTTACCCGCCTCTTTAATGCATAAACCAATCAACTCATCCATGTGTCTTTCGAGTATATCTGCTGTGCGTATAAGCAGAGCAGCACGTTCAGCGACCGGTGTTTGTGACCAAGATGCAAATGCCTTTTCGGCCTTTTCGAGTTTACTGAGCATGGCTTGCTCATCGTCAAAATGATGATGCCCAATTATCTCATTCAGGTTGGATGGGTTTTTAACAACAAAATCAGGCTGTTGACTCTCAACACTTTGCAGCGCTTTTTGTTGCCTCGCAAACCATCTTTTTACGCCACTAGACAAGTCATTTAGCTTATTAATGTCATAAAGATCAAAGCCTTTAGAGTTAGTGCGACTATCACCAAACATATCCTTAGGCATAGTGATTTGTGTATTTTGACGGTTAGCCAAACGCTGGGTATGTTCAACTGGATCAGTCAGTAATTCTTCAACCTCTTTAGTATGATCAACTATTGCATTTACAAAAGACGAATTAGCCCCGTTTTCTAGCAAACGTCTTACCAAGTAAGCTAACAAGTCTTCATGATGACCCACAGGTGCATATATGCGGCATTGTATTTTGTCATTTTTAACAATTTGATCGTATAGCGTATCACCCATTCCGTGTAAACACTGAAACTCAAAACCTTCTTTGTCGTCGCCTGCTAATTCTAAAATAACTGACGCAGTATAGGCATTGTGAGTCGCAAATTGTGGGTAAATACTGTCTCGATATGCCAGTAAGCGATTTGCACAGGCATGATAAGATACGTCAGTAGAAGCTTTGCGAGTAAATACAGGAAAGTGTTCAAAACCGCCCTGTTGAGTATGTTTAATTTCGGTATCCCAGTATGCGCCTTTCACTAAACGAAGCATGAGTTTTTTGTTAGTATTTAGGGTGAGTTCTCGAATCCATTCAATCACAAAAATAGCGCGTTTTTGATAGGCTTGTACCGCTAAGCCAAAACCATTCCAATCGGCCAACTCTGGGTCGCTAAATACCCGTTCAATAACGTCTAAAGAAATATCTAAGCGCTCTGATTCTTCAGCATCAACGGTTAAACCGATATCATATTTTTTAGCCTGCAAACATAAACGCTTAAGTTTATGACTAATTTCAGGCACAACTCGTTCGTGCTTTAAAAAATCGTAACGAGGGTGAATGGCTGACAACTTTACTGATATACCGGGGCTAGTCCGCGGCCCTTTGCCTTTAGCGGCCTCACCTATCACTTTAATTGCGTCTTCATATGAACGGTAATAACGAGCAGCATCTTTAGCCGTGCGGGCCCCTTCTCCGAGCATATCGTAAGAATAAACATAACCAATTTTTTCTTTGTCTTGGGCGCGCTTAACGGCATCTTCTATGGTTTCGCCCATTACAAACTGTTTGCCCATGACCTTCATGGCAATATTCATTGCTTTTCGAATAACCGGTTCACCCATGCGGCCCATGGTCTTTTTGAGCAACCCAAACTGTGACTTTTTACGCTCGTTGGCATAGTTAACCATATTGCCTGTAAACATTAGGCCCCACGCCGACGCGTTAACAAATAGTGAGTCGCTGTTACCTAAATGCGATGACCATTGTCCTTTTGATAATTTATCGCGAATAAGCGCTTCTTGCGTGCGCTTATCAGGTATCCTCAGTAGCGCTTCTGCGAGGCACATAAGCACAATGCCTTCTTCCGTAGATAAGGAATATTCATGTAGTAAGGCATCTACTCCGCCATGGCTTTCTTGATCATTACGAATGGTTAGCACCATATTACGTGCACGCTCCCAAGCCCTGCTGCGCGCTCGCATACTCACTTCTGCTTCGGGTAATATATGTTCTAATGCTTGGGCTTCATCGATTCGATAATAATTCCGAATTTTTTGTCTAAACATAGAATTGGTAGCTAAATTCTTTGCAATAAGCATTAACATTTGCCTCTAAAAACGCTCATTAATATGGCGGGTAACAGATATGCGCGTACAATATATATTCTTGCTCGATATTTCTACCTTAGTGTTAATTTTTGAGCAATAAACTACGCCCAATAATATTTATATGAGTTTATCCAACAAAAAATCCTAGTTACAGCAAAAGATTATTGTTAGGCTTTTATGATAAAAAGACGACACCAAAAATCATATGACTCTCTTAAGGCATCAATAATTGGCGGCATTAAGAGCTTTAATAATATTTTAGAGGAAGTAGTCGCCTACCCCAAGTCGAGCAAAAACGAAGGCTGAAAGCATCCAAAAACTATGCAAAAACTAATTAAATTCACTCAAAATAGAGTTTGGCGAACCTACCAAGGTGGCAAGCTACTTGATCAAATAGCAGGCATTGATCCAGCCAAAGACTCAAGTTTTCCTGAAGATTGGATTGGCTCAACGGTCGCTGCTAAAAATATTGGACGAGAACATATTCAAGAAGGTTTAGCGACAGTTGAAAATGAACAAGGTGAACGCGTTTTATTTAATGATGTATTACTTAGCAATCCTGAATTCTACTTGGGCAAAGTTGACAACAACCATACCGCTTTAGACGATATACCCTTAGTTAAATTTCTCGACAGTGCAACACGCCTTCACTTTCAAGCTCATCCAACACGCGAGTTTGCCCAGCAACGACTTAACTCCAACCGCGGCAAAACCGAAGCTTATGTTATTCTGGCGATTCGTGAAGACGTAACTGAACCCTATATTTATGCTGGTTTTCAACGCTCGCCGTCACGTGAACAACTAAAACAATGGATTGAAACACAAAACATTGAGGCGATAGAAGCCTGTTTCGATAAAATCCCAGTAAAACCCGGAGATGTGTTTTTACTCCCCGGTGGCCGACCGCACGCACTTGGTGAGGGGATCCTAATGCTTGAAATTATGGAGCCCTCCGATTGGGCGGTACGATTTGAATTCGAGCGCTGCGGTTATGTTATTCCAGAGGCGGCTCGTTTTATGAACCGAGGGATTGAAACAGCATTAGATGTATTTAATTTTGAACCAGTGCTGCAAAAAAATATAGATAAAGAGTTTCGTTGTGAGCCAAAAATATTGCATCAAGATACTCACGGAAATTTATTGGAAGAGCTCATTGGAGCGAACAAAACCGATTGCTTTAAAGTAAAACGTGCCAATGTGAGTGAACGTTTTGAGCGTCACGAAAAGGGTTTCTTTATCGGGATTGTTAGTGAAGGCTCAGGTAGTATAATTTTTGATGGACAAACAATTGAACTAAAACAGTGGGAAACGTTTTTCCTGCCAGCGGGTATAGTCGATTTTTGTTATCAAAGCAGTGGTAAGCTAGCCATTCTTGAATGCTATCCCGCTGACACAAATACATAATATCCAAATAGTGAAACAATAAAAAAGGTTAATTATGCAAGCTCAAAAAGGATGGAAACAAAAAGGCAGTCAGTTGCTGGCGCTAATTTTACCAGGCTTATTTTTATTGGGCTTTAATATTGGCACTGGCAGTGTTACCTCAATGGCTAAAGCGGGTGCAGATTATGGCATGTCATTGCTATGGACTATTGTGGTGTCGTGTTTATGCACCTTTTTTATGATCAATTTATATGGTCGTTTTACTATCGTTACCGGCGAAACCGCCCTACAAGCATTTCGTAAGCATATTCATCCTGGCGTAAGTATTTTTTTCATAGTTGCCCTTACCACAGGTGTGTGTGGCAGTGTGATGGGCGTAATGGGCATAGTGGCCGATATTTGCTATGAATGGTCTAAGTTAATTTTTGAAGAAGGCATCGACCCACTATACTTTGCGATATTTTTTGTATCTTTGGTTTACTATATTTTTTGGCAAGGTAAAACCCAGTTTTTTGAACGAAGTTTGGCAGTGATCGTCGCCATAATGTCTGTATGTTTTGTGGCTAATTTTTTCTTGTTAATGCCACCACCTATGCAATTACTACAAGGATTAGTACCCAACATTCCAGATGTTAGTTTGAGTACCAAAGACCCTTTATTGATTATCACGGCAATGATTGGCACAACAGTATTTTCTGGCCTTTTCATTATTAGAACAACCCTAGTAAAAGAAGCAGGATGGACGCTAGACGATTATCGAAAACAACGACTAGACGCTGCTTTTTCTGTATTCTTAATGTTTGTTATTAGCGCCTCTATTATGGCTGCTTCGGCAGGCTCGCTGCATATTGAGGGGATCAGCCTAGATAAAGCTTCACAAATGATGAGCATTTTGGAGCCTTTGGCCGGCGCTTTTGCAACGTCGATATTTGCAATAGGCCTTATTGCCGCAGGTGTTTCTTCGCAATTTCCAAACATCCTAATGCTTCCTTGGTTGTTATGCGACTTTAACGGTAGCAAAAGAGATATGACTTTGCCGAAGTTTCGAATAATGGTCTTCGCTATTTCATTGCTTGGATTGGTAGTGCCCATATTTGAAGCACGTCCTATTTTCATTATGATATTGTCACAAACCTTTAATGCGTTTATTTTGCCAATTACAGTTGGCTGTATCTTTTATTTATCAAATCGAAGCGATTTGATGAAAGAGCATAAAAACAAACTGGCATCCAACCTTATTTTAGTCGTCATATTTGGCTTCTCTTTATTTACTTCTTGGATAGCAATAAAGGCTATATGGCAAGTATTAAGCAATTTATAAAGGCTAAAATGGCTGTAGCACTATTGCATACCTAAGCCCAAAATGTGTTATAGTTTGGTCAAGAATCGCTCCATAATACAACCCATAGCAGGTGCTTATGAAGAATAAATGGATCCCCTTAATATTGTTGGCATTGTTATGTGCTTTGCAAGCACGATTGTGGTTTGGCAAAAACAGCATCGCCGATTTTAACCAAATGCAAACTCAAATTACTGCTTTAGAAGAACAAAACGCTAGCTTAAAACAGCGTAATCAACTCTTACAAGCAGACATCAACGATTTGCAGTTAGGTATTGAGTCTATGGAAGAACGAGCGCGCTACGAATTGGGTTTAATAAAAGAAGGCGAAACTTTTTATCGTATCCTGCCCAAACAATAGTGCTAAAAACACCCTTTAGCGAGTCTGTAAAATGCTTCTACCAGCTACTTTTCCATTAATTATCCTTGCTGCGGGTATAGGCGCACGTATGGGCGCTAAACAAGCTAAGCAATATATCGAGATAAATGGCAAAACCATTTTAGAACATACACTTGACGTATTTTTATCACATTCACGAATTAGTCAAATTGTTGTGGTTTTGCATCCCAAAGACGACATTTTTCACAAATTGCCAATTGCTCAACATGAATTAATTACCACAATTATTGGGGGCGATGAACGCGTAGACTCTGTGTTGTCTGGTTTAAAACATCTAAACCAAATGTCTAATAAAACGAACGAAAATCAATATGTTTTAGTGCATGATGCTGCGCGGCCTTGCATTGACCATACGTCTATTTCGCAGTTGATTGAAGTATGCGAAAATGACGTAGGTGGTATATTGGCAATTCCTGTTGCCGACACAATAAAACAAGCTAAGGCTGAAAATTCGCTTATCGATAAAACGATAAACAGAGAGAAGCTATGGCAAGCTCAAACGCCTCAAATGTTTAAACTGCAAGACTTATATTCGGCAATTATTAGCGCACAAAAAAAAGGACTGAATATTACCGATGAAGCATCGGCAATGGAACATAGCGGAGCAAGTGTTAGACTAGTATTGGGCACGTCGAAAAATATCAAAGTCACACACCCAAGTGACCTATCGCTAGCCACATACTATCTTGCTGATAAGGAAAAAACGATATGATTAGAATTGGCCACGGCTACGATGTGCATAAATTAGGTGGTGAGGGACCAATTACTTTGTGTGGTGTTAAAATTGACCATCATTGTGGACTTATTGCTCATTCTGATGGCGATGTTGCTACCCATGCTTTGTGCGACGCTTTGCTTGGTGCTCTTGCTTTAGGTGATATTGGCAAGCATTTTCCCGATACTGATTCGGCCTATGCAGGTGCAGACTCATTGGCCTTGCTAAAACACGTATACAACCTAGTTAAAGAGAAGGGTTATGAACTGAGCAACGCAGATATTACTATTGCCGCTCAAGTACCCAAATTGGCTCCTCACATAATAGAGATGAGGAATTTACTTTCAGCCGCCCTTGAAGTGGATATATCAACCGTAAGCGTAAAAGCAACCACCACCGAAAAGCTTGGCTTTGTAGGTAGACAAGAGGGTATCGAAACCCATGCTGTTGTGTTAATACAACAATGCTAGGTCTACAACCAAATGCTTGGCGATATTTGCACAATGGCCCGCTTTTCAAAGCTAATATCAAAGCACAGCTAAAAGACTTTAAAGTAGTAGAAAAACTCACTTTTGAACCCAACGGCGAAGGTGAACATGACTTCCTATTTATTGAAAAAGAAGGGCTAAACACTGCGTTTGTCGCCGAAGAAATGGCTAAGTTCGCAAAATTGCCATTACGAAATGTTAGTTACGCTGGACGCAAAGATAAATTTGCTAGCACGCAACAATGGTTTGGCGTTTACTTTGGTAAAAAAGAACGTGTTGACTGGGATAATTTCTCGCTAGTTGGACTGCAAATTCTAAAGCAAACAAAAAATCAACGTAAACTCCGTTTAGGCACCATAAAAGCTAACGCCTTTGAAATTCGCTTACGTAACATTAGTGATTTAAACGAAACTCAATTGCAACAACGCTTACAAGACATAAATAGAAATGGTGTGCCAAACTACTTTGGTAATCAACGCTTTGGTGAACGAATAAAAACCGATGGAAGCGTAGAACTAGGTGGTAATTTGCAACTTGCAGAAAAGCTTATGCAGGGCGAAGCAATAAGAAACAGAAACAAACGTTCCATGGCAATTTCTGCCTTACGTAGCTGGCTTTTTAATTATTTTGTCAGTGAACGATTACAAAACGCGGGCTTTAAGGTACTAAGTGGCGATGTGTTTATTTTAAAAGGCTCAAATAGTTTTTTTGTGCATGAATTGATAGGGACAAGTTCACAACAACAAGCGCAAAATGAACAATTGATAAAGCGATTAAGTGAACGCGACGTTTTGTTTAGTGGCCCAATGTGGGGAGAAGGCAAACTCGACAGCACATCCGCAGCGCTTGAACGAGAACAACAAATAAGTGCTACATTTCCTGATATCTGTGAACATTTAGCCAGTTTAGGTTTAAAACAACAACGTCGACCTGCGTTCATATTTCCGGAAAATTTGGCTTATGAGATTGAAGATAATGATCTGATTTTACGTTTTTCACTCCCTAGTGGAAGCTTCGCCACGTCAGTATTGCGAGAAATTGTAGACATTGATGTTGGTATTGCGCCACCAAAAGTTTAGAATACGCGCGCGATATACAAACTAGCAATAATAACTTGTGGATATTTCTGAAAGGACATTCAATAAAATGCGAATTTTACTGAGCAATGATGACGGTGTTTTTGCAAAAGGCATTGCAGTAATGTATCAACATTTAAGTCAATCCCACGACGTTGTAGTAATTGCGCCAGATCGCAATTGCAGTGGCATGAGTAATGCGTTGTCTTTGCACCAGCCTTTGCGAATGACCCAAGCTGAAAATGGATTTTACGCTGTAAATGGTACGCCTTCGGATTGTGTGCAACTGGGGATTAACAGTGGCACCTTCGATATTTTTGATTTAGTGGTTTCTGGTATTAATGATGGCCCAAATTTAGGCGACGACACCATTTATTCAGGCACAGTGGCAGCGGCGTTAGAAGGACGGCATTTGGGCTTGCCCGCTATTGCTGTATCTTTATGTGCCGACAAACGAGCTGAACAGCATTACGAATTCTCAAGCGCAGCTGTTATGACATGCCAATTAATAAATAAAATCATCGAACACCCACTAGAAGCAAAACAAATACTCAATCTTAATGTACCCAATTTGCCCCTTGATAAAATAAACGGTATTAAAACAACTCGCTGTGGCAATAGGCATAAAGCTGAAACAATGGTACAAAGTACAGACCCTTTTGGAAAAAAAATATACTGGTACGGAAAACTTGGCAATGAACAGGACGGTGGACCTGGCACCGACTTTCATGCCGTAGCAGAGGGTTATTGCTCGGTTAGCCCATTGTCAACCGATATGACTGTCCATCAGCAAATTGCTCGAATAAAACCATGGCTAGAGAAATAGCATGAAAACAAGAAGCGGCGCTCAACTTGCACAACTTTTAGCTGAAAAAGGCATAAAGAATAGTTTAGTTCTAGAAACTATCGCCAATACGCCTCGCGCGCTTTTCGTGCCCGCTTCGTTAACTCATCAAGCTTTTGAAAATACGGCACTACCTATTGGTCAACGTCAGACTATTTCTCAGCCTTATACCGTAGCAAGAATGACCGAGTTATTGTTAGAAAAAGTAGGTAAAGATTCGCGAGTATTGGAAATTGGCACGGGTTCGGGCTATCAAACTGCGATTTTAGCCAGTATTTTTGACCAAGTATGTTCAGTCGAGCGAATAAAAACGCTGCAGTTTCAAGCCAAAAGAAGAATGAACCAATTAGATTTACATAATGTCAAAATGAAACATTCTGATGGCTGGTTAGGGTGGGCGAGCAAAAGTCCATTTGATGCAATTATTGTGACAGCTGCAGCATCGAAAATGCCGCAAGCCCTACTAGAGCAATTGGCCGACGGTGGAAGATTAGTGATACCAATAGGTGATACGGAGCAACGTTTAATGTGTATGGATAAAATAGATGAACAAGTTAACGAACAGGTGATTGAGCAAGTTAACTTTGTGCCCTTGGTCTCTGGAGAAGTGTTATGAAAATATTTACGCCCCTTTATGACACTTGTTTGCGTTGGGCGAAACATCGACATGCAGAAAAGTATTTAGCAGGGCTAAGCTGTGCAGAAAGTACCTTTTTTCCTATCCCGCCTGATGTCATGCTAGCACCAATGGTATTAGGCCAAACTCACAAAGCATGGCGCTTTGCGCTAGTCTGTACAATAGCATCAGTTATTGGTGGTATTATTGGGTATGCACTGGGTTATTTTGCGTTTGAGTCTTGGCTTGCACCACTAATTGAGCAATGGGGTTACGCTGAAAAACTCGCTCTAGCAGAAGCTTGGTTTGCCAAGTATGGCGTGTGGGTTGTGTTTATTGCGGGATTTTCACCTATCCCCTACAAAATATTCACTATTAGTGCTGGTGCGCTAGCCATGGCGTTTTTTCCCTTTGTAATCGCATCGACTATTGGACGTGGTATGCGCTTTTTTTTGGTCGCGGCATTCATGAAATATGGCGGCCCACCAATGGAAGCAAAACTAAAAGACTATATTGAATATTTAGGGTGGGCCGTCATAATTGCCGCTATTGTTGCGTATTTAATACTTAGATAAACACAAAACATCAAGGCTAATTTAGCGATATGGAGATCAAATCTTTATTACTTTTTGTAAGCACACTGTTACTGCTAGCGGCCTGTAGTAGCCAGCATAACCCTGCACCCGTTATTAGCTTGTCAACTAAAGTTGCCACTCCACAAAACTTAACTGTCATAGAAGGTAATGAGTATATTGTGCAGAAAGGCGACACTCTTTTTGCAATTGCATTTTATAGTGGTAATGACTACCAATACCTGTCTAAAATCAATAACATACCTGCTCCTTATATCATTACAAAAGGACAATTAATTAGGCTTAAAGCGGATGTAAATAATCAGGATATCAACAAAAACATTGCGCCAGAACAAGGTGAGCGAAAATTAAGCAAAATACAAGTTGACCATACTAAACAGCAGGCGTATGGTGTGAATAAGAAAGAAATACATCGAAAAAACCAAGATAAAAAACAAATTGCTTCGAATAATACTGATATTAAAGCAAAAGCAATCAAAGATTGGATATGGCCGGCTATTGGTACGCATACAATAGCGACAGTTGGCGATGACGGAAGCAAAAGAGGCCTTGATATTAAAGGCCGTCTAGGCACAGAAATAAAAGCATCAGCCAAAGGTAAAGTAGTATATGCGGGGAATGCACTAAAGGGATACGGTAATCTTATTATTATTAAACATAATGATGAATACTTAAGTGCATATGCGCACAACGAAGCAATATTAGTACGTGAGCAAATGTATGTTAAACAAGGCCAAAAAATCGCAACAATGGGTAGCTCTGGCGCCAGTGATGTTATGTTGCACTTTGAAATTAGAAAAAAAGGTAAATCAGTTGACCCTTTCCGATACCTGCCAAAACAATAGAGAGACTTGCGGAGGCTTATCATGGTAGCAAGCCAAAACTCAGGTGCCGACAACAATACCGAAATAGACGCTTTTGATTTTGACGATATTGAAGAAGCTGTTGAAATTGAAGCAGTTGAAATTAAAAAAGCAAGTTCTGAAAACGAAGACGCCGACGCTTATGCTAGTGCCAGTAAAGGTCAACCTGTACCTAAACAGTTAGATGCCACGCAAATTTACCTAAATGAAATTGGTTTTTCTCCCCTATTAACTGCGGATCAAGAAAAGAAATTTGCACGCGAAGCAATAGCTGGTAAAACTGCGTCACGTGAACGTATGATCGTTAGCAACCTGCGTTTAGTGGTTAAAATTGCTCGCAGATATAACAACCGAGGCTTGGCATTACTCGATCTAATAGAAGAGGGAAATCTTGGTCTGATCCGCGCTGTTGAAAAGTTTGACCCTGAAAGAGGTTTTCGATTTTCTACTTATGCCACTTGGTGGATAAGGCAAACAATTGAACGTGCTTTGATGAATCAAACACGTACGATAAGGTTACCTATTCATGTAGTGAAAGAATTAAACCTATATTTGCGTACCGCACGAAAGTTAGCCCAAGAACTAGACCATGAACCCACGGCAGAAGACATTGCTAAAGCAACCGGTGAGCCCGTCTCTAGCGTTAGCCGTATGCTGAAACTCAATGAACGTATTAGCTCGGTTGATACGCCTATTGCCAGTGATAGTAACAATGCAATGCTCGACATAATAGCCGATGATAGTGACGCATCACCCGAATCTAAGCTTGAAACAGCTACCATGAAAACAGACATAGTAGAATGGCTAGAAGTCCTTAACCCTAAACAACGCGAAGTATTGGCAAGACGCTTTGGTTTGATGGGGCATGAGCCTGCAACACTCGAAGATGTGGGTGCAGAGATTGGCTTAACACGTGAAAGAGTAAGACAAATCCAAGTTGAAGCATTAAAACGACTGAAAGAAATTCTTCGTCATGAAGGTCTTAGTATAGAGTCAATATTTTCTGAGACCTAGTACTTGCCAGCATGCACCTGCTATTATTAGAAAACCTATTAACAATAGCAGCATCTAGGGCGAAGAGTCATGCAAGTAAAAGTAGTATTACGATTATTCATATCTGCGTTAATCGCTTTTGTTAGCTACGCCGCATGGGCTTATTATGCCAATAGCCTAGTTACCGACGACCAAGCTGTGTTAATAAAAGCCGCCATTGTGCAAGGTATTTATAGTGGTGGCGTGACTTTAATTTTTACACTTTTTTTAGAGATATTCTTTAAAAGGTTTGGCTCTTCTAGTTATTGCTTGGTGCTTATTGTGCCTCGGATCAATACTCAGCATAGCAAAAAAACACCCTGCTCCACCGTAGAAACTTTTGAAGCAGGACTCAAACTTTCTGAGAAAAAATGTAATGGCCGTTGTTTACCTGGCGCTTGGCTTTCTCCTTTGCCAGCACTGCTATTACAAAGTGTTCTAGTTATTACAATAAATGTATTATTCGCAACACCTAATTTATGGTTAACAGTTGCCCCATCAATCGCCTTTAGTGGTGTTTATGGTTATGTTTATAGTTTTGGTTTAGCGCGTAAACTGCATAATAAAGAAACCATAGCCTGAAGTACTAGGCTGATTTAATTAGGGTGACAAACTCGTAATTATGCGGATTTTTGTCATCTTTGAGATGTTTTTGACTTGCGTCGACCTGCCATTTGGCCACCGAGTTGTAGTCTGGAAATGTAGTATCTCCTTCAACGTCTAAATCGATATGTGTCAAATATAGTGTATTGGCATGGGGTAAAAAAGATTCATATATGGTCCCACCGCCAATAATCATGACAGTTTGGGCTTCTAATTGCGCTACTTTTAATGCTGACTCACAAGAATTAACAACGACTGCATCGTTCAAAGAATATGCCTGATTGCTAGTAACAACAATATTTTTTCTGCCAGGCAATGCCTTTCCAATAGACTCATAA
Source organism: Glaciecola petra (assembly GCF_031846345.1). NCBI lineage: Bacteria > Pseudomonadati > Pseudomonadota > Gammaproteobacteria > Alteromonadales > Alteromonadaceae > Glaciecola > Glaciecola petra. The sequence goes on along the minus strand of NZ_JAVRHX010000001.1, from coordinate 69,042 downwards.
GTTTTTCGTCCCATAATCACAGGATGGCCAAGCGTAGTTTGTTTGAAGTGTTTTAAATCAGCCGGCAAGTGCCAAGGCATTTTGTTGTCTTTCCCTATGACCCTATTTTTAGCCATAGCGGCAATCATACATATTTTCATTTACTACTCTTTAGCGCCGAAGCACCTACTCTTTTACATATATCACGTTAGGATGATCATCATCTTCATCATCATCGTCTTCATCTGAATAATCAGACTCATTATAATTTTTGTTTACATCGCCATTTGATGCGTCAAACTCATCCCACTTGAAACCAATTTCTTTTTGTTCTTCTTCTGAAAACTCTTCAGGTGGTAAGTCGTCTAAAAACTGCATGATATCTTGGCATAGTTCGTCTGTACCCAGTTTATGGAATGCAGACATTTGATAATAATCTTCTTCCCATCCCATTTGGTCGGCAATTTGCTGACAAATAGCATCAGCTTCGTCTTCAAGCATTAAATCAATTTTATTGAAGACTAACCACCTTGGTTTTGCGGCTAATTTAGGATTATAGGTTTCTAGCTCGTTGATAATAGTGAGCGCATTTTCGACTGGGTCACTGCCATCAGCAGGCATAATATCCACTAAATGTAATAACACCCTGCAGCGCTCTAGGTGACGTAAAAATTGAATTCCTAGCCCAGCACCGTCAGAAGCTCCTTCTATCAGGCCGGGTATATCAGCAATGACAAAGCTGGCCTGAGAGTCTAAGCGTACAACACCTAAATTAGGCACTAGTGTGGTGAAAGGGTAATCAGCTACTTTAGGTTTGGCTGCAGATACTGAGCGTATAAATGTTGATTTACCAGCATTGGGCAAACCTAACAAACCTACATCAGCTAATAGCATGAGCTCGAGTGCTAAATGTCTAATTTCACCTGGCGAACCATTAGTTTTTTGTCGTGGCGCTCTGTTAGTACTGCTTTTAAAACGCGCATTTCCAAGTCCGTGAAATCCGCCCTGTGCAACTTTTAAGCGTTGCCCATGTTTGGTTAAATCACCTAATACTTCTGCGGTTTCAATGTCGGTAGCACGGGTACCAATTGGCACTTTAACAGTAAGATCTTCGCCTTTACGCCCAGTACAATTAGCACCTTGACCATTTTGCCCACGCTCTGCCCTATGAAAACGCTCAAAACGATAATCAATCAGGGTATTTAGGTTTTCATCGCCTTCAAGGTAAACGCTACCACCGTCGCCGCCATCGCCACCATCGGGCCCACCTTTAGGAATGTATTTTTCGCGCCGAAACCCAACAACGCCGTTGCCGCCATCGCCGGCTTCAACGCGGATTTCTGCTTCATCTACAAATTTCATTTTTTCGTTCTAATCCTAAAATTAAGGGTAGAGTTTACCAGTTTATCAATACTAGCGTAAGCCTGTACTCAAATAGTACAACAGCAACAACACAATGAGTCGGCATCAATGGAAAGAGCGACCAAAGGTGAGTAAGGGCAAGAAATTAAGGTATCAAACGCCATGGATGGCGTTTGTTAAGCGGCCATGGATGGCGAAAAGCGTCCTTAATTTTTTGCCCTTACTCACCTCAGCGGTTTTCCATTGATGCCCACTCATTGTGTTGTTTGCACAAACTTCTTACAGGCAAAAAAAACCCCGCTAATGCGGGGTTTCCGAATTATCTTTTACCGCGTTTACTCAGCAACGATGCTGACGAATTTGCGGTTTTTAGGGCCACGTACTTCAAACTGTACTTTACCGTCTGCTAAGGCGAATAAAGTATGGTCACGTCCGATACCCATGTTGTTTCCAGGATGGAATTTAGTACCACGCTGACGAACAATAATGTTGCCTGCTAATACGTCTTGACCACCAAAGCGCTTAACACCAAGGCGTTTACTTACTGAGTCACGACCGTTTTTAGTACTACCACCAGCTTTTTTATGTGCCATGTGTTCGTCTCCTCTTAAGCGTTAATCGCAGTGATTTTCACTTCTGTGAACCACTGACGGTGTCCCATCTGCTTGCGTGAATGCTTGCGTCGACGAAACTTAACAATATTTATTTTCTCACCACGACCATGCGTGACAACCTCAGCAGACACTTTACCGCCTGCAACATAAGGTGTGCCGATTTTTATATCGTCACCATTACTTACCATCAAGATATCATCGAACTCAACGGTTTCACCCGGTGCCACTTCGATTTTTTCAAGACGAACGGTTTGGCCTTCAGCCACACGGTGTTGTTTACCACCACTTTGGAAAACCGCGTACATATATTTCTCCGCTCTGCGCATACAAGCGCTCAATTCAAAAAACAGGGCGCGAATTATAGGTAAACTTTGCTTGGGATTCAAGACTAAATTCAAGTTTATTTAGACTTAAACAAGATTAGTGTGTGTTTTTGCCTTTAAGAAACCCGTAAACCCACTAGATAAGGGCGATAGTAGAAAAATTAACCATTACTAGAGTTACGGATTGATTGATGTAAAATAGGCATATTATTAGAAATTCCAGAATATACTAGAGTAGCAATGGATTTAGAACAAATAAAAGCGCTTTCTGAGCCAGACATGCTCGCCGTGAACCAACTAATACAAAAACAAGTAAAATCTGACGTAGTACTGATTAATCAACTTGGCTTTTACATTGTAAATAGTGGTGGAAAACGATTGCGCCCTTTACTGACTGTTTTGGCGGCCAAGGCGTTAAATATTCAAAACAACAATCATCACACGCTAGCCGCTATAATAGAATTCATCCACACTGCAACCTTATTACATGATGATGTCGTCGACGAATCAACTATGCGAAGGGGCAGGCAAACTGCAAATGCCGTTTTTGGAAATCAAGCAAGTGTTTTAGTGGGGGATTTTTTATATTCTCGGGCCTTTCAAATGATGGTCGAGCTACAACAAATGAAAGTCATGGATATATTGTCAGATGCAACTAACAGAATAGCCCAAGGTGAAGTTATGCAGTTGATGAACTGCAATGACCCAAATACTACAGAAGAAAGTTATTTTGAGGTCATATACAGCAAAACTGCCCGCTTGTTCGAAGCGGCAACTCAATTGGCTGCAGTATTAACAAAACAAGATCCTGACATCGAAAAAGCCATGCAGGATTATGGCAAACATTTAGGAACTGCATTTCAATTGATTGATGACGTGTTAGATTATACGGCTGACGAAGATGAAATGGGTAAAAAAGCAGGTGATGATTTAGCTGAAGGCAAACCAACACTCCCGCTATTGCATGCCATGTGGAATACCGACAAAGACAACGCAGACCTTATAAAGCATGCAATTGAAAACGCTGATGGCATGCCGCACTTTGATAAAATATTGAAAATAATGCAAAGCACTGGATCAATCGAATATACCCAACAGTGCGCGATTGAAGAAGCAAATCGAGCTAAAGAAGCCGTATCTGTTTTACCTGAATCAGAATACAAAGCAGCATTATTAGGCTTAGCCGATTTATCCGTTAATCGCAACAGCTAGCTTTTATAAATCTAAACCAAGCTCTCTGGTCATATTTTCATTACGCTCTCTGTGTACGATCACATTGTCTTCAATCCTGACTCCTCCATAAGGTCTAAATTGGTCAATTACATTCCAATTTACAAATTTTGAGTTTGAAGTACTCTTTAGATCGCTTAGCAATGAATCAATAAAGTAGACACCTGGCTCAATGGTATACACATGCCTTGGTTCGATAATTCTTGTGCAGCGCAAAAAAGGATGTTTTGAAGGAGGAGGCTTTGGTGTTCCTCGGTCATCAACGACATGTCCTGCAACATCATGTACTTGTAAGCCAAGTAGGTGGCCAATACCGTGTGGGAAAAATGTGCTGACAATCCCAGCTTCTACAGCGTCTTCAGGCAACATATTTAACACGCCAAAATCACATAATATTTTAGCGACACCCGCATAAGCTGCTACCTGCACGTCAACATAAGCTAGGCCTGGCTTTAACATATTAGCCAAATCAATTGTTAGCTGATTAACCGCTTGTATCAAAGCATTAAACTCGTTATTTTGTGTCGTATAAGTACGCGTAATGTCTGCCGCATAACCGTGAAAACTGGCACCAGCATCAATCAAAAAAGCTAAATGCTGCGATGGTGCTGTGGTATCTAATACCGTGTAATGCAATATTGAAGCATGTTCATTTAACGCGACAATATTGCCATAAGGTACGTCGTTGTCGCCCTGTTTTGCGGCTAACAAGTAGGCTTGATTGATTTCAAATTCGCTTAGGTTATCAAAAAATGCTTGCTTAGCTGCTGTGTGGGCTTTTACCGCAATACTATTGGCCATGCGCATGCAATCGAGTTCGTAATCAGACTTACAAGCACGATAAAAGTGTAAATAATGCATCGCTTGGTCAGGGTTAATTAGCTCAAAGCCTAAGGCTTTGGCAACTTCAATATATTCGCCGACATAAGCGTATTTGCTTTTGTCGTAAGGTAAGTGTTTTTCTACTCTATTTGCTTGTTTTAAATAAATAATATCAAAATATTCCACCCAATAATCGATAGGTGTTTCTGGTACTTTATGCCAAAAATCTATGGGTTGATAAAAAATAAGCTTGGGTTTATCGACACCATTCACAATAAGCCAACAGTTTGGATTATCAACCACAGGCAACCAAGCCTTAAACTGTGGGTTAACTTTAAAAGGATAATTATTATCATCTAAAAAAAGACGCTTCGCTTGACCGGAATGGATAACTAGCCCGTCTATATTTTCGCGTGCTAGCGCGTCCCGAGTATGATTCTGTAACATTGCAACATGACTTGCATAGTTGGACTGAAGTGCTGTTTGCGTGCTTGCTTGCATCATGTAAATTAATATCCTTACGTGCTTAAAGTCTCTTTTATTTTAAAGAATAGCATAGATTGTAGCCCAGATTCACTGGGCCTGTTTTACCTTCATTATTTTTCGGTTTTTGCAATGCTGCGTTCCTTAATTTCCACACCGTTCGGTATCGAGAGAACCCTATGATGAGTAGTATTTCAACATGTTTAGGTGCTACTAAGAGTTGTTAAGATGCTTTATAAAGACAAACCTGAAATAACTCTTTCTATATTTATTAAAACTTTAAAGTTTGCCTAATGAAAGTCAAAAAAATAAAAATTTGAATACTAAATAGAAGCTGACTATTCTTTAGTTACTCATTAGACATAAAAACACCAAGTGCACTGGCCTCGACCAAGCTCTCGCATATTGTGAGGAGTCTCAATAGTGATTTTGGGAATTGTAAACAGCAATAGAAACTAATTTTTTAGGGCAATTTAATGGCAAAATTTAAAGCCGTGCTATTACTAGAAGGTTCTAGCAGGTTAACTGGCATTTTTCATGAATTAATGGCTGAAGAATTCAAACAACATGATATTGAACTATTTAGCTTGGATGTAAACGATCAAGTTAGGCTACAAAACAACTTTATGGAAGCCAAAAACAATAGCACTTATCTATTTTACATGACGATTAATGGTTTTGGTCTTGATATTCATGCAACGGTGAATGGTAAAAATGTCTTAGTTTACGAATTTATTAAGACCCCAGTGTTTAACTTGCAAGCTGATCCAGTCTTTACCAATGAAATGCTTCAAAATGCCAAAATCCCCTTTAATCCATATCTAATAGATATAGTTACTGACATCTTTAATATTCAGTGGTTAGCGCAACTAAGAGGGAGCGTAGAAAATATATATCACACCCCAAGCAGCGGTATACATGTTGATTTAGGAAACTCAGATTGCATTGCGATTGAAAATAGAAAGATTGACAACCTTTTGTGTATGTCGGTTAGCCCTCCTGAATTTTTCCGTGACCGCTATGTCGCAACCCTGACTAAAAAACAAACTAATTTAGTAAAAATATTTGATGGTATTGTAGACACCTTTGAAAGTCATTTGCGCAGTGATCCAATTGTATGGGTTAACACTGTTTTCCCCACGTTGAGGGTGAGATTTAACTTATCTGATGACACTCATCAAAGACTCATTTCAGAAGTTTGGCACTTTATTCGTATGAGAAGAAGAATAAAACTCCTCAATTCATTGCAGGATTATCCATTAAACGTGGTCACAAATAACGACCCCTGTATGCAGCAAATTAAGATCCACAAAGATACTAAGTTACACAAGCCGATAAACTTTGACGAATTTATAGGCATGCTAAGAAATACTAAAACACATATTTTACCACCGACTCAATATGGTGGGTTTCATGAACGTCAGATTGCTGGGATGTATCAGTCTTGTGTGACTATTTCGCCACCAAATAGAGTATTTGAAGAAAAACTTAGACATGGCAAAGATCTGTTAATCTATAATGATATTGAAGCTGGTTTACCTTCGTTAATGGCCCAGATAAATAGCAATATTGATTTACAAAAAGAACTTTCTGCAAATGCAAAAGAACAATCCTTGAAATATTTCCACACCCGAAATACAACTGACAGGATCATCAACATTTTTAATGTGATCAGCACCAAATTAAAGTGATAACTTAATCCTGATGATCAACTTTACTCTCATTTTATTGCTTAAAGGCTCTTTACTACTATGAACACCTCCGTTGTTAAAAATTTTTCTCTTATAACCATAATCGCTTTTTTGGCCGGGTGTGCTAGTTACGATTATCCTGGCGAAGTAGAATTAGGTGCGCCGCTTATTTCATTCACGGGTCAAAGTTTAGAAGGCGAAACGATAAACATACCCAACGATTTAGCCGGTGAAAAAACCATACTTATCTTTGGCTATGTGCAAGATTCTCAATTTGATATTGACCGTTGGCTAATAGGATTAGACATGCTTGAAATTGCTGCACCTGTTTATGAAGTGCCAACAATCAAGGGCATGGCGCCTAGGATGTTTAGCACCACTATCGACAATGGTATGCGCCGTGGTATACCCAAAGAGTTATGGAAAGGAGTAGTAACCGTTTACGCAGATGGTGATCGTGTTCAGCAGTACACTGGCAATACCAATCCTAATAATAGCCGTATAATTGTAATAAACGAACAAGGCGCAGTGGTCTATTTTTACGACCGAGGATTTCAAGTCAGCGCCCTAAAAGAAGTCCATGCGTTTTTTAAGTGAACTAAATATAGCACGTTAAAATATATTTAAAATTAACCCACGACTTCACAAGACGCGTTTATTCATCAAACTAAAGGGCATTAATTAGTCTAATAAAGTGGGCGGCAATGACTGCAGCATTTATATTATAGCCTTTAAATTTCTCAAGAAAGGTTTTGTTATATGTCCATCGATTTCCAAAATAAAACAGCTTTGATATCGGGTGCTGCCGGCGGTATTGGTTTAGCTCTTTCGCGTGAATTAGGCCATTTAGGCATGAAAATTGTGATGGCCGATATTGAGCAAGAAGTATTGCAAGCATCAGCTAACATATTAAGGGCAGAAGGTATTGAAGTGTTAGCATGTGAGCTAGATGTGACTAACTTCGAACAATGGGAAAGCGTTGTTAGTGCCGCTAAAGACAAATTTGGTGCCATTCATATGCTCATCAATAATGCCGGTGTAGGTGGTATACCCAGTGGCATAGATAAGTCAGACAATAATATTTTCCAATGGGTGGTTGATGTAAATTTAATGGGCGTTATGTACGGAGCTCGCGCCACAACACCGTCGATGAAAGAGCATGGTGAAGGTGGCTGGATTATTAATGTTGCATCCATGGCTGGCATGAACGGAGTGCCCTATTCAACAGCCTATTCAGCGACAAAAGCAGCCGTTGTTTCCATGAGCGAAAGTTGGGCCGTTGAACTCAAATCGCATAATATTCACGTCTCAGCCTTATGTCCTGCCTTTGTGAAAACGCGCATACACGAATCTTTGCGCACTAAACAAGATAAATACAAAACTAACATGCTTAAAGAGAACGCTGAAAATCTTAAAAAAGGATTTGGCCAAGCTGCCGCGCTCGTTGAATCAGGCATTGATGCGAGTTTGTTGGCAAAAAGAGTCGTCGAAGCTCTAGAAAATAAACAACTTTACATTTTCACCCATCCTAACTATCGGGAATCCATGGGATACAGAGCAAGAGCCATTGATAAAGCATTTGAAGATGCTCAAAATAGCCCGCTAGTTAAGCATTTAATTGACGACGAAATCGTCAGCCTATAACGAAACAGGAATTGCGGTACCCAAAAAGTCTTCAAAAACCTTGCCTTGTTGCACAGCAGATGTCGCATCGGGTTCAGACAACTGAGCCCGATAGATTTGTTTATATGCCATTACCGCTTTAACGTAATTGCGTGTTTCTCTGTAAGGGATAATCTCAACCCAAATATCGGCTTCTAGTGGGGCAGTTTCTGGCAGCCACTTAAGTACTCTGCGCCATCCAGCGTTATAAGATGCGGTGGCAAGCACAGAGTTATTGTCGAGCTTGTTCATCAAATAACGCAAGTATTTGTTGCCTATTCGAACATTAGTGCCTGCATCTAAAAGTTGTTTAGCACTTACTCGGCGTTTTTCAAGATATTTTGCCGTACTTGGTAATACTTGCATCAATCCTCGGGCGTTAGCCGTTGATACTGCATCAGTCATAAACGAACTTTCGCGACGCGCTATAGCAAAAGTCCATTCTGGCGCTATGTTATTTTTTTTAGCTTCTTCAACAATAAGATCCTCAAAAGCAGTAGGAAAACGGCGGCCAACATCATTTAAATAATCTTCTCTTGAAAAAGTAAAAATAGATTGATCGTGCCATGCCCAAGCGCTAGATATAACAGTACTCACTAATTTGTGCCGTTTGTCTAGTTGACCTTGCATGTAACGCCATTCTGCTCTTGCGTAGTGGAAGCGTTTGAGAGCCTTCAATTCAAAAGCACGTTCAGTTGCCTCATTTGAAAGCACAACTAGTGCTTCTGCATGGTTAACGTGAAGCGGTTCATCTTGTAAGCTAAATACTTGTCCTAAACGGGCACTCGCCAAAAACCCATAATAATGTCGAGACTGCGCAAGTTGAGTATATAAAACCCTAGCTTGTTGCTCACGTCCAAGATTTTCATAAGCGCGAGCGAGCCAGTAAGTATAATCTTTGGCCGCAACCAATTGCGGGGGTGACGACTCAATCAACAAGGCTATTTTTTGCCAGTCTTGTTGCTTTAATAAATAAGCTAAATGCCAGCGCACAACTTCTGGGTTATCGCTCACTTCTGCTGACTTAATCAGCCACCTCTCGGCATTATTTGCATCGTCTATTGCTAATTTGATACCAAAAGCATCGTATACTTTTGATTTTTGCTGATTACTAAATACCTTCGATTTTTCAGCTTTTTGCATAGTACGCACAGCGAGCTCAGCATCGCGCCATATTAAACGCGACAAACCATAACTTATTATGTTTGCCTCAATATTTGGATATTTTGCTGGGAATCTAGCGAGGGCTTTTACGTAACTAGGATCTCGCCTCGTTTTTCTCCATAAGTCAGCTAAATATTGTTTTTCTGTGGGTAACAACGAACGCAAATAGGGAATAAGGGTATGACTCCCCCCATCAGCAGACTTTTCAATTCGAAGTAAAATCAGATCTTCGGTTAATTGCTCTGCTTTTATCCACCTCTTGAAAGGCGCATCACATTCTTTAGGTTGAGATTTACCTACTGTCCAAAGGTCTGCTATTTGCTCGTAAAAAACAGTTTCATTAATGCCTTGTTTCATTTGTGCATGAATATAATGACATCTCAATTTTGTATTTGAAGTTGGCCTATAAAAATCGATAAAAAGACCATATTGCTTTTTTCTAGCCAAATAGAATAACCAATTGCGGCGAACACTAAGCCCAATGGGGCTATCGCCATATTTATTTAAAAATGCACGTATTTGTGCTTCATCTTTTAAAGAAAATGAATCACTAATTTTCCGCGCAATTAAATAAGGGACTAAAGGATAATCACCTAAAGATTCAACTGTCGATAAAAACTCATCGCTATCCATGCGCCATATTGTTTTTTCTGCGCGTAAAAAAGCAGCTCTTTGCTTGAGCCTTTCAGGTGTTTCAAGAGAATAGCTAGGATTACCTGCAGTAATTTGCTCCCTAAGTGCAGATTCGGTTGATGCACTTTGTTCCTTAATAGTTTGCGAAATAGGACTCTGTATATTCGAATTTTGCTTACTACTGCTTTGAGCCACAAGAGAACAACTGAAGCAAATAGATATCAAGCCAGCAATTAAGATCTGAATTGTTGTTTTACTTAAAAAGTTATTAACACAAGAAAGCTTCTTGTATTTGTTTGACATTGTTTACTCGCTTTGAAAATGAAGAATATAAGCCCTGCTTATTGAATCATATTAAAAAAATAGAAGACCATTAGGCTATGATTGACGTAGTATTACCCAACTGGTCAAACTAGCTGACATATGATTTATATATCGTCGCTATATGATGAATACATAAGTTAAACATACTTAGACCTAAAAAGTTCGCCACATTTAACTAAATAGGCGCTTTTGACCTAATTAGCATACTTGATAACAAAATTTTTGCATAGGAGATTACAATGGTTTACGAAGGCAACAGTCTATCGGTTTCGATGACCGAAGCCGGCATTGCCGAGCTCGTTTTTGATGCGCAAGGTTCGGTCAATAAATTTGACCAACAAACCGTAAAAGAACTTGACGAAGCAACTGCTGCAATAGCATCGTCAGATGGCATAAAAGGTGTTTTGGTTCGTTCAGCCAAATCTACTTTTATTGTCGGTGCCGATATCACTGAATTTACTGCTTTATTTGAGATGCCCGAGGAAGAAGTACTTGAATGGGTTGGTAAAACCTCAAAAGTATTCGACCGCTTTGAAGATCTCCCTATGCCCAGCGTTTGCGCCATCAACGGCTTTGCGCTAGGTGGCGGTTGCGAAATGACCTTAGCTTGCGACTTAAGAGTGGCAGATACTACTGCCCGTATTGGGTTACCCGAAGTCAAACTTGGTCTCATGCCAGGATTTGGTGGAACGGTGCGTTTACCTCGAGTAATCGGTTCAGATAACGCCTTAGAATGGATGACCACTGGCCGCGATCGTAATGGTCAAAAAGCATTAAACGAAGGTGCTATTGATGCCGTAGTGAATGCTGAAAGCCTGCACCAAGCAGCGCGCACTATGTTACTCGACGCCATAGCTGGAAAACTCGATTGGCAGAGTCGACGACAACAGAAACAAGCTCCATTAATGCTAAATGAAAACGAAGCAATGATGAGTTTTTCTACCGCGGCAGCAATGGTTGCGGCACAAGCAGGCAGACACTATCCTGCGCCTCATAAAATGGTCGCCACTGTGCAAAAAGCGGCAGCCCTCGGACGGGATGGCGCGCTTGAGCTAGAAAACCAAGGTTTTGTAAGCTTAGCTAAAACAGACGCTTGCCAAGCACAAGTGGGTATATTTTTGGCCGACCAATTGGTTAAAGGTAAAGGCAAGAAAATGGCCAAGGCGGCAACTAAATCCATTAAAACTCATGCTGTATTGGGCGCTGGAATCATGGGGGGTGGTATTGCTTATCAAGGCGCAGTTAAAGGCATTCCTACAGTAATGAAAGATATCGCTCAACCTGCGCTAGAATTAGGTTTGGGCGAAGCGGCTAAAATACTGGGTAAAGGTATGCAACGCGGCAAATTCGATGGCGCCAAAATGGCAGCAACTTTGAATAATATATCGGCAACATTAGACATGAATGCCATTGCAGCATGTGATTTAGTTATTGAGGCGGTCGTAGAAAATCCTAAAATAAAAGCAGCGGTGCTTAAAGAGACAGAAGACACAGTCGCTGACGACGCAATTATTTGTTCGAATACTTCTACTATTTCAATAAATCAATTGGCAAAAGCGCTCGATAAGCCAGAACGTTTTTGTGGCATGCACTTTTTTAACCCTGTGCACAAAATGCCATTAGTCGAAATAATTCGCGGCGAAAAAACAGACGATGCGACAATTGCAGCGGTTGTTGCATCCACATTAAAGATGGGTAAAACCCCAATAGTAGTGAATGATTGCCCTGGTTTTTTAGTGAACCGCGTTCTGTTCCCTTACTTTGCTGGTTTTAGTCAGCTATTGATCGACGGTGCTGATTTTACTGCTGTTGATAAAGTCATGGAAAAAGTATTCGGGTGGCCAATGGGCCCTGCTTATCTGCTAGATGTAGTGGGTATGGATACGGCCGATCATGCTTCAGGGGTTATGTCTGATGGTATTCCTGAGCGTATGCAAAAAATTGAAAACGACCCAGTAACCCTTTTATACACCAATAAACGTTTAGGTCAGAAAAACGGTAAAGGTTTCTATAACTATGGTAAAGACAAGCGTGGTAAGCCTACCAAAGTAGCCGCTGATGAAGCTTATGCATTATTCCAAGGACACGTTGCTGAAAAACGCGATTTTGATACTGAAGAAATTATCGCTCGCGTCATGATACCCATGGCAAATGAAGCAATCCGTTGCGTAGAGGAAGGCATTGTCGGTAGCGCAGCTGAAGCTGATATGGCTTTACTTTACGGACTAGGGTTTCCTCCTTTTAGAGGCGGAATTTTCCGTTATATCGAAACAATGGGCTTAGCTAATTTTGTTGCACTTGCCGACAAATACGCAAGCTTAGGTCCTGTTTATCAAATTAGTGATGGCGTTCGTGAAATGGCGTCTTCCGGTAAATCATACTTCGCTTAATAGCGGCCATTCCTTTGTTTTTAAAAAAGCAAAGTGAAGAGAAGGAGAATGTAAAATGAAAGACGTAGTAGTAATCGACTGTATACGCACACCAATGGGGCGCTCTAAAGGCGGTGTTTTTAGAAATGTTCGCGCCGAAACTTTATCTGCACATTTGATGAGTAAATTGCTTGAACGCAACCCAAATCTCGATCCAAGTGAAATTGAAGACATCATCTGGGGTTGCGTGCAACAAACCAAAGAACAAGGTTTTAATGTTGCCCGTAATGCTCAATTGTTAACAGCAATACCCCGCAGCACAGGTGCAGTCACCGTTAATAGGCTGTGTGGTTCATCTATGCAGGCACTGCATGATGCGGTATCGGGTATCATGTCAGGGCGTGGCGATACATACATGATTGGTGGTGTAGAGCATATGGGTCATGTACCTATGAACTATAATATTGATTTTCATCCTGGTATTGCAAAGCATACGGCTAAAGCTTCAGGCAGTATGGGCATGACCGCAGAGCTATTAGGTCGTCAAAATGGAATTAGCCGAGAAATGCAAGATGCCTTTGGCGCTCGTTCCCACCAAAAAGCCCATGAAGCCCACTTAAATGGTGGTTGGGATAATGAGATTGTTGCAATTGAAGGGCATGATGCTTCAGGCAAATTGACGCTCGTTGAACACGACGAAGTGATTCGCCCAGAAACCACAGTAGAAACCTTAAGTGGTTTACGGCCTGTTTTCGACCCAGTCAATGGTAGTGTGACTGCTGGTACTTCTTCGGCTATATCAGATGGTGCTTCAGCAATGCTCATTATGTCGGCAGACCGAGCAAAGGAACTAGGTTTAACACCTCGAGCTAAAATCAAAGCAATGGCCGTTGCCGGATGTGACGCGGCAATAATGGGCTTTGGCCCTGTTCCTGCCACTAAAAAAGCCCTAAAGCGTGCCGGTATGAGCATGGACGACATTGAATTGGCTGAGTTTAACGAAGCCTTTGCTGCACAGGCTTTGTCGTGTATCAAACGTTTAGGTTGGCTAGATGTTTACGACGAAAAAGTGAATCTGAAAGGTGGTGCAATTGCGCTAGGGCATCCTCTTGGATGTTCAGGTTCGCGTATTTCGACCACATTGTTAAACGTAATGGAAGATAACGATAAGTCGGTTGGCTTAGCCACAATGTGTATTGGTTTAGGACAAGGTATAGCGACAATATTCGAAAGAGTATAATCGTAATATAAATACGGTGTGGTTCTCGAGCCCATTGCATTAAGAATCAAGAAGCCAGAAGTATTTCACTTCTGGCTTTTTTTATTCAATTAAGTACAGGCTCGACGGGCTTTTTTAGAAGATAATGCTTGTTTTGATGCAACTAAAATCAGGTTTTCCGAAGCTAATTGCTCAAATGCGGCTTGTTGTAGCAGTTTTGCCTCTCGACTAGAGATGCCCAGTTCGAATGCTGAACATTCGTTTTCACCCAACAAACGTGGGTCTTTTCCTGTCAAATTGCCAAATACTACCAATGCATGTAAATAATAGCCGTGTGTACTTGCATGGTAATGATCCCATGTCCAAAGACTAATTTTTCCAAAATCGATGCCGTCGTATGGGTTTGAATCTGCAATACCGAGCTTCATTGCCCGAGTCCACGCTTCACCAACTGGGTTTACCCCTTTGATAGCTGAAGAAGCAGAGGCAGCTTTATTATGTCCAGCCCTTATATCAATTGCCATTTTTTCAACGGATGTACCCGACCATAAATTCCCCTCTTGATAAATAAGATCAGCGCGAGACCACGTAGACGTTAAATATACTTCTGCTTTTGGGTTAAGTCCTATTAAAAAGGAAGCCATATTAGCGGAAGTTTCAATTAGTAAGGTAGGATCACCTGGCTTTTTGCTGTCAAGCGTACTAAAGCCATGCATAGCGACTTGGTCCCATGCTTGTGTTCCAATGACATCTCGTTTTTCAGCCAAATGAAAATCTAAGGCACTGCCTCCACGGGTTTCCACAAACACATCATAATCAAGATTGACTTGTTGTGTAAAAGACTTGAATAGGGCAGGAACACCGCCGATCCCTTGTTTGTTTAAATCGGTAACTGTAGTTGCCCGATAAAAACGAACTGCCGAGCCCCAACCAAAAGTAAAGCTGTTGCCAATGAACAGCACTTTTATTGAAGATTGCGTGGCTTGTTCAGTGTGGTTAAGGCTTGTTGCCGCAGCTGGAATTAGAAGTAGTGTGAGCGTAATGAGTATTATTAATATGCGTTTCATGCAGAGCTCCTCACAAAAGTGACAGATACAAAAATGGCACGTTAAACGTGCCATTTCTTTGAGAAATTATAAGCTTCTCTGTAAAAACTAGATAGTTTCTACGTTTGCAGCTTGTAGTCCCTTTTGGCCTTCTTCCACTTCAAAAGATACGCGTTGACCTTCTGGAAGTGTTTTATAACCTTCAGCAACGATAGCGCGGAAATGAACAAAAACGTCCTTGCCACCATTATCTTGTGTTAAAAAACCGTATCCCTTTTCAGGGTTGAACCACTTAACTGTGCCTGTAACTTTAGACATGTAAACCTCAAAATATTTATAACTAATACGCGCAACAAATTTGCGCACTTGAATTTTTGCCAAGAGAGTTTTGAAGAATTAATAACTTGGGAATAACGACGTCGAACACTGGAACTACAGGTGGTACAAGAGGTTATATACATGTTAAGAACAACAATTAAAACAGTTTCTTACCAAAAACGAGTGAAGTTTAGCACAAATTCAGAAACTTACACGAAAAACCGAACATATTTTGAATAAAAACTGAAAACTTATCATTTAAGCGTGATCAAACCACAATTTTTAACACAAATATGGTTTGATCACTTATATCGCTTAAGGTCTAAGTGCCCTATCTCCGCGAGCCAATCCGCAAACGCCGGTTCTTGCTGATTCAGTGATATCCGCACATTGCTGCATAACATCTGCAAACGCCGTGAGTTTGTCGCTGGTACCGGTTATTTCCATTGTGTAGTGATGACTCGTCACATCTAAAATTCGTGCTCTGAAGATATCAACGTTACGTTTCACCTCAGCTCTGGCACTTTCAGAACGCGTGGCTACTTTTATCAACATAAGCTCACGTTCAACATGCGGCGCCTCGGCCAATTCGGTAACCCGCAACACGTCAATTAACTTATTAACTTGCTTAATAATTTGCTCTGTTACTTTAGCGTCTGCCTCAGTAATAATAGTTAAACGAGACAAACTCGCGTCAGACGTAGGTGCTACACAAAGAGAATCAACGTTAAAACCACGTTGTGAGAAAACACCGACTATGCGTGAAAGTGAGCCAGGCGCATTTTCCATCAATACCGATAATATTCTTCTCATTATGTTCGCTCCGTTTTGCTCAAGCGCATATCGTCCATTGCGCCATACTTTATTTGCATTGGGTAAACATGTTCGTTTTGATCTACCAAAATATCCATAAATACAAGTCTGTCTTTTTCTGCAAAACAACGCGCCATGGCATCGTCTAACTCATCAAGGCTATCCACTTTTATTCCGACATGGCCGTATGCTTCAGCTAACTTAACAAAATCGGGCATTGAATCCATATAAGAATGTGAATGACGACCTTTATAATTCATGTCTTGCCATTGACGCACCATGCCTAAAGCACGGTTATTGAGTGAAATAATTTTTACCGGTAAGTTGTATTGTAAACAGGTAGACAATTCTTGAATGTTCATCTGAATACTGCCATCTCCAGTAATGACCACAGAACACGCATCGGGGTGCGCAAACTGCACACCCATTGCCGCTGGCAAACCAAAGCCCATCGTACCCAAACCGCCAGAATTGATCCAACGTCTTGGTTTGTCAAAAGGATAATATAAGGCAGCAAACATCTGGTGTTGACCAACATCTGAAGACACATAAGCATCGCCGTTGGTATGCTTATATACCGCTTCAATGACCTTTTGCGGTTTAATTACTTGACCGCCTTGTTCATAGTTCAAACATTTACGTGAGCGCCATTGATTAATTTGTGCCCACCAGTCTTTCAGTTTTTCTTGCTGCTCTTTAGCCGTTACATCTTCCATGCGAGCAAGTAGTTGTTCACATACTTTTTCTACAGAGCCTACCACTGGGATATGTGCATTAACTGTTTTTGAAATAGAAGCAGGGTCTATATCAACATGGATAATGTCGGCATAGGGACAAAATTTATCAACATTGTTAGTGACTCGGTCATCAAAGCGAGCGCCTAATGCCACAATACAATCGGCATTATGCATCGTCTTGTTTGCTTCAAGTAAACCATGCATGCCAAGCATACCAACAAACTGTTCATGTACACCAGAAAAAGCGCCCAAGCCCATTAACGTACAGGTAACAGGCGCATTTAATTTTTCAGCCAATGTTGTTACTAAGCCATTAGCTTCAGCAGTAATTGCACCACCACCAACATAAAGTACAGGGCGCTTAGCTTTTTTCATACTAGCTACTGCTTTGCTAATTTGCTTATTATGCCCTTTGAGTGTTGGGCTGTATGAGCGCATAGTCACGTCAGTCGGAAACTCATAAGGATGTTGATCTTGAACATTAACTAGGTCTTTTGGTAGGTCAACCACAACGGGACCAGGGCGCCCAGTATTAGCAATGTAATATGCTTTCGCAATAGCCATTGGGATATCAGTTGATTTTTTAACTAAAAAGCTGTGTTTAACAACGGGTCGTGAGCACCCTACCATATCTGTTTCTTGGAAAGCATCTTCACCTATATGCATCGAAGGTACTTGACCTGATAACACCACCATAGGAATCGAATCCATATAAGCCGTTGCAATGCCAGTTAGGGTATTCGTAGCGCCTGGACCAGAAGTTACTAGCACCGTGCCCGTTTTACCAGTAGACCTTGCATAACCATCTGCCATATGAGCTGCCGCTTGTTCATGTCTAACAAGTACATGTTTGACTTCATCTTGGGCAAAAAGCGCATCGTAAATATCCAAAACGGCCCCACCCGGGTATCCAAATACATGGGTAACACCAATATCTTTTAAGGCTTCTACTACCATAGCAGCGCCTGACATCATTCTCACCTGAATGACTCCTTTTTTAGTCGAAATTATTAAACACAAATATCTGCCGAGGAATATACCTCAGCAGATAGAAAGAAAAAACAGATAATCAGCAAAAAGTGAGAGGTTTATCCCTATATAGTAATATATTAGGATAATCATCATAATATGATGTAAGTTAAGTGTGGATTTTAGGCTAATTTACCTTTTAGTCTTCTGTGTCCACAATAATATCATCTATATCACTTGGTTCATCGTGATCTTCAATGTTTTCGTTACGTACTTTTTTTGTACCATGTATACTACCAGTTTTAGGCCGATTGATCCGCTTTTGATACTTTAACCATGCACGTTGTTTTGTATCTTGAGGTTCAATAGCACCATGCGCTGCCGCAATGATGGATTCGTCTTCTTCACCTTGTGGATGAAGTTGGCCATCTACAAGGGCTGCAATTAAGCAACCATACTCAACTAAGGCTTTACTTTCTGCTATAGAAAAATCCCCTGAACGCGAAAATCCGTAGGGATAATTTTTGGGATCGCTGAACACTTTTCTTAGTAAACTATCTTTTGTTAACACCATTATAGCCTCGCTCATAACAAGAAAATTAAAAGGTATTGCCGCTTTTTTGCAATACTTACTCTTGTCTATCGTCAGTGTCAACAAAATGTTTTAGCTTTTAGTAAGAATTTGCCTGTAAATGCGTAATCTTCAAAAAAGTGTCACATAAAAGACCTATTTTGCGCATGTTTTAGGCCTTTTTATGTTTACTCACCCATGCCCAATTCATTTCACAAATTATAGGTTCTTCGCCGCTTTCGTCTGTTACGACAACAGCCACCAAAATGTCGCCTTTTTCTTCGCTTTGCATCAAGTTTATTTGTTCATCTGTGACATGGGCAACAGCTGTCATATCGCCCACTGAGCGACGCACATATTTCAAATCCATACGTTTTATTAAAGGGAGTTTGTCGCCGGGTAAGTTCAAGCCAACCACAAAGCCTGTAGCAGACTCCGCTAATAGCGCCATTGTGGCGGCGTGCACTTGCCCAATATGATTACGTACTTTCTTTCTATTTTTTACAAAAAATGTCACCGATTTGAGATCTGTTTCAATAATGCTAATTTTTAAAGTGCCTACTAACTTAACTTTGAATCGAAACATAAAAGTAATCAGGCGTAAACCTAACCACTCTGGATAACTGAGTGCTTTTTCTGCAAATGTTCGTAAAGGGTTATTTTTAGCCATTTATTGCGCCTCTTAAAGTACGTTAGGCTGAGCTTGGCGTTTACGCACCGCCACCCAACTGGTCAGATGTGTATAAGTATATCAGGGATGCACTAATTCTCAACAAAGCATTATTCTAAATAATATATTGCAAATAGGAACGATTCTCATTATCATGCGCATTGAATAGTTCTTACATCTTGGAAAAATTACATTGAAATTCACATTAACCGCCATTGCAGCTGCATTGCTGCTTAGTAACAATGCAACTGCAGAAGAAAGCAATGAAGCCATTGAAACTATTGCTGTTACCGGATCTTATTTATCAAGCAATCAGTCAAATTCAATAAAATCACCTACGCCAATTATTGATGTACCGCAAAGTTTGTCTATTATCACGGCGCAAGATATCACCGATCGCGGTATTACCGCTATTAGCGAAATCATCGATTACACCCCAGGTGTTAATACCTCTCAAGGTGAAGGCCACAGAGATTCAGTAGTGTTTAGAGGAGTTCGTTCGACCGCCGACTTTTTCTTGGACGGTAACCGTGACGACGTTCAATATTACCGTGCCTTATATAATATTGAACAAGTAGAAATATTACGCGGCCCTAATGCTCTGTTATTCGGTCGTGGAGGTACTGGTGGCATTTTAAATCGTGTCAGCAAGAAAGCATCTATCGGTGATCAATTCACTTCATATAAAGCAGGGTTTAATACTTTCGGTGGTGTTAATGGTGAAATTGATTCTAATTTTGAAATGAGTGATACCTCAGCATTTAGAATGAACGCCATGTATGAACGCCTAGAAAACCACCGAGATTTTTATGATGGCTCACGCGTAGGTATTAATCCTACAGCACGTTTTGAATTGAGCGAAGACACTATTTTTGATATCTCTTATGAATACATAAACCATCAACGTTTTATTGACCGTGGTATACCCACCGGCAACAATGGTGAGCCTGTAGAATTTTTACAGGATGTAGTATTTGCTGATCCAGACAATAATTATCATGAACTCGAAGCGCATGTTTTTAGAGTTAATGCAGAGCATCGTTTTAGCGACACGCTAAAAGGGAATTTTAGTGTTTTTTATGGCGATTATGACAAAGTATATGCTAACTTTTATGCTGCAAACTATGATCAAGATACTAATATTGTTGAGTTAGATGGCTATATTGATAACACCTCTCGCAACAACCTAATTATATCAAGTACTCTGGTAAGCGAGTTTGAAACAGCAAATATTGGCCATACCGTTATTTTTGGCGGTGAAGTAATTAACACTAGCTCAGATCAAAACAGGCTCAACCCGATCTTTAACACCACATTAGATGACCGAGAATCATTTTTTGCGACAAGACCACTGAATTTTGCAGGCTTTAGAGGCTTTAACTCCGAAGGCATCGCGGTAGTGACTGACTTTACTGACTTAAATGACGATACGCGTGTTAACTTAGATGTTTATTCTATTTTTATACAAGATGAAATTGAAATTTCTGACACATTGGATATTGTTATTGGTGCTCGTTTCGATAGTTTTGATATCAATGTGTTTAATGCAGCTCCCGGTGCTTTGGAAACCCGCTCAAGGACAGACGAAGAGGTATCTCCTAGAGCAGGTATCATTTATAAACCACAAGAAAACATTTCGTTATATGTAAGCTACAGTGAGTCATTTTTGCCTCGAAGTGGTGAGCAGTATGCCAATATCAATGGTAGCAATAATCAATTAGACCCTGACACATATTCCACCCGCGAAGCGGGAATAAAGTGGGATTTTGCTCGCAATCTAAGTTTTACTGCAGCTATTTTTGAAAATGAACAAAGTTCACCGCAAGTCGCCGATGCCGATCCTGCTACCTTAGATGTTATTGAATCTGAAATTTCAGGATTTGAATTACAGCTAGTGGGTAATGTAAATGATAAACTTTCGATTTCAGTTAATTACTCAAATCTTGATGGTGAAATAGTTAATCGTTCAGGCTCAACCGGTCTAACTCCTCGCGAATTACCAGAAAATACTTTTTCTGTTTGGGGCGCCTATCAAGTTAACGATAAATTTGGTTTGGGCCTAGGCGCAACATACCAAGATGAGAGTTTTGCGAATAATAGCAACAGTGCCACACTGCCAAGCTACACAAGGGTAGATGCGTCTGCATATTATGACCTGTCTGATGATCTGAGAGTACAAGTAAATATAGAAAACTTGACTGACGAACTCTATTTTCCCAATTCGCATTCAACTCATCAAATAACGGTTGCGGCACCTATAAACGCAATGCTTAGTCTGATTGGTTCATTCTAAGCTTTGCAGGTGGCATAATATTTTGTTTAAAAATTAAATGCGTAGTTAACAAAATAGTAGTTAACGCCATGATTGATATCAGCAATGTTTGCGTTTGAATAGTGATTGACGCTTAAAGACACTCGGTGTTTTTGCGCAATCACCATTCCTAGCTCAAACTTGTCTTCGAATAAAAAGCGAGAGCCTAATTCTCTGTCCATTAGTACATCATCGTCAGTGTATGCCAAACCTATTCCCAATCCAAAATACAAAGATTGAGACAAAGCAGGGATGTAATATCGCCACATAGGTGTAAAAAACACACCACTTTTCGACTTCTCTAGCCAAGAATCGCGCCAATGATGAACACCCATTTCTAATTCTAATTTGAGCTCATGGGTTTGATGAAAGGTCCATGCATATTTTGTAGGCATGATGTAGGCAAAACGGTATGCTTGTGATGACAACTCGCCGCGGTCTCTAAAATACCATCGGGACTTACCTTCTCCTACTGATACACTGAATTCGCCAGAGAACAAATTGTTACTGCTCTTATCCACTTCTTCTGCGATAACTTGCACGCTAAGTGACCAAAAAATTAGCCATGTTAAGATTATTGAGCGACAAGGTTTTTTATGAAATGAACGCAAAATTTCTCCTCGGTTTATATATTTTGAACAGAAGAAGTATGTATTTACATCCAATTGATTCTATTGGCTTATGTTCAACAGCATTAGAGACTCTAGATTTACTGACCATTTGGCTTCTCAGCATGAAGCTGAAGAGATTGGAGCGGGAAACGAGATTCGAACTCGCGACCCCGACCTTGGCAAGGTCGTGCTCTACCAACTGAGCTATTCCCGCAACAAAATGGACGCGCATTATAAAAAATATTCAAAAAGGCGCAAGCTTTTTATGCAATAACATGAAAAAAAACAGCATCAAAAATCAAAAAAATAGTAAATAAAAGGGCCAAAATACCTCCGCCTGCAACTAAATTTTAAACACATGCTCCCTGTAATAACGCATTTCTTCTATCGATTCAATAATATCGTCCAATGCTAAGTGGACGCCTTTTTTCTTAAAGCCTTTCGCAATGTCTGCTTGCCATCGAACGGTTAGTTCCTTAATGGTACTCACGTCGATGTTGCGATAGTGAAAAAATGATTCTAATTTAGGCATATATTTCACCAAAAACCGGCGATCTTGCCCAATTGTATTGCCACACAAGGGTGATATTCCACTGGGTACATATTTCGATAAAAATGCAAGAGTGAGCTCTGTCGCATCATCAACACTGTGTTGGCTATCTTTGCATCTTTGCGTTAGTCCTGATTCGCCATGAGTTTTAACGCACCATTCATCCATGCTATTTAAAATTTCATCACTTTGATGAACGGCAATAACAGGGCCTTGAGCAATTATATTGAGATCTTTGTCGGTGACAATACTAGCAATTTCGAGCACCACACATGTTTCTGGGTCCAAACCCGTCATTTCCATATCAATCCAAACCAAATTTTGCTCATGAAACGACATTTAATTCCCCTGTAAATTATAAGCAATACATATTGCTCTAGGCTTCATTAATGCAACAAGGTATCATGATACAAAACTTGAGCCAATAATTGCATAGGAATACGTGGCTAAAAAACCCAAACTCTCCAAAAATCAGCAACGCCAAATTGCGCAAAATCGCGATAAACGCATTCGTGATTCGGCACATAATAAATCAAACGACAATGATCTTCTTGGCGAAGCTATCGATGGTCGTGTTATTAGTCGTTTTGGTAAGCAAGCAATTGTGGAAACGCTAACTGAGCGTAATATACACAAGTGTTACATTCGACGAACAATAAAGTCGGTTGTGTGTGGCGATAAAGTCATATTTCGCCCCTCATTGAGCAAAGAAGACCGAGACCGCGGTATTATAGAAGCCGTTATGGATAGACAAAGCACTTTGTCTCGACCTGATTATTATGATGGCATTAAACCTATTGCAGCCAACATAGATCAAATTATCGTAGTAAGTTCTATCGTGCCGACTTTATCTACCCATATTATCGACCGATATATTGTTGCATGCGAACATGCAGAAATAAAACCAACCCTGGTTATTAACAAAGTCGAATTGCTTACTGACGATGAGTTATCGCAAGTGATTACTGATCTCGAGATATACAAACAGATTGGATACCACCTAATTTTAGTAAGTTGCAAAACCCGTAAAGGATTACCAGAGCTAAGCAATATTTTGAAAGATAAAGTGAATGTTTTGGTGGGTCAAAGTGGTGTCGGAAAATCTAGCATTATCAACCAACTGCTTCCTGATTCAGATGAAGTTGTAGGAGAAGTGTCGAATAATTCGGGTCTTGGACAACATACTACCACAGCCGCAAAATTGATCCCTTTTGATTTAGGTGGTGAACTAATAGACTCTCCTGGCGTCAGAGAATTCGGCTTATGGCACCTGCCCGTTCAGGACATAACAGAGGGCTTTGTTGAGTTTCGAGAATATTTGGGAGCTTGCAAGTTCAGTGATTGTAAACACAAACATGATCCCGGCTGTTTGATCACCCAAGCGGTGAAGAATGGCGATATCGACAGTAGACGTTACGAAAGCTATATCAAAATAGTAGACTCACTAGACCAAAACCGCCCTTCTTATATCAAAGAATAATCAAACTTTACTCAATTACTCTACTTTATCTGTCTGCTTGTTATACAATAGCGTTGCTTTATGCATGGAAAATATGACTGGAGAATTCCGTGATCGATTGGATAAAAGTTAATACTCAATATATCTTACCTAAACACCTAATTTCTCGTTTATTAGGTAAACTTGCCGCTGCCGAAGCGGGAGCCCTTACACAATTTTTAATTAAAGCATTTATCAAAGCCTTTGATATAAATATGCAAGAGGCTCAGTTTGAAGAGCCGAGTGCATATACAAGCTTCAATCAATTCTTCACTCGTCCACTTAAAGATGGCGTAAGGCCAATCGTAGAAGATAAAAACTTACTTTGTCACCCTGTTGATGGTGCTGTCAGCCAATTTGGGGACATTGTGGGCGACAAAGTGTTTCAAGCTAAAGGTCATGACTACAGTTTAACAACCCTGTTAGGCGGCAAACCAGAATTAGCAGAA
This sequence comes from Glaciecola petra, assembly GCF_031846345.1. Classification (NCBI taxonomy): domain Bacteria; kingdom Pseudomonadati; phylum Pseudomonadota; class Gammaproteobacteria; order Alteromonadales; family Alteromonadaceae; genus Glaciecola; species Glaciecola petra. Next base: position 44,624 of record NZ_JAVRHX010000001.1, on the reverse strand, counting down.
TGCTTTAAAGGGGGTAAATTCGCCACCATTTATTTGGCACCAAGCGATTATCATCGAATTCACATGCCTATTGACGGTCAACTTACTGATACTTTACATGTTCCGGGCGAACTTTTTTCGGTCAATCCATTGACTGCCGCTAATGTGCCCGGTTTATTTGCAAGAAATGAAAGAGTCGTTACTATTTTTGATACACCTGTCGGTAAGCTTGCCATGGTGCTTGTGGGAGCAACAATTGTAGCGAGCATAGAAACAGTGTGGGCAGGGAATATCACCCCACCTGCAGGTAAATATGTACAGCATTGGCAACACCAAGAAGATGATATTTCCTTATCTAAAGGTGAAGAGATGGGGCGATTCAAATTAGGCTCTACTGTTGTTTTATGCTTTGAACCCAACAAAATCGAGTTCGAAGACTTAGCCGCGGGTGATACAACTCGCTTAGGTGAAGCCTTGGCCAGTATTCAGAAATAAGTCGGTTTGTTTTATTATTTTACATTTTTACGAGCAAACCTTAAGTGCCTAACTTATCGAGGTCAACGTGAACCCTGTTAAACGCAGCCTTATAAACATGCATCTAACCGTCATGTTATTGGGAGGTACTGCACTTTTTTCAAAACTCATCCCTTTGACGGCTGTCGACATCACCTTTGGACGTTCATTACCTGCCTTTATATTGTTATTTATCATAGTCAAACTGAGCGGAGAATCACTCAAATTAAACAGCACTAAAGATTATTTTATTGGCGTCGGACTAGGTATTATCATGGCGGTCCATTGGGTTACTTATTTTGCATCTATGCAATACGCTAGTGTATCGGTAGGTATTATTGCTCTATTTACCTTTCCTGTGATAACTGTGTTATTAGAACCCCTATTTGAGAAAATTCGTATACGCTGGCAAGACATTACCAGCACGCTGGTTGTATTGGTCGGCATTTGGCTAATAGTGCCAAGCACTTCATTGTCTGACGAAGTGACTTTAGGCGTACTAATAGGTGTGTTTTCGGCATTTTTATACGCTATACGAAACTTAATGCATCGCAAATATTTTTCTCATTATAGTGGTTCAAAAGCAATGGCGTATCAAACAATGACCATTTGCCCAGTACTTGTTTTATTTTTGTCAGACGATGTTGCCACAATGAGTATGGAAACCTTTGGTTTATTATTGTTACTTGGCACGGTATTCACTGCATTTCCGCATGCGATGATAGCCACAGCACTCAAGCATTTGCGGGCAAAAACATTTTCACTTGTTGCCTGTATGCAACCTTTTTACGGTGTTATTTTTGCTATCATTGTGCTGAACGAGTCTCCCCGTTGGCAAACACTTTTAGGTGGCTTATTGGTTATTTCTGCCGCTATCTATGAGACGGTTCATACACATAAAGAAGAAAAGAGACTGGCTGCTACAGGAAACTAATATGAAAATTTTTGCACACAGGGGTTTGAGCGCCGATTACCACGAAAATACTCTAGAAGCCTTTGAAAAAGCGATTGAAGAAGGTGTGGATGGAATAGAGTTTGACCTTCATCAAGTCGAAAATGAATTTGTCATATTTCATGATTTTACACTTGAACGTTTAAATGGCGATGCCACTCTCTTGAATCAACTGTCCTTAGATCAAGTGCAAAATATAGTGTTAACAGGCGATCATCGCATTCCTTTATTGCAAGATATTTTTGCTCTTGTAAAAGGCAAAGTACCACTAAATTTAGAGCTCAAAGCCATAGACGATATAGACGCCCTGTTATCTCTTGTTGTTGATTATATTTACACACATGATGGGGAAGTTATCTTCTCGTCCTTTAACCACCCTTTATTACGCTCATTAAGTGAAGGTCTACGTAATACTCGCATCCAAAATAAGGTCACAACGGGCGCGTTAATTGGCCATAGTCCAATCGATAATGCAGCTTATGCAGTAAATTTGGGTGCCGACATAGCAGCTATAGATGTACATTTGGTAACACCTGAATTTGTGCAAAATGCACATCAATTCAATTTGGAGGTGTGGTGTTACACAGTCAATAATAAAGATGTGCTTGCACGATTACTTGATATGGGAGTAGATGCTGTCTTTAGTAATGATCCAGCTCTTATGAAAGAAGGATTGTCAGAAAAATCAGCACGAAAAGACCAAATCTAGCACTTCTCACAAGTTTTACACTTTTTACAAAGCCTTAAATTAGCGATGTGCGCCGCGATAATAAATAACGCACCTAGCGCAATAGTAAATGGTTCATAAGAATGCCCAAATATATCTTTATTCCAATATATTAAGCCACCTAATGTAAGTGAGTATAGCGGGTAGAGCTGACGGTGGTATTGGTGGAACCCAATAAAAAGCGCAACAAAACCAACTAAAATAGAAAAGGTCAATATAGTTCTTTCAAACCACGCTGAAGCAACAAAGGTAGAAGCGATTAATGGGACCAAGGGAATGAGTATTGGCAATAGCATGCAGTGTAAAGCGCAAACACTAGTAATCCACATTCCCATACGGTCTAGTTTTGAATTATTAATCTGATTTAGATCAGGCTTTGAAGAACGTTCTTTGTCATTCAAAGTTTTCGAGAGATTAACCTCAATATCAGATGTCTTTACCTGTGCCATTTATATGCGTAAGCCTATTGATTTGTTCTACTACAATGTTGTCTATATTTTGGGCGAAGTATAACGTTTTGAACACTAAAATGATACATTATTACATATTATTTTTATACTTAGTTATATAAAAAAAGAGGAAAACTCTAATTCGGCAACATCACTTGCTGCAGACTCTTATCATTTAATGAATTTTGCTGACTCACTAATCGAGGGTTGATACGGAATTTTTCAGTTTCCTGTAAATAGTTGCTGATTGTAATCAATTCGACATCTTTTGGAAGGTTTTCAAGTTTTGTTGCCAAAAACTCAAGCGTTATTGGGTAAGGATGGCCAATACCAATGGCCTTGCCGGTTTTACGTGCTTTCGCAATAAGTGCATCAAACTGTTGATTTAAAAATGATGGGTCTTGTTTGTGGTCTAAGAAAATATGTCTTCTCGCAGTTTTAACACCTGTCTTCTGCGCAATTAGTTTAGCTTTGGTAAAACGCGTGGTTCTACTATCGATGAAAAACATATTGTTTTTCTCTAGTATTTCCATCATGGCGGTCATTTGTAGCGTCATTTGAGTCAATTTGCTTCCCATGTGGTTATTTACACCCACCGCATGTGGCACAGTTTGCAGAGCATTTAACAAAGCCATTTCGACTTCTGAGGGATACATTTTTGCCAATATAGGTCCCTCACCAAGGTTCACCTTATGTAATGATTCCATCGGCATATGGAGCATTACTTCTCTATTTTGTTGAGCAGCCCAATAAGAAAAGTCAGTGCTAAAGTCGGTATGGGGTAAGATAGAGAAGGTGACCATTTTGGAAAGAGAAAAAGCTTTTGCGTCAGATGCTTTAGCACCGACATCATCTAAAATAATCGCTATTTGTACTTTTACCCCAGAATTATTTGACGGAGTCATTGTCGCATGGGTTGATATGCACAACTGGCAAGTGATCAACACAAACAAAAATAGTAGGTTTTTACATCTAGTCTTTTTTAACACAATTACCCACAATGCTTAGGTCATTCCTAAAGAATAACAGTAGTTTAGGTTTATACACAAGCTCTATGCAATAAGCGTGCAAAAAAACATATAGCTATCTAAAATATCTATTTTTAAAATGAGCCTCTTTACCATCTACATCTTAATTTAAGATTCTAAATTCATGCAAAATATTAATTTATATTAAAGAGATGACCAATATCCCAAGATAACATGGCGCTTGAATGCTCATTCAAAACAGCATATTCTGGGCAATAGGACATATTAACAATAAGGTTGGGGATAGTATTAACTAATATGAAGAGCCTTATCTATTTAAGCTTATCAAGAAACGAGTTTTCTGAAAGTGACCTAGTTGAATTGGCAAAAACATCTGCTAACAAAAATGCAGAAGTCGGAATAACAGGTTTTTTGTGTTATCAAAATGGCAGATTTATTCAATATATTGAAGGTCCTGAAGACAAACTTGAGCTACTTATGTCAAAAATTAGACAGGATAAACGTCATAAAATATTAACTGAACTTATCTCTTCTCAAATATTAGAAAAACGTTTTCCTGCTTGGGGTATGGCTTTATTAAAGGAAGAGAACCTTACAGAATTTAATTTTGAAGAAAGCATTGAACGCAATTTAATGTATATTAAAAATGAGTTTTTACATAAGGATATATCTAAAAAAATTGTTTGGCAGCATGTGAGTTTGATAGGTCAACTGCATATGTCAAAGTTGAATCTTCAAGAAGATAAGCAATCTAAATCTTAAAAGCCGAAGCTTGCTTAAGCTTCATCTGATAACAGGATATCGTTTATATTCCCTACCAACTGTTTATCTTTATACGTTTTTACTCTTTGCACATGCAAACTAGGATAAAGTTTGGGCGCGTTGAGTAGGTATTGAATTTGCGCATGTTGTGCATTTTGCGTAGACAACCACAAACCAATAAAATCATTATCAACTGGTAAAAACAACGGAAAAGCTTTTTCATGATAAGGCGTCATTTTAGGATGAGCATCACGCGTAATAATCGCGCAACAATAGTCTCCGTTTGGCAATTTTCTATAAACCGCACCTAACAAGAATGGTTCTTGGCTACGCATTAAATATTGATGTTTGGTCTTACCTACTAGCTTTGACTCACCTAAATGGTTGGCGAATACAACACCACGATGCTTGTTTAATGCACCTTTCCAAAATGGACTATCTAAATTTCGGGCATTGAAGCTTGTACGACGCCCTAATACGGTAATATTAGACGTCGAATCCCCCTTCTCACTTTGTTGATATTCTTGACAATTCGCATCAAACCACCAAACTGCCTCTACGCGTTTTAATTCGCCATTTTCCCTTATCATCAATGGAATTCGTTTGTTTGTATCCCCGCCAAATGCGGGATAAGCCGAATAGCTGCGCCAATGGCTTAGCAGAAACTCCAGAGGTAGTTGAGCAACAGAAGTCATAGCGGCTTCCCATTGCGGGTGCTCTTTAATTGTGGCCTGTTCGTAACTTACAAATCCGCACATATAAGCTCACTATTGCGATAAACGTTTAACGACTTGCTGTAAAAATGCCATGGAGCATCCGAAATTTATTCGGAAAAATCCAGGTGCTAAAAAATCCTTACCTGGCGAGGGACCCACGCCTTTTTGTTCACACCATTGTTGCGGGTTGTCGATGCTAAGGCCGCTACCGTCTACCCAAAGTAAGTAGGTAGCTTCGGGAGTGAGCGCCCTTAAACCATCAATTGCATTAATTTCAGCTACCAAATAATCTCTATTATTTCGCAAATAAGCTAATTCTTGGGTGTGCCAATCTTTACATTGAGTAAATGCCGCTTCGGTAGCAACCAAACCTAAAATGTTAACCCAAGGCACAATGCCAGCACTACTTTTCACAAACCTTGCGCGTACTTTAGGATCTGGAATAATCGCAAATGAAGTCCCCAAACCGGCAATATTAAATGTTTTACTTGCCGCCATAAGCGTCACAGACTGCTCACTAATAAGATCTAGTTTACCAGCAGGTACATGTTTACATTGTTCATTCAAAATTAAATCACAATGGATTTCATCGCTACACAATACGACATTATTTTCTTTACAAATACTGGCAATACGAGCTAACTCAGCATCATTTAGCACAGAGCCTACAGGATTCATCGGATTGCACATGATAAACAACTTGCACTCTGGTCTAGCGGCTTGTTTTTGCAGCTCGTCTAAATCAATACTCCAACGCTGGTTTTTCTCTATAGTAGGGATATCGACACGTGTTAAACCGTTGATGCTAGGCGCCGCTAATAAAGGAGGATAATTTGGCGATTGCACCATAACAGCATCACCCTTTTTACAAAATGCTTGGCAAGCCATGTTAAAAGCTGGCACAACACCAGGCGTCCAAACAATCCAGTCTGTCTCTATAGACCAGGCATACTCTTGCTGACACCAATGCTTAACCGCTTCATTAGCTGGGCTATATTGCGCAGGTAATGTGTAGCCTAAAATGCCATGCTCTACTCTTGATTTAAGCGCCTCGAGAATTGCTGTGGCACACTTAAACTCAGTATCGGCAACCCAAACTGGCAATATGTTTTGGTTTTTATATCTTTCCCATTTGAAAGAAAAACTTCCGCTTCGATCAGGCGTTTTATCAAAAATTGAGTTATCAAAACGGGGACTTTCCCATTTTCTTTCAGACATATTTATAGTCCATTTAAATTGAGTTAGAGTAATCTAAGCACCCTATGGTGCAACTAGATAAAGACTAATATAAAACGAAGTTATAAAAAAGGCATCAACAACGATGCCTTTTAAAAAGTTTATGTTAGTCCGTAAGTGGAGCGACTATTAATCCTTATTTTTGCTTCGACCCGCGCGCTTGCGATCGGTCTCGGTAAGTAACTTCTTACGAATTCTAATACTTTCAGGGGTCACTTCAACCAACTCGTCGTCATCAATAAATTCTAGCGCTTGTTCTAAGGTATAAATAATCGGTGGCACAAGTGTTTGCGCTTCGTCCGTACCTGAGGCTCTAACGTTAGTTAGCTGCTTACCTTTTAAGGCGTTAACAGTTAAATCATTGTCTCTGCTATGTATACCAATGACCATTCCTTCATACACTTCAACACCATGACCAATAAATAAGCGCCCACGTTCTTGCAAATTAAACAGGGCATTAGTTAACGCTTTACCTGTTGCGTTGGCAATTAATACACCATTTTTGCGTTGGCCGATATTCCCACCTTTATGCGGGCCATAGTGGTCGAATGTATGATATAACAAGCCTGAACCAGAAGTCATTGTCATGAAGTCTGTTTGAAAGCCAATTAATCCGCGACTAGGGATCATAAAGTCAACACGAACGCGCCCTTTTCCGTCGGGTGACATATTGGTCATTTCAGCTTTGCGAATACCCAACTGCTCCATAATTGAGCCTTGATGTTGATCTTCCACATCAACAGTTAATGACTCGTAGGGCTCCATCAGCTGACCATCTTCTTCTTTTAAAATAACTTCTGGTCTCGATACAGCAAGTTCGTAACCTTCACGGCGCATATTCTCAATTAATATACCCAAATGTAGCTCACCTCGACCCGATACTCTAAACTTATCTGGATCAGCAGTTTCTTCAACGCGAAGGGCCACATTGTGAACAAGCTCAGTTTGTAAACGCTCCAAAATATTTCGAGACGTCACGTATTTACCTTCTTTCCCAGCAAATGGTGAGGTATTCACTTGAAAAGTCATTGTTACCGTTGGCTCATCTACTGAGAGCGGAGTAAGGGCTTCTACTTGGTTAACATCACAAATAGTATCGGAAATTTTTAACTCACCTAAGCCTGTAATTGCAATGATGTCTCCAGCGGCGGCAGAATCTACATCATGTCTTTCTAGACCTAAATAACCAAGGACTTTACCCACCTTACCATTGCGACTTTCACCAATAGCATTGACGATAGTAACCTGTTGATTCAATTTTACAGTACCGCGAGTAATGCGGCCAACGCCGATAACACCAACGTAAGAGTTATAGTCTAGTTGCGATATTTGCATTTGAAAGGCACCGTTTGCATCAGCATTCGGAGCTTCTACTTGTTTCACAATAGTCTCAAACAAAGGGGTCATATCAGGCATTTCGACACCTGACTCATTCGATGCCCATCCATTTAGAGCCGACGCATATACCACTTCAAAGTCGAGTTGGTCATCGGTCGCGCCTAGGTTATCAAACAAATCGAAAACCTGGTCCATCACCCAATCTGGTCGAGCCCCCGGCTTATCAATTTTGTTAATTACAACAATGGGTTTTAAACCTTGTGCAAACGCCTTTTGCGTGACAAACCTAGTTTGCGGCATTGGGCCTTCTTGTGCATCCACCAACAGTAATACCGAATCAGCCATTGACATCACACGTTCCACTTCACCACCAAAATCGGCGTGTCCTGGCGTGTCAACAATATTAATTCGATAACCATTCCAATTAATTGCAGTGTTTTTAGCTAAAATTGTGATGCCACGTTCTTTTTCGATATCATTTGAGTCCATTACACGCTCTTCTGCGACACCGCGACTTTCCAAAGTGCCGGACTGCTGTAATAGTTTATCAACCAAAGTTGTTTTTCCATGGTCGACGTGAGCGATAATCGCTATATTTCTTAACTTACTGATATCGTTAGACAAAATTAGAACCTATATTTATATAACCGCACTCAAAAACAACTGCATTTGAGGACAAATAATGTAACCCATCACACAAACTTAATGTCGTGCAAAAAATGAGCGCGCATTATACATGTATTGAGGAGAATCGCAGAATGAAATTTTCATGAATGCTGAAAATAAAAGGCAGTAAGTCAGCTTAACAAAACATGACCTTATGCCTTTTACCTTATTTTTGTGAGCTAAATCGTGATATTAGTTACAAAGATTAACCGTTGAGTAAGTCTTTCAACTTATCCTTCGCTTTATCTTTTAACTTGTCTTTTTCTTCTTCTAACTTTTCTTTTGCTTTCGCTTTTGCCGCTTCGCTTACGCGTTTTTTAGCTTCAGCTTTTGCTTGTGCAATGATGTTATCGAGCATTTTGTCAACTATCGCAGTACCCACTTGGTCTGCTGGTAAACCGTTAGGTTTGCCGATTGAACCTGCGCTGAAAGTGGGCAATTCTACTTCATACGCTCTTTGCTCGACCGGCAGCTCAATGCCTTTTGTATCTAAATTCTCAAAATTGAGTTTTAAGCGTACTTTGCTTACTTCTACGTTTTCAACAATGACTAGTGGGTTTGGCCCTGCTTTTTCTTCTACTGGCGCTTCGCCTGTTGGTAGATTTTTCATTAAGTTATCTTTTAATACTAATAAGTTGCCGCCTCCGTTGGCGTCTACTTCATAAAGAATTTCAGGGGCATTAACGCTCACTGTTTGAACGGTGTATGGTTCGCCCGTAATATCACCTAAATCTAAGGTAACCGATTCGAGACTAAACGCGTCAGACTGACTAAAGCCCTCAGGGTTTTTTACGTCTAAATCACTTATTGTCATGCGTCCTTCGGTTAATGCTAAATCAACATTAAAAACGCTTACGGATGTACCAAGAAATTTACTGCCTTGAGTTTCTATTTGTTCCTTAATGATGCCTCCGGCATTACTCAAAAAGTAATACGATCCACCCGCAATAACGGCTAGCAAAAGTAGTAATATGATTAAACCCTTTTTCATGATCTGGTCCTTTAGTTATTTATAGAAATCGTCTAAATATTAACACTATATTCTTAAGCAAGTAAGCGATAATACATCGAATACAGAGAGATATTTTACACTCCACACCAGCTTTTCACTATTTTAGTGCAGGCTCTCAAAAAGCCGCACCATGTTAGCTCAACAAGTCTGCTCCCGATTAAAGGTTACTGCCATATCTATATGTATTTTAAGGTGTTTTTTCAAGACGCCGTAAAGGCTTATTGTGGCATGATTATCGCTTAGGCATTTGGTTAATAAATAATAAGAATTTTTAGTGATAAAACATCGAAAGAGAGGTGAAAATACGTACTCTTGATGATACTCTAATTTGAGATACTTATTTTCAATTATAGACATAAAAACCGGAGGCCGATATGTCATACGAGTCAGTACTAGAACTGATCAAAGAAAGTGAAGCAAAATTTGTCGATTTGCGCTTTACAGATACAAAAGGTAAAGAGCAGCACGTTTCTATTCCTTGCCACCAAGTAAATGAAGATTTTTTCGAAGAAGGAAAAATGTTTGATGGATCTTCAATTGCAGGCTGGAAAGGCATAAACGAATCTGACATGGTTTTAATGCCTGACCCTGAGACTGCGGTTTTAGACCCTTTTGCAGAAGAAACCCAAGTAAACATTCGTTGTGACATTCTCGAACCATCAACAATGCAAGGTTATTCTCGCGACCCTCGTTCTGTTGCTAAACGTGCTGAAGAATATCTTAAATCTACGGGTATCGGTGACACTGTCTACTTCGGTCCTGAGCCAGAGTTTTTCTTGTTTGACGACGTTCGTTTTCACACCGACATGGCTGGCTCTTTCTACAAAATAGACGCCGAAGAAGCTAAGTGGAATTCTGGTGCTGAGTACGATGGCGGCAACATGGGTCATCGCCCTGGTGTTAAAGGCGGATATTTCCCAGTTCCTCCAGTAGATTCAGCACATGACATTCGTGCTGCAATGTGCACCGTTATGGAAGAAATGGGCCTTACTGTAGAAGCGCATCACCACGAAGTAGCAACTGCTGGTCAAAACGAAATCGCTTGCCTATTTAATTCGTTAGTTAAAAAAGCCGACGAAATTCAAATATATAAGTATGTTGTTCATAACGTTGCTCACGCATACGAAAAAACAGCCACCTTCATGCCTAAACCTCTTGTAGGTGATAACGGCTCTGGTATGCACTGTCACCAATCAATTAGCAAAGACGGTAAAAACGTTTTCGCTGGTGACGCATATGCCGGTTTGTCTGAAGAAGCTTTATATTATATTGGTGGTATTATTAAGCACGCTCGCGCAATAAATGCGTTTGCGAATGCTTCAACTAACTCTTATAAGCGTTTGGTACCTGGGTTTGAAGCACCAGTAATGCTTGCATACTCAGCTCGAAACCGTAGTGCCTCAATTCGTATACCATTTGTTACGAGTGAAAGAGCGCGACGCATAGAAGTACGTTTCCCTGACCCGACTGCTAACCCTTACTTAGCCTTTGCTGCTATGCTTATGGCTGGTATCGACGGTATCAAAAACAAGATCCACCCTGGCGATTCAGCCGATAAAGACTTGTATGACTTACCGCCAGAAGAAGCTGCAGAAATCCCAACGGTTGCTAGCTCATTAGAGCAAGCGTTAGAAGCCTTGAGTGATGATCGCGAATTCTTAACTGCAGGTGGTGTAATGAGTGATGAAATGATTGATGCCTATATTGAGCTTAAATCTGAAGAAGTTGAAAAACTCAACATGACAACTCATCCTGTTGAATTTGATATGTATTACAGCGTGTAAATACACACTGCAAAGCATTCACTTATGCAATTGAATACTAAGCCTGCTAACTGCAGGCTTTTTTTTTACTACCGATAACGTACAATGAATAAGTGGTTGCTTTAAAGTGTAGGTCTTACAAATGCGCATACTGATGTTAATTTTCATATTATTGTTTTCGTTCCAAACTATTGGCGAAAACAAAATTTATAAAACTGTGCATGCGGATGGCACCGTCACTTATTCTGATCAACCTTCAGAGGGTGCAATAGAAATCACTTTACATGTCAACACAAGTACGATTAATAGCAATAACGCGCGTCCTACACCTCAAGTTCAAGTGACCCAAAAGCAGAGTGCGCAATACACTTTGAGTATTGTGAGCCCTGAAGCTGATGCTACCATTCGCAATAACAATGGCACCATAAAAATTGCGGCTTCTATTGCTCCAGCAGTAAATGGACTATTTGAACTCTCTATCAATCAACAAACTCACCGCTCTGCTTCTGGTCTATTTACCTTGGTAAACATGGACAGAGGAAGCTACTCATATTCAATTAAATTTATTGGCACATCGGGCAAGGTAATTGCATCTAGTGAAGCGAGAGAATTGCATTTACACAAAGCATCTGTGCTAATTAATAATAGCCGCAATAATCCATAGTTTTAAGGCCTAGTAGTAGGCTGAATTGGATTATATAGGCAACTAGCTCTATTCAATGACCTTTCTGTATTGCTTCTTTATGGCGCTTTGCACTATTAAAGTGCATAATTATTGGTGAAGTAAAAACTCTTTTAGGGGTTCTAGCCTTGGTTGCTGACAATCTACATTACGAATTATTTTTAAACTCTATTCGAACTGCATTGGTGCTGATAGATGAAAACTTTGAAATTAGCTTTGTAAACGATGCCGCTCTAAATTTGCTAGAAACAGGCAAGAGCCAAATGAAAGAAAGGCCTTTTAATGACTTTTTTTTACCAGACAGCTTTAATTCAGAACAGTTTGTTCAAGCATTGTTAACTGGGGAAGAATTTTCAGAGTCCAGTGTTCAATTATGCTTTACAGATGGCCGCAGTTCTATGGTTGACATTAATGCAAATATAGTCAAAGCAAACAATAAACGCCAAGCATTGATCGAGATTATCCCGGTCGAAAAACAACGTAAAATTTCACAAGAGACACAGCAATATGCGCAGCAACTAGCGGCAAGAGAACTCATTAGAGGACTCGCGCATGAGATCAAAAATCCTTTAGGCGGGATACGAGGAGCTGCTCAATTATTAGAAAAAGAATTGCCCAACCCAGAGCATAAAGAATTTACAGAAATGATTATTAGCCAGTCGGATAGACTTCGAAGCCTCGTAGACAAATTACTTGGGCCAAATTCTTTACCACAGAAGTCTGAATTTAATATCCACAAAATTATAGATAAAGTCGGTGTTTTGATATCTGCTGACGTATCATTTTCTATTAAAATTGAAAGAGATTACGACCCCTCTATTCCTGATATCTTTGCTGACTCTGACATGCTCGAACAAGCGATATTAAACATTTCAAGAAACGCTAGTCAGGCGCTGCAATCCGTTAACATAGAACATCCAATCATCACCTTTAAAACCCGAATTGAGCGAAAATGTGTCATTAAAGGTGTTAGGCATGCCTTATGTGCAAAAATTAGCATAGTTGATAATGGTCCGGGCATTCCCCATGAAATTAGAGATACTCTGTTTTATCCGATGGTGTCTAGTAAAGCCAATGGCAATGGACTAGGTTTATCAATAGCACAAACCTTAACAGATCATCATAACGGCAAAATAGATGTAGAAAGCTTTCCTGGCTATACAGACTTCAGTTTGTATATTCCGCTAAATTATAAAAAACCAACTTACAACCAAAAGGATATTGAATCATGAGCCAATCTGTATGGATCGTCGACGACGACAGTTCTATTAGATGGGTCTTGGAAAAAGCGTTAAAAGCCGCTGATATAGATAGTCTTAGTTTTGACAATCCCGAAGACCTATTGCTACAAATTCAGTCTGGTCAAGCACCTATGGTCGTCATTTCCGACGTGCGAATGCCTCAAATGGATGGCATGCAACTCCTCGAAGAGATACATCACCATTTTCCAGATTTACCTGTTATTGTAATGACCGCACATTCTGATTTAGATAGTGCCGTTAATGCTTATAAAGGGGGAGCGTTTGAGTATTTACCAAAACCTTTTGATACCGACGAAGCTGTAGCGCTAACCAAGCGAGCGCTTGAACACGCTAGAGAATATTCTGGTGGCGCAAAGGCAGAAAGTATTAACCCAACAACTGAAATAATTGGCGAAGCTCCAGCCATGCAAGAAGTATTTCGTGCGATTGGAAGGCTATCACGTTCTTCAATTAGTGTGCTTATTAATGGACAATCCGGCACAGGTAAGGAACTTGTCGCTCATGCATTGCACAAGCATAGTCCGCGACACCGCAATACCTTTGTTGCATTAAATATGGCAGCTATCCCTGCAGATTTAGTCGAGTCCGAGTTATTTGGACATGAAAAAGGCGCTTTTACTGGCGCACAAAATGCAAGGATAGGTCGGTTTGAGCAAGCCAACGGCGGAACTCTATTTTTAGATGAAATCGGCGATATGCCTGTAGGTGTTCAAACGCGACTACTCCGTGTGCTTGCCGACGGACAATTTTATCGTGTAGGAGGACATAACCCTGTTTCTGTCGATGTCAGAATTATTGCTGCAACCCATCAAAACTTAGAAGAAAGAGTCAAAGATGGTAGTTTTAGAGAAGATTTATACCATCGCTTGAACGTGATTCGAATCCATATTCCTTCGCTTTCACAAAGACGTGAAGATATACCATTATTAGCACGCCATTTCTTATTAAAGGCGGCAAAAGAATTGGGCGTTGAGTTAAAGTTATTGAGTTCAGAAGCCGCTGCTAGTTTATCTGAATTTGCATGGCCAGGTAATGTTAGACAACTTGAAAACACATGCAGATGGCTAACCGTTATGGCCAGTGGCCAAGAAATTTTACCGTCTGACTTTCCACCTGAACTGTCATCGATTGATAAAGAACAAACTAATACGGCAGTACACAGTGATTGGACTAGCTTATTGTCCATCTGGGCTGACAAGCAATTGATAGTTGGTAAAAACGATATTTTGGATGAAGCGCAAGTTAAGTTCGAAAAAGTATTGTTGGAATGTGCACTAAACCATACCAAGGGTCATAAACAAGAAGCTGCGAAACGATTGGGCTGGGGCAGAAACACCTTAACTCGAAAGCTAAAAGAGTTAAATTTTGACTAACTTAAGGACGGATAGTCACTGCTCAAATATTTAATTTTTTACTGGAGAAAGCGAAAAACTAAAGGTTGTTCCGCATCCTAGTTCGCTTTCAACAGTCAAGCTTGAACCCAATACATCCACTAATTTTTGACTGATAGCCAAACCTAAGCCTACATGAGAGTTTGCGTCTCTTTCTGTATTACTGGCTTGATACCTTGCATTGAAAATATAAGCAAGCTCTTCGTTAGCGATACCTACCCCAGAATCTACTACACTAATTTGAATGTTATCTTGCACCGTGCTGACGTTAATTTTAATTGTGCCATTTTTTGGTGTATGTCGAATCGCATTTTCTAGTAGGTTCGTTAAAACACGCTCTAATTTTTCAATATCAGCACTTACATAAGTATTTATTTGTTCTGCTTGCACCGTTAAGCTAATGTTTTTTTCGGTCGCTTTTATTTTAAATTTAGCCGCAATATCGTGTAAGAGTTCGGTCAATAAAAAATTCTCTTTTTTAAGATTGATATGCCCACTCTCTAGGTAAGCAAGTTCAAAAATTTGATCAATTAGACGCTTGAGATTGTGTAAATTTTTAAGTGATATGGCGATAAAAGTTTTTCTCTCCTGGGCACCTAGTGACTCTCCTTTTATTGCCAGGGTTTCTACATAACCCTGTAAATTTGCTAGGGGCGTCCTTAAGTCATGAGACAAATCAGCCAGCAAAGTGCGTCTTTGTGCATCTGTTGACTTAATTTGCTCCCATTGCAAATCAATATGTTTTAGCATTTCGTTAAATGAATGACCTAAGCGTTGCACTTCGTTACGGCTATCGTCGCGCCAAGGTAAAAGACTGACCCCTGAACTAGCCAGGTTAAAGCCACTATTTCGAAACAAATCCATGTCGTCACTTAAGCGTTTTAAAGGAAGGGTGAAAACACGAAATAGCAGCATTAATGCGAAAAATAAAAACAGAGTGCCAGCCACTATCACCATCGCAAACTGTTGAATTCCTTTGTTTTTCTTTAAACTGTCAACAATAGAATCATATTGTGCACCACCTATGATCACATACAAATAACCTTGTAACTTGTCACCATTATATACCGGTGCCGCAGAGAATATTTTGTCACGGTTTTGTGACTTAGGGTCGGTACCGTATAAGGGCAAACTAGAACTGTCTTCGAGTAGTTCTAGTACTGGTTTTAAATCGATCTGTTTGCGTAATACTTCGGCAGTTTCTGCTGATTTTGTTAAAATTCTTCCTTGTGTATCAACAAAATAAAATTCAAAGCTTGGGCCAAGCAGCATTAGCGTATGAAAGAGATTCTTTAAGGCATCATAGTCATACACGCCTGTTTTAAGTAAAGGATTGTCATGCACTAAATGATGAGCCAAATCTAAATGTAGACGCTGTTCTCCTTCTCGAGTAACTGATTCTTGCAGGTATGACGAAGCCACAGCAAACAAGGTGATAACACCAAAAAAGACGGTGACCAAACTAACTGATAAGCGTTGATAAAAACAAAGACGAGGACGCCACATAGTCATACCTTAAATTTTTGTCTTAGTGTAATAACCAATGTTTATGCTTTGGCTACGTTAAATTTATATCCAACACCCCAAACTGTTTGCACGTAGTCTGGATTTGCCGCGTCTGTTTCTACTTTTGCACGTAAACGATTGATATGGGAGTTTACTGTATGTTCATAACCGCTATGTTGATACCCCCAGACCGATTCTAAGAGTTGAGCTCGTGAAAAAACCTGATTAGGATGCTTCATCAAGTGATATAACAAATCAAACTCTGTCGCAGTTAAATCTATTAGTTTTTGCCGACAAAATACTTCTCTTGTTTGCTGGTTTATACATAAACTACTATGTTCAATCATGTGTTGTGGTGATTCTGGCTGAGTTTGCGCATTAGCTAAAAGATGCACCTTTCGAATTTGAGAACGCACTCTTGCCTGTAACTCTCTGATGCTGAATGGTTTAGTCATGTAATCGTCGGCACCTAATTCAAGGCCAAGTACCCGGTCAGTTTCTGAGTTTTTTGCCGTCAACATAATTATTGCTTGCTCAGGTTTTCGGTCGCGCAGATTACGACAAATATCTAAACCACCTAAAGAAGGTAACATTACGTCTAAAAGCACTAAAGAATAATCGTTATTTAAAGCCGCATTAAGACCCGCTTGGCCATCAGCATGATGTTCAATACTTAATCCTAATTCGGTTAAATTAACCGTAATAAGGTTTGCAATATCATGATCGTCTTCAACAACTAATACTTTATCCATAACAATTTTCCTTAAACTAGTATCAACCTTAGTCAATGTACTCTCGTCTTTTTGGACATGAGTATTATCCATAGTGCTGGGTATGTTTATATTGAGCATTAATGTAGACCTTAAAGACGGCAGATTTCTTTCAGAATTGAGTAGCTTAATAGGTAGATATCAAAAAAGTATCACGAAACGATATCGATTATTTATTTTTGCGGAATGTATTATTGAATTAGATTTTAGGGCTTACGCTATGCGTTCGATAGACTGCTTGCTAAGTTCTTGCCATATTTTTGTGTTTTTTGCTAATGTGACTTGCTCTTCCAAGATAGCTCGTAAATCGTCTTCTGTGGTTAATGGATTAGCTAGTACAACCCTAAACACGGTTGTAGAGATACCTTTATAAGATTCAGTTTCAATGCGGGTTCGAGATACAAAAGATTTTCCCGCTTCCCTTTGTTGTTTTTGTACACTGACGGTTAACGTATCAAGTTGTGAATTAACTTCTGCCATTTGCTGATCGCTGGCTTCAGCCATATTACTCAAGTGCTGAGGACATAATCGATAAGTTAATAAGGATAACGTAGGAGGTGTAATTAATTCGAAATGTTCAGTTTGTTGTATAAGTTGAGCAAATTTCACAGCCATTTGCATAGAACGGTCAATTAATAACTCATATCCTCTTCTGCCCAAAATATGCAAAGAAGAATACAACATCATTGCCATACCGTTACGTGAACCTTCTAGCGTCGTTGACCCTAAATCTTTCGATCCTTCTCGTAAAATGTATTGAGCATGATGGCGAACTGTATTTGAGCTTTTAGGATCCTTAAACAAGACCATCCCCGCACCCATGGGCACATACATTTGTTTATGGGCATCAATAGTCACGGAATCGGCTTTGTCTATGCCTTTTAAAACACTACGATGAGTAGATGAAAACAAAGTGGCCCCACCCCAAGCAGCGTCAACATGGAACCAAGTACCCAGTTCTTTTGCGACTTCGCTTAGTTCTTCAAGAGGGTCAACATGCCCTGTCTCAGTAGTGCCCGCTATACCAATAATCGCAAGTAATTTTTTACCTCTTGCTTGGTATTCCTTGCCCACTCTCAAAGCTTCTTCTGGTTTCAACACTTGGCTACCTTGGCCCACAGCCAACATATTTTTACGACCTAGACCAAGCACATCAACTGCCTTTCCTAGAGAATAATGCCCTCTTTTTGACGACATTAACCCCATATCGTCGATACCATAATGCTGATAAGCCGCAAATAAGCCTTCCTTTGCCACACCTGCAAAATGTTCATTGGGTCCCAATATTTTGTTGCGGGCAACCCAAAGCGCAGTTAAGTTTGCAATAGTGCCACCGGAACAAAATGCACCTAACGCATCTTTTGCACTATGCAAATATTGGTCATAAAAGTTGGTTTCTCGCTTATAGATCAAACCGTGTAACATGCCTAAGGTCTGTCTTTCTAGTGGTGTAAAAGCTTTGGAGGTTTCAATTTTAACCAAATTTTGATTTAACCCAACCAACAACTTCGCTAGTGGAAGATGGAAATAAGGTAAGGCCGACGTCATGTGACCAATAAATGTCGGCGATGATGTGTTGACCGAATGGGAGACTAGTTTATCAAGCAAATCTTGCGCGTGGCTAGAGACAAAAACAGGCGACTCCGGGACGAGATACTCCCTAAAGTCTTGCTCTATCTCTTCTAGCGATGTTTTTTTTGTCACTACATGCTGAGACAAAAAATCAGACAAATTGTCTGATAAATGACGCTCAATTTTGGCAAGCGTAGAATCATTATTTTCAGGCTTAGTAAAAACCCGATACAAATGCTCTAAGCTAACATCTGCTTTCAAGCACTCTCCCCCTTATATTTTAACCTTCGACTGGTCTTAACTCGCGCACTTTACCTTAGAAAGGAAAAATTGCCAAATTTTCATGATCAGCATATTTACAAAAATAAAAAAACCTAAAGTAAACAGGGTTTTGTAGGATAACAAGACAATAGGGAAAGTTAAGAGGAACCCACCGTGCAAGCTAAACCCGTCGTCGATAAATTTTCGATTGAGCAAATAGTACCCTATTTTCAACCTATATTCGATTTACGTATGCATAAAGTCGTAAGTTATGAATGCTTAGCGCGCCTAATTACCGACGATGAAAATATTTATCTTCCAGCAGATTTCTTAAACATTGTTCAACGTTCACAGTCTAATGCCTCACTTACTCAACGTATCATCGAGCTCAGTAGTGCATATTGTGTGCCTCGTCGCATGCAATGTAGTGTTAATTTATTCCCCTCCGACTTACGCAATGCTAATCTAATAAATTGGATGAAAGACCTTTGCGACGATAGCTACGATGGTCTAGTTGGTGTTGAGCTAAATTATGAAAGTGTCAAAGGACATGCACATTTGCTTCGAAACCTAATGAATAAAATGCCAAGTTTACAAATTACGATTGATGATGTGGACAGTTTTGAACATGAATTGATAGAAGTCATCAAAACGGGTATCCATGCAATAAAACTAAGTGGCAACATGGTAACTAGATTCGCAAAGACAGGTGAAGGCAAAAACACCATCGAAAAAATTATATTACAATGTGAAGTATCCGAATGTATGTTAATTGCTGAGCATATCGAAAGTGATAATATTTTAGATGCCGTGATGAATTTAGGCATCCAGTATGGACAGGGCTACTCTTTGTCTGAGCCTGCAGGTCGAATGTCTAGTTTAAAACAAGTTTGACCAGACGCTAGGTACTTTCGCTCAAAGGGTGTAATTGGTGCTTGTGAAGCTTCGATATTATTCAACTCTCCAATTAGGCCAAAATATTCTGCCGCTATTTTAAATTCTTCAAGATATATCTTCCAATTTGACCTAACTTCGATGCATTGACACGTTTTCAATATTTCTGGAAAAATCGCACTAGCGTGCCAACGTTTACCTAGCTGCGTCTTTTTAGGATAGGGGTTTGGATACAAAATATATTGTTTGATGACTTTCCAAGCAGGTGACTGCTGCTCAATATAATGATTTAAAAGGCGCCAGAAATCGTTCAAATCGGCCTGTAAGAGCATATAATTTTTAGGTATCGCATTTACAGGATATGTTGACAGCTGAGCCTTATTTATACTTGAGTAGCTGCTATGCTTGGCTAGTCGCTGATTTGATTTATCTATGCCAACCACCATGACGTCAGGATATTCTCGAGCGATCGCGATACTACTTTCACCTACCCCACAGCAAGTATCTAACACCACATCTCCATGCCAGCCTTCTAACCAAGCAATAAGCGAGTCGAATGCAAGACGGGTATGATCTGCAAATGGTCGTTTAAAATGATGACGTTGATGACGCTGTAACCTATCAATTAAATCCTGATGAGGCTCAAACTGGTTAGTTTCTATGCTCTTGGCTTGCAAGGAAGGCTTATTTTTCATGCTCACCCTTTAGCTTCTTATACCAACGCCTTTCTTGAGTAAATAATAAGCTAAAGACATGAGCACAACATTAAAACCAATCAGCAAAGCCAACGACACCCAATGATTAACATCCGACACACCCAAAAATCCGTACCGAAAGCCATTTACCATGTATACAATCGGATTAGCTTGACTAACAATTTGCCAAAAATCAGGCAGAAGCGTAATTGAATAAAAAACGCCTCCCAAGTAGGTAAGAGGTGTTAGCACAAACGTCGGAATCACGCTTATATCATCAAAGCTTTTCGCATAAATGCCATTAATTAAACCCGCAGTGGCAAATAAAGTCGATGTTAGTAATAACGTAACAACAATAATGAAAAAGTTGTGCAGTTTAACATCAACAAAAAACATCGAAACACAGGTAACAATAACACCAATAATCATTGCCCTTGCAACTCCGCCGCCTACAAAGCCCATAATAACTACCCATGTAGGGACAGGAGCAACCAAAAGTTCTTCTACATTGCGTTGGAATTTGGCACTAAAAAATGAAGATGACACATTTGAATACGAACTGGTAATAATTGACATCATAATCAAACCGGGCACGATAAATTCCATATAACTGAAACCGCCCATCTCTCCAATACGCTTGCCAATTAAATTTCCAAAAATCACAAAATAAAGGGACATAGTAATTGCAGGTGGAACCAAGGTTTGCACCCAAATACGCAGAAATCTGGTGCACTCTTTAATCCATATCGTTTTAAGCGCAACATAGTTTCGATTGGCTGCGCTCACTTCAGCAATATTTGGTTCTGAAATACTCTCACTCATGCTGATGCGTCCCTTTTTTCTGTATTACCAGATTTTACTAATCTAACAAATAACTCTTCTAAACGATTTGCTTTGTTGCGCATACTCATTACCTTGACGTTTTCTTGAGAAAGGTATTCAAACACTTTATTTAATCCACTTTCTTTTGGCACGTCTATCTCAAGGGTTTGATCGTCTGTTGCTCTTGTTTCAAACTCAGGAATACTGATTGAACGTGCACCATCGACCAAATCAAACACAAATGTTTCAATATTTAGAGTGGCTAACAAAGCCTTCATACTTGTGTTTTCAACAATTATGCCTTTATCAATAATCGCTATGTTCCGACACAACATTTCGGCCTCTTCAAGGTAGTGTGTGGTGAGGATAATAGTGATGCCTTGTTCATTAATTTTTTTCAAAAATGCCCACATTGACCGCCTAACTTCAATGTCTACACCAGCTGTTGGTTCATCTAGTATTAACATTTTTGGTTCGTGCATGAGTGCACGCGCTATCATCAATCGGCGTTTCATGCCACCTGATAATTCTCGAGCACGTGCGTTTCGTTTATCCCAAAGCTCTAGTTGCTTTAGATATTTTTCAGCGCGTACTTTTGCTAAACTGCGAGGCACGCCGTAATAACCCGCCTGATTAACAACAATTTGATATAAGGTTTCAAATTGGTTGAAATTAAACTCTTGTGGCACTAAACCAATACATGTTTTAGCCTCGACTTCCTGTTTCACTGAATCGTGACCAAATACCGAGATAGCACCCGAAGATTTATTGACTAAAGAGCAAATGATTCCGATGGTGGTTGACTTTCCGGCACCATTAGGGCCTAACAACGCGAAAAAATCCCCTTGCTCAACTTCTAATTCAATACCCTTTAAAGCTTGCACGCCACCGGCGTAAGTCTTCTGCAAGCCCTTGATGTCCAATGCTTTCATTGATGTCCTATTTTATGGGAGATGTTTATTGGTGCAATGCATGCACACCGACAACGATATTATACTACGAAGTAAGGGTTTTAATCGATTTTTCTTATTTCAAGTTTAGCTAAGATATCTCAAACAGCCGGCGTTATCTCATGTATACAACCTTAGTTGATAATTTAAGCAAGCCCGTATAGATTTACACTTATCTATTGTATACTCACAACGCGAACTAAAAAATGAGTATGGAATCGCTCGGTAGTTTTTACTCATACCGACACTTTATGGAGTACATTTGTCTGATTAAGGAAGATAAAACACTGCACAGCGCCCTCTTTATTTACTGCGTTTGCTAGGAGAAAAATCATGCCTAATTCAAAGTTCGTCGATCCTCGATTGCAGGCAAGAGAAGAGCGTTTTCAACATTTGCATTTAAGTACATTCGAAACCATGCAATACGCGCGCACAATACAAGAGCAAGTCGAACAAACAGGGCATGATATTGAATCAACAAACGTAGAATATCTGCAACTATTACGAGACTACGAAGTTACCAAAAATCTGGCACCAATAAGCGACTCTCCCTTAAAAGCCATGTGTGATAAAACCGATATTATATTAAAAGCGTCAAAGCATGCTTATGCCAATTGTGCGCAATTATGTGCTGCCGCTATTGCGACCTTGAATCATTGGCGGATACTATCAGAAATACCTAGTGACTTGCGTGACAACGAGGTCGTAACAAGAGCGCTTAAAGATAAGTTGCATCAGCAAATGGATACTTGGAATTATATATTGGACGATTTGCTGGACTCACCAAGCGCTTTTTAAAGTGATTACTTTGCGTTTTGCTTATTTGTCGAATTCTCGTTTCCATTAAACTGTTCGACCATTCTTTTTTCGCGGCGTTTCCACATTATTTTAGCAAGTCTTTTCATACTAACGGTCGTGTCTTGTTCATCTACAATTTCAATACCAAGTAAGCTTTCTAGCAAATCTTCAAGCGTTAACAAGCCTTCAAGTCCGCCATATTCGTCAACTACCAGTAACATGTGCACTCGAGAATTCAAGAAATGATCGAAACTTTTTGATAATGGCATATTCCCTAATAACGTGATCAAGGGCTTATTAAATTCTGCCAAGGTTTTATTACCTTCTCCATTAGCCATGGCCAGCAAAATTTCGGTACGCATGATATAGCCATTAATACTCTCACTTTCATCATTTTCATAAATAGGAATGCGTGAAAACGCAGTGTCAGAATGTTTTTCCACAAACTCACTTACACTTAAAGATTCAGAAACTGAAAAAACAACCGTTCGATGGGTCATTGCATCTTTTATTTGTAGTTCGTGTAAAGACAATAAATTTTGTAAAAAAAGTGCTTCCTGCTGTGCCAATTGCCCTTCTTTGCCCGACAGTTCAGCCATTGCCAATAGTTCACTGCGACTCAATCCTTTTAAAGGGCTGTCTTCAGTAAATCCACTAGTCAGCTTTTGCGACATTTTAACCAAGGGATATAACACCAATATCAAGTACTTCAAGAAATAAGCAGTCGCAGGTGCCAGCGCCTTCCAATAGGTGGCACCCAATGTTTTTGGAATAATTTCTGAAAATACTAAAATCATAAAAGTGAGTACCGCAGAAATCAGACTAAAATAGGCATCACCAAATACGGTTAAGGCTTGTGCTCCGGCACCAGCAGCTCCCATGGTGTGGGCAATAGTATTTAACGTTAATATGGCTGATAAAGGTTTGTTTATATCGGTAGTCAGTTGATTTAGCAAAGCACCTGACGGTTTTTTATCTTTTTCTAACAAGGAAATATAGGCTTGGGAAACGCTTAATATAACGGCTTCCGCAATTGAGCAAACGAATGAAAAACCGAGTGCGATAAAGACATAAATAATTAAAAGCAGCATATTTGATTGATTTGTGGGTAATAGTTATTAGGACAAGCATATCATTAAAAAAAGCTTGTTTGTTTAGGAAGCGTTCGAAACAATCCGCTTCCTAAACAAAGACTAGTCAATCACCCAGCTTAACGCAAGCGCATAAAAAAGCGATGAGTATCTAAACAGATTTATTAAAAGTGTTTGTTACGTTTAAAAAAGAAGAACACGTAAATCCCAACTGCTGCAGTTAGCGCTAAAACGTCATATCCAATTTCAATATTGAATTTAAAATAATCTGGGTTAAGAAATTCGGTAATCACCGCTATATAAATAATCGCTAATAAAGCAAAGCTAATGCGAAAAATAATTTGAGATAACTTCATAAAATATATCCCTTTCTTTCAAGGTTTTTTTGTTTTTTATTAAGGGTTCAATCCATGAAATGTAAAGCGTCAATTTTTTGACAGGCTAAAGCATAGTGCTAATTTTATGAGCAATCAACTGCTTTTTTATTTTTCGTTCAAAAAGTCTAAAAATACATATAAAACAACGATAAACGTCGCAATAAAGAGACAGATTAAGGTGTGTTTTAAAACTTTACAATTGTATGATTAGGAAACCGCTCAGACAGTTGAATACAAAAGGTATGTCGTTTATTCTTTGTACATTATGTTTGTCATCAAGAATATTGGCGTGTTGATGCGTTAACAGTGCTTTTTATTAGCACTTTTTACAAATACAGTTTGACTGCAATTAGAGGTTTTTTTGAAAAATAATAATATAAAAAATGTAGTGATTTTAGGCGGTGGTACCGCCGGTTGGATGGCTGCAGCCGCACTTTCAAAGTCACTTGCAAATGCTAACCTTGATATATCATTGGTCGAATCAGAAGAAATTGGCACTGTTGGCGTTGGCGAAGCAACCATCCCACATATAAAATTTTTCAATCATTTGGTTGGCTTAGACGAAAAAGAATTCCTACGCGAAACTAATGCGACTTATAAATTAGGCATTGAATTCGTAAATTGGGGAAAGCTCGGTGACAGTTATGTTCACCCTTTTGGCCCCTACGGAATCGACATGCAAGGGGTGCATTTTCATCATACTTGGTTACGTCAAAAGCGCAAAGGGACGGCAAAACCCATTGAAGAATTTAGCTTACCCGGCATGGCCGCTAAGGCTGGCAAGTTTCAACATCCTCGACCAGACCTAAAATCATCCCCGCTTAGTTCAATCGACTACGCTTATCAATTTGATGCTGCCTTGTATGCTAAGTTCATGCGTAAACTCTCCGAAGGAAGAGGCGTAAAACGAATTGAAGGAAAAGTGACAAGCGTTAAACAAAATATTGAAAAAGGTCATATCGAAAGTATTGAGCTAGAGAGTGGTGCGGTAGTTGAGGGCGATCTATTTATTGATTGCTCAGGCTTTAAAGGGCTACTTATTGAGCAAACCTTAAAAACTGGATACGAAGATTGGTCTGAGTATTTACCTTGTGATAGAGCTGTTGCAAGGTTAAGTGAGCGTCAAGAAACTGTGCATGCTTATACTAAGGCAACAGCTAAAGAAGCGGGTTGGCAATGGCGTATCCCATTACAATCACGTACTGGCAATGGCTATGTTTATTGTAGTAAATATATTTCTGACGAAGATGCATTAGCCAGCCTCAATAGAGACTTAGATACTCCCCCAATTGCTGATCATAAGTTTCTGCGCTTTAAAACCGGCATTCGCAAAAAGACATGGAACAAAAACGTCGTCGCTATTGGCTTAGCGGCTGGCTTTCTTGAGCCATTGGAGTCGACGTCAATTCACTTAATACAAACAGCCATCGCCCGCATATTAACCAATTGGCCAGATAAACACTTTAATGAACATGACATTGAGTTTTTTAATCGCAAAACTCAAGCTGAATACGAACAAGTGCGTGACTTCCTAATTTTGCATTATCATGCAACAGAAAGAGATGACAGCCCATTTTGGCAATACTGCCGTTCCATGGAAATACCTAAAAGCTTAGAAAGACGTATCGCCATCTATAAAGAAAATGCCCGCTTGTACAGAGAAGACACTGAACTCTTCACCCCTGTAAGTTGGTTTGCAGTATTTAATGGTCAAAATATCGAACCTAGTCGATACCACCCATTAGCCGATATTCTCGACGATGATAAATTAGAAACAAGAATGGCTGAGCTGTATCGTGCAACACAACGTTGCGTGGAAGTGATGCCCTCACACGAGCAATATTTAAAAGATGTTTGTCGCTAAGATTTTTTGCTGAACTCCCTGCGATAAACGCGACAAGAGACCTTTTTACTGAATCACAGGCACAATAAAAAAGGTCGTTAACTTTCGTTAACGACCTTTTTGTTATTACATTTCCGTTGTTTAGAAAGTGTACTGAACACCAAACTGTATACGACGGTCGAACATAAAGCTTGAACGCTGGAAGGTTTCACCTGCTTCATTCAATATGTCTCTAGAATCTTGCAGTTCGTCTGTTAGGTTAGTACCTTGCAGTCTAATCTGTAAGTTTTCATTGATTTCATATTTTATTGAAGCATCCAACGAGAAGTTAGCTTGTTGAACATTTGGGTTACCTGTTATGAAAGTTTCGTAGGAGTTTAAGAACTCATCACGATACTGGTAAGCAATCCGAATTTCTAACTTGTCATCTTGATAGATACCCACAAGGTTAGCAAAGTTTTCTGATTGACCAATAATACCGTTTAAGGTTTCTATACGCACAATACCGTCAAAACTATCAGGAACACCATCGCCGTCAGCATCAAGTGAACGCTGAGGTGAGTCTGCATCTACATCAAGATTGGTGTAGTTTGCCTGTACCCCAAAGTTTGACCAAATACCTTCTAACTCGTCGAAGAAATATTGACCTGAAACTTCAAAACCAAAAATATCTGCATCAGATTGGTTAACTGCACCTTGATAGAAAATAGGTATTTCGTTTCCATCAAGTGTAATTGAATCGATTTGCACAATGGTATCAGTTTGTACAATGTCTTTAATTGTTTTCTTAAAGACCGCAAAACTAAAGTAATTACCACCATCGCCATACCATTCAGCCGCTAAATCATAATTGATAGCAGTTGTCGGTTTCAAATCGGGGTTACCACCGCTAATTAGTAAACGAGAAGTACTCGCGCCTAACAAACCAATTGGATCCGGATCACCCTCTGCAACTTCAGGTACAATCACTGATGAAATGTCTCTCACTGACTGAGACGCACTGTAATTAGAAATATTCGGTAAGGTCAAACCTTTACTGACACCAAATCTCAAGATCCATTCGTCGGTTAAGCTAAGTCTTGTGTTAAATGAAGGCAAATAGTAAGCCTCATCTAATCCTACAGATCTATTAGTAGAGTCTTGATCAAGATAAGCAGCTGTCTCTGGTAAGAAATCACGAATGTTATCGATAGCTTCTAACGCTGGGTCTCTTCCATCTTGCTGTTCATCTTCACCAAATGGACTGTATTGGAATGAACCTAAGGAATTAATATCCATTTTCACGTAACGAACACCAAAGTTACCGTCTAAGAACATACCATTGTCAAAGTCTCTGGCAAAATCAAAACGTACATATAGATTGGTAACAACCTCTTCTACGTTAGCTGTTTGCGCGTCGGTATATTGCTCAACATAATTCGCATCACGTCTATCATTGGATGACGGACCGTAATCGATACCAGCACCAGCAATATTCAAATCAGGCTCAGTGGCTAAAAAGTCATAAAATGCATCTGGGTTTCTGAGAAACTCAGAGTTAGCAAATACAAACGAAGTATTATCACCTACCACTACACCACCGCGTTGGAAGTTAGAGAAGTCATATACTTCATGGGCAACAGTATCAAAAGCATTGTATCTTGCAATACCACCGTTCCATGCTTGGCTTACGCCCTGCCAGTTGAGGCCGGCATCTTGATAAATTTGCTCACGCTCTGCTCTACGTGCACCAAATTTAACAGATTCAAACCAATCACTGTCGTCGAATACATAAGTTGCATCAACTTTAACCGCAGTTGAATCACCACTACCGTCTTGGAATCTATCTGCGGCATAACCCATAAAATAACCCGCAGGATCAGCTGTTGAAGTTGGAACGGCAGGTGCAACTTGGTTAGTCCCTGCATCTCTTAAGAAACCATCATTAAACAAGAAACCATCATTATAGAAAAATTCTATTTCTGGGTTATCAAGGTTTGGACGGCTTCTGAAATCAAGATGAGTTGTTGCCCCAATCCATTGCTCTCTGTCAATAAGTTCAGATGTAGTATTGTGCGCATCAAATTCTACGAACCAGTTGTCATCAACTTGCCACTCAATATTAACACTGATGTCATCGGTAGTGGTTTCTCTTGCTCTACCTATGCCTAAGTTACCAATTTGAGCGCCAGGTGCGCCGTACCAACCGCTTTCATTTGAAGATAAAATACCTTCTTCAAACAAGCCACCATCAATTGGAATTAATTGACTACAGAAATTAGCTGGATCTCCACCAGTTGCGCCATTACCACAGCGAGGAACTCCTGTAGCAGAGATAAACGGAGTAAGAGAAACGTCAGTAGCAACAATATTACCATCGGCAGTGGTTAAACCGTAGGCTATACCACCATCTTGCCACTCTGTTGTACGTTCTAGGTCAAAAGTTTCATTTTCAACACGTACATATTTAGCGGTTACTTTTATTGCATCATCACTGCTTTTCCACTGACCTGCCAA
Organism: Glaciecola petra; assembly: GCF_031846345.1. Lineage (NCBI taxonomy): Bacteria > Pseudomonadati > Pseudomonadota > Gammaproteobacteria > Alteromonadales > Alteromonadaceae > Glaciecola > Glaciecola petra. Next base: position 16,112 of record NZ_JAVRHX010000001.1, on the reverse strand, counting down.
GTAAATGTTTGAGCGTTCGCGGTCAACTTCAGTTGAACGAAGCTGGAAGCCATTGATAATACCTACCGTTTGACCTTCTAGAGGGATTAAGTCACCAACGAAATCAGACACATTTATGTCAGGGAATTGGTCACCACCAACTGCGCCAACAGGTACTGGCGTAATTGCACCAGACTGATATCCATTAAATAATGATTTCAATTCTGAGTGAGAAAACGACGCTAATAAGCCCCATTCACCAGAATCTGTATCCCAGCGATTACTTGCAAGCACACTAAAAGTAGGTGATGTTTCTTCTCTTAAGTCACTATATGTGCCTTCAAGAGAAACAACCGCCATTGCACCTTCTCTATCGAAAGGCTCAAGTGTTCTTAAGTTGATGCTACCACCAATACCACCTTCTATTAGATCGGCTGTTTGGTTTTTATAAACATCGACACCTTCAATAAGTTGCGGAGGAATACTAGACCAATCTAGTGCTCGGCTACCATCTGATGTAAAGGCATCACGGCCATTCAATTCAGAACGAATTAAGCCTAAACCACGAATAAGGTTACCTGACCCTTCTGCAGACGGGAAATCACCACCGTCGGCGCCAATGTCAAATTTGGTTACCGTAACACCAGGTACACGACCTAGTGCCTCAGCAACTGATAGATCAGGTAATGAAGTTGCGTCAGAAGATGTGATTGAGTCAACAAAGGTGCTCGCTTCTCGTTTTATTTCTGCAGCACTAGCAAGTGCTCCCCGAATACCTTTAACCTCGATTAGTTCAACATCTTCGGCTTTTGTTTCTTCATCTGTAGTTTGCGCCAGAGCATTTTGCGCGGCCAATGAGGCCATTAATGCTGTGGTTCCATAAAGCGCTAACTTCACCGATGATGATAGGAATGATTTTTTTTGAATATGCATGTTTTCCCCAGAGTTTCAGTGTCCAATTTTATAGCTTTAAAATAGTGTGTGTGAGCTTAAAAATGTGCCAACAAATAAGCATCTTAATTTGCCTAAAAACAAAATGTAACCCCTTACATTTTTATCTAAAAACAAAGTGCATTTAAGCACCTTTACTGATAAAATTTTGGGATAATGTTAATCGGCTGTTAAAGAAATTATCATTGTTCGCGACAAAATAAAACAAAATTTGTAATAAAAAGGTAAAAATATTTTATGCGAGTATGCATATTAGGTGGTGGAACGGCCGGATGGATGACCGCATCAGCCCTCTCCAAAAAGGTAAAAAACCTAACCAATTCAATAACATTAGTAGAGTCTGAAGCCATCGGAACAGTGGGTGTTGGAGAGGCAACCTTGCCGCATATACGATTTTTCAATCAAGGCCTAGGGATTGAAGAAAGCGCTTTCATGAGAGCTACTGAAGCAACTTTTAAGCTTGGAATTGAATTTTGCGATTGGGGGCGAATTGGTCAACGTTATATCCACCCATTTGGTGATTTTGGCACCAGTATTAATGAACTCGATTTTTATCAACATTGGATTAAATTAAATCAACATGGTGACTTTGGTTCTTTAGACGAATATGCCTATGGCATCATGGCCGCAAAACAAGGCAAATTTCAACTTCCAGAGTCTGGAAAAACAGAATTACAAAGAGCTTTTGGTTATGCGTATCAATTTGACTCTTCCCTGTATGCAAAATTTTTACGTCAGTTTTCTGAAAACAATGGCGTTGTCCGAATTGAAGGCAAAGTCATCAATGTGATGCAAGATCAACAATCTGGCAATGTAACAAATGTGACATTAGATAGCGGGCAAATCATAGAAGCTGACTTGTTTATCGATTGTTCAGGCTTCAGAGGCGTTTTAATTGAGCAAAGCTTAAAATCGGGGTATCAAGACTGGTCACAATGGTTACCGTGCAACAGAGCCGTCGCCGTGCCGTGTGAGAGTACTGGCGCTATAAACCCATACACACGGGCTACTGCTCGCAAAGCAGGTTGGCAATGGCGTATTCCTTTGCAGCATCGGACCGGTAACGGGCATGTTTATTGGAACGAATTTATAAGCGACGACGAAGCCACCAACGTGTTGATGTCTAACCTTGATGGTAAAGCGCTTGCCGAGCCAAAACAATTGTTTTTCAAAACTGGGCGGCGCAATCATTTTTGGAAAAATAACGTGGTTGCAATAGGCTTGTCCGGAGGCTTCCTTGAGCCCTTGGAATCAACCTCTATTCATTTGATTCAAGAAGGCATAACTGCATTATTGGAATTATTTCCTGTCACGCAGGACAATAAATACGAAGTGCAAGAATATAATAATCGAATGGGCCTCCAATATGAACGTGTACGCGACTTCCTGTTGTTACACTACGTAGCAAATGAACGAACCGACAGCGAAATGTGGCGATATTTTAGTAATATGACCCTACCAGATAGCTTGCAAGAAAAAATAGACGCTTGGTTACATCGTGGTTATGTTCAACGATATGAATTTGGTACTTTTTTACCGCCAAGTTGGGTAGCGGTAATGATGGGACAAAATCTAATTCCTCAAGCTTACGACCCACGAGTTGACAAAAGTGACTTCCAGCAAATCAAAAATATGAGTCAGTCTATGCGAAAAGATATTGCGCAATCTGTCGCGACCTGCCAATCACATATGGACTATATAAAAACTATCGGTGCGGCGTCTAACAGTAAAATACTGAGAGCACCTTAATGGACATTACCAGTATCACTATTGTAGGCAATGGCCTAGCTGCTGCGCAATGCGCTCTCATGCTAACAACCATGTTACCCAGTTCTGTTCAGCTTAATTTGATTCGCAGCAAAGACTGTCCTGACAGTGATTTATTGTATGGCTCAATCACCTCGCCCGATGCATACCAACACAATTTGCAATTGACAGTGTCAGAACCTGAAATCATGCTGCAAAGCGATTCGTCATTTTCATTTGGTACACGTTTTGTAGATTGGGGAGAAAATAAACGCGACTGGATACAGTGTTTTCATCAACCGTTTAGCGCAGAAGCAGGTGTCCACTTTCACCAAATAATCCGTAAACATGACGCCAACCTTGAAGATTATTTGATCAGTGCCCAAGCGGCCAAACTCGGGCGTTTCGCTCATCCGCCAGTCGATAAACCAGAATCAGCTTTATCACGAGCAGAATATGGCTATCATTTCTATCCAACAGAATGGGCTGAGTTGTTTTTCAAAAAATTGACTAGTAAAAAAATCAATATTGTAGACACCGAGTCTTGTTCGGTAAACCTTGTTGATAACAATATCGAATCAATCACATTGGCAAATGGGAAGCAAATCACAGCAGACTTATTTATAGATTGCAGTGGCACAAGCAGCAAATTATTGTCATCGATCAGCGATGAATTTGAGCAACAATCTCAAATAGATGCTGTATTTAAGCTTGTGAATGTTGCACAAACTGGGCCTTCATACAGGCAAATACAAGGAGATCACACACAATGGCAGAGTGTGACACCTTTACAAAATAAAAATTTATTGTTGTCTGTCAAAAAACATGCTGCGAATCAGTCGGGCACTGGGCAATTTACGCTTGGAAGACGACCTAAAGCATGGATAAATAATTGCGTAGGCATTGGACATGCCGCCTATGTTATAGAACCATTAACGCCGGCTCCACACATGTTGTTAAGCAAAGATATTTTGCGCTTAGCTGAATTAATTCCCTTAGGCAAAAATATGCTCATGGAAAGTAAAGAGTACAATCGGCGCTATATCAATGACGTGAAACATGCAGAATTGTTCCAATTTGCGCTATATGATGAAAACCAAATGCCAGCTAGCGACGAACTCACTCGCAAACTTGAACAGTTTAATCACAGGGGTGTTTTGGCTAATTTTGATTTAGAGCCTTTTCATGATGAAGACTGGCTGACTCTTCATTTTGGCATGGGGCGTAAATCACAATATTATGATCGACTCGCTGACCAAATTAATACCACCGAGATGGCGAGTAAATTGTTGAATATGCGAAAAGGCTTACAACACCTAGCACAACAAATTCCACCCCATCATATTTATCTTGAGAAGTTTTTGCAGTATTTAAGGGAAAAGCATGTCAATCATTAGCGATAACACAATTAAATCTATTGCCATCATTGGCGGCGGTACTGCTGGTTGGATGACTGCCGCAGCGCTTTCTCGCATGCTAGAATCTCAAAATGTCGACATCACGCTGATTGAGTCAGAACAAATAGGCACAATTGGCGTGGGTGAAGCAACCATACCCGACATTGCAAACTTTAATAGTATGTTGGGTATTGATGAAAAAGAATTCTTAGCAGCGTGCAATGGCACCTTTAAACTGGGCATTCAGTTTAACAATTGGGGCAAGCTTGGCGACAGTTATTTTCATCCCTTTGGCGGGCATGGTGTTGACATGCACGGCATCGATTTTCATCAGTACTGGTTGCATACCAAAGCCCATGGCAACCCAGCCGAACTGGAAGATTACAGTATTTGTTCGGTTGCGGCTAAACAAGGAAAGTTCAGGCACCCAGACCCTAACCCGCGTTCTGTATTGTCACACTTGCGGTATGCATACCACTTTGACGCAGCGGGATATGCCGCCTTCTTAAGACAATATGCTGAAAAAAGAGGCGTTAAACGCATTGAGGGAAAAATTGCCGAAGTAAACGTCGAACCGCAGTCTGGCAATATCAATGCGGTTGATTTAGAGGGAGGCGCTAAGCATAGTGCCGACTTTTTCTTTGATTGCACAGGTTTTAGGGCACTGCTGCTTGAACAAACCTTGGGCGTTAAGTATCAAGACTGGAGTCATTGGTTGCCATGTAATAGTGCCCAAGCAGTGGCGAGCAAGCGTACTGAACCCTTATTGCCTTTTACCAAATCAACCGCTAAAACAGCCGGATGGCAATGGCGTATTCCAACGCAGCATCGAACCGGTAATGGGCATATATATTCAACCGATTTTATGAGCGACGATGAAGCACAAAAAATACTGCTCGCTGGGCTTGACGCAGAGCCTATAGGAGAGCCAAGGACAATACGTTTTAAAACCGGTTGCCGGGAACAATTTTGGTTTAAGAACTGTGTAGGTATAGGGCTTGCAAGCGGTTTTCTTGAACCCCTAGAATCAACCTCTATCTTTTTAATTCAACAAGGCATTGCACGGTTTATTTCGTTATATCCTAACGCGAGTAATAATGAGGTTATACGCAATGAGTACAATCGGCTAATGTCTCGAGAATTTGCGCAAGTTCGTGACTTCATCATTCTGCATTACCATGCCACACAGCGCACTGACAGTGAATTTTGGAACTTCTGCCGAACCATGAATATTCCAGATAGTCTGCAACATAAAATGGATTTGTTTAAAGCAGGTGGTCGGGTGTTTCGTGACGAAGGCGAATTGTTTTCAAAGCCTAGCTGGATTGCGGTAATGTTGGGCCAAAACATTATGCCTAATGTCGCTGACCCCATGCTAAACGACATTCCTATCTCTGAAATAAAGCACAGTTTAAACTCTATGCAAAAAGCTATGTTGAGCGCAACAAACAGTTTACCCAGTCATGCCGACTTTATTCGTCAATATGCTAGCGCACGCTAAGGTCTGTTGATGTTTGCGAAATTGGCAAAAGTGCTAGCATAATACATATATATCGCCACATTTGTGTTAAGTAAACAAAGCGGTACAATTAAGTACGATGAAACGCTCAGAGGTATCTTATGAAAATTAAGCAAGTTGGCGATCCTATATTACGCACTCCTTCCCAAATAATTAGTCAAGCTGATTTCGAAAGTGGGATTGTTGCCTCATCAATACAAAAAATGCATGCCATTTTGAACGGAATAAAATCAATTTCAGACGAAAATGGGAATGCGCTGAGTGCGCCTCAAGTGGGTGTGTCTATTCGCTTAATTGTTTTAAGAATAGATGGTGAGTTCATCAATATCATTAATCCACGTATTATTGAGCGCAGCGAAAGTACCTTTATGTTTGAAGAAGAATGCTTTAGTTTTTACAATATACGAGCAAAAGTTAAACGCTATCAGTCGGTGGTTGTCTCGTTTCTAGACGAAAAACAACTCGAACAAAGACTCAAAATGGAAGGCGAGTTCTCAGGTTTAATCCAACATGAAATTGACCATTTAAATGGCATATTTTTCTTGGATAAAGTTGAAGATAAATCGACATTGGTATCTATCGATTATTTGTTAAGAGATGAACCCGAGCGTTTAAAAGTAGTAAAATCCCTTTGCGATTATATGGCGAGCGATTATATGGCGAGTGATTGAACTGGTTGACCTGCAGCCCTTATAAGGCGTATCCTTCAATCATAGCCTTTTATAGGAAACCTCAGTGCAAGACCAAATTACCGCCGTTTTACTCATCCAGCAAGCATTAACGCCTGTTTTTCTAATTGTGGGCATTGGCACATTGCTCAATGTACTCACAACTCGACTCACTCGCATTATCGACCGAGTTAGGTGGTTCGATACGCCCGAGGCAAAGCATTGGCAACACAAACGTCAACTTGAACTTACTGTCTTATCAAGACGAATGCGCTGGGCAAATTGGTCTATTAACCTATTATGTGCAGCCTCTGTCGCCGTATGTATCAATATCTTTTTATTAATTTTTCAAGGTTATACCCATAACACCATCGATGATTGGATTGTGATCAGCTTTATTTCGATTATTGTATTACTTGCCTGCGGTTTAATATGTTTTTTTATAGAAGTAAGTTTAGCGACCGCATCATTACGAGTAGTTAATGCGCCCCAGATAGAAGAAAAAAAATCGATAAAAAAAGGTTCAGATGACTAACATTCTGACCTTCCTTCTTAACTAAATTAAACAGCTTTCCATTGTGCACTCAGTATTGGTGTATTTTTATCAACACCAAACAATGCTGCCTTATATGTGCTATCAGCCACAACTTTGCCAACACCTGCAGGAGTGCCGGTCATAAAAATATCACCGTCTTGTAAACTAAATGACTCGCTTATATGTGTAAGCAAGGCTTCGGGTTTAAACAACATGAGTGAATAATCACCTGCCTGAGCTAGCTTGTCGTCAATGTGAAGAGTAAAGGACAAACTATTCAATTGCCGCCCACCTAAATTCACATCATCTAAAGGTAAAAAGTCACTGAACACCGCAGAACCGTCAAAACCCTTAGATTTTTCCCAGGGCAGACCTTTACTTTTTAGTTTAGTTTGTAGTGCGCGTTTGGTTAAGTCTAAGCCGAGACCCACAGCAAATATTTTATTGTTTTTTATTGTAAAACAAAGCTCTGCTTCAAAATGTATTTCGTCAGTTTTATGTAGTTTTAAGGTTTCAGCAATAGCGGAGTTAGGTTTCATGAATATGACAGGTTCATCCGGCATTTCGTTATTTAGTTCATTAATATGCGCCACATAATTGCGTCCTACGCAAACAATTTTAGAAGGATAAACTTCATCTGAAACTAAGCTAATAGAATTTTGCATACAGTAAACTCGACAATTAAAATAACACTTGCATTGCTTTGCTAGCGGTAAACAATGCTATAAAAAATTAGGAGGTCTATAATACATTATAATAACTATCTCATAACAGTGTTTCTGCAAACTCTAAAATGACAAAAAATATAGTAAGCTCACGAATTTCCAAATCTTATATTGCCGTTGCCCAAAATGCTTCTGGGCGTAATTTAAACGTACCGGTTTACCGTATAAGCGACGGCCTTAAGGGACCCACTATATACATACAGAGTTCTATTCATGGCGCGGAGGTACAAGGAAATGTGGTTATTTATCATTTGTTGCAGTGGTTAAAATCCAATACGATAAACGGCGAAGTAATTTTAGTACCCAACTGCAATCCGGTTGGAACCAACATTAAAGCCGGTGAGTATACGCTTGGGCGTTTCGACCCGGTTAATGGCACTAATTGGAATAGAGGGTATTATTACGAAAAAGACCAAGTCACTCGTTTTGTTGAATCGGTTACTGAAGACGAATCAATCACAAGCATCAAAGAACGCTTTAGAGCTCAGATAGACAAATCAATTGCGAATAAACTGGCACAAAATTGGGGCTTAGGTTTAGCACAGCAACTTAATTTAAAGCTTCAACAAATTGCCGTGCAAGCTGACTATGTGCTCGACCTGCATAATGGTCCAGTATCAACAAGGCATGTCTATATTCCTGAATATGCGAAAGACGCTGCTACCGCTTTTTCTATTCCACATTGTATATTTATTCCCAATGTTTTTGCAGGTGCACTAGATGAGGCCTGCTTTTGCCCGTGGTGGACATTACAAGATGCATTAGATGAGAAATTTGGCAGCGCTTATGATTTTGGCGTAGAGGCATTTACACTCGAAATGGGCAGCCAAGAAGTAATAGATTTTGCCGAAGGTGAAAAAGACGCAAATAGTATTTTAGGCTATTTGGCGACAAAAAACGTTTTGCATACCCAAGATTATGCGCCCGCCAAAATGCAAAGATTAGGCGTTTATTTAAGCGACTATAAAACCTTATTTACTGATTTTGGCGGCATGGTTGAGTACTGTGTTGCACCAGGTCAGCATGTATTATCTGGCGAAGTTATGGCCCGCATCTTAAATGTAGACGAATTAGAAACCGACCAAGGCATGCAAGAATTAAGAGCTCCATGCGACCTTATTCCTATTTTACACTTTCCGTCTGCTTCAGTATTGAGCGGCACTCAGTTGTATAAATGCTTTACCAAATACTTCACTCTTAGCGAAAGTTAACATATTTTTTACAAATCGCCCTTTAGGCTTTAAGATTAGCTTATAAATTAACACGAGGTGAACTATGGATGCCGAAAGCAACACATCACAAACAATGAAAATTGACGTTCCTGTATGGTTTACTATTATTGCCGGTATGGCACTAGCATGGAATTTGCTTGGTTTAGCTGCGGTAATAATGGACTTTATGATGAGCGCCGAATCGATTGCTAGCTTGCCCATGGAACAACAAGAAATGTATGCTGCACGTCCATCCTGGGTGAGTTTTGCTTCATTATTGGCTGTGTTTGCAGGTACACTTGGATGCGCCGGCTTAGTAATGAAAAGAGCGTGGGCCAAAGTTATTCTGCTGCTATCGCTATTTGGACTAATCGCACAAGATATAGCTTTTTTCGTAATATTAGACACAGCTTCTGTTTATGGCGGACAGGTAGTATTCATGCAAGCAATCGTTTTTATAATTGCATTAGGCTTGTTAGCACTCGCTCATTGGGCAACTAAAAAACGTTGGATTAGTTAAATTCAAGGATTAAAAAACATTGAGTGAATTATATAAGTTGTATGGAGCGCCATTGTCGCTTTATACAGGCAAAGCTCGAGCTTATTTACGTTATAAGCAAATTCCCTTCACAGAAGTTTTTTCTTCCCGCAAAGTTTATACCAATATTATTGTACCAAAGACAGGTGTCCGCTTTATACCGGTAGTAGAAACGCCACAAGGTGAATTTGTTCAAGACACTTCTGCGATTATTGATTTACTCGAAAATACTTTCACTGAACGCTCGGTAAGGCCCACAACACCCAAACAGGAATTGGTCTCGGCCATTGTTGAAATGTGGGCTGACGAATGGTTATTACTACCGGCTATGCACTATCGCTGGAATCACGACAATTTCCCTTTTATATACGAAGAGTTTGGAAAAATTGCATTTCCCAATATGCCTGCTTTTATTCGTCGATTTGTAGGTAAAAAATTAGGCGCCAAATTTAAAGGGTTTGTGCCTTTACTTGGCATAAGTGACAAGACTATTCCTGCAATAGAAAACTGGTACGAAGGCGATGTGCTGCCTGCTCTAAACGCGCACTTTGCAGAGCACGACTATTTGTTAGGTAGTCGCCCCTGTGTGGGTGATTTTGGACTAATGGGGCCGTTGTATGCGCATTTATTTCGTGACCCTGCACCTGGCAAAATAATGCAACAAATTGCTCCTAACGTAGTTGCTTGGATAAACCGTATGAACAGCGAAAAACAAGATTGCGGAATGTGGCTAGATGATGATCACATACCAGATACCTTGCTTTCCCTGCTAAAACGTCAATTTAAAGAGTTTTGGCCGGTGCAAATTGATACGCTCAATTTCAATAAGCAGTGGCTTGAATCTAATCCAGAAAAATCTGTTTTGCCACGCATGGTAGGCAAACATAGCTTTACAATCGGTGAAGCCACCGACACCCGTGCGGTGCGGTCTTTTAGTCAATGGAAGTTACAACGCGTTCTGGAGATTTATCAGGGCTTTAATGATACTGAAAAAGCGAGCGTTGACCCATTTTTAAACTCATTAGACGCGCTAGAATTAATGCAAACTAAAATTAAACCCCGGGTGTGCAGAGTCAATAATCGCTTACAAGTCGAAAAAGTATGAATCGCAAATTGTTCCTAAGCTAAGCCTCAGCTATGGTTGTAAAACCACCATAAATCAAACGTTTTCCGTCAAAAGGCATATTCTTGGGATCGTAATTTTCGAAACGTGGGTCTTCCATCGCGGCTTTATTGCCTGCATCGCGTGCTTCTTTAGAAGGCCAAGTAATCCAAGAAAACACCACTTGTTCATCTTCTGCGCACTTTACGGCCAAAGGAAAGGAAGTTAGCTTACCTTCAGGCACATCATCACCCCAATTTTCAACAACCGACAAAGCGCCGTGATCTTTAAACACAAGCGCTGACTCTTTAGCTAGCTTTATATAAGCCGCCTTGTTCTTTTTCGAAACAGCGAGGACATAGCCATCAACATAAGACATATTTTTTACTCCTTTTTACATTTGCCACAAGCCAATTTGCACGCCACCCTGCATTAGCACAGCGCACTTACCATAACCTGAAATATCGGTAGGTGGCAGTGCCACTATAGCACCTGTTTTTACTGCAGACGCTACTGAGAGCTCAATATCATCAACTAAGCTATAAGGCCGCGTGACTGGCTCTTCCGATTCGTGCATCGGGGCTCGAATACCAATCATGCCACCGGTAGAAAGCGCTGCCGTATATGCACCACCTAAAGATAAAACTGGCTCACTAAACGAAATATCTAAGGATTCAGCATAAGATGAGACCATATCGTTAACGTCTGGTGTCACAATTTCAAGATAATGTATATTCATTGCTTGTATCATATTGTCTCCTTGCACTTACTTGTTTCATAATTGAATAGCTTGCTCGCTTTTACACTTGTAATACAGCATAAACAACAATCATCACTAGTATTACCATGTATGGCAGTGGAGAACTCCAAATAGATAGGTTTTTTGGCGGCTCACTTTTTATTGGACTTTGAGCCTGCATATGCTGTTGAGCTTGTTGTTGCGCTTGCAGTTCAATATGGCGTTTATATCGCCAATATACAAATGAAACAAGCAGAACGAAAATAACTATAGCAAGCGGCATACTAAAGCCCTCATACACCCATGCGGCATAAAAATATACGAACACGTAAGCAAGTACACCGAACCAAAAAAAGTATTTCATGTTTTCTCCGTTGTTTATGCTGTTCAGAATAATATGAAAAATGACGAGGTTCAAGACGCCATCATTGTTCATTCAAGTAATTGTCATTATTACGAGTCTTTAGCTTCAAACGGCCAAAAAATGAAATACAGCGAAAATTAAACAAGGCATATTTGCGGGATATAAATGAGCGACTACATCAGTGCAGCATGAGAGCACATGACCTTGTTTAGAGCGTTTATTAATTTAATTAACTGCCAATTCTTGAGCCACGCTCTAACACCCAACATCGTTTATTGTTTGTAAATCCGATATGCTCATAATATTTATTAGCGTTTGGAGCAGCGATCAAAATCAATTTACACTTGGAGCCAAGTTGGGCCTGAGTAGTAATTTGAAGCTCTTTTCCAATACCAGCTTTTTGATAGTCTACATGAACAGCAAGGTCAGAGAGATAACAGGCATAATGAAAGTCAGTAATACTTCTTGCGATGCCAACTAATTGTTTGTTATCCCATGCGCTTATTAACAAATTACTATTGGCAAGCATACCGTCAATACAATCATGGTCATCTACTGGCCGTCGTTCAGCCAATGTTGAGGATTTAAGTAAAGTAATGAACTGAGCACTTGTTATTTTTTTATTTATTTTATACTCGATACTCATAAATGATCTTGAACCGACTTATTGATTTCAACCGAAAACGTTTTATCTCCAACCTTTATGATAGCTTCTTTACCTAATTCTACTATCAAAGAAGGTTATATTTGTGCTTCGCCAATATTTAAATTCGTTTGTAAACTGACAGACTTATTATCAACTGTTTTTATTTTGCTTAAAATAACCATTCATACAAACCAAAAAGCCATCCACCCAAATACGGAATGGCAATACCTAACATTAAGCCCCAAAAAAATGCATTTGAAACTCTGTTGCTAAGCTTTTCTTCAGCTTGCTTTCGTTCAATCGAGTTTAAGTTGTTTTCAACCGAACCTTTTTCCTCAGTTAATCGATTTAGGGAAAATTTTGATTGTCCAATTGTAGAGATGACATATTTTTATATGCGAACTACGACAGTCTTACCGATATAGTCGTGTAGAGCTCTGCGTTTATCGTTAAACAACATAGTTACAAATTCAGATATTCCCCAAACCATAACTAAAATACCAAAACCAATTACCGCATAAGATAAACCCACAGAAATAGTCCCTGACATTTCTAATGATGTTGCTACGACTAGAATGATTATAACCCAAGAAATATTTAAAACTAAATTAACTGACTCTCTGCGCAATGCTTGTTTTACGTTTATCTCAGTCTCCGTGTCATGATTTAGGACTTTAACTTCCATAATCATTTTCCCAATAGTTTGACCAAAATAACCATGCATAAATATGGCGTATATTGCTAATTGAACACCGTTTAAAGCTTGAAGAAGTATATCTTGAGTACTATCTTCAACACCAAAAACTAAGGATTCAACATATAAAATGAATGCAAATATAATTCCATCGATAATAGCAGCAAAAAGCCGTCGCCAGAATGTTGAATATTTACTTACTTCTTGGTGATTTTCTATCTCTTCTTGAATTTCAGGGTTATTCTTTTTATTTGAAAGTGCTAATTCTATTTCTTTAGCTCTTTCAGGGTAAAGTTCTTTGTCGATATTATTTTGAACATCTAAAAGTTCTTCTAGTGTGTAGTTGTTATAATTAGGGCCTGAATCCATGTGCTTAATTCTCCTTGAGTACAGAACACTTTCCATAAGCAATTTTGCGCGGTTCTTGCATAAAATCCGTATTCAACTTTTTGTTAACTACTGCCTTGATAATACCTTTCAAATGCTAGCTTTCCTTTACTAGTTTTGAATAATAATAAATAAGCTATCGCTAGTCCTAGCACTATGCCAACAGAAAGCCAAATAACAAGAACGCTATCATCTGGTATAAATACAATACGCACCATTAAAAGCAAAGCCATACCTATACTTGCTGCCATTATTACCTTTCTTAACCACAAATCACTAAAAATAAATGACAGTAATTTTTTTTGAAATTTTAATAACGAAAAAATACTTAGTATAATCAAAGCAGCAAACACGAGCCTGCCAGTAAATGTGACTAATACAATCGAAAACGGAAGAAACAAAAGTTGGCCCAAATCTTTCTGAAAAGAGTTTTTAAACTGCTTTTTCTTAAAGCCCTCAGGGTCGTTATGTTTCTCAACTTCTTCTGCGCTTGCTCCGGCTTCACAACCGCAATTTTTACAAATTGAACTGTTGGGTTCATTGCCAAGTCCGCAAGCATTACATGTCCAATTATATCTGACCATTGATCTGCTTTAAAAATAAATATGAAGCTATTATCCCGAAAATACTAAAAAGCGGCCCCTCTGCCATCATCTCTATTTCGAAACGATTCTGACCATGTTCGATGTACCCGCCCCGTCCTAGATGTCTAATACTCAAATTCATTAGGATGTTTAACACCCGCTTAAGCGTCGAAAATTGCTCTTTATTTTTGACCGCTTGAAGCGTTTATTAGGTGCTGATGACATTTGAAACTCCTAAAGCCCATTAATACAGCGACCAATGAATAAATTGATATTAAAACGCCTAAAACAACTTCTGAGGAGCTAACATTAACAGATATAAAGCTGCTTATAGAATAAAATAAGCCTGCTAAAATACCTAAAAAACCCAATAAGTTGACAACAAACAATGAGAATTTAACATATTCCTCAGCGAAACAGGCGAACACGAACATAAGTGCTAAAAAAGGTACTAAGGTACCTAGTTCAAAAGTTATCATCTTCGTGTCACTACTGCTAGTAACCAAAATTGTTACTAGTACCAAAGGAACGCCAAGAAACACTAAAACAGCCCTCAGTTCGCTAATATGGCGAGGACTGGTAAGAAACTTGTGTGACGCAGGCCATTTCAATCCGTAATAGCTAAACATACTGGAGCACCTAACAATTTACTATCCGGCACAAACCATGTTTAAACACGACTCTTTACCATATTTGATTTATTCAGTATTCCCAATATATTTATTTATACAGGTAAACACAAGAGGTGTACACTTAGGTTGTATTACCATATTTATGAAAAGCGACTTATTGTTGGTTAATTGTGATAAGCGGCTAACAAAGTGTTTTACACAACAAAAGTGCTATTTTTGTAGCTCAATAAACTGATCTCTTATGCTCTCATATGGGTAAATATAATGTCTTAGAAAAGGAAAACACTATGCGAATTCGCTCCCTTGTTATTGCCCTCTCTTTTGCTAGCGTAACTGCTTGTGTGAATAGTCAGGTTGACTCACCAGCTATAACTGCTGACGCAAGCGATACTCAATATGAATTAGTAAACGTTACCGACGCTGTCATTATTCCGTGGGGAATGGTGTGGTTAAATGAAGCCGATATGTTGGTCACCGATAGAGGCGGTGAATTGCGATTAATTTCTGACGGTAAATTAGCAGATGCTAAAATTTCGGGCTTGCCAAAATTAGACGCTCGTGGACAAGGCGGGTTGCTCGACATAGAAAAACACCCTAACTTTGCTGAGAATGGTTGGATATACATTTCTTATTCTGGTTTTGAAGGTGAAGAATCTGGTAGCAATGCGTCAGTAGTTAGAGCAAAGTTCGATAAAAAAGCAATGGCCTTGACCAATGTTGAAGTCATCTTTGAAGGAAGCCCCAATGATTCCAATGGTCGTCATTACGGCAGTCGTTTAGAATTTGATAACGAAGGCTACTTGTATGTTTCGATAGGTGACCGCGGTGCGCGCGATGAAAATCCACAGCGCTTAGACAGAGACGCAGGAAAAGTGCATCGCATCAACTACGATGGCAGTATTCCAAAAAATAATCCATTTGTGAGCACCGATAACGCAAATCCAAGTATTTATTCTTATGGCCACCGTAACCCTCAGGGGATGGCTAAACACCCGAAAACTGGTGACATTTGGACTCATGAACATGGTCCGCGCGGTGGTGACGAAATTAATCGTATAGTAAAATCGACCAACTATGGCTGGCCAATAATTTCGTATGGAGTGAATTATAGCGGCACTAGCTTTACTGAGATTACTGAAAAAGACGGTATGGCACAGCCTAATTGGCAGTGGACACCCTCTATTGCACCTTCGGGTATGGTGTTTGTTGAAAGTGATAATTATCCGCAGTGGAAAGGCCACATGCTTGTTGGGTCACTAAAGTTCGCTCAAGTAGTATTAGTAAAAATGGATGGCGACAAGGTGACAGGCCATGCATCTTTGTTTGAAGGAATAGGTCGTGTGCGCAGCTTTAGTATGAGTCCAAGTGGATATTTATATGTAGGTGTTGACGGTAAGGGTGTTTATAAAGTGATGCCTAGAGCATAACCAAAACCTGTTTTTTAAATACTTTGCACGTAAGTGCTTAATGAAAGTTTAAGTGGAATAAAAAAGTTAGCCAAAAAAAGCCGCTTAAAAAGCGGCTTTTATATTTTTTGCTCTTAGTGTGAGCGTCTTAGATGATTAGTCTAAGATTTTTGCTACAACACCAGCACCAACTGTGCGGCCACCTTCGCGGATAGCGAAGCGTAAACCTTCGTCCATCGCGATTGGCGCAATTAGCTCAACTTCAAATTTCAAGTTGTCGCCAGGCATT